>CAWHNM010000001.1:0-180481 GCA_963830665.1 uncultured Chloroflexia bacterium
CATCCTGCCCGGCCACGTCGATCAGGAAGGCATACAGCTTGCCGGGCTCGGGTTCCAGGCGGGCCGGATGGCTGCCGTGCATGAGCGCCTGGCGTCCGGGCGGGAACATGCCGGCCTGGGCGTCCAGCTCCTCGCAGAAGAACTGGGTCTTGATGAGCGGGTGCTGGCGGCCCATCCGCAGCACTTCGCCATCCACGAATTTGCCGTACTTCGGGTTTTCCTTGCGCACGTCATCGGCGGTGTACAAGAAGACCCGCCGCAGGCCGTCCGCTTTTTCGGCCTCCCGGCAGGCGCGCAGCATCTGCGCCAGCAGGGTGTCGGAGGTCCAGACCGTCCCGCAGATGATGCGCGTGGCGGCCCGGCTGGCGGCCATGGGTGCAAAGTGTTTCGCATAGATGAAAGGCGAGATGTCCTGGGCTTCGTTGATGATCAGGCACAGGTCGGCCGTGGCGCCCACCACCCGGGCGCGCCCATCCCCGCTCAGGAAGGCGGTCCGGCAGGTGCCGATCATGCGGTAAAAGTCCGCGCGCTTCCTCCAGACGAAGCGGGTCAGCAGGTTGGCGTTCAGGCGGTTTTCCAGCCGCAGCATGGCGCCGATGGTCTGGGGATTGAAGGTGGGGTTGACCTCCACGATGCCGCGGTCCTGGCGGTACATCACCCGCATCAGGTAGGCTTTCAGGTGCGCCAGCAGCTCATCCTTGCCGGCCTGGCGCGGCATGATCACGACGAAATCCAGCCCCAGCCCGAGCCGGATGCTTTCCAGGATGGCCCGGGCGGGCGCGAGCTGGTAGGAGCGCATGCTGAAGCCGCCGGCCTTGCGGGTGAAATCCGCGAAGCTGGCCAGCAGGCGGCGGGTATTGTCGTCCATCCGGTTCAGGCTTGCGACCATTCGTCCTCCATGCTCTGGATGGCTTCGGCCACGGAGCGCTCGGTGCTGCCGTCCCTGGACTGCATGGTGAAGTTGCCGCGCAGCAGCGCGCCGATGCCGACCGAGACGCGCACCAGGATGGCGAGCAGTTTCAGGTCGTCGTCGCTGTAGCCGGCGGGTTCCTTTTTGAACAGGTGGGCGGTGATCCGCCCGGCGAAGGCGCGCAGGTTGTAGACTTCGTCGAAGCCGTCCGGGCTGCTCTTGCGGAGGGCTTTTTTCTCCTGGATGCCGAACCAGGCGGCGTAGAAACAGGTCTTGATCGGGTCGGGATCGTTTGGGGTTGGAGTCATGCTTTCCTTAGGGGTAGGCTAATGGTTGGAGGTCGAATGGTTTTCAGTCGAAGGTTGAAGGTCAAAGGTCAAAGTTGAAGGTCGAAGGTTGAAGGTCGAAGGTTCGTAACCCTGCCATGCCTAACCCTGATCCCTGATCACCTGATCACCTGATTACCTGATCACCTTATTACCTGATCACCTGATTACCCTCTCACTTATTCCCCGTCACCAGCACGATCAGGGTCAGGATGAGGGTCAGGACGGACAGACCGCCGCCGCCGATCGACAGGCTCATCAGCAGCTTGACCTGGCTGATGATCTCGCGGATCTCCTTCAGGTCGTTCTCGGTGGAGGCGCGCCAGCGTTCGAGCGCATCGACCTTTTCGATCAGGGTGATGATCTCGTCGCAGGGGGGCGTGACGCGCGGGAGGGGCGGGCGGCCGCGTCTGGGATGGCTGACCGGCTTGAACATTCCCTGCTCGCCTGTGCCTAGTGCGGCCTGCCCTGGACGGCTGTCCAGGGCGGCGCTGGCAGCGCCGGGTTGGGAGGTGGAGGATTGGCAGCATGGGCGGTCCTTTCGGGTTGGGTCGCCTGCTTGAACGGTGGAGCTGGCTTGCCGGGCGACGCAGCGGGCCTGCCAGCGGGTCGAACATTTGTTCGAATGCTTATAGCATAGCACCCCGGCCCTTAAAATGAAATACCTCCCTGGGAGGGGTTGTGGGACCGGTCCCAGGGAGGCGCTGCATATGGGGGGGAGGTGGGGTGGGAGGGTCTGTATATGGGGGTTTGTTATGATTTATTGAGGAAATTCGGAATAAAAGACCTCCGAATTCGCGGAGAACCCGGGGGGCTGCTGCTCTTATTGGACGGTCAGGGTGTTTGCAAAGTCACAGGTGGATGTCAATGCCAGCGATGATTTTGAAGCCCCATATGAAGTCTCCATACATATATAATAAGATCAACGAGCTTTAAGGCCTGGCAAGGATTGGGCACAGCACCAGTAGATTGTCAAACGTGATCCTTTCATCGTAGTGACGGCTTTAGCCGTCTTTTCCCGGCGATGAGCGACTAATGGTATTTGACAACTTAAACGGGTAATATTTCTTATCGCTCCAGCCGCCGTCCTCGGCGGCGGGGACGCCGCCGAGAGCAAAAGGATCACCCGTTTTAAAAATCAAAAACCATAAGTCGCTACTACGGAATTGAAGATTTATGCTTGACAGGTTACTGAGCAATTGGAAGGAAGGTGCACTATGCTCCACAATCGAACGAAATTGCAAGCTTTGGGTTTTCTACTGCGCATCATGGCAATCGGCTTGTAACTTTTGCCTGGTTCCTGGATTGGCAGCCTGCCAGGCCATATCCACAGGAACTCCCACCCCGCAAGGGACTGTTTTATCCTTTGAAACCATTGAACAGCAGGATTATGATTCCGGTACTGGCATCGTTTATGAACCTGAAACGCCAGGAATAATCATCGTTTCCAAGGTGGAAGATACTAATAGCATGACCGGGCTGATTACGGAAAACAGCTTGAAGCCAACTTCGAAGTTTGAACTATGACCAATATTTTGTCATAGCAGTATTTCAGGGCATAAGGGCTGGTACAGGGCATAGCATTCAGGATTGACCAGGTTGTACGGAGCAGAAAATAGTGTCAATGTTCTTTGTCACCATCAACATGATCCCAAACCAGGTGAACCTACCAGGAGACGATGGAGACATCCCCTTATCATTTGGTGAGAATACTAAAAGACGGGCTATTGGGGGCAGGAAATCACCTTTAACCTGATGGCTGACGACCAATTGGTAACATCGGCTGTTCATAGGATCCCATAAAGTGTTAAATTGGTCAAGAAAAGGCTGGCAAATGTTTACCTCTGATCATGCTGCGACTTTTCCGGGTCTCACCGGATCTCCATTATCTATATGGCAGCCTGGGCGGGTTACCTGGTGACCTGTACACAGCCGGTGCAGAGCAGCGGCCGGAGTCATGCCAGGCTGGATCGCCCGGCTGACCTTGACGCTCTTCCACAAGCCTGAGAAATCGATTGCCCCGGCAAAATAGGCCCGGGTGAATTTCTGGTTTGAGTAGACATCGTAATCATCCCGGACCGTGTAGAAAACCCCATTTTTAAAGATGCTCATATACTTCTCGAAGAACTCTTTGTTCTCGGGAACGTTCATGTTCGAGAAGGTCACGCCTGCCCCGGGCAGGTCGATCTGCGGGGGCTTGTGGTTTTCGATGAACTGGCTTGCCACCGGCTGGTTCCCAAAGCGCGCCTTGTACCAGGAGGCCAGCACCAGGCTGTTGAACGTCTCCCGGATCGGCACCCAGGCGGCGCCCAGGCGCACCTCCCGGTTGATCACCGGCAGGATGGTTTCTTCAAAAGCCGCATAGCACAGGTCGTTCACCACGCCGGCCAGGGAGGATTGGGCGCCTGCATAGCTCCCCAGGAATTCGCGGTCCGAAAGGACTTTCAGGCGCGCCTCCCCGATCTCCGCATAGCCTTTGCCGGCCGCCACCATCTCCGCATCCGGCTGTTCGATAATGACGATGTTGTCCGGCACGATCCAGACCCGGAAGAAGCTGGTGTAAGGCAGGTTGGTTGTCCCCAGCGCGGCCTGGGCGCGGCCGAAGACGTTGCTCCAGTAATCCCGCCCGTACCCGCAGTCGGGGTGAAGCAGCGAGGCGCACAGGCGTTTTAACTGGTAGTCCTGCTCGATCATGACGCGGCCCAGGCGGGTGCCGCCCAGGGTCTCGGGCAGCATGCGGTTTTTTTCATCCGGTCCCAGGTTTACCCAGACCTCCTCGTTCTTGACGGCCAGCCCGGTGAAGAAATAATCCATCAGGCGGGCCTTGACCTCCGGCTGGAGCCGGGACGGCGGGATGATACCGGTACCGTCATCGAAGCGCATTTTGAAATAGGCTTTATCGGAGTGTTCCACCGACAGGAAGGTGATCACCGTGGCGTGGGCCTCCTCCCCGGGGAACAGCACGGCTTGCGGGTCGGGGGCAGGCTGCGGCTGCGCGGCGGCGCTCTCAGCGACTGTTTCGACACGCGCCTGGACGGCCGCGCCGAACAATTCGATGATCAGCCGGATGGTCCACCCGGGCAGCGAGAACTGCCCCGTCTGCACCCCCGCCTGCACCTTCTGGAGGGCGTCTCCGCTGCTCTCGAGCAGCAGGGTGGATTTCTGCGGGAGCTCCACCGGCCGGAGCCCCTCATCCCCGCTGAAATCGCGCAGCGACTGCACGACGGCAAGCTCATCCCCGGGAGTGAACGGGCGCTCGTCACCCTCCAGCACCATTTTCCATTTCGTTTTCGGACAACTCTTGATGCCCTGCCGGACGATGATATTGATGATCGCCTGGGTGACCTGGCGAAAGGCCTGCTCACGGTTTGGCCAGCGGCTGATCGGCAGCCCGTTCTGCGGCAAAGCCTGGAACTTGCTGAAGGGCGCCTTGCGCCAGTCCGGGTCGGTGTCTTCCAGGATGATCGGGATCACACGCGTCTGCCCGCTGGCGTGCCTCTGGATGGCCTGCGGGACCTCCACCGTGGTGCAGTATTCCGAATTCATGAAGGCATTCGTAACGAAAAGCAGGACCACATCCGCCGCCTCCAGGTTGCGCCGGATCTCCTCGGCCCACTCGTCGCCGGGGGCGATGTCCCCGTCGTACCATGGCTCGACCAGCACGTCCCACTGGAACTCGGCCAGTTTACTGTCCAGGTCGCTGCGCAGCTCGCTCTCGGCGCGTGCATAGGAATAAAAGATCTTGAGCGGTTTGGGGTCGGACCCTTCGACGATGCTTCTTGTTATCACGCTGCCTCACTTTCATCTCTGCCAACGGCGGAGTGCTTTCACGCCCCGGAGCGCGCCAGCCGGAACCCGATATGGCCGTAATAATCCTCGGCGTGCCGCTGCAGCCTGCTCGAACAGCGGCACTCCCGGGCGGAGGAATACCATCCACCGCCGCGCGCCGTCCGGCAGTACCTGCCGACCGGCCATTTTGGGTCGGGAGTATGACTGCCATCGATCTGGTACGAGTTTGTGAAATGATCCCAGCACCATTCCCAAACGTTGCCGGCCAGATCATACAGCCCGTATGGGTTGTGGGGAAAAGAACCGACCGGGCTTGTAACCAGGTCGTGCAGGCGCGCGCCAGCGGAGTTGGAATGGTCATAAGCCGGCTGTCCGCTCGATTCGTAATTGGCCTGCCGGTATGAGATCTCATCCCCCCAGGGGAAGCGCCGGCCCTCCAGCCCGCCCCTGGCAGCCTTCTCCCATTCGGCCTCGCTTGGCAGCCGGTATCCGTCCGCCGCCCATTCGACCGATTCCCAGGAAAGGATGATCCTGCCGGTGCGGTAGACCGCCTGGCGGGAATCGTCGGCATGGTAAACCGGGGGCAGCCCTTCCTTTTCGCTGCGCGCATTGCACCATTTCACCGCGTCGAACCAGTAGAGCGAATGCACGGGATGATCGGCGCCCCTGCCCACGCCGGGCTGGTCGAACTGGTAGCCATGGCAAACCGCCCATTCGTAGACCTCCCGCCAGAGACGGACCGTCACGGGCGCGCTCCCGATCCGGAAAGCCGGGAGGACGCGCTCATGCAGCGGCGCTTCGGAAGGGTCCCCTTCCTGGAAAGGGTCCCCCATCCGGAAGGACCCGGCCGGGATGAGGCAGAATTCAAAAAGCTGTCCTGTCATCTGATTACCTCAATCCTCCTTAAATGCTCCTGATTCAGCCCAGCGGGGTGTGTTTGCCCGGCGGAACGCTGATGCGAATTTTAACATACTCCCATGCACGCACCCATGAACGTTTCATTGCGCAGACTTCCGAAGCCTGCCTGGTCTGGCAGCAGAGACTTCCGAAGTCTTAGACTTCGGCAGTCTCCAGGCCAGGCGCAGACCAGGATGCACTAAGCCAAAGACCTCCGAGCATGCTGCACTCGGAGGTCTCAGGTTATGCGCTGTGACTGTCACCTGCGGGGTGACAGTCACATATTAACTTACTTGGTTGAGATCGGCAGGTAAACCCAGTACAGGATCAGGGTAAAGCGGGCCGTGACCGACCGGGCGGCGCTCATGCTGACAATACAGTCGCCGCTGGTGTCGGTGCATGCTCCGCTCCAGCCTTCGAAGAGCGAGCCTGCCACAGGTTCGGCCTTCAACGTGACGGAAGTGTTGTCGTCGAAGATGACCGAGCAGCTTGCTGCCGCAGTCAATCCCGGCCGGCAGGCTGGTCACTTTACCGGAGCCGGTCCCCGCCAAACTAACGCTCAGTTGGTAGGTGGCCAGGACGCTGACATTGACCGTGATCGTGTCGGTGGCGGAACCATCCGATACCTGCACGATGAAACTGTCTGGGCCGATGTAGTCGGCCGCCGGGGTGTAGACGATGGGCCAGGAGCTGCCCGCACCCACCGCGTAAGCCGTGCCATGCGAGGCCGCGGCAGCCAGGCTCCAGGAGAACGAGGATGAGCTCGATGTCTGTGACATGCAGAGTCAGGTTGAACGGCGTGGGTGTGCCGTTGTTCGACATGCTGACGCTGGCAGCGGTTCCTTCCGTGATCACAGGCGGGTCGTTGACCGGCGTGATCGTGATCGAGACTGTGGCAATATTACTATCGCCCGTGCCGTCATTGACCTTGAAGGTGAAGCTGTCCGGGCCGTTCAGGTTCAGGCCGGGGGTATAGGTCAGGTCCGGCGCAGTCCCGGAGAGTGCGCCCTGGGTCGGGCTGGGTCAGCACCGTGTAGGTCAGGCTGTCGCCGTCGACATCCGTTCCGGTCAAGGTGATGGCCTTGGCGGTATCTTCGTCGGTCGTGACCGACTGGGCGTTTGCCACGGGCAGGTCGTTGACCGGCGTGATCGTGATCGAGACCGTGGCTGCCGGGCTGTCGACCGTGCCGTCATTGACCTTGAAGGTGAAGCTGTCCGGGCCGTTCAGGTTGCTGGTGGGGGTGTAGGTCAGGTTCGGGGCGGTCCCGGAGAGCACGCCTTTGGCCGGCTGCGTCACGACCGTGTAGGTCAGGACGGGGTTTCGACATCCGAACCGGTCAGCGTGATGGCCTTGGCGGTATCCTCGTCGGTCGTGACCGACTGGGCATTGGCCACCGGCAGCGTCGTTGACCGCTGTGATCGTGATCGAGACCGTGGCGGTGTTGCTGTCGCCATGGCCGTCATTGACCTTGAAGGTGAAGCTGTCCGGGCCGTTTAGGTTGGCGGTGGGGGTGTAGGTCAGGTTCGGGGCGCGCTCCCGGAGAGGGCGCCCTTGGTCGGCTGCGTAAGCACTGTAAAGGCCAGGCTGTCCAGGTCGACATCCGTACCGGTCAGCGTGATGGCCTTGGCGGTATCTTCGTTGGTCGTGACCGACTGGGCATTGGCCACCGGCAGGTCGTTGACCGCGGTGATCGTGATCGAGACCGTGGCGGTGGCGCTGTCGTCCGTGCCGTCGTTGACCTTGAAGGTGAAGCTGTCCGAGCCGTTCAGGTTGAGCTCGGGGGTATAGGTCAGGTTCGGGGCGGTCCCGCTGAGTGCGCCCTTGGTGGGCTGCGTAACCACAGTGAAGGTCAGGGGGGAGCTTTCGGTATCCGAACCGGTCAACGTGATCGCCTTGGCGGTATCTTCGTTGGTGGTGACCGACTGGGCATTGGCCACCGGGGCGTTATTCACGGTCCAGTCGACCCGGGTGGAGTTGCCGTTCGCGTCCAGCTGCCAGGCGGCGCCGGTCATGCCGGGCGTCAGGTCGAACGGCGAGAAATCCGCCGTCCAGGTGCCGCCTGCACCGACCGAAACGATCCGGCCGCGCGTACCCGCATTGACGGAGACATGCACAAGTCCTTCCGCGGCGCTGCCCGTGCCCGTGATCGTATTGGCGGCCGCGTGCCCGCCGGTTACATGCAGGGCTGTCACAATCATGCTGCGGGTGGTGCCCCCGCCCGCCATGGTGACGACATCCCCGGGCAGAAGATCATAGCGCGGTGACAACAGGTTGAAATTGGCGATGATCAAGGCGGGATTCCAGGCGGCCGGCCCGACCACGGCATCCGCCGAATAGGCGGGCTCGGTGGCCGGCGGCCGGACGATGGTCAAATGAATGGATGTGCCGTTCGGCCAATCGTAGCCCGCGCGCCCAAAAGGCGGTCAGATCGACCTCGACGGTGGCATTAGGCACGGCCCAGTTGACCCAGGTCTGGTCTCCGACGGTATTCTCTTCATAAGCAGTGCCTGTGCTGCCGGCTTTAAGGTCGAATAAGCCGGTGTAATTTGCAGTCCACGCCCCGGTCCCGGCGTCTGCGACCACCGAGAGGGGGATGCAGGTGCCGGATATATTGGCGCACAACTGGACGGTCGCGCCAAGCGAGGCAAGGCCTGTGATCGTATCGGTATCCACATTAAAGCCCGTCACCTGTAAATTTGTAATGGTGTAGCTCTTGGGAGTGGTTCCATCCGTGATGGCGATGACATCCCCGGAATGCAGGGTCAGGCCGCTGAATTGGGCGAAGGTGCTGAATATGTCGCCCGGATTCGACAGCCCTTCCGTGGCGGTATAGCTGCCGCTGCCATTGATCGTCATGGTCAGGGTTGCACCCAGCGGCCACTCCCCTGCCTGCACCCAACCGTCTTTCACATCCGCCCTGATCCAGGGCCGCTGGACGCGCCAGTCGGCGCGGGTGGAATTTCCGTTGGCATCATATTGCCAGGCGCCGCCGTTCGAACCGGGCACCAGGTCGTAGGGCGAGAAATTAACCGTCCAGGTCCCCGCGCTGACCGAAACAGTCTGGCCCGGCCCGCCCCCGCTGACGCCGACGAACACGTTCCCGTCCGCGGCGTTGGCCGTGCCCGAGACCGTATTGGCGGCTGCATTCACGCCTGTCACAACCAACGCCATGACCGTCATACTGCGGGTAATGCTGGCGCCTGTCATGGTGACAACATCCCCCGTCTGCAGGTCATATTGCGGTTCCAACAGGTTGAAACTGGCGACCATCGTGGCGGGATTCCAGGGGGCCGGCCCGACCACGGCATCCGCCGCATAGGCGGGGTCGACTGGCCGGCGGCCTGACGATGGTCAAATGGACGGTCGTGCCATTCGGCCAATCGACCGCATGCGCCCAATGGCCGAGCGGATCGACCTCTATGATGGGGGTGGCTGCCGCGGCCCGGCTGACTCCCCAGCCGAACAGGCCGGCGAGCATCAACAGGATCAGGGCGATATTAAAAACTTGCTTGAACGTGCGTAAAACTCTCGTAGTCTTCATTGTTTTCCCTCCGAAAACAGGTCTAAAACGGGTATGTGAAACGCTCACCTTGCGCAAGGGCAGGTGGGATGCACACTGACTGGAATGTCCGGCCTCCCCGGGCCGGAAGATGCTGCAACTAAAATTTTTATATTAGCTATTAATGCACGACAAAAAACTTCCCCATTACCGTTAAGAATACTTCCACTTTATATAGTAGCAATTTTTAGAGGAAAAGTCAACCCTTAATTTAACCGGGCGAAGGGTGTTCTTAAAGTCGAGGTTGGAAGGCATGCCGCATATGAACTAAGCGGGATTATCACCGGGCACGAAGTACTGTCCGTAAAGAGCAGGATTTATCGTATCCACATGGTGTCTCTCCTGGCCTGAGCAATTTCTATCGCCTGTTTTCCCATGCTCGCATCTGCGAGGCGCCTCCGCGGTATAAGAGATCGGCATCAAGCTAGACTTTGAAGAACACCGTGGTCTTTCTTCGACGTTCGCGTTGACCAACTGCGCAGACGATCATATACTATATCGAATGATCGTTAAATTCCACCTCCAGAAGCATGCCCGGGCGGAGCCTGCCGGCGAAAACAAACAGCAGCGGAAAAGCATGCAGCTTATGCCCGCAGGAGAGCGCAATTGAGCGGCTGGAGCACGGGAAACTGCGCAGCGAACGGAATTAATATTCACTACACGCGGACCGGAGCAGGCCGGCCCCCGGTGATTTTGCTGCACGGATTAACTGCCAATGGCGCCTGCTGGGCTGCGTTGGCCCAATCCCTGGAGGCAGATTATGACGTGATCATGCCGGATGCCAGGGGCCATGGCGGGTCGAGTGTGCCTGACTCTGGGTACCGCTACGAAGAGCATGCCAGGGATGTGGTTGGTCTTATCGAGGCTCTGCGACTTGCGCCCGCGGTCCTGATCGGGCACTCCATGGGAGGCATGACTGCCGCCGTGGTGGCAAGTCGCAACCCGGGGCTTCTTCGCGGCCTGATCCTGGCTGATCCAACCTTCTTGAGTCCAAAAGTTCAGCGCGAAATTCGAGACAGCGACGTGGCAGATCAGCACCGGCGATATCTCAGCATGTCATTGGAGCAGGTGATGGCAGAAGCGCGGAGCCGGCACCCTGAGCGGTCATTGGATACCATCCAGCGGATCGCCCGGGCACGACTTCAAACCAGCCTGGCCGCTTTCGATGTTCTCACGCCACCCAACCCCGACTACCGGCAGGTGGTGAGCGCCATTGAAGTCCCAGGCCTGCTTGTGCTGGGTGGTCCAGCCGGCGTGGTTTCGCCGGAGGTCGCCGCAGATCTGCAGCGCCTGAATCCGCGACTTCAAGTCGAACAAATTCCGGAAGCCGGCCACGGGCTCCATTATGACCAGCCCGGGCGATTTGCGGTTGTCGTCAAATCCTTCTTGCGTTCAATTGGCACACAGATCGTGCCATGAAAGTGCGCGCATGCGCATCCTTCGGCCGGCTGGGGAGGAACAACTTTGCTTTTTGAGCGCGCTCTGCATATCCGCCGGATATTTCGGCCCGGTGCCCGGCTTCTGCGTTTCTGTCGTCTTGACAGCCATGAAAACGATATATACTATACAAGACTGGTATCGTATGCAAATTAATTTATAGACTCATTGTCAGGCGCTCGCTCCGCGTTCATATGCAAGAATATGCCGTCACAAGATATCGAAACGAGTGGATCATTTTATTGGTAGAAAGGAAATACAAATATGAACAAGATTTGGCTGCTACTCATGCTGATGTCAGTTTCATTTCTTGGCTGCACTACACAAAATACAATCTTGCCAAACAATGCGAAAAGAATAGATTGGAAACCTGAAGTTATCTTGACCTTGGCAGATGCGGAACGAATATTAGGAGAGCCAGGTCACCTTGATGAGGCTGTATCATATTTAGACGGAGATACCAAAGTCTATGCCTCGAAGTATTCATCAAACAAAATGGATGAGAAATCCGGGAAAACTGGAACCTTGTACTATATGATTGAAGAATACAAAAATATAGAATCGGCAAGAAATTCATACGAAACGATTCGCGCATCCAATGAAAAAGCAGTCGGCGTGGTTCCCCTATCAGATGTTGGCAGTGAGGCTTACTTTCACAGCGATGGAGAAAACTTTCTATTTGTTTTGATTCGAAATGAAAATCTCATGATCAGAATGAAAGTAAATAAGACTTCAAGTCATACAGACGGAGTGGCTTTCAGGGAAGTCTACATGGATTTTTGGAAGTGATCTCGGAAGAAAAAGAGCGCCTGACCCCGGCTCAAACGGACGGGCGGGAGCATCCCGCCCAAAGGTACGCCGGCCGCAGTCTCGGTTGTGAAGTCAGCGAGTCTTTGCCAATTGCCAGACCGCCGCAGAGCCATTCTGTTGGGCAGCTTCGCCAAATGAAAAAAACGGAGGTAATATGCCATCTATTTCCAGCGACGTTTTGATTAAATTCGTTATTTTTACTGTCCTGGCGTTGTTTTTCTTAGCCACTGGTTTTATTCGCTTGGCTATTAAAATCGTACCCGAAAACAAACGAGTTGTTATTATGAGATTCGGGAAAATCCTGGGGAGTCGAGGTCCAGGAATCGTGACTATTATTCCGATTATTGATTCTGCAATTTGGATTGATTTACAGAAAACTTTTCGCTATAAATATAGTGATTTGCCTACATCGGATAATCAGAAAATTTCTTATGCTGTTACTCTTGAAGGAGAAGTAACAGATCCAGAAAAAAGCGTGTTAAACGTGCCCAACTTGGAAAACGCTCTTTCCAAAGTGATTGAAACAGAAATAATGAGCATCACAAGAAGCAAGCAGAGTGATGAGTTAGTGCAACGACGTGACTGGCTGGAAGGTCAATTGAAGGATGTTCTTTACCGGTCAAGCAGGTCATGGGGCTTCGAGGTCAAGGGATTAATCATTGACGATATTCAGCAACCACGCGCATAAGCAGGATTTCAAAATGAAACGCTGGAGGCATCCGATAAATCAAGAATGGTCTTTCGGCAAGATGCTTTCCAGCTCCCGCCCAACCTGGACCTACCCACCTGCCCCCATTTTCTCCGAAAATGGGGAGGGCGCCCGCCTGCACCACGAAGTGGCGGAGGGCGGGTACGCTAGGAAGGCTGCGCCAAAATACCCACAGAATTGGGAAGAAGTCGGGATATCGGGAACGGTATTTTTTCGTGGTCGCGTTGACCAACTGCGGGAAAAATCATATACTATATGTGTGTGATAGATAAGTTTCACTTATAAAATCATAGTTGGGCGGCCATTTGGCAGAAAAAGTGTTTTTTTGCAGTCTCGTCCTGGTCAAACCGGCGGCAGGTGCACCCTGCAGGTGCTTCGCGCAGCCAATTCGTTGAAAAAGGCACCCCAACAGTAATTCCCTTTTAGGAAGAACACAGTATGACCATCTACATCATCCTGCTTATCTTGATACCAACAATCTGGATTGCCTTTGAAATCGGCCTCGTCCTCAGAGACAATGCTCGCGGTAAAGGAAAAACTATCCTTGATAGAGGCACCAGGTACTTCAACTTCATCGCCATTACGGTTGGCATTCTTGCGGCTGCCGTTCTCAACAACGTTCAGAAGTTCATCTTTCCAGGGGGCAAGACGCCGGCTGTTTTCTTTATTGGAATGGGAATCATGCTGATCGGCATGGCTTTGCGATATTGGGGAGTCATCACGCTGGGCGCATTTTTCCGAACCACGATCGAAACCGAGCAGGATCAAAAAGTGGTCAGCCGCGGTACCTTCCCAACTCATCGGCATCCATCCTATTGTGGGTGGCTTTTGGTTTGTCTTGGTTATGGTATTGCAGTACAGAATTGGCTTTCATTGTTGGCGGCTTTTCTGCTTCCGCTTGCTCGCCCTGCTTTATCGAATTCAAGTTGAAGAACGGGTGCTTGTATCTTCGCTTGGGACAGCTTATGTTGAGTATCAAAGAAAACGAACCGGCTGATCCCGTGGATTTGGTGATCGAATTTCCTGCGCCTCCAACACCGGCTCCCCCGGAAAAGCACCTGGGGCAGGCAGCGCAGGCTGCGCGTGCTGCGCCCACCGGTCTGCCACCAGAATGGGCGTAAGAGACAATCCGTTGGGTCCTCTTCACAAACTATAAGTAGTGATCGAAAGTACATTGGCCGTCAATTGGGAGTCAGAACTAGATGGAAATTCGCCAGGATTTTGATCATCCTCCTGTTTGCTGTACTCATTTTCACGGCGTGCGAAAGTACTGCTTCGCCAACTAATACATTGCTGCCTCACCAGTCGCCAACAATAACAGGGACTCCACTGTTTATTACCCAAACGACGCGGACCACACCGATATCTGTACCAACCTTGACATTAATCCCAACCAGTACACTTGACCCGACCCGAGCATCTCTATCAACTCAGGTTGCAGTGTTTCCAGGAAGTTGCAGTGAAGATGATACTGCCATGGTATCACCCGATGGGAACTGGTTGGCTAATGATTGCCGATCGTCAAATGAATTTGCAGTCATGAATTGAGATGGGTCAAAACGGTGGACGATCCCTTACTCAGAAAAGATTGGGGAAATTGGCGAAATATTCCCTCGGCATTGGTCGCCTGATAATCTTTATATTTACTTCTATGTTTTTCTTAAATCTAAGTGCTGCATCGATGGTGTTCCGGATTGGGGAGCATTTGAGATGAACTATTTTCCCGGGACTCTGTACCGTATGGATATACAAAGCGGAATCTGGGCTAAATTCATTTCCGGTGTGAATTACACTTCATTTTCTCCTACGGGAAGAAGATTTGTTTATGTCCAACGGACAGGGCCTACACCAGGAGATACGCCCCTGATAACGATAGCTGTTCTTGATCTAAAAACTGGCGAAGAATTTCGTTTCAATTTGGTCAATTATCTGGCTGCCGGTTATGTGGTTTGGTCAGAGGACGGACAGAAATTCATCTTTTCCACGGTCCAAGAGGGTACGTTAGAGCTGCATGTATTTAATTGCAAGCTTTACAAGGTAGACACGGAAACACAAACCATCAACATGTTGTACAGTTTTGATAACGTTGTCGATGGACTTGTTTTTCCGGTTGAATGGGATAGTAACAATATTCTCAGTGTGAAGATAGTAAGCTTTACTCAATTTCTTATCACCACCCAGCAATATAATTTGAATACTCATCAACCGATTTCATCAACTTCCGCCCCCTTGAAGCAGGCCACCCCGGCTCCCACTGAGAGAATGCCAAGGTCAGGCACCTGACCGCCTGCGGCTGCGCGCCGGGATGCTTCGGAAGCCAAACATTTAGCCCGCTCCTTTCATAGATTGGATTACAGATGTTATTCACACCATTACAGCGCCCCTTTTGGAAAGATGAACCCGAGTTGCAGAAAGGCGTTACCATCCTCTATAGGTTTTCTCGGCCTATTTCTCATCATCTACCGAGTTCTCGTCATTCTCTTTGTTGTAGGTGTATTATTTTTTCTCTTTACACAAC
The DNA here is from genome assembly GCA_963830665.1 of uncultured Chloroflexia bacterium. GTDB lineage: Bacteria > Chloroflexota > Anaerolineae > Anaerolineales > Villigracilaceae > UBA877. The sequence goes on from CAWHNM010000001.1 coordinate 14,957, forward strand.
TGTCGCAGATTTTGGCATGGGGTTGGTTGCTGTTGTCGATTTATGCTAATCGGCCTTTTTATTTTCAAAAGTCAATCGAAAAAAGCTTTCAGAAGTGGATATCGTTCAAATTCAACAAAATGCACGTGAGCTTTCTGGAGCTTCTGTGATTGGGAGCGCCATACATGTAGCTGGTCACCCTTTACTTGGAGCGAGAGCAACCAATTGTCCTTGCCTTATCTCCAGATGGCTTGAAAATCTTTTCGTATGATGATCCGCATCCGAATCGACATAATGCTCTCTCAAACAATTGGTTGCTTTTCATGCAGTTGTTTATGATGATGAGCGAATTCCCCACATCGATGTAGTTGATAGTGCCGCTCAGGCACTCAATTAACGTTCAAATTCCAAGATAGAGAATTCACATGCCTTTTCCGAAGAATGCGCAAGGCACATCCTATCGATTGGTATCACGAATTGCAAAAGGCTCAATGGCAACACAGCCACTCTCGTCGAATTTGAATATGCGAGTTGATACCACTCGTTATTCGTTGAAAAACGAAAAGGGATAAAATCGGGATATGAGCAAACGCTACTCTTACCTTGCGATCCTCGTCGGCGCGGTATGCGTCTATTTCCTCGTCCGCACCGCCCTCTTCCCCCAGAACATGATCTTGCGGAATGCCATCATCCAGGGCGCCCTGATCGGCTTCGGGCTGGCGTTCGTCTCGGCCCAGGTTTACGCCCGGATCAAGGCCAAAAAGGTCAACGGCTGGATCACCATGTACGGGTTGGGCGAGCCCGGCAACGGCATGTTCCTGCGCGCCGCGCACGCCCAGCTTTTTCCCGGCCCGGTCAACACTGCCGCAGGAGGCGATGTACTGGTGGACGAATTCAGACGGCGCCGGCCATGCGCTCTCCGGGGCGCACGACTACCTCATGCACTTCCCGCCGGGAGGGCTCCCGCCGAACAAGGCCTTCTGGTCGATTACGATGGGGGATGCGGAGAATCACTTTGTGGCGAATCCGCTCAACCGCTACAGCGTCAGCGATCGCTCCGGCCTGGCCCAAAACCCGGATGGTTCGGTGGATGTAACCATTCAAAAGGCGGCTCCGGCAGGGCACGAGTCCAACTGGCTGCCCGCGCCTTCGGGCAATTTCATCCTCTGGCTGCGCGTCTACATCCCCGGCGAGGCCGTCCTCAAGGGCGAGTACATCGTCCCACCGGTGGTCGAAGTGAGCTGATGGCTATGAACATCCAGAATTTACTGATCTTCGGTGCGGTGGTGGTCGTGGTGTGGTGCGTGGTGATCTACTTCTGGCCGCGCCTGATGCTCTCCGCGTACAGGCGGGCGCTGCTCACGAAAGGGTTCGGCGACGGTCCCATCCCGGTCAATACGCTCCATACGCAGCCCCAAGGCGCTTTTTGCAGATCCCCTCCACGCAAACCGCCTCGGCTCCAAAAGTCGGCGACCAGTGGGCGTGAACCACGAATGTCTCCTGACGGTCGGCTGGCTCGATCTCGTCAAGGGCCGCAGGTCTTGCACGTGCCGGACATGGCCGATCGCTACTACAGCGTGCAGTTCACGGATCCATCGAACAACACCAATTTTGCCTACGTCGGCAAACGCACCACGGGTACGCAGGCCGGCGACTACCTCGTGAGCGGCCCGGGCTGGAAAGGACAGGTGCCGGGCGGCATGACGCAGATCGCCTCGCCGAACAAATCGGTGCTCGTGCTCGGACGCGTGCTCGTGGAAAGCGACAGCGACCTGCCGACTGCCTATGCTCTTACGAAGCAGATCCAACTAACGCCACTCAGTCACTGGCAGCCCGGTTTGCCCTGAAGGATATGCACAGCTAAATAATTATGTGCAAAACTCCTGCACTTTTTCAGGAAATCCGATTTGTTGTAAAATGTACCCCGGTCTGAATTGGCTGGGCGGCAATCGTAACAGGCGCCTCGGCCATCCTTGCATTGATATTCCTGACCCTGATGTCTACGGTGAATATATCCTTTGGCAGGGTCAATGATGTTTTCAACGCCATTGTCGGGGTCTCGAGCGCAGTCCTGGCGTTAATGTTATCCGCCGAATTTCATGCGAAGTCACCCCTGATGAGTCAAATTGCGCTTGCCTTTGCGGTGGTTGGCGCGATTTTTACAACCCCAGCTTCTTCTTTGCTTCCTCCATGGCATTCTTTGAACCCACCAGGCTGGCATTGGTCAGTTGACGGTAAAGTGAGATCGCTTCAACCATTTTTCCCTTGCGGAGAAAATCGATGATGCGCGGGTCATCTTCCGGGTTGAGCTTGGGAGCGATCTCAAGGTTCAAATGCTGATACAGTACCTTTACCTGCCATTCGAGTTGTTCGACGCGGCTGCTCATTTGTTGGAATTCCTGATCTGAAACCATTTTGCCTCCTCCAATCCTTTTACCAGGTTGTTTTCCAGATATTTGCCAGGCTTCCAGCCCCATCTATGCTGCCTAACCAATATCGATTATATCAATAAAGCTCTGAACAAAGGCCGCTCTGCCTGCAACTCCGCGCTGGTGTCGCGCCATGTGACAGTCACCTTTAAGGTGACTGTCACATTCATTGCCTTTCGTATAGCCGCCAGGTTGTCAGACGGGTTGGTACTTATGTAAGGGCTCAATCGGAGAGGATTTCGCACTATACTGTTTATGTGTCCAGTGAGTTGTTTTGCGACATGCCAGGGTGGAAAAAGATCTCCTCGATCCAAATCCGAATTTTGGTTTGGAATTCAGCCTATTAAATAAAGGAGAATGCATATGAAAAACAGGATCTTCAACCTTCTCATCATTGGCCTGCTGGTGTTCAGCGTGCTGGCAACCACGCAGCCGGTCTCGGCGGATCAGGGCAAGAACCACGGGTTCCAGGGCGTCATATCCGCCATCGACACCAGCAGCCAGCACTCTGACCGTCACCCCGAAAAAAGGTGCGGATGTGGTGCTGATCGTCGACAGCTCGACCGTCATCACCCGCTCCCAGCACCCCGCCACTCTGGCAGACCTGCAGCTGGGCGACCGGGTGGAGGTCAACTACGACCCGGCCACGATGCTGGCCAAACGCATTAAAGCCAACCCGAACCTGGTCCCGCTTAAAGGCACCATCTCGGGCGTGGATACCGTCGCCGGCACAGTCTCGGTCACCCCGAAAAAGGGCGGGGCGGACGTGGTGCTCAATGTGGATGCCAACACGCAGATCAAGCGCAAGGATGTCGCCGCCACGCTGGCCGACCTGAAGACCGGCGACATCGTCCAGGCCAGTTACAACCCGGTCACCTTCCTGGCCGCCAGCATCTGGGCCTGGCCGGTCATGCTCAATCTGAAAGGCACCATTTCAGCCGTGGACACCGGCGCGGGCACGCTCTCGGTCACCCCGAAAAATGGCGGGGCGGACGTTGTGCTCAATGTGGATGGCAGCACGCAGATCAAGCGCAGCGGCGCGACGGCCGCGCTGGCAGACTTGCAGCTCGGCGACCGCGTGGAAGCCAAATACGAGGCGGCTACTTTCCTGGCCGTATCCATCTCGGCCTGGCCGAACCTGGTCTTGATCAAAGGCACCATCTCGGCGGTGGACAGCGTTGCTGGCACCGTGACGGTCACCCCGAAGAAGGGCGGCGCGGACGTGGTCCTCAACGTGGACAGCACCACGCAGATCATGCGCAATAATGCCGCCGCCACGCTGGCTGACTTAAAGACCGGTGACTTCATCCTGGCCAAATACAACCCGGTTACCTTCCTGGCTGCCAATATCTGGGCCTGGCCGAACTATCTAACCGTGAAAGGCACCATTTCGGCCATCGATACAGGGGCAGGTACCCTCACCATCACTCCGAAAGGCGGCGGCGCGGATGTGGTCCTCACTGTGGACAGCACCACGCAGATCAAGCGCAACGGCGCAACCGTCACGCTGGCGGACTTGCAGCTTGGCGACCGGTGGAAGCCAAATACGATCCGGCCAGCCTGCTGGCGGTCAACATCTGGGCCTGGCCGAACCTGGTCATGGTTAAAGGCACCATCACGGCCATCGATACCGGCGCGGGCACCGTCACCGTCACCCCCAAGAATGGCGGCGCGGATGTCGTCCTCAAAGTGGGTACCACCACGCAGATCATGCGCGACAACGCACGCCGCCACACTGGCTGACTTGAAGGTCAGCGACCGGGTCGTGGCAAAATACAACCCCATTACGCTTCAGGCCGACAGTATCTGGGCCTGGCCGAACCTGGTTTCGGTGACAGGCACCATCAAAGCCATCGATACCAGCGCGGGCACCGTTACGGTTACTCCGAAACACGGCACGGCGGATGTGGTCATCAACGTGGACAGCACGACCCAGATCCATCGCAACGGTGTCACCGCCACGCTGGCCGACCTGCACGTGGGGGACGGCATTGCAGCCAAGTATTACCCGATCACCATGCTTGCCACAGAGATCTGGGCCTGGCCGACTTATGTCAACATCCAGGGCACCATCAAAGCGGTGGATAGCGGCGCAAGCACGGTCACGATCACCCCGAAGAATGGCGGCGCGGATGTGGTCCTCACGGTGGACAGCCATACGATGATCCGGCGCGGCCATTATCCCGCCGGCCTGGCCGACCTGCAGGTGGGCGACCACGTCTTTGGCATGTATGACCAGGCCAGCCTGCTGGCGACCATGCTGATCGTCTTTTACTAACCCGTCCTCCGGAACAGGGCGGAGCTTCACAGCAAGCCGCGGAGCCTGGCAACCCAGGCTCCGCTTGCTTGTATGGATTTTCGAAGTTACCCCTGGCCTGCCAGCCAGGGCAGGCAAAACTTCGGAAATCTTCTTATACCGGCCAATTCCTAAAAAAAACCGAATAAATCGCCTGCGTTCCCCGTTTAATAAGTGTTGCAGGGTAATTCAGTCTGGAATGGTCAAATCGTCGCATGGTTGGATGGTCGAGAGTGGATGTCATGCGAAGTGATGAGATTCGACGTGTGATTTGGGAGAGAAGAGGAGGAGCAATGGAGGCGACGAATGCAGGTTCGAGGGGACAGGCCGAAAGACCGCCAGCCTCGTGGGAGCCTTGTACATCCTCGGGACGCTGGCGGGGGTCATGAGCGTGGCTTTTACGAGCTCTTTCCTGAGCGCTCCGGATTATCTCAAGCAGATCCCTGCAAATGCAAACCAGATCATCCTGGGAGCCCTGTCCGTGCTGGTGATGGGCTTTGCGCTGGCCCTGGTGCCGGTCGTACCTGTTCCCGATCTTTAAAAAGCAGGATGAGGCCCTGGCGCTTGGGTACGTGGTCTTAAGGGGCGGGCTCGAGACCGTCACCTATATCATTACGGCGATCAGCTTCCTGTTATTATTGCCGGTCAGCCGGGGCTATCTCCAGGCCGGCCCCGAGGCTGCCGCGAACTTCAAGGCTGTGGGCGCCGTGTTACAGGGCGTGACGCACCTGCCCATGACCGGATTCGTTTTCAGCCTGGGCGCGCTGATGATCTATACCCTGTTGTATCGCTCGAAGCTGGTGCCGCGCTGGATCTCCGTGTGGGGTTTCATCGCCATCGCCCTGCACCTGGCCACCTGCGTGCTGATCGTGTTCGGCCTGCAGAGCGACTCCTCCGCTGTGAATACCCTGATGAATATGCCGATCTTCTTCCAGGAGATGGTCATGGCGGTCTGGTTGATCGCCAAAGGGTTTACTCCATCTGCAATGGCTGCCCTCTCTAAATTGTAGTAACGGCTTTAGCCGTTCAACTCCATGCAAGAAGCGAAAGAAGCGGCTGAAGCCGCCACTACAGAACGATAGACTTGTAGTAACGGCTTTAGCCGTTCAACTCCATGCAAGAAGCGAAAGAAGCGGCTGAAGCCGCCACTACACACCTTGTGGAGAACAGCATGGATCCGATCAAAAAGGCTGCCAGGATGGCCGGGTTGTTCGACCTGGTCTTCATGGGACTGAGCCTGGAAATAAATAAGTTGGTTGCCAGATCAAGGATAAAAGGAAGGATGTAAAAATGAAACCAATTGCCCGCATACAGAACACCTCCGTGGAGCCTGGTCTTGAGAAGGTGGAAAAGCCTCTCCCCGGCCATCCCCATTCGGACCGCGCCGGGGAAATGACACAGGCCTTCGAACAGCTCGAACAAGGCGTGCATGCGGCGCTGGAGACCTATTCCAACGTCCACCGGGGCAGCGGGCAGGCCTCGCAGGCGTCCACGCATCTATACGAGCAGGCGCGTGAGATCGTGCTGGAAAGCCTCGGGCTGGACAGGCAAAAGTACACGGTCATTTTCTGCAGCCCCAGGCGGGCGGAAGCGCTCAAGACGCAGCTGCGCGCCGGCAGTTATCAATGCCTGTCGAGCCAGGACACCGGCCTGAGCCTGGGCGTGCGGGCGCTGGCGGTCAGGAAAACGGCGCTGCCCAAAGGCATCCCGTCCCAGACCGGCGGCGGGACGGCCCGGCTGGTCGCCCCGGGCTGGGTCATCTGGGCCAAGGCCCCCGACCGGTTCGAGGCCGGCACGCCCGCCATTGTCAACGTGATCGCCTTCGCCCGGGCGCTGCAGTTGATCAAACAATTCGGCCGGCCGGCTTTCGCGGATGCAGCCGCCGAAAAACGCACGGCGGCCGGGATCCTGTACCAGGACGACCTGGAGCAATACAGCGGGCGGGAACTGCTGGACCAGCTCCGCCAGACCCTGATCGGCCGCGGCATGCAGGTCCCAACGCTGGCAGGCCTCCGGCCGTTCATCAACCTGGATAACGCCGCCAGCACGCCCACCTTCGAGCCGATCTGGCAGGCAGTCTGCCAGACCTGGCGCCAGCCCGGGCAGGTGCAGCGCGAGATCGTTGCGGAGGTGAAGAGCCTGTCTGCGCGCTTCCTGGGCGCGCCCGAGGCGGACTACCAGGTCATCTTCACTTCCAACACCACCGAAGCGATCAACCTGGCGGCCGAAAGCCTGGGCAGGGGATCCGAAGCGGGGGTGGAAGCGGTCGTGCTGACCACGCTGCTCGAACACAACTCGAACGAGCTGCCCTGGCGCAGGCTGAAAAACGTTTCGCATATCCGAATGACGGTGGACGCGGAAGGTTTCGTGGACCTGGTCGAGCTGGAGCGGCTCTTGCGCGCCTACAACCAGGACGGCCTGCACGGACGCCAGCGCATCCGCCTGATGGCTGTCAGCGGGGCTTCGAACGTGCTGGGCGCCTATAACGACCTGGCGGAGATCGGCCGGATCGTGCACAAGTACGGGGCGCGCCTGCTGGTGGATGCGGCCCAGATGGTGGCCCACCGCCGGCTGGATGTGCAGGCCTGCGGGATCGATTACCTGGCCTTCTCGGCCCACAAGGTCTACGCGCCCTTCGGCACGGGCGTGCTGCTGGCGAAGAAAGGTCTGCTGCGTTTCAGCCCGGCCGAGCTGGCGCAGATCCAGGCCTCCGGCGAGGAAAATGCCGGCGGCATCGCTGCGCTCGGCAAGGCGCTGGTGCTGCTGCAGCGGATCGGGCTGGATGTGGTCCAGGCGGAAGAACAGGCCCTGACCGCGCAGGCCTTGCGCGGCCTGGCGCACATCCCCGGCCTGACGGTCTACGGGGTCAAGGACCCGGACTCGCCCCGCTTCGCCCAAAAAGGCGGCGTGATCCCCTTTGGGATGCAGGAGCGCATGTCCGACCGGCTGGCGGCGGAGCTGGCCGAGCGCGGCGGGATCGGTGTGCGCGCCGGCTGCCACTGCGCCCACATGCTGGTCAAGCACGTGCTGAATGTCAGCCCCTTCCTGGAGAACCTGCAGCGCCTGATCCTGACCCTGTTCCGGCACATGGCGCTGCCCGGCGTGACACGCCTCAGCCTGGGCATCCAGAACACGCCCGCGGAAGTCGATCGCTTGATCGCCGTGCTGGGCGAGATCGCCCGGGTGCCGCCGGGCAAAATCGGCAATCCCTTCGCCGACAAGTCCAAACAGCCCAAGACGGAGATCGAACAGCAGATGCAGGCGTTCGTCCAGGCGGCCGCAAAGAGGGTGTATGCATAAATAAAGAAAGAGCCACGCAACTGCCAATCGCGTGGCTCTTTTCTTCTAAAGCTATTTTATGAACAAAGGAAGACGTTGGTTCATGTCCGCTTGGGGGCACCGAAATTGGTCGAAACCAGCCAGAATTCCTTGGATGTGGAGGAATTTCTGGCTGGTTTACGTTTTGAGCAGAGGGGGAAACTTGAGGAGCTAACAATTTTTAGTGGAAAACAATATTTATATTGGAAGAACAGATTTCACGATAAGCCACAAGTCAGTCGGTTTTGCACTAAACCTATCGTTAAACAAGATTGCTGTCGTTATAACAAACGCGAAAAATCCAATAACAACACCGATTTGCAGTAACGACGTTTTCTGGATCTCTTGTTTTGCCTTAACATCACAAATATCACCAGGACAGTATTGAGTTTTTTCTTTATGGAACAGTGGATAAAATTTGCATCCCAAACAAATGCCGAACACAGCTTCAAAGAATAAGAATATCAGGCAGATTAGACAGATGATCCCGGTAATGAAGCTGGTTGAATTCATTACAACCAACAGCAGGAATATGATCGTGGATAGCACCAGACCGATCGTCCAGGCAAACTTTTTTTGAGCCGCGCCGACATATTCGGGGGTTTGACCGCCTACGATCAACCTCCCGATTATTAATGAAGGAGAATACTTGGGGCTGATCATTACCCGTATGATGAAATCTGTCAGGAAGATCGTGTTGACAAACTTGATCAGAAAATAATTCTCATTAAATATGACCAGCATATAGGCCAGGAACATAAAGAAAAACAGGATCCCTGCCGAAGCTCTTATTTCCCGCTCGTTTAAAACCGGGATGTTATATCCTTCCACGGTTTCTCCGAATTGTTTACTTTTTTCATTTTTCTCTCCTTGTTGTGATCGATTTTGGCGTAAACAAGCCGCCTACGTCTGTTTATGATTTGACTGAGAGAGGGAGGGTCTTCAGCCCTCCCTCTCCCCTGATGCAAATCTATGCCGCGCTCAAAAGCTCGTTTGTCGCTTTCTTGCCCGGATTGCTGCGCAGCATGACAATCCCCAGCCAGATGAACCACACAATCTGACCCAGCGCAAAAATGGTAAATAAATATCTCGGCGAGAGCCGGGACAATCGAGAGGATGCCCGCTACACCGACCACTACGCCAAGATAGTTCAGTACCTTGGAAAGTGCTCCTGTCCGCAAAGCTGCCCAACTTAACAGTAAAATCCATATGCCGCCTATGGCTTCATTACTGCCGGCCAATCCTTTCAACACAGAGTCAATCGTCAACCAGATCGTCCCAGCTTGAGCCGGGTCTTTACCATAGAGATCGACGACAGTTTGCATGCCGACGTTTTGGATCATGCCGCTAACAAGGATCACGCAGCCCCAAAATATTCCGAAGACGGTCGCTGTCTGCACTATCGCTGGTGAGCTGGCCTTCAACCGCTCGTAGAGCGCCAGCGCCAGGACAACCATAAAGATGCCCCATACTACATAGACGATCAGGTACATTATGTACAGGAAGGCCAGGTTGTCCGCCATTAAAGCCACCTGCTGGACAGGGTCAGCAACACCAGAAACGTTCACTACGGTGAGAAAACCAATCATACCCACAATGTATGCTGCTGCCAGGTACAGCGCAGCAAAGCCGCCAAATTTATGTAAAGTTTTCATTTTTGTCTCCTTTTTTTGAACGATATGGATGAGTTTACCTATTTGACATCTGGCGCATCTGCCGGACTACCAACCTCTCCAATACTCCTACTTGCCGTTGCGCCTTGAAGTCGAAAAGGTTGTTGTTCTGTGGCGGGTTTTTACGCCGCCGAGACAGGGCTCCTGCGCAGCATGACGATCCCGAGCCAAACCAACCAGATGATTAGACCCAATCCATAAACAACAGCCGTCAGGGTAAGCGAGGTCAGGACAACCGTGAGGATGCCAGCTACACCGATCACCACGCCAAGGTAGTTCAATACTCTGGGAAGTTCCCTTGCCCGCAAGGCTACCCAACTTAGCAGTAGAAACCATAAGGCGTTAACTATCGTTTCTCCGCCGCCTCCACCCAAACCAGTTACCACAGAGTTGAGCGTCAACCAGACCGTTGCAGCTTGAGCCGGATTTTCGCCATAGAGTTTGACGACTGTGCTCAAGTTGCTGATCTCGAGTGTGCCGACCACAATGACCAGGACGGCATAGATCAGGCCGAAGGTGGTCACTGCCTGTGCCAGCGCAGGTGAGCCAGCCTTCAATCGCTCATAGAGCGCCAGTGACAGGAAAATCAGACTCACGCCGAAGACCAAATAGATGATTATGTACCATACGCGCATGATAGCCTGGTTGTCCGCAAGAAAAGCCACGACCTGGCCTGGGTCGTCGGAACCGTAGCCTTTGGGGGCCAGTAAGGTTATATACGTCACAAGGGCGAAGAGGTTTGTTGCTGCCCCGATCAGTGCGGCAATGCCGCCCATTTTCTGTAAATTCTTCATTTTTGTCTCCTTTTCTGAACGATATGGATGAGTTTCATTGAATTGAACTTGCATAAAACTGTGGTCGCCACCCGGTTACCGGGGGTTGAAATGGGCTGGAAATGGTATCAAAGGCAAACCTCCTTTCCAAGTAGCTTATATCCATTTACGATTTGACGTCTGACTGATCCGCCTGGCCTGTCCCGAGCGTAGTCGAGGGGCCGTGTTCGAGAGGACTGACCGAGACCAATGGCAAACCTAAATCACGCACTTTTTTGAGCAAGCCATGCAACGCGGCCTGATCGACCACCGGGCCGGTTAAAAGCGTGTCGCCGTCCTCTTCCAGCGTGATGGTCAGGCCCTCAAACCATTCGGCCCACCGGTCATCCAGGTGTCCCTTGAGGCGGATTTCGTAGCACTGAGGCTGGTTATGTTTTTCGTCGAATGTTTGTTTGTCACTCATCCTGCGCCTCGCGTTTTTCCTTTCGTTGTTTATCTGCCCAAAGGATACTGCCAGATGTGGTGAGGCGTCATCACTACATGTGTTGATTGATGTGTTGATTTTTAATCGGGAGGTTGTGATGGAAATAAAAAGCCCTGGCAGGTGGTTCGAACCACCTGCCAGGGCCAGAGTTGATGATTGCGTATCCGCTATAACAAATCGAGTTCCTCAGCGCGGCGGACGGCCGCCCGGCGGTTGTTCACCCCCAGCTTGTTGAAAATGTTATTGGTATGGGTGCGCAGAGTGTGGAGCGACACGATCAGTTGTTGGGCAATTTCCGGGCCGCTCAATTCGCTTCGGAGCAGCTTGAGCACTTCCAGCTCACGTTCGCTCAAAGGCTCAACCATTTCTGATTTTTGATGGATCTTGCACTGATTTTGGCGCAGCCACCGGTTGTGTAAAGGCAGCCAGGAGTTTGTCCGCATAACCGCTCAGCGGATGGTCTCGATTGCGCGATTGTTTTTCAATCAACAATCGCATCGCTTCGCCTTCATCCACAAAGATGCGGACATAGCCTTCCGGCTCGGCCAGGGCCAGGGCGCGTTCCAGCGACTGCGAGGGCGTGGGGGAGGTTATCTTGCGCCTGGAACGCGAGGGCTTGCAGCAGCAGGATTTGGATGACACTGCCCATCCGGCCGCCAGTTTCTGCCGCTTGCAGGAGACGTTCCAGCAGCCGGGTAGCCTCGTCAAGGGAACCAGCCTCCCGATCGCTTTTACCGGCGGCGATGAGCACCCGGGCCAGCGTGATGTGCTCGAACTCGCGCATGTAGCGGAGGTCATCATCCACCGATAGCCCTTGCTCACGCGCCCACCCCAGGGCTTCGGCCAGCCTGCCCTGCTTGAGCCAGATCCGCGCCTTCAAGGCCGCGACGGGACGCACATCGGGCAGGGGAGCTCGAATATACACGCGCTCCGCCTCATCAAGCAGAGCGAGCGCGCCATCCAGGTCTCCCTGCGCCTCTTTCAGGCGCGCCTGGGAAACGCACAGGCGATGCAGCCAATCCGTCGTCGCGGTCTGCTCGCCCAGCTTCTGGCTGGTCAGCAAGTGTTGCGCGGCGGCTTCCAGGTCGCCCCGTTCAACATAAAGCTCACCGAGGCCGCGATACAAGTCTGCCGTTCCGAGGGGCATGGGCTCGCCCTGGCCGGTCGCGAGGCGTAATGATTGCTGATAGATACTTTCCGCCTCATGCAGGCGACCCAGCGCCACCCTGATGTCGGCCAGGAGAAATGTGATGCCGACCAGGGTCGGGATTTCGCCGGTTTTCCGCAGGTTCGTATGGAAATCGGCCAGGGAACGCTCGGCTGCCTGCAGGTCTCCGCTTGTATACTGGGCAAGCCCCAGGAGCGAGGTGGCCTCGTTGTACCTGAGCTGGTCATCTTCGGGGGTGAGTTCGAGCGCCTGCCGGGCATACTTTACGGTGCCGGGGACATCGCCAAGCGCCAGGGAGCGGTAGGCCCGGGCGGTGGCAATCGAAGCTGGCAGCGAGCGAAATTGTTCTTTGTCCACGACGACCATCTGATCCGTCGGCGCGTCCAGCCAGCGTTCGGCATCATGCAAACGGGCCTCGCTGGCCTCCAACTCGCCGCCATCCAGCAACGCCCAGGCATAGCCCACACTGAGCACCGGCCGGGCGCGGATCAACTCGTCAGGCAGCGCTTTGACCCAGCCAAGCCACGTGGAGGAGTGGGAACTGAGATCCATTGCTGACCAGGCCAGTTCGATCAGGCCCGCGGCGCGCTCAAAATCCTTGGCGGCCAGCGCATGGCGGATGGCATCGGGCTGGCAAACCGTTCTGCTCATACCACGCGCTCGCCCGCTGATGCAGGCCGGATACCTGCTCAGGTTGCGCCTCCATCAGGTGCGCCTGCAGCACATCGGCGAAAAGGTGGTGATAGCGATACCACTGGCGCTGGTCGTCGAGCGGGACGACAAACAGGTTGCCGCGCTCCAGGGCCTCCAGCATTCCCCTGCCATCTTCCTGCCCAGTGACAGCATCGCACAGAGGCCCACTCAACCGGTCGAGAATGGAGGTTTGCAGTAAGAAGTTGCGCACATGTTCAGGCTGGCGTTGCAGAACCTCTTCGACCAGATAGTCCAGCGATGAAACGGTGGCTGCCGGTGAAAGCCTTGATGAAACTGGCGGCGTCTGAGCGCCCCTGCATGGAGAGCGCGGCCAGTTGCAGACCGGCAATCCAGCCTTCGGTGCGGGTTTCCAGGGCGGCGATGTCTTCCGCCGAGAGGTTCAGGCCCATCACCTGGTTGAGAAACTCGGCGGCTTCGGCGGGGGTAAAACGCAAGTCGGCGGCGCGCAGTTCGGTCAATTGGCCCCGGGCGCGTAAGCGGGCCAGGGGTAGCTGTGGATCCTCACGGGTGGCGATGACCAGGTGCATCTGCGGCGGCAGGTGCTCGAGCAGAAAGGTGAGGGCATCGTCAACCGGTTTGGAATCAATCACGTGGTAGTCGTCCAGGACGAGGATGAAATTGTCCGGGATGGTGGTGATTTCATTGAGCAGGGTTGTCAGAATCGATTCGGTGGACGGTGGCTGAGGGGATTGGAGCACAGCCAACACCCCTTCTCCAATATTCGCCGCAATCGTCTGCAAAGCAGCGACGAGGTACGTCAGAAAGCGTGTGAGGTCGTTATCCCCTTCGTCCAGCGACAGCCAGGCGACCGGTCGCTCGCAACCGGCGACCCATTCGCTGACCAGCGTGGTTTTCCCAAAGCCGGCGGGGGCAGAGATGAGGGTCAGTTTGCGCTGCAGGCCCTCGTTCAGCCGCTCGATCAGGCGGGGACGGAGAACAATTTTAGGCCGGGGCGGGGGGATATACAGTTTCGTGGCTAAAATTGGCACGGACATAGGTCAAGTATACAGCATATCCCCAAAATTTAAAAAGTGGCAAAGCCCAAGGGCCGGGATCCCGTCGCTCCAATTTGCAAAAATGGTCGAATTCTGGGGGCTGTTTGCCAAGATGAGGGTCCTGGCGGCCATGCTCCAAAGTATCGGCATGGAATTGAAGAAAGAGAGCCTTCCGGGCTGAGTGGGAATGAGAAACGTTTAAACGTTCAAACGTTCCAACGTTCCAACGTCTATTCCGTCTTTGGGAATGCGCTCTGGATGCGCTCGGAGGCCAGCCGGATCAGGTCTTCGCTGAGCTGGGCGGCCCTGGCAGGGTCATCCGGCATCAGGATGCGGTAGGTGTGCTCGCAGATAAAGTTGCCGGACGCATAAATGTCCCGCAGCAGAGTCTCCAGTTTCTGCGGAGATTTGCCTGCCAGGATCTGGCAGTACAGGGGGATGCACTCTTTTCCCATCCAGTAAAGCAGGTAGGGTTTTTTTTCATGCAGTTGTTCGAAATAAGCAACGACTTCGGGGATCTCCCAAAGCTCCTGGTTGTCTTCGGCGTACCCGCCCGTGGTGAACTGCAGCAGCCGGCCGAATCCGTTTCCCTTGAAAGCTTCCTGCACCACCCTTTCCAGGGCTGTTTCCACCAGGTGCAGGTTGCGTTCGACGATGCTCCTTCTGCCGATGACGATCAGGATCCGGTCGAGGTCATTCCGGTCGATCGCCGCGCCAAAGAGCGCATTTTCCCGGCCCTGCACATCCCGGCCGTTTCCATCTCCGGCCAGCCTTTCCGCCTCGGCTGTCAGCATCCGGACCAGTTGTTCGTCGGTCGGAAGCGGGATCTCTTTATGGGAATTGGGGATATTATCCTGCATTCTGGCAGCCTTTTATCCGCGACAAGGTCGCTTATCTTGTGCATGACCTGCCGGAATCAACGATCCTGGGCTGCACTTCCGTGCGCCCATTCAGATCATATACAGGACGGTCGAACTGCCTTCTGGATACTCTCCTATTTGTAATTAGTACATTTGGCATGGGTAGCAGGGGGGCTTGACATTCGAACATATGTTCTATATAATCCAGCCAACATGCTGCGCAAACACATCCGTTCGGAAATTCTCAAAGGGCACTTCAACAGCGCCTGGTCCTGCCTGCCGGCCGAAACACGCCGCGCTCTGATCCATTTCATCCGCCAGGTGCGCGAAGTGGACAGGTTGGAATCCGCCGTGATCAACTGCCCGGACGGCAGCCGGATTTGCCAGCTCAAAAGCGGCGATGGCTTTGCATTCCTATACATGGATGACAGGGTTGCCTTCTGTGACATACTCCTGGCAGCCAGCCTGGCTGAGACAGACGCACCGGTCGCGCTCGGCGTCATCCTGCACGAGCTGGCGCACGCGCGTGACTACCTGGTTGCGCCGGAAGAGACGGTCAGCCTGACCGAATGCGAGGCCGATCTGGCGGCATGGGATCAGGCGATCCGCTGGGCAAAAGCCGGGATCCCCTCCCCTGAATTAAGCACTTTGGTCGAGTTTTGGGGGCTGTATGCCGAGATCCATATCCTGGCAGCCGATGTGGCTGAGAAAAAGAAACAAGCTTACCCTGAAGGCGGGAAAGCCTGACCACCCTGGTCGCAGCACAAGCGCAGGGGAAAAGCGGGAGGTCCTGGAGGGTACCAAGTCATCACTTTTGTTATTTGATTTGATGATTGAAATGCCTATAATGGATTAATGGACATGCGCTTTTTTGTTTCCCGTCATCATTTGTCCAAATCCGACCAGGAGGAATCCCATGCAATGCTTGACCACCAACCGTAAACGCAGTCTGCTGATCGTATCGCTCATGCTGGCTTTATCCCTGCTGCTCACTACCGGCGTGGGGGCAGCCAGGACGGCGGCGTTGCGGGAGGCGGCATCGGCCGGCAACGTGCCCTACGGAGGCGGCCCGGTGCCGGGCGGGCCCGGGTTTGTGTCGGTCAGCTCGATGAGTTTTAGGCCCTATATTCCCTACTTACCAGTTATTCGTTTATGGGGATCCGGCCTCAAGAATACAGGAGCCTTCTTCGGCCTGTTCTACGCTCACGTTCCAGATCCCGAACGGAACCAGCATCAATCAAATGGTGGCTTATTACATTGACAGTGACGCCGGCAATGATATGGTAATCGATCTGGTAAATCTGTCTCTGATGAGCCACCAATGGAACCATAATTACAACAATTGCCTCCAGCGGATCACTGCGGGAGTGACATACAGCGCGACAAGCGCCATCACAGACCCTGTGGTTAGACCTGTCGAGTACCAGCTATGCCCTCCAGGTCACCTTGCCAGCCAGTACGAATGTACTGCTGGTGGGGGTGCGGATCGATTATGGTTATTCCGTCAGCCTGCCGGTCATCAAGAGATGATCAGCCGCCCTGCCGCGGATTGAGTCGCATGGCACAGTCACCTAAAAGAGGTGACAGTCACCTTCTCTTTGAGGTGACTGTCACATCTTTTCAACGCCCCATTTTCATTTCCGCGGTGTTCTATAATCAAAGCCCTGCGCATACTTTATAAGTTCCTTTATCCTTATGTCCCCGGAGTGTTTGATGAAGAAAAACCTGTTGTTCAGCCTGCTTGTAGCGGCTGCTCTCCTGGCCGGTTGCGGCCTCCCGCCGGCAGCGCCCGCGCCGGTCAGCGCCACGCCAACCGTCGCTGCGACGATCACGCCAACGGTCGCTCCATCTGCCGCTCCAACTCTCACGCCAACCTTCACTCCAACGGTCACGCCAACGGCGACGCCCACCGCCGGTCTCGATGCGATCCTGCCTGACTGCGGGCTGGCTCCGATCGTTGCGCCCACCTCGGCCGCCAACCCCGGGGACCTTGAACTCGATCCCACCACCGGCCTGCACATGACCGGTCGCCCAATCAGGGTGGATGTGACCAATTACCGGCTGCTGGTAACCGGACTGGTGGACCACCCGCTCAGCCTGACGTACGATAACCTGCGCTGCATGCCCAGGGTGACTGCCCGGCTGGATCTGGAATGCATCGGGTTCTTTAAAGATGCCGCCACCTGGTCAGGCGTGCCGATAAAATACATCCTGGACCTGGCGGGCCTCAAGAGCGAGGCGAAATACATCACCATGATCGCGGCGGACCGCTATAAAAACCAGATGTTCCTGGAGATTGCGCTGAAGAATGGGAATTTCCTGGCCTATGAGCAGGAAGGCCAGCCCCTGCCGGTCCTGCACGGCTTCCCGCTGCGGGCGGTCTTTCCCGGCCGGCCGGGCAATCAATGGGTCAAGTGGTTGGTGGAGATCCGGGTGGAATAAGCGCGGACCGTCACCTGGACATGAGGCTGGCGCTTACATTGCTGGGGACCTGGCTCCATTTGCCCAGGCCGTCGTAGGCGGCGTACTTGTAGGCGTCCGAGAGGGTCGGGTAGTTGTAGACCGCGTCGATGAAGGCGTCGATCGTGCCGCCGTCCGCCAGGATGTGCGCGCCCAGGTGGACCAGCTCGGAGGAGAGCTCGCCGATCAGGTGCACGCCGAGCAGCTTCTTATCGGAGGGGGAGAAGACCAGCTTGACCATCCCATCCGTATCGCCAATGATCTGGCCGCGGGCGTTCTTGCCGTACGAAGCGCGTCCCACCAGGTAAGGGATCTGCCTGCGAATGCACTCGTCCTCGGTCAGGCCGGCCATGGATATTTCCGGGATGGTGTAAACCGCCAGCGGGATGACCGGCGACAGGCGTTCCTTGTAGCCCAGGTCGAAGGCGTGCACCATGGCAACCCGGGCCTGTTCCATCGAGGTGGAAGCCAGGGCGGGGAAACCGATCACATCCCCGGCGGCGTAGATATTGGGGACGGAGGTCTGGTACTTTTCATTCACCAGGATCAGGCCGCGATTCCCGATCTTTACGCCCAGTTCTTCCAGCCCGAGCCCTTCGACATTGCTCTGCCGCCCGGCTGCATACAGCGCCGTTTCCGTCGAAACGACCTTCCCGGAGTTGAGCGTGATCCGCACACCCGTGGAGGTGACCTCCATCTTATCGACGCGCGAGTTGAAGAGGAAGCGCAGTCCGAGCCGCTCCAGGTAGACCTGCAGCCGGTTGGCGATCTCGCTATCCGCAAAAGGCAGCAGGCGCTCGCGCCCATCCACCAGCGCAACCTCCACGCCCAGGGCGGAAAAGATGCCGGCGTACTCCGTGCCGATCACCCCGCCGCCGATGATGGCCATGCTTTTGGGGATGCGGGACATCTTGAGGATCGAATCCGAATCAAAGATGCGGATATTATCGAACGGCACTTCGGGCGGGTGATGGGGGGAAGAACCGGTGGCGATCAGGATGATGCAGCCGGTCAGGTCGCGTTCGGTGCCGTCGTGCATATCCACGTGCAGGCTGTGGGCGTCCGTCAGGCTGGCGCTGCCCCAAAAAGTGCTGATCTTGTGGCGTTCCAGGTTTTCGCGGACGGTCTTCAACTGCGCTTCCACCACGGCCTGTTCGCGGTACATGAAGTTGCTGATGTTCAGGTTTTCCTTGAGCGAGTAATCGATGCCATACAGCCCGCGCTGGCGCAGGCCGGAATAATACAGGGCGGTCTCGCGCAGGGTCTTGGACGGCACGGTGCCGGTGTTGATGCCCGCCCCGCCGACATGGTCGGCGCGTTCGATCAGCGCCACCTTGCGTCCAAAATAGGCCGCCTGGGCGGCGCCTTTTTCCCCGGCTGGCCCGGAGCCGATGACAAGCAGGTCATAATCGTAGGAGTTTGTCATACTTTTACCTGGATGTGAATGTCACCCTGGCGACATGGTCCCTGCAGGGATGCCCTCCGGTGGGGGTCAAGGTGACTGGTCCATATGATAACATATATTAGACAACTTGGGTATTATTTATATTGTATTCTTGGTTCCTGGGACTGTAGGAAGGCCGTGCCCTGCCCCCAGGGCTTCTCAAAGTCGAAAAAAGACCGTTCCCGATATCCTGACTTCTTCCCAATTCCGATGGTATTTTGGGCAGCGGCCTCCCAGCCCTACCCGACCTCCGGTGCCAGCCTCGGTCACCCTCCCCAAATGCGGAGCATTTGGGGAGGGCAGGGGGTAGGGCTGAGGGCCGGGGTAGGGCAAGAGTTGGGCAGAACCATGGAAAGCCTCCATCCATGTGGATACGATAAAACTCTTGTACTTTGAGTATGCCCCGATCTTGATCCCAGGGTGTTCTAAAAGTCGGGTTGATGCCGATTAATAAGCCGGGGATTAACCGCGACCCCCTAACGCCGGGGGCAGGCGACGCGACCCGGCCGAAAAAAGCCCCGCAAATTACCCGGGACAGGCGGGGCAGGCGAGCGAACACTTGGACCTGCAGCGAGTGCAGGTGAGAAAACCTTTTTAAAACTTCGCGCCCTTCCAAGCTTCGCGGTTAAGGATCTTTCCAGCTGGACTTTAGGAACACTCCGATCTTGATCCTACGACCTGTTGACGGAAGGTTGCAAACATGGTACTTTTAACACTCCGAGATCAATTTCCATTAGAAAAGAAGGTAAATTATGCACAAAAGCAAAATTTTATTCGACCTGCTCGTGACCGGCCTGGCGGGGGTGCTCGTCCTGAGCGCCTGCCAGCTCCCGGGGGTCACGGCCGCGCCTGCAGTTGTGCCGCCTGCCACGGCTGCCCCGGCGAACCCGCCCGCGCCCACAGCCACGGCTGCTCCGGTGGCGACCGCCACGCCTCCCCCGGCTCCAACGGATACACCCGCCCCGACTGCCACGCCCGCGCCGGCAGCCACCGATACCGTTGCGCCGACCGCGGCAGGTGGCCGCGCAGGTGACCGTGTCCCTGAATGCCTTCTGCCGCAAGGGCCCGGGCACGGGTTACTTCTCCCTGGCGATCCTGCAAAAGGGGAATACCTACAATGTAGTCGGCCGGAACGACACGAATACCTGGTTCCTGGTCCAGGCGTCGAACACCATCACCTGTTGGGAAGGCGACGCGAACGCCACCCTGCTCGGGCCCGTTACGGAAGCCCCGGGCGTGCTGGTCCCGCCTTTACCGGCCATGCCGGCCTCGTTTGACCGCGTACCCGCCTGCGCAGGCGATCTGAACGTCACATTACGCTGGTCGCCGGTGGATGGCGCCACAGGCTACTCGATCTACCGGAATGGCGGCCACCTGGTATCGGTCCCGGCCGGCGAGACGACTTTTTACGACCAGGATGCGCCCATGGATATAGACCTGTTATATGAAGTGCAGGCCTACAACGATTATGGCGCATCCGCCAGCAATACCACCAATGTTTCGGCCTGCCCAAGTTAGGGGGAAGGAAGGTTAAATCAGACCTCCGAGTTTTTAAAAAACTCGGAGGTCTTTTGTTGATCCTCAATTTTTCTGAAACGTCGTCACTGGATCGTGTGCATCTCGGTCACCCAGCTGGAATTATATGTAGAATCGCCGCTGTAGGTGGCGGTGATGGTCACAAACCCGGCGCTGGTGAAAAACACGCTGCAGCTGCCGGTGCCGCCCACCAGGGTGACGGTGCAGACGGAAGGATAGCCGATGCTGTTGATGGCGACCGTGCCGGTTGGAAGGTTCACTCCCGGGGCGACCGGCGCCACGCTGACGGTCACCAGGATCGAGGCGTAGGGCGCAGATGGATCGGGCGTGTCGCCGGTGATGGTCGTGATCGTATCGCCGCGCCGGACCGTATGAGAGGCGCTGGCGGAGCTCCCGAGATAGTTGGGGTCCTCGCCATTGTAAGTGGCCTTGAGCAGCTTGGCGCCGCCGCTGTTGAACTGGACGCTGCAACTGCCGCTGCCGCCCCCGAGGGTGATGGTGCAGTTGACATCCGCGCCGGTGATGGTGACCGTGCCGGTCGGAGGCGCGCCTGCCCCGGTCACGGTCACATCCACCTGGACCGGTTCGCCGGGCAGGGAGGAATCGGGATTATCGCCGGTGATGCTGGTGGAGGTGGCATTTTTTACGCTGTGGTCGGCGGTGGTGATACTCTCAAAGTAGTTCTTATCGCCGTAATACGTGGCGGTCAGGATCCTTGGGCCGATGGTGTTGAAGACCACCGAGCAGCTGCCCAACCCGCCCGAGAGCGTGGTCAGGCAGTCGCTGTCCGCGCCGGTGATCAGCACAAAACCGGTCGGTTTGGGGCTTGAGAGTGCCCCGTCCACCCGCACCTTGACCTTGACCGCCTGGCCGGGCATGGACGGGTCGGGGTCATCCGAAGTGATGGTGGTGGTGGAGGAGGCCCGGTCCACGAAATGGCTGTCGCTGCCCGAACTGCCGGTATTGTTCGAATCGCCCTTGTAAACCGCCTTGAGGGTCTTGAAGCCGGTGGAGGTGAAGATCACGCTGCAGCTGATGGTCCCGCCTGAGAGGAATGCGCTGCATTTGGTATTCGCGCCGGTGACGGTCACCACGCCGGTCGGGGCCAGGACGCCGGTGGTGTTCACGGTGACCTCCACGACCACGATCTGTCCAAGCACGGATGGGTCGGGTGTGTCGGCTGTGATGGTCGTGAATGTTTTGGCCTTGACCACTTTGTGGCTGGCCTTGCCGGAGCTGGGGTTATAAGTCCCATCGCCGCTGTAGGTCCCCTTGATGGTCTTGCCGCCCTTGCTGAAGAAGATCAGGTCACAACTGCCGCTTCCGTCGACGAGCGCGATGGTGCAGCTTGTGCCCGAGCTGCTGACGAACACATTTCCGGTGGGGACCGGGCCGGTGCCGCTGACCGTCGCGCTGACCGTGACCGTCTGGCCGGGCGTGGAAGGATCGGGCGTATCCGCCGTGATCTTGGTCACGCTGTGCGGCGGGCCGGACAGGAAGATATCCGGGGTTGCCACGGATGGATCCACATCCCCGTCCGCAGCCCGGGCCGTGCCCGTGAACGCGCTCGAAAATACCAGCAGGGCGCACACCAATATGGCTGCCAGCCCCGTAAGAACCAACCCACGCTTGCTTTGCTTCATCCCTCACCTCCAACGATAACGGGTGAATGGAACGGTACCCTTCCAATCACCGAAATGAATAGCGGCATTCGCCTGCGATCAGAGAAGTTCATCTACAGTATATAACATTCCCGCCGTTCTTCGCAATATCTTTACAGGATTGATAAGGGCTCATGATTTTCTACATGACATAAAGCACTTGCCCCCCATCTTCCATCTCATTAGGATGAATTAACCATCCCTGCATTGAGAGGCCCCCATGCCCGCAAAAGACCTGTACGTGGAGCTGTGCAAGTCCTCCGAGCTGCTGCTGCCCAAACAGGACCGTTCGACCATCCTGCAGGCGCTGCGCCAGACCATCCCGGAGCCCGATCTGCGCATCTATTTCCTGCTCTCCTTCGGCGAGTCGCTGCCGCTGGCCAAACTCTACACCCGGGCGGCGCGCCTGAAAATGACCCCGGCTGAGGTGGACGAAGCCCTGCAGCGCCTGTACCGGGAGTTCTTTGTGATGCGCTATGAGAAACCGGATGGGATCCACTATGAGCGCTGCCCGTTGACCATGACCGCCGAGCAGCAGGTGCGCGCCAAGAAGGGCAGCTCGCTCGGCAAACTGTATGCGGACTACTGGATCAAGCTGACCGTGGATACGGTCAAGGTGCTGCCCACCCGCACGCCTTACCTGCCGCGTCCTGCCGGTGGAGGCCTCCATCAAGGCGGGCGCCAACACGGTCGAGATCCCGGTCGAAGCACAGCTTCCGGACCCGCGCCAGGTGGTGCCGCTGGACATCGCCTCGGAGCTGGTCCGCAGCCAGCGTGTGGTCGGGATCTCGGAATGTTACTGCCGGGCGATGAAGGATTTCCAGGGGGAACACTGCGAGAAACCGCGTGAGACCTGCTTTGTGTTCAACGAGTTCGCCGAGAGCCTGATCGACCAGGGCATCGCCCGCCGGCTGGACCTGCCGGAGGCGCTCAGCTATCCTGGTCGGGGCCGAGAAAGCCGGCCTGGTGCACAATGCCGATAACTTCCAGGGCCAGATCCGCTCCCTGTGCAACTGCTGTTCGTGCTGCTGCCCGGGTCTGCAGGCGGCGGTGCGCGGCCAGAAGAACGTCCAGGCCGTTTCACGCTACGTGGTCAGCTTCACGGCCGAAAAATGCGAGCACGATTATGCCTGCGTGCAGGCCTGCCCGATCGACGCCATCACGCCAGGACGGCGGCGACCCGCTGATCAACCTGGAGACCTGTTTCGGGTGCGGCCAGTGCGTGCCGGCCTGCCCAAGCGGCGCGCTCAGCATGCTTGTGCGTACCCATACGCCGGGGGTGCCAAAGACCTCCAAAGAGCTGCAGGGCCGGCTGATGCGCGAGGCCGTGGTCGGGCTGGCGATCAACACCCTGACCGGCCGGAAGGCAGGCTAGCCATCCACGAAGCCGGCATCGCCGCCAACCTGCTCGAACTGACCGACCGGGTGGCGCGCGAAAATCACCTGGTCCGGGTGGAGGTGGTGCGCGTCCGCATCGGGCATTTTGCGGGCGTCCAGCCGGAGGCGCTGCGCTTTGCCTGGGAAGTCCTGCGCAAGGACACGCTCTCGGAAAATGCCAGCCTGGAGATCGAAGAAGTCCCCATCCGGGCGCGCTGCCGGGTGTGTGAAGGCGAATACGCGGCCGAGCCGGACGACCTGACCTGCCCGTTGTGCGGATCGCTCGACTACGAACTGCTGAGCGGGCGCGAGCTGGACCTGAGTTCCGTTGTTGGAGAGAGAGAAGATGAAGCCTGACGATCCAGGCCGCAAGGCCATCGTGAACATCAGCGTTGAAAGCCGCCTGCTGGGCGAGAACGACCTGCTGGCGGCTGCCAACCGCCGGGCCTTCAACCGCCGGGGGCTGTGCGTGCTCAACCTGGTCAGCTCGCCCGGTTCGGGCAAGACCACCCTGCTGGTCGAGACCATCCAGGCGCTGAAAGACCGGCTGAAGTGCGCCGTCATCGAAGGCGACCAGCAGACCGACTACGACGCCCGCCGCATCGCCGATACCGGCGTGCCGGTGGTACAGATCAACACCGGCCAGGGCTGCCACCTGGATGCCGGCCTGGTCGGCGGCGCGGTCGCCCGCCTGGACCTGGACGGGGTGGACCTGCTCTTCATCGAGAACGTCGGCAACCTGATCTGCCCGGCCGAATACGACCTGGGCGAGGATGCCAAGGTGCTGGTGATGAGCGTCACGGAGGGGGAGGAGAAACCGGTCAAATACCCGCTCATCTTCCACCTGGCTGCGGCGGTGGTCATCTCCAAGTGCGACCTGCTGCCGGTGCTGCGCTTCGACCTGCCGGCCTGCCTGGGCAATATCCGCCAGGTCAACCCGGGCGCCGTGATCCTGCAAACCTCCGCCTACACTCCCGAAACGCTGAACGCCTGGCTGGCCTGGTTGGAAGACCGGGTTCAGGAAAAACGCCGCGCATCCCAATCCAGAGAGGAAAAACACAATGACTGACACAACCGCTTCTCAAAAGGCCGCAGCTTTGAAACCGGCCCACCCGAATGACCCGGCGGCCCCTCAAAAGGCCACGTTTGTGGAACAGGTCAAAGTGAGCGCCGGACGGCGGGTCTGGCTGGTGCTGTCGCTGTTCATTTTCATGCTGCTGCACCAGACCGACAAGCTCCTGGTCAGCCCGCTGACCACCCCGATCATGGCGGCCTTCAAGATCAACGAGGCCCAGATGGGCATGGTTTTCACGGGCGCACTGCTGGTGAGCGGCCTGTTCTACCCGATCTGGGGCTACCTGTATGACCGGTTTGCACGTCCAAAGATCCTGGCCCTGGCCTCCCTGATCTGGGGCGCCACCACCTGGTTGAGCGCCATCGCCCCCACCTTCGGCCTGTTCGTGGCCACACGCGCCTCCACCGGCATCGACGACGCCTCCTACCCGGGCGCCTACAGCCTGGTCTCGGATTACTTCGGCCCGACCCGGCGCGGCAAGATCATCTCGATCCTGCAGTTGACCGCCGTGCTGGGCGGGATCGTCGGGATGGGCCTGGCGACCGTCTTCCGGGACACGCTCGGCTGGCGGGCCATCTTTTACATCACCGGTTCGCTCGGGCTGGTCTGGGCCGTGGTCATGTTCCTGACCGTGCGCGATATCCCGCGCGGCACCTCCGAACCCGAGCAGGAAGGCCGCAGCCAGGTGGTCACCTCGAAATTCAGTTGGGCCGCCGTCCGCAAGCTGATGCGCCGCCCGGCCGTGGTGACCCTGTTCGTCCAGCAGTTCATCTACGTCTTTCCTTTCAATGCCGTGACCGCCTGGTATTTCCATTACCTGGAGACGGAAGGCGGGCTGACCACCGCCCAGACGACCATGACGATGGGGCTGTTCGCGCTGGTGGTGGCAGCCGGGACCTTCGTGGCGGGCGCCCTGGGTGACTGGGCTTTCCGGAAGACCCCGCGCGGCCGCTTATTTGTGGCGGTCGGCGGCATGGCTCTGCTGACCATCTTCTTCACCACCGCCCTGCGGATCAACCCGGCCGCCCACTTCGGCCTGTTCTTTGTCCTGCAGACGATCGGGGCCTTCTTCTGGTCGTTCGAATGGCCCAACTCGGTCTCGACCATCCAGGACATTGTCGAACCCGAGATCCGCTCGACCGCCCACGCCATCATCGGGGTGGCCGAGACGCTCGGTTCGGCCCTGGCGCCCCTGGCAGCCGGCCTGATCGCGGTGGGGGCGACCCTGCAAAAGGCCCTGCTGACCATCACCACCATCGGCTGGCTGGCCGGGATCGTGCTGCTGGGCGTGGTGCTGGTCTACCTGCCGAAGGAAGTGCAGGCTCTGCGCAGTTTAATGAAGGAGAGGGTGGAAAAGGCGGCCTGAGGACACTGGCTGTGAGCACGTTGATCGAGTGGTGAGATCGAGCCTTAGACTCGAGACCTCCGAAGTTTTCGCCTGCCCTGGCTGAGCAGGCCAGGGAAGAACTTCGGAGGTCTCATGCGCCGAACTGTCATGCTAAATTCATCCGCCAACCAGTGCGCCCGTGACAGCGCAGGAGCCCAATGAACGCAAGGCAACCGAAAAAAATAATTGGCTTTATCGCTTTAGGCCTTTTCACTTCGGCCATGCTGCTCTCCAGCTGTGGAGGCTTCCAGCGCGCTTTCATCCAGTAAAACCTCCAGCAGGGATTTCACGATCAGCGATTTCGAGGCGGTGCACTCGCCGGTCAACAACGCAGAGCATGCCTACCTGATCTTTGGCAATATCCCGGTTTCAGCGCCGGCCCAGGGGCTCGCCCCTGACCTGGCAGTTTTCCTGGGCCGCTGGGAAGGCTATGACTACAGCCCGCCGGTCAGGAAGGATTACAAGGCCGTGCTGGTCATCCAGGATATTTCAGCCCAGGGCGGCAAAGCCTGCCTCTGGCTGGGTACCAACCTGCAGTATCCCGCTTCGATCCGGGAAATCCAATTTCAGGTTATCCCGGGCAGTGTCCCGGCGATCGAGTTCCGTGCTCCTTTCGGCAATGCAATGCAGACGGTCAGGCTGATCCATGATCCCGGCAAAAAAATCCTGCGGAGTCCCGACAGCGCCCACCGCCCGCTCGAGCTTGGCCGGGAGCGGTCTTTCTACGTTTACAAAGACTACAGCCAGTATCTGGCCGGCAAACAGATCTATTCCAGGGCGTATCAGGATAAGGACCTGCAGCAATACGGGGAGGGTTACCTGCTCTACCTGCCCGAAGGCTACGCAGACAGCCCAACCAAAACCTGGCCCTTGATCTTCTTCCTGCATGGATCCGGGGACCGCGGCGACAATATATTCCTGCTGGCAAAAGCCAGTCCCTTCTTGTATATCCGGGAGAAAGGCCCGCTGCCATTTATCATGGTCGCGCCGCTGCTGAAGACTTCGTATAATCTATTCCCGATCGAGTACCTGGAGGGAGTCCTGGCCGAGGCGCAGGCGAGCTATCGCGTGGATCCGCAGCGCATCTATGGCACCGGGCTGAGCCTGGGCGGGGAGGCCACCTATCGCCTGGCCATCCACCAACCGGAGGCTTTTGCCGCCATCGCGCCGCTTTCGGCGGCGTTAGAAGACAATCAGGTCTCCCAGTTGGAGCGCATTAAAAACCTGCCGGTATGGGCCATTCATGGCGCGAACGATACGATCATTCCGTTGTCGCTGGGAAGGCAGCCGGTGGATGCCCTGATAAAAATAGGCGGGAATATCCGCTTCACAATTTTGGAAGGGCACGATCACGACACCTGGACGGATACCTATTCGGACCCGGCGTTCTATGACTGGCTCCTGCAGCACCGGAGACCGTAGGGGACAGGTTTCATCACAACCCCCATAAATACCATAATCCCAATAATCCAGGCTTTTACCAGACTTCCGAAGTTTTGCCTGCCCTGGCTGGCAGGCCAGGGAAAACTTCGGAAGTCTTAAGTTAAACGATTCACCCCATGACAACCCGCACCTCGTGCTCCTGACCATCCTCCACCAACGGGATCAGGCTGCCGGGGAGCGGATTTCCATCCAACAGGACCTGGCGGATGCCGCGATTGACGCCGTCCGGGTTCTCCACGCTGATCTTGTAATGGGAGGTTCCAAAACGGTAATCCACTTTAAATCCCGGCCAATTCCCGGGAATGCAAGGGTTGATGTTGAGCGAACTGCCCAGGCGGGTGATGCCCAGGATGGCTTCGAGGCCCAGGCGGTACATCCAACCGGATGAGCCGGTGTACCACGTCCAGCCGCCGGTGCCGGTATGCGGGGGTTGGCTGTAGATGTCGGCGGCAATCCCATAAGGCTCCACCTTGTAGCGCGCGCACTTTTTCGGGCGTATCGGCGTGATAGACGGGGTTCAGCAGGCGGAACAGCGCCCCGGCACGCTCTCCCTGACCGAGCATGGCAAACGCCCAGGCCGTCCAGATGGCGGCATGGGTGTACTGCCCGCCATTTTCGCGCACACCCGGAGGATAGCCCTTGATGTAACCGGGGTCGTGGGCCGTTTTGTCAAAGGGCGGTGCAAGCAGCAGGATCAATTGATCGGCCTCCCGGACCAGCAGGCGATCGACGGATTCCATCGCCTGGGCCGCCCGCAGCGGATCGGCGGCTTGCGATAAGACCGCCCAGGATTGCGCAATCGAATCGATCCGGCATTCGTTGTTTTCGCTCGAACCCAGGCGGCTGCCATCATCATAGAAGGCGCGCAGGTACCAGTCGCCATCCCAGGCATGCAGTTCGAGCGCCTGGGCCAGGCGGTTCGGCCTGCTGGCGGTACGGTTCCGGGTCATCCTTCATCAGCACACAAAGCGAGCTGAAACGCGTCAGGGTGGCGTGCAGGAACCAGCCCAGCCAGATGCTCTCGCCGCGCCCAGCCATGCCCACCCGGTTCATCCCATCGTTCCAATCGCCCGCCCCCATCAGCGGCAGCCCGTGCGCGCCGGAGGTGGTGCCTTTTTCGACAGCCCGGCGGCAGTGTTCATAAAGCGTATACGCCTCGGCGGTCGGGTCGTATTGAGCGTAGCGTTCAGCTTCCTCCGGCTTGAGCGGCTCCGCCTCCAGGAAGGGGATTTTCTCATCCAGGATGGAGGCATCTCCGCTGGCAGCCACATACTCCGCAGTGACGTATGGCAGCCAGAGCAGATCGTCCGAAAAACGTGTGCGCACCCCCCGCCCGGAAGGCGGATGCCACCAGTGCAGCACATCGCCGGCCTCGAATTGGTGCCGGGCGGCGTTCAAGATCTGTGCGCGCGCCAGGTCCGGGCGGGTGTGCAGCAGCGCCAGCACATCCTGGAGTTGGTCGCGGAACCCGAAGGCTCCGCTGGATTGGTACAGCGCCGAGCGCCCCCACAGGCGGCAGCTGATCGTCTGGTAGAGCAGCCAGCGGTTGAGCATCAAGTCCATGCCGGGGTCGGGCGTTTCAACCGTTATGGCGTTCAGGATGTCATCCCACTGCTGCTGGACAGCCTGCCAGAGCGACTTCAACCTGTCCCTGTGCCTGAATCTGCCCGATCAGCGCCAGGCTTTCCGCCCGGTTTGCCCCTTCGCCGATCAGGAAAAAGACTTCTTCCACCTGCACCGGGCGCCAGGTCAACGTGCAGTTGGATGGCGGCGCACGGGTCCAGCCCGGCATTCACCGCGCTCGCCAATCCAATCCGCCCGAGCGCGGCCGGGGCTTGCAGGCTGCCCAGGCGCCCCAGGAACTCGGTCCGGTCGGTGGTCACGCCGTGCGGTTTTTTATTGGCAGCCAGGAATGCCACGCGCTCGCCGAACTCGCTGTTGTAGCGGTTGGCTGGCGAGCAGAGCATGTTTATCCGGGTCGAACTCCGGCATGATGTGAGCCTGATACGTGTCGCGCGTGGTGCCAAGCACCCATTCGGCGTAGTAGGTGACGGTGATGCGGCGCGGACGCTCCCAGAGATTTTGCAGGCGCAGGTGCGCAATTTTGACCGGCGCATCGGGCGCGGCGAACAGGCGCAGGTTCTGGTTCAAGCCATGACTCTGGCTCTCAAAGATCGAATAGCCCGCCCCGTGACGGATCACATGCAGCGTTTCTGCCCCGGCGGGCATGGGCGTGGGGCACCAGACCAGCCCGGTTTCCTCATCGCGCAGGTAGAGCGCTTCGCCCGGCATATCGGTGACCGGGTCGTTGCGCCAGGGGGTCAGGCGGTTCTCGCCGCTGTTCTCTGCCCAGGTGCAGCCTGAACCCGCTTCGGAGACCAGGAAGCCGAACTGCGGGTTGGCGATGACGTTGATCCACGGGTGCGGCGTGTGCTGACCCGGCTGGAGATGGATGATGTATTCCCGGCCGTCGCGGCTGAATCCGCCGAGACCGTTGTCCATCAGCAAATCGCCCGGGAGTTGAAGCGGCGGCGTCGGTTCGGAGTCACGCGCCGGAGAAAGGAAGGGGTGAACTCCGGCAGGCGGGTGGGCTGGGCGGTCAGACGCTGGGCATGTTCAGCCAGCGTCCCGTCCTTTTCATCCAAAATCACCCCCGCCACCGTTTCGAGCAGAATCCTATCGGCAGGCTGAAGTTGGTCTGTGCGCAGCACGAAAATACCATCGCGCTGGTTCAGCCAGTCCTCCGCGCCCATGCGCACAATCTGGCGCTGAATGGTATTGTGCAAATCGAGGGCATAACCGGTATCCTGCTCATTCAGGATGACCAGGTTGACCGTGACATGGCGGTTGCGCCAGTAGTTGAAGGCTTGCAGGGCTTCAGACAGCAAGGGCGATTCGCCATCGCGGATGTGCACCAGCAAAATGGGATAATCGCCGGAGATGCCGAACGCCCATAAGCCGGACTGCCCCTTCTCGTTTTGCGCCAGGATATGCGGCGCAGCGCGCAGTGTTCCGACCGGGTAGAGCAGGGCGGATAAAAGGCGCTGGATATTTTCGACGGCGTTGGCATTCAATCCCAGTTCAAGCAGTTCATCTTCGCCGTGGGCGCGGGCCTCCTCAAAAGCATGGTAGATGGCAAGCCCGGTCTGGTAATGGGACAGCTTTTCCAGCGCTTCGAGCGGGAAGGGGCTGCCAGGGTCAGGAAGGTGACCCGGGTTTTCGCATGCGGTTTCAGATCAATTTCCTGCGCCAGCGAGAAGATCGGGTCGAGCGTCTCGCCGGCCGTGTCCGAAAGGTGGCTGGTCTGGCATCTTGCAGCGCCAGCGGGGTGCGCGGCGTTTGTGACCTGCCCAAAAATTGGGCCCGGTCGCTCTCGTGCTCGCCGGTCACTTTGCGCCCGGCTTCGATGACCATGCGCATGGATCAGCACGACCGGTTTTTCATCCGCAGAGCGCGGGCGGCGCTGGAACAGGAGCGCATTCTCCTGGGGAAGATATTCACTCTCGATAAAAAGTTTGTTGAAGGCCGGATGCCGCCGGTCGACAGCCTGCGCCGCCAGCACCACTTCGCCGTAACTGGTCAGTTTCAGCCGCCGGGGGCGGTCGCTGTCGTTCAGGATGTTCACCCGCCGGATTTCGACGCCATCCGTGCTGACCGTGATCTCGGTGTGCAGGGAAATGCCATTGTCCGAACGCTGGAACTCCACCTTGTGTGGATAAAACAACACTTCCTGGTGCTCCGGCGCACAGCCGATGCGGCTGGCAGGTGGCCGACCAGAGCGCGCCGCTCTCGCGGTCCTGGAGATAAATCCACGTGCCCCACTGGTCAAGGGTGGTGTCGGCCTGCCAGCGCGTCAGCGCAAACTCGCGCCACTGGCTGTATCCGCCTCCGGCGTTGGTAATCAGCACGCTGATGTCACCCTGTGAAAGGACATGCACCTGCGGGATGGGACTGTCGACAGGCACACGCCACGGCGCACTGTTGACCGAGCGCATCCGCTCGGGCAGATCCGCCGGTTCATCCGGATGGGGATATTCGATGGGCGGGTTTTGCGGGATCTTTTCCTGGAGCAGCAGTTCCACGCTCTGGATGCGCTCATCGGCGTGGAAACGCTGCACCATCACATCCTCCAACAGGTAGTTACAGGCCGCCAGCAGGATCATGCCCTGGTGATGCGCCATATAGGATTGCACCATGGCATGTGCCTGACCGGCTGGCAGGCGCGTTTTGGTGTAATCGAGCGCCTCGTAAAAACCAAAACGCCCGAGCATGTTCAGTTGCTCCAGGTGCGCCATGTTCTCCAGCACTGCCTGCGGTTGCAGCGAGAGCCCGAGCAGCGATGCATAGGGAGCGATGACCAGATCATCGGGCAGGTCGCGTTTGTAGCCCAGGTCAGGCACGCCAAAAGCCCGGTACTGGTAGTTCAGATTGACATCGAAGGCAAAGTAGCCGGATTCGGAGATGCCCCAGGGCACCTGCTGCTCCCGCCCGTAACTCATCTGCGCCTCGAGGGCGGCGTAGCAACTATCCGAGAGGAATGTCCCGGCATAATTTTTGGTAAACAGAGCCGGCATGAGATATTCGAACATGGTGCCGCTCCACGAGAGCAGTACCTGCTTGCCGTTCACCTTCGTCACCGGTCGCCCCAGATGCTGCCAGTGGCTTTGCGGCACATCGCCTTTGGCAATCGCGATCAGGCTGGCAATGCGGGCTTCGGAGGCCAGCAAATCGTAGTAACTTGGGTCGAGTTGTTCGGTGCTGGCGTTGTAGCCGATGTGGAATACCTGGCGGCGCTCATCGAACAAAAAGCGGAAATCCATGCCGGTCACGGCAGCATTCGCCTGCTCTGCCAGATCTTGAAAACCAATCAGCAGGGCGCTTACCGTCATGCGCGCCGAAGATAGATCCGTCATCCAGTTTTTGACACCATGCCACGCGCGGCTTCATCCCGTAACCTGCGTCTTGAAATGCGTTCAATGCAGCTGCGGATGCGCTCATACACCGCTGTCCGCCTGTTCCAGCGTGGGCAGTTCGGCGGGCAGGCTGTCGCGAAAATCCTGCCAGGCGGGCGTATCCATGAAAGGCGCAGGCGGCTGCATCCAGGCGGCTGAGCCAGGGCGCAAACAAATCCAGACTGCGCTGCATGTCTTGCAGGTGGTGGTGCATCAAATTGAGATAGAGTTGGAGTTCGGTCAGGGATTCGGGATTGAGATTGGGATGACTTTCGAGCAGTTCCATCAAGCGCTGCGAGACTCTTTCCCAGCCTTCGCCTGAGAGCCAGGCGAGAGTCGCTGTCCACGCCTGCGGGCTGGTCCTGGATGGCGCTGACGCGCTCGTAAATGCTGGTCAATTCGACTTCAAAAGATTCGATCGAGCTGAGCCGGGATCGCTCTGATTGTTTCTTTTCCAGGCTGTGCAGTGTTTCTGACAGAATATCCAGAATGACGAGCAAACCCTGCCACTGCTTGTTGCCCAGACACCGGCGCATCCTTCAGGGCAAGACAGCCTTGTTTGAGCGCAATCAGGCAGGCTGCCAGGTTGCCGCTATCCACCGTGGAGATGTAGCGGGGCGGGAGCGCGGCCAGGGTCTGCGAGTCGTACCAGTTCAGCAGGTGTCCCCGGTAATGTTCCAGCTTGTCCATACTCTCAAAGGTGGAGCGCAAACGGACAGCCAGTTCGAGCAAGCCCATGATAGCCCAGATCGTAGGCCGATAACGTGGATACCAGGAACAGACCGATGTTGGTTGGCGTGGTGTAGTGCGCCACACTGCCACGCGGCGACTCTTGAAAATGGTCGGGCGGCAGCCAGTGGTCATCGGGTCCGGCAAACTGCTCGAAAAACGCCCAGGTGCGCCGGGCCAGCCGGTGGACTTGCTTGCGCTGAGTCTCCGAGAGCGGCGTGGTGGTGTGGGTGATGGGCTGGCTGATCCAATAAGCGATCTGCGGAGAGATGAGCCAGGCAACCAGCAGGGGCGCTGCCACCAGCAGCGCGGATGGGTTGATCATGCGAATGGCAATCCCCAGGAGGACGACAAAAGCCAGGGAAGCTGCCATCTCCAACCAGGTTCGATATCTGGTATTTCGAAACGAGCGTGCGAGGTATGCCGCCGTTGTCCACTGCAGCATATGCTTGCGCACGATGAACAGGCGGGCGATCGTTATCCCGATCGCGCTCAGCATGAGCAAGGCTTCATAGGGCAGAAAAAGAATGGCAAGCACCCAGCGCATGAGCGGAAGCCGGGTTGGTTCGATAAGCTGTTTGAGGGTCAGATCGCCCGAGATTGCGCCGCCCATGCCGGACAGTTTGCACCGCCATGGGCAGGGCGGAAGGCAGCAGCACCAGCAAAGTCCAGACCAGGGGCGAACCGGGCAGGAACAACCAGCCGGCCACGAGCAGCGCCAGCAGCGTGGGCGGCAGGAGACTGCGCCGCAGGTTGTCGAAAATTTTCCAGAGATTGATGATGCGATAACCGGTTGCGGGCCAGCCCGTTTTGAGTGCGGACGATGGGGAACAACCAGGGCAGCAACTGCCAATCGCCGCGAATCCAGCGGCGCAGGCGGCGGGCATACACCAGGTAGCGCGACGGATATTCCTCGTAAAGGACGATGTCCGTGACCAGCGCGGCGCGTCCGTAAATCCCTTCAAACAGGTCGTGGCTGAGCAGGGTATTCTGGCGCACCTGACCCGCCAGGCTGCGCTCGAAAGCCGCCACATCATAAATTCCTTTGCCGACGTAACTGCCTTCGCCAAACAAATCCTGATATACATCCGAGACGGCGAAGGAGTACAGGTCAAACCCGGCATTCCCGGCAAAGATTTGCGAAAAGAGCGAACGATTCGCGCTGGTGGGCTTGATCGCCACGCGCGGTTGCAGCACGGTATAACCGGCGACAACCGAACGCCCGTCGGCAGCAAATTCGGCATGGTTGAGTGGATGCGCCAGGGTGGCAATCAGGCGGTTGGCGCTGCCCTGCGGCAGGGAGGTATCTGCATCCAGCGTGATCACATATTTGATGTCCGTGCAGAAGCCAGGATGCTCGCAGATGCTCGATCCCAACCTGGGTTGTATAGGCGGTTTCACCCAGGTTGAGCAGCAGGCGGTTGAAATCAGCCAGTTTGCCGCGCTTGCGTTCCCAACCCATCCAGACCCCTTCGGATGGATTCCACTCGCGCTGACGGTGGAATAAATAAAAGGGCGCTGACTTTCGCATATTTTTGATTGAGATTTTCAATGCCAGCCCTTGCCAGCGCAAGCAGGTTGTTCATCCTCCGGCATGTTCTGCGCCGGAGCATCACCGAAATCGGTCAGCAGGGCAAAGGTCAGTTGCGGATCGGGATTGGATAGATAATAGAGTTCCAACTCTTGCAGGAGATGGTTGAGTTCGCCGGCGCTTTCCAGCAGGGTCGGAACCACCACCATGGTGCGGTAGCCCGGCGGGATGCCTTCCGAAAAATCCATGCGCGGCAGGCTTTGGGGCTTGATGCGGTGGGTCACAATCCAGTGCACCAATGTGATGGCGGCCTCCAGAGCCAATCCAAACCCAAGCACACCGACGACGATCTGTTGGGCAGAGCGAGCCGCCCGAAAGCGTTGCGTAGGCGAGCAGTCCCAAAAGGAACAGCAAAGCAAGGATGGCGATACTCCCCAGATACGTGGCGGTGGGGGAGGCGAGCAGCACACGGCGGATCCGGACGTTCAATCCCGGCTGATAGCGAATGCTGTTTTCAAGCATCGCACGCCCCGCATCCCGCAGATAATAGCCAACGTGCGCTTTGCCGTTCGGGAACTGTGTCCTCGCACGCTGCGGGCGAAATTCAATTGCGGCGAGTGCGACTTGCTCTTCGCTAAAAGTTGAGTGGCGCGCCAGTTCTTCGATGACACTGCGATAACTGTTGCGGGTGTCGAAATCCATGCCCGCATAGATTTCCGCCGGGTCGTCGCGCAAAATCTGTTCCACCCGGCTGGTCTGCTCAAAGAAGTCTTTCCAATCTGTGGCGGAGAGCAAGCGCAGGCTGAGAAAACAATTGGCGACAATGGTTTCGTTTGGCAGCGGCGGGGAAGCAACCTGGATCGGGCTCGCGGGATCAGTCGAGCGTGTCCAGGCTTCTCGAGGCAGTCGCAGTTCCGACTGTCCAAGTCCTGTCAGGGCGGGGCGAGCGTCCATCCCGGTCAGTTCGGCGGCAGCGAGGACGAGCCGCTCCAAAATCCCAATTCGCAGCATGATCGGCAGCGCCCACAGTTCCCCAATCGTCAGCGGCGTGACCTGCTGATAGTCCTGAACAAAAGCGGCGGCTTGAGTCAGGTCAATCTGACCCTGGCTGTATCCAATCCATTCCCACGCCAGCGCAAAAATGCGCGGGTGGCCCTTTAGCGGCGTCCCGTCCAGTTTTGGCAACTGGTTGATAAAACTGGCTGGCAGGCCCTCTTCGATCTGGCGGAAGGTCTGTTTGACAACGTAAAAATTATCCAGCATCCATTCGCCGGCACGGGAAAAAGCCAGGTCTTTCAAAGACGTCAGCTCTGAAATGCTGATAGGCATCCTGCAAGGTTTCTTCCCAGGTGCGCAGGTGCTTTGTCAGCAGAACCCATGGTTTGGGGCTTTTATGTACGCCGGTGTGAATTTCCGCCAGGTGGTGCGCGAGTTCTTCCAGCCGCCCCCTGGATTCTGGATTGGCCTGCTCGGAAATTTGGATGGGGGTTACCTGCATGGACTAATGCTCTGCGCGTTCCCGTGGGGCCATATCGACCATGGCTGGCTCTTCTTTTGCCGGCAGATCCTGCACGATCAACAACGGCACCTTGCTGTACAGGATAAAATTATTGACCATGCTTCCATAGGGCCATTGGTTATTCCCCGAATAGCCGTGCGCACTGAGCGCGACCATGTCGATGCTTTCCTTCTCTGCCAGCTCATGCAGGGCTGCGGCGGCGTTATCGCTTGTCAACAGGTGGGTTTGTACATCTATGCCGTCCAGGGGCGAATGCAGGCGCACTTGATCGAGATAGCGGATGGCTTCCTCCCGGTTGCGGGCCACAATCCGATCGGATAGCTCCACATCTTCGTGGGAGAGGGGCATTTGGCGCGCCATTTCCGGCGTTTTCACGACATGCACAATGTGAATCCGGGATTGGTGGAAACGGGCCAGAAGCGTGACCATGGGCAGGACATTTTCCGCCCGACGGGACCCATCCAGCGGAACCACAATTCGAGTGTATTGCCATTCGATCAACTCGCTGGCTGCCGGTTGATGCGCCCGGATGATGAGCACGGAGGTGGGTGCGCTAAAAATGATTTTTTGGGTGACGCTGCTTATTCCCCATTGACTCAACCCGCTGCGCCCATGACTGCTCAGAATGATCAGTTTTATCCCCCGGCTTAGCGCATATTCAGTGATCGATTCCGCCACCAACCCCTCCAGGACAGCCGTCTCGATCCGCAGGCCGGATTTTTGAAGCCGGGCGCTGATCTTTTCCAGGTACAACTTCGCTCCGGTCTTATTGATCTGCCAGTTGAGCAGATCAAACAATTGTGCCTTCTCACTTGCCTGGTTCTTGTCCAGCACGCGCAGCAGGATCACCTTTGCATTGAAAGCGCGGGCGATTGCAACCACGTGCGGCAGGACGCATTCGGCGAGCAGAGAACCATCCAATGGGACCAGAATAGGATCGAACATGGTTCATCCCTTCAATTCTTTCACACTGCCAAATTTAGTCGGATCAAGAGCAGGAATGCTCAATCGACTAAGATTATGGCTGGTATTGATGATGAAACCGGGTATGGGAGACATCTCGCGTATGCGAGTGGAATTATGCAGTATCGTGGTTTATTAGATGTAGAGGTCTTGTAACGCACCTGGCAGAAATGAGTCTTCCAACCGTAAACGTTTTAGCCTACTAATATCAGTATACTCCACTTTGTCGTTCTTGAAGGCTGGAAGTCCGAATGGATAGCAAGACACAATGAGGAAGCGGGATATGCCGGAAAGGAGCGATACAGTATGGTTAAAGGGGGGATGATGGGTTGCCTTAATGGATGGAAACGAGGTGGCTCATGATGGCTGAAAAGAACAACTGGCATTTCAAAATCCTGCTGGGAGATGACCGCTCGGAACATGCCACTCGCGGCGGTGGCGCTGCTGGAGGATCTGCCCTTTGCCCTCCGGGACGGATATCACCGTTTTCCGGGCTTTCGCGCCCACCCAGTCGACGGACGTGATACTGATGGAAGAGGCGCTCAACCAGACCTGCAACCGGTTGAGAAAGAAAGGTCTGCATGCCAGACCGGAGCTGCTACTGGGCTTCCCGACGGAAAAGTTCTTGAAGTATGCCGAAGAACAAACGCCCGATCTGATCATCATCGGCGCGAAGGGATTGCGCGCCTCGGCGGGCATTCTGGTGGGCGGTGTGGCACAGCAGGTGGTGGAATACGCCCCTTGCCCGGTGCTGGTGGTACGCGCACCCTACAACGGGCTGCGAGATGTTATGTGGTGACAGATGGCTCGGCCTCCAGCCAGCAGGCGCTGCAATTCCTGGGCAGGCTGCCCCTGCCAGTGGGCGCCCGACTGTGGGTGATGCACGTGCTCCCACCGCCGCCCATCCCCATGATGATCGTGGAAACGTCGACGGGCAACGTGCCGATCGCCTTCCAGGATTCAGGGGAAGCGGCCGCGCTGAAGGCAAAGGAGGAGAAGGACGGGCAGGCACTGGTGGACAGTACGCTCGAGGCGCTGCAGGCAATGGGCAAGCCTGCCGGGGGCATCCTGAAGAGGGGGGATGCTGCCACCGAGATCATGGCGGTTGTCAAAGAACAAAATATTGATCTGCTCATCACCGGATCGCGTGGACTCAGCCCGATCAAGGGCTGGATGATGGGCAGCGTCTCGCGCAAGCTGGTGCACTATTCGGGATGCTCGGTGCTGGTGGTCAGGAACCTGCCTCCGGGTTGTAAAATGTTTTTCGACGTGCGGTGTCTGTGGGCATCCTGGGTCTCCATTATCAACTTACAACGGTGTTTATGGTGCCATCAATCGCAATCAAATCGCATCTTGCCAGAGGCTGGTCCTACCATCCAATTAGCTCTGTTGTTATGTGGATCAGTAAAATCAACTGACATGCAGGGCAACCACCTGGCTGAAATGGAAACCCAGGATGGCCAGTGTGATCGCCATGGGGAACAAGCGCGGACGCCGGAAGAGGGTCCAGAAAAAGAGCCGCCAATAGTGGACGCGCTCGACGCCGCGGATACCCAGTTGGTAAATCGAACGCCCCAGAGCCAGGATGTATTGCGGATCCAGGTGGATGCGGACCTTTGGCGGGTGGTACTCACGCAAAAAAGTCATAACGCGCTCGTAATAGAATTCGGGAGCGTAGATTTGGCCGAGCAGCTTGCGATAGCCTTCCTGCAGCGGCTCCAGGCCCATCTTGGGGATGATGTTGGTCGAGCCATCCACATTGTCACCTGACATTTTGCTAACCACGCGGCCTTCGCGCGACAGGCGTTCGTGCAGGCGGGTTCCCGGAGGGGCCTGCAGCAATCCCACCATGGCTGTCACGATTCCGCTTTTCTGGATGAAATCAACCTGCTGCTGAAAGATCGATGGAGTATCACTGTCAAAACCTACGATAAAGCCGCCCTGCACCTGCAGCCCGGCGCGCTGCAGCCGCTTGACGCTTTCCACCAGATCGCGGCCCTTGTTCTGGTTCTTGCTGCATTCAATCAGGCTGTCTTCGTTGGGTGTCTCGATGCCGACAAACACCGTATCGAACCCGGCTTGCGTCATGAGTTTGAGCAGCACGGGATCGTCGGCCAGGTTGATCGAAGCTTCCGTGTTGAACGGCATGCCGCTTTTGCCCTTGCGCCATTCGATCAAGGCCGGCAGTACTTCGGACTTGATTTGTTTCTTGTTGCCGATAAAATTATCGTCCACGAAAAAGATGCTCTTGCGCCAGCCCAGGGCGTAGAGGCTGTCCAACTCGGCGATGACCTGGACGGCGGTTTTGGTGCGCGGGCGATGTCCCAACATGGCTGTCACGTTGCAGAAATCGCAACTGAAGGGACAGCCGCGCGAGAACTGGATGCTGACCGTGTCATAATATTTGAGCTTTGCCAGCCGCCAGAGGGGCACCGGGGTTTGGTGGATATCGGGGTATTCAGTCGAAGAGTAGACACGCCGGGCCTGACCCTGTTCCAGATCCTCCAGGAACGGCGCCAGGGTCGCCTCGGCCTCGTTCAGCACAAAATAGTCCACATCCGGGAATTGCTCATATTCCATGGTAAAGAGCGGCCCGCCTGCCACCACTTTCGCGCCGGCTGATTTACAGCGCTGGATGACAGCATGGGCTGATTCACGCTGCACGACCATGGCGCTGACGAAGACATAATCGGCCCATTTGAGATCTTTCTCGGTCAGGTTGGTTACGTTGAGGTCAACCAGCCGTTTTTCCCACTCAGGAGGCAGCATGGCTGCAACGGTCAGAAGACCCAGCGGGGGTGCACCAGCCTTTTTACGAACAAATTTTAGGGCGTGTTTAAAACTCCAAAAGGTATCGGGGAACTCGGGATAAACCAGCAGGATTCGTAACGGTATCGGGTTCATAAAATCATCTTACAATAAAGGCTCCCCGGCGACATCCATCAGCCGGGGAGTTTTTATCTCCGCCAGTTGGGGGAGGCCTTCGGTCGTCGTTACGCCGGTCCGATTTGTGCAAGCTCCTTTCCACCCTGTTCTCGTCATAATTGGCGAGGGCGTCCGTTTTTTATTGCTCAAGGACCGCGCCAGAATCTGGCAGCAGCTCGGTCACGGCCGGCCCAGCCATCACCGCCAGGGCGTGCCGGCGTACTTCGATACGCACCAGTCCTTCTCCCAATGGGTTCCCATCTGCCATGACCGGCATGGAAGGGTGGGTGTCAATATCCACCCTGCGCACGTGGAAGTGCTGGATGCGTGAGTCTTCCGGATGGCCTTCACCCACCCCCTGAAGAATATAGCCGAGTAACTCCAACTTGTTCAGGTCGGCAAAGAACAGCACGTCCAGCAACCCGTCTTTAAACGAGGCTACCGTGCCAAGCTGATAATGGAAACCAATATAGGGCATATTGGAAACCAGGACCACATGGCCCAGGTCGTTGATCTCCTGCTTGTTGTCCAGCAGCATGTGTATCTCGGAGGGCGGG
Organism: uncultured Chloroflexia bacterium; assembly: GCA_963830665.1. Classification (GTDB taxonomy): domain Bacteria; phylum Chloroflexota; class Anaerolineae; order Anaerolineales; family Villigracilaceae; genus UBA877. The sequence continues at coordinate 55,205 of CAWHNM010000001.1, forward strand.
GAGGCGGCCAGGGTCGACAGGAAATTACCGATTTGACCCAGGTTGCCATGCTGGATATCATCGACAGACGGGAAAAGGGTCGAAGCCAGCCCGACCGAGCATGCCTCCAGGAAAGGGGTGCTGATTTTCCCGCAAGTAGCCATGCCAACGTCCACTTTGATGCGCCGGCCGGTTCGCAAGATGGCGATGGCAGCCGGAATATCATCCGGGATGTTCAGGCTGAGGGCGGTATTATTCTGCGTTCCGATCGGGATGATCCCCAGCGTGGCATGCGTGCCCGCCAGGGTTCTGGCTACGGCTGAAATGGTGCCGTCACCACCGCAAACCACGAACATGCGGAACCCTTGGGCGAGGGCGTCCTGGACCACTCCGGGCAGGTCACAGCCCGGTTCGACCAGGTAGGCTTCCGGCACGAGCTTCCAGGCCTGCATCTCATGGATCACATCCACGATCTCAATTGGAGATGGCCTGGCAGCCCCGGCGCTGGGATTGAAGATCAGCTTGGCCCGCAGAGGGTGTTTTTTTGTGCTGAAAGGTTTCTTGCCATCGGATTCATCCATGTGTTTCTAGCCTTTGAACAAAATATCTACTTATGTCTGAAAGTTCTCGCGAACTTTGGCCGAAATCTGGCGATCGGTCATCTTGTCCATCGTTTCGACAGCCGTGATGCGTCCCTTGAAGCCTTTCTCTTTGAGACGTTTTTCAAGTTCGACCTTGGCTTCCCCGGGGCCAAATATCTGGAGCGTATCCACATCCCGGACCCATGCGATGACACCATCAAAGAAGCTGTTGAGATGGTTCCCAAATTTCCGGTCCCGGACATCTTCGCTCGAGCTGTCTTCGGAGGAATCCCCGCCAGTAAAGCGGACGTGTTTCTCCATATTTGAAGTCACCTCCTGGATCTTTTCGCCTGCATCGGAGATGATCACAATCACGGCTTTGCGATGGTCTATCCAAAGACCTGCTTGCTTTTCCATAAGAATTCTCCTTAAGCCTTACTGTGCCGGTCATTCGCTGATATTCTGCAACGCAAATTCCCAGTTGATCAACTTGTCAAGTACAGCATTAACATAGTCGGCGCGGCGATTCTGATAATCCAGGTAATAAGCATGCTCCCACACATCGATTGCAAGCAGTGGTTTCCAGCCCATTGTCTGCGGGACGTCCGCATTGGCGGTCTTGACCACTTTAAGCTCGCCGTTATCCAGGACCAGCCAGGCCCAGCCACTCCCAAACTGTGAAACGGCCGCGCTGGCCAGTTCCTTCTTGCACGCCTCGACACTACCGAAAGAGAGGACGATGCGCTCCTTTAGAGCAGCGGGTGGCTCGCCGCCTCCCCGGGGTGTCATGCTTCTCCAATAGAAAGTGTGGTTCCAGATCTGTGCAGCGTTGTTGAAGATCGCGGTTCTTTCCACCTGGCCGGCTGTGCTGGTAATGATCTTCTCCAATGACAGGTAGGCATATTCCGTGCCTGCTATAAACTTGTTCAGGTTGTCCACATAGCCCTTGTGATGTTTCCCGTAATGAAATCCGATTGTATTGCCAGTGATGATGGGTTCGAGAGCGTTTTCAGCATATGGAAGAGGCGGTAAGGTCTGGGGCAAAGCTGCATTATTGACGTTCGATGAATTGCTATTGTTTGTTGTGCTCATTTCGGTCTCCTTTTGAATTGTAGGTGCCGCATAACGGCTTACGTTACCAGATTTGGCTGCGGGATAGCTGCCCAATTGCATGCCGATCGAACCCGCTGCAACCTCAAAATCCATGATTCAGCCATTTATTCTTTCATTTTGGTGAAACACCAGGATTCTTACCTGGCAACTTGTCAAATACCAATGCTTTCTCAACCGGGTGTGCATCCCTGGCAATCTCGACGGCTATCGCCGGAGGTTGGGTTGTGACGGGTACAGGGCCTAAATGCTGGATGTCATTTACCGCCAACAATTCCCCCCGAGTGCCATCCACCCTGAATCGGGTTATCGAGCAATTACTGACGGTCGTTCGCCACCAGTGCCAGCGTTTCTCGGGGAGATACCAGGACAGCGCCGCCGAGATCACTCCGGCGTGCGCAACCAACGCGACTCGTTGATCGGGATGCCTGGCTACGATGTCCAACAAGACTGTTGAAACGCGTCCCTCAATGGGCCATCGAATAGTTCGACCTGCACGCGCATCCAGATAATCTTCCACCAGATCGGCGATCGAAAGAATCTCGAAAATCACCAATGCAGGCAGTTCGATCGCCCGAACCTCCTGGATTCCTGGTCGTAATTCAGCCTTTTGTCCAATTTTTGCACCGATGATACTGGCTGTCTCTTGCGCACGGCGTACAGGGCTGGCGTAAAAACCATCCAGGTGGTTTTCCGGACTGCAAAAGTACTGGCCAGTCCTGGCAGCCTGTTCCTGCCCAAGAGCTGTCAGGGGTGCATGAAAGTAGTCACCGTTGATCCGGACAGCATTGCCATGCCGGATGAGAATTAGTTCCGTCGCCAAATATTTACCTTCATTCTGGTTCGTTGAGAATTCCCGTGATAATCGGAAATCTATGGAAATGCTCCCATTTACATATTGTCACGGCAAATCCCGATTTAATTCCTGTGTTTTCAGGCCACCAGACGGTTGAAAAAGGCGCGGTAGTGCTGCAAGGCCTTGCGGAGATCTTCAGTCGAGACATCCATGCCTTGATTCCATTGGCCATCCAGCGAACTGTGTTCGCTGGCAAACATTTTGATGATCTTCTGGACCACCTCAGCTACCAACGCATCCGCCTGCTGAACCGCATCGCGTGGTTCGTCCACAAACTTGCCCTGGATCTCATTCCAGCGCGTGCGAAGTTGTTCAGAATCCTCACGATTCAGCAGAGGCGCCGGTGATACAGCAACCGCGCTGATCGGGGCTGAATGGGTCCCTGGCTCAACCACCGAAGTTTCATGGACAATTGGATCGTCCAGCGGAGCAGCGGCAGTTGCAGTCCCGGACATGGGCATCACTTGGAGAATATCCGGGCCCAGCGGGTATTTATCGACAACCGGATCCGAATTCAATGCCGGAATGTTGGCAGCCTGATCGGTTGGTTGGATATTATCAGAGGAATTAACAGGTTCTTCAAAATTTTGTTCGTTCATCTCTATTTCCTTTCATGAATGACGGTCTCTTCACATCAGGGTTCACCGACCATGCACTGGTAATAAAAAAATTCCTGTTGTATTCTTCAACTTTGTTTGCTGATTGGGTTGGGCATCTGTAAAATAATTGCAGGCATAAGCTCATCATACAACTTACCTCGCCCGGCTACATCCATCGGCTGGGGAGTGTTGGCCTCCGCCAGTTGGGGGAAGGATTGTCGGTTACTCTCTTAAGTGGTGGGCAGCATCCAGGAGATGACTTTTACCAGCGGCAAAAGCTTATCCAGACCCAGGATGAATCCGCTGAAAAAGACGCTTGCCAGCAGGATGATCATTTTGCTGTTGTTTGAGGTGGTAATAAGAGACGCTCAATTGAGCACCTAAAAGAAAGATGAGACCGCTCAAGTAAGCCCAGGTGAGGAAGGCAATAATGGCTGCCACAGAGCCATAGACCAGGTTCGACATGGAGATATAGGTGGAAATAAAAAACAAGAATGCTTTCTTGGCAAGCTCCCAAAGCAGGCCAGCTCCAAGCGCACCCGGTAAAACTTCGCGCCAGGTTGAAGGTCCATGGGGAAGCAGCATGTAGAGCAGCATGAATAAGGCAACATCCAACAATATTGCCGTCAGAAAACTGAGTGCGGCTCCGATCGGAATGACCTGATCTGGCAACCAGACGCGTAGGCCGGTAACCAGGCTGCCGGCAAACGAAGCCAGGAATAGAGCCGGGCCAACAAAGGCCAGGATGATCAATATTGCCAGGCCGCGCCTCTTCCAAAACGGGCGGGCGCGTTTATTGCTCCAAATTTCGTTCAAGGTTTGATTTAGTGTGGCAAAGATGGCGGAGGCAGACCAGATCAGACCAATCACAGCGACAATTGTTACCGGCCCGCGTGCCCGTATGATTTCATTGATATTTTGTCCCAATAACAAACCCAAGGCTGGTGCAACAAACTCAAGCTTATTCAGGATGATTTGTTGGTCCATCAACGGGCCAAGGTAGAAGCTGGCTATGGAAATGCTTAATAGTGTGATAGGAAATAAGGATAAGATGGCAAAGTAGGCAATCGCCGCGGCGGCATTTGTCGAGTTGGGCTTCAGGGTTTCTCCGGTGGCACCCGCCAAAATCCCCAGCCAGCCGTGTGTAAGGTGATTAAGCCTGTGCGCGCTTCGGATTCCCAGCTTCCCAAGCTGCTTTATAGTTCCTGCCACGCTGGAGTCGGCCAATGATTGTTTCTTCATAGATCTTTAGAATCCACTGGTTCGCCTTCAGCGGCGACAAGTTGGGGTGATTGGAGTGCCTCGGAAGGTTCTGCCGGGAGTGCAGCGGCCGGCAGGCCGGCTTGCAGAACTGGTTCCGCCCTCTCGATCAGGTGAGTAAGCCGCTCCATGCTGCTGCTTATCAAGGGCAAAGGCGGTTCATCCATGGCCTTGATGGTTTCCAAAACACGCGCCTGCCGTTCCTTCAGGTCTGAAACCTGTGTTGCTGCCCCTAAAACCGCCCGTCGGCTGACCAGTCGACTCCACAGGATCTGGATTACCACCGATAAAGGCGGCGCCACAAGAACGCCCAGCAGACCAAAAGCGTCTGCCATGGCCAGGAGCACGACCAGGGTCAGAATGGGATTAATCCACCTGCGCCTGAAAAGGCGTGGTTCGACCCATATTTCCAAGGCGATTAAGACAACCAGCGTAAAGAGGCCTGTAAACAGGCTAAGCTGCACACTGGTCAGCATGCCCACCAACAATGGCAATATCACGGCCAGAGGTGCCCCCACCACGGGAACCAGCCATGCCAGCGCACCGACAAACGCCAGGAGGGCTGGGTATGGAGATCCGATCAGCCAATACCCCAGGCCCAATACCAGCCCGGCGAGCAGGCTCTGGACCACCTCACTACGAATATAAGCGCCGAGGTCAGGCTCGATCGTCCTCCAAATACCGCGCGCCTGTTTGCGCTGGCCTGATGGAAGCAAGGAGAGCCAGAGTCGTTCAAAATGGATCTGATTGATGCTCCAATACAGGCTCAAGAGCAAAATCACGAGTACAGCGCTTACAATCCCGCCAAGACCCTGGGTAAAACCGAGTACGGCCGGTAGGACGAGTTGCCCCTGGCTGCCCGTTACTGCTTCGAAGAGTTTGCTCGGCGGTGGCAGCCGCCCAGCCAATGCCTGTTGGAACCCGCTGCTTGCAACCAGCCTGGCAATATCCAAGCGTCTTGCACCGATACAGTTTGGGCCAAATGTTGAATCTCGTTAACTGCAGCCTGACTGGCCATAAAGATCAGGAAACCAAAACTGACCAGGGCCACCAGGTAAAGAAGGATCCAGGCTGCGCGCACTACCAGGCGGCGCCCGACCAGACGGTTAACCAATGGACGCACTGCAGCCGCAAGCGCAAGCGAGACAAACACATAAACGACAGCCATCCGGAACTGCCACAGCACCAGCAGCGCCAGCAAGGTGGTCATGACGGCTGCACCGATCCGGATTATTTGCTTTGTCATGGTAGATCTGACGTATGAACCTGGGCTAATAGACCATCCAGATCGGTCGTAATCGTCTCGATCTCATCCAGCACCTGGTCAAGCTGTTTGATCCTCAGGGCTGAGCCGCCTTTCGTGAGGCGCGCCTGCTTGCGCAGGTCCTGGGCCAGATCCTGGGCGTCATAGCGCAACCGGCTGGCATAATCACGCCCGGACGAAACCTCCGACTCCAGGGTTGCTGTACGGAAGACGAAACGATCCAGTAAGAGCTGGATAATGGCTGCCATGGGGATTGCCATGAGCGCGCCGGCCATCCCGAACAAGGAGCTAAAAGCAAAAAACGCCAATAGCGTGACAAAAGGATTGACTCCCACAGCCTTGCGCATGACACGCGGCACCAGCAAGTTGTTTTCCAATTGCTGGATGATGACTGTCGCGAGAATGACCCAAACCAGCTTGATCGGCGCGATGGACAGTGCCACCAGCCCTGCGGCAGTGGCGCCAAGCAAAGGCCCGATCATCGGTACGGCCTCCATAATGCCCGCCACAAGCGCCAACACCAGGGCATTGGGCAAGCCAATGATCAAATAGGATATCAGTGCCAGGATGCCAATAACCAGGCAAAGGACGCCTTGTCCGGCAATGAAGGAACCCACCTTGGTTTCCATGGCGGAAATAAGGTCGCTGGTACTCTCACGCTGGTTTTGTGGAAGCAATAGTAACAATGACTGGATGGTACGCGGTCCATCCAGCGTCCAGTAAAAAGCTAAGATCAGAATAACGATGGCTGTAAAGATGCTCCTGGCCGTCATGGATACATAACCCAGTGCTTGCTCTGCAGTAGCCAGCACCTGAGGTCCGGTTTGCTGGAGTGCCGGCATCAGGCTTGGTAATGTCGCCGGGAGAAACGCACCCAAGCGCACAATCAACTGATTGGGGTAATTAGCCATCCATGCGCGCAGGCTCTGGTAGTAACCCGGGACTGCGGCAGCGATCGTGGTACCTTGCTTGATGATCAATGGGACCAACAACAGCAAGAAGCCGATCAGCAGGGCGAGCAGCAGGATGTAGACAAGAATGAGCCCTGCCATGCGTGGGAGTCCCCGCTGGTGCAACCAGGTTACGATTGGCCTGATCACCGTGCCCAGCACGATGGCGATGAACAAGATGAATACGACCTGGTTAAACCGGTAAAGCAGCCAGAAGCCAAGGACGACAAAAACCAGGACGAGCGTGGCCCACACGACCCGCCGGAAGGTCCAGTTATACGGTTGCAAATCGACTGATGGAATTCCATTGAGTCTGGAAAGATTACTATTTTCGAATCGGTTTTATTAAAGGATCAAGCCCTTCTTCCACTTACCAGGCGTAATATGACCACAAAGATCACTGCGCCGACGAACGCGACCAGGATGGAGGGCAGGTTGATGCCTGACATCGGGTCGCCCATATGGAAGAAATGGGAAGCAATCCAGCCGCCCAGCAATCCGCCAATCACGCCGACGATGATGTCACCGACGCACCCGTAACCGCCCCCTTTTACGACCACCCCGGCCAACCAGCCGGCGATCAAGCCAACGACAATCCAGGAAAGTATTCCCATTCTGAGCTCCTTATCTTTTTATACTGTTTTTTGCAGCCTCTCTTACTTAATAAGGGAGGCCGTGTTTTGCTGAGGGTATGCGAGTAAATTGTATTTTTTGCATGGTAGAAATACGATTGGGTGGACCCAAACAATCGATGCAATCCTCTAGGATGGATGGAGCTTCTTCCAAGCAACCTTATGCTCGGCTACCTGTTTAAGGAATTCTGCCTGATCTATCGCAACAACATCGGGCAGACCTTGCGCCGCAAGTTTTGAGGCAGCCTCCTTCCTTAATTTAATATCATCAAGAACTTTCAAGAAAGCCACCACAGCCTGGTTGACCAGGGTTTGATCTTCAACATTCTCGACAGTAAAGGGTGGGACTGATTGGATTTGCGGGTTCATCGACCCAGGTACCGGCTGGTCCGCGTAGACGACACGCACAGAAAGCCTGTCGCCCTCCAGGAAGGGATAGTCGATGTGCGTTGGTAATTTGACCAGTGAGCCCCGCTCCAGGATGAATGCATAGCTCAGACCATCGCTGTTGCAAGACACTACTTCCATCTGCAGGTCATTGGCGAGCTCGTGCAATAAGCGTGGATCGAAGTAATCGCTGAAACGGATGGAGGTATGCGTGGCAATATATTTGTTATTGAGGATGCCAAACAGTACCACCATCCCGGTGCCCGGGTCCTGAGTCAACCGCCAGCGTTTAAAGCGCGGCAGCAGCCCCCATTTTTTCAGGATTGCCGATGCCTGCGTTCTGATCCGCCGATCTCTTGGATCGATATGACGTTGATTAATCGTCGCTATGGTCATCTTCATCTTTCTTGTCGCTGGTCAGAAGCTTGCGCTTGACTTCATCGATCCACCGGCGCGCCTGATCAACCGGCTTTGTGGGCTTAAATTGACTATCGATAATGTCACTTTCAAGGCGTTTTGAGGAATCATCTTGTTGAACAGGCGCCGGCAATTTCTCAGTGGGATTGTCGATAATCCGCTGGTTGGCTTGCTGAACCCTTATCCCCCGCCAGATCCCCCAAATAACCACACCCGCTGCCAGCACAAGAAATGCCGGCAGGCACCAGACCAACAGGAAAGTGAGTGGAACCTGCCTTTGCGCATCGACCTGGCGCGACTGATCGGCATAAAATTGGGCTGTCACCACGGCCACCTGGGTTTGCGTGGCGATAGTATCGGCCACAGCCGTCTGGGTGCCTGAGGCAAGGTCGTTTTTATATTGCTGGGCCAATATGGCATTCGCACTCTGCGTCCCGGCTGCCTGCGTAACCTGCAAATCGTACTGTGTCTGGGTCTGCCGCAGCGCGTCCTGGGTTAGCGCGGCGCTCTGCGTCGAGCCGGCTGCAACCAGGGTTGCCTGTGCATTGGCACGGTTAAAATCGGCCGTGGCCGCGATCTGGGCCGCCACGATATTGGCATTGTTTTGTTCCTGGGTCTGAACTGCATTCAAGGTTGCATTGGCGGAATTCAAGGTTGCCTGGGCATTGGCGCGTTCAATTTCAGCAGTTGCCGCCGCCTGGAAATCGGCGTTGTTCCTCTCCTGGGCCAGTACGGCTGCCAGGGTTACCTGGTCATTCCCTCCGACAGGCGTACCCAGAAGTATCACCGTAACCGGCGAGGCTGTGGCCGCCGGGGGCGTCACACAAGCTACCAGGATCAGCAACAGCAGTATCAATGCCAAAATAACGGCAGTGCACAGATGGCGGCGCATCGAGGTATTTCTTGCTTTCCATATCATGAGCATAAACTTATCTTACAATAAACACTCCCCGGCTACATCCATCCGCCGGGGAGTGTTTGTCTCCGCCACTTGGGGGAGGCCAAAACTCGTGCAAAATAGCATGCTAATGGCTCGAAGTAGACCGACAACCTTGGCCACCCGACTAGAAAACCGGTTACTTCTCGTTAGCTTGCGAAATTTGCTTTACCATTTCGGCAGTTTTTTCCGGCTTGGTTAACGCGCGTTGCCACATCCGCCTGGGCAATAATCCCCAGGATCTTGTTGCCGTTGTCCACAACAGGAATGCGGCGCAATTGATGCTCGGACATCGCGTCCAGCGCTTTCTGCAAATCATCTTCAGGGTGGCAAGTCACCACCTTGCGCGTCATCACCGACTCCACTTTCGTGGATTTGGCATCGCGCCCTTCAGCCACGATCTTCAAAGCCAGATCACGATCGGTTACGATACCGACCAACTTTTGAGTCTGCTGATTTTCAATTACAAGTATCGCACCGATGTTCTCGCGTTTCATCAATTGTGCCGCTTTTGCCACCGTGTCATTTGGCAGGCAGCAAACGGTTTTTTTTGTCATTACTTCTTCACATTTCTTCATGATTCAGTTCTCCTCTTTTGAAAAGGAATAATCCCATGGCAGGTCAGCGGTCACCGGTTTCCCGTGGGTCTCCCGGCAGGCCGGGAATCAATACCGTCCAACAATCCAGGCCACCCAGCCATGCGACCGGGTGGCCAGATTGCTTTGCGGTCTAGCAAAATGAAGACGTCATCCGCTTCGACAGATCCGGTTTGATCGTCGAAGCACGGAAGCTAAATGACATGCAGGAGGTTCAAGATGACCAGGATGACCACAATAACGATCAGAATATGGATCCACCCGCCGGTCTGCGGGAAGCTTGGAACTGATCCTCCGACCGAAAAAGCCGAGCAGCCACAGGATGAATAGAATTACAATGATGGTCCACAACATGAGTTTCTCCTTTTGAATTGATCAAGAGTATGGTTGTCACCCGGCTGCATGACCGGGTGGCAGTCGACTTAACGGCCCAGCAGGATGAAGACTCCAGCCGCGATGGCGAGGAGTCGCCATGATCACGCCCAGGCCCGCAAAGCTCAAACTGAGTAATGCAATCAGCCCGTACAGGATGAGGAAGATTGCTAACAACAGGAAGCCTATATTTTTGGTGAATCTCATGGTGGTACTCCTCTCAAACCTGAATGAATGGCGGTTTTCAGGTCAGCGATCCCTGTCACCCGCCAGGGCGGATATGGATGATCTGATCTCAGGCAGTCTCAACCGCTGTTTTTCCGGCATCCAGAGCTGCGGACACACGGTCCATCTGTTCAACGAGCTTATCCTGGCCAAGCTGCTTCAGTTCCTCGGCCTTCTCCGATACTTCAGCCGTGAGCTTGCCGGTTTCGGAGCGAACCTGCGCAACTGCTTTCTTTATATTCTTGGTTGTCCGATCGCGTAACTGGATGGTTTTGTTTTGAATTTGGGCGCGTGTCCGTCTTCCGGATTGGGGTGCAAACAACCACATTGCGGTTGCCCCGGCCAAACCGCCGACCAACGCGCCGATTAATACGGTCAAAGGTCCAAACTTGTTGTAGACGTTCTCTTCGGTATTGTTTTCCACTTATTCATCTCCTTGATTCATAAATCACGCTCTTCGCCGCCCAGATAGATGCCGGCCTTCGTCTGTTCATCTTCCGTCAGTGTAAATAATCCAATCAGCCGGTTGAAGAAATCTTCGATCGTCCGCAATACGGCCACAAAGGGACCCGAGCGGCTGCCATAATATGGTTTGTTTTTATCAGACGAAATGTCCATACTTATTCCTCCTGATTATTATTGCGTGTGCTGGTCGGTGGTGGTGGTTTCCGTGACGGGTCCACGCGGGCGATAGAAGATCACCCAGATTATTCTTTCAACCGCCCATGCGATCAAGGCATACACCACCATGGCGATCAGGGTTGAGACTTCCAGCACCATGCCGCCCACTGCCGGTGTCCCGGTCAAGCCTGCAAAGGGGAACAGGAACAGGTCGGTGAAACCATAAAGAACTGCGGCAAACGGGCTGGCCGGGTTGGCCCCGATCAGTTTCAAGACGAAGCGCAGTGCGAGCAGGGCTTCGAGATATGCCGAGTAACAGCCAGACCACCTGGGTGGCTTTGAAGGTAAAAATTCGTCGTTCCCGTTCCGGTTCTTTTTGTGTCGTTTGAACTTCTGATACTGTATTGATTGCCATTTTGAGCTCCTTTGAGCATGATCCCGATAACAAACAGGCCGGTGTTCCGCACAACTCTGCGAGAGGGGTGCGTCGACGCAACCGGCCTGTTTATGGAATTCTAAAGTACTAGGCGTGACCGGCTAGCTTCTGCGGGAAGAGATGGACGATCGCCAGCAGGATGATGGCACCCAGCAGTGTCACCAGCATGGTTGGAATGGTGATGCGCCTCGTTGATCGTCCCGACATGGAAGATGGGGCTGAGGAAGTAACCGGCCAGGAATGCGCCCACGACGGCCACAATGATGTTGATCAGCAGGTTCGAGCGGTCATGCATGATTTCGGTCGCCACCCAGCCGATCACTGCAGCAACGATCAGGTAAATAATGATGTTCATTTTTTTCTCCTAATGTGAATGTTTAAGTTGCACGGAATACCGTGTATGTTTTGTTGATCCATTCCCCTTCTCAGGGGAGAAGGGGTTATGGCACCTCTCCGATCATTTGGCAGGAGCGGGCGCCGGTTTCTTTTTCAGGCTGGCCTCATACTCCGTCACGCGCTTATCGATTTCCTCGGCTGCGCGCTGGCGGGTATAGCCGTACTTTTCCTGAAGCAAGCCGGCCAGGACGTCGAACTTGCCGGCGGCCCGATCCAGGTCATCGTCGGTGAGTTTGCCCCACCAGGCTTTGGCCTCGCCTCGGATTTGTTTCCACTTGCCTTCGAATATATCTTTGTTCATGGTTTGATCCTCCTTTGGATCCATTTGAAAAAGCTGTCCCAGTTTGCGCCGGCGCTCGGGGCAGCTTGATGCGCCGGTTTTTCAAGTCCTTCCTATCAGCCAGGTGGCATCAGCTACATGAGAACGCTTGCGGCGACGGCTCGCAAGCGTTCGGCCACACGCTCAGGCGTCTCACCTTTACTGATAAACGCATCGGCGCCGGCGGAGAGTGCGGCTTGCTGACGGGCGTCCAGATGGCTGATGAGGACAATGACCAGCGCGGCCGGGCAGGCCTTGCGGAGTTCTTCAAGAGCCGCAGTAGGTGCGACTGGGGAGCAAATCCCAATCCACCAACAACATATCTGTGCGGCTGACGGGTGCCTGGGCTAACGTGGTGGACCAATCGGCCGCTTCGCCAACTACTTCCATCTTCAGATCCAGTAGTAGCAGGCGAAGGGCGGAGCGCTCTTCGGTCTGGGCATCGGCTAAATATACGCGGGTCATAGACTCATCCTACAACAAAGACTCCCCGGCCACATCCATCGGCCGGGGAGTGTTTGCCTCCGCCACTTGGGGGAGGGTTGGGAGCAGGTCAGGCGTGAGCGGGGGTGCTGCCGGCCGTTTTGCGGGCTTCCTGTTTCATCCGCCGGGTATGTGTGCGTGCGCTCTTGGAAGCGCGTTTGGGTTTCACTGCTTTCTCTTTGACTGTCTCGCTTGCCTTGTCTGTCTTGGTAGCCATTGGGTTCAACTCCTTATAAGGTCAATTCATCCACCGGCTGGACAATCGCCGGGGCTTCATACCATAGTACGACAACACCTGCCTGGCTGCATCCACCAGCCGGGGAGTGTTTGCCTCCGCCACTTGGGGGAGGGGTTACCGGAACTATAGTGTTTTTCGATCCACAGGAACTATCAATCAATTCGCGCTATTGTTTTTCCGGAACAACTTCTTCTGTTTTGAGGAGTTCATCAAATAGCGACCGGTAATAAATAAATGCCTGCCTTAACTCTTCGGTATCAGCCTGGTGCTGTTCATTTTTGAGGGCGATCACACGCACGGCCCGGTAATTGGTCACCAACTCTGGATAATTGACCGAGATATCGGCTGCCCGCTGCTCAAAATCAGATACCGGATAGTCACGAACCTGCATGACTTCCATGATCAGGTGGTCAGCTTCCACCGTCGCCTGGCCGGGTTGGTCGACAAATTTGGCCTGGACAGCTTTCCATTCCGCCAGGTAGCGCTCGCGCTCGCCAGCGGAAAGGGGACGGATGTTCAATGAATCAACATGCTTCTGTCGTTCGACCAGTTCGGCGCGTGCTTTCTTCTCATTACCCGCGCTCTGCACCGTGCGGTCATACTCCGGTCCAAATTTATTCTGGAATTTCTTCGTACGTTGACGGCTGGCAGAACCCACAGCCAATATAACGCCCACGATCAGCAATATCGCGACAACAGCAATAACGAGATAGGTCGTGTTCATTCTAAATCTCCTTTTCTAACTCTTGATATGCGATTATAGAAAACTCGTCTAACCTGTTTACAGCATTAGCGTACCGGTTCAGACATGGCGTTCAACGCCTCGAACCGACCAGTGCGCCCAGAATGATGAATATGATCGCCACCCCGATCAGAAATCCAAGGTTGTACTGGTTTCCGTCGTTATGCACTTCATACATCTGGACACCCTCATTGAAGAATGAAATCACCAGGGTTACCGGTGAGATGACTCCATGCCAGATTCCCAGCAAGATACCCGCGACACGACCGTGTGCATCAGCAGTATTGACGGATGGGTTTGTGCCGGGTGCATAGACCTGTATGCTGACTCCGGGGACATTAATCTGACCGCCTGGAGCCGGAGTACCGGCTAGGTGTATTGACCTGTATGGCAGAACCGGGGCCACAGCCCGCGACCATCAGGAGCATAACGGCCAATGGAACAAAAATGAATAGTTTCTTCTTCATCAATTTACCTCCAAATTTGATCTGACAGGCCTGTTATCCAGGCAGCCGCAGCAGACTTGCGGGTTTTGGAAACGCAAATAGCTCTTAAATCATTCTATAACGAATATTCCCCAGCCGCATCCAACGACTGGGGAATATCGCTCTCCACCACTTGGGGGAGGCATCCGTCCTACTTTTCCACAACCACCCGCCCGCCTCCTGCTCGTTTCGCACGATAAAGCGCTTCATCGGCTGCTTTCAGGATGGCTGCATTGGAGGAACCATTCTCAGGGAAGACTGCCACGCCAAGCGAGAGCGTGATTGGATCAAGGGTTTGCCCATCGGATGGAGGATTGAGTTGTCTGGCAGATTCGCAAATAAGCTGGGCGCGCTCGCACGTCACATCCCGCCCGGCATCGGGCAGAACGATGATGAATTCATCGCCACCAAAGCGGCAGGCAATATCCTCTTCACGGACATGTCTGAGCAGCATATTGCCCAATTCACGCAGGATTGCATCGCCCGCAGCATGGCCGATAGGTGTCGTTGAATCGCTTGAAACCATCCACATCCAACATGATGACACCCAGTGGAATTTGTTTACGTGAGCTCGATGCAGTTCACGTTCCAGGGTTTCTTCCATATAGCGCCGGTTGAATAAACCGGTCAGATGATCGCGGACGGACATCTCGCGCAGGAGTGCTTCGCTCTTGACCAGGGCATCTTGAGCTTGTTTACGCTCGGTGATGTCACGGATGTTGCATTGGATGACCTTCTCATCGCCCTCCAAATAGACATTGCTGACGAATTCCACCTGAATCAAGCTTCCCATCATTCGCTCTCAGCGGTAAATCTTTATAGCGGATGTATTCATTCTTCTGCAAAGCCAGGAAGGCATTCTTACTGGCTTTAATATCTTTGAATGCGCCCACTTCCCAGAGCTTTTTTCCGATGAACTCTTCACGCGGAGATCTTCAAAAGGTTTATGAGAAATGGGTTGACATCTGTGATCGCCCCCGTCTTGGCATCCAGGATTAAAATCCCATCCTGAGCTGCTTCGAATAGGCGTCGGTAGCGAAGCTCTGAAGTCTTGATTTTTTGTACACTAACCATATTCACTTTCCTGGTTGTGTCCTTCATGTTGTGTTGGATGCCTTCCATACTAAGTCAATCAATCCCCCCGAAGGCGCGAACGAACACACGACACTATTAATTATATTACAAATATTCCCTGCCACATCCATCGAGCGGGGAGTGTTTGCCTCCGTCACTTGGGGGAGCCAATTTGTCACTGGCAAGCCATAGGTGATCGTGCTGGTGCTTGATCGCCAGTCGTTGTTGAAGGCCTCGACTGAATAACTCAGTGTCTTGCCCGTGGCAACAAAAGCGACATCAACAAAAGTCGTGGAATTTGGTGCCAGGGTTGCGATTACTTGCTTATCCCGATAGACTTTATAGCCTTCTTCGTTATTGGAGCGATCCGTCCAGGTAAGGTTCATCGTCATGGTGCCGCCGCCAACCGCAAGTTCGCATGTGTAATTATAGACTTACCAGGTCGGAGTGTTGGATGGGATGGGCGTGAACCAGTGGTCGGGGTGATCGCCTTTGACACTGGTATCTGTTGGGGCAATGGTCACCATTTCAGTCTGGGTGGGATTGCCAGGCAAGGTCAGCGTGGCAACGGGGCCAACCGGATTTTGGCCGGTTGTTGGTGTTGGGAAACCGGATCTCCCCGGCAGGTTGCATGCTGAAAGAACCGCGACAAGCGCAAGGGATAACGATAAGAATTTGAATGTTTTCAATTTTGCCTTTCTGATCGCAATGAAGATTTAATTCGGTCAACTCTCGGTAATATAAAAAAGGATCGATTCTAGGCCCAGATTACCGTGGGATACATCCATCATACAACGAACACTCCCTGGCCGCATCCATCAGCCGGGGAGTGTTCGTCTCCGCCACATGGGGGAGATAACTTATATAACCAGGTGATTGCGCAGCGCCAGGGTGACGGCTTCCGTGCGGCTGGCAACGCCCAACTTGGACAGGATGTTACTGACGTGGGATTTGACGGTGGAAGGGCTGACGGTCAATCTTCCGGCAATCTGTGTGTTGTTCAACCCCTCGACCATCAGGGCCAGCACAACCCGCTCGCGTTCGGTCAGGTCGAGACCGGGCGCCGGGGGCTGGGAGGCGGCATGCACCAGCGCCTGGGCGGCCTCGGGAGAGAGGGTGGCGCGGCCGGCATGCGCGGCGCGGATGGCCTGGGCCAGTTCGTCGGCGGAGACATCCTTGAGCAGATAGCCGATGGCTCCGGCCTGCAGTGCGCTTTGGACCAGGATCTCCTCTTTGAAACTCGTCAGCGCAAGCACCTGGACCTTCGGGAACTGCTTGCGGATGAGGCGCGTGGCAGTGGCTCCATCCATGTCCGGCATGACCATGTCCATCAGGACCACATCCGGCTGGAGTTGGGCACACAGTTGAATGGCTGCCTGCCCGCTGGCGGCTTCCCCCGCCAGTTCCAGGTCGTCAAAGACCTTCAGGAAGGTCGCCAGGCCCCGGCGAACCATCGTATGATCGTCAACGACCAGGACCCGGATAGGTGAAGAGGAAGTTGTCGTCATAGGGCCTCCTGTTTCGGGGTTTTCATGCCAGCGCAAGCGTGACTTCGGTCCCGTGACCCGGCTGGCTGGTGAACGTCAACTGTGCGCCCACGGCTTCGGCGCGCTCGCGCATCATGCCCAGTCCATAGTGACCAGGCGCACCTGGGTTCGCCAGGGTCAAAGCCATGACCATCATCGCGAATGCGCATTTCCACCGAATTGACCACAATCTCCTGGGGCACGCCGGTGTATGCAACGAACGAAGATGCCTGTGCCGGTACATCGGCATCATATTGCAGATCGATCTCCACCTGGCTGGCTCCGGCATGTTTGGCGATATTGTTGAGCGCTTCCTGGCAGATCCGGTAGAGCGCCACCTGGATTTCTGCAGGGAGAACATGTTCCCCGGCGATGTTCAAGTCTGACCGGGACGTTCGTCCGGCCCGTGAAAGGCGTTGGCCAGTTGGCGCAGCAGGTCGCCCAGGCTGCTGTCGGTCAGGACGGATGGCCGCAGTTCGGCCAGCAGCTCGCGCATCTCGGCCAGGGCGCCGCGCGTCAGCCGGCGCAGGTCCTCCGACGACTGGCGCGCCTCCTGACCGGATCACGGTCCCACAGGCGCGGCAGGACTTCGGCGATCAGGCCGGCGGAGAAGAGCGACTGGTTGACGGCATCGTGCAGGTTCTGCGCCAGGCGCTGGCGTTCCTGCAGTGCAGCCAGCGTCCGGGCGTGTTCATACAGTTCCGCATTGACCATGGTGATCGCTGCCTGGTCGGCCATCGAAAGGGCCAGGGCGGCATGGTGGGCCGTGAAGTAATTCCGCCGGACATGCGCAATGCCCAGTCCGCCGATGATCCGGCCTTTGACGGCCAGGGGCACCCACATCCAGGCACGCACTCCTTCCAGAAGCACGGCTGCATCGCCACTCAGGAGCGAGCGCAGGAATACCGCCTCCGGGTCGTCGCTGCGATACATCCGCGATGCGGATCGGCCGGTGCCCGTTGAACAAAGCTGCCAGGGTCTCGGGACCCTCCAGATGAATCTGGAAGGGTGCGGCCTGTTCCAGTTGCTCCGGCCCGCGCCCGGCTGCCGGCTAACCGGGACTTAATCGCACCGCCAGGGCAGTCAGGGTCGAGTTCGGTCAGCCCGAAAAGCCCGGCGTGGGTGTATTCGATGATCCCGCGCAATTGGTCCAGGATCAACCCGGGCTGGAGTTCCAGGGTGGAGGCCAGGGTGTGTGAGATATCCACCAGCGTGGACTGCTCGCGCAAGTGGTCTTCGATACGCTGGTGGAGGCGCTGTTCCGCCTGAATGCGCTGGTTGACATCCCGGACGACGCCCAGCAGGCACGGCTGTCTTCTTATAGGTGAATGCCGTCCCACGCCATTCGGCATGAAACGTGCTGCCATCCCGGCGTACGTGCAGTACACGCGTGTCGAATACGCCGCCAGATCGAAACTCCCGCAGGAATTTGCTGAAAACCTTCTGACTGTCGGGGTGGATGAATGCCGCCGGGAGCAGCCCGATGAATTCTGCGCATGCATAGCCGTGCATTGCGCAGGCCGCCGGGTTGGCCTCGAGCACGCGGCCGGTTTCCAGGTCGGTAATGATCAACCCGTCTGTTGTGGAATCGAAGATGCTGCGATACGGCCCTTCTTTGTCTTCAAATGATGGGTGGTTTCGTCCTGTTTTCAAAAGGGGCATCCTCCTGGTGAGTCCATCGCCAGGGCAGCGGCGCAATTATCGCTTGACTGCTGACGTTTCAGCTGGCGCTGTTTTCGGTTCCTGTTCCTGCTGATTGCGTTGTATTTTTGGTCTTCGTTCGTTTTTCCTTATTGGCAATGGATCTGGCCTGAAATCCATCGGCAGCGGTTATTTTGAGATACCATTTATTTTACACCATTGGAATGGAAGCAGGAATAAACTGAACGGGCTTGCAAGCGGAGAAAAGTCAGGCCAGGCAGGTCTGGGAGTTTACCTGGCTGGCGGGTAGAGCTCTGCCCCAAGGCATGGAAGCCTGGCAGGGGAAATGCCTGTGGTGCTATACTATAGACCAAGCCTCTATCCATCGATAACAGGAACAGACTCTCACACCACATCAGGAAGAAAACATGGATGCTTTTCAAAAACGCCTTCAATCACGGCAGATATTTTATGCAACCGTTGCCGCAGCTTCGGCAACACTTAAGCGCATATTGGAATGCATGGTTGTTATTGATCGATGAATGAGCAGGCTGCCCCATGACCGTTAAAGGATACGAATCGCCCAGCCTGCGGAATATCTTCATCGGCATCCTGGCCTTCATCATTTTGCTGGCGGCGTTCTGCAACCTGCCCAACGCGCTGAAACTGGTCGGGAATGTTTTCCTGTTCGTCCCGTCCCAATTGGGCCTGATCCAGCGCGTCAGGCCTGGCGAGGTCCACTCGATCGACCTGACCAGCCCCTCACCGGCGGTCGTTGAGATCACCAAAGCGGGCCGCTATGCCATCTATACCGACGACTACGACTTGTTAATGGGCAATGTCTTGAATGGGACGGCCTCGCTGCAGGTTAAAAGCCAGGCCAGCGGAGAGCAAATTAAAGTGGTTGCGGTTACAAGAGGCGCGGGTCCCTTTGACACTGCCCTGGCGCCCGGGAGACCGATCCTGGTTTTTGATCTGCCGGCTCCCGACCGGATTGAGATCGCCTACTTTTTCAGGTACGCAACCATTGCGATCGTGCCCGACTATGTCACCGGAAAAGAGCCGCTGATCGTGTTTTTAACCATGGTACAAATCGCCATCCTGCTGGCGCTTGTGAGCCTGCTCTATTACCCCGCTTATCAACGCCGCCGGGAACGCCTGCGCAGGATCGAAATGGCCCCGCTGCAGCGGCGCCCCAAAGAGTAGGCCTTCCGGGAAGGGGAGGAGCAAAAAAGGTAGAAGGATGATCAGGAACAATAAACCGGTGCCTTAGCCGTCGGTTTTGATAACGCGGTCTTCACCGGATGCCATGTGACGGTCACCTTCAAGGTGACCGTCACATTTTTCTTTGCCCAGGGAGGTCTTCTTAAGGTCTGACCCGTTTATCCTATATACAGCGCCACTTTCATTATGATAATATGGATAAGTAATATCCGAATGCTTCCTCATCATATTGCAAGGAGTGATGGTATGGCATATCTATCCAATGTCGCGATCGTCCGGAAAATGCTGGATGGTATCGAACAGGGCATTGTCGCAGACATCGAGAATGTCTTCGCGCCCAATTGGGTCAATCACGACCCTTCGCTGCCGCCCATGCAGGGGCTGGAAGGGGCCAGGATGCTGGTCGGTTTGTGGAGCGGTGGCCTCTCGAAAACGAAGGTCACCATCGAGGACAGCGTCACCGAAGGCGACCGGGTGGCGGTGCGCTTCAGGATCATGGGCACCAACTCCGGCGAAATCATGGGGATCGCCCCGACCGGCCGGCTGATCAACATCACCGGCACCGGCATTTTCCGGGTGGTGGATGGGAAGGTCACCGATAACTGGGTCAATTTCGATGCCCTGGGATTGATGCAGCAGTTGGGCGTCATCCCGCTGACTTCGATGCCCGGTGTCTAAGCCAGTCCTGGTTTCCTGATCAATTTTTATCAACCAACGATGTGCCTCAGCTGAGGCGCACGCTACTCAATCTACAGGAGAAAAAACCATGAATTCGTTCGAAGTTTCCACATTCATCAATCGGCCTCCGCAGCAGGTTTTCGATTTTATGACCGACCCGGTCAATACAGCCAGGTGGCAAAACGGCATCCAGTCTGCCAAATGGGTCTCGGATGGTCCGGTCGGGGTGGGATCCGTCTTCCATGTTGTCAGCCAGATGATGGGGCGTAAAGTGGATATGGATATCGAGGTCAGTCAATGGAACCCGCCCAGCCTGTGGGGTCTGAAAGCAAACAACGGCCCGCTCAAATTCGAGAACACGAATAAATTTGAGCCAAAGGATGGAGGAACGCAACTGGTCCAGGATTTCGTGGGCGAGGTCGGCGGCTTCTTCAAGCTGGCCGAGGGCATGGCGATCAAGCAGATGCAAAAACAGGTCGAAACGGATGCCCAATCTTTAAAGAAGGTGCTGGAAGGCATGTAGCGGGCCGCCGCATTCAATGGAGCGCAGGAACTTCCCGAGAGGAGCCAGGCAATGTCATACTCATCTGAATTGGTGCATACGATCATCGAATTTTTTTACGCAATATTCAAGCGATTGGGAGCGCGCCGGCAGCCTGAAGAACACGCGCCTCTCGAGGCAGACCGCTACCGGTATCCCTCGCGCTGATCCTTTTGCACTTGACGGTTGTTGATAACCGGCAGACCCTCAGGCTGGCAGCCAGCCGTGTTTATGAACCGTAAGAAGATCTAGGAAGGAGATATGCAATGTCAAACCTCCCATCTGAATTTTGGCATTTGATCCTCGATCTCATTCACGAACTATTCAGCTTTGCCGGGGAGCGCAGGGAACGGAAAGAGCGCGAGGCGCGTGACGCCCTGTTTGACAGGACGCCAAAAGGCTGAAGCCTGTGCGGGTCAGGGCTGACAGCCTTTGCAAACGCAGGCGCCCGCAAGGTAAGGATCGTAAGAAGCTCTCGATCTGAGGACAGAATTCATGCGAAAATTGATCTACGCCTTGAACGTTTCACTGGATGGTTATTTCGAGGGGCCGGATGGCGACCTGAGCTGGTCCGTTCCGGATGAAGAGCTGCACCGGCACTTCAACGAGCTGGACCGCCGGATCGATCTACACCTGTACGGGCGGCGGTTGTACGAGAACATGGCCGCTTTCTGGCCGACCGCCGAGGAAGACCCGGGCGCCTCGCCGGTCGAGATCGAATACGCCCGCATTTGGAAACAAATGCCCAAGGTCGTTTTTTCGAAGAGCCTCACCAGCGTGGGCTGGAATTCCCGGCTGGTGCAAACGGAGGCTGCCCGGGAGGTCAGGGCGCTCAAGGCGCAGCCCGGCGGGGATATGAGCGTGGGCGGCGCCGAGTTGGCCGGCTCCCTCATGCAGCTCGGCCTGATCGATGAATACAGTGTGTACGTCCACCCGGTCGTGATCGGGAGCGGCCGGTCGATGTTCCCTGCGCTGAGCAGCAACCTGAGACTGGAACTGGTCGAAACCCAAACGTTCGGCTCGGGTGTGGTGCTCCTGAACTACCGGAAACCATAGAAAGGAAAAGGATATGTCCACTTATCTCATGTTCGGAAAGTATTCCATGGAGGCCGTCAAGGCGATCAGCGCCAAGCGCACCGAAAAGTCGATCGCCCTGATCAAACAGAATGGCGGCGAACTTGTCAGCGGGTACGCCCTGCTGGGCAAGACCGACCTGCTGCTGATCGTGAATTTCCCCGACCTGAAGAGCGCCATGAAGACCTCGGTGGCCTTGAGCAAACTGCTGGCGGTCTCCTTCGTCACCCAGCCGGCCGTCAGCATGTCAGAGTTCGACATGCTTTTGGAGTAGCCCCCGCAGGTCAAACGGCCCGGAGCGCGGCGCGCCTCCCAGCATGGTCCGGGGCGGCCGTGCCCCGCTGGAAGTCCAGTGAAAGGAGACGCTTATGAAGCCCTCATTCAAACGATTTGCCGGATATTACGCCATCGCGGCCGGTTTGGCCGGCTTTTTATACAGCCTGGCCTTTATCGTGCTCCAGAGCAACCTGTGGAGCGCCTTGTTCCTGCTGCTGGGCGGGCTGCTGGCAACCGCCCCGCTCACGGCGCTCTACCAGGAACTGCGCCAGGCGGATTCGTCCTTCGCATTATGGGCATTCCTGCTGGCGCTGGCGGGCACGCTCGGGTCGCTCGTGCATGCCGGCTACGACCTCTCCAACGCCCTGCATGCGCCCGCCTCTCTGAACGCCGACCTGCCGAGCGCCACCGACCCGCGCGGCCTGGCCACCTTCGGGCTGGCCGGGATCGGGCTGTTCGTTTTTGCATGGCTGATCGTGCGCAGCGGCCAATTCCCCGGCGGCCTGGGCTGGCTGGGGTATCTCTCGGCCGTCCTGATGCTGGTGCTCTACCTTGGCCGCCTGATCGTGCTGCAGGCCACCAGCCTGGTCATCGTCATACCCGCCCTGCTGGAAGGCTTTATCGTCAACCCGGCCTGGTATATCTGGCTGGGGATCAGCCTCCTGCGCAGGAAATAGTAATTAATCTGGAAAAGAGGCAAATATGGTTCTTCGACTGGTTCAATTCAACCTGGGCAGCGGCAAACGCGCCGCGGCCGAAGGGGTGGCAAACAAGGTCATCCCAGCCATCCGCATGCAGCCCGGCTGCCTGCGCTCGGAATTCTTTGTAGACGACGCCAGTGGCATGTACGGCTTCATCGTCCTGTGGGCCTCCCGGCAGGCCGCGGATGCCTCCTACCCGGTCATCTTTCCCATTTTGTCGGCGGCGGTGGATGAAGCCGGCGGGAAGGGCACCCTGGACATCCGCACGCATGAGGTCTACGAGCCGAAAATGATGGCGTCTGCATAGACGCCTATTCCTTTGTAAAAGCTGACCACGCCGCAGCTCATCGATCCAGCTCCGTTTGAACCCGCGCGGGATTTTATCTGGCGGGACAGACGGAGGCGGTCCTTTTAATGAAAGACGTACGACTCGGAGGAGACATGAACTTTAACAATAAAAACCGCCTGAACCTGCTGGCAGCCCTGACTGTCCTGATGGCGGCCATCCTGGCCTGCAGCCTGCCTGGCGCGGCCACGCCCGCCAGTCCAGCCACCCCGCCGCCGGTCATCACGGTTATCAGCGTGCCCACTGACACCCCAACGGTGGAGGCGGGCAGCGCACCGGCGACCGTCATACCGGTCAGCACGGAGACGCCCACCAGCACGCCCATCCAGCATGTCAGCACGCCGGGTGAGCCTTTTAGCTCTTCCCTCAGCCAGATCACCGACTCGAATTCGTCTGCGCTGGCTCCGGCGCACCGGGCCAACGGCGGGGATAACTACA
This sequence comes from uncultured Chloroflexia bacterium, assembly GCA_963830665.1. Taxonomy (GTDB): domain Bacteria; phylum Chloroflexota; class Anaerolineae; order Anaerolineales; family Villigracilaceae; genus UBA877. The sequence continues at coordinate 78,609 of CAWHNM010000001.1, forward strand.
ACGCCAACTTGTACGAGCGCCCGTTCACGAGCACCAGCATGGATTACCGGCCGGACCTGGACATCACCCTCACGAGTCTATCCCGGGATGCCGCCTGGGTGTATGTGACGGTCAGCCTGGCCGGGCAGGCAGCCTCCGGCGGGTTGACGGGCGACTACGGCGTGGAAGTGGACCTGAACCTGGACGGCCGCGGCGACCTGCTGGTGATGGCGGCCAAACCGGGCCCGGACTGGTCCACCGATGGGGTGCGGGTCTGGAAGGACAGCAACTCGGATGTCGGCTCGTTCCACCCGCTCCGGGCCGACCCGCCGGGCAGCACGGACGGCTACGATTCGATCGTGTTCGACCAGGGCGTTGGCCCCGACCCGGACGCGGCCTGGGCGCGTATCTCGCCCGTCTCCCCGACCGCTGTCCAGGTCGCCTTCAAGAGCGCCCTGATCAATGACAGCGGTAAGTTCCTGTGGGGCGCCTGGACGCTGGATGACAGCATGCTCAACCCGGACTGGTTCGATTTCAACGACCATTTCAGCCTGGCCGAGGCGGGTTCTCCGCTGATCGAAGACAGCTCGAATTACCCGCTCAGGGTGCTGGCCCAGGTGGATAATACCTGCCGCTGGGCGGTCGGCTTCAAGCCGGCCGGCACAGAGCCGGGGGTCTGCCCGGTGGCCGCCACGCCGACCCCCACGCCGACCATCACCCCCACGCCGACCCCCACCCTGATGAAGCCCGGCAGCATCACGGGCACCATTTACGACAATGGCATCAACGGCGGGCTGAAATATGACTCGAAGGTTTCCAAGCCGGCCTCGGGTATCTCCGTGATGGCCAATGCGGGCGATTGTTCCAGCCCGGGCGCCCTGCTGATCACCTATCTCACGGATGCCACGGGAGCGTACGCCTTCTACCTCAACCCGGGCACTTACTGTATCTCCTTCGCGGCGCCCACTTCGCGGGCAACCGCGCCCAAGACCATCAATGTTACCAACGGCGGCGCCGTGAACAATGTGAATTTCTTTTATTACACGTTCCTTGGGTAGCGCTGCCCGGACCCTGAAAAAACAGAGATTAAGCGGGCCAGACGACCACGTCTGGCCCGGCTTTTTATCCGCATATACGACCGCCCGGGAAGGTCAGTCAGCCGGGCTGGATCCCCAGGCGATCCTCTCTGTTCAGTTCTCACCCTTTTATACCATTGTCAGTGGGATATTTTTTATGATATAAAAGATAGTTAATATCGTATTTTTGGGTCAAAGTGCAAAAGGGGGCAACCTGTTCATCGGCGACAACACCCAACCAGGCTGGTGGCAGATAACCATCCCCGGGTAAATGCTACCAATAAATTTAGGAGAGATAAGATGTTGGAAGTCGAGCATAGCATTGTGATTAACCGGCCTGTGGAGCAGGTCTGGAATTATCTGACCGACTTTGAAAATACTCCCAGTTGGGATATTGGCGTACTTGAAACCCGGCAGACCTCGGAAGGCCCGGCAGGATTGGGAACGACCTTCCAGAATATTGGGCCGTTTCTTGGACGAAACGCTGTGCGGGAGTACCGGGTGACAGAATATATTCCCAATAAGAAGGTCGCCGTCCGGTTGACAAACCCGGATAAGTTCATCCAACAGGCCGAGGTTGCGTACACTTTTGAACCGGCAGAGAACGGGACGGATCTCACTTTCAAGGGAGGAATTGAATTCCGCGGTTTGTTCAAACTGCTCCAGCCGATCCTTCTGCAGCGGGCAAAGAAGGACGGCCAGGGTGATCTTGAAAATCTGAAACGTCTCCTGGAAACTTAAAACGAATGTAACCAAGGATATGGATCATGTCAAAGAAAGAGGATTTCCTCGAGACAATTGAAGAAACCAAGGCCGCCTTGAGCCGCCTGCTCTCAGGCGACCCGGAACCGTTCAAAGCGCTCTGGTCGCAGGAGCCGGATGTGTCCGTGCTGGGCGGGTTTGGCGGTTACGCCCTGGGCTGGGAGGAAGTGCGCCAGAATACCGAGATGGCTGCCAGCCGCTTCCGGGGCAGCCGGTCATTCGGCGTGAAGATGCTCACCTATGACGCCGGCAGCAACTTTGGCTACACCGTCTGGATCGAACATGCGGAAGTGCTTTTGGAAGGGATCGAGTTCCATGCATCCATCGTGATCCGCGTCACCCATATCTTCCGGTGCGAGAATAATGACTGGAAGATCATCCATCGCCATGGCGATCCGGTCACGGAGCGGACCGAGGCGACCGCCATCCTTCAACATTAGTCAGCGAAAGGAGTTACAAATGAAAAAGCAGCTCAAACGTTTAGCCGGTTTCCTGGCAGACCTGATCAACAACCTGTTCAGTCCCGCCTTGCCTCGCCCAGCCTACCAGCGGGTGGAAGTGCGCGCCAGGCAGCCCCGGGTCATCCGCTATTCAAGAAGGGGATAGGCCGGCCGGGTATGCGATACATGGGATTTATCTGGGCCGGGGTCTGGGTTCAGGACCTGCAGGCGAGCATTGCCTTTTACCGGGATGTGCTCGAATTACCCCTGCTGCGTCAGGGCGAAGACTATGCCCATTTTGACGCGTTCAACGGAGCCATACTGGAATTGATGGGCGGTGGGACTGCCAGCCGGGACCCGAAGGGAATTGACCGGCAGTCGATCGTGCTGGGCCTGCGCGTGCCCGACCTTAACGAGTCCGTGGCGGAACTGAAAAGCCGGGGCGTGGTCTTCCTGGGCGAACCGGGTGAGTATGCCAAAACGCGCTGGGCCCATTTTTCAGACCCCGAGGGCAACCGCCTGGAAATAAAGGAAGTGCCGCCGCGCCGTTTTACGGGAAAGTTGTAAGGATGATGCTGCAGGGAGAAGACATGCGCGCACCGGAAGGCCGTGTCAAAGGATTGGGGGAGGTATCCATCCGCGTCAAGGACCTGGATACGATGCAACGCTTCTACGCGCAAGTGGTTGGTCTCGAATTGCTTGGGCGGGGCGAGGATTATGTTTTCTTCAGGATCGCGCCGGGTTATGGCGGTCATTCACAGAACCTGGCGCTGTTTGGCGCGGCCAACCGGGCTTTCCTGGTGGAAAAATCCCTGCAGCTCAACCCGGAACAAAGCACGCTCCACCACATTGCGCTCAATATCGCGCTGGAAGATTTCGAGCCCGAGAAAAAGCGCCTGGAAGGCCTGGGGCTCAAGGTGGTTGCGACGGCGCACGGCTGGCTGCACGTCCGCTCGCTGTACTTCCCCGACCCGGAGGGGAACCTGCTGGAGCTGGTCAGTTTCGACGAAAAAGTGAATTCAGAGCAGGATTGATCGAGTCCGGCCGGCTCCTTCGAAATATACAAGGATGCGAGAATGACAAACAAACTTTCCGGTTTTTTGATCATCGCCAGCGCGGCCTGGCTTTCAGCCTGCGGCGTGCCGAATCCAACCGCACTGCCAGCCTCATCCACAACCACCGCGACACTGCCGGCCGTCCCACCGGCCACCTGCCCGATCACCCTGCCGGCCGGTGTGGCTTTCATCCCGCCCGCGCCCTATCCTGCCACTCCACCGGCCAATTATCCGGACCAGTTCTGGTACGGGACGGCGGATCTCTGGACACTGCTGCGAGTTCGACGGCACCTGGGCGGACCTGCCGATGAACATTGCCGGATACACCCAGAAGCTCTTCTGGTGGCGGGAAGGCTACAGCAGTACGGCGGAACCAAATCCAAAACTGACGGTAACGGGCAAACGCCTGGATGCCTCCGCCGCGCCGTTTTCAGCCGCGGGTGCCAGTAACGCCTTCTCGGACCTGGGGCGGTCGATGGACATCGGCATCGTCGTTCCAACCGCCGGCTGCTGGGAGATCACCGGGCAATACAATGATCACAAGCTGAGTTTTGTCGTCTGGGTTGCGCCGTAGCAACCCGGAAAGGGCTGCGCCCGGCCGGATCCCATGCGACCGTACGGGAACAGGCAGGCGCCCCGGAAATGTGAGGACACGATGAAGGATAAAGTCTGTTTGGTCACCGGCGCAAACCGCGGGCTGGGCAAGGCCACCGCCGCGGAGCTCGCCCAGCAGGGCGCAAAGGTCATCCTGGCCTGCCGGGATGAGCAGCGCGGAGAGACCGCCCGGGCCGAGGTTGCCTCGGCTGCGCAAAATTCCGCCGTCGATCTGATGTTGGTTGACCTGTCACAGCTGGAATCGATCCGCCGGTTCGTAACCGCGTTCAATGATAAGTACCCGCGCCTGGATGTGTTGATCAACTGTGCGGCCATCTACAAGGCCGAGCGCGCAATGACTGCCGACCACCTGGAAACAATGTTCGCCACAAACCACCTGGGTCCATTCCTGTTGACAAACCTGTTGCTCGAAAAACTGAGAGCCAGCGCACCCGCGCGTGTGCTGGTTGTCAGCGCGCCTTCAACCACCCCGCTCGATTTCGATGACCTCCAGGGCGAGCAGCGCTTTCGCCCGCTGCAGGCTTTTGGCGTGACCAAAATGTGCAACCTGCTTTTCACGTATGCGCTGGCGCGCCGGCTGGCAGGGACAGGCGTAACGGTCAATGCCGTGTTCCCCGGCCTGTTGAAATCGAACCTGATGAGCGAAGCGCCCGCGGCCCTGCGCTGGCTGACCCAACTCGCCTCCATGCCGGCCGGGAAGGCAGCCGCCGGGCTGGTCTACCTGGCTTCTTCCGCAGAAGTTGCCGGCGTGTCTGGAAAATTCTTCAAGGACGGAAAAGAGATCCGGTCAAACCAATATTCATATGATAGGAAAATACAGGACCAATTATGGGAAAGGAGTGCTGCGCTGGCATTCCCGACCGAAATGGCGCCCTCCGGGCAGCCCGCCGCGGCTTGAGGATCAACCAAAGGAAAGGCTTGTCATGAAGATACCGCAGTCGGTCCGCGAGCTGATCGAATTGGGTGTCCCGGCTCATCTTGTCACCCTCAACCGTGACGGCAGCCCGCAGGTGACCATTGTTTGGATCGGGCTGGATGGCGACGATATTGTGGCGGGCCATCTGCCCGAGAACCGCAAGGTCAGGAACATCCGGCGGGATGGACGGGTGGCAATCTCCCTGCAAGCCGGCACAAAAAGCGCAATGGACCTGACCGAGTACGTGGTGTTGTATGGGGACGCCCGGATCGAAGAAGGGGGAGGTGCCGCACTGCTGCAAAAGCTGGCGGGGGTCTACATTGGCCCGGGCGTGAAATTCCCGCCCATGGACAACCCCCCGCCTGGCTATATCACCCGCATCCATGTGAACCGGATCGATGGCGTCGGTCCGTGGACCGGCCGCCCGGTTTGATAATGGCTCGAGCGGGGCCTGCTGAAGGAGTATCACGAATGACCGGTGAGACACACGTCCGGAGTTTAATTCCCTGGGCCTGGTCAGCCGCCTGGCTGCTGGCAGGCCTGGGGTTCTGGATCTCGGACCTCTCCTCGCTGCCATCCCGCAGCCCCTTCGCTTACATCGCTTTGAGCGCAGCCGGCTGGGCGATAGCCGGATTCGTTACGGCCAGCGCAGCCGGGGAGGCTCCCGCCAGGACCATCCGGCTGGTCGGCTGGCTGGTGCCCGGCCTGGCTTCCATCCCGCTCAGCATGCTCTGGCTGCGGAGCTGGAATGTGGGCTTCCTTGGCCCGATCGCCGCGCTTGGCCTGGCTGGCCTGCTCGGAGGGGTGGCCGGTTCTGTGCGTAAAGGCGCCTGGCGGCTGGTTTCCGGAGCCTTGCTGGGGCTGGCGTTCCTGCTATTCGCAACGGTCAGTTTCATGGCCAGCTACTTCCTCATGCTCGTCTACACCTTGATCGCACAGCAGGGCGGCAGCGCCGGCGTATTATCGATCGTAGATGCCCTGATCTGGCCATTGCCCGGAGCCTTGTTCGGTCTGGTGGCCGGGTTTGCGGCTCGCTGGCTGCTCGGCCTTCGTAAGCCCGTGCCAGCCAGCCTTTTGAACCTGGAGAAATGAGCATGAGAAAAACTCTGGCCATTCCCAGCCGTCTGCTTGCGATTCGACCGCGCCAGCCTGGCGATCATCGGATCGGATCGAACATAAGGAGTATGGCGGATGCCCGGTCAAGTGCAAGCCTATCGCTGGATGCCCTGGGCCTGGTCAGCGGCATGGCTTCTGACAGGCCTGGGAAACTATGTCTCGAATAGTTACCCGTCTCCATACGAGGGCCTGTACGCCTACCTGCTCTTGAGCACGCTGGGCTGGGGGTTTGCCAGCCTCATTACGGCCAGTGCTTCAACGGGCGGACCTGCCCTGGCTGCCCCGCTGGTCGCCTGGGGGATCGCCTCCCTGGCGGCCATCCTGCTTGGTCTGGTCTTGATGCGCGGCTGGGATGCCGGCTTCCTCGGCTCGATTGCCGCGACCGGTCTGGCCGGTGCGATCGGAGGTGTGGCCGGCTCCATGCGCAAAGGCGTTTGGCGGTGGGTCTGCGGAGTCGTGCTGGGAGTGGTGTTCCTGCTGCTGGCCTTGATCAGCTTCTATGCCGGCTATATGCTCGCACTTGGCTACGCCTCGACAGCACTGCAGTACAACGCCAGCGTATTTTATCTCCTGATCATGCCAGGGCCCGCAGCCGTGTTCGGTCTGGGGGCCGGGTTCGTAGCGCGCTCGGCTGCTCGGCCTGCGTAAGTCCTGGCCAGGTAATGTTTCGACCTGAAAAATCGTATGGGATGGACTGTACTTATTGAGGTTTGCTATCGGAAATAATAATAGCTGCTTGAACGCGTGTTTGTCAGGCGGCAAGGATTACCATAAATAGAGGAAACCAGATGACCGATCCAATCGTTTTCATCAGCCGTAACAGAATAAAGGCAGGCCGGCTCGACGAGTTTAGGAAGCACTACCGCGAGAGTGTCCCACCAATAGAAGCTGGCAAGCCAGGCACACTGGCCCAGCTCGCTTACGAGAATGAAGATGCTTCAGAAGTAACCATTGTGCGCTTCTTCCCTGGCGCGGATGCCCTGGATCTCCAATTACAGGGAGCCGATGAAAGATCGAAGAGAACATATGAGTTCATTGAACCTGTCAGTATTGAGATCTATGGCATGCCTAACCCCGCCACCCTGGAAAGGATGAAGAAGATAGCTGGATCGGGCCTGGTTGTGAGCGTGCAGCCTCGGTTCATTGGCGGCTTTATTCGAACGCTCGAGGCTGCCAGGCAGGCAGAGTAAATGCCAAATTCTCCAAAGGAGAGAACCATGTCAGTGCAATTTGAATCTTCTCAAGTGATCGATCGACCCGTTGCCAAGGTGTTCCGCTTCTACGCAGTGGAACATGTTCGCAACCATCCGCGTTGGGACCCGGACATCGAACTCTGGCTGGATTCCGATGCTCCAATTGGCGTTGGGACGATCATCCGCAGACGCAACAGCCGCAGCGGTACCCCGGTGGAAGGGACAATGGAGGTTGTTGAATTTGAACCGAATCGTGTGTTTGCCATGGTTATCCATGATGGTCCTGTTGAAATGTTCGGCCGGACCACATTTGAGGCGATCAGCGATGACCAGACCAAGATCACGACCATCATTGAGATTCCCGGCATGGATGAAGTCGATGGACAGGAGTTTTCTGAACAGCCGATTGGAGCGCAGCAATCAGATCAGGAAGCAACTGATCGAGTCCGAGATCTAATTCGGAGACATGATCTTGAGAACATCTTTATTCCCGTTAACAGGAGAAACCACCATGGATGTACTGGAAAAAGCTCGTGAAACCCAACTGCATAACATCGAATCGAAAACCGGCCAATCTCTTGCCCAACTGCGCGCCCTGGTCGCGCAAAGCGGCCTTACCAGGCATGGCGAGATCCGGCAGATGCTGATCAGCAAACTGGGCCTGGGGTACGGCGACGCCAACGCGCTGGCTCAATTTGCCCTCCAGGCTGGCGCGGATGGCGCTGCTCCGGCCAAAAGCGTTTCGACGGATGAAGTGGTCGATGCGCTCTACGCTGAACGTGAGCCGCCGCTCCGGTCCATTCATGACAGCCTGATGGCGGTTGTCCGGCAGTTCGGCCCGTATGAAATTGCGCCCAAAAAAGGCTACGTCAGCCTGCGAAGAAAGCGACAGTTTGCGATGATCGGACCCGCCAGCAAGGGCCGCGTGGAAGTGGGTTTGAACATGAAGGGGGTCGAGGCGACGGCGCGGCTGGTGAGCCAGCCGGCGGGCGGCATGTGTCAATACAAGGTTTATCTTACGACGCCGGCCGAGGTCGACCAGGATTTGATCGGCTGGATGAAGCAGGCTTATGATGGTTCGGGATAAAAGCGGATTCGAATCATCAGGCGGGCCTTTGATCTGCCGGAGATTGGAGAGAAACCAACATGAATGATAATCGGATCGTCCGGCTGGCGCTTTCCATTTTTTTAACGCTGGCCGTATTATTTGCGAGCGCGCTGGGGCTGAACCCGGTCGCAAGCAGCGGCGCGGCCCTGGCGGCGCCCGTGGGTGGCAGCCTGTATCTGCCGCTCGTGGCGAAGTTCCAGTCAAACTACGATTGGCTCCAGTTCGACGGGGATGCCTCCCACACCGGCGTCAATTCGCTTGAGAAACAGCTTTCCCCGGCGAATGTCAGCCGGCTGCACCTGCTCTTCCAGGTGGCGCTGCCGGCCGTGGCAGACGGCGCGCCGGCCTATTTGAGCGGTGTCAGCACCGCCGGCGGGATCCGCGATCTCCTGTTTGTCACCACCCGGACCGGCGGCGCGGCCGCTCTGGACGCCTCCACCGGCGGGCTGGTCTGGTCGCAGCCCAGCCACGCCCCCGCCTGCCTGATCAATAACAGCGCCGGGCGGAACGAAGCCTGCTATACCACCTCCTCACCGGTCGTCGATCCGGACCGGCAGTTCGTCTACAGCTATGGCCTGGATGGCTTTGTCCACAAATTTGCGGTCGGGAACGGGACGGAGGTCCTGACGGGCGGCTGGCCCGAACTGGCCTCGCTTAAGGTGTATGACGAAAAAGGCTCCTCGGCGTTGAGCCTCGCCACGGCCAAATCCGGCCTCAGTTATCTGTATGTGACCAACGGCGGCTACCCCGGCGATGCCGGCAATTACCAGGGCCACGTGACGGCCATCAATCTATCGGACGGGACCCAGAAGGTCTTCAATGCGCTGTGCAGCAACCAGACCGTCCATTTCGTGGACAGCCGCGTCACCAGCGGGGCAGACTGTTTTCCTCAAACACAGTCGGCCATCTGGGCGCGCGCCGGCGTGATCTATAACCCGCTCGATGACCGCATCTATATGGCCACCGGCAATGGCGACTTCACACCCGGCTCGTTCCTGTGGGGCGACACGGTCTTCTCGCTGCATCCGGATGGCAGCGGCGCCGCCAACGGCAACCCGCTGGATACTTATACGCCCACCAATTTTATCAGCCTGCAGAATGCTGACCTGGACCTGGGCAGCACGGCGCCGGCACTGCTGCCCCCCGCGGCGGGCAAGTTCCCGCACCTGGCGGTGCAGGGCGGCAAGGATGCAGTCCTGCGGCTGCTCAACCTGGATAACCTGAGCGGGCAGGGCCAGGTGGGCAAGACCGGCGGCGAAGTGTTCTCGATCAACCTGCCGGTGGCAAACGACATCCTGACCCAGCCGGTTGTGTGGGTCAACCCGGTGGGCGGGCGCGTCTGGGTCATTGTCAGCGTTGGTACGGGCATGGCCGGGCTGGAGTTCGTGGTGGACGGCGCCGGGAACCCAGGCCTGCAGAACCGCTGGACGGCCGCGGCCGGTACTTCGCCGATCGTGGCCAATGGGATCCTGTTCATTGCGAACAACGGGCTGATCTCCGCGCGTGATCCGACCAATGGCAACCTGCTCTGGTCGAGCAACCAGATCGGCGCGATCCACTGGCAGACCCCGGTCGTCGCCAACGGAGTGGTCTACGTTGAGGATTCGAACGGCAGCCTGACGGCTTTCGCGCTGCCGTAAATTTTAAACACAAAGGACACGAAGTACACCAGGAGTGCTTTACAGAACCTCACTCCAGTTGGCGTCCGGACCAAGCCACAGATGAACACAGATAAAAAGGATCGATGCGCTTATGATCGGACTTTTCATCAAAAAAACAGTGTTCATCTGTGGTGAAAAAATGAATTTCGGAACTATTCCTGGTATCGTTGAAGTTCGGATAAACTCAAGCGAAGCGGTTAAAATAGGAACGCAGAAAAGGAATCCAGTATGGAAACGAAAAAAGCAGCCCCAACCACGGTCGATGAATACATTGCGCTGGCCCCGCCGGACGTGCAGCCGATCTTGAACCAGATCCGGGCGGTCATCAAAGAGACTGCCCCGCAAGCGCTGGAAAAGATCAGCTACCAGATGCCGGGGTTTTATCAGGATGGCTACCTGGTCTGGTTTGGCGTGCATACCCACCATATCGGCTTCTATCCGACCGGCGAAGGGATGGCGGCCTTCAAGGCGGAGTTATCCGGCTATAAGACCAGCAAGGGGGCGGTGCAATTCCCGCTGGACCAACCCATCCCCTTTGACCTGATCAGGAAGATGGTCAGGTTCAAACTGGCGGAAAATCTTAAGAAATAGCGGAATGAATAGATATGACAGTCACCTGATCGGGAAGGTGACTGTCACGTTGCTAACCCGGACCGTAGCAGCCGCCATTGATCAGGATCTCATCCGGACGGTCGCAGGGGGCAGGGTGTCTTAAAATATAACCGGAAGGAATACCCACCGACTGGCCCATCAGGCTGCTGTTGATCTTGGTGAAAACATTCCCGATGGTGGGACCCAGGATCAGCAGCGCAGCGATGACCACCACGGACACCAGCACCAGGATGAGGGCGTACTCCACCAGCCCCTGGCCTTTCTGTTTTCCCGACGAAGTGCGACGATGCATTTAATTTCTCCTGAACAAATAATTTATGCCGGATATTAAATGATATCTGAAGTCTGTATTTTCTTACCACCAGGTCACAAAGACACGAATTTCAGGAAAGATCCTCCCGTTCAAGTCTGCCTGCGCCAAAAGACACCTGCTCATTCCACCTTATTAGAATAGCATTTTTCTTTTTAAGAGTCAACTGTTTTTTTCAATCTGGACTCCCGAACAAAGACCGCGCCGCAGGACCCTGGGCGGCGCGCTGAAATGCGAACCGGCCGGGTTGGGCGGGTCGCCATTTTGCATGGCTGCCTGCGGCGGTCACAGCGGTCCGGGCCTGGGCTACCCGTCTCACTGACGCCAGATCAGCGGCAGGTGCATGATTTCCCGCAGGTCCACCTTCACCACGCTGCCCGGGGCAGTCCAGGTCCCAAAATAGAGCGCGCGCGCGGCCGGGTCGATCAGGCCGGAAAACAATCCACCCTCAACAGGGAGCAGGAGTGAGTCCTGGCGGCTGAAGTCGGACAGGTGCACCTGGACGATCCGCAGGCTGCCTGTGCCAAAGTATGCAAAACCTCTCCCGGGATCGATCGCCGCCGAGTAGGCATGGTTTTCATTTGTCGCAAAGTCAAGCGCAGCCAGGCGGGAAAAATCCGCCAGGCGCACTTTCACGACTTTGGCGGGATCGGTCCCTGTACCAAAGTAGGCATAGCCGCCTGCCGGGGTTGTGTCGATCACGGCTGACATCAATTGGTCTTCACCACTGTTCAGAGTGAGCGCCCCGGCGCGGGTCAGGCCGGATAGCCCGACCTTGATCACCCTGCCCGGGGTGGTCTGGGTGCCAAAGTAGGCAAAGCCAGCCGCGGGATCGATGACGGCGCAATTAAGATAACTTTCTCCGCTCTCCAGGGGCAGCGCACTCTCGCGCGTAAAATCCGAGAGGCGGATCTTGACCAGCATGCCCGGGTCTCTCCACGTGCCGAAATAGGCATAGCCCCCGGCGGGGTCAATGACAGCGGAAGCAAAGCCACCTTCTCCGCCTTCCGGGGTGAGCGTGCCGACTTGCGTAAAATCGGAAAGGCGGATCTTGACGATCCGGCCGGGCGTTGAAAGCGTGGCGAAGTAGGCGTAACCAGCGCCGGGATCGATGACGGCGGTGTAGAGCTCGTTTTCGCCCGGGTTGAGGCTCAACCTGCTGACATACGTGAAATCGGATAAGCGCACCTTGACGACGAAACCGGGTGAGGTAAGCGTGCCAAAGTAGGCATAGCCCCCGCCAGGATCGATCACGGCCGCCCGGAGCAGGTTCTCGCCCATTTCGAGTTTGACTGCGCTGAGACGGGTAAAACCGGCCAGACCGATCTTGACCACGATCCCCGGCGTTGTGTAGGTACCGAAATAGACAAAACCATCCCCCTTATCCATTACGGCAGTTGAAGGGGCCGCCTCGCCGGAGTTGAGCGTCAATGTGCCCTGGCGGGAAAAATCGGACAGTTGAACTTTGACGATCTTGCCCGGGTTGGTATTGAGACCAAAATAGCCGAACCCCGCCGCCGGATCGATCGCAGCGGAAAAAACATCCTTTTCATTCGAGTTGAGAGTCAAGGCATCCGTGCGGGTCAGGTCGGACAGGTGGATTCTCACTATTTTGCCGGGCGAGCTGGTCGTCCCAAAATAAGCGTAGCCCCCGCCGGGGTCGATCACAGCCGAACGGAGATAGTCTTCCCCAGTGGACAAGCTCACCGATCCAACGCGCAGGAAGTCGGAGAGGCTCACTTTGACCACTTTGCCCGGCGCAGTATAGGTGCCAAAATAGGCAAAACCATGCGCAGTATCGATCACGGCGGCGCGAAGATCGGTTTCATTCAGGTTCAATTGCAGCGAGCCGAGGCGGGAGAAGCTGGAGAGATCCACCTTGACGATGCGATTGCCGGATGTGCCAAAGTAAGCCAGGCCCGCGCCCGGATCGATCAGCGCAGAAAAGGCCGCGCCTTCGTTTGAATTTAACGCCAGGGCGCCAACCCGCGAAAAATCTGAAAGGCGTACCTTGACGATGTAGCCCGGGTATGTGTTGGTGCCAAAGTAGGCAAAACCCGCGGCAGTATCAATTACAGCCGAGGAGACCAGATTCTCGCCGGTATTCAATGTCAACGCTGCCACACGGCTCATATCGGACAGCCGCAGCTTGACGATCCTGCCCGGCGAGGTCATTGTGCCAAAATAAGCGAAGCCCGCCGCCGGATCGATCACGGAAGCCTGGAGCAGGTTGTCGCCGTCCTTGAGGGTTAGGACTCCCCCCAGCCCCAGTCCAGATGTCGAGAGCCGGGCGGGCAGGGCCTCGCCGGCCGGGCGGCGCGCCTGTCCAGGCGCCAGGGTGATGCATACGATCAGGACAGCCAGAGTGTACAAACGCAAGGCTTGCATGTGCTCCTCCTGGGGAAAGGCTCGATCAGGCAGGCCGCCCAATCGACCGCATGGGCCAATGGCGGTCTGATCTGCCGGCTCAAATCCTTAAAATAATAAGCGAAACCCTTTACGACGGTTTCGCTGCTGTGGTTGCCAGGACCTTGTGGCAGAAGACAAGCTTCAGTATTCGAGTCCTGGATCGGCGTTTTATCGGTTTTTTTGGAGGGTCTTTCAAGTATGAATATTATAGCAAGATCGAATTGTGAAAACAAGTACTTTAAAATAGGCGCGCCCGGGTCCCGGCAAATCGGAAAACCCCAGGTTATCCAGGCTCCGCCCGAAAAAATTGCCATCTTGTCATCTTATTAATATGGGCAAATCCCGCCTGTGTACTAAAATACCCATAGCACTCGTAAGCACTCATCCTTTTTTTTCAGTGGGAGTCGTACCATGAACAAGGTTGTATCGATCAAATCGATATTGGATGCCATTGGCAATACACCGCTGGTCCAATTAAAAGAAATCTCCTCCGGGAATGTGTATGCCAAGGCGGAATTTTTGAACCCGGGCGGCAGCATCAAGGACCGGGTGGCGAAACATATCCTGTTCTCGGCGCAAAAATCCGGACAGCTCAAGCCCGGCATGACGATCATCGAGTCCACTTCCGGGAACACCGGGATCGGCCTGGCATTGGTCGGCGTCCAGATGGGTTTCAAAGTGGTTTGTTTGATGCCGGATAATATGAGCGAGGAGCGCAAGAAGATCATCCATGCCTTCGGCGGCGAGATCATCTTTACCCCGGCGGCCGAGAGCCTGGATGGCTGCCTGAAGAAAATGAAGGAGATCACGGAAGCGGACCCGGACAGCTATTTTGTTGTCAACCAGTTCAAGAATCCGCTCAACCCGGAAATCCATTACCGCACGACCGGTCCGGAGATCTGGGAGGCGCTGAATGGCGATGTGGGCACGTTCGTGGCCGGAGTGGGGAGCGGCGGCACCCTGCAGGGGGTTGGGAAATTCCTGAAAGAGAAGAATCCAAAGATCAAAATCGTGGCAGTTGAACCCCGCAACAGCACCGCGCTGCTGGGCCGGGAGCCGGGCCTGCACGTGATCCAGGGGATCGGGGATGGATTTGTGCCGGATGTCCTGGATGTCAACCTGGTGGATATGGTCATCTGTGTGACGGATGAAGCCGCCATCGAAACGACCCGCAGCCTGGCGCTCAGGGAAGGGCTGCTGGTGGGCACCTCCTCCGGGGCGAATGTGGCGGCGGCGCTGGAGCTGGATAACGGCCGCGGCAAGGTGGTGACCGTGCTGCCGGACCGGGCGGAGAGGTATTTCAGTACCGCCTTGATATAAAAGGTTTTCTCGATCCGGGATGCATATCCCCGGACCAATGCCATGTTCTTCGCACATTACAGCCGGAAGCGGCAGGCAGCCTGTTCGTCTCGAAACCCGATCCCTTGCCTCTTCCAACATCATAGTCCGGTCATGAGTAAGGGTACTGACAAACGATGGACATTCAAGTAGCGCTTTATCGAGCTGAGCTTTTTATCCAAAATGATGGGAAGGCGGAGGCCAGGCCCATCCTGGCTGAAATTCTCCGGGATGATCCCGGGAACGAAAAGGCCTGGATCCTGAGCGCCCAGGTGAGCGAGGTCCCCGATGAGGTCCGCTATTGCCTGCAGAGGGCCATCGAAATAAATCCCAATTCACTCCAGGCCAAAATCCTGCTGGCCAGGCTCCAACAGCCGCGCGTGTCGCTCCCGGGGCAGCCTGCCTCGAAATCCGAACAGATCACCGAGCCGCTCAGACCGGACCTGCCGGACACCCAACCTGTCAGCCCTCCGGTGCTGCAACCACACCCTAAATCGTTGGCGGCCATTCCATCCAGCCCGGCGCAAAAGAGTTCCGCTCCGGGCCAGGGAATGTCGTTTTTACGACCCCTGGCGAAGACGATCCTGTTCGCAAACCTGATCATGCTCCCCGGCTGCCTGTCATTGTTCCAAACATATGAATCCGTCCTGGGCTTCTGGAAGAGTTACGGCCTGCTGCTGATCGTTATGCAGGCTGCATTCATGACAGGCTTCATCATCCTGCGCCGCCGGCTCGACCGGCTCAACCAGCGCCCGCCCTACCCGTTTAACCGGGAGAAGGGCGAAAAAGAACGTCAAAACGCCGTGTTTTGGCTGCGCTGGATCGTTAACCCGGCCTTGATCGGGATCCTGCTGGTTTCGATCGGCGCGGGTGGCTATGCCCTGGTCAGCCGCCAGCCCCTGCCCATCCAAAATGGCATATACGTCCTGGCGCTGTTTTTCATGCTATTCCTGGCACTGCTGGGCTGCTGCATGAACACACTGCTCAGGGCTTACCTGCTCTACCTGGACAGATGCCTGGCTAAAAGGTCGGAAGATGCATCCTCCAGGGGACAGGCGCCGGTTCTATACCTGCGGCCTTTCAAGGACGATGCGCTTGCCGGAGGCAATGACGAGGCCTGGCTGAGGGAAGAAGAAGAATTGACCAAAGCCTTCGAACCGATCGGGCCCATGATCGCCATCGGAAACCCCAAGCAGGCCGAGGCCCTCCCGGAAGCCGGGGCAGCGCGCAGCTATGTTGACGAACGTTGGAAGCGGGCTGTGCTCAATTACATGGAATTGGCCCGGCTGGTGGTTTTGCGGGCTGGAATTTGCCCCAGCCTGGATTGGGAGATCAGAAATGCCGTCAAGTTGCACCGTTCGAAACTGGTCCTGCTCGTCCCTTTCAGGAAGAAAGAGTACGACCGGTTCAGGGAGCATGCCCTAAAAGAGCACCTGTTCCCCAAACGTCTGCCGGAACATCCCGGCCATACTGTCAATTATGAACTCGGGGATTTTAGCCAGCAAAAATTCGGCTGCCTGCTGGGACTTGTCTACTTTGACCCGGATGGGACGGGGCACTTTGAAAAGATCAGCATGGATGGCATTCACCGCCTGCAGCAGGTCCGGACGGCCGACCCAACCATCTGCATGATGCTGCACTACGCCCTCAGGCCGGTTTATGCACGCCTGGGCCTGGACTGGGTTGCTTCCATAATCTATTGAATTTATTTCAACCAGCAGTTCAATAAAAATTCAGCCCCGCCTGACCCAGGCGGGGCTGATTGGATGTGAGTCAAATCTGTTGGGCTTATGCTTCGTTCAGGAAGGAAATGACCGGCGCGCCATCCACTCCGGCCTGCTCCATGGCGGCCCTCAGTTCCGGAGAATGGGCGTATTTTTGCGCGTTGGCGATCGAATTCCACTTGAACATCAGCGTCAACAGGTTCGGGTCGCTGGCGTCGTGGTAGATCTGGGCCGACAATTCCCCGTTTGATCTGCGCAGGTCCAGGACAGAATCGAACACCTTTTTCCAGGTTGCAAAGTCTTTTACCTTGTGTTGAACCAGCATACTTGCCATGATAATTTCTCCTTGATTGGGTCAGGCTGAATGGAAACCTTTTCAGCGGGGGGTAAGGTAAATAGATAATATATACCTTTATTATCATTATTGTACATCGCACTATCCATTCGGGTATGAGAACGGGGTGAGAATAGCCTGGATAATGATTTCTTTCCATCATAAAATAATGGCCTTGAATCACGCTTATAATAAAACCATGCTCATTAAGGAAATTCAGTCAAAAACCATTCTCTCCGCCTCAAAAGTGTATCCGTATGTGATTAATCCTTACACGGGCTGCCAGCATAATTGTTCGTACTGCTACGCTCATTTCATGAAAAGATTCAGCGGGCACAAGGAACCCTGGGGGCAATTTGTGGATGTCAAGCTGAACGCTCCCGAGCTGTTGAAGCTGGAAATCACCCGGAAAAAACGGGCCAGGGTCTGGGTGAGCGGGGTGTGCGACCCCTACCAGCCGCTGGAGGCTAAATACAAGCTGACGCGCCAATGCCTGGAAATACTGGCGGAATATAATTGGCCGGTGACCATCCAGACCCGTTCCCCGCTGGTCTTGCGGGATCTGGAAATTCTCAAAAAAGGGAAAGAGTTCGAGGTCGGGTTCAGTATCACCACCGCCGAGGATGCGATCCGGAAGCTGTTCGAACCCGGCGCTCCCCCGATCCAGGCCAGGGTCAGGGCCCTCGAGCAGCTGCATCAGGCCGGGATCCGGACTTTCGTCATGATCGCGCCGATGCTGCCCGGGGCGGAAGGTCTGGCGGAGATCCTGGCAGGCAAGCTGGACAATGTCATCCTGGACCGGATGAACTATCACTACGCGGATTGGGTGTACCGGAAATACGGCCTGGAAGACAAGATGACCGAGGCGTATTTCGATCAGACCGGACGGACCCTATCCTCGGCCTTCGCAAAATTGGGATTAAGTTGTTGATCCGCGACCGGTCATTGGAAATCAAGTAAGCAGGAGTGATCCATGGAATATCGAAAATTGCCGCGCGGGGAAGAAAGGATCAGCACGCTGGGGCTGGGTGGCGAGTACCTGATCGGCCTGCCACTGCAGGAAACGGTGGAGATATTCGACCTTGCCATGGCAAACGGCGTGAACATCCTGGATATCTATATGCCGGAGCCGGAGGTCAGGAGCAATATCGGGACCGCGCTGCAGGGCAGGCGGGAAAAAATGCTCATCCAGGGTCATCTCTGCGCCACCTATCAGGGCGGGCAGTATAAGCGCACGCGCAACCTGGAGCAGTCAAAAATCGCCTTCGATGACCTGCTGACCCGTTTGAAAACGGATTATATCGATTTCGGCATGATCCACTATGTGGACAAGCAGCATGATTATGAAAAAGTGCTGCGCTCCGGCATCCTGGCGTATGCGCAGGATTTGAAAAGACAGGGGATCATCCGGCACATTGGCTTCAGCACCCACAATCCGCTGATCGCCCAAAAGTTGATCGAGACGGGCGACATGGACCTGTTCATGTTCAGCATCAACCCGGCCTATGACCTGGATGAGACCAATAACGATGATGTGGATGCATTGGTGGAATTCAAGGGGATGAAGGGTGACGCCCGGGGCATCGCTCCATTGCGGGCCGGCTTGTATGCGGAGTGCGAAAGGCAGGGCATTGGCATCACCGTCATGAAGGCGCTCGGGGCCGGGAGACTGCTGAGCGCAAAGGACAGCCCCTTCGGGCAGGCCCTGAGCGTGGCCCAATGCATGCATTATTGCCTGACGCGCCCGGCGGTCCTGACCTGCCTGCTGGGGATCCATTCGCTGGACGAGTTGAAGGAAGGCCTTGAAATACTACCAGGCCACGGATGAAGAAAAAGATTATACGGCCATCGCCAGCTCACCCAGGTATGCCATGGCGGGAAAGTGCATGTACTGCAACCACTGCCTGCCCTGCCCGGCCGATATCGATATCGCCGCCGTGCTGAAGTTCCTGGACCTGGCGACGATCGGGGAGCAGGTGCCGGAGACCGTGCGCGGGCATTACCTGGCCCTGGCAGCCAATGCGGATGATTGCATCCAATGCGGCGATTGTGAGACCAACTGCCCATTCGGGGTGGCGATCATGGAGAAGATGGAGCAGGCCCGGAGGGTGTTTCCGTAGAGTGCAAGGGTAATGGATGATAGAAGTGCGAGAGGATTTACAGGCGTGCTTCTGCCTCAGACATCTTCTGCCTCAGACCTCCGAGTTTTTCCCTGGCCTGCCAGCCAGGGCAGGCAAAAACTCGGAGGTCTTTGCGTTCAGGGTTGGTTGAAGGATGATAAAATCAAGCCAGTGGACAGATGACGCGCCGGCCTGGCTTACTCCGAAGTGTCGATCATCCAACTTGCATTCGAGGCCGTATGCCATGGATCACTGGGAAGAACTGATCGACATCCATCGCCATCATAGAGACCTGCCGGTGCTCATGCTTTACAACATCAACCATGCCTGGCTGCAGGAGGAGATCGAAGAGTCAAGGCAGATCGCCCAGGTCATTGCCGGTGCGTTGCGGGAAATAGGTCACCCGGTCACCGAGGCCTGCCTGGAAAACCAGGACCTGGCCGGATTGCTGCAACCCTACACCCCGGACGATTTCATCGTATTCAATTTATGCGAAGAGATCCCGGGGTTTTTGCACAGTTACGACTTGATCGCGCAAACCCTCGAAGAGCTTGGTTTTACGTACACCGGTGCAGATTCGAAAGCGCTGGCCTTCAGCCAGGACAAGCGCAAGGTCCAGCAGCGCCTGGATGAATGCGGTGTAGGCACCCCGCGCTGGCAGATCTTCACATCTGCCAGCCGGGATGGCTGGAGCATTTACCCGGCGATCGTCAAACCGGCCCTGGAACACTGCAGCTTCGGGATGACGCGCGCCTCCGTGGTCTGGTCGGCGGATGAGCTGGCCGCGCGGATCGGCCACGTGATCGAAAGCTTCCACGGGCCGGCGCTGGTCGAAGAATTCATTGATGGCCGTGAATTCGCTGTCAATGTGGTCGGCAACGGTCGACTGCACGTGCTGCCGATTGCTGAATTCGATTTTTCCGCTTTTAAAGATGCAGAGGACCGGCTGATTTCCTACGATGCCAAATTTAACCCGCAGTCGCAGGCCTATGGGCTGATCAAAACGATCCTGCCTGCCAGGCTGCAGGAGGATGAGCAGGAACGGCTGATCAAAATTGCCCTGCAGGGCTATTGCGCGGCCGGCTGCCGTGATTACGCCCGGCTGGACATCCGCATGCGGGATGGGATTTTTTACGTCCTGGATATCAATCCCAATTCGGATATCAGCCCGGGCACCAGCGTGGCAATGGCGGCAGAACTGGCCGGGCTGTCGGATGGAGGCCTGTGGAGCCTGTTGGTGGCCCTGGCCGCCCGGCGGCATCCTAAAATTGGCGCGGCGGTCGGGCGGGAATGAGCCTGCCCGGAAGCTGCGCCTGGGAATGGGCCGCCGGGTAAGACGGAAACAGGGCCCGCCCGGGTTGCGTATAGCAGTGATACCGGAGGACCATCCTGATCGGCGCCGCATGAAAATCCTTGTGTTCACGGAAGGCACGCTCTTCACCCACCAGAACTGGCTGGGTTTATCGCGCCGCAGAAACGGTCAGGCGGGTGCAGGCGGGGGATCGACCCGGCTATGCCGGCACTGTTCCGATCGGCAAAGCCGCACTGAAACTGCAGGCGTGGGAAGCGGGCTGGCGCGGAGATCGTTTATTTGACCTCCCGCCGCGAGCCGGCTGATATTGAAAAAGTCAGGGCTGTCCTCGAAGGATATGACTTCCCGCTTGGCGAAGTGTTTTTCCGCCAGGCAGGCGAGGCATACGCCGATGCGGCCGTGCGGGTGCTGCCGGACATCATCGTTGAAGATGATTGTGAGAGTATCGGGGGCGAAGTCGAGATGACCCACCCGCGCATCCCGGCCGGGATAAAGGAAAAGATCAAATCGATTGTAGTCAAGGAGTTCGGCGGTGTGGACCATTTGCCGGATGATCTGGCAGGGCTGGCGGATTTTACATCGACCGGGCTGGAAGGCTGATAGCGCCAAACCGCAGGGAATGGATCCCCTGCTCTTGGTTAATCCCTTTTAGGTTTTGAGGTTATTGGATTTAAGCGCCTTTTTAGCTTTAGCCATAATATTCCTCCTGCGCTAAAAAGAGACAGCATTTTTATTATATTATTTGTTGTCCTTGGTAATCTCAGTATGTGATTTTTTCGGTTGTACTACATCCCAGACTGCGTCAGGGTGCTTCGCTGCGATCTGTAACAAAACACGCGCTGGACCATGTGGTTTACGTCTGCCTTGTTCCCAATTTTGTAGAGTGCTCAGCCGAATTCCCAGTAAGGTTGCAAATTCACTTTGGGAGAGCTTGTAGGTTGCCCTGATCTCCTTTATATCAGGTTTTTCAATCTCGAAAGAACGAGATGGTAATTTCTCGCCGCGCAGAATAGCACCACCTTCTCGCACACTTTCCAACAATTCGTTAAAAAGTTCATCTTTCATTGTATTCACTCTCCACTATTTTTTTTAGTATTTTCCGTTGTTCTGCTGAGAGATCATCCATTTCATTCTTCGCGAAAATCATTAGCATTAATATTTGTTGTTTTGCTACAGCCCAATAATAAATGGTTCGAGATCCACCACGCTTGCCACGACCAGAACCGGCCCATCTAATTTTACGGAGACCACCGCTTCCTTGAACAACTGAACCTGCTTTAGGATTCTCAATTAACCTTGATTGAAGCTCACGATATTCTTCGTCTGAAAGGATTTTTATCACGCGACGAGTAAAGACTGAAGTCTCAATAAATATCATATCATGGCCTCCCAAGTGTACGTCATTGACGTATATATGTCAATAGGTTTTTCATTTTGCAAAGTATCTATCATCGAATTCTAATTATATGTGAGATTGTTTTAGATCGCCTACCAGGTCACTAAACTAAGTATATATTGCAACGCGTATGAAGGCAATCAACATGAAACTTTTTACGAGTTATTTGTGCACGAAAAACCGATCTAGGCCTGATGAGGTGCGGGGTAGGGGAGCCATAGAAGAATTTATCCGTTCTTCATCCGTTCCGCGATACGAATACCTGTACCTCACCCGCAGTTCCAGGCCGGACCAGGATGTTCTTGGGCCCCGGCATTCTGAACCCACTCAGAAGTTTTCAGGTACTGAGGAACGGTTCTAACCGCTCCGGATCTGCATAGGAGGCAGAGGAAGGGAACTGCACCTTAAAAAAGTCTTGCCCCTCTTGAAAAAATCGAGACAATCTGAATGGAATGTGCGATAATGGGAATGCATATCGCTGTCAAGCCGGCAGACGTAAGGAGGAATCGCTATGAACACTGGCACAAAAAGAGTGCTCTTCTGGAGTCCCAGGATCCTGGGCATGCTCTTTGCGTTGTTTTTAAGCCTGTTCGCACTGGATGTGTTCGGTGAAGGTCTGAGCCTCGGGAAAACGATCCTGGCTCTGCTCATGCACCTGGTCCCTGTTTACATTGTAGTGATCGTATTGGTGATCGCCTGGCGCTGGGAGTGGGTGGGAGCGCTCCTGTTCAGCGCGCTGGCAGTTTTCTATGTGGTTTGGGCCTGGGGGCGCTTCGATTGGAGCGCCTACCTGGTGATCTCGGGCCCGCTGCTCGTGGTGGGCCTCCTGTTCCTGTTCAACTGGATCTACAGGGCCAGGCTGCACACGCGTGCCTGAGCAAATGGCCCGCCAGGGCATTAAGGACCTCAGGGTATCAAAAAGGAGATGGATTGAATATGACAGCCGACTTTCCGGAAAAAGAAACAAGTTCCACCCCTAAAACCAGCTCCACAAAGTGGGTCCTGATCATTGCCGGCATCGTCGTGGTTTGCCTGGTGGGCTTGTGCTGCCTTGCGATCGTTGGGGGATTCCTTTTCTTACAGATCCGCACCAGAGATACGATCGTACCGCTGCCGCAAAGCCTGCCCCAGATCATCACGGTCACGGCGGCGCCCGCCCTGCCATTCCAGCCAACTGCGGCGGTCAGCGCGCCCTCCCTGGATTATGGGGCCGAGGCGCTCTCCGGTTCGACCAGCCTGCAGCGCGGCTTCTCCCCGGACCCCTTCTCCGTGGATGCCATGGCGGGCGGCAGGATCGACACGTCTGCACTTGGCCTGGATTGCGGATTCACCACGCAGGTGCCCAGCTTCACATTCAGATATGGAGGCGGCGCTTCGGAAACCTTCCTGCGCGTCTTCTTCACTGCCAGCGACGGCACGGATACCACGCTGCTCGTGTACACGCCGGACCGTGAATGGAAGTGCGCGGATAATTCCTCTTACGGCGGCCTGCTGGACCCGGTGATGGATTTTGAGTTCGGTCCATCCGGCAAATATGTCCTGTGGGCCGGCACGAAGCTGAGCGATACGTATGCGAAAGGCAAAATCTATATTACCGCTTCGCAGTCCATCGCTCCGTGAGAAGACCGGGCCCTGGAATGGCGAACCAGGATGAAGCCCTTGAATTCCCTGAAATAACCACAAAATAGCGGGACAGCGGGGAAAGACGGGCACGGCCGGATCCGGACTTGATCCTGTACCGGTCCGATCGCAACCGCACGGAGCGGGGCTGTGATCTGCGTGTCGAGGCCTTTGCCGGCGCGGCGGCCCAGATCGACTTCAGCAAAGATGCATAGCTTTGACATGTCAGAGGGACTTCCCAGGGCTGATTTATTGATTGATAATAAGAGCATGATCTCAAAAGAGAAAAACAAGCGGCATGCCTGGACGCGCGTGCTGGATATCGTCCTGCGGGCCGCGCACGTCCTGGTGATCAGCGCATTGTTCGGCGGAGCTGTTTTCCAGGTCCCGGCTGCCCAGCTTCTGCCATGGCGCATTCTTGCGGCCGCCAGCGGGGTCGCGCTGATCGCCTCGGAGGTCCTGCACAGCCTGCACTGGCCGTACCAGGGGCGCGGGGTGATGGTGTATGTTCACGCCGGACTGTTCATCCTGGCAAGCCTGCGGCCCAGCCTGGCCCTGCCCTGCCTGGCAGCCGCGCTCATCTTCGGCATCCTCGGCAGCCATATGCCCAAGAGACTGCGGCACTGGTCGCTGCTCCACCGGCGGGTGACGGATCTATAGGAGCAGACCAGCATGATGATCCCCGGGCTCAGCCTGGAAAACAGCCTGCTTTTGGTGATCGACGTGATCAATTTTTGCGCGCACCAGGAGTATGAAGACCCGTCCCGCAGTATCCACTACAACAAGATCCGGCAGATGATTCCGGCGCTTTCGGCCTTCATCACGGCTTATCAGCAGCTCGGCGGCCGGGTCTTCCTGACCAGCACGGTCCCGTGGCAGGAACCCTATCTTCCGGAAAATATCAACGAGCTGTATAAAATCAACCCGCAGGCGCGCTACTGGTCACAGGACAGCAGCGGACGGGCCGAACGCTTCTACCAGATCCCGACAGAGGCTGCGCTGGTCTTCACGAAAAACTCCTACGATGCCTTCACGAATGAGGCCATGCTGCAGGCATTGGATGAAATGCACATCCGGTACATCATTGTGACCGGGTTGTTTGGGGATGGCTGCGTGATGGCCAGCATCTGCGGCGGCTTTTCAAAGGGCTATCACCTGATCATCGCCAAAGACCTGATCGAGACGACGGATGACGAGTTCAGGCAAACGATCCAGCAGCACCTGAAGCAAACGACCTGGCCCTTGATGTATGGGGTCACCATCGATAGCCAGCAAATATTGGCGGAATTTTCGCAAGGGATGGCCAAGAGTGCCTAACAAATCCTCAGCTTTAGGCAGCGTGCCCATTCTGGGTACTTTCCTCGCCGCCGAGGATGGCGGCGGGAGCGGTTATTCGCCGGAGCCGATTTGGCGAACGACGCAATTTGTCAAATCGCGGATCATTGGGCGGCGCTTAAGGTACAATTCGGCGTCCGGGTTCGGTAAGACCATCCTTCCAGGAACATTCATGACCCAAACCTTTCAGCGCGACCGCTTCACCTGGCTGGCTTACCTGATGCTGGCTTTCTACGGCTATTTCCTCAATATCCTCGGCCCGATCACCCCTTTTCTCAAAGATGAACTCAAACTATCCTACACGGTCAGCAGCCTGCACTTCACGGCCTTTGCCGTCGGCATCCTGCTGGTTGGGCTGTTCGGTCACGCCCTGATCGGGCGGATCGGTCCCTGGCGGGCGCTCTGGCTCGGCGCGGGGGGAATGAGCGTGGGCGCCCTGGTGCTGGTGGCAGGCCGGTCGGTGGTCGTCACGATCGGGGCGGCCTTTTGCATGGGCTGGGTGGGTTCGCTGATGCTGATCCTGGTCTCATCCGGGCTGTCGGACCGGCACGGCGAAAAGCGCGCCGTCGCCCTGTCGGAGGCCAATGTGATCGCCTCGCTGGTCGCCACCACGGCTCCGCTGCTGGTGGGATGGCTGGCGCCGCTGCCCGGCGGCTGGCGTCTGGCGCTCGGGCTGGCGGCGTTTGCCCCGCTGCTGATGCGGCTGGGGTTTGGACGAGTAGCTTTTCCGCAGCCTGCCTCCCGACCGGATGAGCCATCTTCCGGGAAGCAGCCGTTGCCCCTGATGTTCTGGGTCTTCTGGGTGACGCTGGTCCTGGCCGTGTCGGTGGAGTTTTGCATGATCTCCTGGAGCGCGGATTACCTGGCGACCGGCCTGGGCATGTTGAAGGTGAATGCGGCCCAGTCGGTCAGCCTGTTCCTGGGCGGCATGATCCTTGGCAGGCTGGCAGTCAGCCGGCTGGTCCAGCGCTTTTCGCCGCGCCGGGTGGTGATCGGCTGCGTGCTGCTGGCGGGCGGCGGGTTTGCCTTGTTCTGGACGACCCACGCGGTGCTGGCCGGTCTGGTCGGGTTGTTCGTGACCGGTCTGGGCGTCGCCGGCCTGTATCCCCTGCTGCTGTCGCTGTCGATCGGCTCGGCCGGGAACAATACCGTCCAGGCCAGCGGGCGCGCCACCCTGGCTTCGGGCACCGCCATCCTGGCGCTGCCGCTGGTGCTGGGACGCCTGGCCGACATGGTCGGGATCCGGCTGGCCTATGGGGTGGTGGCGGTTCTGCTGGCGGGTATTTTTGGGATCATACTGGCGACGGCCGGCAAGGCTTCGGCAAAGGGATAAATGGAAAATTCAACCCTCCACCCTGCCGCGCCGCTTCTGCCTGGCTTGACCTGGCGGGCGATCACCCGTGACGATCTGGGGGCGCTGGTCAAACTGGCAGATGAATGCGAACTGGTTGACGGTGGTCTGGCCTTATTGAACGAGCCGGGCAACCTGATGGATCGCTATTTCCCGGACGCGCCGGGCCGCGGGATCGGCGCATTTGAACCTGATGAGGTGCTGGCCGCCTGCACCACGGTGCACCGCGTGGGCGGCCCAGATACGGCGCGCGCCATGATCGCCGGCCAGGTGCGACCTGAATGGCGCAACAAAGGCCTCGGCACCTACCTGATGCGTTGGAGCCAGGCGCAGGCTCAGACCCTGCTTTCCAGCGCCGCAGCAGAAAAGCGGGTGCTGCGCATCGCGACCGAAGCGCTGACTGAGCCAGCCATCCACCTGTACCATGCATACGGCTTCGAGTTGGTCTTTGAAGAACTCGTCATGCAGCGCGACCTGCGCCTGCCGCTGCCAGACCGCCCGGTGCCACCCGAGCTCAGTCTCACGACCTGGCAGCCTGCACTGGCAGACCAATTCTTCCAGGCCTACCAGGCTTCATTCCGCGACCGGCCGGGTTTCCCGGGATATTCCGCGGCTGAGTGGATTTCCGATCTCACCGAAGACGAAAACTTCAAACCAGAGTGGTCGCTGTTGGCGCGAACGGCAGAAGACGTACCCGCGGGCTTTGTGAATGCGAGTGCCGAGCGCCCGGGGGGCTACGTGGTGCAGGTTGGCGTGATCCCCGGGCAGCGCAGGCGCGGGCTGGCTTCCGCACTGATGGTCGAGACGATGCGGCGGATGCAGACGGCCGGGGCGAGCGCGACCCAGCTTGTCGTCAATATCAACAACCCCGGAGCCATCCAGACCTATGGCGCGCTCGGTTTCGTTACAGCCGGACGGCGCGCCAGGTTCGATCAAACCAGCGGGCGCCTTTTTTAGCAGGGTTCCTGCCGCATGGAGGATGTATGAAAAGTACAAACAAAACCGTCTTCATTACCGGGGCTTCCAGCGGGATCGGGCTGGCAGACCGCCCTGGCCTTTTTCGAGCGGGGCTGGAACGTGGTCGCCACGATGCGCAACCCTGAAAAGCGCCGCACTCCATTGCATGAAAGAGGCCTGCCGGACCTGCTGCACCTGGATGTGACCGATGGCGCTTCCATCCAGGCGGCCGTCCAGGCGGCGCTGGAGCGGCACGGCCGGATCGATGCCCTGGTGAACAATGCCGGCTATGCCCTGTATGGTCCCTTCGAGGCCACCACCCGGGCGCAGGTCAGGCGGCAGTTCGACACCAATATCCTCGGGCTGATCGAGGTGACGCGTGCCATCCTGCCGGTGTTCCGCCGGCAAAAGGACGGCGTGCTGATCAACGTGGCCTCGATGGGCGGGCGGTTTGGGTTCCCGCTCTACTCGG
This sequence comes from uncultured Chloroflexia bacterium, assembly GCA_963830665.1. Taxonomy (GTDB): domain Bacteria; phylum Chloroflexota; class Anaerolineae; order Anaerolineales; family Villigracilaceae; genus UBA877. The sequence continues at coordinate 105,820 of CAWHNM010000001.1, forward strand.
TCTATAACAGCACCAAGTGGGCGGTGGAGGGCTTCACGGAGGCGCTGCAGTACGAGCTGAAGGGGCTCAATATCCGCGTGAAGATCATCGAGCCGGGCTTCATCCGGACGGATTTTTATGAACGCTCGCTGGACCCGGTGGACACGACTGCTTACGCGCAAGAATATGCCGGCATCCTCAAACGCGCCCGCAATTACCAGGGCGAGGAGTTCCTGCGCACAGCCGCCGAACCTGCCAGCGTGGCCCGCGTCATTTATCGGGCCGCCACGGATGGCAGCCGGCGGGTGCGCTATATTGCCGGGCGGGATGCCTGGCAGGTGGCGTTCCTGCGGCGGGTGCTGCCGGAAAGCTGGTTTTACTGGGTGCTGGAGAAGGCCGTGCTGGATTAGCGGGAAGGCTGAACGGCTCCTGCCGGCAGGGTTCTTCGCAGGATTGGAGAGGAAATTCCTGCTGGCTGATGGGCCTCCCGGACCGACGAGTTTTTCAGCCCCTGCGAGGGCGCTACGCGGAAAAACTCGCAGGTCACGGTGTTCTTAAAGTCCAGCTGGAAAGATTTTTAACCGCGAAGCTTGGAAGGGCGCGAAGTTTTAAAAAGGTTTTCTTTGCGCTCTTCGCGTCTTTGCGGTTAATCCCCGGCTTATTAATCAGCATCAACTCGACTTTAAGAATACCCTGATGCAGGTCTTTCCATCAAGAGGCTGTTGAATGGCATGCTATAATATTTTAACAATTACGCTTCATCGCCGCATCAACCTCCAACCGGTTCGGCATTGATACGGGCTGTCCATGCGGTGTTTCCGGGCCGTAAAAGCACATGTCGGGCGGATCTGGTTCCCATACAAAAAGGAGATATTATGTCGGACCCTGCCATAGCGCTTCCGGATGTGGCTGAAACCGGAATGCTGACATTCTATTGCCATGTCATCGAAAGTCGAATCTCCGGATCCGATCCTCCTGGATGAGAAAGCGGTCGAGATATCCCGCCAGCTCAATCCGATCTTCGCGAATTCATCCAGCCGCCTGCTGCGCAACCTGGCCAAAGGTAAAGTCAAAAAAGAACTGGTGGTACATATCAACCTGCGTGCGAAAAAGTATGATGAATATGCCAATTCATTTTTAGTAGAAAACCCAGATGGCATCCTTGTAAATATCGGCTGTGGGATGGATTCGCGCTTTCATCGGATTGATAATGGCAAGGCTGACCTTCTTTGACCTTGATCTGCCGGAAATGATCGAATTCAAGAAACAATTCTACAAGGAAACTGACCGTTATCATTTTATCGCCGCCTCGGTATTCGATTATGCCTGGATGGATCAGGTCGCGAAAATCGGAAAGCGCCCGGTTCTTTTCATGGCAGAAGGCGTCTTTATGTACCTGGATGGGGAAAAAGTCAAAGATCTCATCCTAAAATTACAGTCTCGTTTCCCGGGATCCGAATTGGTATGCGAGGTCGTCACAGCATTCTTTACCCGCAAACCATGGAACCGGATGGTGGCTTTGAAAATGAATCAACAATTGGGAGTGGGCAAAGGCGCTGCTTTTACCTTTGGCGTTCGGAACTAGCCGCGAGCTGGAAACCTGGCACTCCGGGATCGAATACCTGGACGACTGGTCCTATTTTGATACCCATCATCCACGCCTGGGGTGGGTGGGATCGATGGGAAAAATGAAGTTCATGCGGAATGTCCAATATACCGTGCATTATCGCCTGAATTAGGATATCCGGCCGGGGCACCCGCTTCGCCAGGCCGATCCATTGGACAGCTTCTGCCCGGATAAGAGGACTTACCAAATGCAATCAGGATCCATACCCCACACGAAACGGCACATGCTCCTTCTGACCTTGATAACATGGTTATCCATGCTTGGCTTTGACTTCTTCTTGCATGCAGGTCTCCTGGCCGGACTTTATGTCCGGCCAAGCCCGTTCCTGTTGTCCCCTTTGACGGCCCTGAAATTGATCCCGGTCGGCTATCTTTCCTTCCTCCTGCTGGCTGTTCTCCTGGTCTGGTTGATGCAGCGACTGGGACTGGCTGGCTGGCGCGCAGGTGCGATCTTTGGGCTGGAATTGGGTGGCCTTACCTGGGGTGCCCTGATGCTTGGATTACTCAGCATTTCCACTGCGAGTTTCACGCTATTAATGGGTTGGTTTGCCGGGCAGACACTGGAATTGGCGATAGCAGGTGCTGTGGCAGGCAGTGGTCTGGCAGGCATGCCTTTGCGCCGGTTGTTCGGCGCAGTGATCGTTTTTACCGTGCTGTCAATCCTCACGACGATCATCCTGCAATCCCTGGGAGTGGTTCCCACAACACGCATCTCATAAGCGCCGTCCAGCGCCGGCTGCAAGTCATACGAATTGTTCGTCACTAAGGGCAAAGGAGCTTGCTGATGGACCTATCCCAGGTATCCCGCACAGCCATCCTGACATTGATCTGCCGCGCGGTTGAATCTGAGCGGCAAGGCTCCGGATTCAATGATCCGATGGCAGTCCTGTGTTTGGATCGACTGATCTCCACGGCCTCCGCTGAAGACCGGCGCTGGCTCACCAGTAAGAAGCGCATGTATGCAGGCTTGCACGAGCGGGATGCAAAGGCCGGCGCACGCAGAGCCAGGGCTTTCGACAGGATTGCCGATCGTTTCATTGCCGAAAATCCAAACTGCACCGTGATCAACCTGGCCTGCGGATTCGATACCCGCTTCTGGCGGATTGACAGTGGAAAGTGCAGCTATATTGAATTGGACCTGCCGGAAGTGATCAACTTGAAAAAAGAGCTCCTCAAGGACCAGCCCGCCTGCGAGCTGATCGGCGCTTCGGTCCTGGATACCGCCTGGATCGATCAAGTCACGACCAACGGGAACACGGATTTCCTGCTGCTGGCCGAAGGATTATTCGATTGGCTGCTTCAAAAGGATGCCATCCGGCTTTTAAAGGAAATTGGAGCAAGGTTTTACTCTCTCGCAGCTTGTCCTGGATAAAATCCCCGGGAAATACACGCAGGGGATATGGAAAACGATCATGCGCTGGCACTCCAGGATCGAATGGGGCCTGGATGTGGTCTGGGTTTCCGGGATCAGGATCCCGGATGATCTTGACGCTTGTGGAGAGGGTCTCAAAGTGATCGGCCAGGAGAAAGGATCCGCCGGCCCGATCTTCACGGTGTCCATAAACGCTGCCCGATCCCCGGCCGAAGCTGGCCTGGTTGAGGCCGGGTAAGAAAAGGAATCGAATATGCGCTCACTTCAAGAAAATATGCTTGAATATCGGAAACAACTGGAAAAGGGGGCCATCCAGGCGGCCTATAAAGGCTTGATGGAATATGTCATGGGGCTCAGGACGTATTTTCAAAACAAATATCCCGAGCATGTCGTATCCGGGAGCATTTATTACGGATATATGGATATGACCTATTTTTCCTTCTTCCCAAAAACCTTAAAAGATCGAAACTTGAAAATTGCGATCGTTTTTGTTCATGAAACCTGCAGGTTTGAAGTCTGGCTGGCAGGATTCAACAAACAGGTCCAGTCGAAATACTGGAAATTGTTCAAGGAAAGCGGTTGGAATAAATACCACCTTGTTCCAACCACGCAGGGCGCTGATTCCATTTTAGAGTCTGTTCTTGTTGAGGATCCCGATTTTAGTGATCTGGAGGCTATAACAAAGCGAATTGAGAAAGCCACCCTGGAATTCATCCAGGATATCGAGAGCTTCTTATCCGAACGCGAAAACTGACCCTGAGTTACCCTGGGAACCCTTGACTATGAATAATAAAATCCTGCACGACATTTTCGATCCGAAAGTCCTGGAAGCGCATCCGGATGAATGGGGCGTTGCCATCCACAACCCCGGGCCGGATGCGCTCGGCTTTGCCACCACGCTGACCCCTGCAGTCGTCCGGCAGGCCATCGCCCGGAAGATCAATTTACTGGTGACGCATCATGATGCCTGGGATTTCATGCTGGAAGAAAAAACGCTCTCCCATGAACTGCTGGCCGAACACCACATCTCGCACATTTGGTGCCATACTCCCCTGGATGCGGCCGATTTTGGCACCAGCGCGGCGCTGCTGGCCATCTTCGACTGCCAGCTGATCGGAACGATCGCGGAAGGGGATGGGCGGGTTGGCGAATTACCCAGGCCGCTGCCTCTTTCGGAGGTGGTCAAGCGGCTGGACGAGCGCTTGGGAGAGCCTGCATGCAGAAAAGTCGATGCGAACTGCCCGGTCAGCCGGATCGGGGTTGTGACGGGGGCGGGTTCAAGGATCGCCTACCTGGCTGAAGCGCTCGCTCTGCAGGCGGACCTGTTCATCACCGGTGAAACCAGCCTGTACCTGCTGGAGTACGCCAGTTTCCGGAACGTCAACGTCCTGATCTATTCGCATAACTATACTGAAATATTCGGCACGCAAAATCTGGCCAGGCGGATCGCAAGTCAACTGGGAATAAAAGACGTGCTCCGGCTGGAGGAACCGCATTATTAAGGATATAAAATTGTTTTTTCCTGGTTTGCCGTCCCAACCGGGAGAAGAGATTGCGGCAGGATTTAACTCGCAAAAATGGGCTGGACCGATAAAAATGGAACGATCCAATCCTCGCAACCGCCAGGCTTGAATTTATCAGGATATCGAGACGCTGCTTATCTGAGGAGGAAAAATGACGCCGGTGCTGAATTCCTTGATCTCCTTTTTACGCCGCCGCAGGTCCATGCTGCTGGCGATTTCCGCCGTGCTGCTGAGCGTGGTTTTGGTCGCCCAGCCGAGCCTTACCCGGCCCGTCCGGGCCGCCGACAATTCGCCGGTCTACACGGATGCGCTGGCCAGCCCCTGGCAGGACTGGTCTTGGGATACCACCGTCAGCTTCGCCAACGCCACGCCTGTCCACAGCGGTTCGGCTTCCATCGCTGTCACCTATACAGCCGCCTGGGGAGGCCTGTACTTTCATACAGATACCGCCCTGCCCACCAGTGGTTATAGCTCCATCCGCTTCTGGGTGCATGGCGGGGCCGGCGGCGGCCAATCGGTCAACTTCCATGTCAATGACGGTGTGGAAAGCTATCCCTTCATTGTTCAGGCCAATACCTGGAGCCAGGTCATCGTCCCATTGACGGCCCTGGGCAGCCCGGCCAGCCTGAGCGATCTGAAGTGGCAGGACAACAGCGGCGGCGCGCAAGCCACATTTTATATCGACGATATCAGCCTGGTCGGGACATCCTCCATTTACGCCGATACACTGGCCAGCGCCTGGGCGGATTGGTCCTGGGATACCACCGTCAGCTTCGCCAACGCCACGCCTGTCCACAGCGGCTCGGCCTCCATCGCAGTCACCTATGCCGCCGCCTGGGGAGGCCTGTACTTTCATGCGGATACGGCCCAGCCCACCGCTGGTTATAACGCCATCCGCTTCTGGGTGCATGGCGGGGCCGGCGGCGGCCAATCGATCAACTTCCATGTCAACGACGGCGCGGAAAGCTATCCATTCATTGTTCAGGCCAATACCTGGAGCCAGGTCATCGTTCCATTGTCGGCCCTGGGCAGCCCGGCCAGCCTGACCGCGCTGGTCTGGCAGGACAACCGCGGGGAAGCCCAGCCCCCATTCTACCTGGACGATGTCAGCCTGGTTTGGACCACGCAGGCAGCCCCCCTCCACCTGCCTCTGGTAGTGCGGCAATACGCCGCCTCCATGCCGTATAAAGGCGTCAACCTGGCCGGAGCGGATTTCGGCGAGGACTCCCTGCCGGGCATCTTGGACAAAGATTACACTTACCCAACTGCCGCGGAAGTGGATTACTTCACCGGCAAAGGCATGACGATCATCCGCCTGCCTTTCCGCTGGGAACGGCTGCAGCGGAGGCAGTTGGCGGTGTTCAACGCGGCCGAACAGGCGCGGCATGGACACGTTCGTCACGTACGCCACCGGCAAGGGCGCCTATGTTCTGCTCGACCCGCACAATTATGCGCGTTACTTCGGCAATCTGATCGGGGAGAGCGTCGTACCCGCCAGCGCATACGCGGATTTTTGGAGCAAGTTGGCGCAGCATTACCTCAGCAACAGCCGGGTGATCTTTGGCCTGATGAACGAGCCGCACGATATGAGCACCGAATTGTGGGTCAGCGACGCCAACGCGGCCATTGCAGCCATCCGCCAGACCGGTGCGACCAACCTGATCCTGGTGCCGGGCAACGCCTGGGACGGCGCGGCCAGTTGGGGCGACAACTGGTACGGCACGCCCAACGCCGTCGCGATGCTTAACATCACCGACCCCGGCAATAATTATGCCTATGAAGTCCACCAATACCTGGACAGCGACGGCTCGGGCAGCCACGATACCTGTGTGAGCGCCACGATCGGCTCGGAGCGCCTGGCCTATTTCACAGCCTGGCCGCGGCAGAACCACAAGCGCGCCTTTTTGGGCGAGTTCGGCGGCAGTTCCAATGCCACCTGCCTGGCGGCGATCGACGATATCCTGACCCACCTGGACCAGAACAGCGATGTTTACCTGGGCTGGAGCTACTGGGCGGCCGGCCCGTGGTGGGGGGATTACATGTTCTCCATCGAGCCGCTGGAGGGCGCCGATCGCCCGCAAATGGCGACGTTGAGCCTGCATTTGCCATGAGGTCTGTGCCCGGATCCGGGAATTCGGAGTTGTACCAGGGGCGGGCGGAAGCGGCCGGTCTGGCGATCGAAGCGGTATGAGCCGGGCAGCCGGTTCCGTCCTTGCGTGGCCAGGAAGGGATAAGAAATATTTATGATCAAGTTCAAAGCCCGGATCGAAATGATCGGTGTCAACCCGTTTGTATTTTTACCTGACAGCGTGCTGCAGGAAATTTTCACGCAGGCCGGGAAAAGCAGGGGCAAGATCCCTGTCAAAATGAAAATCGACGGGCATGCATTCGTGCAGACGCTCGTAAAATGGAGCGGCGCGTGGCGCCTGTATCTCAACACGCCCATGCGCAAAGCCGCCAAAAAAGAGGTCGGGGATGTGGCAGATTTCGAGATCGCCTATGACCCGCTCGAGCGGGTTTTTCCAATGCACCCGAAGCTGGCCGGGGCATTGCAGGATAATGAGCAGGCCAGGAGCGTGTTCGAGAGCCTGCCTCCCTCCCGGCAGCAGGAGATCATCCGCTACATCGGTTCCCTGAAAACGGAAGCCGCGCTGGACCGGAACGTGGCCAGGGTGATCCGGTTTTTATTGGGCGCCGAGAGCTTTGTGGGCAGGGATAAACCGAAGTAGGCAGGCAAGGCTGCAATGGGACAGGCCCCTGGAATGGAAGGGAGGTGACAGTCACCTGGAAGAGAAGGTGACTGTCACATCTTAAAAATCTGACTCCGCCACCCACTTGATTTTGGCCCCCATACTGTCTATACTTTATAACAGTAGTTTTTGCCTTTGAAACAAGGAGAGTCCCATCCAGCCGGGCAAACTACGTAAGAGGTGGATTGGATCGATACCTATTAATCTTCTTCAGCCGGATGCCTGAATGAATTTCGGTGATTTGGCCGTGACGGTCTACAAGCTGTTGGGCTGTTAACGACGGCTGAGCAACTGGTTGGGCAGCCTCTGAAAGGAACATATTAATGAAACGATCACATTCTGTACTTCACGGGCTCATTCTTGTAGCCTGCATCACGTTTGCTTTCATCGGCGTAATCATAATTTCGTCCTGGATTTATACGACCAGCCAACTTAATGCTGCTCAGGAAGCAGGTGTCTTCTCATCCGCTGAAGAGGGTATGCGCGACCTCATCGCTAAAGGCTATATCGAGCCCGACGATTACCAGATCATCTACGCCGGTACCAACTCCTTCGACGGAAGTAGTCCGCATGTTTGGTATGTGATCGCATGTGTCTGGGGAGGCCATCGGTCCGATGGCTCACCGACAGGGAGTAAAAGGCACGACTGGGATCAGCCAGGTTCCTTCTTCCTGAATACCAAAGGGGGTTGGGTGTATATGTCTGAAGGGGCATTCCCGGGATTTATCGGTTTCTGGATGAAAGTGTTCGGCCTGGCAGGCCCGGGGTCGTCGCAGCCGACCCATGATTGGGGATCCCCGCCCCAAAGGGATTGTGATTTCTAAGCGGCCGACCGATCAAGTGGCACAGCCTGGATAACACTTTGACAACAGCAGGATGAAAATGCAGCGCTAAAAAACCCCGCTTCAGGCGGGGTTGGCTTAATAACCATTCGTCGTGGATTGTGCGCCCGTGCTTTACATGCCGGGCATTTTTACGCCCAGCTGCATCAGCATCGCCGGGATGCCGCCATCGGCAGGCGAATCCACCTGGAAATGAGAGATTTTATCGCCCTGAACCGTGACGATGTAGCCATCCATCACCGCGACCTTCTTCCCGCTGGCTGGAATTGATGGAAATCCCGGTAATGTCAGGGGGCCGGATTGGGTGCCGCCCAACTTCACTTTCACGGTCGCCTGGTTGCCGTTCACCATCACCGACAGGATATCAATTTTCATATCGGGAAAGCCGGAGAACAAGCCTTCCGTCACCTTGATGGATTCAGTCACCGGGATGGGCTGTGGCAGCACGCCGCCGCTCGCCATGGCATCCGGGGTTACCATACCCATCAGTGCTTTTGTATCCCTCATCTGCAAAATGAAATTTCGTGCAACCTGTTCAACGTTCATGGAAAACTCCTTTTTATCATTATACGGATAATTTGGACAATATAACACGTAATATCCTGGTCGAGAATTAGTCTTTTATAGAGTCCGGATTTACCGCAATATAGCCTCGAAAAGAAAGATCAGTGCGCTCATTCGTCCAGGATCATGGCATTCAGGCTTGCATGGCTGCCAAAGTTAAAGGTGAATTACCCGGTCTCCCCAAAGAGCGGGGACAGTCGAAACCACCAGGAAATTCGGGCAAATCTCATGGGGGGATGACTTCAGTGCTATACTTTTGGAATAAATACCATTAGAGTGTCAAGCACGGACTGAAAAGTCACCAAATCACCGGTTTAAAAAGTCCACTTTTGAACGGACGACATGTCCACTGATGTTTTTTAGTATTGATCCGGGCGCTATAATTCTTGTACCTGTGCGGAGGATAGGGCAGCGCAGGCAACGATCCGCTTACGCGAGTTGGGCGCTGCCTTTTTTCTAATGAGGTTAGGAGAACAAAAGGGTCGTAACAAAATGATCAGAAAGCTGCTTCTCCGGTTTTTCTTTGCACTTATATTTCTCTTATCCCTTGGTTCATGTTCTTCACGTTTCAGTAAACTTTTTCTCTCGCCATGTTCCGCGCCTTGCTGGTATAACGTCATTCCTGGTCAAACAACGAAAGATGAGCTCCTTCAGCAAACCCTTTTTTTCCCTTATTATCAACAAGAAGACACAAGCTGGGTAGACTGGAACAATGACCAAAAGCGATCCCGTTTCAATATGAACGTGAATAATAATAACGCCGACGTTGAAATCGAACTCCATGATAATGTCGTTTACAGTATTTCGATTGCTGGCACATGGGGATTGTCCGGCCTTCATGATATTGGACTTAACCTGCGGGATACTATTGCTTTATATGGAGAACCGCCCAAGATTTTTATTGGCCTTGGATGTGGAGGTGACCAAGTTTGCCTTAATCTCAATCTCATTTATCCCGACAAAGGCCTATTGGTTGCAGTTGAAACTTCTGATCCGCTTACTGATATTCGCGTTTTACCAACCCTCCCTGTCAGGCTTATTATGTTTTTTAACCCACCAGACATCAGAGACATTTTAGAAAGAAGTCTTCGTTTGTTGAATCCGGATTGTGCGTTTGAACAAGCGACCACTCCATGGCCAGGATACACAACGCTTCATAGTCTGACATATTGCCAATAATAGGAAATTACTGGAAATGGCGTAATTACAAAGCCCCCAACCCCAATTCCACCTGACCGCCTTCCCTACGCTGCGCTCCGGGATGCTTCGCGATCGGCGCGGTCCGCGGCGGCCATTTGGCAGAAAAAGTGGTTTTACGCAGTCTTGTCTCGCCAGTCGGCGGCAGGTGAGCCAACCATTGGGCGGTCTGGAGAATGATGCGATATTGGTCAAATGCGAAATCTAAAGAGATCCTTTCAGATTCTTCTCAACGCAAAACGGGTCACAGGGTTCAGCGCTCTTTTGGTCGCATCTACTTTCCTTTACTCTCCCTTGTCAACTATTGTCAGGATCATAAGATATCCGTTATGGGTAATTTGCTTATCGCTGGTTTTTATTCTTGCGACAGGCATTGTTTACGCTGCCATCAACGGAAGCATGATTTATGTAATCCATCAGACAACTCTTAACAAAATACCTTCTTTTTCTGAAGCGTGGGCCAAAGGGAAATCAAGAGTTTTCAGAATCCTTGCAGTGCTGTTGGTTTGGCTGGCAGTACCGGTATTAGCAACCTTATGTTCAACATCAATTAGGTCAAGCATTACTAGAAGGGAAATCCTAATACCAGTAACATGGGTTATCGAGATAATATCAAACGTCTTCTACAATCCTTGTCTCATTTTTATATTTTGCGCCGTCATGCTTGGCAAACTTGGCATTTTGCGAGCCATCCGTGCAGGTATCATGATTACGCTCAAGAATTTCTTCCAACTCTTTTTGGTTATGTCGGGTATTGCCGCAATTCGATTTATTGCCAACGCACTCTTGCTAAAATTCTTAACTCCAGCGGCGATCAAGACCGATGTAGTCATATCTTCCCTCCTGATCCCCTCAAATCGCGGGAACCAGATTTTGGAAAGTATTCCCAGCCTTGGGTTGGCAAGCTTTATTATCACCATGTTCGTTGTGCCGTGGACAATTGTGTTTTTCACCCTAGAATACATCAAATCCGCCCAAGAAATCAATTCCCCGGCCTTTATTGCTGAGAAGCAGCCAACCGAATAACCTAGCCGTCAAGGGAGGAAGAGGAAAGTAATTGCCTGCACCTTGCCGCACCTGCCCTGCACCGACCGTACGTGCAGGACGGTGTACCTGCGGTACCGGCGCAGGCAGGCACAGGTGAATACAGCTCGATGACGAGCAAACCGGCCTGATCCTGGGCCAGTTTTTTCTTTGTTTGGGAATACCTTACGGGTACTGAGTGCTTCCCTTACGGAGACGAGATCGCCAGCTCCGCCAGCAAGTCACGCAGCGGAGTTGTGCCGCTTTCAGTTGTATTCATTATTGGATTTTGCTATACTTTATCCAGAATTAACCAAATAAAAAATATGTGCGGCCGAATGCCCTAACCGGTTTGGGAAATTATCCCCTGACGGGGACAGGTACGGAGCGACTTTAAGGAATTATGCGGGCCGTATAACCAGGTGTTGGCCCGCTCCTTGCAAACTGAAGGAAATTTCATGCAGAACGATAGAAAAGCAATACCACCGCTCTTGTATTACATCCTCTTGTCGAGTTTAACCAGCCTCGTATTCATTGTGGCTGGGTTAATTATTTTTGCAATTTCCTCCATAAGGATAACTGTTCCCTTTGCAATCGTTATCATAACGGTCTTTATGCTTTGGAAGGGAGCAATAGTCGGATTTGTAACATGGTCTTTCCATAAAAGATCCCATAACCAGGAATTTAACGTGAAATTCATCGGGCTTTATCACGGTCGTTTCTACGGATTATTGATTGGTGGCTTCTGGGTGCAAGAATTGCGGGTATGTTTAGGCAGACAGATATTATCGGCTTTATCGTTGGGGCATTGGCTTTTTATTTCGCTGGACGATGGGTGGGCTCCAAAACAAGCATCACAATTGGAAGTCTATTGGATAAAGTATTCTCAATTACTAAAACTGAGGAACAAGAAAAAGTCGTTGAAGCAAAACCGCTGATAAGTGTTTTCCTTGCTATGTATATTGTGGTTCTCCCGTTGTTATTTGTTGTAATCGCATTGCTGTTAAAATATTACGATGTCCCACTTGGTTATCATATTGAATGGTTGCCAATCTCGCGCCTCATTGCAATTGCTCTTTCCCTATTCTCGATTGGCTATCCCTGGCTAATGAGAAAGCGATGGTTGAAAAGGTTCCAATCCATCACATCCTCGCCAGAAACGATTATTTCTCGGTTGGGGTTAGTTTTGTCTATTATTCCCTCTACTTATGGAATCATTCTGTTTGTCGGGATGGGCGCAACCATAATCGAACTGTGTATATTTGCAATGACATCCTCCTTCATGGCGCTAATCTGGAGCGCAAAAAATCAAATACCGAAAGAACAAAAAGCAGGCTAACATCGGCTCACCTGACCGCCTTCCCTAGGTTGCGCTCCGGGATGCTGCGCGATCGGCGCGGGTCCGTGGCGGCCATTAGGTAGAAAAAGTGTTTTTACGCAATCTTGTCTCGCCAAATCGGCGGCAGGTGAGCCCTTCGTTGGGCCGCTCTAGATGGATAATCAGGACAATGAAAATCAATTTGAATTCAATACAATTATCTGTAATTTCTGGAACAGCACTCATTATCAGCGGCGTTGTTCTAGCCATTTTTAACTACCAGAATGCACTTGCTCCAACATTGATTGTTGCAACCCTTGTTTGTCTTTGGTTTTCACAGAGTCCGGCTCGTTCTAAACTCCTCACAATTGGTTTCAATTGCGAGCTTTATGGGGATTATTTTGCGCATGTATAAAGTGTCCGTCTTTCTTTATAACGTTTTACAGTCAACCGAATAGTCAGACGCGACTAATTTTCTGGAACTTGCCGGATTGTTGATTATGTTTGGGCTTGGCTTTGCTCTTATGGCAGGATTTAGCGCGATTAGAGATGTTCTTTTCTGCGATCTTCCAGTTCAACAAAAGCTAGCGGAATCTTTTTTATCCTTGGCGGTTTGGTTTCTTTCGCAGCAAACACTGCTGGCGTCAGCTGCTGGAAATGGTTGTCTGGCTTTTCTCGATAGCATCGCGAGGCAGGCCGAGGGGTAAAACTATGCGGCCGGGGTTAGCAGAAAAGCGGCCCAACACCGGCTCTACCGACCGCCTCGGCGCGGTCCGCGGCGGCCATCTGGTAGAAAAAGTGGTTTCAGGGTCTGTTACGCGGCTTCTTATCTACGCTGTGTTGGAAATGCTTATACAAGCCAATCAGGAGGTATCAAAATGGATACTACACGTTCTGACACAAGGAAAGTTGTCTTGGCCGGCATTCTCGGTGCGATCGGGGGCGGCCTGCTCGTTGCGATCGCCACACGCGCGCTTCCCAAAATGATGTCCAGGATGATGTCCGGGATGATGCAGAATATGATCGGACAGATGAGGCAGAACGGCGTCAATCCGGCGGAGATGTGCGCACAGATGATGAAGAACTTTGGGGAAGCTGGACCCGCACAAGCGCAGCCCGAGGTACCAGGAGGATAAGCATATGCCAAATGGAGCACTGACCATGCAGGCCGCCCGCGCGCTGCAGCCGGAATTCTCGCAGCAGGGCTTTGACATCCTGCACGACCATGGCGAGCGGGGGGTCGATTCCCCGCTCCTGTTGGGGAAGATCCGTTCATGGTATGGGGACATGTACACATCCGGCACGATCCTGGCCGACCTGGACCTGGCAGTCGTCTCGCACGGCGGGGTGGTCTCGCATGAGAACGAGCGCGTCTACGCGCTGGTCGAGATCGAAGAGACCAGCAACAAGCCCAAGCTGATCCTGGGGGATGTCCTGGCGACCCTGCTCGGGCAGGGCATCCGCTTCCAGGGCAGCCGCGACCTGCTGGTGGGGAGGTGGACCACCTTCATCGTGATGGCGCACGCTGCCCATCCATCCCAGATGGACCGCATCCCGTATCTATCCGAGCAAAGCAAGTATTTAAGAGAGAACCTGTTGACCCCGAATGCCTCCATCGGGCGTGTCATCATCGACACTTTTTTGGACTATGCCGGGTTGGAAGAAAAGCTCAGGGGACATCTCAACTTTGCCATTAATAACCGGGGCACCTGGTGAGATAATTGGCCGTCGGGTTCACCCACAACACCACACAGGAGGATTTTACCCATGCCGAAGATCAATCGAATGACAACCAACAAAGTCCTGCGGATCGTCTTCTCGATCCTGCTGATCTTTGTCGGAGCCGTGCTGATCCTGCTGAGCGTCACCGGCACGATCGGGAGCCTGCTGTCCAACATCGGCCTGGCCCTGATCGTGGCGGGCATCGTGGCGGTCTTCGAGGAGACCGTGCTGAGCCGCCTGGAGCAGGGTGAATCGGCCAAACTGGTCGCCGAGGAAGTCTACCAGCGCCTGTACCAAAGCCCGCTGCAATCGGTCGGGATCCGGCTGGTCTCCTCGATCCGCAAGGAATACGACGGCTACTACCATTGGGCCATCTGCACCGATCCGCAGATGCTGTTCTTCGCCGGGCGGTCGGTGCTGCACCGGATCGATTCGAACTTCCGCTCGCGCGGCCTGGGGAAAGCCGAAGACGTGATCGCCCGCCGGCTGGGCCAGGGCGCCAAGCTGACGGTCATGTTCCTCGATCCACGCTCAGACCTGATCCCGCGCCTGGCCCGCGAAGAAGGCCAGGAGCCCGAGCAGCTGCTGTGCGATATCGCCACCTCGATCGGCATTTGCGAACGCCTGTATGCCTTGATCAAGGATCAGGAATTCCCGCATTCCGAACTGGATGTGCGGCTGTATGATGAAGTCCCTTACTTCGCCTACCATCGCGTGGATGAGGATGTCACCCTGGGTTTCTACTTCTCGTCTGCGCTCGGGCATACCTCGGGCGCGTATGAGGTGGTCGACCAGAAGACGAAGGAATTTTTTGAAGGTCATTTCTTAACCATCCGTTCCAAGTGCAGCAGCCTGCTTCAAATCCCGGAACATCGCAACAAAGCCAGTTTGAACAAGAAGGTTCTGGCCCAGGCCCGCAAGGCGCTGGTCGAACAGCTTGGGGAAGAACGCGTGGAGGAATTGACCGGTCATGCCGGCGCGTGAGGCCGCCCCTGCCGGAACTTTTTCGATCCGCCGTTCGTCCTTACGGGCAAGGAGACAAGTATGAAAAAAACATTACCGGTATTCTTATTGATGATCGTTTTCTTAATTTCTGCCTGCGGCCTGCTGAAACCTGTACCCCGTGTGCCTGCCGGGCCGCAGGATCCCACCCAGGCGGGCCACCCCGGAGACCGGAAAGTCTACTCCAACAGCGCCTTCGGGCTCAGCTTTCAATATCCATCCAGCTGGTTCGGTCCGGATGAATATATCGCCGACCAGAGCCTGCGCGTCGCAATCGGGACCGGCAAGGTCACTCCGTACGGCGAGTCGCCCGACCCGGCCGCGCAGGTCAATAATTCCTACCAGGTCGTGATCCAATTTACGAAGAACGATCAAAACCAGGCCTGGATGGACACCTACCAGGCCCTCTCCAAAATGCAGGACGGCGAGTCGCTCTCGGGCGCCCGCAGCCTGATCATCCGGGTCAGGCAGCTCGAGCTTGGCAAGTTCAAGGGTTTCGAATACATCGCGACCCTTTCAGAGACTGCCCAAACGGACCACGTCTATATAAGGGAGGTCATTTTGGTGGATGACCAGTCCAATTCATTGAGCGTGTCCGGCCAGCCGGCCAATGTCGAGGTCAGCGATGGCGCCAAATGGCGGGATGATTATCGCACGATCGATGAGGCCAACCTGGATTTCTTCCACGCGATCCTGGATTCGATCTCGATAAAATAACTGGCATCGATGCCGTACAAAAGTTGAATTCGACGGGTCGGATCCATGTTCGCCGTATCCCTTTCGCATGACGGTGTCATTCTCGCTGCACATGAAAGCACTTGGCATTGTATGATCGTGGGGATTGCCGCCGTAGGCCTGGCGATCTGGAAACCCTCGCTTGGGTGGCTGTCGCCGGTGGTAATTGGGCTCGTTTTTCCTGTCTGCGCCTTTTGGTTCTGGCGCATCGAAAGGCGCCCTTTTCCGAACCTGGGCCAAAGCCGCGCACCCTTTTGGCGGCAGGCTTTGGGCTGGGGACTTTTTCTGGGAGTGCTGATCCCGCTGCTGATCGTACTGGTGGAGCTCCGTTACGGTTGGGTGGTGTTTACGCCAACCCTCGCAAACCTGGCCTATGCCAACCTGCCGCTCTACTTCACCGTGCCGGTCTATATCGCCTACGTTCTGGTCAAAATGGTTTTTATTGTTGCGATCGAAGAATTTGTCTTTCGCGGCTATTTCCTTCAGCGCCTGGCCTGGGCATGGGCGTTGGGTGGGCGGTACTGCTTTCATCTGCATTGTGGGCTATCGGACACCTTTCCTCGATGGTCAGCCAGGGTTTGGCTGCGTTCCCGACCATGCTGGGCATGTTGACTTTCATCCTATGGGGGACGGCAGAGAGTGTCGGGTCTTTACGCACCGGGAAAACGCTCTGGTTCCCGTTCGGTTTGCATTATGGCGTGAATATCAGCTTCAGCCTGCTGGGAGGCTTCTTTCTGACAAGTTTCCATGCACCTGAATGGCTGCTGGGCAATCCCGCCTGGTCGCCTGAATCGGGAGTTTTGGGAACGCTGGCCTGGCTGGCGGCGATCGGGCTGGTGTGGCTGATCACTTTGCTGCCGAGGGTCGGACAAAAACCTGATGCAATTATGGAGGCGTGAGCATGCCTACAAGGAAATCGCCCGGTGGATCCATGTTCCCGTATCCCTACAAGAGCGGGGAGCTGTTTGGCCTGCACATGGGCAGCTTTGGCCGGGATGAAGAGGCTTTCATTGCCAGGTTGAAGGCCGAGGCAGCCTTCTTCATCGAGCAGAACCACAGCCTGCCGGTCTGGATGGACCTGTACGAGACCCGGCTGACGGACGGATGATCGCGGCGTTGATCGAATTCCTGCGGAACACCGGCAGCCGCACGCTCAAGCTCGGACTGGTGGGCTGCTCTTTCACGGACAAGCGCAGGATCAACCGGCGCATCATGAAAGCGGCGAACTTGCCCGCCTGCCGGTCAAATATTTTAGCGATCCTGAAGAGGCCAAAACCTGGCTGGTGAGCGAAGGCGGCTGAGAGACGGGACCAACCATTTGATCGGGAAGCTGAAGGAACGGGCGGCGGCCCTCAAAAGAGAACTGATCGCCCTTTCAATCGCCGTGCGTGACCGGCGCGTCCCCTGGTACGCCAGGGCCGGCCTGGTTTTGGTGCTGGCCTACGCCTTCAGCCCGATCGACCTGATCCCGGATTTCATACCGGTGCTGGGTTACCTGGATGACCTGATCATCGTGCCGGCTGGGATCGCGCTGGTCCTGAAGATGATCCCAGCCGAAGTGATGCGGGAGGCCAGGCAGCAGGCTGCCGATCCATTGCGCCAGGAGCGGCCGGCCAGCCGCCTGGGAGCCATGCTCGTGATCGCCATCTGGCTGATCGTCCTGGCCGTGGTGATCTGGCTGGTGCTGGGCGCGTTCCTGCAGAAGCAGATCTTCACTCGCTAAATAATTACCTGGTTTCCGGTCTCTGTTCGAGGCGCAGGTACCGGCCCGTAAGCGAGTCCTTCGCATCCAGAAGCTGGCGCGGCGTGCCTTCGAACACGACCGTCCCGCCCTTGCTGCCGCCTTCGGGCCCCAGGTCGATGATCCAGTCGGCGTTGCGAATGACGTCCTGGTTGTGCTCGATCACGATCACGGTGTTGCCCGCGTCGACCAGCCGGTTGAAGATCGCCAGCAGATGTTCGATATCCGACATGTGCAGGCCGGTGGTGGGCTCGTCCATCACGTAGATGCTGCCTTTTTTGTGCAGTTCGCTGGCCAGCTTGAGGCGCTGGCATTCACCGCCTGAGAGCGTGCTGAGCGGCTGGCCAAGCCGGATGTAGTCCAGGCCGACGTCGCTCATCGCCTGCAGCTTTGGCCGGACCTCCTTGTTCTCGAAGAACTCCAGCGCCTCGTCCACGGTCATCTCGAGCACATCGCTGATGGACTTTCCATTCAGCTTGTAGGCCAGCACCTCGTCCTTGAAGCGCCGGCCCTCGCAGACTTCGCAGGGCAGTTTGACGCTTTCCAGAAACGTCAGGTCGACGTAGACCACGCCCAGGCCCTGGCAGTTTTCGCAGGCGCCCTTGGAGTTGAAACTGAACAGCGCCGGCGTTGACCTTGTTGGCGGCGGCAAAGGCCTTGCGAACGTCGTCCATGATGCCGGTATAGGTGGCCGGGTTGGAGCGGGTCGAAACGCCCACCGCGGACTGGTCGACCACGATGGCCTCGGGATGGGCAGTCAGAAAAGCCTCGTTGATCAGCGAGCTCTTGCCCGATCCGGCCACGCCGGTCACCACCGTCAGCACCCCGACCGGAATATTGACACTGACATTGCTGAAGATTGTTCACTCTGGCATGTTTGATCGGAAGCTGGCCCGTGGGCTGGCGGAAGCTCTCTTTGATCGGCAGCCGCTGCATGAGATGCTTGCCGGTCAGGGTATCCGCCTGCAGCAGCCCGGCAAAGCTGCCCTCGAAGACGATCTCGCCGCCCTGGCGTGCCGGCGTGCGGGCCGAGGTCCACAATATGGTCGCCGATCTTGATGACATCCGGGTCATGTTCCACCACCAGGACGGTGTTGCCCTTGTCGCGCAGTTTTTGCAGCAGCTCGTTCAAGCGGTGCACGTCGTGCGGGTGCAGCCCGACGCTGGGTTCGTCGAAGATGTACGTCACATCCACCAGGCTGCCGTTCAGGTGCTTGACCAGTTTCACGCGCGCCGATTCGCCGCCGGAGAGGCGTGTCGGTCTCGCGCTCCAGGCTGAGATATCCCAGGCCGATATCGATCATATTCTGCAAGCGGGCAGTCACTGTGGTGAGAATGCCGGCTGCAAGCGAATCCTTCTGGATGGCCTTGATGACATCGATCAGCTCACTGACCTCCATGGACGACAGCTCCGCAATGTTGTACCCGCCAATCTTGCAGCCCAGCGCGGCCTGGCTGAGGCGGGCGCCGTGACAGAGCGGGCACGGCCCCATGGCGAGGAAGGGCTCAATGGCTTTGCGGGTGCGTTCCGGGCGGTTTTCGAAGTCGCTGGCCGCCATAGGACTTGTCAAACTGTACCATCAGCCCCAGGTAGGTCAAATTCGTGCTGGTGCCGTGCATTTTGAATTTACGGTCCTTGCCGTACAGCAGCAGGTCCATCTCCTCCGGCGTGTAGTCCGAGAGCTTTTTATCGTTGTCGAAAAAGCCGGAGGCCTGGTAGAGCTGCGTTCCGAACATCGGCACCCGGATCGCACCCTCATTGAGCGACTTGGACATGTCCAGCATTTTCTCGAGCACCGGGCCGATCTTGCGCCCCAGGCCTTCGCACTCCGGGCACCTGCCGGCCGGATCATTGAACGAAAACATGCTGGCGTGGCCGACATGCGGCTGGCCGAGGCGCGAGAACAGCAGCCGCAGGATGGTGGCAATATCGGTGACGGTGCCCACGGTCGAGTGCGACGCCTCCGCCCAGGCGCTTCTGGTCCACGACCACCGCCATGCTCAGATTCTCGAGCGCATCGGCGTCCGGCTGCGGATAACGGGGCATGAAGCTGCGCAGGAACATGCTGAAGTTTTCGCTGAGCAGGCGCTGCGATTCGTTGGCGATCGTATCGAAGACGATCGACGATTTGCCGGAACCGGACACCCCGGTAAAGATGGTGATCTTGCGCTTGGGGATGCGCAGCGAGACATTCTTGAGGTTATTCTCGCGCGCCCCGCGGATCTCAATATATTCCTGGACATTCCGGGTTGTCATGGATAGGATCTTTCCTTTCTCTTACAGTGTTACTGCCAAATGTATCGATGAAGAAGTGCGCCCAGGTACTCAGCCAGCCGGTCTGGCTGCATATTTAACAAATTAGAGCTACATACTCGTATTATAATTCAATCGACGTTTATCCTGCTCCAAGCAACACTCTCTCAGGCGTTTTCAGGAATATTCCATATGACCAAGTGTTCCGTATTTATTGCAACCAGCCTGGACGGCTTTATCTCCCGGACGGACGGCCGGATGGACTGGCTGGAGCGGGCCAACCGGCAGGTCCCGCAGGGCGAGGATTTCGGTTATGCCCGCTTCATGGCGAGTGTGGATGGGATCGTGATCGGGCGGACCACCTTCGAGCAGGTGCTTACCTATGAAAAATGGCCGTATGGGACAACCCCGCTGGTCGTGCTCAGCCGGACGCTCAAGTCCCTGCCTGCCAATCTGCCTGCGACGGTTTCCATTTCAGCCGAGGCTCCTTTAAGGTTGGTGGATCGCCTTGCCGCGCGGGGGTTGGAACATCTATACGTGGACGGCGGGAAATGCATCCAGAGTTTTCTGGCGGCCGGCCTGATCGATGAGCTCACGATCACGCTTATTCCCGTGCTGATCGGGAATGGGAACCCCTTGTTTGGGCCGCTGCCCGGGGATGTCCGGCTCGAACTCATCGCCAGCCAGGCGTTCGATTTCGGGTTCGTACAATCGACATACCGGGTGGCAAAGACCAGCTAAAATGAAGTCCTGAGACAGCCTTCATACCGGTATTTCACACGCTATATCCCCGGCATTATGGTGTAAAGTTCCGGTGATCGCACAGAGTAAACCGGTGCAGGGCTCGGTTTAAACGGCCATTCGTGTGCGGTCTCGCCGGGAGACCGCACACTGGCTGTCTTTTCGAAAAATTATCAAGCGAGTCTTCGGCAGGGAACTCGCTGACAGCTTGAGCGCTAGCGGCGGCGCCAGATCAGGCGGTAGACGAACAGAACAATGATCGCACCCACCAACGCTGTAAGGATGCTGGTGATATTGATCCCGCTCATCATGTTGGCGCCCAGGAGCAGGCCGGACAGCCAACCGCCCACGAAACCGCCGACCACGCCCAGGATCAAGTCAATCAACAGGCCGCCCCTGGCCTTCATGATCAATGAAGCCAGGAAACCGGCGATGAGACCTACGACGATCGTTGCCAGGATACCCATGATATTTTCTCCTTGTTTATTTTAATTATCTTGAACGAGGGTTTTGCTTTTCCATTTGCGATCATCAATTGTTATAGAGCCTCCTTTTTCTGATCCGGACAGGCGAATCAGTTCTTGGCGGTCAATACTTTCAACAAATCTCCAACCGAAATATCCCGCTGGAGAGCGTGCCCCGCGGGAAGAACGCTATTGACCTTATAACAATTCTGTCTGCCATCCTTTGTTGTGTGAATATATCCGGTCTGCTCAAGTTCCTTGATGATCTTTCTGACCGTGCGCTCGGTTACCCCGACATTCATGGCAATCTCATGCGCAGTCATCTGACCCTTCTGCCCGATGCAGGTCAGCACCAATCCATAGGTTGTCAGGAAGGACCAGGCCGGTTGAGTATTCATTCATCTCACTTTCGCAGGATCTAGGAACCCAAGCACAACGGCGATCAATTCATGAATTTTATTTCATGAATATAATATCATGATATATTTTTCCGGTCAACAGCCTTTCCTTTTGATCTCTCATTTTGCATCGGTTTTCGCAGCGCCGCGGCGGGAGGGAATGAACCCCTCCCGGACATTTCACGGATATTCAACCAATAAAATAAGCCTTATAATTAACGCCAACTTTATTGTTGGCTGTTCGGCCCGCTTGCGTGCAGCCTGGCTGTACTGGGCGCCATCCGGATGGGCGGTTTTTGGGGAAGTAAGCAAGCCGCCTCACCCGGGGCGGAATGGCTGCCCCGCCAGGCAGCGGCCTCTGGAAATGTTCCTTTACAGGTGAGCGATGAATTTCCTGGATGTCCGTACTGTGGTCTTCAGCAATTTGATCACCGATATCGTCTGTGCGGCGGTGCTTGGATGGTTGTGGATCCAGAACCGGAAACGCTTCGGGGGCAGTCTCTTCTGGCTGGCCGACCTTTGTCTTCAGACCCTGGCGGTATTAATGATCAGCCTGCGCGGCCGCCTGCCGGACTGGCTGTCGCTTGGGTCTGCCAGCCCGCTGGCGGTCGGGGGGGCACTGCTGGGGTACCTGGGCCTGGAACGCTTCACCGGGAAGAAGAGCGTGCAGCTCCACAACTATATCCTCCTGCTCGTTTTTATCCTGTTAAATTCCTACTATGCCTTCATCCGGCCCAGCCTGGAGGCGCGCAACCTGCTGCTTTCCCTGGCGCTGCTGGCCATCTGCTTCCAGTGCACCTGGCTGATCGCTTACCGGGTCGACCGGGCTGAACGCCGGAAAGCCCTGTGGGTGGGCCTCGTTTTTGGCCTTTTTTGCCTGGTCAGCCTGGTACGGATCGGGGAGATACTCGCGAAGCCGCAGCCGGACATTGATTTTTTCCAGTCTGGCATATACGAGACACTCATCTTAATGTTCTACCAGATCCTGTTGATCCTGTTGACTTTCAGCCTGGTTATGCTGGTCAATCATCACCTGATCGCAGAAGCGCAGAGCCAGGAAGAAAAGTTTACCAGGGCGTTCCATTCCTCGCCGTATGCCATCCTGCTGGCAAAAGCCTCGGATGGGCGCATTCTCGAAGTCAATGACGGGTTTGCAAAGATCGTGGGATATTCCACTGAAGAAGCGGCCGGAAAAACGAGCCTCGAGCTGCACCTGTGGGCCAGGGAGGCCGACCGCGCCGGCGTTGACACGGAGCTGGCGCAAGGCAGGCCGGTGCATGGCAGGGAATTCGAGTTCCGAAAAAAATCGGGCCAGCCCTTTACGGGATTATTCTCGGCCGAAACGGTCACGATCGACGACCAGCCCTGGATCCTTTCCAGCATCAGCGATATCAGCGAGCGCAAACAGGCCCAGGAGCAAACCAACCGGATGGCGAAGTTCCCGTCTGAAAACCCCAACCCGACACTGCGCTTGGATCGGGATGGCGCCATCCTGTATGCCAACCCGGCCAGCCAATCCCTGCTGGCCGATTGGGGCGCGCAGGTGGGGGAACCGGCGCCGGAGTTCTGGCAGGAGATTGTCGCGCAAGCGCTCGAGCAGCAAACCACCCGGACATACGAGACGAAATGCGGAGAGATCATCTATTCCTTCTCCGTTGTTCCGGTCATGGAATCACACTACGTCAATTTATATGGTCGTGATATCACAAAACGCAAGCAGGTTGAACAGACCCTGATCGAGAGCGAGAAGCGCTACCGCTCGCTGTTCGAGAATATGCTCAACGGGTATGCCTACTGCCGGATGCTTTTCGAGGACGGCCAGCCGCAGGACTTTATCTACCTGGATGTGAACCAGGCTTTCGAAAAACTGACCGGGCTGAAGCAGGCGGCCGGCCGCAAGGTATCCGAGCTCATCCCGGGCCTGCGCCAGTCGGACCCGGAACTTTTCGAGCGATACGCCCGGGTGGCGCTGAGCGGGGAACCCGAAACCTTCGAAACCTACGTGGAAGCCTTGAAGATGTGGTTCTCCATCTCGGTCTACAGCCCCGAAAGAGAATATTTCGTGGCTGTGTTCGACGTGATCACCGAGCGCAAGCAGGCTGAAAAAGCCCTGCGTGAAAGCGAATCGAGGTACCGTCACACGCTGGAGGCCATGCTGGAAGGATGCCAGATCCTCGGGTTGGACTGGCGCTACCTCTACATCAACGAGGCTGCGGAAAAACAAAACCGCCGGCCCAAGGAAGAACTGTTGGGCAGGAAATATGCGGATATGTGGCCCGGGATCGAATCCACACAGGTTTTTGAGGCGCTCCGGCAGTGCATGCAGGAACGGACGCCGCAATCCCTGGAAAACGAGTTTGTTTTTCCGGATGGCAGCAAAGGATATTTCGACCTGAGGATCTATCCCGTGCCGGAAGGGCTGGTCATCTTATCGATTGACGTTACCTCCCGCAAGCAGGCGGAAGCCGATCTGGTTGAGAGGGAAAGCCGCTATCGGGAACTGGTGGAGAACGCCAACAGCGCCATTATCCGTTGGAAAAGCGATGGCACCATCGCGTTTTTCAATGATTTTGCCGAATCGTTTTTTGGTTACCCGGCTGAAGAAATCATCGGAAGGGATGTGAATATATTGGTGCCGGAAACCGAGTCAACCGGAGGCGACCTGAGCACGCTGGTGCACGATATCGTCAGCCAGCCGGAACGCTTCGTGAATATCATCAATGAAAATATCTGCCGGGACGGCCGCCGGGTCTGGATGACCTGGACCAACAAACCGATCCGCGACCGGAACGGACAGGTTACCGAAATACTGGCGGTCGGGAACGACATCACGCGCGCTGAAAAAGGCCGAAGAGGCGCTGGAGCTTGAGCGGATGGAGCTGGCCCGTTCCAACTCTGAACTGGAACAGTTTGCCTACGTTGCCTCGCACGACCTGCAGGAGCCGCTGCGCATGGTGGCCAGTTACATGCAGCTGCTGGAACGGCGCTATAAAGGAAAACTGGACCAGGATGCGGATGAGTTCATCGGGTATGCCGTGGATGGCGCCGGGCGCATGCAGCGCCTGATCAACGACCTGCTGGGCTATTCCCGGCTCGGGACGCACGGCCAGGCCTTCACGTCCATCTCCAGCCAGGCTGCCCTGGACCAGGCCCTCGACAACCTGGGGGTCAGCCTCCAGGAGAGCCAGGCCAAAGTCACGCACGATCCGCTCCCGGAAGTGAAAGGGGATCAGGCGCAATTGGTGCAGTTGTTCCAGAACCTGGTCGGCAACGCCGTCAAATTTCATGCCAGGAAAGCGCCGCGTGTGCATGTTTCAGCCGTACCAAATGATAAAGAGTGGGTCTTCTCGGTGCGCGATAACGGCATCGGGATCGACCCGCAATATGCAGAGCGGATCTTCATCATCTTCCAGCGCCTGCACGATCGCAGCCAATACACCGGGACGGGGATTGGCCTGGCGATCTGCAAGAAGATCGTCCAACGGCATGGCGGCCGGATCTGGGTCGAATCCGAGCCCGGAAAGGGCGCCACGTTCTACTTTACCCTGCCAAATTAGGAGGTGAACAAGCATGACAACCCAAACGAGCAGCCCGATTGAAATTCTCCTGGTGGAGGACAGCCCCGGGGATGTGCGCCTGATCCAGGAGGCCCTGCGGGAGGCCAAAGTACGCAATACGATGACTGTGGTTGGCGATGGCGTGAAAGCGCTCGCCTATCTCCATAAGAATAGTCCGTATGCCAGGGCGACCAGCCCTGGCATGATCCTGCTTGACCTGAACCTGCCGCTGAAAAACGGCTTCGAGGTCCTGCAGGAGATCAAACGGGATGAAACCTTGAAGCATATCCCGGTGGTGGTATTGACGACCTCCCAGGCTGAGCAGGACATCGTAAAGAGCTATGACCTGTATGCCAATGCCTATATCACCAAACCGGTCGATCTGGACCAGTTCTTTTCAGTGGTAAAGGCCATCGAAGGTTTCTGGCTGGAGATCGTAAAATTACCAGTCGGAAGCTAGCCGGAAGGTTGAATAACCGATCGAATATTGGTGAAAATAATTATGAATGACCGCTTGAAGGTGTTGTTCATCGAGGATAACCCGGGAGACAGCCGCCTGATCCAGGAACTGTTAAGAGAAGGCCAGGAGGCGCGGTTTGATTTTCAACAAGCGGAAAGCCTGAGCGCCGGCCTGGCCTACCTGATCAATGGCGGGATCGATATCACCCTGCTGGACCTGAGCCTCCCGGATAGCCAGGGGATGGAAACCCTGGTCAGGATGCGGGAACGGGCGCCCGGGATGCCGGTGGTGGTGCTGACCGGCCTGGACGATGAAAAACTTGGCGTCGAAGCCCTGCAGGCCGGGGCGCAGGATTACCTGGTCAAGGGACAGATCAACTGGCAATTGTTGAGCCGCACCATCCGTTACGCCATCGAAAGGAAGCGCTTCGAACAACGCCTGGAATTCCTGGCCACGCACGACGATCTGACCGGTCTTCCAAACCGCTATTTATTCCGGAACCTGCTCGAGCATGCCCTGGAACGGGCCAGGCGCAGGGTTCGCTCCAGCGGTGACCAGGGCCTGCTCTCGGTGATGCTGCTCGACCTGGATAATTTCAAGGATGTCAATGACAGCCTGGGGCACGCCCAGGGGGATAAATTATTATGCCTGGTGGCTGACCGGCTGCAGAGCTGCCTGCGCAAAGCTGACCTGGCTGCCCGCATGGGAGGGGATGAATTTACCATCATCAGTGAAGACATCCCTGGCCCGGAAGATGCTGCGACCATCGCCAGGAAGATCCTGGACGGCTTCTCAAGTCCATTCGAGCTGGGCGGCAAAGCGCTGCAAGTGACCGCCAGCCTCGGGATCAGCCTGTTCCCATCCGACAGCGACGAGGCGGAAACCCTGCTCAAGTATGCCGATATGGCCATGTACCGGGCCAAGCGAACCAGGAATTGTTTTCGTTTCCATGTTCTTGCCGGGAAGGAATGAAACGAGCGGGGCCAGGATCCGGGGAGTAACAGCCAGTTCGTTTTTTCAACCCAAGGAGGGCTTCCATGAAAAAAACGATCCGCTTCATCCGCTTCAGTCTGTGCATGCTGGCCGCGTGCCTTGCGCCCTTCTCCAGCGCAGGACAACCCAAAAGTCCCGGCCGGCCGGCTTTCCCTGCCTACCCGCAGTCTGCGCCGCTGGTCTGGTCAGCCACATTGACCAGCCTGGACGGTGCGGCTGAAGATCACTTTGGCTATTCGGTTGCCCTGAGCAGTGACGGCAGCACGGGCATCCTTGGCACCTATTGGGAATCCCAGGGGAGCGGACCGAAAAAACAGGGCCGGGCGTATGTGTTCAAGCGTGATGGAGCCGCCTGGACCCAGCAGGCCAAGCTGAGCGCCGCGCAAGGCGCAGCCGGGCGATCAGTTCGGTTATTCGGTTGCCCTCAGCAGCGACGGCAATACCGCCCTGGTGGGCGCGATCTTTGCGACGGTGGATGAAAAGAACGCCCAGGGAGCCGCCTATGTCTTCACCCGCACCGCCACGAACTGGACGGAACAGAAAAGGCTGCTTGCCAGCCAGGGCGCAGCCAACGACCTCTTTGGGAGCGCGGTTGCCTTGAGCAGCGATGGGAATACCGCCCTGATCGGGGCGAAGTACACAAAAATCGGCGATAAGGACTTTCAAGGCGCAGGCTATGTGTTTACGCGCTCCGGAACAGAATGGACGGAACGACCCCGTCTGACCGCCGCGGATGGCGCCGCAAGCGACCAGTTTGGCACTTCCGTGGCGCTCAGCAGCGACGGCAGCACCGCCCTGATCGGGGCGATCGAGGTCAGTGTGGGCGGCCTGGATTCCCAGGGAGCCGCGTATGTTTTCACGCGCACTGGTGAAAGTTGGGCGCAGCAAGCCGAGCTGACGGCCGCGGACCGCGCCGATATCGAGCAGATCGGTACATCCGCGGCGTTGAGCTCGGATGGAAATACCGCCCTGGTCGGAGCAGGCTACGCCGAAGTGGGCTCGCTGCAAAACCAGGGGGCCGCCTATGTGTTCACACGCTCCGCCAGCACCTGGACGCAGCAAGCCAAACTGATCGACGAAGACGGTACGGATTACGATGGATTTGGCTGGTCCGTGGCGTTGACCGGCGACGGGAGCACCGCCCTGATCGGTGCGCCGGGGGCGTACGGGAAAGGTGCGACTTTCGGATTCGTGCGGTCCGGCACCACCTGGTCGCAGGCGGGCGAACTGGTCCCCTCCGAGGCGTATGGCGGCTCTTTTGGCAGCGCGGTTGGAGTCAACAGTGCCGGCACGGTTGCCCTCGCCGGCGCGCCTTATTCGACCGTGAACGGGCAGGTCCGGCAGGGGCTGGCGTATGGGTTCGTTATTTTGTACACGTACAACTCGATCTACCTGCCGCATATCCGCCGTTAGACTAAAGCCCCCATTGACTTGGCCTGAGACGAGCATATAATGCCAATATAAGGTCAAAGTTGTCGCCTGCTTCCAGCAAACCTCAAAAAGAGATCCTGGATCGTTGGTAAATAAGTTTTTTCCTGCCGGCCATGGTCGATCAAGCCATGACCGGTCTTTTTTTGCCAGGACCATCCTTTTCATCCAGGCAGAGGCAGGAACGCTCCACCTGCCCGGGCTTGGATTTGGTCTCTTTGAGAGCGCCGCATCCAGGCTTTGATTGACGAGCCAACCAGTGACAGCCATCTACAAGGGCGCTGGCACTTGTAACCTGTTCGCAAGGTTACCTTTTGAGATCGTATTTATAATTGAGATAAGTAAAATCCAATAATGCCAGCGAGGGAAAAATGAAATCGATCCTTTCGAAACGGAAGTTCCAGATGGCCTGGGGGATCTTCATGATCGTGGCGATGCTGAGCTGCAACCTGAGCGGCGTAGGCGCCCCCAAACCAGGGAAGAACTCAAAAATAAATTCAACGAATACCGGCCCTTCCGGGAACGCCTCCGCCAACCCATCCGGCGCAGGGCAGACCGATGACGGCAAGCTGGAGATGCGCCCCGCGGACGCGCCGGCCGCCCCCAGCACGCCCGCCTGGCAGCCCCAACTGGGCACCGCCGTGCTGACCAAGCCCCTGACGGCCGGGCAGGCGCAGACCGTCGATGTGGAAGGCAAGCTGACGCTGAACTTCCCGGCGGGCGCTTTTACCGAAACCCCGCCCGACCTGGTGGTCAGCCCGGTCAGCGGGGAGATCCCGGTGCCGCTGAAGGGGGATGAAGCCCTGCAGGCCTACGATGTCTCGCTGGGCGACCTGCACAGCCTGGCCGAACCGCTGCAAGTGAGCATGAGCTACGACCCGGCCAGGTTGAAAGCCGGCCTGCCGGCGGATGCGCAGCTCGGGGCGGCTTTGTGGGACAAGGCCAGCGGGCAGTGGTTTGGGCTCAGCTCCAGCATCGATGAAAGCGCCCATACGGTCAACTTTGAGACCGACCACCTTTCCATTTTGGTCATTTACCTGAACACATGGGTAAACGACTACTGCAGGACCGCCCATTTTAATGTTCTTTACGATAGAGACAATATTGACACCGGGTCCGGGGCCATGACCTATGCGTCCACGGGGCAACCCTGCCGGGAAAGCAGTAACAAAAAACCCCTGCCGGCTTTTGTCGCGGCCGTGACCGATTACCTTGAGGCGGCCTACCAGGGCTACAACGCGGAAAATTATACGATCGAGCCCCCGCAAGGTGGATCCATCGTTGCTTATGCCGTTTTCCTGGGGGATAAATCCCTGTTTAGTACCACCTCCCAGTACGATACGCTGACCGGCAGTCTGGTCCTCACGACCAACTCCTGGCCCAAACCGGCCGAGCTGCGCCAGGACTGCGCGCACGAGCTGTTCCATCTCTGGCAGTACAAGCACACCGGCCTCGGCCAGTTCGGGTTAAACATGGCCTGGATGGATGCAACCGCCGATTACGCCGCCGATAAAGTCGCCTACGCCAGCTCGAGTTATGGCCCCACCAACAGCATGGGATTGAATATCCGGGCCAATTTCCTGGAAGGCTCGCTGACCTCCAACGCGGATTACCATGGTTATTCCAGCGCGCATTTCGTGGATTTCCTGGTCAACCAATCCGGCTACTTTCCAACCCTGGCTGATCTATGGAAAGCCTCCATGTCCTCCGCGCTTTCCTCGCCAATGGAAAACCTGAAAACCTGGTTGAAGGACACGATGAATACGGAGTTTGCGGACCTGTACAAGGATTTTGCCAACTACATGCTCTTCACCGACAGCAGCAAGCTGCCGATCAAAAGCCCGGTCTGGAGCAGCGCGGCCAGCAACGACGGCATGATCTACGATCAAACGGGCAACGTGGATGCCGCTGCAACCGCCAAACCCTACGCCTCGGTGATGTATGGATTGAAGGTGCGCGAGTCAAAATTCATGTCGGTCACCTGGACCAACCCCAACGATGGGCACGTGTACGTCTTTTTTGACGAAGACGGGGACCAGCGCAGCGGGAACCGGGCCGGGTACTTCCTGTATGCCAACAAGACCGCCTCCTTCCCGATGACGGACCAAACCACCGTATTTATCTTTATGGTGAACCCAACCTCGGGCGGGTTGGATTTCAACCTGACCATCGGCGCGGCCGAAGCGGACGTCTATTCGGTCAGCATCGCTTACGATAAAACGGATGCCACCTGCGTGGAAAATTCCGCCTGGGGCACCCCCACCTCCACGCTGGAAATCAAGGACGACAATAGCAAGGTGACCATCCACTATGACAGCGCAACGGATGATTATTACTGGGCGGAGGGCGCCGAACACACCATGGTGGCCACTGGGAGCGGGTCATTTGTGAACGCCAAGCTGGAAGCCGAGCCTGGAATCGACCGATACGATCAAGCTGGGAGGTGACGGGAAAGGGAATGCAGTGGAGGGCACGGTCAAGCTGGACGTGTCGTTCGTGATGCTGCCGCGCGAGGACACACCCTTCTACTGGGACTTTGTCTCCGCCAAGGGCAGCTCGAATGTGGACCTGCCGGCCACCGCCAATAAGCCGGCCTATTCCTGCTCGGCCGCGGTGAAGAGCGTCACCCTTTACCCGGCCTTTGAGTTCCCGCTGGCCAGGTAGAGAGTAGGATAGTCAAACGTGACAGTCACATATAAAAAAATACCCCTGGCTGGCTGAGGGGGGCAGCCAACCAGAGGCACGGTTATTATTGCATAAGATGGATGGCAAGTCAAGGTAAAAAAGCGTTTTCATCAGGTTTTATACAATATTCATACGAACCTTGACGACAGAACAGTTGTTCTATATAATCCTCTTCATATTATGGAACCATGGAAGCGTCTGCTGGCCCGTTTACGCCTGCCATTCGGCCCGTCCCCGCGCCGGTTCGAGCTGGATGAACCTCTGCACGCCGCCCTGGCGGAGCGGGCCGGGCGGGACCAGCGCCCGCTCGATCAGGTGGGGGCCGAACTGCTCATCGAGGGCCTGGAGCACCTGCAGAGTTCCGATGGGCTGCAGCAGCGCTGGGAAACGCTTTCGCAGCGCGAACAGGAAGTGACCGCCCTGACCTGCCTGGGCTATACCAACCGGCAGATGGCGGCGTACCTGCGCATCACGCCCTCCACGGTGAAGGGCTACGTGAGCAGGGCCCTGTCCAAATGGAATGTGCACGGCAAGGAGGAGCTGCGCCTGCTGCTGGAAAATTGGAACTTCGAGGATTGGGCCCCGAAGGCGCCCTGATAGAATTTCGATATGCGCGAAAAACCGTTTCTCCAGGACGAACGTCTCATCGATCTGCTGCACGCAGCCTATGGACTGCGCATTGAGCGGGTGGAGTTCCTTCCGATCGGAGCCGATATTAACGCCGCCAAGTACCGGGTCGAAACCGACGAGCCTGCGCTTTATTTCCTGAAGTTAAGCAAAGGTATTTTTCAGCAAGCCTCGCTCTTAATTCCGCAGTTCCTGCACGACCAGGGCATCCGCCAGGTCATCCCGCCGCTGAAGACAAAAGCGGGCCAGGCCTGGACCAACCTGGAAGGCTATACCTGCAGCCTGTATCCCTTTGTTGAAGGACAGAATGGGTTCGAGGCCGGCCTGTCGGATGACGAATGGATCGAATTCGGGTCTGCCCTCAAAAGGATCCACTCGCTCAGCCTGCCGCCCGGCTTGCAGGGGCTGGTCCCCTCCGAAACCTGGTCCCCACGCTGGCGGGAATTGGTCAGGGGCTTCCAGGCACAGGTGGAGTCCGGCTCCTACACGGATCCCCTGGCAGCGCAAATGGCAGCTTTCCTGCACGTGCACCGGGAGGAGATCCGCAGGATGACCGCCAGGGCCGAAGAACTGGCACAGGCGCTGCGCTCCCGGCCCCCGTCCCGGCCCGCGCAATGGGTCTTATGCCATGCAGACCTGCACGCCTGGAACCTGCTGCATATCCCCCGCGACAGCCTGTATATCATCGACTGGGACAACCCCATTCTGGCTCCGAAAGAGCGTGACTTGATGTTCATCGGGGCGGGTGTGGGCGGCATCTGGAACACTCCGGGAGAGGCGGCCTGGTTCTACCAGGGCTATGGAGAGACGGATATCGACCTGACCGTCCTGACCTATTATCGCTACGAGCGCATCCTGGAAGACGTGGCGGAGTTTAGCGAACAGATCCTGTCGACCACCCGGGGGACTGCCGACCGGCAGGACGCGGCTTCCAGCAGTTTTCCGCGGCGTTCCTGCCCAATGATGTGGTTGAAATTGCCTTCCAGACCGACCGGAGACTGAAAGAGGCCGGCTAGCAAGGCCCTTTATCTGGGACGAAATCCCGGCTCATTTCCCGAACACGCAGGTGGATGCCTTTGCGATCATGCCAAACCATGTGCATGGGATCATTTTGATTTACGATGATATCAAGCCCGGAAAAAATTGTTATGAAGTTCATCTGTTTTCCAGCGTTGAAGTGGAATATTATGGATTGGGCTTGACTACTCCATGAATCGGTCCCTGGATAAGATAAGAACAGTGGCCGTAAGTGGGTTGGATAGCAGTATGCAATAATTTTCCATATTAGAAATACCATCCATCCACGGCTGAGGTGATGAAAGGTTGGGGAAATAAACAGCAGCCATTCATTCTGATAAGGGCCAGAGGAGATCCAAAATGCGTCGTTTCATTGCAGCGGTGTGTTCATTGTCCTTGCTCATTTCCATTTTTACGATCAATCCACGGAAAGCCCTGGCAGCCGAAAGCCCGCAGGAGATTATTTCCATCAACCCGGCGATGTTCACCACCCAGGGGACGGTGAATGTCCTGGTCCCTCTCAGCGGCGGGCGGATGCTGGTGGGCGGAAGTTTTGTCAGCCTGGGGGGAAATTCGGCGCCGCGCAGCCTGGCGATCATGAATAGCGATGGCTCGCTGGAGGCAAGTTTCCAGGTCGATCCGACCTTGCAAGTGGCAGAGATCACTTCAGCCGCCCTGCAGGGAGATGGGAAGATCCTGATTGCGGGCAGGTTCAAAATATTGCCGGATACATTTACATATTACCTGGTGCGCCTGAATGCCAACGGAACGCTGGATAATACTTTTTATCTTTACGCCCTGCTCACCGCACAGATCTACTCGGTCCTGGTGGATGGGACGAATATCCTGGTGGGAGGCAATTTCACCAGTCCCACCTCAAGGATCGCCCGTCTGGATCAAACCGGACATATCGATGCCACGTTCAATGGGGTCGGAACAGGCCTGAACGGAAATGTACGCGGGATCGGCCGGCAAAGTACCGGCAAATACATTATTGTCGGGGAATTTACGACGGTCAATGACATTGCGCAGGCCGGGATAGCCCGCTTGAATACCAACGGTTCGCTGGACGCTGCTTTTGTGCCGGGCGGTTCCATCGCAGGCCGGCGGGTGGCCGTGCTGAATGACAACTCGGTCGTGGTCGGCAGCGAAGCCATCTGCGGTGGTACCCGTTTTGCATGGTTTACATCCGCTGGGGTTGCAAAACCTACGCCTGATGTTGATCCGAACCTGTTACAGTCCATTACCGCAATCCTGCCCCTTGGCGATGGCGGTTTTTTGATCGGTGGCTGGCGTTCGCCGGTTTGCATCGGTTCTTCACCCACGACGCATGAAGGTCAGGTGTGGCGTTACGCTTCCAATGGCGCTTATTATGCAATGACCACCTTCGGGGAAGAATCGGATATATTCGCGCTGGGGCTTCGCAGCGACGGCAAGGTGCTCGCTGGCGGACAGGGACGGCCCAGGCTCGCCGACCAAACCGGGTTGTTTGACGGGTTGGCGCAGCTGGACCTGGCTAATAACAGCCTGGCGACGGTGGGGGCATTCCATCCCCTGGTGGGGGATGAAGCCGAGATTTACAGCCTGAGCAGTTACGCGGATGGGAAGCTGCTGGTGGCGGGGAATTTCAGCCGCGCCAATGGGTTGCCTCGCTTTGGTCTCGCCAGGCTGCTGGCCAATGGCGCCCTGGATACCAGCTTTGCTCCCTTTGCAGGCAAGACCTATTCGGGCTGGAGCCGGGCTGCCCTGGCTTTGCCGGATGGACGGGCGGTAGCCGGTTATAGGGATAACGAGCTTTATCTGGTCTCGGCGGAAGGAGCCTTAACCGATCTATCCTCGATGAACGGTTACGACCGGGTCAGGGTACTGGCCCGGCAGGCGGATGGAAAAATCCTGGTGGGGAGTGATTTTGGCCGGGGCGTCAGGCGGCTGAAGGCGGATTTCAGCGGGGCGGACCCGGGTTTCCAGGGCGGCGATGCATACGGGGCTGTGTTCACGCTGGCAGTGCAATCCGATAACAAGATCCTGGTGGGAGGAGATTTTTCGTCCTACGATGCAACTGCCGTGCCCAGTCTGGTCCGGCTTATGAACGACGGGGTCAACGACGGCGTGGTCGACAACACTTTCACCGCGCCCGTTTTCATGTTCGATGAATTCAATACCGGTAAGATTTACAACATCACCCCGCTGACGGGTGGGAAAATCCTGGTGGGCGGCGATTTTCAGACGGTAGGCGGTACGACCTACCCCAACATGGTGCGCTTGAATACCAACGGCACAAGGGACGCAGACTTCACCTCACCGGCAGGTTTCAACACCGTCCTATCCAGCTGCACGCAGGGAGACGGGTCCATCTGGACAGGTGGGATTGACTCCACCGGCTTGCGCAGTCCGATCCTGAAACATTTTAGCGCAGACGGCTTGCTGGATGCGACCTTTGCGAGCGTCTACCTGGGCGCACATAGAGAGGGCGCGCTGGATACTCTACTCTGCGAGACGGGCGGACTAAAATGGGCAGGCGGTAAGTTTGGATTGGTCGACAACCAGGCCTATTATGGATTGGCGAGATATCTGTCGGGAATTATTCGAGTATTCCTGCCGTTCGTGAAACGCTGATTTTGAGTCATACCTGGAGAACAGGGAAAAAGGTACAGGTGGTACAAAGGAAAGTTTCTCGCAGACTTCCGAAGTTTCTGTGCCAGGCAGACTTCGGAAGTCTCAAGGGAGGAATTCTCATGGAAACTCGGGAAGGCCAGGAGAAACCGGAGTGATAGAATAAACCCTGTGCATTACGAGAAATATGCTGTAATGGATGGACCCCATGCCGACACAATTCAACATCCAATCTTCAGACCCGGCCCTGTTGGAAAAGGCCACCCGGATCGCCAGGGAATACGCCCTAGCGTATCAGCGCGACGATATCGTTGGGATCGTCTTCCTGGGGGCGATCGTGCGAGGCTATTACGACCACGCCGCGGATGTCGATATCGCCATCTTCAAAAAACAAGCCTCGGGCATCACGCTGCCGGCCCAATTCTTCAAGATCGAAGACCTGGAGATGCACATCCACCTGGCCGAGTATGAAAGCGAACTGACGGCAGCCTGGGACATGTCCAAGCGCTGGGCATTTTCGCATGCGCAGATCCATTACGACCCGCAGGGCAGGATCGCCGCGCTGCTGGCAGACAAGCTCCCGCTCAAGCCGGACGAGAAGCGCTGGCTGGAGATGAGCGGATTAAGCCTGTCCGATTGGTATATCAACGACCTGACCCGGGTGTGGGTGGAGCGCGGCAACCCGATCAGCGCCCAGCACATGTTCTTCCAGGGGCTGAATTATTTCTTCGATATGCTCTTTGCCCTGAATAACGAACTGGTGGCGGATATGAAATGGCGCTACTACTGCGTCGAGCAGCTCAAGCGCCTGCCGGCCCATTTCCCGGAGCGTATCCAGGAGATCATGCTGCTCGGGTCGTTTTCGACGGAAGAGCTCGAGCGCCGCAGGACGGCTTTCATGGAAATGTGGCAGGAGATGAAGCCGATCATCGAGCAGGAAGTCGGGCTGTCGTACGACGAGATCGTGGCGCTGGTATAAAAATGGGGGGAGAGGCTGGGGCGGGCATCCGGGCTCAAAAACCGTCAATGGTATACTCGGATTCGTTGTGGCCATGTCCAGTTGTGGAGGAGAGAATGGATCCTGCTGTTCCCGGGAAGAAATGCCCGAATTGTGGAAATGAAACACCCGCCGGGGCGAAATTCTGCCCGGAATGCGCTTATGACCTGAGCGGGAAGGGCTCCGGCAATCAAGGCAGCGCGCGGGCGGCAGGAAAAAAGAAAGCCGGATTCTGGATCGGCTTTCCCCTGATCATCCTGGCAGGTATTTGCCTTTTCGTAGGATACCTCAGTATCCGGGATATCCCGGCCGATCAACTGGCTTATAAAGTAGTCACGCTGGCGGCCATTGGGAAACCCACCCAAACCCCCACCCCGACCCTGACACCGACTGCAACCCCCAGCGCCACCCCAAGCGCAACTCCAACCGAAACCGCAACGCCAACCGTGACTCCTCCGCCCTTACCGCCGGAAGAGGCCGCGCCGAAAAGCGCCTGGAGCTCGCCGCTGGATGGAATGGAGCTGATCTACATCCCCGCAGGCCATTACTCGATCGGTTCCCTGGATTCAGACCCGCAGGCCTGGATCTTTGAGAAACCCCAGCACCGGGTGGACCTGAGCGGCTACTGGATGGACAAGACCGAAGTCACCAATGCCATGTATGCCGGGTGCGTCCAGGCAGGCGGCTGTCCGGAAAAGACCATCGTTCTTTCCTATACCAGGGACTCCTATTATGGCAATCCGCAATTCGATCATTACCCGGTCATCTATGTCACCTGGGAGCAGGCCCAAAACTACTGCGCCTGGGCAGGCCGGCGGCTGCCGACCGAGGCGGAATGGGAAGTGGCAGACCGCGGCCCGGATCCACGCATGTACCCGTGGGGAAATTCCAATCCAAGCTGCAGCCTGGCAAACTATGGCGAAGGCGTCTTTCCGCGTTATTGCGCAGGTGGAGATACCACCGAAGTGGGGAAATACCCGCAGGGAGCCAGCCCGTTCGGGATATTGGATATGGGCGGCAACGTGTGGGAATGGTCGGCCGATTGGCTCAACCCGAACTACGTGGTGGAGCCCCACCAGGATCCGCTCGGGGCCGTCTCCGGCGAACTGCGCGTGATCCGGGGCGGCGCCTGGTTCAATGAAGCCAAATACCTGCGGGGCGCCTTCCGCGCCGGTCACGATCCCGAGGATCCGACCGAATACATTGGATTTCGCTGCGCGGTGGATTTCATCCGCTAAGGTGGAAGAAGGAAAAGGACCGGCAATATCGATGGAGGTTGTTTCATTTTATATAATGAAACGCCCCCATTCCAAAGGCAGGATCAAGGAGGAAAAATGCGCAAAGCCGAAACATTCAGTTCGATCGCCAAATTCTTTGCCGAGTTCTTTGCCATCCTGTTCGTAGCAAGCACCGTCCTGGTACTGCTGCTGTTCAACGCTGAAAATACCCTGCTGAACGCCGGGCCATACAAGCGCGCCCTGGCAGAGCAGCGGGTCTACGAGCAGCTGCCCGGCCTGGCGGGTGATCTGACGAAAACCTTCTTCGCCAACGGCTGCGCGGAAAACCTGACCGGCTGCAGCCTGGCGGATGCCCCGTCCGGATTGCAGGCTTTTCTGCGAAATACACTGAGCGGGTCAGACTACGAATCGATCCGGAGCGAGCCGGTGGACCCGTCCGGGGCGGAATTTAACACGCTGGTCAGCTATCTATTTCCGCCGGATGAGGCCCGGACGATGACGGAAGCCGGGCTGGACCAGGCTTTTGCTTACATCAAGGGGAACACGCCGCGCGTATCCGTCCCGCTTGGGACGCTAAAAGCGCATCTCAGCGGCCAGGCCGGGGAAGACTTCCTCGCCGCGCTGTTCAACACCCAGCCAGCCTGCACCACGGATGAGCTGGCTCAAATCCATGCCGGAAATGCCGGCAGCCTGGGAGAATCGGCTTTTTGCAATCCCCCGCAGGCAGACCTGGCATTGCTGAGCTCCCAATGGCTGGCAAAATTGGCCCCAGTGACCGCCGGGATCCCGGATCAGGCTGTTATCTTGAATTCCTCTTCCGAGCCGGCCTCGGGCCCGAGTTTGCCCGGGGGCCTTTCCATGGCCGGATTGAGCACGCTGCGCCTGGTGATCCGGCTCAGCCCGCTCCTGCCGTTGATCCTGCTCATGTTGGTGACTCTCCTGGTTGTACGGACATTCAAGGACTGGCTGCGCTGGTGGGGCATCCCGCTTTTTGTCGCCGGGTTGATCGCCGCCGCAATCAGCGCTGCCATCCGGCCCATGCTGGGTTGGGGTTGGGCCACATTCATCCTGCCCCAATTCCAGGCCATCCTCCCGGCCAGCCTGACCGGCCTGGGCTTCAGCCTGGCGGGCTCCGTGGCGCATGTCCTGGCAGCCCGGGTCGCGATCGCAGCGCTCATCCTTGGCGTGCTGGGGCTGGCGGCGATCCTGGCCTCTTTCTTTGTGAAAACCAAAAACGCAGCCCTGGTGTATGAATAAAACGCCTAAATTGCGGATGGGGATTGCCGCCGGGTTGGCGGGTGTCCTGTTTATCCTGGTATCCGTCCTGCTGGTCAGGACCTTCCTGACCCGCTCACCGCGCCCGTGTTTGACCAGGCAGGTGCCGGCGTACCCGCCTCCGGCGGCGTGGGTGACGGCGGAAGACTATTTTGCGCAGGGCAATTACGCTTACGACAGCGGCGACTGTCAACTGGCGATCGCCGATTACAGCCAGGCGATCGCGCTCAACCCCAATTACGCCGAGGCCTACAACAACCGCGCCTATACCTACATGATCCTGCAGGATTACGCCTCAGCCTTGCCCGACCTGGACCGGGCCATCCAGATCCGCCCGGGCTACGTCAATGCCCTGATGAACCGGGGCGATATCCACAATTTCTATTACGCCATCGACTATGAGAAAGCCATCGCGGACTATGACCACGTGATCAGCCTGGGGGCCATGCATACCTCGGTGTGCGGGCACCGCCTGCTGGCTGTCAACCACGGCTGGAATTTACATGCCATTGGAGAAGTGCTCACGCGCGGAGCCTCGGCCGGCTGCCCGGCGGCCGACAACGTGCAATAAAGCAGCCCAAGCCGGCAGGATTGTCAGATTGGCGCATGGGAAGCGTAGGGCAGGCGTCAAGCACAATTTCGAACCGGGGTGTATCATACTCAACGAAAGGCGTTTCATCTTCTCCTCCTTTTCAAGAGAGCCGGGGCCGGCGTCCCCGGCTCTTGCAATTCCAGGGCCAGGTGGTGCGTTGCAGAGGCGGGGGGGAGATTGCACACCCGCGAACAGCGCGGACGGTCCTTGATCCGGAGCGACGGTTGGATGGAGTTGAGCTTAAACACTCGTTCAAGCCGTCCGCATGGTGGGACAGCTTCCCGTCAATTGCCCCGTAGAACTACACCCAGTGGGTGGGATCTCAGGAGGCCGCCTGTCCGGGCGGATAAAAATGGGAGCGGGTGGGAAGGAAGTTGTGCTTACTGCCCCGGCAATACCAGCCCGCCGATGAACTCGCGTAAGACCGAATCGCCCGGAACGATGCTGTCATCGCTGACCGGCTGGATGGAATGCAGCAGGGCATTCACCCGGCTGGCACGCGTGTAGGCGTCCTGCCGGAGCGGGTCGTCCTGGTACTCGGCCGCACCATTTCTCGAAATAGTCTGCCCAGCTTGGGCTGGTAGACCGGCAGCTCATACGGCATGCCGCTGTTGACAATATAATCGGCCGTGGAGATATGCGGCAGGATATTGCGCATCTCGCCCGAGCGCACATAATGCCAGTGGGTCAGAGTCTGGCCGTAATCGGCGGCGCGGCTGGTGGCATCCCGCAGCATCCGGCGCATCAGGCGGATATCCGTCCAGCGGACGTATTCGCCATCGTTGCCCTTCAACTGCAGCAGCGGCTCGATATAGACTTTATAGGAGGCGGCCTTGACCCCCTCCGTCAGCGCCGGGTACAGGCCGTACAGGCTGTCGATCAGGATGACCGTCGTCCTTCGCCAGGCGGGTGGGCGTGGTGTTGGCGGTGCGTTTGCCGGTCTTGAAATCGTAATAGGGCATGCTGGATCTCTTTGCCGTCCAGCAGTTCCTTGATATGCTGGTTGATCAGCGCGATGTCCAGCGCCTGGGGGGTTTCGAAATCGTAATCGCCGAATTCGTCCTTCGGATGCAGCTCCAGGTCGAAGTAATAATTGTCCAGGTTCAATTCCAGGAAGGTCAGCCCTTTTTCGGCCAGGCGCAGGGCGATCTTGCGGGTGGTGGTGGTCTTGCCGGAGGAGGACGGCCCGGCGAAGATGGCCAGCTTGATCTCGCCGCGGCTTTCCAGGATGGCGTTTTCCACCGCGGCAATATCCTGGGAATACTCGGTCTCCGACTCCATGACGATATCCAGGATCTCGCCATTCCGGATGCGCCTGTTCAGCCCTTCGACCGTGTTCAAGCCATGATCCACGGCCCAGTTGAGCACCGACCACAACTTTGCCCAGGGGACGTTTTCCACGTGTTCGGAGGTCGATTTCCCGCGCAGCCGGCGCCGGTTGCGCTCATCCCTGTAAAGGATGTACGCCTTGGCGACCCGGGCGTGGCCGTTTTCGATCAAGACCTTTTCGACCACATCCTGGATCTCTTCGACGGTTGGGACCTGCTCGGCGTATGAATTTGCTCTCCAACATGGCGACCACCTGGTCGCTGAGCGCCTGGGCGGTGGCCTTATCCCGCCCGCCCACCGCCACGGCGGCCCGGTAGATGGCATTGGTGATGCGTGTCCTGGGTGAAGGGGACCACCCGTCCATCCCGCTTGGTTACCTGGTTGATCCTGGCCATGCCTGCCCTCCTTGAAAAGAACGGACAAACAACCCGAATAATCCTTAAAATTATAGCGCGATTTCGTCATGCGGCTCACGCGGCCGGTAAAATATTAATCGTCTTCTCAGGTTTTCGGGGGGAGGCGGACTTTTTTGGTTCCGGCGCCCTCCTGCGGGCCGCCAAACCACCCTTGACAGCCCTTTACCCTTAAAAAAGCCTGACAAGATTGTCAGGCTGGCGGATGGGAAGCGTAGGGTGAGCGTCATGTACTTTGCGGAGCCGGGTGATATGATACACATCGAAAGACATTCTCTTCTCCTCCTTGTCACGAGAGCCGGGGCCGGCGTCCCCGGCTCTCACGATTTTACTTAAGGCTCACCACAGAAAGGCCACGCTGCGCTTGCCCAGGATCATGTCGTCGAAGACCACTTCGGCGGGCTTCGAGGCCATCCCCAGGCAGACGTGCAGCGGCAGTAAATGCTCCTCACGCGGGTGGCAGTAGCGCGCAGACGGGGCTTTTTCCCATTCGACCAGGCGCTGCTCCCGCCCGGCCTGGGGCATCGCAGCGGTGCAGGTCTCGATCAGCCAGTCCTGGAAGGCGTCGTTGGCAGGGTCGGGAAGGCTGACCCCGTTCCAGCCAAAGGCCCGCAGGTTATGGAACGAGAACCCGGACCCAATCACGAGGATATTCTCATTCATTAAGGAGCGCAGCGCTTTGCCAAGAGCCAGGTGCGCGGCCGGGTTCAGACCGCGCAAAAGCGACAGCTGCAGGCTGGGGATATCCGCCTGCGGGTACATCATTTTCAGCGGGATGAACAGCCCATGGTCGAAGCCGCGCCCGGGATCGAGGCGGGAGGGGACGGCATTGGCTTTCAGGATCCCGGCGATCCTTTCGGCAAGCTCCGGGCTGCCCGGGGCCGGGTAGGTGATGGCGTAGGCTTCTTCCGGGAAGCCGTAATAGTCATAGAACATGGGCGGGTTCCGGGCGCCCAGCAGCGTGGCGGCGCTTTCCTCCCAATGGGCGCTGATGACCAGGATGGCCTCCGGCTTCCGGAGCCGGGTGGGAAGCTTCTTCATGAAATCGAGCATGGCCTGGTGGCTGGGGTCTCCCAGGATGGGCAGGGGTCCGCCGCCGTGCGAGAAATACACGATCCGGGCTTGATCATCAGGGTTGTTTGAGTCCATTGGTCACCTCTACCCGTCATTTTATCGCAATTTGGCTTGAGGCGCATGCCTGGAGGGGAAAGGGAAAATAAAAATCAGCGAGCCATGTCGCTGATAATTGCCCCCTGGGCCTTGTGTCGGTTATGTTTCCTTGGAAAACCAAGGGCGGGCGGGTACCGCCAGAGGTATGGGCAAGGAACAGGGGGCAATACGGATTATAGCCAGATGCTGCCAGAAATATATTTCAGATGCGTTGCCGGGAGATGACAGAAGCATTGCAGAGGCTGAGCGCGGCGGATGGTAGCGCGGCTGCCCTGCGCCAGCCCTGCGCCGTGCGCATGAAATCAGTCCGGCGAACCCGCGCTGCGACCAGGGTCGTGCAGCCAGGTTAACGCGACTTCCGAAGTCTTTAGGACTTCGGAAGCCTCAAGGAGAGAATGAATAATTGTGCCCCCTGTTTCCGGGGTTGATGGCTCGTTCCCTTGGAACAACACCAAGGGCTCGGGGGTTCCGCCCTGGGGGCAATGAACGGATCAGAGGGCAATTAGATTATAGCAAGGGCATGGCTGGAAATTTATAACAGGTGTGTTGCGAGGACATGACAGAATCATTGCGGCGGCCCATGCCGCCGGTACAGCCGATGGCGACTTGCCCCACCGGGTGCTTCGCGAAGGTCGCCTCGGCTGGTGCGGTGACTCGTGTCACCTGTACAGCCGATGGCGACATGAGGTCGCCTCGGCTGGTGCGACGGCCCAATGCGCAGAAATGGGATCCAACGAAAAAGGCAGGCAACAAGAGCAGAATAGGCAGTTGTGCACTTGCGCGGAATGAGGCGGTGTTGTATGCTTAACCTGTCCCATTCCAACCGGGAAGCCCGGGAGCATACGCTCCAGGGCAAGCCGGAAGCATTCGCTCGAATTTTGCCGCCTGCCGCGGGGCAGGGGGCCTTGAGTTGGGAGGTGAGCTATGACACAGGCGGAACCTGTTGAAAGCCTGTTTTCCAGGGCGGAAAGCGCTTTTCTGGCCGGCGACCGGCGCACCAGCGGAATCCTGCTCAACCAGGTGCTCATGCGCGACTTCGCGTACCCGCGCGCCTGGAGGCTGCTGCGCCGCCTGACCGGTTCCAACCAGCGCATGAGGGA
The DNA here is from genome assembly GCA_963830665.1 of uncultured Chloroflexia bacterium. GTDB lineage: Bacteria > Chloroflexota > Anaerolineae > Anaerolineales > Villigracilaceae > UBA877. The sequence goes on from CAWHNM010000001.1 coordinate 148,565, forward strand.
CTTCCAGTTCGATTTCGCCAGCAAATATTTTCCGGAGCGGGTGCACCTGCTGCCGGCCGGCGCCAAGGACCGCCAGAAGGATGCGGATCAGGGCGGCGCCTCAACCCCGCCTGCGCCTGGGAGCCTGCCCCCAGATCGGGCGCCTGCCCGCGCGCCTGAGGCGGACATGTCTGCCTCCACCCCGCCGTCCGCGCCTGCAGAGACCGGCGCGCCTGCCCCGGATGTCCAGCCTGTGGAGGAAACGCCGGCCCCCGGGCCCGAGCCGGAGCAGAGCGCACCCGGCCAGTCCGAGGCCGAAAGCCTGCCTGCGGATGGCTGGCAGGCCCCGCTGGCCGAGTTGGGCTGGCCATTCTCCCATCACCCGCTGGCCGAGCCCAGCCAGCCCGGGCCCACCGCGCCTGCGCCGGACAGTCCGGCCTGAGAATGACCCCGAGGCCCCCACGCGCCATTTGGATGAATGAGAGCCGTCCACGCACGCGAGCGCTCCGTCCTGGGAAGCCGCCGGGTTCCCGCAGCAGGTAATTGATCAGGAAGGCTGGATGGGCTGCGGCTTGAGCGCTTGACTCTCCAACCGGTCAGAAGATCAAGGAGATCGAAATGTCGAAATTGGAAGATCTGGTGCGCGCCAATACGGAAAAACTGCTCAGCATGATCGATAAGATCAAGCCGGCCGACGAGGCGGTCGTCTCGTACACCAGCGCCATGGAACAGCCGTCTTTCCTGGTCCAAATGATCCCCTTCATGGGCAACCTGAGGAAGAAGTACTACCTGGTGCTGACCGACAAGCACCTGCTGATCATCCGGATCAAGCTGCTGCGGATCGAATACATCTCCCACCAGATGGTGCCGCTCGAGCAGGTGCGGGTGCTGTCGGCGCGCGGCGGCCTGTTCGATAAACTGAAGATCGAAGTCCCCGGCAAGGTCCATACGTTCTCGGATGTGGTCGACCAGAAGTTCATCCAGGGGCTGCAGGAGGAGTTGGCCGGCAGGGGGTAGACGGAAATGCCGCTGCTCCTCCTTTGTGAGCGTTCTCAAACCGTCCAATGCGGGAGTACCACATTCCGTGAAGTGAAACGACCCGTTTTCCAAAACGCTTGACCTTACCTCCCATATTATCTATACTTTACGAGAACCTCTTTCTTTTTTAATCCATTACAGCCGGACGCCTGAATGAATTTCGGTGATCCGGCCGTGATGGTCTATAAGCAGTTGAGCCATTAAATGACGGCTAAGCAACTAGTTGGGCAGAGCTTTTCAGTTGTCCGGTTATGTTTTAGTAGTGTACCGGATGTGATAAAAGGACGCGTCAAATGATCGTACTCTATTTGGGTTTAGCCGGTCTCCTGGTATTTATCATGGGGGCAGGAATCCTGGGTATCTGGCTGCGAAAGCATCCCTCCAAAGCGAATGCTGAAAAATCCAGCCGTAGCATGCATTTTCTGTTCTTTGCTGGATTAGGGACACCGTTTCTGATCTGCCTCTTCTATCCCGGGCTCACACACCTCGATGCACTGATTGGTTTAAAGCCATTGCCGTGGAGATCTGTTTTTCTCATTGCAGGCATCCTATTGGCGGTACCAGGTTTGTATTTCCTGGCGGTATCCAATAAATCACTGCGCGCTTTGGGAAGCGGAACCAACGCATTCCGCCTGACAAAGCACATTGTTGAAGCAGATATTTACAAATACACCAGAAACCCCATGTCGCTCGGATATTATTTATTCGCGTTGGGCGTGGGTTTCATTTCAGGTTCAACGCTTCTGACCCTTTCCGTTCTCTTGGGTCTTATTCCTGCTCATCTTTTTTTCCTGAGATTCTTTGAAGAACTTGAGCTGGAACTCCGCCTTGGACAGTCTTATAAGGAGTACAAACAAAAAACACCCTTCCTTATTCCATGGTTTTCGGCAAAGTAGTTGTAAAATTCACTCTGCCCACCACGGCGTGCGCCAACAAGTGGGAGCCGGCGCGATACCTACCTGTGCCGCACCACAGGTGCAGGCAAGCAGAGTCCACGCCCACCCACATGCAGGTGCCCTGTGAAAAACGCACCCTGAAAAAAGCATTCAGTGCAGGCAGGGCAGGCCGCCTGCGGTTGGGCCGCTCTTTACGATCGATTCCTTGTTCAATTGACCAATTATGGAGATACCTGTGAATAAACCGCAACCTCGCCGCTTCAATACTCGTGCTCTGCTTGCCGTCTTGATGTTCGGATCTTTCGTCCTCTTACCTTCTATCGGTCTCGTTTTGCACCTTTCTCCGGATGCTCCATTCCAACCGACGCGACATCTGCTTATGACCTTGCACAATCTCGCTGGCATTATTTTTATGGTTTCTCTGATTGTGCATTTAATTCTCAACCGGCGCCCGCTGTGGAACTACGTCAGAATGGCTGGCGGAAAAGTCGGGATGTATCGGAAGGAATTAGTGGTTGCCGTTTTGTTGTTGGCGATTCCACTAGGATTGGGAGTTTTGCATGTCTTTGAACTGGGCCGATAAAAAGTGGTTTTACGCAGTCTTGTCTCGCCAAATCCGCCCACCGCTGAACCAAGCTCTTGGGTGTTTGTGATTGATCATCCTGATAATTTTGAGAAACCACTGGTGAGTAGAAAATAACCAACAAGGAGAAATTCTAATGCTCAAGCCCCTGCTGCGTGTTTTTATTGTTGTCCTGATTGGACTTGTTTGCGGCGTAATTGGCTGGATTGTTGGCGCGCTCATCGGCGGCAATTTTAGCGAGCAATTTGTTTTCAATGGCGTCCGGGGCTATGAAGCCACCGGGCAAATCGGCTTTATCCTTGGCACGCTGATAGGTTTGATCTCAGGCTGGCTACTTCTGTTTAAGAGAAAATCATGATCATCGCTTGGATAATTAAGATCCCTGGACCTGAGTCTTCACGTTCTGGCACACCCAACAGCGCGTGAACTTGACTGGCAGGAGTCTGCGCGTTTTCACCCCTGCCTGCCTGCGCCAGGACAGGCAGGTACACCGTCCAGCACGTACGGTCGGTGCAGGGCAGGTGCGGCACAGTGCAGGCGAGGACAGGCAGCGGCTCTGCCGCTCATGCGCAGGCGCAATTTGCCAGAATGTGCCATAATAGTCGTGGCGTCTCGCCTGTCCCGCCGCTGCCACTGCCCCGCAAGGAACGTGCGGGACTTAGTCAAACCGCAGGGCGCCGATCAAGGAATTGAGTAAGCTCTTACTCCCTTCAAGGAATCATGTCCTAAACCATTGGCTGATCGACAAAATTATCAGGGAAGATTATCTGGAAAGGATGCTACTATTTTTATTCTCGATTTTTTTCCTTTTCCATTTCTAATAGGCCTATCACTACTCATCGTAATGCTTGTACGCTTCCATAAACGCGGCTGGCTGTATTTGATTGCCGTAACACTGTTTGGCATTTATTTACTGATTGTGATCAATCTTCTGTTCTTCCCCATCTTCGCACCGTACAATTGGCCAGCCAACTTAACCTGGAAAGAGATCCTTAATGGTTTGAGTCAGATCAATCTCCTTCCGTTTCATTATGCCAGGATTGGCTTAACTTCGGCCAGCTTAAGGAATGTTCTGTACGATATTGTCGGAAATATCTTGTTAACTGTCCCATTTGGGTTGGGGTTTTGTTTCCTGACACGCTTGCGGGACAAGCGTATATTTTGGGTCGCTCTGGGCGTGGGAATGTTTCTGGAAGGCACTCAATTATTGATAAAACTGATTTTTGGAATCTATTTTCATTCCGTGGATATCAATGATGTAATATTCAATGCACTAGGGGTAGTCGGAGGAGCAGGGTTATATCTGGTCGGGAGTAAGCTTACCTCCAGTGTGTCGAAGGTTCCTCTTTGATAATCGAAAAGCGCCCAACACGGCATGTACCTGGCCCTTGGAAAAGCGCCGAGGACAGGCTGGTGGGAGTCGCCGTGGTTTCACCTGTGCCGCACCACAGGTGCACGCAGGCAGGTTGCGTGGCTCAAAGCTGGTTCCGGCAAATAGGTTTGTCTCGCCCCACCCACCCGCGGGCACCCTGTGAATAACGCACCCTGAAAAAAGCATACAGTGCAGGCAGGGCAGGCCCTGCGAAACGCACCCAGGACAGGCCGCACACCGGTGGGCCCTGGAAGTACAGAGAGGAGAGCACGATGAGCAACGGACAGGTGGCAGCTGAGACGAAAGGTGTTACGGTGAAGTTACTTGCAACGGTTGACCTCGGCCCTGAGATCGAGGGCATGGCCGGGCGCCAACTTCGAATGCGGATGGTGACCATCGAGCCAGGAGGCGTCTTCGGCCCGATTCACGATCATAAAGACAGGCCCGGCATCGTTTACATACTGCAAGGAACGATCACTGACCATCGAAATGGAGTCGCTACGGACTATGGGCCGGGAGTGGGCTGGCCCGAGGATAGGAACACCACGCACTGGCTTGAGAACAGAGCAACGATTCCGGCGGTGGAGATCTCGGTCGATATCGTCAGGCAAGAGTAAGCTCAGGCCCGACCTCGTCCCGGCTGAAACAACTATTGAATCCGCCAGGGTTTCGTCCTATACTGTTAAGGAACATCCAATCATTTGTGACAATTAAGGATCAAAGAGCAGGCCAGGGATCCATCCGATAAATTGATGAAAGTGTTCTTTTTTTGATGCTTGCAGCTTTGCTGCAAGCATCAAAAAAGGTTTATTTCCATATTTATGGGATCTGGCAAGGCAAGGAGGAAAATATGAGCACCAGCCCGTTCCGGTTTGCGCATATCCTTATGATCGCGGCATTATTCCTGCTGCCCGGTGCGCCGGTCCTGCCAGCCAGCCCACTGGGAGTGTCACAGCCGGCTGCGCTGAAAGCTGCGCCGGTTTTCGATTCCGGGAGGGGCGCTTCTGCGCTTTTCAACACCAACCTGGTCCCGGATGGCGACGCCGAGCTCCCCTACGCGGCGTACTGGCATGATAACGAAGGATTTACGCAGATCGTCCCCTACGGAGCCGGCTGCAGCAATAATTGCACGTTTCCCAGCCCCTACGACAACGGCCCGCTCCAGCGCGGGCAGTATTTCTTCTATTTGGGGACAACCACCAACCATGTCAATGGGAACAACATGTGGCTCAACGACCGCATCCCACTCGGTTCCATCCAGGCGACCATCGACACCGGCAGGGTCCGCTATATCCTTTCGGGCTATTTCGGCGGAGATTCGGCCAGGCCTGTCACTGCCCAATTCCAAATGTTTTTTGAAAGGGATGGCAGCCCCAATACGGGCGAAGTCGTTGTCGGCGGCGGGACGCCCGCCCAACGGCAGAACAGGACCGGGCTGATCTACCGGGAGCAAACCGGTTATCATCCCCAAAGGCACCCAGTATATCAACCTGGCCCTGCAGAGCGGTCAAATGAGCAACTCCGATTATCGCACCGGCTACGCCGACAACCTCTCGCTGGTGCTGCTGCCCATCCAGACCTTCCTGCCGATGTCGTCCAATCCTCAGCTCAGCCTGCCCTCCCAAGCCGGTCCCGCCGCGCCCACGGGCGTGCTGGTCACCCCGAATGGCCTGACCCGCATGGATATCCACTGGACGGATAATTCCAACAACGAGCTGGGCTTCGAGGTCCAGCGCATCAACCCGGACAGCAGCGTGGATACGATCTGCAACACCCAAGCCAACGTCGAATACTGTCTCGACCCGGGTCTCAGCCAGACTGCTCCGGCCGGCTACACATACCTGGGCAGCCAGCAGGCCTATACCTACCAGGTCAGGGCGAACGGGCCGGGGACCAATTCAGACTGGGCCAGCGGCGCGGGCACAACCGCCCAGATGCCCACCAGCGCGCCCACGGCTAATGGAAGCTTCACCTGCCAGGCCATCGGGACCTCCTCCAGCGCCACTAGCTTCGCCTGGAACGCCCCATTCAATTACGAAGCCGGGTTCAACCTGTATGTGAACGGCAATCCCAATCCCAGTTATTCCAATCTCGAGCAGGGCACCATCCTATCGTTCATCAACCAGACCGGTCCATATCCAAAGACCATCAGCTTAAGAATAGTTCCTTTCGTTTTCGACCCGAACACATTCGCCGTCCACGAGAGCAGCACTTCCTGCACTGCCCAGGCGATCCTGCCCGCCCCGGCCTCGAGCGAGATCACCAGGTTTTTCAATGACAGCTCCTACAAGATCATCTCGCTGGTCGTGGATGGCTGGGAGCTGTTCCCGGTCAGGCCGTTGGGCATGTTCCCGGGCGCCTATTTCGAGCTGGACGGGGTGGCCGCCGGTCCGCACACCTGGAGCGCCATCAGCGGCGCCTGGGACGAATCGGGCAAGCGTTTCTCCATGTACAGCTACAGCGGGTCCTTTACCCAGCCTGCCAGCGGAACCTGGGATATTCACATTGCCGATAAGACGATCAATGACCTGCTGAGCCTCCCGCCGGCAGCCCCGGGCTATTGGGAAGGCTATTATTTTCGACTCCGCTTCGAATTGTCACAGCGTGGCCTTCAAATTCAAGCCGGACGGGACTTTCAATTTTTATAACGCCAACGTACAGATCGACACAGGCACCTACTCGCTGGTCAAGCGCGAGCCGAACATCAACCGCGTCAAGTTCCATGTGGAGGGTCCGGGAAAATCTGTGGATGGGCTGCTCGTCGAAACGCAGGCAGCATTCTCCATGAGTAACGGGCCCGTTTCCTGGCCGAAAATAACCTATGTCTACCGGCCGCAGGGCTACTACCTGAACCCGTTCTGCCCGTAGCCAGGGTTTCCCGAAGCAAGGATCATTAACCCTGGTTCATGCTGTATTCCAAAAAAATGGAGGCGATGACAATGGGAGCCTTGAACAATATCGTAGTTAACATTGCCCTGGCGCTATTGGGCGCGATCTTGATCTATACCGGCCTGCAAATGCTGGGTTCATTTGCGGGACTGGTCAGTCTCGTGATCGGACTATTTTTTATCGCTTATGTCGCACGTTGGGTCTGGAAAAGGTGGTTCGCCGGGCAGAGATAGCCGGCCTGCGAACCAGTGAGCGCGCTGGCTGGATGCGGCTCAAATGCGCATTAATTGAGCAGGGATGCGCGATCTCGCCCAACAGCAGCGTGTCGTGGCGGGCCGGCTGATCAGGCCTTTTTCAAGTCAAGCTAAGGAGTTCGATCCTCCATGAATTGGATCATGCGGGTTGCCAAAAATGTCTTCCGGCGCCTGCCATTGCCGGAAAAAGCCAGGGATCGACTGAGGCTGGGCGCCTTGCGTGTTTTCCCCTCCCTGAGCGTGTCCATCGCCGATATTCATGCAGCCAGCCTGGACCGAAAAGAGAAGTTCCTGTTCAGGATCTCTCCAGCCTCCCAGGATGGGTTGGAGATCGGCCCGCTCTGCAACCCGATCGTGAGCAAGAGCGAGAGCGCCGGGCGGATCGGGTACGTGGACATTGCGAACGCCGAAAAACTCCGCGAATTGAACAAGGACTTTGAAACCATCCGGCTCGATGAAATTGTCGAGACGGATTTCATCGTTGCCGATAAAAGCCTGCCCGAGCTGGTCGGGGAGAAAAAATATGATTACATCATCGCCTCGCATGTGATCGAACACGTGCCGGACATGCTGGGCTGGTTGAAGGAGCTTGGGGCGGTGCTGAAGGATGGCGGCATCCTTTCGCTGGCCATCCCGGATAAACGCTATACCTTCGACCTGCTGCGGGACCTGAGCACACCCGGGATGTTGATCGAAGATTACCTGCTCCAGCGCCGCCGGCCCGGGCCGCGCCAGATCTTCGACTTTGCCTTTGGCGCCCGGACGATCGATGCCGCCAGCGCCTGGGAGGGGAGCAAGGTCAAAACAGAGCTGCCGCACTTCATCGATCTGGAGGGGGCCTATTTTCTGTCAAAATACAGCCTGGAGCATTACAAGGATGGGCATGTGAATGTGTTCACCCCTGCCAGCTTCCTTGACCTGATCGAGATTACCAGCCGCCTGGACCTGGTGGATTTTACGATCCTGGATTTTCTCGATACCGCTCCAAACACGGATGAGTTTTTTGTTTCCCTGCAGCGCAACCGGCGCCGCGCAAGCCGGAAAAAAAGGCTGGAGCGGCAGCTGGCCGCCCTGCAGCGCTCGAGGCAGTACCTGGCTTGAAGTGGCGCGCAGCCGCCAGACCTGTGGGTACCAGACTTCCGAAGTTTCGCCGCACTTTGGCGCTTCGGAAGTCTTCAACGGAAAACCGGATGGCACCTGCCCAGGTTGTCAGGCGGGGATATTGTTATAATTGCTGATCGAACAAGGAGAAAACCATGGCGCTTAAAGTAGACCAACCCGCACCTGATTTCCGCTTGAAGAGCCACCTGGGAAACGAGGTCAGCCTGAGCGATTACCGCGGCCAAAATGTGGTCCTGGCCTTTTTCCCGCTGGCCTGGACACCCATCTGAACGGCCCAGATCCCTTCGTACCAGCATATCCTGGACTGGTTCGAAGGGATGCAGACCCAGGTCCTGGGTCTTAGTGTTGACAGCGATGCCTCCCTGAAAGCCTGGGCCGAGAGCCTGGGCGGCATCACCTATCCGCTTTTGAGCGATTTTTACCCGCACGGCACGGGTGGCGGAGCTGTATGGCGTGCTGCGTCCGGAGGGATATACCGAACGCGCCATCTTCGTGATCGACCGGTGGGGGGTGATCCGCTACGTGGATGTGCACGATATCGACACCCAGCCGGACAACGACGAGCTGCTGCGGGCGCTGGCACGGATCGACCCGAGCGTGGCGGAAACGTATGCCCTCCAGCAAGCCGGGGCCATGTCTACGGTCGAACCGGATGCGGAGGTGGTGCTGTATTGCACGCCCTGGTGCGTGGATTGCCCGCAGGCGCGCGCGTATTTCAAGGAACATGACATCCCGTATGTCGAGGTGGATATCAGCCGTGACCGGGCCGCCGCGCGGCGTGTGCGCGCCTGGGCCAATGGCGTGGAGGAGACCCCGACCATCAACATCCGCGGCCAGGTGCTGGTGAACTTCGACCAGGCCAAGGTGGAAGCCGCCCTGGCGAAAAAAGACTAGCGCCTGGCAGCGCATGACCGGGTGGATGGACTGTCTGCCAGGTGCAGGCTCGAATGCGAACTTCAGGAGAAAGAACGTGGCGACATTCCATCTGATGGTTGGACTGCCTTCACATCCTCATCCCTGAGATAACGCATCCAAAAAGGATATCCAATGACGCCATCTTCCATTGAAAGCCGGATCCGTGCCCGCCTGCCGGCCGCCCGTTTCATCCAGGAATACCTGCCGCTGCGGCTGTTAGGCTGGCTGAGCAAACAGGGCGCGGCACCGCCTGCAGTATCCCGCGGATATCGCACACGAAGCTGTGTCTGTGGAGGGCGTCCCGGCGGTATGGTTCATCCCCCAAAACAGCCCGCAAGATAAAGCGCTGCTCTATCTGCATGGCGGCGGTTTCATCTTCGGATTGTCACAACCCCACCTTGAGATGGTGGCGTACCTGGCGCAGAAGCTGGGCCTGCGCACGCTGGTGGTGGATTATTGCCTGGCGCCGGAGCATCCCTATCCTGCGCCGTTGGACGACTGCGTCACAGCCTACCGCTGGCTGCTGAAACAGGGCCTTTCCGCCCGGAATATTGTCGTGGCGGGCGATTCGGCCGGCGGGAACCTGACGATCACGATGTTGATGAAGCTGCGCGATTGCGGCGACCGGCTGCCTGCGGCGGCGGCCTGCCTCTCGCCGGTGGGGACCTCTCCAGGCACGGCAACGCTGCAAGGATCAAGGACCCGCTGCTGCCTGCCCGCGCCGTGGAAATCTACAACAAGTCGTATGTGGCGAACAATGATCCGCGCCAGCCCTTGATCTCGCCGGTGTTTGGCCATTGGGAGGGTCTGCCGCCGCTGCTGGTCCACGCCGGGGCAGACGAGATCCTGTGCAATGATGCGTTGCGCATAGGTGAACTGGCGAAAGCCGCCGGGGTGGATGTGCGGCTGGAGATCTACCCGCGCATGTGGCATGTCTGGCAGCTTTTTCTCAGCCTGCCGCAGGCGCGTCAATCGCTGGACGACATTGCCGGCTTCCTGGGAGCGCACCTGGGGATGGGCAGGCCGGCCGCGCCAGCAGGCTGAACAACACAGCGGGTTGCTCGGCGCGCAGGCGTGATTTGCCGGAATGTGCAATAATTGAGCAGGGATCGCATATTGTATCGAACCAGGAGATTATCAGATAACATTGTATAATTTTATTATTTGTGAAATATTGTGCTTACCGAGATATTGGCTGCCGTTTAATTAGCAATGCAGAATGCAACCTGATAAAACCTGTGCTTTGGCATGTATGCTTTATAATTGATCTATGTCTATGCCAATTTTGGCCACGAAACTGTATATTCCCCCACCTCGGCCTAAGGTTGTCCTCCGCCCCCGCCTGATCGAGCGGCTGAACGAGGGTCTGCATCGAACGCCAAGCGTGACCCTCATCTCTGCCCCAGTCGGCTATGGTAAAACCACGCTGGTCAGCGAATGGGTCGCCTGTTGCGAGCGACCGGTCGCCTGGCTTTCTCTGGATGAAGGGGATAACGATCCTGCACGCTTTCTGACTTACCTTGTCGCGGCTTTGCAGACGCTTGCGCGCGAATATTGGAGCAGGAGTGTTGAGGGCGCTCCAAGCCCCTCAGCTACCGCCAATCGAATCCATATTGACTGGCCTTGCTCAATGAAATCACGACCTTCCCGTATCAATTCACTCTCGTTCTTGACGACTACCATCTGATTGATTCCAAACCGATTGACCAGGCCCTCACCTTTCTGCTCGAGCACTTACCGACACAGATGCACCTGGTCATCACCACCCGTGAGGATCCAAATCTACCCCTGGCCCGGTTACGCGCCCGAGGTCAATTGACCGAACTGCGCGCCGCAGACCTGCGTTTTACCCCCACCGAAGCCGCCGAATTTCTCAACCGGGTGATGGGCCTGAACCTCTCAGCGGAAGATATCGCCGCACTGGAAACCCGTACCGAAGGCTGGATTGCGGGACTCCAGCTGGCGGCACTCTCGATGCGAGGACGAGAGGATGTTCACGAGTTCATAATTGCTTTCGCTGGAGACAACCGGTACATTGTGGATTATCTGGTCGAAGAGGTCCTGCAGCGTCAGTCCGAACGTGTCCGGAGCTTCTTACTCCAGACCTCCATTCTCGACCGGTTGAGTGGCCCGCTATGCGATGCCGTCACCGGCCAGGAAGAAAGCAACGAGCTGTTAGTAGCCCTGGAGCGAGGCAACCTGTTTGTCTCACCACTGGATGATAAGCGCCACTGGTTTCGCTACCACCACCTTTTTGCAGACGTTCTCCATGCACACTTGATGGAGGAGCAGCCCGATCGAGTACCTACCCTGCATCAGCGGGCGAGCGAGTGGTACGAGCATAATGGTCTGGAGATTGAAGCTTTTCAACATGCTGCTGCTGCCAATGATGTTGAGCGCGCCGAGCGCCTGATGGAAGGCAAGGGGATGCCTCTGCAATATCGTGGCGCGATGGCCCCTGTCCTTCACTGGCTGGAGTCACTGCCAACGGAGGTGCTGGATGCCAGACCCTCATTGTGGGTGACGTATGCCTCGGCGTCATCGATGGTTGGCAAACCGATCAGCAGCATAGAAAAGATGCTACAGGCGGCTGAAGCAGCCCTGCAAGACGCCGAGCCAGACGACAAGACCCGAGACCTTATCGGACATGTTGCCGCCATCCGGGCCATGTTGGCTATTCCATCATAACCAGGTAGAAACCATGCTTGCCCAGTCGCACCGCGCCCTGGAGTATCTGCACCCTGACAACCTGCCTACCCGCGCGACTACCACCTGGACGCTGGGGTATGCCTACCAGCTCCAGGGAGACCGTGCCGCGGCCAGGCGGGCTTATAACGAAGCCATATCGATCAGCCAGGCGTCTGGAAATATCATGGTTACCATAGCGGCTGCAACCTGTCTGGGCCAGGTTCAGGAAACAGAAAACCAGCTCTATCTGGCGGCCGAGAGCTACCGGCGCGTCTTGCAACTGGCAGGTGATCCGCCGCAGCCGGGTGCCTGCGAGGCGTATCTCGGCCTGGCCCGTGTATTCTACCAATGGAACGACCTGGATACCGCCCAACAGTACGGGCAGCAGAGCCTCCAACTGGCGCGGCAGATGGAAAATGTTGCCACACCCGCTGCCTGTGGGGTGTTGCTCGCCCGCCTGAAACTTGCCCAGGGAGATGTGGACAGTGCAGCCGCCCATTTAGCACAGGCCGAGCAGTTCGTGCGCCAGCATAACTTCGTGCATTTGATGCCTGAGGTTGCTGCCGCACAGGTGATTACGATGCTTCACCAGGGCAATCTGACGGCAGCCGCAGCTCTGGCTGAGACCCACGAACTTCCTATCAGCCAGGCCCGCGTGTACCTTGCCCAGGGAGACCCGTCCACAGCACTGGCGGTGCTGGAGCCATTACGCCAGCAGGTGGAGGCAAAGGGTTGGGTGGATGAACGGCTCAAGGTGATTATTCTAGAGGCGATCGCTCACCATGCGCTTGGCGAAAATGAGCAGGCTGTCCAAGTGCTGGGTGAGGCGCTGGCGTTGGCAGAGCCGGGTGGTTTCATCCGCATCTTTGTGGATGAAGGTCAGTCGATGGCTCATCTGCTCAAAGAAACCCTTAATCGAGGGATTGCGCCAAATTATGTTCAGAGGTTATTAACAGCATTCCCCATCGATGAAACAGAACAATCTGTCTCATCGCCAATACAAGCTCCTAAATCTGAATTGGATGAGCCTCTGAGCCAACGCGAGTTGGAAGTACTCCAACTCATTGCCCAGGGACTCTCGAATCGTGAGATTAGCAAGCGGCTTTTCCTTGCCTTGAATACTGTTAAAGGGCACAATCAGAAAATCTACAGCAAACTACAGGTCCAAAGTCGCACTGAAGCTATAGCACGTGCCCGTGAGTTGGATCTGTTGTAAGCGAAATATCAATTTGCCCGCAAACCTGGTAACATGACTGCCCGCACCCTAAAGGGGGACTTTAGCCAGCGGGTGATAAAGCCACAGCTTTAGCACTTCTCTCCTCTCAATACCTCAAAAACAATACCCCCAAACAACACTTAAGTATCTATCCATTAATACCATATTATAGGTAAACTATATCCATATTATCGAACCGGATCTCCCGACTGGCGGATGCAGTTGGGGGGTGCATTTTTCATAACGGACTCAAAGCCAATCGAATGAATCCCATCCATCCTGTTCAAAAAAGGAGACTAACAAATGAATATCAAAAGAAAGACCGCGATCAAAGAAAGCAAAATGAGGATATCCACAGCAGCCCTCATGCGGCTGGCAGGATTCTTCGCCATGCTCGGTGGGCTGGGCTTCATCGTTACGGGCATGTTCCATCCTGCCAACGAACCTGCCTACGTCACCACCTCTACCTGGATCATTGTCCATATTTTTGCTACATCCCTGGGCTACTTCGGCGTGATAGGCCTGGCTGGTCTCTACGCCAGGCAGGTTGAAAAGGCCGGCTGGCTCGGTCTGATTGGCTTCCTCCTGTTCAGCGGCTGGATGGCGCTCCAGATGCCCTTTTCCTCCTTTGAAGCCGTGATCCTGCCCCACCTGGCGAGCGAATTTCCGCCGTACGTGGTCGGCTGGTTGGGGATGTTTAGAGGCATTCCCAGCCCGGTGGACCTCGGAGCCCTGCCAACGATTTGGAACATCTCCACACCGATGTTGATCCTTGGCGCCTTGCTGTTTGCCATCGCTACTTTCCGCGCCGGGATCCTGCCGCGCTGGGCAGCCGGTTTGCTTGCCCTCGGGTGTTTGATGATCCCGGTTGCTGCCCTTCTCCCAACCCAGCTCCAGGCAAAAATCATCATGATCCCGATAGGGTTGGGCATGGCATGGATGGGATACGCGCTCCTCACCGAACGCCGGGAGAAATCCGCGGAAGCCCTGCTCGATCAAAAAACTGCCAGGCCGGAAGCCAGTAAGGTCGCTTGAGACGGTTGGGAATAGACAGGCGGTCGTCCGGCCGCCTGTCGCGCTGGCCGGCTGTCCTGCTGACCTTATCGGGACCTTTGTCGGTCATCATGTCGCTGCTTCCGCACCAGATAGCGCGATTGGCTGCGATGCCGATGGGGATCGCTCTGGCCTGGCTCGGATTAGCACTCTTCTTTGAGAGGCGAGCGCCAGTCTCGGAACCTGTACCTTGCCCGGAAAGCTCCCAGCTCAGCCCTACCGGAGCCGATTAAGTTTGCAGCAGGCCGCATGGTGTGGACCAGCGGACGGATGGCCACTGGTCCACTTGATTCATCCATGTTTTTCAAAAAAGGAGACAAACCAATGAACATCCATCGGAAGACCACAATGATTGAAGAAGGCAAACTTGCGAACACCGATCGTCAGGCTGCCCCAAAGGTGGCTTCATTGAGAAAAATCGCATTAGCGGCGGGCATACTTTACCTGCTCACCTTTGTCTCGATCCCGACCGCCTTTCTCTACGCTCCAATATCCGATCCGAACTACATCGTCAGCCCCGGCCCGGACACTGGCATCATCCTCGGCGCTGTCCTGGAGATCATCGTGGCCCTCGCCGGCATCGGCACCGCCGTCGCATTGTACCCGGTGGTCAAGAGGCAGAACGAAGCGCTCGCCCTGGGCTTCGTCGCCTCGCGGGTCCTGGAAGCCATGCACCATCTTCGCGGATGTCGTCTGCCTCCTGGCGCTGGTGACCTTGCGGCGGGCTGGAGCCGGAGCAGATGCGTTGGTCACTGGCAAGGCACTGGTCGCCCTGTATACCTGGTTCAAACTCGGACAAAACCTTATGCCGGCTGTTAACGCCCTGTTACTGGGCTCCCTGATGTACCAGTCGCGCCTGGTGCCGCGCGTTCTTCCCCTGCTGGGATTGATCGGAGCGCCCCTGCTCCTCGCTAACACCATTGTCACGATGTTCGGCATCACCGGGCCGATCTTTGTGCTGACGGGGATCTTCTTTCTCCCGGTTGCGGTGTGGGAGTTTTCGCTGGGCGTCTGGCTCACCGTCAAGGGATTCAAACCATCTGCAATCACTTCCGAGTATGCAAAAATGGATACGAACGAGCTGTTGAACGTGGCATAGAAATAGGAATGGGGTTCAGGCAGGGCTGAAGGCCCTTCCTGAATCCTCCACTCCGTTTACTGGTTTATTAACTGTAACTGCTCAGGCCTAGGCTTAAGTGGTTACAAGCGGAACAACATCATGGAAAAGGCAATCAAAATGAACAGCGATCTGATCGTTGTACGCGACCTGGAAAAAGATTATGGTGAGAATCACGCGGTGGGTGGAATTACATTTTCAATCGCGCGGGGCGAAATCTTCGGGCTGCTCGGGCCTAATGGGGCCGGGAAAAGCACCACCCTCTCAATGCTGGCCGGGCTGATCGCGCCGACCCGTGGGCAAATCGCCTTCGACGGCCTGGATCTCTCACAGCCACCTTGGGGCTGTCAAACCCCGGATCGGCCTGGTGCCCCAGGAACTGGCGCTTTACCCCAGTCTTTCGGCCTGGGACAACCTGATCTTTTGGGGCCAGATCTACGGGCTGCGCGGCGCGACCCTCAAACAGCGCATCGCAGAGGTGGTGGACATCGTCCAACTGGCCGACCGCGTCCGCGACCCGGTCAACACCTATTCGGGCGGGATGAAGCGGCGGGTCAACCTGGCGATCGGCCTGCTCCACCGCCCGGAAATCCTTTTCCTGGACGAGCCCACCGTGGGCGTGGACCCTCAAAGCCGCAACGCGATCTTCGAGAGCGTGGAAACCCTCAACCGCGCCGGCCTGACCGTGGTGTACACCACCCATTACATGGAAGAAGCCGAACGGCTTTGCCATCGGGTTGCCATCGTTGACCATGGCAGGATCATCGCCCTCGATACGCCCGCCAACCTGGTCCGCAGCCATGGCATCAGCCTGATCCGTTTGTCGATCGCGGATGGGATGGTCCGCTCCGTTGAAGAAGAGGTTAGGCGCAGGCCGGGCATCAACCAGGTCACTCGCCACGACCACACCCTGGAGATCCGGGTGGCCAATTCTCAGAAAGCGCTGATCCAGGTACTCCAGATCACCCAGGAACTGACCGCCCAGGTTACCTCCCTGGAGATCCAGGACGCAAGCCTGGAAACCGTCTTTCTGAACCTGACCGGAAAAAGACTGCGTGAGTAGTTTGAAAATGTCACATTTTGCCATCTCCTAAAACCTCTTCGCCCCGCCCTGAGGGACGGGGGTAGGGGGTGGGGCTGCTTAATGTGAATTTGTCAGAGTAGAAAAAGGAAAAACTGCGATGATCTATCAAATACTTGCCATTACCCTTAAAGAATTCAAGGTGCTGCTGCGCGACCGGGGCGCTTTGACAGGGTTGTTTATCCTCCCTATCGCCTTTATCCTGGTGATGACCACCGCCCTGCAAGGAGTCTTCGGCGCTGGCGGGAGCAATAACCCGGTCGCTTTGCTGGTGGTCAACCTGGACAGAGGTCCAATCGCCGCCAAGGTGCTCGACGATCTGCATTCGAACAGCGGTCTTGCGCTGTTTGAACAGCTAAATGGAAAGCCGCTCACCCGCCAGGCCGCCGAGGATCTGATCGTGGCGCGCAAGTATTCCATCGCGATCGTCTTTCCGCCTGATTTTTCCGAGAGCATCCTGAAAGCCGCCAGCGATCCAAAGGCTGTGAAAGCCGTCGTGTCCTTTGTGGCGGACCCGGCCGTGGGCAGCCAGTTGATTGCGCCCACCCGCGGGCTGGTCCAGGGCACAATCGAGCGCGAGGCGTTCATCGCCCAGGCCCCCCTGCAGACGATCGAGGGCTTCGACCAGCTGGCCGCGTCGGCGCCCCAGGCCCAGGCCGCGCTGATCCATGATCTTGGCGCGCGCTATTCCACCCAGCTCAGCAGCGCCCAATCCAGCGCCAACCCTAACCTGGGGGTGGACACCCAGGTCGTAACGCCCGCCAGCTACGTCGCCATTCACAGACCCTCCTCTGCCGAACAGAACGTGCCAGGTTACACCATCTACGGCGTCTTTTTCATCATTTCGACGATTTCGGTGAGCCTTTTCCGCGAAAAAAACGAAGGCACCTTCCGCCGCTTGCAGGCGGCCCCCATCTCGCGGGCAGCGCTCCTGGCAGGCAAGCTGCTGCCTTATTATCTGATCAACCTGATCCAGATCGCGCTGATGTTTGGGGTGGGGGTGGTAGTCTTCCACATCAGCCTGGGCGTGCATCCCCTGGCGCTGGTGCCCATTTCTCTGGCAACCGCTGCGGCAGCGACTGGCCTGGGGATGCTGATCGCCAGCCTGGGCAAAACACAGGAGCAGGTGGGCAGCCTGAGCACGGTGATCTCGATCGTGATGTCTGCCCTGGGCGGGATAATGGTGCCGATTTCTGTGATGCCCGCTTTCATGCAGAAGATTGCGCTGGTGATCCCGCACTACTGGGCGCTGACCGGGTTTCAGGATGTGATTGTGCGCGGCCTGGGAATGAGCTCGGTGCTGCCGGTGGTCGGGGTCCTGTTGGGCTACGCGCTGGTCTTCTGGGTATTGGCCCTCTGGAAATTCCGGTTCGAATGAAGCGCCCCCGCCCGTTGCCTTCCCCCATTTTCCATGAAAATGGGGGAGGGTTGGGAAGGGAACATTCATATTCAAACACCTAAAATAAGGAAGATTCAAAAATGAAAGCAATTGTCTACACAGAATACGGTACACCCGGATGTTCTTCAGCTCAAAGAGGTTGAAAAACCTGCGCCCAGGGAGAATGAAGTACTGGTAAAAGTTCATGCAACCTCTATCAATGCGGCAGACTGGCATCTCCTGACCGCTGACATTTTCCTGGTTCGCCTGAACATGGGGCTGCTCAAACCAAAAAACACGATCCTCGGCTGTGACATCTCCGGGCTGGTTGAAGCGGTTGGCAGCGATGTAAAGCAGTTTAAGCCGGGTGATATGGTGTTTGGGGATGTTTACGGGGATAATTTTGGCGGTTTTGCTGAATATGTAATTGCTCCTGAAAGTGTCCTGGCACTAAAACCGGCTAATCTATCCTTTGAGGAAGCAGCGGCAGTACCATTGGCAGCTCGCACAGCCCTGCAGGGGTTACGCGATCTGGGGCATATTCAGCCAGGACAAAAGGTTTTGATCAATGGGGCCTCTGGTGGGGTAGGGACATTTGCAGTGCAGGTTGCCAAATACTTCGGGGCTGAAGTCACGGCGGTGTGCAGCACCGGCAATTTAGACATGGCGCGCACACTTGGGGCAAACCACGTCATTGACTACACCAAAGAAGATTTCACCAAAAATGGACAGCAGTATGACTTGATTCTTGCTGCGAACGGATATCATCCGATTTCAGATTATAAGCGTGCGTTAAGCCCCAGGGGTATTTATGTCATGTCCGGAGGTTCCCTGGCTCAATTGTTCCAGGTTATGCTCCAGGGATCACGGATGTCAAAAAAGGATGGCCAGCAGTTGGGAAACTTGACGTTGAAACCAAACCCAAAGGATTTACCACTTCTCAAAGAGCTTCTGGAAACGGGTAAAGTCGTACCGGTTATTGATAGACGATACTCGTTAAGTGAGGTGCCTGAGGCTCTCCGGTATTTTGGAGTGGGACATTCCAAAGGAAAAATAGTCATAACTGTGGAGCCAGCAGCAAATGACAACTTGGACCCGATAATCGTTCCTACTCATTTGTTCAAGGATCAGACGGTCGCGGACGCCGTGAATTAAGAAGAAAAATAGCTGATATGGAGACAAGTCACCAGGAAACGCGGTTTTCCCCTAATAACATTTCCGGCTTATTTCAACGATCAGGAACAGGATGGCGAGCACTGCTCCATTCAAGTCCTATTCCACGCACTTCGATATCGCTAAAATAAAGGAGAAAAAATGGATACAAAATTGGAAAATATATCTTCACCCAAACGTCTGGCGAGAATCGCCGGCCTCTTCTATCTGATCGTCGGCATTGTCGGCGGTTTTGCCGAAGGCTATGGGGATCCCAAGCTGTACGCGGCCGGGAACCCGGCGGCCACAACCGGGAATGTGCTGGCGAACCCCGGACTGGTGCGCCTGATCGTCGCCGCCCACTTGTTGGATGCGGTCTTCTTCGTCCTGACGGCGATGGCCCTCTACCTCCTGCTCCAGCACGTGCACCAGAGCGTGGCACGCGCCATGCTGGTCTTCGTCGCCCTGGCGGTCGGCATCATCACCCTCAATGCGGTCTTCGAATTCGAGGCCCTGCAGGTGGCGACAGGCGCCTCTTACGCGGCCGCTTTCGGCGCAACGGGGTCGAACGCGCTGGTGCTGATGCTGCTTGACATCCAGCACTATGGCACCCTCAGCGCGCAGGTCTTCTTTGGCCTGTGGCTGGCGCCGCTCGGGTATCTGGCCTACAAATCAAAGCTGTTCCCCAAGGCGCTGGGAGTCACCCTGATCGCGGCCGCCGCATGCTACCTGGTGGACCTGTTCGCGGCGTTCCTGGCGCCCGACTTTGGCAGGCAGATCCACCCGTTCATTGTCATCGTGCCCGCCATCGCGGAGATCTGGATGGTCCTGTACCTGCTCGTGGTTGGTGTGAGGACCGTGAAGCCAGGCAAGGACAGCCTGACTGAGACCGTAGCGGCGTAAGCGTCATCTGCACGGCAGCCTGTTTCGCAGGCTGCCGTGGTTTGCAGAGCGGTGGATGAAAATAATGGGAGAGGTTTTTATATGGGCAATCAAATTGATATCAACGAAAAGCGAGCTCCCACTCGCCGGGGTCGAGGTTGCATGACCTGGTTGGTTGGAATTTTGGCAGTTTTCTTGATTTTGATCCTGGCAGGTTGGATCTACGAGCCCATGGCGGAAGCCGCGGACGCGAAAGCCTATCCGCCTCCAGGCCAAATGGTTGATGTGGGCGGCTACCGTTTGCATATCAACTGCACCGGCTCCGGCAGTCCCACCGTGGTGATCGAATCCGGCTGGGGCGATTCGTCTGCCGGATGGGGGTGGGTGCAGCCCGAAGTCGCCAAGACCACGCGCGTCTGCAGCTACGACCGGGCCGGGATGGGCTGGAGCGAGCCCAGTCCCCAGCCGCGCACCGCCCGCGAATATGCCAGCGAGCTGCATACCCTGCTATTAAAAGCGAATATACCCGGGCCGTATGTGCTGGTGGGCCATTCGATGGGCGGGTATACCGTACTGGTGTACGCGCATGACTATCCGGACGAAGTCGCCGGATTGGTGCTGGTGGATGCGCAGGCGCTGCCGGCTGTGGGTGCCGCCGCTCCCAGGCCCGCCCCGAAACCCGGTCAGACCTCCCTGCCGGTGTTGCTGGCACGCCTGGGTGTGATGCGCATGCTGGCGGGTCCCCTCGGCTCGATTCAAAACCTGCCGGCCTGGGACAAGCAAGCCTATAAAGCTTACTCGGTGACCCCGCGTTCCACCCAAACCCTGTTGGACGAAGGCAGGGGCATGTCCGAAGGAGGGGCGCAGGCCAGGGCTGTGACCACGTTGGGCGCATTGCCCTTGATCGTTCTATCGCGCGGCAAGGATCAGGACGCGGCTTGGGCCGCCTCGCAGGCAGGTTACCTGCATTTATCGACTGACAGCCAGCAGTTCTTTGCGGAACAAAGCGGTCACCGCATCATGATCGACCAGCCCGAGGCGGCGGTCGCCGCGATCGTGAAAATGGTGGAACAGGTCCGAAAGTGAAGGGCTGAGAAAAATGTGGCACAATAAAACGATTTGAGCGAGTTTGAACATATTATCCTTGCACGGGTGCTGCTCGCCGAGTATCAGAGCTATCGGGAAGAACGCGTTATTCTAGAGGCATGGAGCTTATTGGAACGTCTTTTGAAGGCGGCAGAAGCTGGAAAAAGAATGGGCAGCGTGCTCGAGATCCTGGTGACACAGGCGCTAGTTTATAAGGTGCAGGGTAGCACGGCTCAGGCCTTCGAATCCCTGGAGCGCGCCTTGACCCTGGGAAAGCCGGAAGGCTACATCCGAATCTTTGTCGATGAGGGCAACTCCTCTCAATATTTCAAAAACAATACCCCCAAACAATACTTAAGTATCTATCCAATAATACCGTATTATAGGTAAACTATATCCATATTATCGAGTGGCCTGGATTGTTGTAGTCGGCCACATCATGTAGAGAATCATGTCAAACAAACTCAATCCGAAAAATGCTCCAGGCCAACCCATGGTCTATCAAATCACGATCAAAGGCCATCTGGGTCAAAAATGGACGGACTGGTTTGATGGCCTGGTCATCACACTGGAAGACGATGGCAACACCCATTTAACCGGCCCGGTGGTCGATCAAGCAGCGTTGCATGGACTACTAAAAAAGGTGCGTGATTTGGGTATGTCATTGATCTCGGTCTGTCCCGTAAGTCAAAACCAGGAAGATGCGCCAGATATCAAACAGTGAATTGAGGCAAGCCACCTAGAAAGGAGTTTTCCATAAATATGGATTTTGAAAAAAAGCATATAAGCGTTTTGCATAAGATTTATTCTGATAACCTAATCCTAAGGAGAAAATACGATGACTACCAATGAAAATATGGTTACAAGCAAAAAGACCACAGACACGAAAACGATACTCTCAGCACTGTGGCTATTTGCAATGCTCACTTATACCTACGGAGATGTTGTAACATTAATGGATCCTGTTAAACATGGATCAATGCAAATGACGGAAGGCTTCCTGTTGGGAGGCTCCATCTTCATGATGGTACCGATTACGATGGTTCTCCTGTCTCGGTTATTGAAGTATCGAGCAAGCCGCTGGGCGAGCATCATCGCAGGCACGTTCATGACCATTGCTCTGACCCTGACGCTATTTGTTGCAGTGCCAACCATGTATTACGCATTTTTCACAGCTATCGAAGTTGCGTCTACTGCACTCATTGTCGGGTTTGCATTAAAGTGGCGTAACCCTGAAATTAAGCCCTAACACTACTGCCCATTGCGGCCTACTCTGATGGGCCGCAGTGGTGTGCAAAGTGGAAAAGGCAATGTAATCATCACTATGCAAATAAATAGCAAAACCTTACCATGTAACTGCACCGGAAAAAGTAAGTAATATAAAGGAAAGGATTAAAAAATGAATACCAACAATGGAACCGCTGGATACGCGGCTCGCCTCGAGGTCGACTATCCTGAAAAACTGGATCGGCTTACAACTTTCTTCCGAATACTCTGGCTCATTCCGATCTCAATTATCCTGAGCCTCGTTTCAGGCGTCGGGAAAACGATCACCAACACGGTTTTCCTCAATGGAGCCGGTGAGGTGATCCGGAAAACGCAGGAGTCGGCTGGTGGACTGGTGGTCGGTCTCGTATCAGCCACGGCCTTGATGATCCTCTTTCGACAGCTTTATCCACGCTGGTGGTTCGACTTTTCGCGCGAGCTGACCCGCTTCGAAACCAGAGTCGGCGCCTACGCAGCCCTGCTCACGGACCGCTACCCGTCCACTGTCGAAGAGCAGTCTGTTCACCTGGAGATCGATTACCCGGACGTAAAAACTGACCTCAACCGGTGGTATCCCCTGATCAAGTGGCTGCTCGTGATCCCGCATTATTTCATCCTGTTTTTTCTCAGCATTGGCAGCTTTTTTGCAGTGATCCTGGCCTGGTTCGCCATTCTGGCGACCGGTCGATACCCCAAAAGCCTGTTTGATTTCAACGTCGGGGTCAGTCGCTGGTGGCTGCGGGTGGGAGCCTACGCCTTCCTGCTGGTGACCGACCGCTATCCGCCATTCAGCCTGCGTTCAGCCTGAGATTTTGGGTTGTGTTCAAGTAAAATGCGGTGGCCGGTTGCCGCATTTTACCTATTAACGAATTATATAAACACGGGATGATAGTAAATACGGAGAAAAACCATGAAAGCAATTGTATACACAAAGTACGGCTCACCGGATGTTCTTCATCTCGAAGAGGTAGCCAAACCTGCTCCCAGGGAGGATGAAGCGCTGGTAAAAATCCATGCGGCATCCCTAAATGCGGCTGATCTTGAAATCCTGAGGGGTAATTGGAGTGCCCGTTTCGGGGGGCCTTTAAAACCAAATCACAAGATCCTCGGATCTGACATCGCCGGGCGGATTGAAGCAGTTGGCAGAAACGTAACGCAGTTTCAGCCAGGTGATGAGATATGGGGAGACTTGTCTATCCCATTGGGGTATGGGGCTTTTGCGGAGTATGTATGTGTTCCTGAAAATGCATTAAGGCTGAAACCGGCTGGGATGACATTTGAGGAAGCTGCCGCCATGCCTTCAGCAGCAGCCAATGCCCTGCAGAATCTTCGAGGGACAGGATCATCTTCGCCCAGTTTTCTTCTATCGGATAAAGGAAAGATTCAGCCAGGACAAAAGGTTTTGATCAATGGCGCGGGTGGTGGTGTGGGTACTTTTGCGGTGCAGATTGCCAAATCACTCGGGGCCGAAGTGACTGGCGTGGATAGCCCGAGTAAATTGGACATGCTGCGCTCGATTGGTGCGGACCATGTCATTGATTACACTCAAGAGGATTTCACCAAAAGTGGGCAGCGGTATGACTTTATTTTTGATGTTGTGGCATCCCGCTCGATTTTCGATTACAAGCGTGCTTTGAGTCCCTCGGGAGTTTTTGTTATGGTCGGAGGCTCCGGGGCTGCAATTCTTCAAGCTTTTTTACTAGGACCATTGATTTCAATGACCGGGAATAAGAAAATGGGAATCGTGATGTGGAAACCCAACAATCAAGAAGATTTGGCGATTTTGGAAGAGCTTTTTGAAGCCGGTAAAGTAGTGCCTGTAATCGATCGCTGTTACCCTTTAAGCGAGGTTTCTGAAGCTCTCCGGTATCTTGAAGAAGGTCATGCCAAAGGAAAAGTCGTAATCACTATGGCCCAGAACAACCAATCCTGACCAGGCGTGAGAGGATTAATAATGAAAGCAATTGTCTACACAAAATTTGGCTCATTGGATGCTGTTCAGTTGAAAGAAGTAGAAAAACCTGCTCCCAGGGATAATGAAATATTAGTAAAAATTTTCGCAGCAACAGTAACATCCGGGGACGTTGTACTTCGAAAATTACCTATGTTGGTGTGGCTCCCCTTGCAAATATTTGGCCTCCGAAGAAAAAAGATACCCGGGCACGAGTTAGCTGGGGAAATTGAAGCATTAGGGAAAAATGTAAAGCGATTTAGGAAAGGTGACCAGGTTTTTGGAACTACCACCGGCTTGAGCACTGGTGCGAATGCCGAATATGTATGTCTGCCAGAAGATTGGGCATCCGGGGTGCTAGCAATTAAACCGGCCAATATGACCTATGCGGAAGCTGCTACCGTTCCTGTTGGGGGAATGGCTGCATTGCGGTTTCTTAGAAAAGGAAATATCCAGAGCGGACAAAAAGTTCTTATCTTTGGCGCATCTGGAAGCGTAGGTACTTTTGCGGTGCAGCTTGCCAAGTACTTTGGGGCGGAAGTTACTGGAGTATGCAGTACTGCGAATTTGGAATTGGTGAAATCCCTGGGAGCCAATATAGTCATTGATTACACTAAAGAGGATTTTACGAAAAGAGGTCAGACTTATGATATCGTTTTTGACGCGGTGGGCAAGAGTTCGCTTTCTCAAGTTAAGGGCTTGCTAAAGAATAAAGGATTCTACGTTTCCGTTCAAACTCCAACAAAAGAAAAGACTGAAGATTTAGTTTTCCTCAAAGAGCTTATTGAGGCTGGGAAAATAAAATCGACCATCGATCGACACTATCCGCTGCAGCAGACCGCAGAGGCTTATCGGTATGTCGAAAAACGGCACAAAAAAGGAAATGTCGTCATAATCGTGGAGCATAATAACCAAACCTGATCAAGCGCTGCACCTGCCACTCTTCAACTGTGCTTTAATTCGGCAGACGTGTTTGGTCGTTTAGGAGGAAAATATATGAAAGCAATTGTATGGACAAAATACGGACCACCGGATGGTCTTCAGCTCAGAGAGATCGAAAAACCAACTCCCAGGGACAATGAAGTACTGGTAAAAATATATGCGACAACCGTAACAGCAGGGGATAGTGAGATGCGAAGGTTGAAAATCCCTGTCTTGCTTCAGGCTTCCCATGCGAATTTACAATGGTTTTCGCAAACCAAAGAAAATAACGATATTAGGGCAGGAACTTGCCGGGGAAATTGAATCGGCAGGCAATGATGTTAGGCGATTTAAGAAAGGTGACCAGGTTTTCGCAACCACCGGTCTTGGTTTTGGGGCTTATGCCGAGTACATCTGTCTGCCTGAAGAACCCAAAATGGGGGTATTGGCAAGGAAACCGGTCAATATGACCTATGAGGAAGCCGCCGCTGTCCCTACTGGGGGACTTGAAGCATTGAATTTTCTTCGAAAAGCAAATATCCAAAGCGGACAAAAGGTTTTGATTATCGGCGCCGGTGGAAGTATCGGTACTTTTGCGGTTCAGCTTGCCAGGTACTTTGGGGCGGAAGTGACCGGCGTGGACAGCGCGGGGAAATTGGACATGCTGCGCTTGATTGGTGCAGATCATGTCATTGATTACACTCAAGAAGATTACACTAAAAACGCTGAGATCTACGATGTTATTTTTGACGTGATGGGCAAGAGTTCGTTTTCAGGTTGTGTAAGATCGCTAAAACAAAATGGTCGATATCTCTTAGGAAATGCTGGGCTGTCGCAGATGGTAAGGGGGCGATGGACTTCGATGAGAACCAGCAAGAAAGTAATCATCGGTGCAGCAAACCAAAAAAACGTGGATTTAATTTTTCTCAAAGAGCTTATTGAAGCAGGGAAGATAAAATCGGTCATCGATCGATGCTACCCTTTGGAACAAATTGCCGAGGCTCACAATTATGTTGACGCAGGATATAAAAAGGGTAATGTGGTCATCACGGTGGAGCATAATACCAAAACCTGAGAAAGCGTATATCGTGCAGAGGACTTGTGGGTATGCTGCGGCTTTTCAAGCATTTTTCCCTGGCCTGTCGGCCTGGACAGGCTGGCTGCGAGTTTTTTCTGTTCCCGATCATTTTCCCAGTCCGACCACCCGCCCGCTCCTGCAAACCATTAACCTGTTGCGCAGGTTTGCCCTCTTTTTAATTCAGAAGTCTGTTTGCAAACACCCCAAAAGTATGGTGGCCCCGTGGGGATTTGAACCCCAGATATTCAGATTATTCCCATTCGACCATTTAAATATTCCACCTAACCTACATATGCCCACAAGGGGATCAGAACCGCTGTTTTCATCTTGGTAATATGCTTCTACTATATGAGGAAAGTGACGCAGGTGCTCGAGTCACAGACTTCCGAAGTTTCGCCGCACTTTGGCGCTTCGGAAGTCTCCTGGCGAAGTCTCCTGGCGCAGTTTGCCATATTTGAGTTATCAAGGACAAGGATGAAAACTTCAAATCTTTTATTACTGATCACCACGCTGATTTCAGATGCGGGCATATTCCAGGCGCTTGAAGCGGTTGGGAAGTTGAAATGAAAATCATTTAATCGGCACAAATATCCTAAACCTGCCAACCCCATAATGAGGTATAGTTGGACGGCAGCGTACTTCATCCCATCGTCCTGAGGCCCAGATTGGAATCCGGCAAAACCGCAAGTCAAAGAATTCTCGACCTGGAAACTCAATTGAATAGTGTCACGGATGCTGCGTGCCAGGATCGACGTGCTGAATGAGCTTGTCTGGGCCATCCATATGAAGGACCAGGAAAAGGCGCGCGGTCTGGCCGGGCAGGCCTACGAGGCAGCCAACAGCGGCCAGTTCGAGCAGGAGCCCTATCTGCCCGGGCTGGCAGGCAGCCTGCGAAACCTGGCCGCCTTGAACAATGATGCCGGCAATTATGACACGGCCCTGACCCAGGCGCTGCGGGCCCATGAGATCCTGGAAGGCCTGCCGGATGGCAAGCCGGAAACCAGCGCCATGCTGCTTGACATCCTGGGGATAATCAGCTGGACGTATCGCTGTTACGGCGATTACGAGGCCGCAACGGGATATGCGATCAAAGCGCTTAGAGCGGCCCAGGCGGGGGGAGACCGCCGGCACGAATCAGGCATGCTAAACATCCTGAGCGTCATCTATGCCGAGACGAACGATCTGAATGCGGCGCTCGAAACAGGCCAAAAAGTACTCCAGAATTACCGTGAACAGGGGGAGGTGAGTGGCGAAAGCATCGCGCTGAATAACCTGGCCATGACGTACCTCGAGTTGGGCCGCGGCGAACAGGCTTTGGAAGCCTGCCAGGAAAGCCTGCGCCTGGCAGCGTGAGAATGGGATCGATGTGGTGGCCGTGACTGCGTTAAGCACGCTGGGGGAAGTCTACCTGGGAATTAAGGACTTTGCCAGGGCCGAAGAATATTTGTTACAGGCGCTGGCGTTGAGCCGCCAGCACAAGGCCCGCTCGGATGAATTTCAATGCCAGCTCAACCTGGGAAAACTTTATCAAGCCCTGCAGAATGATGAGGCCACGCTGGCCGCATTCGAGTGCGCATTGGCGCTCAGTCATGCCTGCAATGACCGGCGCGGGGAATCGCAATGCCATCAATTGTTGTCTGAGGAATATGAGAAACGGGGGGAGCATGCGGCCGCCCTGCAGCATTTCAAGCAGTTCCATACACTCAAAGAGACGGTCTTTAATGAGCATACCGCCAAACGCCTGGCCGGGCTGCAGGTGACCTACCAGGTCGAAACGGCCAAAAGAGACGCCGAGATCCATTACCTGAAAACCATCGAACTGAGGCGGGAGATCGAAGAGCGGAAAAGCGCACAGGCTAACCTGGAAAACCTGGCCACCCACGATTTTCTGACCGGGCTGCTGAACCGGCGTGAGTTTTTCCAGTTGGGAGAGCAGGAACTGGCGCGCGCCCTGCAGGCCGGGCAGCCGCTCACGGCGATCCTGTTCGACCTGGACCATTTCAAACAGGTCAACGATTACTATGGGCACGCCATCGGCGACCAGGCGCTGATCTTCGTCACCAAGGCCTTGAACGAAAGCCTGCGCCAGGGAGAGCTGATCGGGCGCTACGGCGGGGATGAATTTGCCATTTTGCTGCCGGGCAGCAACAGCGCCCAGGGCCGGCAGGTGGCGGAACGCTTGCGCGAAAGGATGGCTTCCGAGCCCATCTCCACGCCCAAAGGCGGACTTTTCCTGACGCTCAGCCTGGGGATCGCCGATCTGAGAGAAGGCGCGCAGCGAGACCCTGGACAGCCTGCTCGAGTTTGCCGACCAGGCCATGTACGCGGCCAAACGGGCCGGGCGGCGATCGAGTGGCGGTGTATGGGGAGGAATAGACCTTACGATCCCTGGAGGAGCAATTCGATGAACCAACAAAACCCAAAAAACAGGCGAAAATTTTCGGCGATATTGACCATCCTGGCAGGAGTGGTGTTCCTGGCGGCCAGCTTCAATCCGCTCGGGGCTACACCCGGGCCGGGCTGGCTGTGGCTGGTAATTGGCGTGGTTGTAATTGGGATGGGTGTTTGGGGCTTGCTGAGGAAAAAGCCCGGTGGGAGTTAAGGAAAATCCGCTGTGAGAGCGTAATGTGTCACCCGGGCCCTGCCTTCAGAGGCCCGACACAGCGCGGACGTCCTCAACTTCCGGTGGTGATTGGCCCCCTTGCACCACCCGCAAGGGCAGGTGCCCGTTCGTAATTCACGACAATCACGCCCTTCGAGCTGACCGTGCTTTCCGTCAGCTTGAACGCCGCCGGGAGCGTGCCACCGGCAAACAGGCGTTTGCCAGCGCCCAGCGTGATCGGATAGATCATCAGCCAGAACACATCCACCAGGTCATGCTTGATCAGCGTCTGAAGGAGATCACCACTTCCCCAAACGTTCAAATCCGGCCCCGGCTGTCCCTTGATCTGGGCGACTTTTTCCGGGATATCTCCGTTTAAGACACGGACGGCTGCCATTCGCTGGACGTCATGCTATTCGAGGCGACGTACTTGGTCGCCGGGTTGACGCCCGGCCAGGCGTCCGCATGCTGCGGCCAGAAGGGCGCCCAGATGTCAAAGGTTTTGCGCCCCAGCAGCAGGTCGAACGGAAGGTTCATCTGCCTTCCCAGCACCTTTTCAAGGATCGGGTCGGAATAGGGCGCGATCCACCCGCCATACGCAAAGCCGCCGCTGGTATCTTCGTCCGGCCCGCCCGGGGCCTGGATGACACCATCCATGGAGATATGTTCAAGCACAATCACTTTTCTCATGACCGGGTTCCTCCAAGCTCTCAAAGGCTTCCACCAGGTTCTTAGCCGGCTGCTTTTTTCACGAGTGCAACGATCCTGGCTTCTTCAGCCGCAGTCAGCTCCTTCAACGCGAAGGAGGTCGCCCACATGGCGCCTTCGTCGAGTTTCGCATCGGGCTGGAAGCCAAACGTTGCATACCTCACGTTGAACTTACTCGCAGCCTGAAAGAAGCAAATGACCGTGCCATCCGCCTTGGCATAGGCGGGCATCCCATACCAGGTTTTCGGCATGAGGGCTGGCGCGTTAGCCTTGACGATCTCATGGATCCGTTTGGCCATGCTTTGATCCGATCCCTTCATCTCGGCGATCTTCTCAAGCACAGCTTGTTCCGCCTCTTCCTTGCTGGCGGCCGCCTTCCTCTCTTTGATCGTCTCCTTCATGGCCGCTATTTCTTCAGCCGATAATCCTTTGTTCGTCTTGCCGCCCGGGGTGGCACGCTGGGCAGACTTTTTCGTATCTTGCTTTGGGCTCATGGAAATCTCCTTATCTGACTTGGGGTGGTTGAACCACCCTTGCGTCGAATTGAATATTGTTATATAATAAAGATACTTCAAAATAAAGATAATGTCAAGGGTAAATTACTATGACGAATTCCACAAAGACAGACTTGAAGAAACGAGCCCTGATGGCGGTGAGGGATTATGGCATTCATTTGACGCTGTTCCGAAACGCCATGAATGACCGGGCCGGAACTCAACGCAACCGACATGGAATGTCTCAGGCTTCTATTCATGAAAGGCATTGCCACACCCTCTGAACTTGCCAGGCATACGGGTCTCACTTCTGGTGCGACGACCGCCATGCTGGACCGGCTCGAAAAGGCGGGTTTCCTTGAACGCCGGCGCAATCCGGATGATCGCCGCGGAACTCTGATCACCCCCGCAAAAAACGCTGCCGAAAGAGCTGCGGCATGGTTTAAATCGGCGCGAAACGCACAAGACGAATTGATTTCAAGTTACTCTGAAAGTGAACTGGAAATCATTGCGGGTGTCTTTGAACGATTTACAACACTATGGGACCAGGAACGCGGGAAGATACACAGAGACCAGTAGGGGCGATCACGCCACACCCTTATCCATCGAATACGAACCAGCAAATCTCGTTCCGCAAGCGCTGATCGTCCAGGACAAGGCGCGAATCGCCTCCGGCAGCTGCTCACGCTGCCATTGACACTCCAAACGACCGGCCTGGTCGCGTTCACTCTCCACGACGGCTGCCCGGGCAGCCTTGATCGCATAGGCGGCTGCGCCCAGCTCATGTGCGGCAACATGCGCGACTGCCGCAGCCTGCCCGGCTGCATAGGCCGCCTCCCTGGCAGCGCCGCGCAGCTCCCTGGCGGCGGCCATGGCGTGACCGGCAGCAATGCGGGCTTGCGTCATCGTGATCTCGCCGCGCACCCATGCGCGCGCCTGGGCGATGGCCTGGCGAGGGCGCGGGTCTGCAGGCTGCGCCACTCGAACAGGGGCAGGACGTGTTCCGCACAGGCTGCGGCCCACACGGCGAGCAGCTGATGGTCGGAGTCTGTCAGCGTCCCGCCGCGGCGGAGGGTGATGAACCTGGGGTCGCGCTGCTTTGGCAATATCATTCGTTCGTTTCCTATGCGGTCCTTCTGCCCAAGGGGTTGGCTTACGCGCTGGTGGGTGGGACGAAACAACGCCATTTCAACGGAACCAGCCTTTAGTCAGGAAAACGCTTGAAAACACGGAACATACCTGTCAGTCAAGTGCACCTAAAAAGATGGCGAGCCATCATTTTTCCCGAAAGGACTTATGCGTGTCCTGAGAACGCTTTGCTAGGCGCGTTTTGTTTTGAAATCGTTTATGTCGCTGATAACGGAATCTCCAATTTCATTGAATTTTTCCAAGGATAAGTCTCCACCGATATAAAACCTGAACTGACCAAGTTCTCGAAGTTTCTCAGCGACAAGAGTGGTCTTCTCAAATATATCAGCTGGGATATTGCTTATTTTGTTTGCATTGAGGGCGAGTAATTGCTCACAGATAGCCTGGATTTGAGATTGTAGCCTGTCTAATCCAAATCCTTGTTCTCGTTCCTCACTATACAGAATTTTCCAAAGATTTTCAAACTCATTTAGTTTGGCAATAATGAACTTTTTCCAATTTCTCATATCAGGTTCTAATTTCGTCACTAATAAGCTTGGGTTGGCGATTAATGTCCGCGCTCTAAACTCGCCGCAATATTAGTTGTAGTATCCTTTATTTCGTGAAACTCCCGTGTTAGTTTTTCAATTTCACCAACAAGGTTATCCATATCTTTTTCACGTACATACGAAATACCTTTGTTGGCTGAAAGGTCCAAGGTCTGTTTGATTATGCGTTGTTTCAATTCAAGCCCACCATAGTAAGTAATTTCAACATCGTACTTAATGGAAGTTCTTTTCTACCAAAATATGCAGGTGACGAATCTACTAATGTCCTTATTTCATAATTAGGGGGCATGAATAAATCCCGCTTTTTTATGTTTAACCCTACTTCTTCCAAAAGACGAGTATCTTTACTTGCACGTAATGCGGGTGTAAATGTCAACTTTACTTGTGTTGCCACCGTACGCCCGATATTTCTTATCACCAGATATATTAATTGAGAACCTATTGGCAGGTCAAAATACGCAACTATAAAGGGCGCCGTTTCCTGATCTCGTGTTTCTCT
>CAWHNM010000002.1:0-29264 GCA_963830665.1 uncultured Chloroflexia bacterium
GGTTGGTAAAGGTGAGGCTGGTATGGCGGTCGCCGTAGTGTCTGTGCAGCCAGCCAGAGCCACGGAGGTTGCGAGGAGCAGGATGCCCCTAATACTATTGAATATCTTTTTAATGTTCATGCTGCCCATCCTTCATCTGATCGTCTCCTTGAATGAGGACCACAGGACATCGTTCAGTTGGCTTTGAGGCGACTGGTCATTAACACATGATTAGGGTATGGCGTAAATTGGCAAAGGCTTTATCCTGAGCTTGTTCGGGCCAGAGCAGGGAACTGAGGAACTCGCGCGTGAAACGCTGTGATTGGTTGACAACCAGATATGCCGAGCAGGACAATGACCGTGCGGCGATTGGGGATGAAGGGGATGTTGTCTACGAAGTTTTGAGGCGGACCGAGGAATTGCAGGCAGAGCCGGGGTGACATTCCGCTCCTTTGCATCAGTCGGTGACTTAATTATACAACTGTACATGAAAAAATCGCGCGTTTTGGCACGCTGTGTGACACGCTGGTGACACGATTGAAGAGTAATGTGAGGGTGATACAAGCCGCCAAGGAGATTGCCGTGAAGAAGATCATTGCCCTGTTCGCTGTAATCCTGCTGGCAGCTTGCCAGACACCGCCGCCCGCCATCATCTCGAAGGCAGCGCCGCCGGCAAAAAACGCCGGCCCCAGTCCCCACTTCGACCAGTGCATTCTCGGAAGTGCTGGCAGACTCGCACCTGTCCTTCAATGGCATCCGGTACTCGACCAGCTCTGACTTTTTCTTTGGTGGGCCGCTATTGGAGAAAGGAGAGGACTATTGGAGAACAATAAAACACCTGCCGTAAGTTCAATATGTTTCTTATTCACGAAAGGAGAATGAAATGAAAAGCAAATTGTTGATCGGATTGACCCTGGCATTGGCGCTTTTGCTGGTGACTGTCTTCACAGCCGGCGCAAAGACCACGCGCAATTACTTCACCTACACTGAAAATTGTGATTTTGACTCCACCCAAATCGACCGCGAGATCATTAACGGTCTGAAAAATCCAATTGACGGAAATTGGATCACCAAGCACTTTACACAGACTTGTTATGATGAGGGAAACAGCTCTAGGTGACCGGCATGACCAAGATCGACCTGAACTTTCAAATCGTTGGAAATGGGGTCTGGTTCTTTGTCGGGAAGGCCAGGATGGAGACGGTTGAAGGTGGAATTTGGAACTTGGACTGTACCATGCATTCACCCTCTCTTGAAGTAAATTGCGTCGGTCATGGGGAAGGTATCTATGAAGGGCTCCAGATTTTCTCTACAGGACATCTTCCTCCTGATGCGCTATGGAGCGGTTACATCGTTAACCCTGGTGAGTAGGCAGGGCGAGTCAGGCCTGATATTTCGCAATGTCCCGCAGGTTTTGAAAATCAACCGAACTGATCCAGCCAAACCTAATGGACGGTCGGAAGGAAATCAGGGGGAGGCAAGGCAATCGCTACGAGGTGATCGGGGCGATTGCCCTTTTTTTTGAGTTTATCGGTGTAGAGCCGTAAAAGACACGCGCACCTGCAAACCACCCCCCGGCAGGTTTTGGGCAGCGATCTGGCCCCCCTGCCCCTCGACCAGCAGCTTGGTGATCGCCAATCCCAGGCCGGCTCCGCCGGATTGGCGTGCCCGGCTTTTTTCTCCGCGCCAGAAACGGTTGAAAATGAATGGCAGGTCGGCTTCCGGGACGCCGGGGCCGTTATCGTTAATGGAGACTGTCACCTCATTACCTGTCCTGTGCAATCTCCACCCAGACCTTTCCGCCTTCGGGGACATACCGTAGGGCATTCGAGAGCAGGTTGCCGATCACCTGTTCGGTGCGCAGCGGGTCGGCAATGATCAAGGCACTCTCCAGGGATGTCACCAGACCCAGGCTGATCTTCTTCTCGTCGGCCTCGGCCTGGAACATGCTGATCGAGCGCCGGGCAATCTCGATCAAATCCAGTTCGTGTTTCTCAAAGGTCAGTTGGTGGCTCTCGGCCAGGGTCAGCAGGCGCAAGTCCTCCACCAGCCGCTCGAGCAGATAGGCTTCCTCCAGGGCCGGGCCGACATGATTCTCGTCTGCCGGATAGATCCCATCCATGATCCCTTCCAGACGGCCGCGCATGACCGTCAGCGGTGTGCGCAGTTCGTGGGCAATATCGGCCAGCATGTCACGCCGCTCGCGGTCATTGCGTTCCAGGGCGTCTGCCATCTTGTTAAAACTGTCGCTCAAGTCG
Organism: uncultured Chloroflexia bacterium; assembly: GCA_963830665.1. Taxonomy (GTDB): domain Bacteria; phylum Chloroflexota; class Anaerolineae; order Anaerolineales; family Villigracilaceae; genus UBA877. Next base: position 2,238 of record CAWHNM010000002.1, read on the forward strand.
CGCAAGTCATCCGGCCCCTTGGCTCCGACGCGCGTCTGCAAACGGCCTCCGGCGATCTCCTCGGCAGCCGCGATGACTTCGGCCAGCGGAGAAACCACCCGGCGTGTGAGCAGCAGCCCGATCAAGGTGGCAAACACAGCCAGGATGAGAGATGCCAGGAGCACCGGCTGGAGGAAGCGGAAAATGAAGAGCACGGATGGCCGGGTGTTTTGCCTGACGACGAGTTTTCCAACCACCTCGCCATTCACCATAATGGGAAGGACCAACTCTCCGCTGGCCTGGCTGGTAGACCGGGGAGGTGGCTGGATCAACCGGCTGTCCATGCTCCACAACGATGCGATCCTGTCCATTCAGGAGGATGGAGGATTTCCATTGTAAAGACTTCAAAATCAAGGGAATTGGTAAAGATGCTACTGACGCCATCCCAACTGCCGCGGGCGATGTAATAGGTTTCGAGGCGGTGCCATCGTCGGCAGCCGGTAGAGCGGGTTGGATTGCGAAGGGTTGGCTAAAACCAGGCCGGTGGTCAGCAGCGTAAACAGGATCAGGAACGCCACCGCGATGATAAAGGCGCGCAGCAGCAGCAGGAACAGCCGGTTTTGAATGGAGCGGACCGTGGTGGAATGCGGCATGCTTCGATCCTTCAGAATTGGTCCCGGTTCTCTCACGGGGCGAATTTGTATCCAACACCATGGACGGTGACGATATAATCCCCCGGTTCGAGTTTCCGGCGCAGGTTGCGGATGTGCGAGTCGATGGCGCGCTCGTAACTTTCGAACGCCACGCCGCGCACGGCATTAAGCAATTGGGACCGGCTGAAAATGCGACCGGGCTGGCTCATCATGGTTGCCAGGAGTTCGAATTCGGTCATGGTGAGTACCACGCTCCGGTCCGGCAGGTTGACCTGATAGCGTGCCCGGTCCAGGGTCAGGTCGCCGACCCGGATCACTTCGCTGGACGAATCCCCGCTGGCACGCCGCAGCACCGTGCGGACGCGCACCACCAGTTCGCGCGGGCTGAATGGTTTGGTAATGTAATCATCTGCCCCCAGCTCAAGGCCGATCAGCTTGTCCGTTTCATCGATGCGGGCCGTCAGCATGATGATGGGCACATTGCTTTCACTGCCGCAGGGAACGACAAAGGTCAAGCCCGTCCATGCCGGGCAGCATCAGGTCGAGCACGATCAGGTCAGGCTTCTGCGAGCGCGCCAGTGCCAGCCCTGCGGCCCGTCCCCGGCGGTGAGGATATCAAAACCGGCGGCATGCAAATAGTCGCTGCAAATCTCGACGATCTTGGGTTCGTCATCTATGACGAGGATTTTCTTGGCCATGGCTTTGATTATGGTGCAGATGGATAATTTATGCAAGAAAGTGCAGCCTGCCCGAACCGCACATGCAAGACCGGGCTTCGCAGTGCAGCATGGGAAGTTACGCAGCTGGCTAGCTCGGAGGCTGGATCTGGTCACAGCCGGAGTTGTCAGCTGTCTTCGCCGGGATCGAGGCGAGCACGATCACCGCCAGCGCCAGCACCACGTGCGCAATCCCGAGGATCAGGCTGAACGGGTTGCGCAGGCCTAACGAACTCGACGAGCAGGATCGGGAGCAGGGAGACCAGCCCCACCAGGCCATAGAGAACGGCCATAATGATCCCCAGAACCTGTCCCCAGCGTTTGGTAAGGAACATGCCCACGGCCGCGGCCAGCGAAACCAGCAGCGCCACGAAGTAGACGATCGCCCCGGTAATGCCGCCCAGGAAGCCGCCTCCCACGGCAAATCTGCCGGTTGGGCAAATTCGAGCCATCTTGGCCGGAGAAGCCTCTGGACCTCCGTTGCCCTCCGTCCTGGAACTGGAAACCATTTTGCGGAGGGGTTTGGCCATTGCCTTGATGTGACAAAATTGCCGTTTCTCTGGAAACCTCCGGAGGCGCGCAGGAGCGGCGTGGCCATGAACAGCAGGGCCAGCACAATCAGAACGAGAGCCGCAATGGGCAGTAGTTTGGAATTCAAAATCCTGATCTTTTTTGGTTTTGCAACGGGTTTGTTCATAGAGTCCTCTCAAAAATCATAGGACTTATTTCGATTTATTCGTAGCGTAATGCTTCCACCGGCTCAAGCCGGGCCGCGCGCCGGGCCGGATAGATGCCGAAGAACAGGCCGACTGCAGCCGAGAAAAGCGTGGCCAGCAGGATGGCATTCAGGCTGACCGCCGGGGTCAGGGCAGTTCCGCTGGCGGAGGCGATCTGCCCGATGATCAGTGCGATCAGCCAGCCGAGCAAAATGCCCATGATCCCGCCCAGCAGGCTCAGGAACAAAGACTCCACCAGGAATTGGATCATGATATCCCGGTTGCGGGCGCCGACTGCCTTGCGCAGGCCGATCTCACGGGTCCGTTCGGTCACCGAGACCAGCATGATGTTCATGATGCCGATCCCGCCGACCAGCAGGGAGATGGCTGCGATCCCGCCCAGGAAGATGGTCAGGACGCCGATGATCGAAGAGGCGGTCTGTGCCAGGTCCTGTTGGTTGAAAACGGAGAAATCTTCCTGGCCGACCGCCACATGGTGGCGCATGCGCATGATATTGGAGATCTGCGTGCTTGCATCCGTAACGGTATTGGCGCTGGTGGCCTGGACATAGATCGTATCCACATAATTGGCCGGGCGCCGGATGACCCGGTCGCGGGCGGTGGTGAGCGGGATGATGGCCTGGTTATCGGAACTCCCAAGGGATGTACCGCCTTTCGATTTCAGGACGCCGATGATCGTAAAGGTCTGGCCGTTGATGCGCAGCGTCTGTCCGGTCAGGTTGGTCGTCCGGCCAAAAAGTGTCGTTGCCAGGTCCGGACCGATCACTGCCACACGGGCATGGATGTTCACCTGCTGGTCGCTGAAAATGGCGCCCTCCGCGACCTGTTCGTTGCGCATGGAAAAGTAATTGGGAGTCACGCCATAGATGGTGGTCGTGGTGGTCTGCCCGTTGGCTGCCGCCGAGATGTTGCCACCCTGCAAAATGGGCGCAACCGCCTGGACCGCCGGCGCCTGGAAGGGATCCATCATCGCCTGGGCATCCGCCATGCGTCAATGGCCGGATATTTCGGACTGAACACTGGACCGCCCTCCGCCTCCGAACCTTGCTCCGGACCCCGCAGAAACGAACAGCAGGTTTGTGCCGATGGAACTGATGGAGGATGTGATGGAATTCTGGGCGCCCTGTCCGATCGACAGCATGGCGATCACTGCCGCCACACCGATCACGATGCCCAGGATGGTCAGACCACTGCGCAGTTTATTGCCCGTCAGGACGGACAGCGTTCCCAGAAGGACTCGTTTGATCTTCATTGGATATTCCTCCTCGACCAGGCCATCCCGGATCATGATCGTGCGTTGGGCCTGGGAAGCGATCCTGGGGTCATGGGTGATGATGAGCAGGGTGGTGTTGCGTTCGCGGTTGAGCTTGAACAACAGGTCCATGATCTCCTGGCCCACCTTGGAGTCCAGGTTGCCGGTCGGTTCGTCTGCCAGCAGGATGGCCGGTTCGTTGACCAGCGCCCGGGCAACCGCCACGCGCTGCTGCTCCCCGCCGGAGAGTTCCGCCGGCCGGTGCTTCATGCGGCTTTCCAGGCCGACCGCCCGCAGGGCTGCTTCGGCCCGGCCCCGGCCTTCGTCCGGCCGGTTGGCATACCCCAGGGGCAGTTCGACATTGGTCAAGCGCGGAAACCCGCTGCAGCAGGTTGAAGGACTGGAACACGAAACCGATCTTGCGATTGCGGATGCTGGCCAGTTGGTCATCGGTCAGGCCGGCCACCTCTTCGCCGTCCAGGATGTATTCACCGCTGGTCGGCCTGTCCAGGCAGCCCAGGATGCTCATCAAGGTGGATTTCCCGGAACCGGAGGGTCCCGTGATTGCCACCACCTCGCCGCGTTTGACCTGCAGGGAGACGCCGCGCAGCGCCTGGACCTCCACTTCGCCCATGCGGTAGACTTTTGTCAGGGCTTCCGCCCGGATAACGATATCTTCCATTTCAGTCTCCTGGCCTAGGGGTTCGTTACAGGCTGCCGGCTGCCATCCGCCGGTGCCGGACCGTTTCCGACCGACGCCTCCGCCACCCAGCCCGAAGCCAAACCCGCTGCTGCTGGTAGGATGTGCTGGCAAAACTGAGCACGATCGTATCGCCGGCCTTGAGGGCTGTCGCTGGTGATCTGCGTGGTGGAATCCGAGACAGCCCCAACCGTGACCGGCACCTTGGTCGGTCGACGCCATTTTGGACCAGATAGACATACTGTCTGGCCGTTGTTATCGGTGAAGATGGAGGTGCTGGGGACCAGCAGGGCATTCTCGACCTTGTTGGTGACAATCGTGACATTGGCCGCCATGCCCGGCTTGACCAGCGCATCCGCATCGGTAAGCTGGACGGTGACTGTGAAGTTGACGCTGTTCTGAGCTACTGTACCGGCCAGGTCTGTCTTGATGCACCTTGCCTGTGTAGGTCTTATTGGGGATGGCATCAAAAGTGATCGTGGCGGATTGCCCGACCTTGACATGATTGATATCGATCTCAACCACCTGAACAGCGATCACCAGGTTGGACAGGTCATCAATCCGAAAGGCCTGTGTCCCCGCCGAGACAACTGCGTTGGGGATTGCATTCGCCTGGGTGATCGTTCCATTGAACGGGGCGGTGAGCTTGAGCGCATCCAGGTTCTCCTGTGCGGTCTGGACGGCCAGCTTGGCCTGGTTGAGCTTGAGCAGATCTGTCCCGGTGGCATCTGCGGGCACAGTCCCGCCGGTCAGGGCTGCCAGGTAGATTTGGGCGTTCTGTCAGCGTGGCATTGGCCAGGTCCAGGTTCGCCTGGGCTTCATCCATCTGTCGCTGGGTCGGTTTCTGCGAATAGAGACTGTAATAATAATAGGCCGTGTTGTAGGCTTGCTGGGCATTATAGAGCGCCTGGTAGGCGCTGGCCTCATCTGGCGTTGTTAATATATTGCCCTACATTCGCATTATCATAGGCTGTCTGGGCTTTATCCAGATTGGCCTTGGCAATTACATAACTGGCATAATAATTTTGAATGAGTGCATCGTTTTTCCAATACTGCTGGTTGTTCACCACAGTTTGAGCATTGATCACATCTGTCTCTGCCGTGGTGACGGCCAGTTTGGCATTCGCGATCGCTTCAGGAGAAGTCAGCTCGGCCAGGTTCTCCTGGGCGGTGACAAGGGCTGGATTCCAGGGTACTCTGGGTGGAGTCCTGGCAGCAGGGTGGCCAGGACATCTCCGGCTTTGACCTGGTCGCCGATCAGGACATTGACCTTGTCCACCTGCCCGCCGGTCTTCCAGTTGAGATTTGCCGAAAGCATGGACGCGACCGTGCCCGTGCCTTCCACGGTGGATGTAAGCGTGCCACGCTGGACGGTCGTTGTCTGGTAAGCGGGTTTGCCGCTGGAGCGGCTGTTGCCGCTGCCATTTTGACTGCGAATGGTGATGAAGAGAAGCACCACTCCAATGAGTACCACTGCCGACAGCCCCGGCGGTGATCCAACCCTTCTGTTGTTTTGCTCATTTCGAGACTCCTTCTTCCATGGATTATGAATAATAAGATACCTCATAGTTGTGAAGAAATTGTGGAGAAAAGATTATAAATCATGTAGATTCCAGGCGCTTTTCTGTCTTATCAAGATCCTTGAATTTCCAAATCCCGTAAGTATGGGCGTATACTCGGCATGTACCGACTGACTGTTATTAAGCAAGGAGGCTAGCCATGCTTGGAGAAACCGATCAACCCGGACAGATCATCACCATTGAACGGCATATCCTCGAGGAACAAAGCTCTTTCCCCGAGGCGACGGGCACCCTGACCAACCTGCTTTATGATATCGCCCTGGCTGGCAAGATCATCGCCAGCAAGACCAACCGCGCCGGCCTGACCGAGATCCTGGGCCGGACCGGGGATACCAACATCCAGGGTGAGCAGGTCCAGAAGCTCGACCGGTTCGCGGATGACACCTTCTTCCGCATGAACGACCACACCGGCCGGGTGGCGCTGATGGCGTTCGGAAGAACATGCGGATATCCTGCCCATCCCCGAAAAGTATCCGGCCGGGAAATATGTCCTGCTTTATGACCCTCTGGATGGTTCATCCAATATCGATTACAACATTTGCCTGGGGACGATCTTCTGTCATTTATCACAAGATCACTACCGGACGCGGCAGCCTGGAGGATTGCCTGCAAAAAGGCCGGCAGGTGGTGGCGGCCGGGTATCTGCTTTACGGTACCAGCACCATGCTGGTCTACAGCACCGGCCGCGGCGTGAACGGGTTCACCCTCGACCCGGCAGTGGGGGAATTCCTCCTGTCCCACCCGGCCATCCGCATCCCGGAACCGCCGAGCTATTACAGTGTCAACCAGGGCAACCAGAAATATTGGAGCAGGGGAGTGCAGGAATATACCGCCTGGTTGCAGGGACAAAAACCCGGCGTCTCGCGGGCTCTCGGCCCGCTATGTTGGTTCCCTGGTGGCGGATTTTCACCGAAATCTGCTGGCAGGCGGAGTGTTTTACTACCCGGCCGATACCCGGGATCCCGAAAAACCGCATGGGAAGCTGCGTCTTTTATATGAGGCCATCCCACTGTCCTTCCTGGCTGAACAGGCTGGCGGCCGTGGGTCGGACGGTGTCCAAAACATCCTCGACATCGCACCGCAAACGCTTCACCAGCGCACTCCTTTCTTCGTTGGCAGCCGGGAACTGGTGGAGCAGGCCGAGGCATTCATCCGGAAGTATGATTGATGGTCAGGTTGGGCGACGCGAAGCATGCCCAATACCCCCATTCTCCTGTATAAATGTAAATTTCAAATGGATAGATTGGAGAGATTATGTTCCAACATGTAGCATACGGCGGTGATTACAATCCCGAACAATGGACTCCGGATGTCTGGGAGGAAGATGCCCGTTTGATGCAGGAGGCCGGCGTGAACCTGGTCACGCTGGCGGTCTTTGCCTGGGCAAAGCTTGAACCAGCGGATGGCCGGTACGATTTTACCTGGCTCGATCAAGTCATCGATCTTCTGTATGCTCACGGGGTTCGGGTGGACCTGGCAACCTCCACGGCCTCGCCCCCGCCCTGGCTGATCCGGCTGCATCCGGAGATCCTGCCGGTGACCGCTGATGGAGTCATCCTCTGGCATGGCTCACGCCGCCATTACTGCCCGCACAGTCCCGCCTATCGTGAACAGGCTGCCCGGCTGGTTACCGCGCTGGCGGAACATTACCGCGATCATCCGGCTTTATCGCTCTGGCATATCGATAACGAATACGCCTGTCACATCAGCGAGTGCTTCTGCGAGACCTCGGTGGCTGCTTTCCGGCATTGGCTGCAGGAACGTTATGGAACGCTGGAAGATCTGAACAAGGCCTGGGGAACCGCTTTCTGGAGCCAGATCTATTATGACTGGCAGGAGATCCAGGCCCCGCGCAGGACGCCCGCTTTCATCAATCCAAGTCAAAAGCTGGATTGGGAACGCTTCTGCTCTGATTCGTGGCTGGCCTGTTTTGAAGACCAGAAGGCCATCCTGCGCCGGATCACGCCAAGCCTGCCGGTGACCACCAACTTCATGAGCTTCCACCGGCCATTGGATTATTGGAAGTTTGCCGCCAGCGAGGATATTGTCGCCTTCGATTGCTATCCGGATACTTCCCAACCCGACTGGATGGTCGATTCAGGCATGGGATATGACCTGATGCGCTCGATAGGAAAGGGGCGGCCCTGGCTCCTGATGGAACAGGCTCCCACCCACGTCAACTGGCGGCAGCGCAATGCCACCAAACGGCCGGGCGTAATGAGGCTGGAAAGTTACCAGGCCATGGCACGTGGAGCGGACGGGATCATGTTCTTTCAGTGGCGCGCCTCGCTGGCGGGCGCCGAGAAGTTCCACAGCGCGATGCTGCCGCATGTCGGCACCGATTCGCGCGTGTGGCGCGAGGTGACCGCCCTGGGCGCAGAACTAAAGCAACTGGATGGCGTACTTTCCAGCCAGGTGCAGGCTGAAACTGCCATTTTATTTGATTGGGAAAACTGGTGGGCGTTGGAAAGGGATGCCAAGCTATCGAACGATCTCCGTCTCCTGCCTCAAGTAAAAGCCATCTATGCGGAATTGTTCCGGCGCAACATCAACGTGGATTTTGCCCACCCGGGATCCGATCTCAGCCGTTACCGGTTGGTCATCGCTCCAAACCTGTATATGGTTGGCGACCGCTCTGCGAAAAATATCGAACAATACGCGGCCCAGGGCGGCACCATCTTGATGACATTCTTTAGCGGTATCGTGGATGGCAACGATCATGTACGCCCGGGCCGCCTGCCTGTCCCGTTCTGCGATCTGCTCGGGATGTGGATCGAGGAATTCGTTGCATACGGAGAGGCGCAAGGAAATGTGGTGGAAATTGCGGATGGCCGGAACTATCCCTGCGAGTTATGGAGTGATATTATTCACACCACAGGTGCAGAAGTGGTCGGGAGTTACCGGGAAGATTATTTCTCCGGCTATCCGGCCATCACACGCCATCGTTTTGGCAAAGGCACCAGCTATTACCTCGGCACTTCCCTGGCGCAGGCAGGCCTGGCCTGGCTGCTGGACCAGGTTTGCAAAGATGCCGGAGTAAAGCCAGCTCTGAATACCACGGCCGGTGTTGAAGTTACCAGCCGGAGCGATGGTACTCATACCTGGCTGTTCACGCTCAATCATACGGGTGAAGAAGCACACATCCCGTTGCCCAGGGAAGGCTTTGATCTGATCAGCGGCAACAAGGTCGAATCCCTGCTCAAACTGGAACCACATGGTGTTGCCATCCTTCAACTCGGCTAAAAAAGAACAATGATTGATACTCCTCACCGTCGTTTCAACCCACTCACCCGTGATTGGGTGCTCGTATCGCCTCACCGCGCCCGGCGCCCCTGGCTGGGCCAGGTTGAAAAGATGCCCTCCGAAAACCTGCCGCAGTACGACCCGGCCTGTTATCTCTGTCCCGGGAACGAACGCGCCGGCGGTGTCAGGAATCCACCCTACACCGGCACATTTGTCTTCGACAATGATTTCGCCGCGCTGCTGCCGGATGAGCAGCCGAGCAGAGCCTCGCGCCCGTCCCACCCGCTGCTGGCTTCCAGCCCCGAGCGCGGCCTGTGCCGGGTGGTGTGTTTCTCGCCCCGCCACGACCTGACCCTGCCCGAGCTGGATGACCCTGCCATCGAGAATGTGCTGGCAACCTGGACGCGCGAGAGCGCCGACCTGGGCGCAAAGGATTTTATCCGCTACGCGCAGGTCTTCGAGAACAAGGGCGCCCTGATGGGCTGCTCGAACCCGCATCCGCACAGCCAGATCTGGGCGCAGTCCCAACTGCCCAATGAGATCGCCAAGGAACTTGCCAGCCAGAGCGCTTATTTCGCAGAGCATCGCCGGCCTCTGCTGATCGATTATCTGGCCGAGGAACACCGCCGCAGCGAGCGCATCGTTTTCCAGAACGACCACTTTCACCGCCCTGGTGCCGTTCTGGGCGGTCTGGCCGTTCGAAATATTGTTGATGGCGCACCGCCCGGCGGCGCATCTGTCGGACCTGACGCCTGCCGAAGTGAGCGCCCTGGCGGAAGCGCTCAAGCAGGTCACCACGCGCTACGATAACCTGTTCGAAATTTCCTTCCCTTACTCGATGGGCTTCCACCAGGCCCCCAGCGACGGGCAGGCCCATCCCGAATGGGTCCTGCATGCCCATTTCTACCCGCCCTTGCTGCGCTCGGCCACGGTGCGCAAATTCATGGTCGGTTATGAAATGCTGGCCATGCCCCAGCGCGACATCACCCCCGAAAGCGCCGCCGAGCGCCTGCAGGGATTGCCCGGAGTACATTACAAATTGCGAGGTGCAGCATGAACCCACACGAAACCGCCATCCAGGCCTTTCGACAGCGCTTTTCAGCAGCAGCCGCGTTACGTGGCGCGTGCCCCCGGGCGGGTGAACCTGCTCGGGGAACATGTGGACTATAACGATGGCTTCGTGCTGCCGGCCGCCATCGACCGGGCCACCTATATCGCCTTTTCTCCAGCCTCCACCGATCAGACCACGCTCGTGGCTGCGGATTTCTCCGAAGAGGCCCAATTCACTCCGGAGACGCTGCCTGCCAAAACGCAGCCGGATGGCTCTGCCTCTGCCCGAGTGGGCGCTCTACCCGGCCGGGGTGGCCTGGGCGCTGGGCGAGGCGGGTCTGTCCACCCCGGCGATGCAGGCGGCTTTTTCTTCCGATATCCCGCGTGGCTCGGGCCTGAGTTCCTCGGCATCGATTGAAATGGCATTTGGGGTGGCCTGGAGCACGCTGGGCGGCTGGAGCCTGCCGCCCATGCAGCTGGCGCTTTTGGGTCAAAAGGCGGAGAACCGCTACGTGGGTGTCAACTGCGGCATCATGGACCAGTTCGCCTCCGCCTGCGGGGAAGCGGACCGATTGCTGCTGCTGGACTGCCGTTCGCTGGAATACCGCAGCCTGCCGCTGCCCGAAAACACGGCTCATCGTGGTCGCGGATACCATCGGTGCGGCGGAAATTGACCTCGGGCGGATATAACGACCGCCGGGCGGCCTGTGAAGAGGCCGTGCGCCTGCTCTCACGCAGATCTGCCGGGGATCAAGGCCCTGCGGGATGTCAGCGTGGAGTCGTTCAACCGCTTGAGCGACCGACTTGCCGGCCGCTGGTGGAGAAACGCGCCCGCCACGTGGTGGAAGAAATCGAGCGCACCCGCCAGGCCATCCCGCTACCTGGAGCAGGGCCAGATCGAGGCATTTGGCCAGTTGATGAATGCCTGTCACATCAGCCTGCGGGATTTATTATGAAGTGTCCACTCCCGAACTGGATACGATGGTGCAGATCGCCCAGTCCCTGCCGGGTTGCCTCGGGGCGCGTCTCACCGGGGGCGGGTTTGGCGGCTGCACGGTCAACCTGGTGGCGCGTGACCAGGCCGAAGCCTTCGCCCGTTCCCTTGGCCCGGAATATGAACGCAGGACCGGCCTGCATCCCGAGATCTATATTTGCCAGGCCTCCCGGGGAGCCGGATTATTGTAACAATACTTACCGATAAGTTCTGGCGTATAATATTAATATCAGTTTGCACTATTCACATTTTCATCAGCGCCTTTGGCAGTCAGGGATTTTGAGCGGGATTTGACAATGACTGACTTCACTGGACAGAACTTTTGACCGTTATCATATCCTCGAATCCTTGGGTGAGGGGGGGATGGCTTCGGTTTATAAGGCTTACGATACCCGCCTGGAACGTGACGTGGCGGTAAAGATCATCCGCACCGACATGTTTGTCCCGGCGTCACTCCAGCAGGTATTGAAACGCTTCGAGCGCGAAGCCAAAGTCACTGGCAAAACTATCCCACCCGAATATTGTTAGTATCATTGACTATGGCGAGCATGACGGTGTGCCTTACCTGGTGATGGAATATCTCCCGGGAGGCACTCTGAAGGATCGTTTGATGGGCCAGCACATGCCATGGCAGGATTCCTTCCATCTGCTCTTGCCCATCGCGCGTGCCCTGCAGTTCTCCCATCAACAGGGGATCATCCACCGCGATGTAAAACCTTCCAACATCCTGATCACACTTTCAGGTGAGCCGATGCTTTCGGATTTTGGAATTGCCAAGATCCTGGAAAGCGAAGGGAGTACTGCCCTGACCGGGACCGGGGTTGGAATAGGCACTCCGGAATACATGGCTCCAGAGCAATGGGTTGGGAATACCAGTCCACAGTCGGATTTGTATTCTCTGGGGGTGGTGTTGTATGAAATGCTGACCGGACACAAACCCTTTACGGCAGAAACGCCGGCTGCCATCCTGCTAAAGCAGGCAAACGATCCTCTACCCCGCCCAAGACAATTCGTCCCGGATTTGCCTGAAAGAGTTGAGAAGATCATCCTCAAAGTGCTGGCCAAAAAATCTGAGAACCGCTATGCCAGCATGCTGGAATTCATCGCTGCACTGGAAAACCTCCTGAGTGGACAGACAAAAAAAAGGCACCCTGCGGTTTCATTGGAGAAACTGCAGGCAGAAATATCTCCGAAATCCGAACATGAGCTCCCGCTTGAAGGAAAGCAAATCGGGGATCAGCCTACCGTAGTTCCACTGGAGAAACTGAAACCAGAAATTTCCCTTGAGCCCGAAAATGAGCGCCTGGTTGGGCAAATACCTATCGGGGACCAGCCGACAATGATTGCCCGGTTGCCGGCAGAGGTTAAACCAGGCGAACCTGTCTCCCCGGCAATTGAGGCAATCAAGATTAGAATTCCGTACCCAGAAATACCGCCCAGCGAAGTAAAACGGCTTGGAAAGATTGATATCCGCCCAGCGTGGATCGTCGCCCTGGTCGGGGTGGTCGTGGTGATTGCCTTGACCATTTGGGGAATTTCAGCATTGATGGCCGGTTTTACGCACACCCCTCCTGCGGCTGTGTCACCAGACATGCCTGCTGCTGGCAGGTATGTCTACTACACTTCGAATCAAAGCGGCAAGGCGGAAATTTATTACCTGGATCCAAAGGCCATTTCTCACCGGGTTACCCAAACCCCCGGCCTGTATCAAAGCTGGTCGCCTGTTCCTGCAGCGGACGGGTATGTCTACTACACTTCAGATCAAAGTGGCAAGGCGGAAATTTATTATCTGGATTCAAAGGCCATTTCTCACCAGGTCACGCAAACCCCCGGCCTGTATCAAAGCTGGTCACCTGTTCTTGCGGCGGACGGATATGTCTACTATACATCGGATCAAAGTGGCAAGGCGGAAATTTATTACCTGGATGTAGAGGCCATTTCACACCAGGTCACTCAAACCTCCGGCTTGTATCAAAGCTGGTCGCCTGTCCCTGCGGCCAACGGGTATGTCTACTACACTTCGGATCAAAGCGGCAAGGCGGAAATTTATTATCTGGATTCAAAGGCCATTTCTCACCAGGTCACCCAAACCCCAGTTGGGTATCAAAGCTGGTCGCCTGTTCCTGCGGCTGGCGGGTATGTCTACTACACTTCAAATCAAAGCGGCAAGGCGGAAGTATATTACCTGGATTCCAAGGCCATTTCACACCAGGTCACCCAAACCCCCGGCCTGTATCAAAGCTGGTCGCCTGTTCCTGCGGCTGGAGGGTACGTCTACTACACCTCGGATCAAAGCGGCAAGGCGGAAATTTATTATCTGGATCCAAAGGCCATTTCTCACCGGGTTACTCAAACCCCCGGCCTGTATCAAAGCTGGTTGAAAATGTTTGGAGTAACACCAGCCATTACCCAACCCTAATACTCCTTGCTCTGAAGGCGTGGGGTTCTTGAAGATTGTGTCTGATCGGATTCGACAGGTTCCTTTGGAGCGGGAACAATGGGGATTAATCGGATGGGCAGCATCAGATGAGTATCCCTATGGCGGAACTTATCCATTTGGAAATACCGATGCGTTCTGAGTTTTATGAAAACTCGCAGGTCATGCTTTACGGTATAATCCCCTCGCTTCACTAAAACCCAAGTCCTGATTACCTGATCCCTAATTACCTTGTCCCTATGAAATCTTCCCTCCAATCCATCATCCTCCAACTCCAAGAATTCTGGGCCGAAAAAGGCTGCCTGATCGGGCAGCCCTACTACACCCAGGTCGGCGCCGGGACGATGAACCCGGCCACCTTCCTGCGCGTGCTGGGTCCCGAGCCCTGGAACGTGGCCTACGTCGAACCCTCCGTCCGCCCGGACGATGGGCGCTACGGCGAGAACCCCAACCGCTTCCAGACTGCATTACCAGTTCCAGGTCATCCTCAAGCCCGATCCCGGCAACCCGGTGGAACTCTACATCCAGTCGCTCGAAGCCATCGGCATCGACCCGCGCCAGCACGACATCCGCCTGGTGGAGGATAACTGGGAACAGCCGGCCATCTCGGCCTGGGGCCTGGGCTGGGAGATCTGGCTGGACGGCCAGGAGATCACCCAGTTCACCTACTTCCAGCAGGTCGGCGGGCAGAGCCTCGACCCGGTCTCGGTGGAGATCACCTACGGCCTGGACCGCATCCTGATCGCCCTCAACAACGCCGCCGCCATCTGGGATGAGCCCTGGAACGAGACCGTCAAATACGGCGAGGTCCGCCGCCAGGAGGAGTTCGAGCACAGCAAGTATTATTTCGAGATCGGCGACGTGGAGCGCCTGCGCCAGATGTACGATCTCTACAAGGCCGAAGCCGAGGCCTGCCTGGACGCCGGGCCTGGTCCTCCCGGCGCACGACTACGTGCTGAAATGTTCGCACACCTTCAACGCCCTGGACTGCCGCGGCGCCATCGGCGTGACCGAGCGCCAGGTCTTCTACGGCCAGATGCGCGAGATGTCCCGCCGGGTGGCCGAGCGCTACCTGGAACAGCGCAAGGAACTGGAATATCCGCTGCTGAAAGAGACCAGAGACAGGAATCAGAGAACAGATCAAGTGGCACGAACCTGCACTACTCTGATCACCTACTCACCTGCTGCCTTTCTTCTGGAAATCGGCGTCGAAGAACTGCCTGCGGGCGACCTGGACTCGGCCATGGCGCAATTGAAAGCAACGTTCCCAGGCTGCTGGATGAAGAGCTGCACCTGGAACATGGAACCATCCGCGTCTCCGGGACCCCGCGCCGGCTGGCTGTCCTGGTCGAGCGCCTGGCCGCGCGCCAGCCCGACCGGGAAGACCTGGTCAAGGGCCCGCCCGCCGAGCGCGCCTTCGGCCCGGATGGCGTCCCGACCCCGGCCGCGATCGGTTTCGCCAAAGGCAAGGGTCTGACGCCCAAAGACCTGGAAGTCCGCGAGGTGGAAGGCGGCAGGTATGTCTTCGCCGTGGTCAAACAGGCCGGGCGTCCGGCTGCCGAGGTGCTGGTCGAGTCCCTGCCGGGATTGGTGGCCGGGCATCAAGTTCGACAAGTCCATGCGCTGGCTGCTGCGAGCCGGGCGTGGCTTTCTCGCGCCCGCTGCGCTGGTTCGTGGCGCTGCTGGGCGAGACGGTCATCCCGTTCGAGTATGCCGGTCTGACCGCCGGTCGCACGACGCGCGGCCTGCGCCCGTACAACTCGCCGGAGATCCTCATCCCGTCGGCGCGAAGCAGTATGACGACCTCATCAGGCAGAACGGCATCCTTCTGGATGTCGAAGAGCGCAAGACGCTGATTGCTGAAGGCGTCCGCAGCCTGGCGGCCTCGGTCGGCGGCGAAGCGCTCCTGCCGGACGAACTGCTGGCGGAAGTGGCCAACCTGGTGGAAATGCCCACGCCCCTCCTGGGGAGTTTCGAGCAGGAATTCCTGGCCCTGCCCGAAGAGGTGCTCATCTCGGTGATGAAGAAGCACCAGCGCTACTTTCCCGTGTCAAGTGCTCGTGTCACGTGCCAGGAGACGTGACACTGGACGTCACGGCACTCTGCTTGCCTTATTTCGTCGTCATCCGCAACGGCGACTGAGGAAGGCCTCGATCTGGTCCGGCAGGGCAACGAACACGTGGTGCGCGCCCGCTTTGCGGATGCCAATTTCTTCGTGCGCGCAGACCTGAAACACAAGCTGGAGGATTTCCGCCCGCGCCTGGGCTACGCTGATCTTCCAGAAGAAGCTCGGCTCGATGCTGGATAAATCGACCGCATCGAGAAACTGGTGGGCGAATCTCATCCCCATGCTTGGCCTGACGGCGGATGAAGCGTGTTTTCGCCCGGCGTGCCGCCCACCTGGCCAAGGCCGACCTGGTGACCAAGATGGTGGTCGAGATGACCTCGCTGCAGGGCATCATGGGCCGCGAGTATGCCCTGCGGGATGGCGAGGATCCGGCCGTGGCGGCGGCCATTGGCGAGCAGTACCAGCCCATCCCGAAGACCAAACCCGGGCTGGCACTGGCTTTGGCCGATCGCCTGGATTCCCTGACCGGCCTGTTCGCGGCCGGACTGGCGCCCACCGGCACCAAGGATCCCTTCGGCCTGCGCCGGGCTGCCATCGGCATTGTTCAGCCGCTCATGGAACATGCCATCGACTTCGATCTGCGCGCAGCCGTCCAGAAATCCGCCGGCCTCCAGCCGGTGGAAGTCAGTGCCGAAGTGCAGACGCAGGTTCTCGACTTTATCACCGGCCGCCTGGGAGTGGTCCTGAAGGATAGCGGCTACAGGTATGATGTCGTGGATGCCGTCCTGGCCGAACAATCCGACCGGCCTTCGGCTGCCGCCAAAGCGGTCAAGCAGCTCACTGCCTGGGTGGCCCGCCCGGACTGGAGCACGATCCTGCCCGCCTATGCCCGCTGTGTGCGCATTATTCGTTCGGCTCCGGCGGATGAACGTGCCATACAGGCTGTGGATAAAGCCCGGTTGGAAGAAGACGCCGAAAAGGGCCTCTATGCGGCCATCCAGGCGACGGTCCATCACATCGCCGACCTCGGTGGATGAATTCCTGGCGATGGTGGTCAACGCTCATCCCGGCCATCAACACCTTCTTCGACAAGGTGCTGGTCATGGCGCAGGAACCCGCCTTGCGCCGGAACCGCCTGGCGCTGGTCGGACAAATTGCCAATTTGTCCCGCTGGCCTGGCCGATTTGAGTAAGCTGGAAGGTTTCTAGGAAACCAAAAACCGGGACCCGGGAACGCCTCGGTTTTTTTATCCGCCCTTATTTCTGGATCAGCACCATCCCCGCAATGATCACGGCCATCCCGATCCACTGGGTCGGGGAAATGGCCTCGTGGAAGAACAGCCGGGCGGCCACGATCTGCACGCCCAGGATCGCCAATCCCTGCACCATCGGCTGGGCCACATGCAGTGGCAGATATTTGAGCAGGCCGGTCAGGGTCAGCACGGTGACGAAGCCGGCCAGGTTGCCGACCACCTGCCAGCCGACCAGCCCTTTCCAATTGGCCGCCAGGGCAGACAGTTTGAAACTGGCATTGCCCAGGATATTGAATACCAGGTTCAGGAACAGCAATCCGCCGATCATGGGCAGGTTACCCTGGGCAAGCGGGAGGGTGGTTTGACGGAGGCGCTGGAACATGGCATTCTCCTTGGAATGTTTTCAACTCTATTTTACACAACCCTCGGCGCTCTGGTTAAGTGCCGCTTGCGCCTCCTGTCAACCAAGTCTATAATTCAATTGCGCTCCACTCTTCATTCTAATTCTGCATTCTGCATTCACTATTTCTACTCTCTACTCTCTTCTTCTCCATGTCCCAAATCGACGAAATCAAATCCCGCATTGACATCGTAGACCTGATCGGGGAAACCGTGAAACTGCGCCGCACCGGAAAGAATTATTCCGGCCTGTGCCCGTTCCACAACGAGAAAACCCCCTCGTTCATCGTCTCGCCCGACCGGCAGACCTGGCGCTGCTTCGGCCAGTGCAACGAGGGCGGCGATATCTTCCGCTTTGTGATGAAGAAGGAAGGCTGGGATTTCAAGGAAGCCCTGCGCGCCCTGGCGGAACGCGCCGGGGTCAAGCTCGAAGCCTACAAGGCCGAAAAACCGGAGGAAAAGGAAGCCCACGAGCGCCTGCGCGGGCTGCTGGAAGAAGCGCTGACGTTCTACCGCCACCACCTGTCCACGCCGGCCGGGAAGTTTGCCCTGGATTACATCCACGAAAAGCGCCACCTGACCGATGCCACCATCGAGACCTTTGGCCTGGGCTACGCGCCCGCATGGCTGGGATGCCGCCCTCAAGCATTTCACTGCCAAGGGCTACACCGAGCAGGAACTGCTGGATGCCGGCCTCATCATTGTCCACGAAGACGAACGTGGCACGGGAACACCGGAGCACCGGCGTACGTTCGACCGCTTCCGCAACCGCCTGATGATCCCCATCCGCGATGAAAATGGCCGGATGACCGGCTTCGGGGCGCGCATCCTCGACCCGAACGATTTCCCCAAGTTCATGAATTCGCCCGAGACGCCGCTTTTCAGCAAGAGCCGCCTGCTCTACGGGCTGGACCGGGCGCGCAAGCCCATCCGGGCGGCCAACCAGGCTGTCATCGTGGAAGGCTACCTGGATGTGATCGCCGTCCACCAGGCCGGCTACGAAAACGTCGTTTCGCCGATGGGCACCGCCCTGACCGAGGAGCAGTTGCGCCTGCTCAAGCGTTTCTCGCCGCCGCATCGTGCTGGCGCTCGACCCGGATGCCGCCGGGCAAAAAGCCGTCCTGAGCGGGCTGGAAGCGGCCCGCCAGAGTCTCGACCACGCCGACGAGTTGCGCTTCGATGCGCGCGGCCTGCTGCGTCACGAAGCCCGTCTGCAGGCTGACCTGCGCGTGGCCTCCATGCCGGATGGGCTCGACCCGGATGAGATCGTCCAGCGTGACCCGCAGCAGTGGAAAAGCCTGATCGAAAATGCCCAACCCATCGTTGTCCATGTCATGGACACGCTGGCGGCCGGGCGTGACCTGGAGGATGCCAAGGTTAAATCCGAAATCGCCGGGCAGGTGTTGCCGCTGATTGAAGACCTGCCCAACCCGGTCGAACGCGACACCTACCGCCAGCGGCTGGCACGTTTCCTGAAAGTGGATGAACGCGCCTTGACCGGCGCACAGGCACGCGGTGCCAGTCCGCGCCGGCCGCGGCCCAGGACCGATCGCTCCGCTCCAGGCGCAGGAAGCCCTCCGCCGGTCGCCGCAGCGAGCCATCTCACCGTCGCACAGGATCGAAACGCACATTCTGAGCCTGCTCGTCCGGCGGCCCGACCTGCTCTACCGCCTCGACCGTGCCCTGCAGGAGGCCGCCCTGAGCCGCATGACCCCCGAAGATTTCGGGTATACTGACCATCAGGTGCTCTTCCGGCTGGTGCGCCAGTCGCTCGAACAGGATGCGGACGATGCCGACCAGTACCTGCGCCAGAACCTTCCGCTCTCCCTGGAGAACCTGGCCGATGAACTGGCGGCGCAGGCCGGCGAACTCGATCCGGTGGACGACCGCCTGCTCGAAGACCTGTTCCGCGCGCGTGGTTAAAATTCGTCACATGGCGTTGAACGAAAGTGTCAACCAGTTGCGATTTTTGCAGGAAGAAGCCCAGCAATCCGGTGACCTGCGGGCCGACTGCCTATCGTGAGATGGTCCAGCAGCACAGCCATGCTCTTGCGCAGTCTTGACCAGGCCAATTGAAACAGAATGGACGCCGAAAAGAGGGATAATGACCAGTAAAACCAAGCCCAAGCCCCGTCACCCGCAGCGGCGAGGCGGCCCGGCACCTTCCGAACCTCGGGAACCAGAACCCCGAGCCGGAGGATGCCCAGGCTGGAGACCTGTCGAAAGCCGTTGATCCGGATCTCGAAGAAGAACTCGGGCTTGCCATTGAACCGGAAGAGAACCAGGCGGCGGTTGAAGGGTTGAACGGGCTGGAGGTCGAGGAGCCGCTCGAACTGGACCGCGCCGAACTGGCGGCTGAATTGTCGGAGGACCCGGTGCGGTTGTACCTGCGCGAGATCGGCCAGGTAAAACTGCTGGATGCCCCCGGGGAGTTCCGCCTGGCAGCCATGCTGGCAGGCCGCCGCGTGGTGCTGTTGACCATGCGCCGCCGCCGGATGGGGAAACAGGAGCCATGATTCGCCCACCAAGGCCGCCTACCACTTCCTGCTCAGCGACCTGCTGACGGCCTGGACGCGCCTCGGCGAGGATGCCGGACGCCTGGGCCATCACATTCCCGACGCCGGGTTGTTGCTGGCCGAAGCGCAGAGCCTGCACCGGGGCTGGGAGAGCATATCTCCTTCTTATTTGCATAGCTACATGGAACACGAGTTGTGGGGCACGGACCCGATCTGGGACAGCCTGGTGACCCATGCCTACAATGTCTATCGTGATCTTTTACATCCTGCCGGAAGCATTATGCCGACTGGCTCTTGAGCCACATCCAGACGCACCACGATCTGCCGGCCCAGCGTACGCTCTTCCGCAACCTGCCGCCCGAAGCGGAATTGGTCCGGGAGGTCGAGCTTATCCGCAGCCGCGCCGACGAAGCCAATGCGGCCCTCATCCGCGCCAACCTGCGCCTGGTGGTCAGCGTGGCCAAGCGCTACCTGGGGCGCGGCATCTCGCTCCTGGACCTGATCCAGGAGGGCAACCTGGGCCTGCTGCGGGCGGTCAACAAGTTCGACCCGCGCCGCGGCTTCAAATTCAGCACGTATGCCACCTGGTGGATCCGCCAGTCCATCAACCGCTCGATCGCCGAGCAGGCCCGCACCATCCGCATCCCGGTGCATCTGTTCGAGGCGATCACCCGTCTGCTGCACGTCCAGCGCACCCTGACCCAGCAATTGGGCCGTGACCCCACGAACGATGAACTGGCCCTCGAAATCGGCTATCTCTCCCCGGCGGATGTTCAGGCCGTCCTGCGGGCGCGTGCCGAAGATGTGCCGCTCGACCCGGAGCTCCAGCGCCGCTGGGAGCAGGCCACCACCAAGGTGGACCACATCCTGCGCTCCGCCGAGGAGCCGGTCTCGCTGGATGGTCCGGCGGGCGGGGATGAGGATTCCAGCCAGCTGGGCGATTTCATCGAGGATGTGGACGCCCTCGAGCCGTTGGACGCGGCCTCGCGCGAGATGCTGCGCGAGCAGGTCCAGCATGCCCTGGCGGCGCTCTCCGAGCGCGAGCGCCAGGTGCTGGAACTGCGCTTCGGCCTGATCGATGGCAAGGACCACACCCTGGAAGAGGTCAGCCGCTACTTCAACGTGACGCGTGAGCGCATCCGCCAGATCGAGGCCAAGGCCCTGCGGAAGCTGCGCCATCCCGACCCGCAGCCGGCTTTTGAGGGATTATTTGGGATAGTCGATTTTGAATGGGGAGGCTTTTGATATGAAACACGCAGATGATTTCTTTTTTGATTTAAAAGAGTGGTCAGCGCGTAAACTTAAGATTATAGAAAAATATGTAAATGGTTTTTCGAGAATACTTGGCAGTAAATTTAATAGTTTATATTATGTTGATGGGTTTGCTGGCCAAGGTGTATATGACAATGGTGAAAAAGGATCTCCTGTCCTTATTGCAGAATTGTCCGAAAATCTGCGAAAAAGCGGCGTGGCGTATACTCTGAAAAGTATTAATGTAGAGAAAGACCACGAAATATTTCTAGCCACCTGACAGTTTGGTGTCATAGGTAGGCACAAAGCGGAATTGAGACAGGAACGGCATTGGTCAGCCTCCTTTGGATGAAGCGTAAGCCGATCTGGAAAATGCTCAAATCACGGCGATCATTGCGATCAACAAGGTGACGCAAGCCCTGGTGAATTGTACGACCACCGACTGAAATCAGCCAGACATATACAAAGGCGACCGCCAGGGTAAGGCGAGATAAACGCAAGAAATCGTGCAACATGGTACTTTCCAAATCGAAACCGTGTTTTTTGAAGTCGCCGTGCATTTCTTCGCACCACATCCTGCGCCGATAGTATTTCAAAGCCATTTCACGGTCGGGCAGGTTGGTGGCCAGGCACCAGGGTTCTTCTTCGCCAATTTGCCAGTGGATCAGCAGATTGGTCAGGATAGATCTCTTTGGCAGTCAGGTACCCATTGCCTAACCAGACACTTTGACCGGCCTTGTGAACAAAGCTGCCGAACGGCTTCCACTCGTTGGACTGCTCCAACCAGACGCCAGTGTCTGATTTTTGACGCAAAACATAGAACCAATGCCATTGATCGAGCCATTTCAGGACTTCTACCGAGCCAAATTCGCAGTCACCGACCAGAAAAACGGCTGCACCAATGGGTAAAAGCGTCCTGACATAGTTCAGCAAGGCCAATTGCTTGTACGCACTGCTGTGACCACGCACATGTTTGACCCAGGTCCAGGCAATTGGGATCGCCCGTTTCCGATACGCCAGACTGACCATGAGCAACTGATGTCCAAAACCAACTTTGGTTCCATCCACGATCAGACGGATCTCTCCCAGACATTGCCACTGGGCTTGCAGCCATTGCTGCGCAATCGGCTGGTACCATTCCCGAACGTTGACTGCCGAGTTATCCAGAAAGCGGCTCAACCGTCTGGTGGTACTCACCAGCTTCGCCGACCCAGGAATCTTGCCTGCAATCTTGCTCAAGGTAACCGAATGGCTCAGGTAGATACCAATCATCAGCCAGACAAAGTTCCGGACTTGGGTAATTCTTTGGTTCGGTCGCAGTTCACAAATTTGTTGCATCCAAGTTATGATAGAGTTTGTTGATCGGCATTCGACAGCTCCGGTATTTCGGTTTCTTGGCAGAAACTTACTTTACTCGGTTTTGCGTGCCGATCAACACCTTTTTACGAAACTGTCAGGTAGCTAGAAGGTGATACAGTTTTCCAGGTTTGACCGCCATCGATAGAAACGCGTGTGCCCCCATTTCCACAATGCCAGGCCACATACTCATCTACAATCTCCAATCCATGGCGGCAATACAATGCATTGGTAGATCGGGGTCCAGGATTGGCCGCCATCAATGGTATAGCGCACATCGTCATCGGGACCAACTGTGATGCCAAAGACATCGGATTGAAAACCTGCAACAGTTACCAAGTAGAGGATATAGGCAGGATTTTTATCGCCATTCAGGCTTGTTTTCGGAATACCACCGTAATTTATATGTCGAATGATTTCCCAGTGGCCAAGAGATGAGTAATTGACAGAAGTTGGCGTTCCAGCGGGCGATACCAGCACGTGGGTAAAGGAACAACCTCCCAACAATACAACCCCTAGGATTAGACAAATCAGGATGAATTTATTCACAGGTGACATTTATCGCTCTCTTCGGATGGTAATGAAGGGAAAAAACGAGAAAATAGTATCTTTCGCCCAATGGGTTGGCTCACGCCACTTCGCCACGTTGTGGTGCAGGCGTGGTGCAGGTCGGCCGCGGCGGGGTGGGCGGATACTTTACAGCCTAAAATCATTTTTCTGCAAAATGGCCGCCGCATCTCCGTGCCGCCGATCGCACAGCATCCCGGAGCGCAGCGCAGGGAAGGCTGTCAGGCCGTTTCGCCCCGGCGGGCCGGGTTTCTCGGCCCGAACGGGGTGGAGCCGGTGTTGGGCGCACTAACTTTTCACTTTATTCCGATGATTGCTCATCCTAAGTTCTTTACTCAGAACAACATCACCATCTTCGTATCCTGTTGAACGGTATAGCCTTAGCGCTTTCTGATTCGATAACCCTGTGAGAACAAATAACTCTTCGACGTCATTCTCCTTGGCTATTTTCTCGGCCAATAATAGCAGTTCTCGTCCAACACCAAGTCGGCGATACTCGTCTTCCACATACAATTCGGTGATCTCTCCATGCGGATGAGTATAAAAAAACACACGGCGCGATCCGAAGGGCAGCAAATCCAACAATGCAGCCATCTATTTCAGCGAGAAGCGGTTGCTCGACACAAAATGGATTGGATAAACGTTTTGCCAAGGCTTCAGACGATTTATGACCACCGTTAAAAAACGCGGCATTCAATCGCGCCAAGTCTTGTAAATCATCTGTTGTGGCAATCCTTACCAATATTTTAGTTTTCGTCATGACAATTCCACTTTAGCAAATGGTTTCTGCTTTGGATTTTGTGCGCCCAACGTGTGGCTCACCTGCCGCCGATTATGGCAAGGCAAGACTGCATAAAACCACTTTTTCTACCAAATGGCCGCCGCAGACCGCGCCGATCGTGTAGTATCCCGGAGCGCAGCGTAGGGAAGGCGGTCAGGTGGGGCCGGGGTTAGGCAGTGGTTAATCGTGCCCCGCATTCTTCGCAGATTGCGGCGGTTTTGGAGTTACCATGCAAACATCTCGTACTTGTTCTATAGGCTATTGGATCTGCGGAAGTCATTTCTAACGCTCTCGGAGTTATTTCGACCTTACCTATTTTCTCGACTTGGGTAAATCTTCCACGATGGTATAGGAACCAGAAATAACGAAACCATTAACAACTAATACAACTTCAAGTTCACAAGCGACTACAGCTAGGCCCATTAAGTAAGAATTACCATATTTTTGCGATGCGCTGAACAATATGATGTACCTGATTAGACTACCCAAGGCAACCAAGCTATGAAGACAAATGACGATGACACGCGCCCAGTTGTTCAGTTGCCACAAGCCTTTGGCAAGTGAAAAGAAAAAGACGGCAATTACAAAATATATTGCCGCAATAGCCATATCTGGTACATCAAATGCGCTTAAAAAGCCAGAAATTCCTTTTAGGGCGAGTAAGCCTCCGAAAAAGCCAGTGAGCAACGCATAAAAAGACACCCATCTCGGGCGTTCATCAGTAGCAAAGCCTGTTGTGTTTTTACTGGTTGGTGTCGATTGGGATTCCAATTTTTCTCCGTCCCACTCTCAAGTGCCCGCTTTGTCAGACGCCGTGCAGCAAATTTCGAGCGCGTAGACCAGCATCGATCTTATACATTATATTCTCTAATCGCGATCTCCCAGTTTCACGTGCGGGCATTTGCAATAAAATTTCACGAACTTCCGCAGGGATGTGTTCGATTGCCCAAAAAACTTCATTATCACCGATCGAATGGTTGCCGCCCTGGTTTAGCTCAAGCGCCAGCGCGGCATAGGCTGCGGGACCAACAATATGTTTCGTTTGTTGAACATCCGCCAAGGGATGCGTGTAAGCGCTGGAGGATGCGAGGCGGCGGACGCGCGGGTGGCGCCGGCAGCGGGATCGTCTGCCTGGCGTGCAGCGGAAAATGCCGACAAGGCCAGGGAACGCAGCTGGGCGGTTTGTTTTCTCGCCCGGCAAACACCCGAATGCCCCTCATTGTGCTGCGCGGCCCAGCTCCCCAGGGCTCTGAGTGACTTCAGGCTCAGCGGGGAATACATGGACTTCAGCTGCCATGATTCACCGCCATGGATTTTTCAAAATCAAGGGATGCCATAAACGATTCTCTGTTTACAAGGAAAGCGCCCAATGGATTGGCTCGGCAGGCGGCGCAGGGAAGGCGGTCAGCTGCCTGTCCTGGCGTTCTTTGTCAGGGGAGCCGGTATTGGGCGGATTTTACTTGATAATGTTCCTTACTTTGACTTAGCATAATAAAACTTAAGTCGAGGATTTCATTCTGCGTGGTTCCCCGACTGCAAAGCGCAGCAACACCCAACTGACCGCTCCGATGATCGCAGAAAGGATAAACATTGACCGGTAACTCATTGCCCCGGCCAGCCAACCACCGATCAAAGGTGCGACTGAAACAACTATGCCTGGAATGGTATTGGCAAGGCCGATGTACGTAGGACGGTTTTCCGCGTCAGTGAATTCATAAACAATGGAAATGCCAGAGATAAAGGTTCCCGCGCTGACGGCTCCGCTCAAGAAAAAGATGGGAAAAAACCACCAGGGGCTGGGGGCAATGATAGCCAGAACGAGCAGCAGGGTGCTCAACAGCCAGCAGATCTCCAGACTCAATTTGTGGCCTTTACGGTCTGCCAGAAAGCCAAAGAACAGGTTCGCCAGGGTCAACCCGATCTGCAAGGCAATCATGAATCCACTGGCTTCCGAATCCGGCAGGTTCCAAGTCTGCACGGTATAAACCGCCAGAAAACCGGTTGCCATCCCGCTCAGCGAAAAGATGATCTGCGCCAGCAGGTAGATGCGGAAGTTGCGATCTCTGCGCAAGATTTCCGGTAAGGAGTGCAAATAATCCAATTGCGAGACAGGCGGTTTGCTGCTGTAGACAGCCGGTTCGCGTGTAAGCGAAAGTGACACCCAGGAAAGGAAAAACAGGACACTGGCGACTGCGAAAGAAAAAACATAGCCCAGGGGAAAGGTGAATTTGTCGAGTACAAAGGGGACAGCCAGCGCACCCAGGATTCCAGTTCCATTGCCGATAAAATTGGAGATACCGAAGAAGCGCCCGCGCTTTTCCACCGGGATAACCTTCGCAATCATATCTTGCCAGCCCACAATGATCACGCCTGCCCCAGCATTGTGCCAGGTGTACAACACAAAGAAAATAACCAGAGTTAAAACCGGCTGACGAATTGCCAGGAAATATACTGTTGGAGCCAGTAAGAAAACGGGCAGGCGTTCGAGGAAGAAGCCTAGCGTCATCGGGAAGAACTTTTTAATGGGTGCGCGCTCAACGGCATTGGCCATGAATAATTGCGGCAAGAGAACACCCCCCCAGCCGAGGAAAGAGATCAGACCAATCGTCAAGGGATTATCGGTAAAATGGCGCACGAACAAGGGGAGAATGATCGCGGATGAGAAAAAACTCATCCCGAATCCAAAAGTGGCGCCGTCCAGAGTGTTGACCAGGAAATTCCAACGATAGTCTCGTTCGATTTTCTGTTGGATAGTGGAGTTACTGGCAATGACTTCCGTCATATGTTGGTATACTATTTTTTCCAGGATGGCATTAGTTTTGGTTATTTTTTATTTGATCTCGTAATGCGGCCTCCACCCAACGGATTGGCACAGCGGCGGGCGATTTGAACAAGGAGAACTGCATCATTCTATGAAATGGCCGCCGCGGACCGCGCCGATTGCAGAGCATCCTGGAGCGCCGCGTGGCAAAAGGCGGTCAGGTGGAGCTCGTGTTGGGCAGCTCCGACAAGGGCCGGGTAGTCAATCTCTTTCGTGAATTTCAAATACCCAAGCGTTAAGAAGTAATCATTCCAGGATAACTTACGATGGAAACAAGGATGTTCGCAATTCTAAAAACGGGTATCGATAGCATACTCCGATATGCCGCTAAATTTAAAATTAACCAAAGACGGCAATCCTATGCCAATCTTAAATGATGCCCAGAGTGATAATTCCAGCCAATAAACCATTTGTTAGGATCTTAATAAATGCTAAAACTATAATTACAAGAAGAACACGGGAAAAAATTATTTGCTGCAATTTGGAATCGAGTCGCGGCCGCCCATACTTTAAGGCCGTCGATCATGATAGCGCATATTCCAAAGATGACCAGCGGTGCATAGAAAACATTGGCGATTAAACCAAGAACCCAAAGGAAGGTAAAGCAGTCGTTTTGTTGGGAATGATCGCAGAGACCATCATTGAGCAAACACCTGTGAGCAAGGGGACAGAAAA
>CAWHNM010000003.1:0-53678 GCA_963830665.1 uncultured Chloroflexia bacterium
GAAATTACAGCTGACCAAATTTTGGATAATAAAGTTAAGATGTTGAAAGATTCGATATTAAATCTTTCCAAAAACAAGCCAAAGAATAGAATCGCTTTACACTATGAACTTCTTGTTCGTGACAGAAAGTGGTTTGGTAAAATTCGAGGAATGCATTTAACGCGAGCTCTAAAAGAGTTGTTGGATGAATATCCTGAAAAAATAACGTGTGTTGGGACTCCTGGAAATAATAATTCTGTTATAACAATATTAGAATAAATGTGCTATAATTTATTGTGCTGTTAGGAGTGTTGATGTCAGTAAAATCTTCCATTGAGTGGACTGAATCCACTTGGAACCCACTGACTGGCTGTACGAAAATCAGTCCCGGCTGCAAGCACTGCTATGCCGAGCGTATGGCGAAGCGTTTGCAGGCCATGGGCCAGCCGAACTATACCAATGGTTTTAAACTGGCGATGCACGAGCAAGTACTGGAAAAACCGCTGGAATGGAAAACCCCGCAGGTGATCTTCGTCAATTCGATGAGCGACCTGTTCCACGAAAAGGTCCCGGTCGAGTTCATCCAGAAAACATTCGATGTTATGCGGCAGGCAAATTGGCACCAGTTCCAGGTGCTGACCAAACGCGCCGAGCGCCTGGCAGAGCTCAGCCCTCAAATTGATTGGCCGGAAAATGTCTGGATGGGGGTCAGCGTCGAGAACCAAGATTATATTTCCCGCATCGACTGCTTACGTCAGACAGGCGCAAAGATAAAATTCCTTTCGTTGGAACCATTGCTTGGACCAATTCATCAACTTGACCTGAATGGTATCAATTGGGTGATTGTAGGCGGCGAATCTGGTCCAGGAGCGCGGCCAGTCATGCAGGAGTGGGTTACGGACATTCGTGATCAATGTGTTACTGCTCATGTGCCGTTCTTCTTCAAACAATGGGGGGGCGTTCATAAAAAGAAGGCCGGCCGCGAACTGGAAGGCCGCATCTGGAATGAAATGCCCGGGAAACTTGGTTTTGCTTGAGCATGGATATTGGTAAGCCTGGAACGAAAACAGAAAAGCAGAAAAATGCTCTTCTGTTTTTTTATAAGTGATTGGTTGACAAGTACTTTATTTTGACGATCAAGATATCCTGGATGCCAGGAGGCATTCTCCAACAGGTGGTAGAATCCCAATCGGTAACACGATAAATAGTACCTTATTTCACTAATATATGATATACTCTTTGCCGGAAATACTTTGTGAAACTTCGCACTCTTGGCTCGTTTTTGGTGTTACTTATGTTATACTTTCGCCCCGGTAAGACAATCAAAAACCTGCGAGAGGAGTCGCCATGCTTCTCCAATACGCCGCGATCGCTGCGTTTGTGATCGTCACCGCCCTGGTCGGGTTTATTGCCATCGGCCTGGGTATGTTGTTCGGCCCGAAACACTCCACTGATAAAAAGGCCATGCCCTATGAATCGGGCATGAACCCCATCGGCCCCGGCACACGCCGGATCCCGGTGCGGTTCTACATGGTCGCCGTCCTTTTCATCCTGTTTGACATAGAAACCATCTTCTTCCTGCCCTGGGCAATCGTCTTCCGCCAGCTCGGTCTGTTTGGCCTGGCGGAAATGGCCGTCTTTATCGCCATTTTACTGGTAGGTTATTTCTACGCGTGGAAGAAAGGAGCTCTCGAATGGGAGTAGAGCAAAAACTTGGCAATATGGGCGTGGTCACCACCACGCTGGAACAGGCTGTGGCCTGGAGCCGCACGAATGCCATGTGGCCGATGCTGTTTGGACTGGCCTGCTGTGCCATCGAGATGATGTCCGCCCAGGCCTCTCATTATGATATGTCCCGCTTTGGGATGGAACTGATGCGGCCCTCGCCGCGCCAATCGGACCTGATGATCGTGGCCGGGCGCGTTATCGCGCAAGATGGCGCCGGTGCTGCGCCGCCTGTACGACCAGATGCCCGAACCCAAGTGGGTCATTTCGATGGGCGACTGCGCTTCCTGCGGCGGTGTTTTCAATAACTATGCCATCGTGCAGGGCGTGGACGAGGTTGTGCCGGTGGATGTCTACGTGGCGGGCTGCCCGCCGCGGCCCGAAGCGCTCATCCACGGCGTGCTGACCCTGTATGAAAAAGTGCGCGGCATCAAGTTCGCCGAAGTGCAGAAATAACCGAGGCGCGCATGGATAAGAAACTGCAACCCATTGTCGAAGAACTGGAAAAAGAATTCGGGGTGACCGCCAGCGAATATCGCCGGCGACGTCAGCCTGGTGCTCCCGGCGGAGAAGATCGTTGCGGCCTGCCAGCAGATCCAGGGTCTGGGCTTCGAGCTGCTCTCCGCCCTGACCGCCGTGGATTACTGGCCGCAGGAACAGCCGCGTTTCCATGTCATTTACGAGTTCACCTCGGTCTCCAAAAACCTGCGCCTGGAGATACGTGTCCCGGTGCCGGGCATCAATCCAACCGTGCCGACCGTCTCCCATATCTATCGCAATGCCAACTGGCGCGAGCGCGAACTGTGGGACATGTTCGGCATCAAGGCGGAAGGGCATCCCGATCTGCGCCGCATCCTGATGCCGGCCGATTGGGAAGGCCATCCGCTGCGCAAGGATTATCCGCTCGGCTACGAGGAACCGCAGTTCACCTTTAACTTCGAAGAAATCAACCTGCGCAAGCCCTATGCAAAAGAATAGGAGCCGCCTGTTCAGATTATGAAAGCATACCAGGCCGGTGAACTGCTGGAGCTGTCACTTGGATTTGAACAAAATGCCCGGGAACTCTATCAAAAATGGTCGGAGCTTTTTGCCGGAGAACCGGCCGTGGCAGCTTTCTGGCGCGAATATTCCTCGGATGAGGCCTTCCACGCTCGTTTGTTGGAAGAACTGCGCGCCCGCCTGTCTTCCGAGCAATTGAATACTTTTATCGACAGTGAAATTGTCGGCGATACGAAAAGACTGCTGGCTTACCTCAAAAAGGAACAGAATATCGAGGACCTTGACCAGGCGTATCAGTACGCCAACATGATCGAAACCTCCGAAATCAATCCCTTGTTCGAAGAGATCATCTCGGCCTTCGAACAGGATGAAAAAGCGCTGACTTTGTTACGGACGCAGGTCAATGAACATATTGGCAAACTCATCTATAAATTCCCAAAGCAGTTTTCGCGCTCCGAGCTGCGTCAGGCTGTAAAGGTGCAACCATGAGTGACATCCAAGAAGTAACTGTAGATGATCTGAAGCACCTGGTCTCCGACCGTGCCATCCAGGGCGAGACCATGCTGTTGAACATGGGCCCGCAGCACCCTTCCACGCACGGCGTGCTGCGCCTGCTGCTCGAACTGGATGGCGAGACGGTGATCAACTGCATTCCCGACATCGGTTTCCTGCACACCGGCGTCGAGAAGAACATGGAAGCCAAAACCTACCAGAAGGCCGAAGTCATGTCTGACCGTCTGGATTATATGAACACGGTCGGCAACAACCTGGCCTATTCGATGGCGGTCGAAAAACTGGTCGACCTGGATGTGCCGGCGCGCGCCCAGGCCATCCGCGTCATCCTGGCAGAGCTGACCCGTTTTCAATCGCACCTGGTCTGGCTGGGCACGGCCGCCCTGGACCTGGCCGCCATGTCCATGTTCCTGTACTGCTTCCGCGAACGCGAGTACATCCTGGATATCATGGAGATGTGCTCCGGCCAGCGCATGATGACCACCTATATCCGCCCCGGCGGGATCTGGCGGGACGTGCCGGTGGAATTCGAAGCGGCTGTCCGGAATATCCTCAAGACGTTCCCGAAACGGATCGACCAGTACGAGGCGCTCCTGACCCGCAACCCGCTCATGCTCGACCGGACGCTTGGCATCGGCAAACTGACCGGGGAGGAATGCCTGAACTTTGGCGTGACCGGCCCGATGCTGCGCGCCAGCGGCGTCAAGTGGGATCTGCGCAAAACGCAGCCCTATTCCGGGTACGAGCAGTACGATTTCGAGATCCCGACCCGCCCCGAAGGCGATGTGTACGCCCGCTTCCTGGTCCGCCTGGAAGAGATGCGCCAGTCGCTCAAGATCGTCGGGCAGGCGCTGGACAAACTCCCGATGGGTCCGGTGCGCTCGAATAATTACAAGTTCGTCCCGCCGCCGCGTTCGGAGATCGGCGTCAGCATGGAAGCGCTCATCCACCACTTCAAGCTGTGGACGGAGGGGTTCAACGCCCCGAAGGGTTCGGTCTACAATGCGGTCGAATCGCCGCGCGGCGAACTGGGCGTTTATCTGGAATCGGATGGCGGCCCGAAGCCGTACCGCATCCACTGGCGCACGCCTTCCTTTGATAACCTGCAATCCATCCCTTTGATGGCAAAAGGCGTACTGGTGGCTGACCTGGTTGCCATTATCGGCAGTATCGATATTGTTCTGGGAGATGTGGACCGATAAGCGCCGCAGTATCGGGTGTCATGGTTCCACGTGTGAGGATTTATGCTTGCTGACAAATATCCCGATGAAGTAAAGATAATCCTGGCAAAATACCCGCCGGAGCAGAAACGTTCGGCGGTCATGCCGCTGCTATACCTGGCCCAGCGCGCCGGTGGCTTTATTACCAAGGCAGCCATGGAAGATATTGCCAAAATGCTGGACATCACTTCCACCGACGTGGCTGAGATTGTCGGTTTTTACACGCTTTACCACGACAAGCAGGCCGGCAAGTACCGCATGCAGGTCTGCACGGACCTGCCCTGCGCCCTGCGCGGCGCGGACAAGTTCCTGGAGGAGCTGTGCGGCAACCTGGGCATCCAGGTCGGCGAGACCACTCCGGACGGCCTGGTGACGATCGAGGCGGTCACCTGCCTGGCCGGCTGTGACCGGGCCCCGATGTTCCAGCTGCAGAGCCGCGGATGGCATCGCCTACCACGAGAACATGACCGTGGATAAGACCCTGGAACTGGTCGAAGCGCTCAAAAAGAGCGAACGGGAGGTGAAGTAATGGCCGCCCTTCTTCTGCGTCACCGTGATATTCCCGGGATCGGCAAGCTGGATGTCTACAAAAAGAACGGCGGTTTCGAGGCTTTCAAGAAAGCCGTCACCACCATGAAACCGCAGGAAGTGACCGACGTGGTCAAAGCCTCCGGCCTGCGCGGGCGCGGCGGTGCGGGCTTCCCGACCGGCGTCAAGTGGTCGTTCATCCCCAATAACATCTGGCCGCATTACGTGGTGGCCAACGCGGACGAGTCCGAACCGGGCACCTTCAAGGACCGCGAGATCATGGAAAGCAATCCCTTCCAGTTCCTGGAAGGGGTGGCCATTGCCTGCTATGCGACCGGGGCCAACGCTGCCTACGTCTACCTGCGCGGTGAGTTCTGGCCGGTGGCTGCCATCCTGGACGAGAAGATCGCCGAGATGGAGAAAGCCGGCTTCCTGGGTGAAAAACTCTTTGGCACGGATTACTCCCTGCACATCTACACCCACCTGGGCGCGGGCGCCTACATCTGCGGGGAAGAAACCGCCCTGCTCGAATCCATCGAAGGCAAACGCGGCCAGCCGCGCATCCGCCCGCCTTTCCCGGCGGTCTACGGCCTGTACGGCAAGCCGACCGTGGTCAACAATGTCGAGACGCTCACCAACGTGCCGCTGATCGTGGAAAAGGGCGCCGACTGGTATAAATCCCTGGGCACGGCCGACAGCGCCGGGGTCAAGATCTTCTCGCTCTCCGGGCACGTCAACAAGCCCGGCAACTACGAGCTGCCCTTCGGCACCACCTACCGCGAGCTCATTTACAACTACGGCGGCGGCGTGACGGATGACCGCCCGGTCAAGGCCATCATGTCGGCGGGCGCTTCTTCCGCCATGATCGTGGCGGATGACAAGGCCCTGGATACCCCCATGGATTATGCTTCCGTCCGCACGCTCGGCGCGGACCTCGGTTCCGCCTCCGTGATCGTCATCAACGACAGCGTCAACCTGGACTGGGTCATCAACAAGACCATCCACTTCTTCAAACACGAATCCTGCGGCAAGTGCACGCCCTGCCGGGAAGGCACCTATTGGATGCAGCACCTGATCGAGCGCATCGAGCACGGCGAGGAGCTGGAAGCCAACACCCGACCTGCTGCACACGGTTGCCAAACAAATGCAGAACAAGTGTCTCTGCCCGCTGGGCGAGTTCTCCACCATGGCGGTGACGACTGCCATCGAGCGCTTCCCGGCCGACTTCGAACCCTCCACTGCCGGAGGCAAGCATGCCTAAAATGATTTCCCTGACGATCGACGGGCGCCCGGTCACGGTTCCGGAAGGAACCCTGATCGTGAACGCCGCCAAACAGATCGGCATCGACATCCCGGTCTTCTGCTACCACCCCAAGATGGAACCGGTCGGCATGTGCCGCCAGTGCCTGGTGGAGGTCGGCCGCCCGGTGATCGACCGTGCCACCGGCCAGCCTGTGCATGGAAAACGGCAAGCCGAAGATCCAGTTTGGGCCCAAGCTGGAGACCGCCTGCACCACCCCGGTCTCCGAGGGCATGCTGGTGCTGAGCCAGTCCGAGAAGGCCAAAGCCTCGCAGAAGGAGATCCTCGAGTTCCTGCTGACCTCGCACCCGCTGGACTGCCCGGTCTGCGACAAGGGCGGCGAGTGCCCGCTGCAGAACCTGACCATGGCGCACGCTTCCCCGCGAAAGCCGCTTTATTTATGATGAGAAGAGCCATGCCGCCAAGCACTTCCCGCTGGGCGACCTGATCTGGCTGGACCGCGAACGCTGCATCCAATGCGCCCGCTGCATCCGCTTCCAGGATGAGATTGCCGGGGAGCCGGTGCTGGGCTTCTACCAGCGCGGCCGTGCCACCGACATTATCACCAATTCCGAGCCGGGCTTTGACTCGATCTTTTCCGGCAACACCACCGATATCTGCCCGGTCGGCGCGCTGACCACCGCGGATTTCCGCTTCGGCGCCCGTCCCTGGGAGTTGAAAGCCGCCGCCTCGCTCTGTGCACACTGCCCGGTGGGCTGCAATATCACCTTCAATACCCGCCGCGAGGCCATGTCGGATGGAAAAGTGGCCATCAAGCGTGTCATGCCGCGCCAGAATGAAGAGGTCAACGAGATCTGGATCTGCGACAAGGGCCGCTTTGCCTATCATTTTACCGAAAGCGAAAACCGGCTTGAAAAACCGCTGGTCAAAGCAAATGGCAAGCTGGAAACGGCTTCCTGGGAAGATGCCCTTGCAGAAACCAGCTCGAAGGCAGTCTGCAGGCGAAAAGGGAGAAGTGGTTGTCCTGGCTGGCGGGCGGCTTCCGAATGAAGACCTGTTCAACCTGAAGCAACTGGCGGATGGTCTGGGCGGGCAGGCGCTCCTGTACACCCACATGGGCGGCGGCGAACTGACGGCTGCCTTTGGCGTATCTGCCGGCACGAATTTCTCCGACATGGGCGCAGGCACCACCATCCTGGTGGTGGCCTCCGACCTGTACAACGAAGCGCCGGTCTGGCATCTGCGCCTCAAGCAGGCTGCCAAACGCGGCGCCACGCTGATCGTGGTCAATGCGCGCGAAACGAAACTGGAACGGTATGCCAAATTCGTTGTCCGTTATGCCTATGGCGACGAAATCGAGACTGTCAATGGCCTCACGGACAAACCCAAGATTGGCGAAGCGCATCAGCTGCTGCCGAAAATCTGGTCGTCTTGTATGGTTCGGACGGTCTGGGGCTGGAAGGTTCCTCCGCCCTGGCATCTGCCTGTGCCGGACTGGTCAAAGGCCGCGCTGGCAAACCGAACAACGGCTTGATCGGCGTCTGGCCGCATGCCAATGACCAGGGCGCCTGGGAACTGGGTTTCCAGCCTGCCTCGGACCTGGCAAATACCCTGAAAGGCAAGACCGTCTACATTGTCGCAGCAGACCCGGCTGGCGACGATCCCAGCCTGGCGGAAGCGCTCAAGAGCGCCAGGGCCGTCATCGTCCAGGAACTCTTCCTGACGGAAACCGCCAAACTGGCGGATGTTGTCCTGCCGGCCCAGGCTTACACCGAACGGGATGGTTCGTTCACCTCCGGCGAACGGCGCGTCCAGCGCTTCTATCCGGCCGTCCCGCCGCGCGGCGCAGGCGCGTCCCGATTTTGCCATCACTGCCCAGATCGCTGCCGGACTCGGCCTCGAAATCGAAGGCCGCTCGGCCTCGCACGTCATGGACAAGCTGGCCGCCTCGGTCAAGGCTTTCTCAGGCATCTCCTATCTCAAACTGGCCGAAGTGACCGACCAGTGGCCCATCGTCGGCCGCGGCGACCTGTATTACGGCGGCACGACCTACGAGAACAAGCAGGGGTTGGGTGTTCACTTGGCCCTTATCTGCTCTCCCTTCTCCCGGTGGAAGTAGGGCTGGGGATGAGGAAAGTTCCTCCGCCCGGATGAAGACCAGTGGCTGGCTGTCCCGGTGACGCGCCTCTACGACCGCGGCATTACGGTCGTCACCTCTGAACTGCTCCAGGCAGCATATCGGTGAGACCTCCGTGCATCCTGCACCCTGAGACGGCCAAGTCCCTCGGCATCCAGCCCGGCGATCTGCTGCAGGTCAACGGCTGGAAGCGCAGGCCGTGCTGGATGAAACGGTCCCGGCCAGCGTTGTGCTGGTGCCGCGCAGCATGGGCTTGCCGGTTGAAATGCCGGTCGTGGCAAAATTGAAGAAAGCGTCTCGTACCCGTGAGGGCACTGCTACCCGCTAGGTAAGGAAGGCTTGATGAACTTTGCGCTGATACTCGAATGGCTTATCAAGGCATCGTGCTGGTGCTGATCCTGCTGGGCGGCTTTGCCTACCTGACGCTCTACGAGCGCAAGGCCCTCGCCCGCATCCAGATGCGCGTCGGCCCCAACCGCGCCGGCCCGTGGGGCATTTTGCAGCCCATCGCCGATGCCGTCAAATTGATCTTCAAGGAAGAACTGATGCCGGCCCGGGCCGACAAGCTGCTCTTCTTCCTGGCTCCGGTGATAACGCTGGTCCCGGCACTGGTCATCACCGCGGTGGTGCCCTGGGGTCCCACCCTGCATGTGTTTGGGCGCGAGATTACCCTCTACATCGCCGATATCAACGTGGGCGTTCTGTACATCATGTCGGTGGCTTCGATCGCGGTCTACGGGATTGTGCTGGCAGGCTGGTCGTCCAACAACAAGTACGCCATGATGGGCGGCTTGCGCTCCACGGCCCAGATGATCAGTTACGAGATCGCCCTCGGCCTGTCGTTCGTCGGGGTGATCCTGCTGGCCGGTTCGGCCCAGCATGACCGAGATCGTCGAATGCGCAGAAATCATGTCTGGTTCGTGCTCCTGCAGCCGGTCGGGACGGTCATCTTCCTGATCGCCACCCTGGCCGAGGTCAACCGGGCTCCGTTCGACATGCCCGAGGCCGAGCAGGAACTGACCGCCGGTTACCACACCGAATATTCCGGCATGAAGTTCGCCCTGCTGTTCATGGCCGAGTACGACAAGATGATCGCCATCTGTTCCATCGGGGCGACGCTGTTCTTCGGCGGCTACCGCGAGTTCTGGTTCCTGTCGAATACCATCCTGAGCGTGGACCGGACGCCCTGGCTTGGTCCGGTCTACATCTTCCTGAAGATCTTCATCCTGCTCTTCGGGATGATCTGGGTGCGGGCCACCTTCCCGCGCATCCGCTATGACCGGCTGATGGCTTTTGGCTGGAAGGTGCTGCTGCCGCTCTCTCTGGCGCTGATCTTCATTACCGCCACGTTTATCCTGCTGGCGCAGCAGTTCAATAACCCTGCTCCTGTGGGCCATCCCGGTGGTTTCTTTACTGGTAGGTTTGGTGGCGATTGTGTTGGTGTACCGCACGTTGAGGAGAAAAGAATATGCGCGTGCTTGAGCCTCTGATCGAACTGGTGCGCGGCCTGTGGACCACGCTCCGGATGATGTTCGAAAAGCCCGTGACGGTCCAGTATCCGGAGCAGAAGAAACCGGTCAAAGCCGCGCTTCCGCGGGCGGCATGTGCTGCATCGCTACGAGAATGGCCTGGAAAAGTGCATCGGCTGCTCGTTGTGCGCGGCGGCCTGCCCGGCGGATGCCATCTTCGTCGAATCCTCCGAGAACACGGACGAGAAACGCTTCTCTCCCGGCGAGCGCTATGCCAGCACCTACGAGATCAACATGCTGCGCTGCATCTACTGCGGCTTCTGCGAAGACGCCTGCCCGACCGAGGCGATCACCCTGGGCGACCAGTACGAACTGTCCTTCACCGAGCGCCGCCAGGCCATCTATCCGAAGGAGATGCTGATCGAACCCGTTCCGGCGGGCGGACAGCCTACTCCACAAAAGACGGAGCCGGGTGTATTTACCCGCTCGGTTCCCGAGATGAAAGATCCCGACAGGATTGAGATTCTGATTACCTGATCGAAAGGTGCTTATGAACTTAACCTCATCCTCTTCTATATTCTGGCAGTTACAGCGGTGGCGACCGCGGCCGGATTGCTGCTCAGCCGCAACTCGGTCTATGCCGCCCTGTTCCTCGTTTTGAACTTCGCCACGGTGGCAGTTTTCTATCTGCTGCTGGGTGCGCCCTTTATTGCCCTGGTGCAGGTGACGGTCTATGCCGGAGCCATCATGGTGCTGTTCCTGTTCGTGATCATGCTGCTGGGCGCCGAGAAACTCCCCAGGGCGCAGGTGCTGCCCTGGCAGCGTCCGCTGGCGATCGGCCTGGCGGCGCTCCTGCTGGTGGAGGCGGGCTTCCTGCTCTACCAGCGCCTGCGCACCACCGCGGTCCTGCCGGCTCCCGGCGCAGAACTCAACACCACCGCCACCCTGCAGACCCTGGGCATGGCATTATTCAACCAGTATCTGCTGCCTTTTGAAGTGACCTCCATCCTGCTGCTGGTGGCGATGGTGGGAGCGATCGTCCTGACCAAACAAGTGAAAGGAGAGCAGGCCTGATGGGTGAACTTGGTGGAATTCCTCTCTCCGGCTTTCTGGCAGTTTCAGCCATTTTATTCACGCTGGGTGCGCTGGGCGTGTTGATCCGGCGCAATGCCATCATCATCTTCATGTCGGTCGAGTTGATGCTGAACGCAGCCAACCTGGCTTTCGTGGCCTTCGCCCGCTCCTACAATGTCTTGAACGGACAGTTGTTCGTCTTCTTCGTGATGACGGTCTCGGCGGCGGAAGTGGCGGTCGGCCTGGCGCTGATCGTGGCGATCTTCCGCTCCAAGCACAGCATCGACGTGGACCAGATGAGCAGTCTGAAAGGATAGCGCATGCAAACACTGTTCACCCTGGTTCCCCTGATCGTCTTCCTGCCCGTCCTCGGCCTGCTGATCAACATCATCTTCGGCGGCAGGCTGGGCGAAAAAGCCATCGGCGCGGTGGCAAGCGCGGCCTCCGGGCTGGCTTTTGTGGTCTCGGTGCTGCTGGGCATCGCCCTGTGGCAGCCGGCGGCGGCGAGGCGCAGGTCGTCCCGTTCGCCGAGTGGATCCGCATCGGCACGCTCAACATCCCCTGGAACTTCCGGGTGGATACGCTCTCGGTGACGATGATGCTGGTCGTCTCCGGCGTGGGCACGCTCATCCATATCTATGCCATCGGCTACATGCACGAGGATGTGCGCTTCAAGAACGATGTCGGCCGCTACCGCCGCTTCTTCGTCTTCCTGAACCTGTTCATCGCCATGATGATGATCCTGGTCAGCGGCGACTCGTACCTGATGCTGTTCGTCGGCTGGGAGGGCGTGGGCCTGTGCTCGTTCCTGCTGATCGGCTTCTGGTACGAGATGGATACGCTCGGGCGGCCTTCCTGGGCCAACTCGAACGCGGCCAAGAAGGCCATGATCGCCAACCGCATCGGCGATTTCGGCTTCCTGCTGGCGGCCTTCACCATGTTCTGGGCTTTTGGCAGCCTCCAGTTCGGCGAAGTCTTCGGAAAGGCTGCCGCAGATCGCTGCCATGCCACCCGGGCGTGATCCTGTTCATCACCCTGTTCATGCTGATCGGCGTGGCCGGCAAATCCGCCCAGATCCCGCTCTACGTCTGGCTGCCGGATGCCATGGCCGGCCCGACCCCGGTCTCGGCCCTCATCCATGCCGCCACCATGGTCACGGCGGGCGTCTACCTGGTGGCGCGTTCCTGGCCGCTCTACTCGCTGGTGCCGAATGCCCAGTACGTTGTGGCGATGGTCGGCGCGGTGACGGCGCTCTTCGCCGCCACGATCGCCGTCGGGCAGTATGACATCAAGAAGGTGCTGGCCTACTCGACCATCTCGCAGTTGGGTTTCATGGTGGCGGCGGTCGGCATGGGCGCCTATGTGGCCGGCATGTTCCACCTGGTCACGCATGCCTTCTTCAAGGCGCTGCTGTTCCTTTCGGCCGGTTCGGTCATCCTCGGCATGGAGCGCGGCCACCATCACCTGGCTCACCATGAGCACGAAGTCCTGACTGGACACGGACGAGGCGACCGCATCGAGGAAGTCTTCGACCCCGGCGATATGCGCAACATGGGCGGCCTGCGCAAGCAGATGCCGGTCACGTTCTGGCTGTACCTGATCGGCACGCTGGCGCTGGCGGGCATTTTCCCGTTCGCCGGGTTCTGGTCGAAGGATGAGATCCTGCTGGATGCCGCCAGGAACTTCCCTGCCATCTACATTCTCCTGACCATCGCGGCCTTCCTGACCGCCTTCTACATGGGCCGCCAGATCTGGATGGTCTTCTTCGGCAAGCCGCGCCACGCCGCTGCCGAACATGCCGAGGAAAGCCCGCAGGTCATGACCGTGCCGCTGATGGTGCTGGCGGCTCTCTCGCTGCTGGGCGGCGCGCTCAACCTGCCCGGCCATCCATACGCTGACGAACTGGCTGGGACATACCATCGAAGCGGTCGAACACGAAGCCGAAGTGGCTCCCTGGCTGGCGGTCTCCTGGGGCGGGTTCAATCCGATCGTGGCGCTGCTGTCCCTGGTCCTGGCGCTGGTGGCAATTTACATCTCCTGGCTGATCTACGGGCGCAAGCCGCTCGAAACCGGCCAGAAGGATCCGCTCAAGCAGCCGCTCGGTTTCATCTTTACCGGCATGGAAAACAAGTGGTTCGTGGATGAGATCTATGCGGCGGTCTTCCTGAAGCCCTATGCAGCCATCTCCCGCTTCCTGGCAGACGTGATCGACTGGACGCTTCTGGCACGACTGGTTCCACGAGAAGGTCATCGCCGGGACGTACAACTTCGTCTCGAAGACGGTGCTGGACCTGCGCGTCGACCAGCAGTTCATCGATGCCATCGCCAATGGTCTGGGCAATCTCACCCGGCGCGCTTCGGCCGGCCTGCGCCGCCTGCAGAATGGCTTTGTGCGCTCTTATGCCTGGCGTGTTGTTCGGCGTTGTCATTATTCTTGGCTATTTGCTCATTCGCTGATAACGTTAACTACGTCGCACGTTTGAAGCGTTGAACGTGCAGACGTGTCGACGTGCTAACGTGTAAACGGAGATCAAACTATGGACTTTATAACAAATCCTCTGAACATCGTGATCTTCTTCCCGCTGGTGGGCGTGCTGGTCTTGCTGTTCCTGCCCTCCGGGAAGAAGAACCTGCTGCGCTGGACGGCCCTGGCGACCACCCTGGTGACCTTTGGCCTGTCCATCTGGATGCTGACCATGTTCGACAAGTCCAACCCGGACCTGCAGCTTGGCCTGACCCTGCCCTGGATCCAGGTGGCGGGCTGGAACATCTCCTATGCCCTCGGCGTGGACGGGCTGTCCATCCTGCTCGTCCTGCTGACGACCTTCCTGACCCCCATCTCCATCCTGTCCACCTGGACGGCGGTCGAGGAGCGTGTCAAGGATTTCATGCTGTTCTTCCTGCTGCTGGAAGTGGGCATGCTGGGCGTCTTCCTGGCGCAGGACCTGTTCCTGTTCTACATCTTCTGGGAATTCACGCTCGTCCCGATGTACTTCCTGATCGGCATCTGGGGCGGACCGCGCCGCATCTATGCCGCCATCAAGTTCTTCCTGTACACCATGGCCGGTTCCATCCTGATGCTGCTGGCCATCCTGTGGCTGGGCATCCACCAGGGCACCTTCTCGGTGCCTGACCTGATGGCCAAGGGCGGCATCCCCGCCAACCTGCAGTTGTGGCTGTTCCTGGCCTTCGCGGCGGCCTTTGCCATCAAAGTCCCGATGTGGCCGCTGCATTCCTGGCTGCCGGATGCACACGTGGAAGCCCCCACGGCCGGTTCCATCATCCTGGCGGGTGTCCTGCTGAAGATGGGTACCTACGGCTTCCTGCGCTTCAACATCCCGCTCTTCCCGGAGGCCGCGCTCAAGGCCGCCCCGTGGATGGCTTTGCTGGCGGTCATCGGCATCATCTATGGCGCAGCCGTTTCCTACGCCCAGAAAGACATCAAGAAACTGGTTGCCTACTCCTCGGTCAGCCACCTGGGTTTCGTCATGCTGGGCCTGTTTGCGCTGAACGCCCAGGGTGTCGAAGGCGGCATCCTGCAGATGATCAACCACGGCCTGAGCACGGGTGCGTTGTTCCTCCTGGTCGGTATGGTCTACGAACAGACCCATACGCGTGAGTTCAGCGTGTACGGCGGTCTGTGGAAGATCATGCCGGTCTTATGCTGACGTTCATGCTGATCGTTTCCCTGTCCTCGATGGGCCTGCCCGGCCTGAACGGTTTCGTCGGCGAGTTCACCATCCTGCTGGGCGCCTTTGGCTCCAAGGCCATCGGCTCACCCTGGTTCGCCGGGATTGCCGCGCTGGGCGTCATCATGGCTGCCGTTTATATCCTGTATATGTTCCAGAAGATGTTCCTCGGCCCCGAAGGCTCCATCGTGGAAGAAGTCAAGAAGCACGGACATGCCTTGCGCGACCTGAACTGGCGCGAGATCGTCACCGCTGTCCCGCTGCTGGTCTTTATCTTCTGGATTGGCCTCTACCCGAAGCCGTTCTTCGACCTGATGGCCCCGGCGGTCGAAAAACTGCTGGTCGCATTCCACTAGCGGTTTGCGATTAGCCTCTTGGCAGTCGCTCTTCCAGCCGGGAGAGCGGCTGAAAGCTGACTGCTGAACGGAGCGATTATGACGCAATCTGACCTGAATACACTTCTCCCGCTCATCTTTCTGACCGTCTGGGCCTGTGTGCTCCTGCTGGTGGATCTGTTCATCCCGAAAGGGACGCAAAGGCTGGACGGCTTTCCTGGCCGCCGTCGGTCTGGCAGCGGCCATGGGGTTGACCCTCGCCCACGCCGGGCAGGAACGCTTCGCTTTCAGCGGGATGGTCGTGCTGGACGGTTTTTCCTCCTTCCTGAGCGTGCTCTTCCTGGCAACCGGGCTGCTCGGGATTGCCCTGGCGTATGGCTACCTCAGGCGCATGGGCATCGAGCGCGGTGAATATTACGCCCTGCTGCTCTTCAGCGTGACGGGCATGATGCTGATGGCCCAGGCGGCTGACCTGATCGTTATTTTCCTGGCGCTGGAACTCCTCTCCATCCCGCTCTACGTGCTTTCCGCCTTCGCCCGCCCGCGCCTGGATTCGGAGGAAGCCGGTCTCAAGTACTTCCTGCTCGGGGCATTCTCGACCGGGTTTGTCGTCTATGGCATTGCCCTGGTCTTCGGAGCCACCGGTGCGACCCAGTTGGCGGAGATCGTTTCTGCCGTTGCCGGTTCGGGGACTGCGCCTGCCGTAAGCCTGCCGCTGCTGGGTATCGGTGCGGCGCTTGATCCTGGTCGGTTTCGGTTTCAAGGTCGCGGCTGTCCCCTTCCACATGTGGACGCCGGATGTCTACCAGGGCGCTCCCACCCCGGTGACCGGCTTCATGGCGGTCGGCGCCAAGGCGGCCGGTTTCGCCGCCCTGCTGCGCATCTTCGTGACCGCCCTGCCAGCCCTGGATGTGGACCTGGTGCCGGTGCTGTGGGGCCTGGCCGCGCTGACCATGCTCGTCGGCAACCTGCTGGCCATCTCCCAGACCAACATCAAGCGCATGCTGGCCTATTCGAGCATCGCCCACGCCGGCTACATCCTGATGGCGCTGGCGTGCCTACGGCAAACCGCAGGTGGCCGGGGACGCGGTCGCCTCGGCGCTCTTCTACCTGGTGACCTATGCCCTGACCTCCTTCGGCACCTGGGCGGTGGTCATTGCGCTGGAGAAGGCCGAAGGCAAAGGTCTGGAGATCGCCGATTATGCCGGCCTGGGCCGCAAACGCCCGCTCCTGGCGGCTGCCATGACGGTCTTCATGCTCTCGCTGACCGGCATGCCGCCCACGCTGGGACTGGTGGGCAAGTTCTACCTGTTCCGCACGGCCATCCAGGGCGGCTTCATCGGCCTGGCCATCATCGGCGTGCTGACCTCGCTCATCTCGGCATACTACTACCTGCGGGTGGTGGTGACGATGTACATGCGCGAGGGCGAGCCCGAGTCCACCCGGGAACCCTGGCTGGACCTCACCTGGGGTCTGACCGCCCTGGCGACGGTTGTGCCTGTCCTTCCTGCCCATGGCGCTCTTCGCCTGGGCCAGCGGGGCGGTGTTGAAACTGTTTTAGGGAAAGAGAAGATTGGATCGGAGAGGACGGCGGCAACCCCGCCGCCCTCTTTTTATTATCCGCTGACCTTGGGAGGAACCATCCCGGGCCAGCCTGTGTATAATTACCGGATGGTCCATTATGAGACTTGCCACCTTTTAAGAGAGACCTTCCCAAAGTGAGAGATCATCCATGCCCGGCCTTCAAATTGCCTCTTATCACGCGATCCTGAAGAACCGGAACTTCCTGGCTTTCTGGCTCGGATTCACGTTCTCTTCGATCGGTGACTCTTTGACACGCGTCGCGCTGACCTGGTTTGTTTACAAATCATGATCGTGGTTTCCGCATTGATGATCGGTCTGCCTGGCGTGATTGGGATGCAGGTGACCGAATTAAGGCGCGCCGGTTCGCAGAATTCCAGGCGGAATTTGCCAGGATAGCGCCTGTCTGGCAGAAAACATGGAATCCATTTACATGTAGGTTCAGGTTGCATCTCCTGAAGGATCAAGGGATGCGCATAATTTTATTCCCGCTGGATTTCGGCTCGCGGCGGTCTTGAGCGTTCAGAACCGGTCCCAAACTTCCTGAATATAAAAAGCAGTGGGATACCCACGATCAAATAGGCTCCAAAGTAGAGCAGGCCGCCCGGGCGTTTTACCAGGTCGAACACATGTAAATATAGAAAAGCGGCTACAGTGATTGCGATAACCAGACCATAGGAGGCTAGCGCGTGGTGTAAAAATGGGGAGAGATTTCGCTCGAACAGCAGCGGGATGGCCCCCAGTGTGAGTGACAAATAAAAAGCTGCGAATGCGCGCAGGGTAAACAACGACATGACTTCCGGGAAAATGCCACCCTTCGTGCCTGGCGCGCCGACTTGGACAAACAGGCCATAGGCTGCCAGAAAGCCCACAAAGATTACGAATGCCATCACGCTGACCCGGCTGGACCGGGTTGCAGCCAGGCCGAAAGGCTCTCTGGCTGGCCGGTTTCGCAGCCAATCGAAGAAACCCGCCAGCGCGCTAATGACGTTGACCGCAAGCGTCGCCAGATAGAGCCAGGCGATCGGGTGATCAAGTTTGAGCTTGGTGCGGAAGGCGATCAGGACAGCCATTTCGATCAGACCAAAA
Organism: uncultured Chloroflexia bacterium; assembly: GCA_963830665.1. GTDB lineage: Bacteria > Chloroflexota > Anaerolineae > Anaerolineales > Villigracilaceae > UBA877. The sequence goes on from CAWHNM010000003.1 coordinate 17,600, forward strand.
AGCCACAGGTAGATCAAGCTGGTATAGACCAGCCGCCATTCCCAACGGCGTGCGGTGATCCAGGCCAGCCAGGCATTTCCAAGGCACCAACCCCCGATCGTCATGGTCATGAAAGCAGTCACCTTCCAGGCGAAAACGGGCGCCAATTGCACCGGCAGAATGAAAAGGGCTGCGCCGGTGATGGCATACAATCCGGCGTTCAAATAAGTCAGCCAACGTGAAATTCTTGAGAGCATGCTTCCTCCTTGCCGACCGCACTGTCTGCATTTACTTCTTGACCGGGATGTTTGTTCACTCAGGCTGGAAGAAAGGATCCGTTAATGAAAAGTTTGAGCTTTTGGTAAGCAGAAGTTGATCGAAGCAGCGGGACGGCGATAAGCCGTCCCGCTTTTTTAGCTGATCTATCGCGCGCGCATCCGGTTATTCTTTGGGTTATGCTCCACTTCCGCAAGACCCAGTGCTTCCATCAGCGGCGGCACGTACATTCCGAAACGGCCGCGCAACCCTTTTTTCAGGCCATACCATCCGCCGACCGGGTTGTTGGGCGAGCGGCCCCATGCTTCCACCGTCCCCTCGGCGGCCGGTTTTTGTTCATCCGCGCTGCCGAGCGGCATCCAGTCGCCTTGCGCTTTGAGCATCTTGTGAAGGTCGTCCAGACAGCGTAACTGGTAGCGCAATTCGGTCTTCCCGACGATGCACACCAGGGCCGGCGGGTTGGCAGCCTCGTCCCGATACATCTGGAATTCCGAACTTCCGCTGGGCGTTTTTAACTCCCAGGGGTGTTCACGCGTCCCATCCCCTTTCACTTGATTTGCGGCCATCTCGTCTCCTTTAAATATATCTATAAATATCTAATTGGTCGCATTTTATCATCCCCCGGGATGCTCCCAATATCCCCTATCTGTACCACTAAAGCCATCCCGGATGAGTTTGTGCGCTGTTCAATTGAAGCCCCTCATTATTGGGCGCGCAGCCCCAACAAAAACTCCGTCTTCTTATCCCGCTCTCCATCAAAATACTTGTCAAGTGCCTGGGCAAACAGCGAGTCAGACTCCGTCGCGCAGGCAAACAGTGTCATGGACGACTTGAACTTCATGTCGTCCGGGGAACCAAAGATTTCCGAAGCGGTCTTTCCAATCAGGGCCAGCACCGTTTCTGTACATTTTAACAACCTTGGCCCAAGGATGGGATGGCTGAGGTATTGCCGGGCTTCTTGCATGCTTTTGATGGAATAGTACCTGGATATTTCGCTGTAACCCAATCCTTCGATCTGCGGAAATATGAACCACATCCAGTGCGACTTCTTCTGGCCGTTGCCAAGCTCTGCCAGGGCGCTTTCGAAAACCGCTTCCTGCGCCTTCACGAACCGGTTGAGATCATGCGGGTCATTGCTTGCCATCCTGGCTCCTCTGGCATACCCTCAGCTCAATTTTATTTCGGAAAATTCGATATTGGCCATTTGGTCGGTTCCCACCCCAAGCGCCGCCGCGTTTTTTAACCACTCAGCCGCTCTCTTGCGGGTTGGTTCTGTTTCGATCCCATTCGCCGCCTGTAAATCATTCAAAACCTGCAAGCCCAGCGCATCATGCGCCACGGGATCGAAACTCATGCAGATGAAATCACTATCGAATGCCGAATACCAGCCATCCTGAACGATCTTGAGCGCGTCTCCTATGATCAATCGGGTACGCTCCTTGATGGGTAGCAGGGCGTTTAATTCAGGCAGGCCGTGTAGTAACTTATCATGATGAAAATTCTGGGGTTGATCGAAGCTGCCATAATGGTTCTTAAGCGCAAATGACATCCCGGCTCCATCCATGGAATGAGTTTTCAGTATCGGCATATCGATCAGCGCATCGCACCTGAGCAGAATATCACTGAGACCGACACTTGTATCCCCGATCTTCCATCCATGCTCATATTGAAGATCTGTACCATAACAACGGACTCCCGGGCCATCCTTGTTAATGGTAAAGCCGCCTCCAGCCAGATCGTTGGATGAGCGGTCATATATAATGATCTGTTCGGCTGGTACTCCAGCTGACTGCAAACGCTCTGCCACGGCCATTACCAGTGGAACATGCGTCCAGAAACTGCCATACTGCAGGGTATTGACTTTGATGGCGACCCGCTCGCTGGGCGCAAACAATACCTGCCAGGCTGTGCATGGCATCTGATAGCCCGGTAAGTTTGGTAATGGAGGCATCCAGCATTTGGCGCAATGCTTCCGGTTGTAGTGTGCCGCCATCCCAAACCCCCCGGTGATGCGTGTGGATGACCCGGCTGGGAGCCGCCGGAAAGAATTTGAGGATGTCTGAGCGTCGCATGACTTGAGGCGTGGATGTCAGGGTGGCTGCGGGGCTCGATACAGGTCCAGGTGTATCGGTGGCGCTGGGCGTATTGACTATTGAAGGGCTGGCGGCGTGGGTAATTGCAGGCGCATGCGTTTCGGCAGGAGCTCTGACCATTGCGTCACAGGCAGCTATAAATCGTCCTCCCACCAGCGTTCCGATCCCAACGGCGATCAGGCGAAGAAACTCTTTGCGGCTAAGGACAGCCATCTGAATATTCCTGTAAAGCGTCATCCATCCTGAGGCCAGGATCAGGAACTGGGCAGCGCTGTCCCGGCATGCTTGCTCGACATGGCTTGACGCGTAGCCCTGGTTTTGCGTGAGATTTAGACAGGTTCACCCGATCCGATCGACCTCGGGCCTCATCTGGCCAGCACAGGCAGATAGAAAGTTCGATAACTGAGATCATGCGGTCCCGCGCCGCTGGGCATGCTCGTATGACAGACCGTGCAGCGGAAATAAGGTCCCGGTTGGTTTTGAATTGCCATGAACTTGATCGCATCATTCGGTTGGGTACTCGGCGCGATCGCATGCGTGCTGTCATGACAGGCTTCGCAAGCCAGCCCTCCGTGCCCGGTCGAGTGGCGGTAGAGCGCCTGGTCCTGGGCATATTTGCTGCCATGACAGGCCGCATTATCACAGCGCGGCTCATTCAGCCATGGATTGGCATTCTGTGCCACCGTTCCCATGCTGCCGTGACAGTTAATGCAGGTCAGCCCCTTCTTCGACATGATATCGCGCAGGCAGCGCGTCTGCGGCCCCGGATGGCAGTTGTAACACCCATCCATTGTATTCGGCACTTCATCCGCATGCTTTTCATGCATGGCATTCGAGAGGCTGGGAACACCCGGCTTCCCGGGCATGCTCAGTGCATTGGAAGCATGGCATTTCGCGCACAATACCGGTCGGGAATTCATAAGCGTGGGATTGGAATTTTCCTCTTGGTCATGCAATGTCAAAATATTGGTTTCGACCCTGCCGGTGGCAATGTCACGGTTGGCCCGACCATTGTCATTGTGGCAGGTGTCACAATGCATCTCCGTGGATACCGGGGCCACCGTCACAGTCCGTGCCAGCTCCTGGCCGGATGTGCTATCCTGTACGATGATCGTTGCCAGTTGGTAAGGATAGGGCGTCGTGGGGGCGCTGTCGCGAAATTCGGTCAGCGGAATGCCGACTGCCTCAAAATGAGTGCCATTCAGATCCATCTGGCCGGATAAGCCTTTGCCGGTCAGACCTATGTTATCCGCCAGCGTGACGCCAAACAGCCCATTCGCATAAGTCCAAAAGTTGGATTTCCCGACCGAATAGGTGTTATCGGCGAACATGTAGGTGACCGTGATGCCTGTGGTTACCACCTGGGGCGGGTCATCCACCCGCACCACCTGCGCCCAGAGGGTATTATAAGGCGGCAATACGGCCAGGTCCTGAAAATTGCGGTTGTAACAGTGCATGCCGAGATCGTTCCACGCCAGCACTTTGTATTGGCCGGCTGCCGCGCCGGGCGCGGCCCTGCCCACAACGTACACAAATCCAAACGTGCCAATCCCCAGGCCAATGCCAATTGTAAATAATACGATGCGGGAGATGCGGCCCATATTACCTCCTGTCAATGATCAGAATAGTACAGGCAAAAACCGATCCCCCGTCCACAATAACTAAAAATAGTGTAGCAAAAAGAAGTGCAGAATTCAAGTCCCTGCGAAATATAAAATTGTGCTGGCCATTCGTAAAAGGTATTTGGGTGTGGTGGCAGGCAAGAAATCAGGAATCTTGATACTCCCGCTCCCTTTACTCTCGAAAAGCTGGCATTAAAACGCGCAGAGCTTTCTCCAACAGATTATTGTGTTTTATCGGGTAACTTAAAAACCGCTTGTTCCACGCAGGTGACACTTCTTATTCGTGGATCCCGCTGGAGGCGGCCGAACTCGTCCCGGCGCAGGTTTACCCGGTCGTACGCGCCGTGCTCATCGCCTTCAGGGCAGCATTCAGGATATCAACAGGTCCCCGCTGTCGCGGACTGTGTACAACCGGCATAAAATCAACATTCACCCCAATCGGTATATCCTTGATCTCATAGGGTCCGGACAATTTCTCGTTCAGCCGTTTTACGATCAACTGGATTTCTTCGGGTTTATTCAGATCTTCATGTAATGTGACGAATTTCAATCCAGACAGCCTTGCGACCGTATCGGTGGGGCGGATGGAACTTTTCAACCGGCCGCCTATTTCGCGCAGGATGGCAAGCAGCGTATCCGGCTTGATCGGTTCTTCCTGTTGAGGGTCCAATCGGAAATCAATCGCGATGATTCCGAAATGAAAATCCCGGCGTCGTTTTGCGCGTTCGAACGCGAGTTCAAGGCGGGTCAGGAAGAATTCCTCATTAAATAATTCGGTGACCGGATCACGATAAACCGGGAACTTGGATATATAATCCAGGCTCCCGAGTTGCTGCATCAGGTTTTTCAACTGGCTGATCTCGATCGGTTTAACCAGGATGAGATCTGCCAGGTTCGTGATTGGTTCGGCCAGCCTGGGGTAGGCGGTGATAACCACCACACGGGTCTTGTCAAAACGCGGGTTGGAACGGATCTGGTAGAGAATATCTTCCCCGCTGATCTCGACTCCCAGGCGGATATCCAGCAGGATCACGTCCGGGGCGCTCACCGCCAATCTGTCCAACGCTCCTTTTGCAGTGAGAATGACCTCGCACTCGAATCCCACCAACTCCAGCACGGTTTTGAATAATCCCGCCGTATCCTTGTCGTCTTCGATGATCAGACCTTGAAGTGTGTTCATATCCCGCTACCTTATCTGCCAATATTGAGTTCGTAAAATCATAATTGAATAAATCCCTTCCAACTCATTCATTGCGATTCCCACAGCGTTCGTTCCGGTGCAGGCCTACCCGCTGGTATGCGCTGTGTTCATCCCTTTTTTGGCAGCGTTCAGCATGTCGACGGGACGTTGGTGTTGGAGAGAGCGAACGACCGGCATAAAATCAAATTTCACTTCATATGGAGTATCATCGATCTTGTAGGCTCCGGATAGTTTCTCGCTCAACCGCTGGACGAATCGACTGGATTTCTTCCGGATCATTCAAGTCTTCGTGTAGCGTGACGAATTTCCATCCTGCCAGCCTGGCGACCGCATCGGACGGGCGGGCGAATTTTTTCAACCGGTCGGCGACTTCCCGCAGGATTTTCAGCCGCGCCTCTGATCTGCCCGCCTCTTCCGCCAGGCTCTCCAATTGAACGTCGATGGCGATAATGGCGAAATGGAGATTCGGCCGTCGTTTGGCACGTTCGAAAGCGAGTTCCAGACGGGTCAGGAAGAACTCTTCATTGAACAGTTCGGTGACAGGATCGCGGTAGTTCTGGAACTTCGATGTATAATCCAGGCTCCCGAGACGTTGCATCAGGTTTTTCAATTGGTCGACCTCGATCGGTTTGACCAGCAGCAGGTCTGCCAGGTTCGAGATTGGTTCGGCCAGCCAGGGGTAGGCAGTCACGACCACTACGCGCGTCTTGTCGAAGCGCGGGTTGGAACGGATCTGGTAGAGAATGTCTTCCCCGCTGATCTCGATGCCCAGGCGGATATCCAGCAGGATCAGGTCCGGGGCGCTGGCAGCCAGCCGGTCGAGCCCATCCCGGGCGGATAGGCTGATTTCACATTCGAATCCCGCCATATCCAGCACAGTCTTATAGAAACCTGCTGCATCCCTGTCGTCTTCAATGATCAACACTTGATGTGCATTCATATCCCACTTCCTTTTTTACCCAGGCCGGGGGCAAAAAAGATGAAATAAACGCTGCCCAACACAGTGCCGAGTTCTACTGACGCGCCCTTATTATAAGCCGAATCCAATTTCATAATGATAGTTAAATGATTTTTTCCATCTGTCGAAGCTGCCCACCGCCGGCTGCCTGGAAGTGTTAATTCATAATCTGATATAATGTACCTAAATATACCTATTTACTGCTGGTTACGCTTTTCCTGTCATCCGGTTTACGATGGTGATGCCCGGCAATCATAGTGGGTCATTCCTTTTGGAGGATTTCTATGGAACTTGGCGAAGTTACGATCGGGGAATACCTTATCCAAAAGCTGTACGAGCACGGACTGCGTCACGCCTTTGGCATTCCCGGGGATTATGTTCTCGCCTTTTACAAGCAATTATATGAAAGCAAAATAAAAGTGATCAACACCTGTGATGAGCAGGCTGCCGGATATGCCGCCAATGCCTATGCGCGCGTGCGCGGCCTGGGAGCGGTCTGCATCACCTATGGCGTGGGAGGGCTTGAAGGTGGTCAACACCACCGCCCAGGCCTACGCCGAAGAATCCCCGGTGGTTGTGATCAGCGGAGCGCCCGGGGTCAAGGAACAGAGCGGCAACCCTTTGCTGCATCACAAGGTCTAAAAACTTCGATACCCAGCTAAAAGTATTCGAGCAGCTTACAGTTGCCCAGGCGGTGCTGGACAACCCCGACACGGCCTGCCGGGAGATCAACCGCGTGCTCGGCGCGGCCATCTGCTACCGCCGCCCGGTCTATATCGAGCTGCCGCGTGACATGGTCTCTGAAAAGGTTGTCCCGGTCGAAGAAGCAGCTCATATTGCCTGATGTGGACAAAGGACCTTTCAAGGAAGCCATATCCGAAGCGGTAGAGATGATCAACCAGGCCAAACGACCGGTGCTGGTCGCCGGGGTGGAATTGTTGCGCTATGGCATGCATACGGCCTTCCGGCAGTTGGCGGAGAAAACCAATATCCCGGTCACCTCCACCCTCCTTGGCAAATCTGCCTTCGGCGAGCGCCACCCCCTCTACCTTGGCTTGTATGAAGGCGGCATGAGCCGGGAACAGGTCCGGCAATACGTGGAGGGCAGCGATTGCGTCATCCTGCTGGGTGTGCTTCTGACCGATCTCGACCTGGGGATTTTTACCGCGCATCTGGACCAGGGCAAATCCATCTATCTCCACCAGCGAAAAGACTTCCATCCGCTTCCATACGTACAATGCGGTCTATCTGAATGGATTTCTCCAGGGACTTTTGAAGGCGGATATCCACCGTCGACCGGATCCGGAGATCCCGCATGCGGCTGCTCCTGGCGTGTTTCAACCCGTTCCCGAATGCAAAGATGACCGTGGAGAGGCTTTTCCAACGCCTGGAAACTTTCTTCGATGAGGACACTTTTGTCATCGCGGATACCGGGGATGCCTTGTTCGCCTCGGCAGATATCGCCATCCCCAGGGCGACCGAATTCATGTCCTCGGCTTATTACGCCACGCTGGGATTTGCCGTGCCTGCCAGTATCGGCGTCCAGCTTGGCGCTGCCGCAGCCTGCGCCCTTGGTGCTGGTCGGCGATGGAGCCTTTCAAATGACCGGCATGGAATTGTCCACGTCCGCCCGCTATGGTCTCAACCCGATCGTCATCGTGCTCAATAATTTTGGTTACGGCACCGAACGACCCATGCTGGATGGCAAATTCAACGACGTTGCCCCCTGGCAGTTTGCCCGCCTCCCCGAGCTTTTTGGCGCCGGGAAAGGCTTTGAGGTCCATACGGAAGAGGATCTCGAAAAAGCTTTGGCAGCCGCCCGTGACTACCGGGAAGGCTTCTGCATCCTGGATGTCCATCTCGATCAATACGATTTTTCCCCGGTTTTGCAGCGCATGACGAGCGCATTGGGAAAAAGGGTGAAGTGAGGTTTTAGCAACAATCGGGTGGTTTCCAAGCCGGTCTTCGGTATAATGGGAATTCTAAATCCCTGGAAAAAGGCTGCCATGCCAACGAAACTCAAGATCTGGATTGCCCTGCTGACCGTCTATATCGTCTGGGGTGGCACCTATCTCGCCATCCGCTTTGCCGTCGAGACCATCCCGCCCTTCCTCATGGCCGGGACGCGTTTCCTGGTTGCCGGGCCTGATCCTGTACATCTGGAGACGTGCGGCCGGCGACCCTGCGCCCACCCGCGGCCAGTGGCTGCGCGCCGCCGTGGTCGGCCTGCTGCTCCTGCTCGGCGGCAATGGTCTCGTTTCGCTGGCCGAACAGAACGTCGCCTCCGGCATTGCCGCGCTGATCGTCGGCTCCGTGCCGCTCTGGATGACCACCATCGAAGCCCTTCGCCCGGGCGGTGTACGCCCGAATGCCCTCGGGATCCTTGGCCTGCTGATCGGTTTTGGGGGCATTGCCCTGCTGGTTGCCCCTTCCCTGTTGAGCGCCAATCCGGCCGCTTCCCACCCGTTCGGCATCCTCACCCTTCTGTTTGCGGCGCTTCTTCTGGTCTCTCGGCTCCATCTACAGCCGCCATGCGCATCTCCCGGAATCCTCCCTGCTCTCCACCGGCATGGAGATGCTGGCTGGCGGCGTCGGGCTGTACCTGGCCGGGACGCTCACCGGCGAATGGCACCTGCTGGTGCTGGCCAATATCACCGCCCGTTCCTGGCTTTCGCTGCTCTACCTGGTCTTGTTTGGGTCGATGGCTGGCTTCACCGCCTATGCCTGGCTGCTGCGCTCCGCCCCGGTCTCTCTCGTGGCCACCTATGCCTATGTCAATCCCGTGGTGGCCATCCTGCTGGGCAGCCTGTTCGCCCAGGAAACCCTGACCGTCCACGTGCTTTTCTCTGCCCTGATCATCATCGGCTCGGTCGTTCTGATCAACGCTTCCCCCCGCCTCAAGCCGCATGCCCCTCCCGTCGCGGCCGGGAAGTAACGCTCATAGGAAGTAGCTGCTCCTTCGCTCAACCTGCCTCCTTTTTTCTTGAATCGTGTTCTCTTTGCTGTTCTTCGTGTTCTTAGTGGAGATCACTTTCCTCTTCACTTCCAGCACCGCGATCTTCGTCGAATGGTTGAACGGGCTCGGGTCCGTGACCGGCGCTCCCGCTCGGGTCTCCGGGTAACCGGTGAAATCCTCCGGCACCGGGATCAATTCGGCGATCTTCAGATACCCGTCCGCGCACAACCCTTCCAGCGTTTGCAGGTATTCCTTCCCGCTCACGTACAGGGCGTTATTGATGGAAACCAGCCAGCCGCCGTCGTTGATCAGCGGGCGGACCTTGTTGATCAGCCGGGCGCTGTCCGTGTTCAGGTCCAGCACGCCTTTGGGTGTTGCCGAGAAGAATGGCGGGTCGAGCAAAACACAGTCGAAGCGTTCGCCGGCCCGCTTGAGCCGGCTGACCTGGTTCCAGAAATCCCCGGCCAGAAAATCTTCCTTATGGATCGGGAAACCGTTCAGGGTGTAGGATGGTTTTGGCGAGGTTGAGGAACTGCCGGTTCAGATCCATCTGGACCACCCGGCTCGCCCCGCCTGCCAGCGCAGCCACGCCCAGGCTGCCGGTGTAGGCGAAGGTATTCAGGACGGTCTTGCCGCGCAGGTGTATCCTTGGCCCACGCCCGCAGGTTGCGTGTGTCCAGGTACAGGCTGGCGTCCTGGTGCATGCACAGGTCGAGCGCGTACCAGACCCCGTTCTCCTGCACCTTCCGGTCGGGCGTCTCGCCGAACAGGAGCTTCCCGCGTTTCTCCTCCGCCTTCGGGCTGTTGCGGGTCTTGACGATCCCGGCCTGCAGCCAGGGCAGGCGCTTTTGCAGCGCAGGCTTGCGCCTCCTGGACCATCGACAGTCCCTCTTCCGGCGCTTCGGCATAATTGTGCAGCACCAGCGTGCTCGCATACAGGTCGATCACCAGGTCGGGGCAGCCCTCCAGAAAACCGTTGAACAACCGCACGGCGGTCTTGGTGCCCCGGGTCGAACAACGCCTCCCGCGCTGCGATGGCTTTTTCCAGCAAGACCAATGGTATCGTTCTCGGCCATTTTACGCACACCTGAGTGTTTGATCAAACTTAATTCCCATAGAACACAGCCTGCCTGGCACACAGGATACCTAAGAAGTCTTTCCTTTGTGTTACTTTGTGGCGAGATCTTGTTCTATTTCCATTTGATCGATTTACATGGCAGCCGGTTCAGGCTGGGCCTCGCTCCGTCCCGGCCAGCCAGCCTTCATAGATTCGCAGGAAGACCACCCCGCCCAGGATCAGCAGGCTGCCGCCCACCTGGACCCAGGTGAGCCGTTCTCCCAGCAGGAAATACGCGATGACGGCGGTGAAGGCCGGCTCCAGGGTGACGATCAGGTTGGCCACGCTGGAAGGCAGGTAGGTCAGGCTGACGTTGTACAGCCCGTAACCGGCCAGCGTCGGTCCCACCGCCAGCAGGAACAAAATCCCCCAGCCGGCCCAGGCCTTCCCCAGCCACAGGAAATCCGCCGGGTGGGTGATCGCCCCGGGCAGGAAGCCCCTGCCCAGCAGGTTGAAAGCCAGCAGGAAAACCGCCGCAAACCCGAACGTGTAGACCAGCGTCGTCCAGGGGTTCAGGCCGCGCTGCGCAGGCCGACCGGCCCATCAGGCTGTAGATGGCATAGAACAGGCCGGAGAGGATCCCGGTGATGATCCCCAACAGGTTGACGCGCCAGGCGGCCGGGTCCAGTGCGCCCGAGACAAGCACGCAGCCTCCCAGGCAGAGCGCCACTGCCAGCAGCTTGGCCCAGTCCAGGCGCTCCTTTAACAGCCACCAGCCCAGCAGGGCGGTAAATCCGGCCGAGCAATACGCCAGCACGGTGGAGACCGCCGCCCCGTTCAGCGCCACCGAAAGCGTCCAGAGGGAGTTGAAGATCGCCAGTACCAGGCCATACAGTACCAGGTAGCGCAGGTATTTGCGGTTGACCCGCAGCAGGGCCGGGTGCAGCAGCCCAAGCCAGATGATCAGGGAAAGCGCTCACAAAGACATCCCGCCAGAAGGCCAGCACCAGCGCCGGCAGGTGGTAGGTTTGGGTGAGATAACGGATGAAGATGGCCGTGGTCGAAAGGATGACCGCGCTGAAAAATGCCACCGTGTAGCCGCGTGTCAGATGGGTCTTGTTGATGCAGGATTGGACATGCCCTGATTGTAGGGAATAACCGCTCGGTTGTATAGAGCCAATTCCTATGTCATTGCCTGCACTGCCGCGCCTGTACCTGCGGTACTGGCGCAGCAGGCACACGTGCGAGGAGCGTACTCCGCGATATCATCCCGAATCTCTTGCGGGACGAAGCAATCCCCTGTTTAGCTCCCCTGTTCCCCTTCCCCTCTCCCTATCCCTTTGCCTTTCCCGCCACGAAGATCAGTTCACCCGGATACTTTCGACCCATACGGGCTCTTGTCATAATCTGCGTAAAGCTGTTCCACCTCGAACCCGGCGCGTGCCAGCAGGTGCTCCGCCTCGAACCGGAACAGGTACCGCATCGGGAACGCCTGCACCAGGCGCTCCTGGCGGCCATCCGGATGGGTCACGTAGTAGATCAAGCTCGACGTAATTGATCTGGTTGATTACGTCCCTCGAAACGATCTTGTGGCGGCGGATCACCTTCCGTCCATCCGGCATGCTGAACTCCGGCTCTTCCGAGAGCCTCCTCCCCAAAGTTCTGTCCGGACCAGCGCCTCCATCGTCGGGTTGAAGATGTCCAGGATCAGCTTGCCGTCCTCCGCCAGGTGCTCGGCGGATGCAGCCCAGGCAGGCCAGTTGGTCTTCGACCGTGGTCAGGTGCTGGAATGGCCGGAACGGCAGCGTCACCAGGCGGAAGGTCTGCCCAAGCTCGAACTGGCGCATATCCCCCTCCACCAGCCGGACCCTGGAGCGGACTTCCTCCGGTTCGGCTTCCAGCTTTCCCCGGCAGACCTCCAGCATGTGCGGCGAGAGGTCCAGGCCGGTGATCTCGATCCCGGCCCGGGCGGTCGGGATCAGCACCCTGCCCGTGCCGCAGCCCACCTCCAGCACCGGCCCGCCGGATTCCTTGGCCGCTTCCACGAAAAAGCCCACATCCTGGCGCTCCTGGTACGGGACGACGTGATCGTACAGTTCTGCGATGGACATATACTCATCATAGTTCCTGACTTGTCATAGATTCTCCTCCTGAGGCCACTGTAGTAACGACTAGTCGTTGATCGGTTCCTCATCGTGTAAGATTACCCGAACACGTTATTTCAATCCCAGCGTTTCATTCTTTTCCAGCCGTCCAGATGGCTTCCCGGATGCGCCGTTGGCGGGTCTCTTCCTTCTTTGGCATCCGAGATCCAGCCGATATAGTTGCGCTGGTGTGACGGGGCCAGCTTCTGGAAGTTCTCCCACGCCTTGGGGCTGGTCATCAGCCCGGCTTTCAACCAGTCCGGCAGGGGCAGGGTCGGGACGTTTTGGCCGCGCTGGCCGGCGCTTCCGCGAGCGGGAAGTCCACCTTGGCCAGGCCGGCCTCGGTCATGCGGCCTTCCTGGATCAGCTTTGCCACCAGGTGCTTGTTGAGCTCGGACCATTTGCTCCCGGCCTTGCGCGGCGTGAACTTGCGGGCGTATTTCTCTTCGTCGATCTTCTGGATGAGGCTGTCCACCCAGCCGAAACACAGCGCCTCTTCGAGCGAATCCTGGTAGGAAATGGTCGGCTTTGCCGGTGCCGGCCTTGTAGTAGACCAGCCAGATTTCGCTCTCGCTTGCGCCATGTTCGGCCAGCCAGTCCTGCCAGGCGCGCCCGGTCAGGGGCAGTGGAAGGTTTGGGTGATTTTCATGCCGCCAGTATAGTTCAAGGCTGTGTCTGCCGCAATGGGATCCAGTATTGTGCGAGCAATAGCTTTCCTATCTTTTTCGTTAACTTTTCCAGACTATAATCAGCCTGACTCGCTTCCTCTCGGATTCCGGAATTGGAGCCGCCATGGACACTTCTCCTGATAAAATCACGTTACGAAGAACTCAAGCAGCAGATCCACTTCCATAATTACCGCTACCATGTGCTGGATGACCCGGTCATCAGCGATCTCGAATATGACCGGCTGCTGGTCGAACTGCGCCAGATCGAAGCCGACCACCCGGACTGGGTCACGCCCGATTCGCCCACCCAGCGCGCCGGGGCGGTCGCCTTCCGACAAGTTCGAGAAGGTCCGCCACCCGCGCCCGATCCTCAGCCTGGCGAATGCCTTTGGCGCAGAGGATGCGCGCGCCTGGTACGAACGTGTCCGCAAGCTGGATGACCGGGTGGAGCAGGCCAGTTTCGTCGTCGAGCCGAAGATCGATGGCTTGAGCGTGGTGCTGCATTACCGGGATGGCATCTTCGTCCAGGGCGCCACGCGCGGCGACGGGGAGATCGGCGAGGATATCACCGCCAATTTGCGCACGGTCAAGGCGATCCCGCTGCGAATCCCTGTTGAATGCAGGTAACCTCGACCTCGTCGGACTGTTCGAGCGTTCAGGTCGACCGTCCCTCTTACCTGGTCGTGCGCGGCGAAGTCTTCATCCCCATCAAGGAATTCGAGAAGCTGAACCAGAAGCTGGAAGAAGCCGGGGAGAAGACCTACCTCAACCCGCGCAACACCGCCGCCGGCTCCCTGCGCCAGCTCGACCCGTCCATCACCGCCTCCCGCCCGCTGACCCTGCTGGTCTACCAGATCGTCGCCTGGGAGAATGCCCTCAGACACCTCAGGTCCCTCAGGAACCTCGATCCCAATGGGAACTGCTCGAATACCTGAAATCCCTCGGTTTCCCGGTCACCGACGCGGCCCGGCGCTTCGACAATATCGAAGCTGCCATTGCCTACACCGAGACCTGGGACAAGCGCCGCGACGAACTGCCCTACGAGGCCGACGGCATGGTCATCAAGATCGACGACCTGCGCCTGGCGGCCGAACTGGGCTTCGTCGGCAAGGACCCGCGCGGCGCCATCGCCTTCAAGTTCCCGGCCCGCGAAGTGACCACGCAACTGCTGGGCATCGAGGTCGAGGTCGGCCGCACCGGCGTGCTGACGCCGCAACGCCGTCCTCGAGCCGGTCGAGATCAACGGCGTGATCGTCAAGAATGCCACCCTGCACAACTTCGACTACATCGCCGAGAAGGATATCCGCGTCGGCGACCGGGTGCTGGTCAAGCGCGCCGGCGAGGTCATCCCCTACGTGATCGGCCCGGTCGTGGACCTGCGCACCGGCGCGGAGAAACCCTACCTGCCGCCTGCAGCCTGTCCCGCCTGCGGGCAGCCGGTGGAGCATTTCGAGGGCGAGGTGGCCTGGTACTGCGTCAACGCCGCCTGCCCGGCCCAACTGGTGCGCAACGTGGAGCATTTCGTCTCGAGGGGCGCCATGGATATCACCGGGCTGGGCATCAAGATCGTCGAAAAGCTGATCGAGACCGGCGCGGTCAAGGATGTGGCCGATATCTATACCCTCAAGCGCGCGGATATCCTGGAAGCCGTCACCAAGAAGGACCGCAAGACCGAAAAAGAACCGCCCGGCAAGATCGCCGATAACCTGCTGGCCGCCATCGAAATCTCCAGCGGCCAGCCTTTGAGCCGCCTGCTGACCGCCCTGGGCGTGCGCGGCGTGGGCGAAGTCTCGGCGGGCGACCTGAGCCGGGCCTTCCCCTCGCTCGACCTGCTGGCGAAAGCCGCTGCAGATCAGTTGCAGATGGTCGCGGGCATCGGCCCGAATATCGCCGAAGCCATCGTCGATTGGTTCAGCCGTCCGCGCAACCAGAACGTGCTGGAGAAATTCAAAGCCGCCGGCGTCTGGCCCGTCAATCAACAATCCACAATCAACAATCAACAATCCTCCGGCCCGCTTTCCGGGATGACCTTCGTCGTCACCGGCACCCTGCCCACCTTCAGCCGCGAAGGGCGTGAAGGAATTCATCGAGCAGCACGGCGGCAAAGTGACCGACTCGGTCAGCAAGAACACCAGTTACCTCGTGCTGGGCGAAGCGCCCGGCTCGAAGCTGCAAAAGGCGCAGGCGTTGGGCGTGAAGGTGATTGGGGAAGAAGAGCTAAGAAAATTGGTGGGAGAATGACCTGGAACGCATGAGAAGTGCGAGCGCTTGAATAAGCACGCTGGCGGCTTCGGGGGATACCGTCGATCTGCCCAAACGCCCCGGAAGGATTAAATGCTTGCGGGTTTGCGCAATGCAATCGCATTGCGCAAACCCAATCCCATCTCTACACGCGTACCTGCTGCTCCGCCAGAACGCTGAGGACTGCCGTCGCCTGCATGCCATGCTTGGACAGCCTGACAGTTTGAAGCCTCATGATTGCAGTCAACTCTCGGGTCCATTCCTGAGGGTATTGTGTGATGGGAATGGACGGCCTACTTCGAGATGTGCTTTGCTGTCAACTGCCAGGCCCTTGCCAGCCAAGCAAGCACGAGCAGGACCAGCGCCAGCGGAGCATAGAGGTACCACGGGCTGCCCGGGGTCAGTCCTGCAAAATCAAGGGCGGACACTTTCTGGTAAAGCATATATATCCAGGCCACATAAAGCGCTTCAAAAACCTTGCTGGAGCTGGTCATTGTGCCAAGAGCCAGCGCCAACGAGGGGACGAAGATTGCGCCGGTCAGCCAGCCCAGAACGCTGACGGTTTCACCCATCAGGATGAACTTGATCAGCGCACCGCAGCCCAGGGCTGCGATAACCACGAATGCAGACAGCCAGGTGGCGGGCAGCTGGTTGGCGATCGGATGTGGGGCGCTGAAAACGATCTGGCGCGTATCGAAGCGCTGTTCACGACAGCCCAGTCCGCTCAGGATCAGGATCGGCCAGACCCAGGCGACGATCAGAAGGATACGTGTCACTTCGAGTTCGGTGACCACCTGGGCGATCACCAGCCCGCCTGCGACAACATACCACCACCAGCGCTGACCTTTCAGGAATAGTTTCAGTTCGGCGAGGAAGAGGCCACCAAAGCGGAAACGGGTGCGGGTGCCGGCGAGCGGGGTTAGATGGACATTCGAGACCGGGATGGCTGCGCTGGCAGCGAGCGGGCTGAGCGGCGATTGACCTGGTTTTCGTCTGCTTGATGCGCAGGAGACGTGCCGGGTTGAAACGGTCAAAGAAAAGGGCGGATACCATCACCAGTCCCGCTGCGATGGCCAGGAAAAACAAACGGGATAGTAGGATGTCTGCCGTCCAGGAAACGCCGTTCCAGGGAAAGAGTTTGGGGTCCGCCAAAGAGGTGCCGCCAATAAACCCAAATATGCCCGCGCTTCCAGGATAGGCGGCAGTTGCGGCGCGCTGTATGCTATCGCCGATGATTTGCCAGCCATTAAAATCCATGTAAGGGTTGATGGGTGTTCCCGGCTTTCCGAAGGCAGAGCTCAAGGGGCTGGCGGATATGGCAACAATGAAAACGAAAAAGTAGACCACGTTCCCCAGTCCGCCGCGCAGCCAGCTGACCGACTCAAACAGCACCGCAACAGCCGCAACCAGCCCCACACACGGCAGGGCGATGATCACGAGCGGGGCAGCCAGCGCCGCCAGGTTGAACCCGGCAGTGCCCGCCAGCAGGTTCATCACGATCCCTTCCAGCAGCAGAATGAGGATGGTGAGCCCAAGCACGGCAAAGTTGCTCAGCCATTTCCCCAGCATGTAAAGTGGACGGCTGAGCGGCGTGGTTGCCATGATCTGCCCGACGCCGGTGGTGTAATCGCGGTTGACCGAGCCTTTGACAATGTAAAAGCCCACCAGGCCCAGCGTGGTCGTGACGGTTACGGTCATGATGCCGCCGGCCCAGGCCGAGTTGACGATGCCGACCTTATCGGGTGACACGAGCATGCGGAACTGCCCGCTGGCGGAGAGATAGCCGATCCAGACCACCAGCCCGAGCATGATCAGAAAACTGTAGCGGCGGATGCGCTCAAGGAAATCGGCGCGCGCCAGGTGGTGGAGAATACGCAGGGTGCTCATTGTTTCACCCCCTGTTCGGAAACGAGATGGAGATAAGCATCCTCGAGGCTGGGAGTGTCAGGCTGCGCCTCGGGAGTGGGCGCAGAATCACTCACCACCCGCACCTGGACACCTTTATCGTGGCGGATGACGCCGCTGATCAGGTACTTCTGCTTGAGGCCCGGCAGCTCATTGGAGGGGATCATCCACTGCCAGACCTTTCCCTCCATTAACTGCAATAGTTTCTCCGGCGTGGCATGCTGGATCTTGCGCCCCTTGTTGATGACGACAATTTCAGTCGCCGTGGCTTCCACATCCGAGACGATGTGGGTGGAGAGCAGGATGATGCGCTCGCCGGACAGGTCGGAGAGCAGGTTGCGGAAGCGCACCCGCTCCTCGGGGTCAAGACCGACGGTGGGTTCATCCACGATCAGCAGCTGCGGATCATTGAGCAGTGCCTGGGCGATGCCCACGCGCTGTTTCATCCCGCCGGAGTACCCGCCGAGCGGACGTTTGGCGGCGTTGACCAGGTTGACCACCACCAGCAGTTCTTCAATCCGGCGGCGGGCGGTTTTAGCGTCCAGGCCTTTGATGGCAGCCATGTATTCGAGGAATTCCTTACCGGTCAGGTTGGGGTAGATGCCGAAATCCTGCGGCAGGTAGCCGAGCACCGCGCGCAGCGTATCCGGCGATTTGAGGATGTCAGTGTCATTCCACTTGACCGACCCTTCGGTTGGCTTGGTGATGGTGGCAAGCATGCGCATCAGCGTGGACTTGCCCGCCCCGTTCGGCCCAAGCAAACCGATCACGCCGGGGGTGAGTTCGAGATCGAAGTCCCGCAGCCCCCAGAAGTCGCGCCGGTATTGCTTGGAAAGATGGGAAATGGATAGTTTCATTTTTTCATTGCTCCTTTCTTTATCACTTCAAGATTTTGGTTTGGACATTTGGAGTTCATCTGAAACCTCCTCTGACGCTATTTGGTTGAATCTCTTCGAATGGGATCCAGTCTGTTCTATCTGTGACAATATTTACTGCAACCTGGACCACGCTTATCTTTTGAGCACGATCAAATTCGACCAGTAGAACCTTTTGTTTTTCTGACCAGTAGTTGTACTGGTTCTCGGTGAATTGGAGCCTGGACTGCATCTCTTTCAAGGGTTGCGACAAATTTTCGTCCACACGAATGGTTATGGATAGAACGTGAATTACGGTGGCTCTCACGCGGAGGGCGCAATCGTCCTGGTCCCTCAGGAAGTACAGACTGTCGCCTGGGTTGACCGGGTGCGCCGCGGTTTTCATCGGATCGAACTCCTTCACGAGCATGGTTTTCACGCCGCTTAGGATTTTCTCCAGTTCGCCCGCCCGGTATCCACAAAAACAAGATGGTTCATGCGTTTTGCGCTCCTGCAACTGCCCGCGCGCTTTCTGAACCCGCGGCTTTTTCCTCCGCGAAAGCTCTGCGGCGGAAGAGCAGCACCAGCGCCAGTGCGAGGAATCCCAGGCCGCCGATCACTCCGGAGGACATCGGACCGAGCAGCAGCATGACCGGCCCTTTCATCAGTGACTTCATCAGACCGGAGCTGGCGTTGATCGTGCCATGCCCGATCGACGCTGGCCACACACTGCCGCTGCGCAGCGTCACCCAGCACAGCAGGACGCTCAGTGCGCAGGTGGATATCAGGAACACCAGGGGGATGAGCAGGGGTATCGTCGGATCGACCTTCATGGATAAGAATTGCCCCGGCCAGTGCCATACGCCCCAGATCACGCCGACCAGCAGGGCTGCCTTGCGCGCCCCGGCGGCGTAAAGGGCCGCCTGGGCAGGATCCTCTGCCGGAGCGTTGCCGGTCTCCGCGCCAGTGAAGTGCTCCATTAGCTTGGGGAACAGGTAGGCCCGCCAGCCGAACTCTTCACCGAAATAAAACACGCCTAGGACCAGCCCGAATATCATGTTTTCCAGCGTAGTGACCAGCATGCCTGCCCAGGGATTGGTCGCCAGGAAGGGGATGCTTGCGAAAGTCTTCCGCGCCGCGCTCAAGTTGGAGTCAAAGGACTGTGGGAAGAGTAGGAAGAAGATTCCCCCGCCAACGATGACCGCCAGGAGCGGCAGCAGCCAGGCCGCCAGGTAGAATCGCCAGCCACGCCGGAAGTTGGGCCTTAGCCAGAGGCGCCCCCAGCCCTCCCGCGTGATCAGGCGGGTGGCGACGTTTGCCAGGGCCGGGGCTGTACCAAAGAGGAGAGTTGCGATCGTTCCCAACTTGATCAGGTCCTCCGTCCTGACGGTCAGGTAGATCACCAGGGTCGCGATCCAGGGGACCCCAACTGCAATCGCCAGGAAGATCAGGATACGTTTTGTAACTTGTTGCGGGACCATCGTAATCCTCCTTCAATCATGGGCTCGTCATCCGTTTCGACTATTGATCTTTCAATGCTTTGACCCGCTCGGTGCCAGGCCGGTGCATAAAGTAGCTGAAGGTAACCCTCCTCGTCGCTTGAGTTGGGACTGCCCTGCTCGGTTTCGAAGAACTCAATGAAAGGCTCATTCTTCAGCGCGTAGTCCGACGTGAGCATATCTTTGTAACCGGTCTGCCGAAGCAGGACGGTCTTGAGGAAAGCGATCATATACTGGCTGGTCAGGTTTTCAACTTCTGCTGCCGAGATTGACTCTGGCGGGCAACAGGACGGTATCGCCGCGTCGCGCACCTGGGCATCGATGCTGCCCTTGTCATACAAGACATGGATATATGCGCAGCTGCTCGAGAACGAATTGTGGTTGGCATAGGCGACATCCACCCGGTAGTTGGGATGGCCCTGGATGGCGGCATGCGGCCTGGCTATCACCGTTTCAACGTTTTGCTTCATCGATTCCCAGGTACTCCATTCCTCTCCTATCACCATGCTCGGGATCTTGATCCTGGCCAGCTCAGCAAAGTGGAGGGCATAACTCGTCGCATCGATTGGAACGATCGCCTTGATGCGCGCATCGGGCAGGATTGGGACACAGATTTCGGGGGGCAGGTTGGTCGCTGCCGGGATAAACGTCCACTCACAAATATTCTCGTCTCCGCCTGCCAGCGCCAGGGCGGCCAGCCCGCCCAGGGAGTGCCCGGCAACAGCAATCTTGTCCGGCCGGATGGCGCCGGATAGCATGCCGCCGGATTTCTGTGAGTTTGCCACCAGCCGGGTCATCAGGTACTGAATGTCCCTGGTTCGCTCGACGTAGGTCCCGATCGTATATGTATCAAAATTCGGATAAAACTCCGGTTGTCCCGACGCGCTCAATTTATCATCGATAGTGGTCGGGACGGCGACCACGAAGCCGTGGCTGGCCAGTCGCGTCCCAATGTGGACAAAGAAGAGCGAATCTGCGTGAGAGCCAGGGGAGAAAATGACCAGCGGGAAGGGGCCATGCTTCGAAGCAGCCACTTCCTGGTAGGCCGGGTCAATGCCATATGCCTCAAAATCCGTGGAAGAGGCATCCGGAAAGTCACTTAATCCGAAATTGGGATTCATGGGGTAGACGGCCGGCAGCATCGGGTTGCCGTTGTTATCGGGTGCAGCCGGGTACCAGATAAAGGTCACGATCGGCCTGGGACCTCCGGCGAAGTCGCTCCGGTTGCTGTCTAGGTAAGGTATCGCCACAAACCCGACCTTGTATGGGCCGGTCTGATCCGCCGGTGCGCTGGCGGCCGCCTGGAAAGTCAGGCGGATACCGGTCACGGCTGCGACAAGTGCTACAAAGCAGACTGAGATGATGATCCATTTCGTTTTCTGGTTCATTTTGAGCCTCCTTACGGTTCATTGGAAAGATTAAGAACTCTGTTTCTACTATAAAATAAAAACTCCCCGGGCGCATCCATCCGCCGGGGAGTTGCAGGTTGTCCTTTGGATCGTATTTTTTCTTATACCAAAGCGATTTCTTCTTATACTAAAGTAGGATACTCTGTCTACAGGGAGACGATCTTATGCTTGAGCGCATACGCGACTGGCCTCAGACCGGCTGGATACCTGCAGCTTCGAGAGGATGCTGCTGATGTGGGCTTTCACAGTGGCGATGCTGACGACCATTGTCTCTGCGATCTGCTGGTTGCTATGACCCTGCACCACCAGATTTAATACTTCCCGCTCGCGTTCCGTCAGGTCGAAGGAAGGCTGCTCTGTTGGGCGGGTGGCTTGAACAAGCACCCTGGCTGCTTCGGGGGAAAGTGTTGATCTGCCCGAAACCGCCTCCCGGATTGCCTTTGCCAATTCTTCAGAAGTAACATTCTTGATCAAATAGCTGATCGCTCCGGCTGCCAGCACGCCTTGCACAAGCTGCTCATCTTCGAAGCTGGTCATGGCGATGATCTTGATCTCCGGGTAATCGGCTAATATCGCCCGCGTTGCCGCGATGCCATCCATCTCCGGCATCATCAGGTCCATCAGGATCACATCCGGTTGTTTTTGATGACATAGTTTGATGGCTTCCAGGCCGTTTTTTGCTTCCCCCACCAGTTCCATATCCTCATAAGCTCTCAGGAATGTGGCCAGGCCGCTGCGTACCACATTATGATCATCCACCAACAGCACTTGGATGGTTTGAGAAACATTTATCGTATTCATCGGATCAGTCCTTCCGTGTCGATTTCCAGTCCAGCTCAACGGTCGTGCCCTGGCCTGTCTGGCTTTCGATCTTAAAACCGGCTCCGATCGAATTGGCCCGTTCGCGCATGATCGCGATTCCCAGGTGGTCAGGTTTGATTGAGTCGGGATCAAAACCAAGCCCGTCGTCTTTGATTAACATGCTCATTTGACCGGGCTGGCATTCCAAATGAAGTTCAACCTGCCGGGCGCCAGAATGCTTGGCGATGTTATTCAGCGCCTCCTGGGCAACCCGGTAAAATACGATCTTCACTTCATGGGTCAGTTCGCAACCCCCTTGGATGGTCAGGGAAACCGGCACCCGTACGCGGCCGATAAACGCATCCGCCAGTTGGGTCAGCAGGGATTTGATGTCCGACCGCTCCAGGGATTCGGGGCGCATCTCCAACAGCATTGTCCTCATCTCTGCCAGCGCACCCCGCGTCAACTGGCGCAGTTCCTCCAGGTTCTTCATTCCTTCATCTGGATTGCGTTTCCAGATGCTGGGGAGTGACGTCCGCAATGAGATTGGCAGAAAAAAGGGTCTGGGTGACCGCATCATGCAGCTCACGCGCCAGGCGGCTCCGTTCTGCCGTGATGCCGGTCTGTTCTGCCTGTTCATATAAATGGGCATTCTCCATGGCGACACCGATCTGCTTGCCAACCGAGCTCAATAAAGCGAGTTCCTCAGGAGATGGCTTGCCCGGTTCGCGCTTCCCCAAAATAAAGAAACCCAGCTCGCGTCCCTTCGTCGAGAGTGGAATATAGACCAGCAGTTGGAAGCCGAGCTGTGATAAATCGTCCTTTAGTTTTTCATCCTGGAAATCTTCAATTCCCAAAGTGGTAACTTCTTTCGGGTAAACCGGGGTTCTCTGGCTCGTGGTGGCGTACCTGTTTACAAGATCAATGGCGGCGGCAGGCTCGAAGCCCTGGTGAGCCATCAGGAGAGTTGCGCTTGGATCTGATTCAAATTTGAAAGCCGCGCCAGCCTCAAAACCCATCTGCTCGACCGTTTTATTGAGTGCATCCCCCAGGATGTCCTGGATATTCAAGGAATGGCTGGCAACCGAAATAATCGAGTTCAGGATTGCCAGCTCGTGGGTGCGGTCGGCGACTTTTTTCTCCAGGGAAGAATACGACTCATCTATCTCTTCCGACATCACATTGAACTGGTCCGCCAGGGTTTCGATTTCGTCACCCGTTTTCACCTCGATCCGGTGCTTGAACTGACCTGCGGTTACCTGCTCGGCGGCATGGATTAGCTTCTGGATTGGATTGGTAATGTGCCTGACCCCGTAGGCGGTCACGAGGACCGGTACGATCACACCCAAAGCGAGCAAGACTAAAAGAAGCCTCTGGTAGGGTAGTGTGGGCTGCATGATCTCGTTCCAGCTCTTCTCAGAGACGAGGATCCAATAGATATTGGGATCCTTACTACGAACCAATGAACTATAACTAATTACCTTGTCCTCCTGCCCATTATGGAACCGGATACTCTTACCCTCACTTTGAAGGAGCTGTTGTATGGAGCCTTCTGCAGATATATCTTTACCTAGTTGTGATAAATCGGGGGAGAAGACGATGTGCTCGTTTCCATCGAGGATATACACATTCTGGCCAAGAGACAAACCATTAACGGTTGTGTAGAGAATGTTCTGTTCATTTGGATTTATGGCTAAGCAATAATAACCCGCTCCAACAAATTTACTCAGTGTGTTGTGCATCGGCCAGATGACACAAACAATCCCTGCCTCGTCCGTCCCGATGGATTGAATATTAGTAATTGGACCTCCACCTGGAGGATTGTCGCGCACATAACGAAACTGGGAGGTGACGGACCAGTCCTGACCAATCAGCTCCGGTTGCTCGGGTTGTGATTTGAACACTATTCCATGTTGATCGACAAAATAAATTCCCCCATCAAAAACATTCAGGTTCGGTGTGCGGTCCAGGATATTCTGAGCACGGACTTCAATTGATAATTCGGGTTTTGTATCGATATTCAGGATAATTGCTTGCAGCGAAGGATTGATCAGATTATTGATCCCATCGGCGGCCTGAATCACTTTCGTGTTGAGGATCTCCACATCCTGCTTGATGGCCAGATCACCGATTACTTTTTGGTAGGAATAAAAAGTGAACCAGGCCACCCCGGAAAGGATGATCACTGTTGGCACGAAAGACCAGGCGATGATTTTGACTTGCAGGCTGCTCCACCAGTTCTTTTTCATCCGTCCTCCTATATCTGGAGAAGGCGAAAGCAACGGAGTAGTCAATTTTCGCTATTTAGATGGCTGCAATGGGGGTTCTTATTAATCATAGCACGATTTTTGACCAAAAAGCACTGCCTTTTCCCTATCATCTTCGGCCTTCCTGATTTTACTTATTCCCAATTCACGAATGGATGGACTCCAGCCCGATCTTGACAGTCGCCCTTGCACAAGGAGAACAATAGTTCTATAATTGGTTGGGTTCCGGATGTCTCTACCGCTACGGTAAATGTGTCAAAAGATCCCGCAGGCGTTGGCAGCGGTAGCTATGCCATAGTGCCCGGAATGGGTATGCAGTGGCAAACCGCTTGAACCGGCGCCTTCTTGATTCGAACAGGAGTTATGTTGGAACAGGTTTCAAATCGTCCCCCTGGTTGTCCGGTCGTGCAAAGAAGGAAAAGAGCTTCCGGTGCTCTTCACTGCCTCATATTCGTTCCGCGGAAAATTGTAAAAAAGTGACTTTAATTCAAAGTAAGTTTCTTTGTTATCCGTTGATAATATATGAAGAACCTCTCCCATCCATCTCGCCGGATCTTATTCGTTCCTTTGTTCCGCGCAACGAAATCTGTCCCCTCAGGCGTTACCCAATCATCAATCTGATTTTTCTAATATTGTTCTAGTATCCTTGTGCTATCATGCTCATAATGGTTATTTACCGGTTCATTTAAAGGAGCGCAGAATGTCCAAACCCATCCACCAAACCGTCACCTTCAAAGTCTCCCCGCATGAAGTCTACGAGGCCTTGATGGATTCCAAAAAGCATGCCGCCTTCTCTGGCGGCAAGGCCAGGATCAGCCGCCTGGTCGGCGGCGAGATCATGGCTTACGACGATTACATCGCCGGGAAAAACATCGAACTGGTCCCGGATAAGAAGATCGTCCAGGATTGGCGCGCCGTGGATTGGCCGGAAGGTTATTTCTCGCGCGTGATTTTTGAACTTACTCCCGTCCCGGAAGGCACGCGTCTCGATTTCACCCACACGGATCTCCCGGACGGCACCGAAGAGGAGTTCACCCAGGGCTGGATCGAAAATTACTGGGATCCGATGCAGAAGTTCTTCGAAAACAAAAAATAAGATGGCCGCCAGCCCGCTAGCCGTTAAGCTAAAACTGAAAGCCGGGCAGCGCGCCGCGCTGGTCGGCGCGCCCGCAGGCTACCTGCAGGAACTGTCGCCTCTGCCGGAAGGCGTCCAGCTTTCTGACCATCTGGACGGCAGGTACGAATGGCTGCAGGTTTTTGTAAAGACCGAAGCGGAGTTGGTTGCCATGCTGCCGCCTCTGCTGGCCGCGCTCCAGCCCGAAAGCTTGCTCTGGCTCAGCTTTCCCAAGGGCAGTTCGAAGGTCCAGACCGACCTGACCCGTGACAAGGGCTGGGACTCGCTCCGGCAGGCGGATCTGAAGTGGATCAACCTGGTTTCGGTCGATCCCACCTGGTCGGCCTTCAGCCTGCGCCCTTATCGTCCGGGCGAGGTACGCCAGTCGTTCCGTTGACGGGTCAAGGCAGATATGGGCGGATTTCCTTTAAAATTTTTCATGGCGATCAATACCCTGGTCATCCGGGTCAGCCGGGGGCGCCTCGGCAGCCGGCTTGGCACGCAGACCATCCTGCTTCTCCACAGCATTGGACGCAAGTCCGGCCGCCAGTTCGTCACCCCGATCGCCTACTTCCATCTTGACGGCTATTACTTCCTGGTTGGTTCCAACTGGGGCAAGGATTCCAACGCCGCCTGGTATTACAATTTGCTTGCCCGGCCTCGCACCACGATAGAGGTGAAAGGCAAGCGCATTCTCGTCCGGGCGCACGTGGCCGAAGGCCCGGAATACGAACGCTTGTGGGCTTATGCCACCGAGCACCATCCGCCCTATTTGCATTATAAAGAAATGACGAAACGGCATATCCCGATCCTGGTGCTGACGCCTGAAAACGATGAATAGGACAAAGGAACGATGAGCCTATTTAATAGCCTGCCCGTTAGCCTGCCCAACACAGTCCAGGATTTCGAAGCCTTCCGCGCACTGTACCGGCACGATCTGTCCAGCCTCATCCCGGAGATCCTGGCTCCTCTGTATGGTTTTTCCAGCCTGCCCGAATACCGCGATGAGGAATGCCTTCACAGCATTGAGCGTATCCTGGATGTATCCAGCGATCCGGTCCGGGCGCGCTACGAACTGGCCTGTCATCTGGGGGAACACTTCGGCGATGAGTATTTCTGGCAATGGCAGACGGTCTACTCTCCCGAGGAACGTGCCAGGCTGGATGCCCTCCATAACGGTGCGTATGGCCCTATTCCTCAAGGGCGCCGAATCCGACCTGAGGATCCCGGGTATGTCAGCGAGATTCCGGTTGAGCTGCATACCAAAGTGGTCGGCTGGCTGGTGGAGGGGATAAAACATTTCCGGGAAGATGAAGACTTGTTCCGGCATATCCGTACCATCTCCGCCCGCCACCGGGCAGGCGATACGTTTCTGAACGAGGATGATATTGAACAGCTTCGAATCGCCTCCAATGATGAGTTAACCTTGCGTACTGACACACACGCCCAGGCACAGATCAGGGAGTTCACCGAAAAATTCAATAAAACCTTCGGACGAAACGATGAATAAATTCTTCATAAAAGCCTTCATGGCGCTGAACACCTTTGTCATCCGGGCCAGCCGGGGATACCTGGGCACCCTGCTGCTCTCGCAGACCGTCCTGCTGCTGCATAGTGTCGGGCGCAGGTCTGGCCGGCATTTCATCACCCCGATCTCCTATTTCCAGGCCGATGGCTATTATTTCCTGGTCGGGTCCAATTGGGGCCGGCGGCACAACGCCGCCTGGTACTACAATCTGCTTGCCCAACCTCACACCACCATCGAAGTCCGGGGCCGGGAAATCTCCGTCGAGGCGCGCCAGGCGCAAGGCCAGGAATACGACCGGCTTTGGGAATGTGCCGTCCAACGCTATCCGGGGTATTCACGCTATAAAGCCAGACTTAAGCGTCATATCCCGATCATTATCCTGCAACCCGGGAGGAAAACCTGATACCCTGCGACTGCGGCGTGATGTTCTGACCCCGCCGCCTCATCCAGGCTAACTCCCAACCGCCCCAAAAGTCTGTGCTATACTTACGCAGATTTTTGCAAACCAGGAGCCCAGCATGGATTTCCACACCACCGACGATGCCGTCACCCGTCGCGTTAAATTCTTCACCGATCGTGAGCGCATGTTACGCGAGAACGACCTGTATTTCTACAACCAGCCGGTCGAGGAGATCAAAGGCGGGGCACGCGTCATCGTCAATGGTCGGGAAATGGGGATGTATGCCTCCTACGGGTACCTGGGCCTGCTCGGTCACCCGCGCATCAATGCCGCCGCCAAGGCCGCCATCGACAAATTCGGCACCGGCACCAACGGCGTCCGCACCCTGGCCGGGTCGCTGACCATCCACACCGAACTCGAAGAGACCATCGCTGCTTTCAAACATACCGAAGCTGCCATTACCTACTCTTCCGGCTATTCCACCAACCTGACCGTCATCTCGACCCTGATGGGCCGCGGCGATTATGTCATCTCTGACAAGCTCAACCACGCCTCCATCGTGGACGGCTGCATCATGTCTGGCGCGGAGTTCCGCCGTTTCAAGCACAACGATATGGCCGAACTGGAACGACGTCTCCAGCAGTTGCCGGGCGATGTGGCGAAACTGGTCGTGGCGGACGCGGTCTTCAGCATGGACGGCGATGTGCTCGACCTGCCGAAGACGGTCGAATTGTGCCGGAAGTACAATGCCTGGTTGATGATCGACGAGGCCCATTCGGTGGGCGTGCTCGGCAAGACCGGGCGCGGCATCGAGGAGCATTTCGGCCTGGAGGATGTGATCGACATCAAAATGGGCACGCTCAGCAAGACCATCCCGTCCGTGGGCGGGTACGTGGCCGGCAAAAAGGAACTCATCCAGTACCTGCGGCATGCCAGCCGGGCCTACATCTTCTCGGCCGCCCTGCCCCCGGCGCAGGCTGCCGCTGCCAATGAAGCCTTCAAGGTCATCCTGGACGAACCCTGGCGCATCGAAAAGGTCAATGCCAATGGCAGGCAGTTCATCGACGGCTTGAAGAAGGCCGGGTTTGATACCATGCTGACCACCACCGCCATCGTCCCGGTGCTGTGCGGCACAGACGAGCGCGCCTTTGCCTGACCCAGGCCTGCCAGCATCAAGGACCTGTTCGTCCTGCCGGTGGTCTCCCCGGCCGTGCCGGAAGGGCAGTCCCGCCTGCGCGCCACCGTCACGGCCGCGCACGAGCCGCAGGAGATCGACTACGCCCTCGGCGTGATCGAAAAAGCCGGGCGCGAAATCGGCATCATTCAATAATTCGTAGGGGCACAGCGTTGCTGTGCCCCATTGCAAATTTCATGCCCTCCCTCATCCTCAAACCCGGCCGCGAAAAATCGCTCCTGCGCCGCCACCCCTGGATCTTCTCCGGTGCGGTCGCCCGTCTTGACGGGGATCCCGCCTCCGGCGCGACCGTGGACGTGCTGGCTGCCAACGGGCAGTTCCTGGCCCGCGCCGCCTACAGCCCCAGCTCGCAGATCCGGGCGCGCGTCTGGACCTTTGACCCATCCGAGCAGGTCGATGCGGATTTCTTCCGGAAGCGGATCGGTTCTGCAATTATGCGCGCGTGACACTTGGCACATGACACGTGACACAGATGCTCTGCGCTTGATCCACGCCGAATCCGATGGCCTGCCCGGTCTCATCGTGGATCGCTATGCCGATATGCTCGTGCTGCAATCCCTGACGGCGGGTTCGGAATATTGGAAAGACACGCTGGCCAGACCTACTGCTCGAACTCACCGGCCTGAAGGATATTTACGAACGCTCCGACGCGGATGTGCGCGAACTGGAGGGCCTGCCTCCCCAGGTTGGCCTGTTACGCGGGGACCTTCCCGATTCCCCATTCTCCATCCTCGAAAACGACCTGAAATTCATAGTCAACCTCGCAACCGGCCACAAGACCGGTTTCTACCTCGACCAGCGCCTCAACCGTCTGCGTGTGCGCGCACTGGCCGAAGGACGGGATGTGCTGGATTGCTTCTGCTACACCGGCGGGTTCACGGTCAACGCGCTGGCAGGCGGGGCGAGATCGGTCCTCTCGGTGGATGCCTCTGCCGAGGCGCTGTCGCTTTGCCAGGAAAATGTCGCACTCAACTCGTCACCTGTCACTGATTCCTCGTCACTTATTTCCCGTCACTCGGTCCTGGAAGGGGACGTCTTCCAACTCCTGCGCAAGTTCCGCGATGAAGCCAGATCCTTCGACATGATCATCCTCGACCCGCCCAAGTTTGCCCCCACCGCTGCCCAGGCTGAAAAGGCCGCCCGCGGGTACAAGGATATCAACCTGCTGGCCTTCAAACTGCTGCGCCCGGGCGGGCTCCTGGTCACTTTCTCCTGTTCGGGCGGCGTGGATGCGGCCCTGTTCCAGAAGATCGTCGCCTCCGCCGCGCTGGATGCGGGTGTGGAGGCGCAGATCCTGGAGCATTTGTCGCAGGCGCCGGATCACCCGGTGGCGCTGGCATTCCCGGAGGGGGCCTATCTGAAGGGATTGGTGTGCAGAAAAGTCTGAGCCTTCGGCATAGCCGGTGAACTAGCAGGAAACAGCCATGCCCCTTCCCATGGTCCATCTGTCAGTCGCGGTTGCCTTGTGCGAAAAAATGGGTTCCATCCCCTCACCGGATTTTCTGCTGGGAAATATCGCTCCGGATGCCATCCACATGCGCCCGAATACGGATAAGCATGATAAGGAGCGTGTCCACTTGATCGATGGAAATGCTTCTCCTCAAGAATTGGTGCGATCATTCCGGGCCCAAATTGGGTTGGAAGAGCCCCGGGTAACCGGTTTTTCTGCGGGTTATCTGACGCACCTTCTTACCGACCTGTTCTGGAGGCAGGCGGTGATCGATCCTTTTCGGAAAAAACTCTCCCCTGCCATGCCTGACAAAGAGATACGTAAAATCTACTACCGGGATACCGACCAGATCGATTTTGACCTGTTCCGCCAGATGCCGTGGAGGCCGCAGGCCTGGTCGAGTTTACGAAAGGCCGTGGCTGAAGATTTTTATTCCCTCCTGACCGGAGCAGAGATCCTGCATTGGCGGGACCGGACCTTGGACTGGTACGATGATCCCGGTCACGATCCGAAGGTCGGTCCGGTCTTCATTACCCTGGCTCATACAAACGCCTTCATAAAACAAACGGTAACGCAAATTGCCGGGATCGGCATAATTTAGCAGATCGTTCTTGAAATAAGGCGGTAGTTATTAAATAACGCCCTTCGCATGGGAAGACCCTTAACCCCATAAAAAAATTCAGAGGCGGCCACTTGGTCGCCCCTGTTTTTTCTGTTACAGTGAACGTCACTTGTTTGCCTACCCGTTTGGCAGGATCATGACCTTATAGACCGGCTCGCTGCCTTTTTCGATCAGTTGGATGCCCCGCTGCAATGCCTCCAGTGGCAACCGGTGTGAAATGACCTTTTCCACCAGGATCCGCCGGTTTTTCAACAAGTCAAGCGCCTGGTAGGAATTACGCAGCGAGGTGAATGAGGAAAGGATCGTCAGCCCCTTGCGGAAGATGGGAAATGCTTCAACGGTCATCTTTTGGCCGGAAGGGGGTACGCCGAAGAGCAGGATCTTGCCCTCCCGGGCGGGCGAAATCGAGCGTGCGGCTCATCACCGCCACCGCCCCGGTGGCATCCACAACGGCATCGTAGGCATCCCGTTCAAGGTCGTCCAGGCTGGTCAGGCTGAGGTCGGCGCCGAAGGATTGGGCGAGGGCAGCCCGGTCCGGATTCTTATCAACCACCACCACCCGGGCGGCGCCCTGCTGGCGCAGACCCTGCAGGAGCAGCAGGCCGATCGGCCCGGCGCCCAGAATGGCAACTTTGGAAGCCATTCCCAGGTCGAGTCGCTCCAGGCCATGCAGCACACACGAGAGCGGCTCCATAAAAGCGGCCTGTTCGAAAGGCAGATCCCCGATATCGAAAGCCGCTTTCTCAGGCACGCTCACATACTGGGACATCCCGCCTGGAAGGGTCACCCCAACCGCCTGCCAATTCAGGCAGAAATTTTGACGGTTGTTCAGGCAATTGACGCAATTATCGCAGGGCAGGTTGGGCTCGACCGCCACCCGGTCTGCCCGGCTTGAAGCGGGTCACGCGGCTGCCGACCTGCTCAACCACCCCGGCGAACTCATGCCCGGGGATGATGGGATAGCTGCCCAGGTATTCCCCCTGGAAGATATGCACATCCGTCCCGCAGATGCCGGAGGCCATTACTCGCACGAGCAGTTCACCCGGAGCAGGCTCGGGGATGGGCAATTCTTGTACTTCGAACCGCTCCGGTTGAAGAATGACTGCAGCTTTCATGGGGTCGCCTCCTCTTTCAGAAATTCGTCGCCTCCACCACCCAGGAAGCGGGCGTGGAGGCGCTGATAAAATGGAAATATGACTTGCCGGTCGGCAGGTTGGATCTTACTGGACGATCAATCTTCGCCGAGCGATAAAATGGATCTTAATAACCCTGCCAGCAGTACGCCCAATTGAACCCCCTTGCCGGGCGTAATGGCAAGTTGGGTGCCCTTCTGATCTGCGCGTTTGGTCAGCAGGTAGGCCGCGCCGAGGCCAACCAAAGCGCCCACCATACCGCCCACCACCAGCGCCTGGGTTTTCCAGGAATCATTGGGTTGGGCTACTTCGACGATTTGAGTCTCTTCCATAATTGCGGTCCTTTCCTGTGGGAGTGGGCTGACCCTTACCTCATTCAGGGATGAGATAAAGTTTTCCAGGGCGGGGGCTTAACCCTAGAGTTTAAAAATGGATTTGAGGATGGCTCCGGCTTGCTGGGACCAGACAATTGGCTTGGCGGCTCCATTGGCAAGTGTACGTATCCTGGCGGAAAGCATGGAGAAGAAATCCTGCAGCCTGGCTGTGTAGTGTGGCGTGATTTGCAGAAGTCTGGCAATCCCGTAAATCAGAAAACCCAGCACGGTGACAAAGAGCAGGGCAAAAATAAGCATGGGGGCGATCAACCAGATGACCGAAACATCTGCCCAGGTGCGGGTCGTGGAGCCGGTATTAATGATCACCAGCACGGCCGCGGCAATAATAAGCGCCGTTACCAGGAGAAAAGGCACCAGGATCTGCCAGGCAAGCTGACGCTTGTGCGAATGCAGGGTCGGAGATTCAACGGGCCGTGGAGCTTCCATGCGTTTATTCTAGCACAAAAAAGACCAGACAGGTCAGGAAAAGCCCAAAATAGGAATTCTGTACCATCGGAAAAGATAAGGGAGTGTTGGGCTGGTTTGCCAGATCAACACTCCCATTTTATTTTACGGCCGTGAAAATGATCAAAGAACCAAAGCCCATCCGGTCCGGGCTGGGTTCTGGAAAACTACTGGCGGCTCATTGCATCCATGACAGCCACGGCGGCTACCTGGACGATGGAATCCACCTCATCACCGGTTTGCAGGACATGGATGGGTGCACCCGTGCCCAGCAGGATCGGGCCGATGGCCTTGGCATTGCCCAGCCGGGCCAACAACTTGTAGGCGATGTTGGCAGATTCAAGCGACGGGAAGACCAGGATGTTGGCGTCCTTGACTGAACTGAATGGATAGCGCTCATCGATGATTCCGGGTACTACGGCAGTATCCGCCTGCATTTCACCACGTTGACCAACGGGTTGGTCGTAATGCCGGACTCGCCTCTGCGAACGGTAAAGGAAATGATCGATTCCCCGCGCCAATCCCGGGAAATTATCCATAGCCACCCTTGGAAAGGGCGGTGCGGGGCACCTGTCCATGGAAGGGCTTGCCCGAAGGGAGAACCTCAAAGTCAATCTCGTTCCTTTTCCCGGGCCGCTCCCTGTACAACGGCCCTGTTGGGAGGGCACGTGATGATGGTGGCTGCGGGATTCTCGGGGTATAACCATCTGCTCAAGGCAAAGAAAGTGAGACTCCTGGCCGTGCAGAAGGAGACCAGGATGGATGAGTATCCCGATGTTCCCACCCTCAAGGAGAGTGGCTACGGCAATCTCGTCGCGGATGTGTACCATGTCGTGATCGGGCCGAAAAACATGGACAGGGGGTCGTTGTTCCAAACTGGCCGCAGCTTTCAAGAAAGGCATGGAAAACCCCGCCTATGTGAAGGCGAATACGGATATCGCGATGCATGACAGCAATTTCGTGTTCGAGGATAAGCTGGCAGCATTCATGGTGCAGGCCTACCAGCAGAATGGTGCGCTCATCAAAGAGCTCGGCATGGGGGTAAAATAATGGCAAGGGTCATCGATATTTTTGCACATTACGTTGCGAAGAAGACGCTCGCGCTTCTGGAGAGCAAGCCCGGATTTCGCGGTTCGAGCAGGGGGTTTGGGAAGAGCAGTTACGATCCCGAATCCCGGTTGAGGTTGATGGACGGGTCCGGGATCGACATGCAGGCCCTCACCCAAACGACACCTGCCATCTCGGGGCTCAGTCGTGAAGACGCGGCGGAGATGTGCCGCATCTGCAACGACGATAATGACGCTTTGTGCAAGGCCTACCCCGACAGGTTCGTCAACGTCTGCATGATCTCTCTGGTCGATATGACCTCCGCCATGGAAGAGATCGATCGCTCGATCAACGAACTGGATTGCCGAGGCGTTACCATCTCGTCGAACCAGGAAGGGAAAGGGCTCGATTCTCCCGAGTACTTTCCCTTCTACGAGAAGTTGGTAGAACACGATCTGCCCATTCTGCTCCATCCGGCCAACTGGGAATCCTATCCCCTGGTCGATATGGAGAAACGCTGGCGTATGATGCACATCTTCGGTTGGCCTTTTGATACCACCCAGGCGGTGTGGAGCCTTATTTTTGGCGGCGTTCTGGATCGTTTTCCCTCCCTGAAGATCGTGACCCACCACATGGGCGGGATGATCCCCTATTTTTCACGCCGGATCGAGGTGCAGTTCAAAAGGATGCTCAAGAATAAACTCCCCCGGGACATCACGGCTTACTGGGGGAAATTCTACGGGGATACGGCCGTCGACGGGACCAGGGCGGCCTATGCCTGCGGATATGCCTTCTTCGGTTCTGACCGGTTGCTGTTCGGGACGGACTACCCCGCCGGTCTTGAAGAAGGCGAAGACTTTGTCCGTGAGAACCTTGCCGGAGTCAAATCACTGAATATTCCTCAGGAGGATATGGACAAGATACTGGGGGGCAATGCCCGGAAGATGCTCAAGATAGGGTGAAACTGAAACCCGACCTCCAATGGGAGGAAGATTTCCGGCAACGGAGGGGTTACCTTGGTTTTCCAATGTTTGCTTGACATAGAACATTGCATTACTTATATTTAACCGTTCTCAAGGCAGAAATCCTATCCTCATTGCGGGGGGACGAAGGTGAACGCGAAAAAGTTGTGACAGATGTGCTGTGCGTCGGGGGCGGCATTGCGGGCCTGATGGCGGCCATCAGGGCGTGTGACTGCGGGGCGACGGCGATCATTGCGGAAAAGGGTGCAACGAAATACAGCGGCTCCGGCCGGATCGGCAATGACCATTTCTGGTGCTATCTTCCCGAGGTTCACGGTCACGATCTCGAAGCTTTCACCAGGGAGTGCATGATCACGCAAATGGGCGCCATGACCTCGAATCTGGGCCCCGGGGTGGTCCGTACCTGGCTCGATCGGTCTTATGAAATCGTGGAACTCTGGGACCGTTGGGGGATTGAAATGAAGCACGACGGGAAATGGGAATGCTCGGGTCATTCCTTTCCGGGGCGTGTGATGACCCATCTCAAGTACAAGGGAAAGAACCAGAAACCCGTTTTGACGGAGCAGGCGCTGAAAAGAGGTGCCCGGATCATGGGACAGGGTGATGATCTTCGAGCTGCTCGGAGGCCCTCAGGGTGTCACGGGTGCCCTCGGGATCGATACACGGGACGGCCATTTGATGGATCTTCGGCAAAAAGCGTCTTGCTCGGGACCGGAGCGGTCGTGAGGATCTATCCCGGCATTACGCCGGCCCTCATGGGGAACAATACGCGGCCATTCACCCTGACAGGGGACGGCCGGGCCATTGCCTACCGCGTCGGCGCCGAGCTCTTCGTGAATGTGGAGCTTTTCAGCCGGCATGCCGGAGTGAAGAACTTTTCAAGGTCCGGCCAGGGAACCTGGGCGGGTGTGTGCAGGGACCCGGAAGGGCGGCCCATCGGCAAATACGTCGACAAACCCAGCATCAAGTATGGCGACATTATTATCGAAGTGGATAAACAGATTTTCGAGCGCTACCAGCAGGCGGCCAGGGCCCGTTTATATGGACTGCACCGGCCTTTCGGAATCGGACTATGCCTATCTCATCGAAGGGCTTCTCAACGAGGGAATCATCGGGCTCATCGAACACTTGAAGGAAGAGGGGATGGACCTGAGCAGGAACACGGTGGAGTTTTCCACGTACGAGTTCAGGTACCTCGGAAGGATCACCACGAACGAAAAGGGCGAAACCAATGTCCCCGGACTCTACAACGCAGGGGAAGAGTCAACCTTCGGCATCTCAGGCGCGGCGGTTTTCGGGTGGCTCGGCGGGGAGGAGGCGGCAGGGTATCCACGGAAGAACCGGTCTGAAAGCGGGGACCGGGAGCGTACCGCCCTCGGGCAGGCAAAGCAGGTCCTTTCTCTGCTCCGGAGCGGCTCTCATGGTTATGATTGGAGAGATGCCAATTTCGCCTGCAGAATACCCTGGTCGATTACGCAGGTTCCGTTAAATCGGAGGCGACCCTGAGTGCCGGCCTGGCCCATTTGCGCCGGCTCCGGAAGAAGATCGACACCTCGCTTCGGGCGCGGAATCCCTGGGAACTCACCCGATGCCTTGAAGTGCGCAACCTGTACGATCTCGGTGAAACGGTCTTCCTTGCAGCTCTGGAGAGAAAGGAGTGCAGGGGGATGTTTCAACGAAGCGATTACCCGTACACGGACCCGCTCCTGAACGGCAGACTCATGATGGTCAAGCAGGTCGAAGGAAAACCCGTGCTTGAGTGGAGGGCGGTCCCAAGATAAGACCGGGGGATGAGAATATCTTGAGTGCGTCGGTCAAGGTTTCGGTTACGAAGCCCG
>CAWHNM010000004.1:0-150458 GCA_963830665.1 uncultured Chloroflexia bacterium
CTACATCATGCTGCAACCGATTCCCCTTGTTCCAAAGCAAAAGTGACCGCTTTATCCATCGTCAATGCCTGCCCGGCATCATAGGCGTCCGAAAAGGCTTCTTCCCCATCTTCAAGACAGAGGCCGAGATCAACCGGCTCGATCTCCGCCTGTTCGAGAATCCGGCCGCCGGTCGCTGATCCTTATCCGCACGGCATCTGCCCAACCAATCAATCCCGCCGCTCGCATGCCTGCCCACCATAACACTCAGGGCTGCGATTCCTTCAAATGTGAACGCCAGTCCGATTTCACTTCGATCGGCCAGGAACTCCCGGGCAGATCGCCCAAATAGTGTGCGAGCTTCGGGGATTTCGCCTCGTTTTACCGCCAGGTGGCCCAAACGCGTTCGCTGAAAAAAGGTATCCAGGCGATCGCCGGTCGCTTCGGTCAAGTCGGCGGCCTCTTTCAGGCAGGTATACGCCTGGTCCAGGTCGCCGTTCATCAGTGCAATGATCCCCATGGAAAACGAGGTCGCCGCTCGAGAGGAGGGTAGATTCCATTCCTGGCAAATGAAGGATTGCTTCATTAAGGGCCTGCGTCGGGCGCTCTCATTATCTCCGCAATTGAATTCCATATATCCCAGATCGACGAGGTTGCTCAGTAAACTACCTGTATCACCCAGCTTACGAAAGAGTTTAACAGCCTTTTCCCAATAAACGAATACCCGGGAATAATCACTATGGTCCCAGGCCAGGCATACCAATGCCTGCGCTTCCCGCCAGGGATCTTTCAACGCCCGTGCAGGCTTAGTGCGTGCTGACGGAATTTCTTGTGCTCGCCGTGCCCGGCTGAATTCGATAAACCTAATAGAGGATCCACTTCTACCCACCGGTCGCCGCAAGACGGGCCAGGCTCAAGTCCAGCCCGCGCGGTATCGAGTGCGGCTTCAACCTGCTGGAAGAGGGTAAGAAAACCGACTTTGGGGAGTCAAAGCGGCGAGCGTAATTAACCGGATACGTCTTTACTCCGGGTTTATTGAGAAACACTTCCAACCAGCGGATGGCTTCACGCACGTCATTAGTACCCCAGTAAAGGTGCAACCAACTTAATGATCTGCAACCCGGCTTGAACGTTCGTTTTCTCAGCCCAGTCCAATGCCGTGCACAGGTTGCCATGCTCTCCGGTCAATCGTTTCAGCCATTTTCCCAATTGAGCGACCGTGGAGGGCTGGTTCGGCCTGTTCGGCCAGGGAAAGGAAATACTGCAGGTGGCGCTCCCGCACCATCTCCGCTTCTTGGCCTCGCCAAGTTTCTCGGAGGCATATTGGCGGATGATCTCATGCAGGCGGTAACGCGACCTCTGCCCTCGAGCCTGGACAACGATCAGGGATTTGGCTGCCAGCGCATCCAGCAAGAGCAAGGCCTGATCGTC
This sequence comes from uncultured Chloroflexia bacterium, assembly GCA_963830665.1. Lineage (GTDB taxonomy): Bacteria > Chloroflexota > Anaerolineae > Anaerolineales > Villigracilaceae > UBA877. The sequence continues at coordinate 1,411 of CAWHNM010000004.1, forward strand.
ACAAACTTTTTGGGCCGCCTCCAGGGTCCAGCCGCCTACAAACACCGAGAGCCTGCGCAAAAAGAGCCGTTCCGCTTCGAAAGCAAGCCCCAGCTCCAATCCATCGAAGCGCGCATGGATTGGTGACGTGGCACTGCGGAAAAACCGCGCTGGACAAGCAGCGCAAAACTGGCATTCAATTGATCGAAGATCTCCTGAGGTTGCAGGATATCCACGCGCGCTGCCGCCAGTTCAATAGCCAGTGGAATACCATCCAAGCGACGACAGATAGCAGTAACAATGTCCACGTTTTCCTGGGAGAGCTTGAACGTTTGCATGACCAACCCGGCACGCGCCTCGAAAAGGCGCAGGGCTTCGAAATCAGGCACTTTTGGTTTAAGCGAGCGCGGATTCCCAGCCTTCCGGCAGGGATAGAGAAGGCACTGAATAGAGGGTTTCTCCCTCCACGCCCAGGATTTCACGGCTGGTGGCCAGGATCCTGATCCGGGGACAACTCGCCAGCAGCGCCGTCATCAGCCGTGCAGAAGCATCCCGCAGATGCTCGCAATTGTCCATGATCAATAAGAGTCTTCCGCGCGGCGAGTACATCCAGCAATTGTTCCATCACGGAGCGAGCCGGGACTTCACGGATATGGAAAATGACAGCCAAAGAATGCGGCACCTGGTTCGGGTCGGAGAGCGCCTCCAGGGCCAGCATCCACACGCCATCCGGATAATCGCACAACACTTTCTCCCCCACCTGCAAGGCCAGGCGCGTCTTCCCGATCCCGCCTGTCCCGGTCAGCGTCACCAGGCGATGCCCGGCCAGCAGATCGCAGACCTGCGCGCATTCCTGTTCCCGGCCGATGAAAGTGCTGAGCTGGGCCGGCAGGTTGTGAGGCGGCGCGCTTCGGACGGCCGGCTTTGGAGCAGGTGTCAGTTTGACCCCCTTGCGGATCTGTTTATACAGTTGATGCGTTTCGGGCTGCGGATCGAGCCCCAATTCCCTGCGCAGGATCTTCTCGCAACTCTGGTACTGCTGCAAGGCGGCGGAGGGCTGGCCGGCTTGCAGATAAACCTGCATCAAGCTGCGATGGGCAGCCTCATTGAGCGGATCGAAGGCGACCAGGCGGCGGGCGTAGGGAATGGCCGCATCGGCCTGGCCCGAGGCGAGGGTAGCCTCCACCAGCATGTTCAATGCCTCGAGCATCTGGCTGCGAAAATTCTCCGCCTGCAAATAAACCCACTCATTGAATTCGGAAGCCTCCCGCAGGCTGAAGCCGGTCAGGAAATGGTTTCGGTACAGGCTGGTTGCTTCAACAAGCAGGGGAATACGCTGGGATATATCGGACTGCTGGCGGGATTGGGCGATCAGCTCCTGGAACCGGACAACATCCAGGAATATATCCGCATCCGGATTGATCCCCACCGAGGCTCGCCCGGCAAGGATCCAGCCTTTGCCAAGATTCCGTTGGATTTCCCACAGGGCATGGCGTAGATTGGAATAGGCCTTGGCCTGGTCGAAATCGGGCCAGAGCAGGCCGCTCAGGAGCTCGCGGCTGCAGCGCTGTCGGCTGTGTGGTATTTCCTCGACGGCCAAATAGGCGAGCAAGGCCATACCCACGCGCCGGTCGATCAGGACAGGTGCATCATCCATCTGCAAAAGAGGCGTGCCAAGAAAATACAAAGCAAGACGCGCGCTCATGGCGCTCCCTGGAGCTCACCTGTATTGATTATACAACCACGGACAAAAAAATGACGCAAAAAAACACGCTGCACGACACGCTGGCGACACGCGGGCGGGATATGCTTAAAGCAAATCCAAAAAGGAGGCTGACATGAAAAAGATGTTCTTCCTGCTCGGGATGGCTGTTTTGCTGGCAGCCTGCCAGCCTGCCGCGACCCCCTGCCCGCCCGTACCAGTTGCCGCCAATCCCCCGGCTGCAGATACCGAGACTCTGGCGGACTCGATCAGTCTGGTCATCGGCACCTGGTTTATGAACAATACAGGCTTCCTGGATATCCGCGGGACAGGCTCAGCCACGGATCTGACATACACGATTTACAACATCGGACCTGATCCCTGGTTGCCAATGGTCAAGGGCACCATGCGCTTTGAAAATGGGAAATTGACCTACCTGACCTCACAAGGAGACTGCCAGGATGCCCAGCAGGCAACCTATGAAATTTATCTCGTCAAGCATGAGGGACGGGTGATCGGCATGCGGCCGAAGGCGATGGGTCAGGATGCCTGCCCGAACAGGAATGTCTTTATCAATAACCAACTGCTCGAATATATCGGGCCTTTGTTCTTCATCGGCAGATAGCGCTGGCCATACCATATCTCGAATATAGAGGATCGATCGGAAAGGAGGCTCCTATCGAGGAAATTGCAGTGATGCCGGGTATCCGGAAAATCGGTACAACCTTTTTCAACTCTCTCACTCAAGAAAGGAGAAAACTATGAAAGGCAAAAAATATATCGCAGTGGTCCTGGCGCTGCTACTGGTGCTGCTGTTCACATCCACCGTCAGCGCCAAGAATGAAACCATCGAATTCACATACACCGAAGTTTGCGATAACGACCAACATGATCGTCGATCGGTGGATCTTCAATGGGCAGGGGAACTGGTTAATGAAAGGTTTTCACGTCACCTGCACTGACATCGCCAGCATCCCACAAGTACACCGGCACGTTGGTTGCGGAAGGAAACTCTCAGCAGGTCGGAACGAATGGCATATGGGTTCTGACCGGCAAGGCGCGCCTTGAAACTGAAGAAGGTGGCGTGTGGAATATGAACTGCGTGTTCCCAACGCCGCTGTGGGAAATAAATTGCCAGGGCCAGGGGGAAGGAATGTATGCGGGCATGCAAATTTTTATCCGGGAAGGCTATGGCACGATCTTGGTTCACTGGCCAGTAGGCGGGATAGACGGGAAGTGGACCGGTTACAACGATGATCACCGCTAGACCGGTCTGAACTGCTTCTGCGATTTCGGCTCTTGGAGCCAGGCGGGAGATAGAGGGAAAAATAAACATGGCCCATCCCTGATAAGGATGGGTCATGTTTTGTAGGGGCACGATATATCGTGCCCCTACTACACAAATGATGTCGTGCCCCTACACAAATGATGTCGTGCCCCTACGGGAAGATTATTACCAGGCGAACGCTTCAGGCGCTTCGCCGCCGGGACCGGGGAAGATCTCGTCCAGTTTCTTCAGGGTGGCCTCATCCAGCTTGATCTCCAGGGCGCGCAGGGAGCCGGTGAGCTGGTCGGTCGTGCGCGGGCCGATGATCGGGGCGGTGACGACCGGGTTGTGCAGCAGCCAGGCCAGGGCCACATCCGCAGGCTGTTCGCCCAGTTCCTTGCAGAAGGCTCTCCCAGGCTTCCAGCTTCGGGCGGTTCTCCTCGATCCTTTTCTTCATTTCCTCCGAGGCGCGCCGGCCCTTCTCGATCTTCTCCAGCACACCGCCCAGCAGGCCGCCCCACAGCGGGCTCCAGGGGATGACGCCCAGCCCATAGGCTTTGCAGGCCGGGAGCACTTCCATTTCGACCATGCGGGCATCCAGGTTATACAGGCACTGCTCGCTGACCAGGCCCATGAAGTGCCGGGCTCTGGCGATCTCCTGCGCCTGCGTGATGTGCCAGCCGGCAAAATTGGACGAGCCGACGTAGATCACCTTGCCCTGCTGGACAAGCACTTCCATGGCCTGCCAGATCTCCTCCCAGGGTGTCAGGCGGTCGACGTGGTGCATCTGGTACAGGTCGATGTGGTCGGTCTGCAGGCGCTTGAGCGAACCTTCCACGGCCTGGCGGATGTGCAGCGCCGAAAGCTTCTGCTGGTTCGGCCAGTCGCCCATGTGCCCGTAGACCTTGGTGGCAATGACGACCTTCTCACGCCGCCCGCCGCCCTGGGCGAACCAGCGCCCGACGATCTGCTCGGTGACGCCTTCGCCGGTCTTCCAGCCGTAGACATTGGCGGTATCGAAGAAGTTGATGCCCAGTTCGAGGGCCTTGTCCATGATGGCGAAGGAGTCTTTCTCCTCCGTCTGCGGACCGAAGTTCATCGTCCCCAGGCACAGCCGGGAGACTTTCAGACCGGTCCGACCAAGTTGAGTGAATTCCATGATTCCTCCAGAAGAAATTAAACACGACGGACACCAAGGTCACAAAGGATTCTTAGAAACCTTATCACATTGTGTCCTTCGTGCCCTTGTGTTTATAAATTAATGTCCGCAGTGGGAGCAGTTCCCGCCGCCGCACGAACCGCAGGATGGCTCGGACATGCCGGAAACGGCCTTGCCGCCGCTCTCGGCAAAGAAGACCGAGATCTTGCGCTTGGTGTGCTGTCCCGCCGCACAGCGCACACGGGATGGGCGCGTCGGACTGGCTCATCGGGCGGATGGTTTCGAAGACTTTTTCGCAATCCTGGCAGACGTATTCGTAAATCGGCATAGGCTCCTCACATTTAGTAAAGTTTCAGATAACAGATTTAACACAAAGGGTACTAAGGACAGGCAGGAAGAAATTATCTAGCCAGTAGATAGATTACTCTTAATCCTATTTCCGGTTGAAATCGGCAGGGATTTCACCCCAGGCCCGGGTATCCCATTTCAGAATGGGATTGGCAATAGGTATGCTCGGCCAGCCAGTCTTCGGCCTGGGTGATCAGGTCAAACAGCGCGGCATTCTTTTCATCGGCGGCCAAGTTCGGTATTGCAGTGTTTCTTCTTTACCCAGCCAATGGCCGTGGCCGAATCCGAGTAGACCGGCAAGGCGCTCCGGCGCTTTTTGAGCAGCATCAGCGCATGGACGATCGCCAGGAACTCGCCGACGTTGTTCGTGCCGTGCTCGTAGGGTCCCTGCTGGAAGATTTCCTTGCCGGTGCGCAGGTCCACGCCGCGGTATTCCAGCGGTCCGGGGCTGCCGGAGCAGGCCGCGTCCACGCACCAGCTTGCGGCGACTGGCGGATCGGGGGAAAACAGCCATTCCCCGCTGGAAACAGGTTTCCCAACGTGGGCAGCATATTTCCCCTGCAAGGCCTGTTCGGCCGCCAGGCGGCTGGCAAAGGATTTGTAGCGTGCGCCGGCAAAGCCCTGCACCTGCGCGGCGCAGGCCTCCCAACTGGAGAAAATCCCGGTCTTGCGGCCTTTCCAGACCACGTAGAATTTTGGTTTTTGACTCATGAGAAGCAGGGGATTAGCGGCAACGGGTTAGGGGCCGGCTGTTTGCCAGTGACATACATCATTTCAATTCCTGGGCCATGGAATCCATCTCTTCCAGCACGGAAGGGAGTTTGTCCACGGGCAGGTTCATCTGGAAGAGCACCGTCAGCCCATCCTCCAGCACGTAGCGAACCTTGCGCCAGGAGGCCAGTTGCGGCACGCTCTGCGCCAGGGACAGGTACCCGACGGCTGCATCCCACTGCGGCGAAGCCTGGCGGTAGGGCTGGATCATCCCGAGCACGGAATTGCGCAGTGGAAACAGCCCGGTGGCCTCGACCCAGCGGGACTGGCTCTCGGGCGAAAGCAGCCAGCGGGCAAACAGCCAGGCAGCCAGTTGTTTTTCAGGGCGTGGATTTCAGCACACTGTAAGAAGGCCCGTAGGCCACCACGACGCTTGCCTGCGAGCCAGGGAACGGGATGACCGTCCACTCGTCGGAGTTTTTCAGGCGCGCCATGGATTCCATTTCCGCCGGCAGCTCGGCCAGGTCAGCGCTGACAAAGAGGGCCGAACGGCGGGCGAAAGAGTCAAACGGGGTTGGCTCGGTGGAAAGCCAGGCGCAATGGCTGTCGAACAGGCCTTTCACAAATTGCAGGGCGGCCAGGTTCGGGTCGGTGCGGAAGGCATAGGCGCTTCCATCCGCCACGCCGCCGCCGAAAGCCAGCAGCCAGGAATAGGTGGTCTGCCAGTCGGTATCCACGATCCAGCCGCCATAACCGTCGTTCGTCGGATCGGCATCCCTGCGGAAGGAAGCATTGGCGGCGCAGGCCTGCTGGCGGAAATCCTCCGCACTGGCCGGCGGGCTGTTGAAACCCAGCTCATGCGCCCAGGTCTGGTTGTAAAAGATAAAGCGGGCCGAACGCTGGGCCGGGAGGCCCAATTGCTTCCCGTTGACATTATCCTGCGCCCAGAAGATGGACGGGAAATCCGCGCTGGCATCGGCTGCCAGAGCCCATTGCGGGTCGCCGAGATAGGGGTTCAGGTCCACCACTGCGCCGGTTGCATCCCACGCCAGGGTCTGCTCGGGCAAGGCAGCCACCAGGTCGGGGCGGTTGACCGGAATCCAGGGCGGTGTTCACGGCATCGAACAGGCTGGTGTAATCGCCATAGCCGGTCGGGTTGACAACGATGCCCCACTCGTTTCCAGCGTTGAACTGAGCCGCCTGGCTGGTGAACAAATCGCTGGCCGGCCCGGCAAAGGCATGCCAGACCTGGATGGTGAGGCCGCGTAACGAGGCCGGGTCCACCCCGAGGGTGGGGAGCGGGGTGGGCGAGGAAGTGGGCGTCGGGGTGGATGTTGGCGTGGGGGTCGGGCTGGAACCGAGCGGTAACAGCCGGTAGGTTGCAAGGTCAGCGTCGGCTGGGCACCGGGGAGGCCGGCAGCGCAGGCAGACAGCACCAGCACGGATGAGCAGGGACAGGGCAAGCAGGCGGGTCAGTCGCATGGTCTGCTAGAAGGTTATGAAGGGGACGGGCATCAGGACGCAGCAGGAAGATGACCAGCATCAGCACGGCCAGGGCTTTGCGCCGGGGATCGAGCTGGGTGATCTGGTCGAGCGGCTCGGCGTGGGAACGGCCCAGCAGGAAGATGAGGAAAGCCCACAGCCACCAGCCGCTCCAGAAGAAACCCAGCAGGACAGTGAAGACCAGGATGACCGGCACGATCCGGTTGACACGCTTGCCAAAGACTGTATAGATGACATGACCGCCATCGAGCTGGCCGGCCGGGATGAGGTTCAGGAAGGTGACCAGCAGGCCCACCCAGCCGGCCCAGGCGACCTGGTTGATGAAGACATCCGTCGATCCAACCGGGGAGGGACTGCCGATGAAGAAGTAACTGATCCAATGGTACAGCAAGGGCAGGCCGGTCAGGTTCCCGGAAGCGGGCAGGAGTTTCCCAAAGACGACGAATTTCGCCAGCAGGTAGAGCAGGGAATTGCCTTCGGCAAAGCTGCCCGGGAACGCAGGTGACCGTCCCCAGGGAGGACTGGGACAACCCCAGCAGCAGCACCGGGATGGCCACCACCAACCCGGCCAGCGGACCGGCGATGGCCAGGTCGAAGAGGGCGCGTTTATTCCTGGGGATGGATTTCATCTGGATGAACGCGCCCATGGTCCCGATCGGCGAAAACGGGAAGGGGATGAAATAAGGCAGCGTGACGGCCGCGCCGCGCGCCCGGCCGACAAAATAATGGCCGAACTCGTGCGCCAGCAGGATGGCCAGCAGGCTGACGGCAAACGGCCAGCCCATCCACAGGTGGGTGATCAATGCCCAGATCTGGCCAGACGGATCCTTGGGGACAGGACCGGTATAACTGGAAGATGCTCCGGCAAACAGGACGCTCAGGACGGTCAGGGCAAAAAGCAGCAGGTTGACCCAGACTTTGCTCGGCTTGGGGTGGATGATGCCGCGCACCAGCAGGACGGTCTGGCGGCCTTCTTCCAGGCGGAAGAGCGGGGTGACATCGTAGGGACGCAGGGCTTCGGCCAGCTGGTCGTAGGCCTCGACCGAGTCGCGCAGCAGTTCGCCGCGGTAGCGCAGGAAATAGCCCTTGTTCGGGTCACCCATGGTGACATCATCGTAGCGGAAGACACGGCTGACAATGTTGTTCAGGATCTCAGAATCGGGTAAAGCCATTTTTCACCTTTAAATAGTATTAAGCGCAGAGGCCTTTGGATGTTAGGACAAATAAATTATCCGCTAATCTTCACTGATCCGCACTGATTAGTGGAGGTTGTGCAAGGATTAGCGGATATAAATAACAGGCGGGAGTGGATGGGGGTCGAACCCACCGCGGCCCGCAACGCGACCCGCCGCCGGTTTTGAAGACCGGGAAGCCCTCCGGGACCTAACCACTCCCGGCGACAAGCATACCCGAATGGGGGAGGTTAAGCAAGGAGAACTTAAGGGGAAGGTTAATTTTATCTGCTAATTTCCGGGAACTTGCCGGCCGCGTCCATCACCACCGGCCCGTGTCCGGAGCAGAGGATACGCGCCCCCAGGGCAGCCTGCTTGCGCACGGACTCGTCCGATCTGGCCTGGTCCCAGTTATTGGCGCCTCGCGAGCCGCGCAGCCCGCTCTCTTCCGAGACGATCGAATTGCCGCAGAACAGGATCCCGGCGGAAGGGGCAAACAGCGAGATATGCCCGGGGGTGTGACCGGGGGTCTCGACCACGCGCAGACCGCCCAGCACCGGGAGAATTTGCCCATCCGAGAGGAGTTCATCCGCCTGGACGCGGGCAGGCTTGAACAGGCTGGCCATCAGATCGAAGAGCAGTTTGGTGATCCGGCGGCGGGGTTTGAGCGGGCGGGAGGCATGCCCTTCGGCGATGGCCTGGGCCTCGACCGGGCTGGCGAAAACACGCGCCCCGCTGGCGGCTTTCAGGGCGGCCAGCCCGCCGACATGGTCAAAGTCCGCGTGGGTGATCAGGATGCGCTTCAGCTCCTGCGGCGCATGCCCCAGCTTGGCCATGTAGCGCAGGATCTTCCTGTGGCTGCCGGGCAGGCCGGCATCGATCAGGGTCAGGCCGTCGGTATCGATCAGCAGGTAAGGGTTGGCAACGATATTGGGGATGAGGTGGACATTCGGGATGATTTCCATAATATGTCTCATTGATAAAAAATATCTTCACCACAAAGAACACGAAGGCACACGAAGGAAAAAATAACAACAAAACTGTGATCGTATTTGTATTCATATCCGAATACCTACCCGCTTTTGAACGGACGTATTCGAATTCTTTCCGATCAGAACACGCGGGCCTTTATTTGAGTATAGCACAGGCAAAAGGGAGTGCAGAATTATTCGGCCCTGGAAATGATTAATTCTTCTAAAGCTGCAAAAGTGCTACAATAAAAATAAGCACAGGCTCTCTGGATACCTTTTGGTATCCCTGGATGCCTCAGGAGAGTGAGATATGAGTAACATGGACAATTTGCGGGATGTTCTGGATAAAACCGCGCAGGAAATGGCGCAATTCGACAGCAACCCGCGCGCCTGGCGGACCTGGATGGTTTATTTGCTGGAGCGCCTGGAAGCCCAGGCAACCCAAAACCCTGCCCACATGGAATCCTTCAAGGAAATGCTGGCAGCCTTGCAGGATGAACTAAGGAACCGGTTGAAAACGGGCGGGTGGTAATAATGTAGCGCGCCGCTGGGTATGAAATAATCAGTCTGAATGTCCAGGGTTTCGAACTCAGCCTGTCTGAAGCCAGGTTCGGTTAATTTCAGTTGCTGAACGAGTAAGTGCGAGATAAAAAGCCGGGCAGGCTGGAACCTGCCCGGTTTTATTTTTAATGAAAGTAGCCATTCCAGACATGCTCGAATTTTGTGATGCCATCCTAAAGGTATTTTGAGACAAAGTCCATGATACTTGCTTACCAATGATTATTTGGTACACAATGCAGGACCACTTCAGCAGCAATGGGATGATTTACGGTCAGGTAAAATTTATAGCCTGGTACCAGTTCCTTTATATATTTGGGGATGTCGTAATAATCGGTAATTTTATGATACAGGCATATCGCCATTTTGGGCCTGAATTTTGTTATCGTTTCTTGCGCGCCTTTTAATGCTTTAAGTTCGCTTCCTTCTATATCCATTTTAATAAAATCAACCTTGTTAATTTTATTGTCTTTGATAAAATCATCTATCGTTATTGCTTTGATTCGTACTGTTTTGTCATCCGGTTCATTAACCACATGAGAAGCAGCGCTGTTTTGAAAAACAAATACATCTTCCTCTTTGTCACTGACAAAGTTTTGAATTAAATGAATTCTCTCTTTCAATTCCGGGTTGTACCCGGTATTCATTTCAAATGCTTTGATATTCTCGGCGACAGCTTCAAAAGCGAAAATTTTGCCTGGTTCACCGGCTTTGTTCGCAAAGTAAATGGAAGTTTCCCCTGCGCATGCCCCGCAGTCCAATACATAATCTCCATGCTTGACTTCGAAGCCAATCTTTTTTATTTCATATTGATTATTCAATATCAGGCAAAACAAGACGTAAGAATCAGTCAATAATTTAAAATGATATCCAAAAGGCGATAAATCGATAATTGCATTGCCTTTATTCAAATCAAGGTTGTAAAATTCCCAGCCTTTTTTGGTAATCGCCTCCATCTGACTGTTATAAAAATCTTTATCGATAACTGTTACCGGGTATTGATCGCGGGAATAATACAAGGCAACTTTTACCAGATTCTTTTTTGATTCCTCATCTTTTAAGGAGATGGTACAGGTAAGTAAAATCGACATCCAAATCTTTATAGGGGATAACTTCACCTTCAGCCGTCTTTTTTTCGACGATTTGAGTAATTATGCTGGCTTGATTAAATTTTACATCCTGATAGGTGGTTGCAGAGGATTTTTTTAATTCATTTAAGTTTTCGGTAAAACTTTACATGATCTCTATTAACCAAATTCCGTAAAAATCCTGACATCGCTTCGCTCCGATTTCAATACAAGAAGAATCTCTGAAGCTATTGTAATATACTATTCTGAGGTTCCATAAAAAGTTTTCAAACGCAGAAACGCAAGCCGCTTACACCCATAAGGCAGCGATGGTAGCAGTCTCCGGTCGGGGGGCCGGGAGAACTCGTGGCCATTTCGTTCCACTTATGTCATGATAAGGCAAGCGTTCAAGGTGAGTGAAGGTGCAAACCTCCTTGCTGACCACCAAACTGTATTTTCCTGCCGCCCGGCCCGCGCTTGTGCCGCGCCCGCGCCTGGTGGAACGGCTGCAGGCTGGATTGCACGGCCCATTGACGTTGATCTCCGCTCCGGCCGGATATGGGAAGACCACGCTGCTTTCCGAGTGGCGTGCCGGACCCGGAGCCGGATTGCCGGTGGGCTGGCTCTCGCTCGACCCGGCGGATAACGATGACAGCCTGTTTTTCCAGTACCTGGCAGCGTGTATGGATGCCAGCGTGCCGGGGGTTTCAAAGGGAATCCTGTCCCTGTTGCAAGCTTCCGAATCGCCGCCTGGAGAGGCGATCATGACCAGCCTGGTGAATGGCTTATCCGGGCAGACACGTGATCTCATCCTGGCATTGGATGATTACCATGTCATCGAAAATCCCAAAATCCACCGGGCGTTGGCGTTCCTGCTGGATCATCTACCCGCGCATTTGCATCTGGTCCTGCTGACCCGGGCCGACCCGCCCCTGCCTGTCGCCCGCCTGCGCGCCCGCGGGCAACTGACAGAGATCCGCGCAGAACATCTAAGGTTCAGCGTGGATGAGACTGCCCAATTCCTGAACCAGGTCATGGGCCTCGCGCTGACCCGGGATCAGATAAGCGCGTTGGAAAGGCGTTCGGAAGGCTGGATAGCCGGTTTGCAGTTGGCGGCGCTTTCCCTGCAGAGCCAGCCGGATCCCGATAGTTTTGTCTCCGTCTTCACCGGCAGCCATCATTACATCGTTGATTACCTTGCCGAAGAAGTGCTCAACCATCAACCGCCGGATTTCAAAACCTTTTTGCTGGAAACAGCGCTGCTCGACCGGATGAATGCTTCGCTCTGTAATTTCGTCACCGGCCGGGCTGACGGGCAGGCGATGCTTGAAAAGCTGGTGCGGAATAATCTCTTCCTCATCCCCCTCGACAACGAACGGGATTGGTATCGTTATCATCACCTGTTCGCCGACCAATTGCGGGCCCGGCTGCGGCACGAGCATCCCGGCAGAGTCCCGGAACTCCTGCGCCGGGCAAGCGACTGGCATGCTGCGGAAGGCAACCTCGAAGGCGCCATCACTTACTCCTTGCAGGCCGAGGATTTCAAGCGGGCCGCAGCGTTACTCGAGCAATATGCCCCGGCCATGACCTCCCAGGGCAGAGTTGGCACCCTGGCGGCCTGGATCGGAGAACTGCCGGAGGAAAGCCTTACCGGGCATCCAAGACTTGGCCTGGCGCAGGTCTGGGCGCTGTACTTCGAATATAAATTCGACGAGAGCGAAGCGCGCCTGCAAAAGGTCGAACAAAGCCTGTCTTCCGCAGAAACCTTTAAAATCGGCGGAGAATTGGCGCTCTGGCACGGGATAAATGCCCGCAGGCATAACAATTTGGAGCAAAGCCGGGTCTTTCTGTGCCAGGCCCTGGAGCAATTGCCAAAGGAGAATACCGCACTACTCGGGCGGGCGCATATATTCCTGGGGATGACATTGCTGGAAAATGATGCAAATGAGGCCCGCAGCCAATTCGTCCAGGCGCGGGATATGTTCGCAGGGGATAAAAACATCCATGGAGAACTGGCCGCCCTTTATTACCTGGCCTGGACTGAGAGGTTTCAAGGATCGCTGGTGCGGGCTTCGCTGACCTGTGAACGTGGGATGCGCCTGGCAGAACAGGTGCCGGATTGGCCGGTGGCAAGCTACGCCCACCTGGCGGCAGCTGAACTGTTTTATGAGCGTAACGAATTGGAGCCAGCCGCAATGAACTTGAAGAAGGCCAGCGGGCTCGCCGAAATGGGGGGGCATATCGACAACCTTGTGATCGCCACCCTGGATGGAGTGCGGATGAATCTCGCCTGCAGGGACTGGAAAGAAGCCCAGACGCTGCTGGAACGCGCCAGAGACATGGTAAGTCCGACCATATCCATGGTGAGGGTCCAGGTGAACATGGAACAAGTGCGCCTTTTCCTGGCGCAAGGAAAGGCCGGCGAGGCGCAGGAATGGTGGCAGCAGAACCAGATCGCGCTTCCCGAAGGATCTTTTTTCTCGTATGCTCTGGATCAGATCATCCAGGCGCGCCTGCTGCTGGCAAGGCAGGCAAGCACACAAGGCTGGCGCGCTGCTGGAGGCTTTGTTGGGGCGGGTGGAAAATGCCGGGATGGGGCGGTTGAGCCTGCAAATCTTCTGCCTGCAAGCCCAGGCGTTGAAAGCCCAGGGCCGGATGGATGACGCGCTGCGAGCTTTGCAGCGCGCCCTCTCGGGAGCCGAAAAGGAAGGCAGCCTGCGCCCATTCCTGGATGAAGGCATTTCCATGCTGGATCTCTTGCGCCTGGCAAAAAGTCGGGGTATATCGGTGGAATTTATCTCACGTCTGGTGACATTGATTTCAAGCGAAGAGGCTGGAAAGCCAACCCGTTCAGCACCTCGCGCAATCCTCAGCAAGCGCGAGATCGAATTACTCCAATTGGTCGCCACCGGATGCTCGAATAAGGAGATCGCCACCAAACTGGTCATTTCCATCGGGACCGTCAAACGCCACAGCGTAAATATTTTTAATAAGTTGGATGTAAAGAACCGCACAGAGGCTGTGGCTCGCGCCAGGGAACTGGGGTTGTTGTAAATCCTTCCATAACAGCCCGATACAGGTCGGTGAATTTCCGACCTGTTTTGATTCCTTATACAGCTGAAAGATACAACTTCTATATCACTTTGGTTGGATGACACTTAAACCGCGCAAGCGTAAACTGTGAGCAGGTTAGGTTCGAGCAAAGGCTGCCGGTATATGTGCCATAAGCAAAGGAGAAAGCATGTCATACGTTATGCCTGTTTGGCTGATTGCCCTGGTCTTAATGGCGATCGTGATTGGGGCGATCATTCTTGGAATCGCGCTGTTTTTCGTGATCCGGTACAGGAAAGGAAAATAAGGAAATAACAATGAGTGGAAAGCAAAAAACCTTGGGCCATTTGGGAAGATTTATGCGAGCGGCTGGCATCCTTGCGCTGGTGATCATCACCATTTTTGCCGCTCTGGGTATCAACCAGAAGATAACCCTGCACCGTACCCGCTCCGAATTCCCTGCTCCCGGAAAATTGGTGAAGGTGGAAGGCCATCTCATGCACATTAATTGTAAGGGGAGCGGATCGCCCAGCGTGGTGATCGATGCCGGGAACGGCAGTTTTTCGTTGGAATGGACACCCATCCAGGATCAATTGAGCCAATCGCTGCGTGTGTGTACCTACGACCGTTCCGGCTACGGCTGGAGCGAACCCGGCCTCCTGCCGCGGGATGGTGCGAAGGTTGTTTCCGAGTTACACCAGTTATTACGGGCTGCCGGGGAACCGGGCCCATACCTGCTGGTCGGTCATTCGCTGGGGGGAGTACACGTTCGCCTATACGCAGGAAGCTACCCGGATGAAGTTGCCGGGCTGATTCTAATCGACACCGCTTATCCGCTGGAGATAAGCCCGGAGTTCAGGGCACAGATGCAATCTTCAATTGGTTTTTACCAGGTGATGAACCTCCTGACCCGTTCCGGCTTATTGCGCATCCTGGGGCCATTGGGCGGCGAGAATTCCATGCCACAGACTGCCCGTAAGCTGCCATTTGAACTACAGGAGGCTTACCTGAACCTGCTGCTGGACCCTCAACAATACACCACCGCCATCTCGGAAATGGAGAACCTGCCGCGTACGTTCGAACAAACCAGCCAATTGCTGTCAAGGGAAAAGCCACTGGGTGACCTGCCGCTGATCGTCCTCACCGCCGGGCAGACGAGCGCGTCTGGGTCCACCCCATTCGATGAGCAATATGTCCCGGTTTCTGCACACCAGATCAAACTCCAATTGGAACTTGGCCGGGCTTTCGTCACAGGCTGAACAGCGTGTGATTGCCAAAAGCGGGCACTCGGTTCATCTCGACGCACCGGAAGAAGTTATCCGCGCGGTTCGAGATCTGATTGAAACGATCAGGAAATAATAAAAGGAAATCAAGCATGTCTCTCCCATCCAGGAAAACCTTGCTCGTGTACTCTGCAATAATACCAATCCTGTTCATTTTCCACTCCGCTTGCCAGGTTGTCCCGTCCGCTACCGAAGAACCGGTTCCAACCCGGGATGTGGGGGAAGAGCCTCCAACGCGTCTCTCGAGCCCGACTCCTGATCTGGCTGCACCCATTTCCACTTTTACCCAGGTTGTTGATATCGAACCGGGAAAGCTGCTGATTGGACCTGGGCCTTATCCCACCCCTGGGCCGAAAATCACACCCTGGAATCAGTTAGTAGATCGAAGTTCAGTCGCGGATTTGAAATGGGAAACCTATCGGGGTGAATTGTCAGGGAAGGATAAGGACAGCCATTGGATCTATTCATTCACCTACCCTGACGGATGGTATGTTGATTCGAAACCCAGCCTGATCCAGGGCTTTGTCCAGAACATTCCGCTTATGGAGAGACCAACACAATTGGACTTTGTAAAATTTGAAATTGTGCGGTTAAGCTCCGCTCCAATGATCGAAGAAGGCCGGGCAATTGATCCAAATGATCTGGTAACAGTTGAGGTAGCCGGAGAACCTGGGATCTTGTATCGTGTCACCCAACAGCCGGGTCAAATGTGCCAGATAACGGCCTTCTTCCAGCACGATGGAGGCTGGCTGGCTGCGACAGGTTATATCACGCTGCCTGCCGCGGACCCGGCCGCGTTGGAACGGTACTCGGCTGTCATTTTCAAAATCCTGTCTTCTTTCACGTTTTCTGACCAGGTCACCGGGTAATTTTTATCGACCCTGATGACTTCGTCCATTGCTCAAAAAAGACCTGCCGAATCTTGACCGAGGAGTGCATCGCATTAACTTGTCACAAGGTAATGTGCCTGAAATCTGGCATTCCAATCAGAAAAGAGGAGATGCTATGGTTAAGAATAGTGTAAAAAAACAAGTAGTTATGGCAATCGCAATCATTGCACTTCTTGCGGCTTGTACATACCCGGGACAACCGCAACTCCTGTCTACGGAACCAGTTGCAGAGATCCGGACCCTTGCTCCCGATGCGGCTGCATCCCCAACCTCGCAACCGGATACAGGTACATTGTTGCCCATCGCTCTTGAACAGCCCTTTACAAAAGCCGCCTTCCATGAGGGCCCTTTTGATTTCGAGGTCTATCTCCTTCAAGACCCCGGCTTTAACCGTAATCCATCCAGTGCATGGCTGTACAGCGATATTCCGGGGGTGGGCACGCATGTCTCGTGGAAATATCATGGCCCGGATATCGATGACTTTATCCATGAATCCTGGGGAATTTGCCCGGACATCCTTCCTGGTATGATGAAGCTGGGTCTAAAAGATGGGGATAACGGTATTCGGGAAGGTGGGATTTCGCTTCCACAAAATATCGTCCCGGGATCTTTAGTGCAATTTATTTTCAAATTGCAGACTTCACAAGGTGCTTACGGCGGGATTTTGAGTTTCTTACTTGCACAAGGATCACGAGATCTTGAACCATCCAGGGTAACCATCCATGGATTGCATCAGGCGTTACAGGCATCCGGGTGCGCCGCCGCCCTCCAGGCCTCTTTCGTGCCGCACAACTCATCTCCTGATGCAGAGAGTACCCTGGCAGGAACACCACCGCATTCTTCAGGACTGTATGTGGAAGAGCATGAACTTATCCGCGCTGCCTCAAGTGGAACCTTTGGCTTTTGTCCCGCTGGAAGGCTCGCAAAAAGATATTTTGAGGGAACACCAACAGGAAAAGAGCGAAGACTTCCCGGACAACACTTTTGTGGACAAGGGCTACCGCGCAATGTGGACAGAATGGGAGAACGGAAGACTTATCGCAAGGGAAATGTGGGATCAGGCAAATGACCGGATGCTTGTGGATATCGTATTTGGAGAAGAAGCAATCTATTCCATCGACCTCGGAGTCTCCAGTCCGGTTAAATCATTACAAGGATTATGGACCTACAACGATCATTGGGTCCTGGAGGTCGCCCGTGTGTCGGGGCAAAATGATCCGCAAGACGGACAGGAGGGTGCTGTATCTGGTCAGATCATTAGAGACGGGGTATCGCTCAACGAAGAAAAGGGCTATGAGGAATCTTTCGGCTTCCAGTTGATAAGCGGCAGGCCGTTCTATTTCTTCCGGGAAGATGGGCAGATTGGCTTTTCCTATGCTGGACAACAAGTTCGGCTGGGTTACAGCCAGATCCCACATTACGGGTGTTGCAGCGGAGCGGAGCTGAATCCGGTCCGCGCGAAAAACATGGTCGCCTTCTTTGCCCGGCGCAGTGGGAAATGGTATTACGTGGAAATCGGAGCGGTTGGATGATGGCCTGATCGCGCTATTTTCGCTCGGCCTGGCGGTGCTGTTCCTGCTGGGGAAAGCTGTCTTCTGGCACATTTACGTGATCCTGTTCGTGCGGGCGGTCGGCGGGATTTTCCACCTGCTGGCCATGCAGGCTTCCACCCCGTTGATCGTGCCCGAAAAGCATCTCGGGCGCCTGGCCGGTGCCAACCTGACCCTGCAAGGGGCGATCAGCATTGCCGCTCCGGCGCCGGGCGCCCTGCTGCTCTGGATCATGCCCATCGAAGAACGCCAGCTGGATCAAGCCTGTATGCCATCTGCAGGCCAGGCAACCTCGAATGTCACCGGCGTTTGAATATTCAAGAATTGGAAAGGAATTTATGCCATGGAAAATTCCGAACTGATCGAAAAAGCAAAATCCGTCCTGCACTGGAGACAGGTATCGGATGAATGCACGGCTGCCGATGTCAGCGCAGCATTGATCACTGACAAGGGCAGCCTCTACCTCGGCGTCAGCCTTTCGGCGGCCTGCGGGATCGGCTACTGCGGGGAGACTGCTGCAATCGCGGAGATGCTAACTGCCCTGGAGACACGCATCGCCAGGCTCGTGGCGGTCAGCGGAGATGGGAAGATTATGCCGCCCTGCGGGCGCTGCCGTGAACTGCTCTACCAGATCGACCGCGGCAACCTCGAAACCGAAATCCTGCTGGAGGGCGGGAAATCTGCCCGCCTGGGTGACCTGCTTCCAGAGCGCTGGCAGGATCTGTGGAAATAACGATTGGGTGACGGTTGGTTCTATCGGTCTATACCCCGTCTGCTTCCACCACCTCCACCCCTTTTTCAATCTTTGGAGGGCATTTCTCAAACTGATCGATGCCCACCGCATAACCAGGTTGGGGGTTTCTTCAAACTGTAGGATAATATAAAGATACAGAATATCGCAGGAATGCCAACCAACCCTTTCGGGAGGAATTATGACCCAGTACGGCCGGTTCAACGAAGCTGGACAATTCGTCATCGAAAATCCCTTCACGCCGGAGCCCTGGCTGCATTACCTGATCCGCCCGGGCCAGCCCGGCACCGAAACCTTCTGCAGCGGGGTCACAACCACCGGCGGCGGGCTTCGACGTGCGCGGCACGCATGAAAACACCTTTGTGGACACCCAGATCCACCTGAACGACGCGGATGATGTCGGGCGCTATGTCTACATCGTGGACCAGGAGTCCGGGAGCTGTTTCACCACCACCTGGCAGCCGGTGCGTCCCGCACAGCAGAAGTACCAGGTGACGCTCGACTTCGGCCGGATCACCTTCGAGTCCGAGTGCGAACAGATCCAGACCGAAGTGGTGATGTTCGTCCCGCTGCACTTCGACGGCTGGATCCAGGACATCACCCTGCGCAACCTCTCGGAACGGACCCGCAGGCTGGCGCTGTATCCGTTCGTGCCCATCCATATGGGCAACGCCCTGGGGCGTTTGCTGGCGGGTGACAACGATGCCTTTATGGGCGGGGCGAGCTTCGATCCCGATCTGCAGGCGATCGTTTTCCGCCATCACGGCGGCACGGCCGTCCATGACGACCCGGAGAAGATCAACGGGTTGCTCGGCAACGTGGCGGCTTTCTTCTCCACCCTGAACAGCGCCGGTACGCCCTACGAGACCAGCCTGGAACGCTTGCTCGGCGACCGCTTCCACAGCCTGGCGAACCCGCGCGCCATCCTGGAAGGGAAGCTCAGCAGCCGGGACCACCCTTCCCTGCGCCGGACCTGCGGCGTGTTCAAGCATGAAATCACGCTGGAGCCGGGCCAGTCGGTCCGCTTCGCAGTGGCCCTGGCAGCCGGCAGCACGCAGGACTATTACCTGAACGGATAAGCAGCAGTTGCGCGGCCTGCTGTCCGGCCTGTGCGACGAGGCTGCCCGCCAGGCGATGCTGGACCAGGTCACGACCTGGTGGCGGGACCAGCTGGGCCGCCTGACCATCCACTCCCCTGAGAAAAAGTTGGACAACGCCTTCCGCTGGCTGCAGTACCAGTGCCAGATCGTGTATGTGCTCAACCGCATGAAATCGCGCTTCCATACCGGCTACGAGTACGGCTGGGGCTTCCGCGACATCCTCCAGGATGTGGTCTTCAACCTGCCGTACGATCCCGCCACGGTCGCCGTCGGCGCTCAGGCACATCTCCACCCAGATATTCTCGGATGGCGTGGCCTACCACAATTTCTTCATCGACCAGCCCGGGAACAAGGATGTCCAGGCCTCGGATGACCCGCTCTGGTTCCCGGCGGCGGTGATCAGCTATTGCCAGGAGACGGCTGACTTCGCCTTCCTGGACGAAGTGACCGATTACGCCGAGGTCCACGAAGGCCAGAGCGGGGTGCGCGGCAGCCATCCTGGAACACTGCCAGAGAGCGGTCGAGCGCGTCTGGACTGACCGCAGCCCGACGCGGCCTGCCGTACCTGAAGGACTGCGATTGGAACGATGACCTGAATACCGGCCGCCGGGACGGCAAACCGAACGATTGGATGGAATCCGTGATGGTGGCCCAGCAGCTCCACCGCCTCCTGCTGGATATGGCCGGGCTGCTGCGCGCCTCCGGCCGGGACCCGGATCTGGCTCCGGAATATGAACAGCGCGCCGCACAGCTCAAGGAGGCCATCAACGCCCTCGCCCTGGATCAGCAGGGCTACTACAAGCGTGTCCTGAGCCTGGACCCGGCGGTGGAGGAGCTCGGTTCGAGCGCCAGCCGAGTTCGGGAAGATCTTCCTCGAGCCGCAGATATTCGCCATCCTGAGCGGCGTGGCCGACCCGGCCCGGGCGGAAGCTGGTCCTGCAGGCGGTGGAGCGAGAACCTGGATACCGAATTCGGCGCCATGCTGTGTTTCCCGCCCTTTACCGACCTGGCCCAACGCAACCGGCTGCCCAGGCGTTCCTGGGGCATCGAGAAGGAACCCCCGGCGGTCAAGGAGAACGGCTCGATCTTCATGCACCTGAACGGCTGGCTGGTGCAGGCCTACGCCCTGCTGGGGCACGGTCACAAGGCGGTGGCGCATTACCTGAAATGCCTGCCCGAGAACCTCTCGGCCGACCAGGAGCGCTACCGGGCCGAGCCGTATGTCTACCCGGAGTTCGTGCATGGCCGGGCGGCGGAGGAGTTCGGGCGCGGCGGCCACACCTGGCTGACCGGCACCGCCCCGACCATGCATACCGCCCTGCTGGAGTACATCTTCGGGCTCAAGCCGGATTACGCCGGCCTGCGGATCGACCCGTGCGTGGACCCGTCCTGGACGGATTTCTCGGTCACTGCGCCATTTCCGCGGCGCCAGCTACCGGATCCATTTCCGCAACCCGGAGGGGGTGGAGCACGGGGTCAAGTCGATCAGCGTGGATGGAAAGCCCGATCCAGGGCAACCTGCTGCCGGTCTTCTCGGATGGGAAAACGCACGAAGTCGAAGTGCTGATGGAAATTAAATCGAGGGGAAATCCGGAACTTAAACCAAAAGACTCCAATTTCTTGGAGTCAATTGTGTCGGGGCGCCGGGAATTGTTGAGCCGAAGGCGAAATCCCTCGATGGGATCGCGAAGCACTCCGCAAGGAGAAGCCGTTCGATTAACCAAAAAACTCCGCATAACGCGGAGTCTTTCGTGTCGGGGCGCCGGGAATTGTGCAATCCCTCGATGGGATCGCGAAGCACTCCGTAAGGAGAAGCCGGGCCTATCCAAAGAACTCCGGATTTCCGGGAGTCTTCCGTGTCGGGGCGCCGGGAATTGAACCCGGGACCTCTTGCACCCCATGCAGCCGGACTGCCGTGGACCAGTCTGCAAGGCCGGTTTTACGATGTTAGTGGTCTGCGGTCGGGAGTAAAATCCGCCGATGTAAGCGTACTGCGGTTGACCGAAAGGGGGCAAAAATGAACCTGACACGCGCTCTGACGGTCTTCTATTCACCCTGAAAGCGGACGGCTATTCTCCAGCAACGGTAGACCTTTACCGAATCATGCTCACTACGCTGACGAATTTCCTGGGTGACCGGGAAGTATCGGCAATAGCACCAAATGATCTGACCCGTTACTTTGCGTACCTGCGAAGCGATTATATCCCTCGCAGGCAAAGCAACAATAGGCACGCCACTTTCAGGGAGCACCCTGCAAAACCACTGGAAAGCGATCCGGCGCTTTTTCCGCTGGGCGAAGAAGAACTGGGGCTTGAAATCCAGGCCAGATGTCAGGCTGAAACTCCCGCCCAACAATCCAAGTGAACGATAATGCCCCTATCTGAGGAAGAAGTGAAGGCACTTGGTCGAAAGCGCAGAATACAGCCGGGAGGCGCAGACAAATGGCCGGCAGACATTTCAGAATGAAACGGCCAACGCAGAACGGGATACAGCGCTTGATCGTCCTGCTGCTGGATACCGGTATTCGCGCAGGTGAAGCAGGCCGGCTGAATATCAAGGATGTGAACCTTGAAACCGGCGAGATCTATATCGCTCCTTATGGTAGTTCTCAGCGAAAGACAAAGAGCCGAGTCATCCCAATTGGAAAATCCTCCCGGCGGGTATTATGGCGTTATCTTTCCACGCGACCGGAAGCTGATCAGGATGAACCGCTATTTCAGACAATGGCCGGGCGGCGTATGAATAATGAATGCAATCCGCCTTTTACTCAAAGACCTGGGGGACAAAGCCGGAGATAAAGAACTGCCATCCTCACCGGCTTACGCCATACCTTCGCGGTGGAATACCTGCGTAATGACGGGGATATTTTCACCCTGCAGATGATCCTGGGGCACAGTTCGCTGGATATGGTCAGGCAATTATCTGCAATTGGCAAAGTCAGACGCAAAGAATGCCCACAGGCGGGCTTCGCCGGCAGATAAGTGGAAATTATAACGAGCTAGAATATGACAAGAACTCCCCGTTCGGGAGTTCTTGTTATCTAGAAAAGGCAACAATCAATTAGGATAAAAGTATATATAATATAAAGAGAGATTATACCAATCTTGATCCGGATGGGTCAAACTATGAACTGGATAAACAATATTCTTCCCCTTATCGGCATTTCTTGATGGTGCTGGGAGGTGTTCCCGCCTTTATCTTGCTTTTCAAAGCTACTCAGGATTTGAAAATATCCATAGTCATCACGATTGTGTACGAGATCGTTGTCATCGTCGGAGGCTTCTATGACAAAGGTATGGCAACGCATGAAGGCAAATGGGCGGAACGGCTTCGCAGATTGGATTGACCTGACCATGCAAACAATCTTTTCCGGCTATCGCCGTCGCTACCTTGAATATTTGGTTTACCAGCATCGTACCTTTGATGTGAAAGGCTTGAGCACTCAAGGCCCATACAGCTTGGAACTGGACAGGGTCTATGTGCAATTGGGTGTTGACCCAACCACCATCGCATGGAGTAAGCTCCAATCCTCTGCAAAATCTTCCCGAAAAACTGCGTTCTGGCAGCCATACGATATGGCAATATGTAAACGACAAGAATGTGCAAGGGCACAATTATGCCATCTTAGGCGCGCCTGGTAGTGGTAAGACTACTTTGCTAAAGCATATGGCTCTGACCCTGGCAGCACCATCTCATCGTCGTCAAAAAGTTGGTGCTCCCGAATCTGTTGCCTATCCTGCTCTTCTTACGCGATCACGCTCAGGCCATCAAAGCCAATCCATCCATCCCACTGGCTCAACTTATCCGCGATCAATTTGCCGGCCGCCAGGCTCCACTACCGCCCACGGGCTGGCTCGAAAAACAACTTGAAGCAGGGAAATGCCTGATTATGCTGGATGGTCTGGACGAGGTCGCCGATCCTCAAATCCGCAAGCAAGTGGTTACCTGGGTGGAGCAATGTATGGCATCTATGGTAAAAACCACTTTGTCATCTCATCCCGCCCACATGGTTATCAAGTCTAATCCCCTGGCCAACGTAACTGTCTTGCAGGTTCGACCATTCACCAGTCAGCAGGTAGAGCAGTTCGTCAACAACTGGTATCTGGCGAACGAGATTATGAGCTCTCAGAAAGATGACCCCGGAGTGCGTGAAGCAGGCCCGTCGTGGCGCAGAGGACTTGCTCGGACGAATACGTTCGACGAACACACTTGCAGACCTGGCCACGATGATCAGGGCGGCGAAGATTCGGCCGGACCGGGTAGGTTCAGACGCCGGAAAGCTTATTCGTCCCTGGAGAACGAATGTCCATTACTCGCGGTAGTTCAAACCGGCGAAGACAGTTCGAATGGCATTATGACCCGCTAACCCGTCAGGTGATCATTATCAATCAGAACGGACGGGAGCTATGCTTAAAACGCAAGACTCCACCGAAGCGGAGTTTTCTGTGTCGGGGCGCCGGGAATTGCGTAGTCCCTCGATGGGATCGTGAAGCATCCGTAGGAGAACCCAGGACTTAAACCAAAAGACTCCAATTCGTGAGTCTTCGTGTGGGGCGCCGGGAATTGCGACAGTCCCTCGATGGAACCCGGGACTTAACCAAAAGACTCCAGCAAAGCGGAGTTTTCGTGTCGGGGCGCCGGGAATTGAACCCGGGACCTCTTGCACCCCATGCAAGCGCGCTAGCCGGACTGCGCCACGCCCCGTCAACCTGTCCCTGGGATCATTTTCCAGGGAGCAAGGCGGTATTATAGCCGCAATTGGGGAATCTGGCAATCAAGAGAAAAAAATATTTCCACGAAGAACACGAAGATACACAAAGGAAAAAATTAAGCACTTTCCTTCGTGTACTTCGTGTCCTTGGTGGTGAATTTTCTTTCGTCGAAATTTCAGGGTGTTACGCCTGTCCCGATCGTGCCGTTCTGCAGGCCATCCAGCACATCCTGCACCAGGCGCAGTTTGCCCTGCGCTGAGCAGGTCGGGGTTGACATCCGTCAGGAAGAGCGGGGTGGGGACGACCTTGCCGCCCTGGCCGGCGACCAGTTCGGGGAAGATGTCCTTGATGGCGGCGACGATATCCGGCTGGATGCTGGCGATCCAGTGCGGACGCACATCCTCTCCGGGCAGGCTCTGGCCGATGAGCAGCATGTTGGTCTGGGCCATGTAATTCAGGAGTTCCGGCGTGGCAACTTCCGGATAGACATAGGCCACCTTGACGACGTTGTGGAGCAGAAGATCGGCGTAGGCCGTGTATTCGCCCGGCTTGGCATCCGTCGGGATGCGGACGATGACCGGGTAGATCCCGGCCGGCTGGGGGAAAAGCGGGTTACGGCAGGAACCGCAATAGAATACGTGAACCCGTTCGCGAAGGCGTCACGGGCGGCCGTCACCGCCGGGGGTATCCTTCTGGGACAGGATGCCGACCTTCCACTCGGGGGCAACCATCCCGGCGATGTAACCGGCCAGGAAGGCCTGCTGGTCCACCGGGAGGCCGGTGGCCCCGATGGTGGACAGGTTGGAGGCGGCCGGCAGGTCGGGGATGCCGACCGCCAGGAACTGCACGCTCCGGGGCGGCTGCCGTCAGGGCGGCCAGGCCGGGGTCCGGGGGCAGGGCAATGACGACTTTCAGGGCCGGACCGACCAGCGCCAGGTCGGCCGGGGTGAGCGTGTTGAGCACCTGCCAGCGCATGCCGTTGGCCTGGGTCAGGTCATAGACGAGTGTCTGGTAGCTGTCTTTATCCTTCTGCGGCATGTCGGCCGGCAGGACCAGGATGGCGAGCGGCATGGTGGCGGTCGGGCTGACCGTCGGGTTCGGGGTTGGTGTGGGGGTCGCCGGCGCAGGTGTTGGGGTGGCGCGGCCGCCGCAGGCGCTCAGCAGGAGGCAGGCAAGCAGCAAAAGGATGGGTTTCGTTCGCACAAGATTTCTCCAGGGAAGGATGCAGGTATTTTACCTGATATTAAAGAATCAGAGCGCCTTTGCGGGCGCTCTGATATTGGAGGAGGAGAATGTTCGTGCGAATAGTTTTACTTTGACGGCAACCTTGATGGTGCGCGGCCGGGCGGATTCGGCCTTGGCCAGGCGCAGGGTCAGCACGCCGTCGGTGATGCGGGCTTCGGCCTTGCTGGCGTCCAGGGCGACCGGCAGGCGCAGGGTCCGGCGGAAGGAGCCGTGCGGCAGTTCGCGCATCAGGTACTCGGACTCGTCCGGCCTTGAACTCACCGGTGATGGTGACCACGTCGTCCAGGACCTGGATATTCAGGTCTTCGGCTTTCAGGCCGGGGACCAGCGCATTCAGGATGTAGGCCTCGTCCTCTTCACGGACATCCACGGACAGGTTGAAATCATGCGAAGGTTCAAAACCAGCCATGTGGGCCCAGCGGCGGGCCATGCGGTAGGGATTGGGGGCAATAAAGTAAGTCATTTGGAACTCCTTTCGGAAATATGTTTCAATTGAATTTCTTCTATGATATCCAGCCGGCGTAAGAAATGCGAATACGGAAGGTAGATTTTTCATAAGAATCCTTTAACTCTTCCCCCAGTCGCTTCCCATGGCGGCGAGGGTATAATCGTTCATGGCCAATTTCAAGGACAAAGTCATCCTGGTGACCGGGGCGGGCAAAGGCACCGGGCGCGGCGTGGCGGAGGCCTTTGCAGCGCAGGGTGCCATGGTGGCCGCCAACGACGTTTCGCCGGTCAACCTGGATGAGACGGTCAGGCGCATCACGGCCGCCGGCGGACAGGTGAAAGCCTACGTGGAAGACATCGCCAAGAAGATGCCGGTCCAGACGCTGCTCAATGCCGTGCTGGATGATTTCGGGCGGATCGACATCCTGGTCAACTGCGCCGAGGTGGAGCCGCAGAAGAGCGTGCTCGAGATGGACGACTGGGACTGGCAGCGCACCCTGGACGTGAACCTGAACGGGGCCTTCCTGCTGACCCAGTCGGTCGGGCGGATCATGAAGGAAAAAGGCGGCGGGGTGATCGTGCACGTGGGCGAACGGGCCAAAGGGCCGGAAAAACGGGCGGCTTACTTTACCAGCAAGGCCGGGCTGGCGGCGTTATCCGCCCTGGCAGCCTATGAATTATCCGAGTTCGGCATCCGCGTCTACCACGTCCGGCCGGAGGAGACGGGCGACGTGGTCAAACACATCCTGGAGTTGTGCGGCTGAGATGACGATACGCCTGCGGGACTTGTTGCTGGGCCTGCGTGACCTGCACCTGGGGAGTGCGCCGGTCATCGTGCATGCCTCGCTGAAATCCTTCGGGCAGGTGGAAGGCGGCGCCGCAGACGGTCGTGAGCGCCCTGATGAGCGTTTTCCCGAGCGTGCTGGTGCCCACCTTCACCTACAAGACGATGCTCACGCCGCTGACCGGCCCGGAAAACAATGCCATCACCTACGGTTCCGGCGAAAGCCAGAACCGGATGGCCGAATTCTTCACCCCCAGGATGCCGGCCGACCCGTTGATGGGGATCATCCCGGAGACGCTCCGCAAAACACCCGCAGGCCAGGCGTTCGAGTCACCCGATCCTGTCGTTTGCCGGCATCGAATGCCGAAAAGTTCCTGGAGCCGCAGAGGCTGGACGACCCGCTGGGTCCGCTGGGCGCGCTGGAAAAACAGGACGGCTGGGTCCTGCTGCTGGGCGTGGACCATACCGTCAACACCAGCATCCATTATGCCGAAAAACTGGCCGGGCGCCGGCAGTTCGTGCGCTGGGCGCTCACGCCCAGGGGCGTGGTGGAATGCCCGGGTTTCCCGGGCTGTTCGGCCGGCTTCCAGGCCATTGCGCCGGAGATGGAAAAGTTCACCCGCAACGTGCAGATCGGCGAGGCCCAGGTGCAGGCCGTGCCGCTGAGCATGTTGTTCAAAGTGGTCATCACCCGGATAAAAAAAGACCCGCTGGCCTTGTTATGCCAGCAGGTGGATTGTGAGAGGTGCGGGGAAATCAGGCGGGGAATAAAGAAGCGGGAGCAGGATAGATCAGGTGATCATTTGACCAGAGTTGGCCGACTTGGATATAGCGATACAACTCATCAAAATTGCTGATCGTTAAATCTGCAGTACACCCATCCGTAACAGGACCAAACAAACAGGTGAACAGCCCGGCCGCCTGGCCGGCCAGCACGTCGATATCACGGTCGCCGACGGCAATGGTCTCGGCGCGCTCCAAAGCATACTCCCGCAGGGCGGCCTCGAATGCAGCCGGGTCGGGCTTTTTGGGGTAACCATCATCGTAGGTCAGGCAGCCGGCAAACCAACCCGACAAACCGTTCGCTTCCAGGAGCTTGAATGTCCCCATCCTCCTGCGATGGGTCACGATCAGGTTCTTCCCGCCGGTGGAACAGATATATTCGCAGATGGCGGCCACGCCGGGAAAGGCCGGCTGGTCCTCGTAGCGGATGCGGTCGTAATGTACGTCAAATTTCTGGTCGATCAACTCTTCGCTGACCCGGTAATGCTCGGCCAGGCTGGTCTCACACGTCCCAACCGACTTTTTTGCCAGGCTCATGATCCAATCCAATGGCACATCCTGCGCCAAGGTCTGCCATGGCGGCCTGAAAAGCAGAAGCAATGGCGGGATAGGTATCGAACAGCGTACCATCCGCGTCCCAGATGATATTGCGGATCATGTTATGAGCTCCATCCTGGTTCGTTACGCTTCGATCCGAATTGCCCCTGTTACAGGTACAGGATCGGCTCGACGCGCAGGTTCTCTTCCCCGACCGCATCCTTGAGCTTGGTCAGCAGGTCGGCGCACAGGTGCGTGGTGTCATTGGGGAATTCGATCAGGTGGCCGCGGCCTTCCTCGAAGATCTGGAAGGCAAAGCGGTCCTTGCCGGGGTAGGAGATGAAAGTGCCGTGCAGGCGGCTGATGCGCCGGATGTCGCGCTGGGCATCGCCCGCTGGGGCGCAGGATGACCGTCAGCATCTGGGGCGGGTGGTCCTCCTCCAGCCGGGCAGGGCAGGCTGGCAGCGGGCAGTTTCGGCGTCAGGACCGCCGCAGGCGGCGACGGGCTGGGATCGCGGGACTGCATCGCCATCTGGCCTGGCCAGGCGGTCGGAGCTTTCTCGACCGGCTGCGGGCGCAGCCGGCTCTTCCTCCGGCAGATCGGCTGCGTGCACGACCAGGTCATGGACGGCAAATGCAGCATCGCGCAGGCTGGTCATTTTCCCAATCCGGCGGGTCTTCGGGTGGCGGCGGTCCGGCTTCGCTCCGATCGTGGAGCAGGCCGCGCTGTGGAGGCTTCCGGTAGGCAGGGGCAGGCCCTTCAGCAACGCGTTTCGGGGCCGGGTCAGCCGGCTTCCGGACAGGCATGCTGCGCTGCGGCTGCAAAACCATCTGCGCGGTGCTTTCCCGTCCCGCAGCGGCGCCAGCTTCTGCGCCGGCTCGGTCAGCTTGATCTCGGTGCGGATATTATCCACCAGCACCTTGGACGGATTGGACTGGGCGTCCACTTTGCCTTCGGCCAGGATCACCCCGCCGACTTCCAGGGCGAACTGGAACTTCTCCCAGGTGCGCGGGAAAACCACCAGTTCGATCGTGCCGGTCAGGTCTTCGAGCGTGACCCAGGCCATCATCTTGCCGGTCTTGGTCTGGTGCGGGCGGATGCCGGTCACCATGCCGGCCACCGGACTTTCTCTTCGTGGGCGGCCTCGCCCAGGTTGCTGGAGAAATGAGCTGACCACGCGGCGGATCTCGTTCATGTAGGGCGTGAGCGGGTGCTCGCCCATGTACATGCCGATCAGTTCGCGCTCCCAGTTGAGGGTCTCACGCCGGTCGGCATCCGGGACAAGCGGCAGGGTGACGCTCTCGGTGACGCCCGTATGCGCCCCAAAGAGCGACAACTGCCCGGCCTCGGCGGCGCGGAAATGCGAGGAACTGACCGCCACGAGGCGGTCGAGGGCTTCCAGCATGGCGGTGCGGCGAACCGAACTTGTCCATCGCGCCGACCTTGATCAGGCTTTCCAGGGCACGCTTCCCGGCCGCGCGCAGGTCCACCCGCGCGGCGAAGTCGTTCAGGTCCTTGAAGGCGCCGCCCTTGCGCGCGGGCCTGGCAGATGAGTTCCACCGGTCCCTGGCCGACGTTCTTGATGGCGCCCAGCCCAAAGCGGATGGCGGGTTTTTGTCCCGGGCGGTCCTCGATGGTAAAGTCCCAGCTGCTGGCGTTCACGTCCGGCGGCAGGACTTCCACGCCCATGTTGCGGGCGTCGTTGACGTACAGCGCCATCTTGTCGGTCTCGTGCTTGGTGACCGAGAGCAGGGCGGTCATATATTCGACCGGGTAGTGCAGTTTCAGGAAGCCGGTCTGGACGGCCAGCACGCCGTAGTCGGCGGCATGGGACTTGTTGAAGCCGTAGCGGGCGAACTCCTCCCAGTCGGTGAAGATGGCTTCGGCGGTCTCGCGCGGCATGCCCTTTGTCACCGCTCCCTGCGACGAACTTCTGGCGGTGCTTCTCGATATCTTCTTTTTTCTTCTTGGAAATGGCCTTGCGCAGGTCGTCGGCCTCCGAAGGGGTGTAGCCGGCCAGTTCGACGGCCGCGCGCATGATCTGTTCCTGGTAGATCGGGATGCCGTAGGTATCCTGGAAGATCGGCTCCATGGCACGGATGGCGGTACTCCACCTCCGCCTCGCCGTGCATGCGGCTGATGTAATCGGGGATGAACTCCATCGGGCCGGGCCGGAAGAGCGCCACCATGGCGATGATGTTATCCAGGCTGCTGCGGCTTCATCTGCACCAGCCACTTGGTCATGCCCGAGCCTTCCAACTGGAAGACGCCCAGGGTATTGCCCTCGCCCAGGAACTGGTAGGTCTCCGGGTCATCGGTGGGGATGTTATCCAGCGTGTATTTCACGCCGTGGCGCTGCGCGATCAGGTCGCAGGCGCGCGCCATGATGGTCAGGGTGGCCAGGCCGAGGAAATCCACCTTGAGCATCTTCAGCTTTTCGAGGATGCCCATCTCGAACTGGGTGACCGTCTTGATCGGCGTCTCTTCGGAATTACTGGTGGGACGGTGCAGCGGCAGGTACTCGACCAGCGGCCTGTCCGAGATGACCACCCCGGCGGCATGCGTCCCGGCGTTGCGGACCACGCCCTCCATTTTGGCGGCCGTGTCGATCAGCTCGCGCAGGTGCTCCTCGGACTGGTAGGCCTCCTTCAGGTCCGGCAGACCTTTGAAGTCATCTGCGATGATGTCGCTGCAGCGGGACGGCCTTGGACGGGATGTTCGGGATGAGTCTTGGCCACCCGGTCCACTTCGGGCAGCGGGATGTCCATCACCCGGCCCACATCCCGCAGGGCCGCGCGCGCCCCGAGCGTGCCGAAGGTGATGATCTGGGCGACCTTGTCGCTGCCCATATTTATTGACGGTATATTCGAGCACTTCGGCCCGGCAGTCGTCCCGGAAGTCCAGGTCGATATCGGGCATGGAGATGCGGCCCGGGTTCAGGAAGCGCTCGAAGAGCAGATCGTGCCGGATCGGGTCCACCAGGGTGATGTCCAGGGTGTAAGCCACGATCGAACCGGCCGCCGAGCCGCGCGCGTTGTACCAGATGTCCTGCTCGCGGGCGTAGCGGCACAGGTCCCAGACGATCAGGAAGTAGGCGTCGAAGCCCATCTTGTGGATGACGCCCAGTTCGTAATCGAGGCGGGTCTGGACCTCTTCGCTGACGGCGCGCTCGCCGTAGCGGCGCTTGGCGCCTTCTTCGCACAGGCTGCGCAGGTAGGTCTCGGCGGTCTGCCCTTCCGGGACCTCGAACAGGGGCAGGCGGTAGTTCTTGACATCCAGGTTCGACGTTGCAGCGCTCGGCGATCAGCAGGGTGTTCGAGAGCGACTCGGGCACTTCGGCGAACAGGCGCGCCATCTCCTCCGGGGAACGCAGGTAGTAGGATGGGTCGGTCATGCGCATCCGGTCGGGGTCGGAGAGCAGGGCCCCGGTCTGGATGGCGAGCAGGATATCCTGGTATTTGGCGTCTTCGGGGTTGATGTAATGGGCGTCGTTGGTGGCGACGTAAGCGGGCCTGGTAATGCGGGCCCAGTTCCATCAGGGTGCGGTTGACCGTCTCCAGGTCGGGCACGTCGTGCTGCTGGAGTTCGAAGAAGAAGTTGTCCTTGCCGAACAGGTCGTAATACCAGTCCAGGCTGCGGCGGGCGGCCTCGACCTGGCCCTGGCGGATCAGGCGCGGCACCTCGGCCGACATGCAGCCGGAGGTGCAGATCAGGCCCTCGGTGTGTCTGGCGAGGAAATCCTTGTCGATGCGGGGATAATAATAGAAGCCTTCCAACTGGGCCGCCGAAGCGATCTGGAGCAGGTTCTTGTAGCCGGTCTCGTTCTCGGCCAGCAGCAGCAGGTGGGAGGAGCGGCGGTCCTCCTTGGCGTCGTGTTCCTTCATCGACGCGGGCCGACAGATAGGCTTCCAGCCCGATGATGGGCTTGATGCCGGCCTCTTTGGCGGTGTGGTAGAACTCGATCACGCCGAACATGGTGCCGTGGTCGGTGATGGCCAGGGCGGGCATGTTCATCTCCTTGGCGCGCTTGACCAGCTTCTTGATGTTCGAGAAGCCATCCAGCAGGGAGTATTCGGTGTGGACGTGCAGGTGGGCAAAGGACATGGGTACCGTTAGGAGTCTTGCAGGTTAACAGTTAGCACAGTTGTGAACAGTTTTACCATTCAAGAATGTCAACTTAGTTCGATCTACAGAACCATCGCGATTATAGCACGCCTGTTTGGCTTAAAAATTAGAGTGCGTAGAGAGCAAAGCACGGAGAATTCGTTAAGGAAGGAAACATTATTTTTTCGCAATTGTGCGCGCATAACGTCCCGATGCCTTAATGCCTGACAGAAACTGCTTTAGGCGGCGTCCATCGCGATGGGGACGGCAGGTCGAGGAGCGGTATTCGGCATACAAATTGCCATTATTAAGGCCAGATTCTCGGGTTTATAATAGAGCCAGAAATTCCACCAGGAGGAAGCCTTATGCTGCGCGTCTACAATACCCTCACCCACAAGAAGGAAGAATTCCAGACCCTCGAGCCGAACGTGGTCAAGATGTACGTCTGCGGCCCGACCGTCTATTCCGACGCGCACATCGGGCATGCCATGTCGGCCATCGTCTTCGACGTGGTCCGGCGTTACCTGGAATATCGCGGCTACCAGGTCGCGTTACGTAATGAACTTCACCGACGTGGACGACAAGATCATCAACCGCGCCAACAAGCTGGGGGTGGACCCGCATGCCCTGGCCGAAACCTATATCAGGCTTTCCGCAAGCACCTGGAAGACCTGAACATCCTGCCGGCCACGGTCAACCCGCGCGCCACCCAGACGATGGACCAGATCCTGGCCATGATCCAGGGCCTGATCGAAAAGGGCTTCGCCTACCCGGCCAAGAATGGGGACGTCTATTTCCGCGTCACCAAAGACCCGGACTACGGCAAGTTATCCGGGCCGAAAGATCGAAGATATGCAGGCCGGCGCCCGCATCGAGATCGAGGAAGAAAAAGAGCACCCGATGGACTTTGCCATCTGGAAGGCCGCCAAGCCGGGCGAACCCGCCTGGGACAGCCCTGGGGCAAAGGCCGCCCCGGCTGGCACATCGAGTGCTCGGCCATGAACCTGGCCATCCTCGGCGAACAGATCGACATCCACGGCGGCGGCAACGACCTGGTCTTCCCGCACCACGAGAACGAGATCGCCCAGACCGAATCCTTCACCGGCAAGCAGTTCGCCCGCTACTGGATGCACAACGGCATGCTGCAGTTGCAGGGCGAGAAGATGTCCAAGAGCCTCGGCAACCTGGTGACGATCGACGATTTCCTGAGCCGGCATGAGGCGGATGCCCTGCGCATGATGGTCTTGAACGGCTCCTACCGCGCCCCGCTCTCCTACTCGGACGAGATCATGGACGCCGCCGAGCGCGGCCTGGACCGCTTGCGCTCCGCCCTGAAAGCCGCCCCGGCCGGCGCCCCCGGCGCATCCGCAGAGGCACTGGCGGCGCTGGACAAGCAGACCGAAACGACCCAGCAGACCTTCGTGGAGGCCATGGACGACGATTTCAACTCCTCCGGCGGGCTGGCGGCGTCTCTTCGAGCTGGTGCGGGCGGTCAACACCGCCCGGGATGCCGGCGCCACGGATGCCCAGCTCAAACCCGCCCAGGATACCCTCAAGACCCTGACGGGCGTGCTGGGTCTGCGCCTGGAGGAAAAGAAATCAAGCAGTAGTGAAGTTGACGATAAGTTCATCAATGTTTGGTGGATCTCCGCACCGAAGCCCGTCAGAAAAAAGATTGGTCCACTTCAGACATGATTCGAAAGACTGCTGGAAGATTTGGGTATCAAGCTCGAAGACAGCAAGGACGGCACCACCTGGCATTGGTAACCATTGGGCATCAATCGTAGGGGCGGACCTGCGTGTCCGTCCAAGCATTGGGCATGCGGCCTTGTAGGGGCGGACCTGTGTGTCCGCCCCTTGTGGCATTGGGTATGAGATATTGTAGGGGCGACCGGCCGGTCGCCCCTACAATTTTAATTCGTCATTGCATCGATACCCGCCTGCGCATACAACGGCGCGGTTATTTCAGTTGTTCCTCCAACTCCTCCACCTCTTTATCCCGCCTGTGATAGCCCATCTTCGCGATCATCTCCTTTGCGGTCTTCAAATGCTCCCGCGCTTCATCAACATTCGAACGTTTCGACGTTTCAACGTTTGAACGTTCTGCCGCCAACGCCAACCTTGCGTACCCCAAATGACAATCCGCCAAAAACAACCCCATCCCGCCACGTGTGGCGATGGATGATGCTTCACCCCAACCCCTCTCCGTCCCTTCGCGAAGCACACCTTAGGTGCTCCAAATCCGCAGGATTTGGGGAGGGTGCCCGCAGGGCGGGTGGGGTTGGGGTTGATTTTCTCACCGCCCCCACAACAAATTGATTTATCCATTTTTTGCCCCAAAACAACAAAAAATCGCCCATTTACGCCCTCGATTCCGGAGGATCAATTCGGTCAAAATGCCAGCCAGGAACCTCTTTAACCCCCACCTGTATGGGAATGTCTTGTTAGTCCTCCCATCAGTGGGGG
Source organism: uncultured Chloroflexia bacterium (assembly GCA_963830665.1). Lineage (GTDB taxonomy): Bacteria > Chloroflexota > Anaerolineae > Anaerolineales > Villigracilaceae > UBA877. Next base: position 35,552 of record CAWHNM010000004.1, read on the forward strand.
TCGAACGGTTTTTGTTCCTCTTTGTTTGGGCCCAACGATCCCTCCCAACCCGAAAATAAGGGGGTTTGGGGTCCGCTGGATCGCCCGCTCATGGATAACCTTCCTTATCTCGATACGGTGGCAAGCGCCCCGATGGCAAACCGCCCCTCGCGTTGACAGCCCTCCTCCCAGACGGTACAATCAAAACACACCCACAAAAGGAGACGAGAAATGATCAAAGAATTCAAAGCGTTCATCATGCGAGGCAATGTCATGGACCTGGCAGTCGCTGTCATCATCGGCGGCGCCTTCGGAAAGATCGTCACATCCCTGGTCAGTGACATCATCATGCCCCTGATCGGCCTGATCCTCGGCGGGATCGATTTCTCCGGCCTGGCCTTCACGCTTGGGAGTGCCAAGGTGACCTACGGCAATTTCATCAATAACATCATCGACTTCGTGATCATCGCCCTGGTCATCTTCCTGATGATCAAGGGCATCGACAGCCTCAAGAAAAAGCCCGCTCCCGTTGTCGCCGAACCGATCACCAAGGAATGCCCGCACTGCTTCACCACCATTTCCATCAAGGCCACCCGCTGCCCGAATTGCACGTCGGAACTGTAAGATAATCATTGTGTAGGGGCACAGTCGGCGCTGTGCCTCCTACGATATCGCCCGATCACGATCACATCCCATCATGGATTTCCTCGACAAACTCAACCCCCAACAGCGCCAGGCTGTGACGGCTGGCGCCGGTCCCGTTCTGGTGCTGGCCGGACCCGGCTCCGGCAAGACGCGCGTCCTGACCCAGCGCGTGGCCTATTTGATCGCCCACGAAGGCGTGCGTCCCTACCAGATGCTGGCGGTCACCTTCACCAACAAGGCCGCCCGCGAAATGGAGCAACCGCGTGCGTGACATGCTGGGCGAACTGGCCTCGGACGGTCTCTGGCTGGGCACCTTCCATTCCATCTGCGCCCGGCTGCTGCGGCGCGAGGCCGAGCACCTGCCCTTCGATGCCAGTTTCGTCATTTATGATGACGACGACCAGCAGCGCGTGGTCAAAGGCGCCATCCGCGACCTGAACCTGGACGATAAGACCTACCGCCCGCAGTCGGTGCACGCCGCCATCTCGCGCGCCAAGAATGAGCTGATCTTCCCGGAAGATTATCCCGTCCAGACCTATCGCGACGAGGTGGTCAAGCGCGTCTACAAACGCTACCAGGAATTGTTGAAGCAAAACAACGCCGTGGATTTCGACGACCTGCTGTTATGGACGGCGCACCTGCTGTCCGAATTCCCGGCCGTGCGCGAAAAGTATGCCCGGCGCTTCCAGCATGTGCTGGTGGATGAGTTCCAGGACACCAACTTCGCCCAGTACACCCTGCTGAAGCACCTGGCCTCCGTGCACGGCAACATCTTCTGCGTGGGCGACCCGGACCAGTCGATCTACCGCTGGCGCGGCGCCGATTACCGCAACGTCCAGCGCTTCGAGCAGGATTTCCCGGACGCGCAGGTGATCCTGCTGGAGCAGAACTACCGCTCCACGCAGACCATCCTGGACGCCGCCATGGCGGTGATCGACCGCAACCCGCACCGCCGCCGCAAGAACCTGTTCAGCGAGCGCGGCGCGGGCGAGAAAGTCACTCTATTACGAAGCGCTGGACGATTACAGCGAGGCCGCCTTCGTGGTGGATACCATCGCCAGCCTGGTCGCCGGCAAGACAGGCCGAGCCGGGCGATTGCGCCGTGATGTACCGCACCAACGCCCAGTCCCGCCTGCTGGAAGAGGCCTTCCTGCAGGCGCGCCTGCCCTACCGGCTGGTCGGGGCGCAGCGCTTCTACGGGCGGCGCGAGGTCAAGGATATGATCGCCTACCTGCGGCTGGTGCACAACCCGGCCGACGAGATCTCGCTCGACCGGGTCATCAACCTGCCGCCGCGCGGCATCGGCGAAAAGACCGTCCTGGCGCTGCACACTGCCGCGCACGCGGCGGGCACTTCCCCCTCGGCAGTGCTGATGGACCTGGCCAGCGGCGATGCCTCGCCCTTCTGGCCGCAGTTCACCGGCCGCGCGGCGCTGCCGCTGGCCGATTTCGGCGCGCTGCTCGGCCAACTGGCGGGCCGAGGCGCCGCGCGCCACCGTCACCGAACTGTTCGACCGCATCGCCAAGGATATCAACTACAAGGCGTACATCGACGACGGCACCGACGAAGGCGCCGAACGCTGGGAGAACGTCCAGGAGCTGCGCCGGCTGACCGCCGAGTACGAGAACCGCACCCTGACCGACTTCCTCGAAACGGTGGCGCTCATCTCCGACCAGGATACCCTGTCGGAAGGCAAGAACGCCCCCACCCTGCTGACCCTGCACGCCGCCAAAGGCCTGGAGTTCGGCGCGGTCTTCATCATCGGCCTGGACGACGGCATCCTGCCGCACAGCCGCTCCTTCGACGACCCGGAAGCGATGGAAGAGGAACGCCGCCTGTTCTACGTGGGCATCACCCGCGCCAAGGACCGGCTCTACCTGCTGCGGGCCCTGCGGCGCGGCGGGCGCGGTTACAGCGAGGAGACCATCCCCTCCCGTTACCTGGACGACATCCCACCCGAACTGCTGGCCGGCAAGAGCCGCGGCGCGGAGCGTTCCTTCCGGCGCAACCAGCGCGGGCTTCCACCCCGGCCTGGCTGCGGGCCGAGCCGGCGACCTGCCGGCTGCCGAGTCCGAGGCGAAGTTCCGGGCCGGGATGCGGGTCAAGCACCCCAGCCTGGGGCGAGGGCATGGTCCTGAACAGCCGGCTGCAGGATAATGACGAGACCGTGGATGTGGTCTTCGAATCGGTCGGGATCAAACGCCTGGCGGCCAGCCTGGCGAACCTGACCATTCTGAAAAGTGCAGCGCTAAGAAAGGAATCATCCATGCTTAAAAACCTTCCCACAACGCCCGAAGCCCTGATCGCCTGGACCTGGCCGGAAATCGAGACCTATTATCAAGAGCTCGAATCCCGCTCCATCAATGCCGCAAATGTGGAGGCCTGGCTGGCGGACTGGTCGAGCGTCGGCGAACGCATCGAGGAATTGTATGCACGCCTGTCGGTGGCAACCTCGGTCAATACCGCCGATCAAGGACGCCGACGAGCGCATGAACAAATTCCTCGACGGCATCTTCCCCAACGTCATGGCCGCCGAACAGAAACTCAAGGAAAAACTGCTTGCCAGCCGGCTCGAACCGAAGGGTTTCGAGATCCCGCTGCGCAACATGCGCGCCGAAGCGGACCTGTTCCGCGCTTCCAACCTGCCCCTGCTGGCCGAACAGCAGAAACTCGCCATCCAGTACGACAAGATCTTCGGCGCACAGACCGTCCAATGGGAAGGCCAGGAAGTCACCCTGACGCGCCTGGCCATGAATTTCCAGCAGCCCGACCGGGAACGGCGGGAAAAAGCCTGGAAGCTCAAGGCCGGCCGCCAACTGGCGGATGTGGAGGCCATCAACGACCTGTGGGGTAAAGTTCATGGATGTGCGCGCCAGGATCGCCAAGAATGCCGACAAACCCTCCTACCGTGAGTACGCCTGGCAGCAGAAATTACGCTTCGATTACACGCCCGCAGACTGCAAATCCTTTGCGCAGGCCATCGAGCAGGTGGTCGTCCCGGCGGCGACCAGGATCTATGAAAAACGCAGGAAGGCCCTCGGACTCGACACGCCTGCGTCCCTGGGACCTGGTGGATGGCTGGTTCAACCGCCCCGCGCCCGCCGCGGATGCGCCGGCCCTCAAACCCTTCGACTCCATTGATGAACTCAAGCAGGGCGTCTCGACCATCTTCCACAAGGTGGATCCGGTGCTGGGCGGCTATTTCGATACGCCTGCTCGCCGAAGGTCTGACCGACCTGGCAAACCGCAAGAACAAGGCCCCCGGTGCATATTGCACTTCCTATACATCCATCCGCAAACCGTTCGTCTTCGTCAACGCCGTCGGCATCCACGATGATGTGATGACGACCCTGCACGAATCCGGCCACGCTTTTCACGTCTTCGAGACGGCCGGAATCCCCTACTTCCAACAACTGGCTGTGCCGATGGAGTTCGCCGAAGTGGCCTCGATGGGCATGGAACTGCTCGCTTCACCTTACCTGACCAGGCAGAACGGCGGTTTTTATTCGGAATCTGAAGCCGCGCACGCCCGTATCGAACACATCGAGAGCCAGATCCTGTTCTGGCCGTTCATGGCTGTGGTGGACTTGTTCCAGCATTGGGCCTACGAGAACCCGGCCCAGGGCACGAACCCATCCGCCTGCGATGCCAAATGGGGTGAACTGTGGGACCGTTTCCTGCCCGGTGTGGATTGGAGCGGTCTCGAAGAGGTCAAAATGACCGGCTGGCACCGCAAACTGCACATCCACACGGTCCCATTTTATTATGTCGAGTACGGCCTGGCCCAACTCGGGGCGGTGCAGATCTTCGGGAACGCATTGAAGGATCAGGCCGGAGCGGTGGCAGCCTACCGCAAGGCGCTTTCCCTGGGCGGAACCGTCGACCCTGCCGCAGTTGTTTGCGACCGCCGGGGCCAGGTTTGCTTTCGACCCGGGCACATTAAAAACTGCCGTGGACCTGATGGAAAAGGTGATCAGTGACCTGGAAACGAAGATCTGACGACAGATTTTGCATGGACGCGGCATACTCCTGCGTTTGCATGCGATTTAATGGTATTGATAATAAAGAGGAACCATGGAAACCATTCAACTCGGAAAGAGCGGACTCAAAGTCTCACGCCTGTGCCTGGGCATGATGACCTACGGCTCGTCCAAATGGCGCAATTGGGTGCTGGACGAAGAGCAGGCGCTGCCTTTTGTCAAACGCGCCCTGGAAGCCGGGATCAACTTCTTCGATACGGCGGACGTGTACTCGCTTGGCGCCAGCGAGGAAGTTCTCGGCAACACCCTCAAGACCTGCGGAGTCAGGCGCGAGAGCGTTGTCATTGCCACCAAAGTCTTCAACCCGATGAGCGACGAAGTCAACGACCGCGGCCTTTCGCCGCAAGCACATCCTGGACTCGATCGACCGGTCTCTGCGCCGCCTGAAGATGGAGTACGTGGACCTGTACCAGATCCATCGCTGGGACAACACCACCCCCATCGAAGAGACGATGGAGGCGCTGAACGACGTGGTCAAGGCGGGCAAGGCCCGTTATATCGGCGCCTCCTCCATGTTCGCCTGGCAGTTTGCCAAAGCCCAATACACCGCCGACCTGCACGGCTGGACCCGTTTCGTCTCGATGCAGAACCACTACAACCTGGTCTATCGCGAGGAAGAGCGTGAAATGATCCCGTTCTGCATCGACCAGGGCATCGGTTTGATCCCGTGGAGCCCGATGGCACGCGGTTTCTTCGGCGGCAACCGGAACAAGCAGGGCAGCGGCGAGACGGTGCGAGCCCAGGACGGATGAGTTTGCCAGGGAGCTGTATTTCCGGCCGGAGGATTTCAACGTTGCCGAACGCGCCTGGGAAGTTGCCAAAGCACATAATGTCAGCGGTTCACAGATCGCGCTGGCCTGGATATTGAGCAAGCCGTATGTCACTGCACCGATCATTGGGGCAAGCAAGCTGGAACATCTCGACCAGGCCATCGCGGCGCTGGATATCAAACTTGCGCCCGATGAGCTCAAGCGTCTCGAGGAACTTTACCAACCTCATCCGGTGCTGGGGCATGCGTAGGAACAGGATCTTCCCTTTCTTCCCGGCAGCTCCCGGACGACACACTGGTTTTTACACGCACCTGAAAAAGGCTGTAAAATAGGGACATGTCAAACAGTATGAAAATAGTCATACCAACAGCAGGCTGGGCCACCCGGGTGCGGCCCCAGACCTGGTCCAAACCCAAACCCCTGGTCGGCGTCGCAGGCCGGACCTCTCTCGATCATCTTCTGGATACCTTCCGAAGCGTACCTGCTCTCTCGAAAGGCTCAAGAAAGCAGTCTGAGGCGCCCGAGTACGTCATCATCCTGGGACCCTTTCTGGGGGAGACGCAGATCCCGCCCTACATGAAGGAACATTACCCGGATTACAAGGTCCATTACGTGGTCCAGTCGGTCATGCGCGGCCAATCCGATGCGCTCTGGCTGGCACGCGAATATCTCACCGGTCCAATGATCATGTGCTTCTCAGATACACTGATAGAGACCGATTTCTCTTTCCTGGCGAACGAAAAGGCCGATGGCGTCGCCTGGGTCAAAGCCGTCCCGGACCCGCGCCGGTTTGGCGTGGTCGAGGTGGACAAGGATGGCTGGGTAACCCGGCTGATCGAAAAACCGGCCACCCTGGAAAATAACCGGGCGGTCGGTGGGTTGTTATTATTTTCGCGAAGGCCGCGAGCTCGTCTCGGCCATCGAAGAGCAGATGAAACGCAAGAAATCCTTGAAAGGCGAGTACTTCCTCACAGATGCGATCAACATCATGATCGAGCGCGGCTTGAAAATGCGCACCCAGGCCATTGACGTCTGGCTCGACATGGGCACGATTGAGGCCATCCTGGAGACCAATCGTTACCTGCTGGAACATGGGCGTGATAATACACAGCAGCATCGACCGGAAAAACGTAAGAATCGTACCGCCCGTGTTCATCCATCGAAAGCGCCACGATCAACAATTCCACGATCGGCCCAAATGCCTCCATCGGTGCGGATTGCAGGATCACCAACAGCCGGGTGGAAGACAGCATCCTGGAGACCGGAGTGGTGGTGGACGCGGCCACCTTGAAGGGCTCATTTATCGGCCGGCAGGCCAGGGTCCAGGGACGCTCCGCCGAATCCACGCCCATGGAATTGAATATCGGCGATACCAGTTCGATTGTTCTTCAGTAAAGTCATTATTATCATCCGGGACAGGGTAACCATGCTGGCAGCTTGTCCTACAGTTATTTACAGGTTGGGTCTACAATATGAGTGAACTTGTCGAATGCCACTCCGGGTTCACTTATGCAGACAGGCCGGTTGCCCTGACCTGGGAAGGCCGGCGCCTGGAAATCACCCGGATCCTGGCCGAATGGCGCACGCCGGAGGAAAACCATTTCCGGGTGCGCACCAGCGACGGCCGGGAATTCGAACTGGCATACAGCCAGACAATGGATGAGTGGCAAATAAAAAACCTTTAGGAGGTTGGATGCAGGAAATCTCTGATCAGCGGCATCTCTCGAAACGTGTGGTTGGACTGAAACCTTCCGGGATCCGGAAATTTTTTGATATTGCCGCCACGATGAAAGACGTCATCTCTCTGGGGGTCGGCGAGCCGGACTTCACCACCCCCAAGCCGATCCTGGAGGCGGGCATCCATTCCCTGCGCGCCGGGGAAACCCATTACACTTCCAATGCCGGAAAACTGGAGCTGCGCCAGGCCGTCGCTGATCATCTCAAGCGCCTGTACAATGTGCAATACGATCCCGTCCACGAAATCCTCATCACGGTGGGGGTATCGGAGGCGCTTTACCTGGTGATGAATGCCCTGCTCGACCCGGGCGACGAGGTGATCATCCCGACGCCCTGTTTCGTCTCCTACCAGGCAGAAGTGCTCCTGGCGGGCGGCGTGCCGGTGGAAATTCCGAGCTGCCCTGAAGATAATTTTCAATTGGACCCGGCGCAGATCCGCGCGGCCATCACCCCACGGACAAAGGTCATCTTTATCGGTTATCCCAACAACCCGACCGGAGCGGTCGCTTCGCGCCAGGTCCTGATCGAAGTGGCGAAAATCGCCGAAGAACACAACCTGCTGATCATTTCGGATGAGATCTACGACCGCCTGGTGTATGACCACGAACATGTCTGCGTCCCGGCGCTGGATGAGGCGATCCGGCGCCGGACCATCCTGTTGGGCGGTTTCTCGAAAGACTATGCCATGACCGGCTGGCGCATCGGTTATGCCTGCGGTCCGAGTGATATCATCAAGGGGATGGTACGCATCCACCAGTACACGATCATGTCTGCTCCCACGACCGCCCAGGATGCCGCCCTGACCGCCCTGGCAGATGGTGAGAAACACGTCCGGAAGATGCTGGCTGAATACGACCGCAGACGCAGGTTGATCGTGAATGGCTTCAACCGGCTGGGCTTGACCACCTTCGAGCCGCACGGCGCCTTCTACGTTTTCCCCAATGTGACCGCCTCCGGCATGGACGACGAAACCTTCGCCGAGACATTATTGCGCGAAGAACATGTGGCAGTGGTACCGGGCAATGCTTTCGGTCCCGGCGGGGAAGGATTCGCACGCTGCTGTTATGCAACGGCCTACGAACAGATCGAGGAAGCTTTGCAACGCATGGAAAGGTTCATGAACCGGCACGGTTGATCCTGCTGGGAATCCGGGACCTTTTTCTTCGCTTTAGGAGGCAGGTTATGATTTTTCAGGTAGGAATAGAGAATAATAATGAGGGACGTTCCATCGCCTGGGCGCTGGAACATCCCGGCTGCTTCGCCTATGGTACCAATGCAAACGGGGCCGTCTCGAATCTGGAAAGTGCACTCAGCCGGTATGCCGGCTGGATCGTTCGCCACGATACGCGTACCTGGCTCACCTTTTCAGATGCTGAAATTGAGATTGCCGTCAACGGGAAATGGGATGTGTATTACATCAATGACGATTTTGACTTAGCCGCCGAGACAGACGGCTACAACGTAGATTCCTTCTTCCCTTACGACTGGAAACCGCTCACTGAGCTTGAGATCAAACGAGGACTGGCTTTGCTCACCTGGAGCCGGGACGATTTACTCAAATCCGTTCAAGGATTAACTCTGGAAAAACTGGAGGCGATCTATCCGGGCGAACGGTGGAGTATAAATGGGATCCTTGGACACGTTGGCAGGGCCGAGTGGTGGTATCTGGAACGGCTGGGTCTGGCCTTTCCTCGCGAACAGTTGCCGGAGGAGCCGATCGCACGTTTGGAGAAAGTTCGCAAGCAGTTGAACTCGGCGCTCTTTCGATTGGATGGGGTGAAACAGGTCATCGGCGTGGACGGAGAATTCTGGTCCCCGCGTAAATTGCTGCGCCGGGCCATGTGGCACGAACGTGACCATACCGAGCATATCCGCAAGCTGCGCCAATAAAGAAAACAGGGCAGGCCGCGCCTTCTCCATTCCAATCCCCTCCTAAGGAGCATATCATGCAGCCTCATTTGCTTGTCGCCCAATTACGCTTCAGCCGGAGCGAATTTGTACCGCTGTCTTGCAGGGGTTTCCGAAGAGGATGCCATCCGCCGGCTGATGCCAATGAATTGCATCAGCTGGATGGTGGGCCATCTTGCCAACCAGGAGCACCGTTACTGGGTTATCTTTGCGCAGCAAAAGAATATCGCGCCGGATCTTTATGAACTGGTCGGTTATGGCAAACCCGCCAGCACTCCCGCGCTGGGGGAAATGTGGGCAACCTGGCGTAAAGTGACTGCTGCTGCAGATGAATACCTGGATACACTGACACCTGAAATCATGCAGGGCTTTCTGATGCGGGACGGGAAACCGGTTGATGAAAATATCGGCACATTGCTGATGCGGAATATTTACCATTACTGGTACCACACCGGTGAGGCAGCCGCCGTCCGGCAGATGCTGGGCCATACCAATCTCCCGGAGTTTGTGGGCGATATCAACACGGCTGCCTACCGGCCGGAAGAATGATGACAGGAAAGCCAATTTCCCCTAATGCTTGAAAAAATTAAGGGTTTTTACAAAAAACGACGCCATCCGCCATACCTTCGGTTATTATTTCCTTTTCATCTGCCTGGGACTGGACTTGGCCATCATCGGGCCAACCCTGCCTGCCCTGGCCGACCAGACAGGCTCCCGCGCTGGGGCAAATGGGATTGCTTTTTTTGGCCGGTTCCATCGGCTACACCCTGGGAACGATGATCGGCGGGCGGGTGTTCGACCGGGTGCGCGGGCATCCGGTGCTGGGGATCGCCCAGTTGTTTGCCGCGCTGCTCATCTTCTTCATCCCGCTCGCACCCTGGTTCTGGTTGTTGCTGGCGATATTGGTTTTGCAAGGGTTTCGCCGAGGGTTTTATAAATACGGGGGCAAACGCCCTGCTGGTCTGGACACATGGCGAAAAAGTCGGTCCGTTCATGAACGGGCTGCATTTCTTCTTTGGCCTGGGTGCGTTCCTCTCTCCATTCCTCGTCGCACAGGTGGTGGGTGTGGCCGGCGGCTATCGCTGGGCTTTCTGGGCGTTGGCAGTCTTTGCGACCCTGGTCGGCCTGCGCATGCTGAGCATGTCCGGCAGTCCCCAGCCCATCCGAGCCGCACAGCGCTGAAACAGCCCAGACCGCCCGCGGCCCTCTTCCCGTATGCTCTGGTCATCTCGGCCATGCTGTTCCTGTTCTTCTATGTCGGCGCAGAAATCACCTTTGGCGGTTGGGTCTACACGTATGCTGTCACACTCAAGCTGGCCAGCGCCGCCGGGGCAGCCTATCTGACCTCGGCCTTCTGGCTGGCATTCACCGTCGGCCGCCTGATCTCCATCCCGGCCGCAACCCGCTTTCACGCCAAAACAGGTGATCCTGGCAGCCTTATTCTGTTGCCTGGCCGTCCTGGCCGTGGGAATGACTCTTTTCAGGTTCCAGCCTGGCCCTGTGGATGATGGCGATCGGGCTGGGTTTCTGCATGGCGCCCATCTGGCCAACCGGATTCACCCTGGCCGGACAATCCGTAAACTTGACTGGCAAGATCACCGGCGTGATCCTGCTGGGAGATAGTCTTCGGCGGCATGGTACTGCCAACCCTGGTGGGCAAGGTCATCGAGGGCAGCGGTCCGCGTGCCATGGTTTACCTGGTTTTCGGCAGCCTGGTATTGAATCTCGCTGGCGTTCGCAAGTATGCTGCGCCTGCGCCCGGCTAAAACGCCATCGACTTTATATGAGCCTGGATCCAAGGAGGAGTAATGTCTGACTGGTTGGAGAAAGCTGTTTTCTACGAAATATACCCACAATCGTTTTTCGACTCGAACGGCGATGGTATTGGCGACCTGCCGGGCATCCTGCAAAAACTGGAATATCTCCAATATCTGGGGATCAACGCCGTGTGGCTCAACCCGTGCTTTGCATCGCCGTTCCAGGATGCCGGGTATGACGTGAGCGACTTCTACCAGGTGGCCCCGCGCTACGGTACGAATGATGATCTGCGCACCCTCTTCGCCGAGGCGCGCCGGCTCGGCATCCGCATCCTGCTGGATCTGGTACCCGGTCACACCTCCACCGGAGAACGCCTGGTTCAAGGAATCCTGCAAGGCTGAACGCAATACTTATTCGGATTGGTATATCTGGACGAACAGTATCTGGACCTGGAAGGCGCCCGGCGTGCAGACGGTCATCGGGTACGCCGAACGGGACGGCAACTACATCACCAATTTCTTCCATTTCCAGCCGGCCCTGAACTACGGCTTCGCCCACCCCGATCCGAACCACCCCTGGCAGCAGCCCGTGGATGCCCCCGGACCGCAGGCCGTGCGCCGGGAGTTGAAGAACATCATGAAGTTCTGGCTCGATCTGGGTGCGAGCGGCTTCCGGGTGGACATGGCCGGGTCGCTGGTCAAGAACGACCCGGACAATCAAGAAACTGCCAGGCTGTGGCAGGAAATCCGGACCTGGCTGGACGAGGCATATCCCGAAGCGCGTCTCGTCTCGGAATGGTCGGACCCGACCGTGGCGATCCCGGCCGGCTTCCACATGGACTTCCTGCTGCCCTTCGCCAGCCCGGCTTACCAGACCCTTTTCCAGCTGGCGAACTTCCCGAATGAGCCAGACAAGGGTTCCACCAGTACCTGTTTCTTTAACCCCGACCAGCCCGGTGACATCCAGCCATTCCTGGATAATTATTTGCCGCTTTATCAAGCCACGCTTGGAAAAGGATTTCATCGTCATACCCAGCGGCAACCACGACACCACGCCGCGCCTGGGCAATGGGCGCAGGCCGCGTGACCTGGAACTGGCCTTCCTGTTCCTTTTGACCATGCCGGGCGTTCCTTTCATTTACTACGGTGATGAGATCGGGATGCATTCCCCGGAAGGTCTGAAATCAAAAGAAGGCGGCTACAACCGCACCGGGGCGCGCACACCCATGCAATGGGATACCACCCAAAACGCCGGATTTTCCAGCGCACCCGCGGACCGGCTTTACCTGCCGGTTGAGGATTCGGCCGGACCGCCCAAACGTGGCCGTGCAGAGAGCCAATGCCGACTCTTTGTTGAACCATTTACGCCAACTGATCGCCTTGCGCCAGGCCCATCCGGCCCTGTGCGCGAGTGGTTCGTTTGAGCCGGTCCATGCCGGGGCAGGCAAACTTCCATTCGTTTACATGAGGCAATCGGGAGACGAAAAGCTGCTCGTGGCGCTCAATCCCGGCCAACCAGCCCTGCGAAGTGACGCTTGACGGTTCAATAACTGCCCAATTGCCCGAGAGACTGTATGGCGAACCAGATATCTTCAAACGCTCCGGCTCAAATTGGCAGTTGCACCTGGCCGGGGTATCAGGAGCAGTCTATCGATTGGCCGAATGAGTGGATTTCGACAAACCGCCATGGAAAAAGACAGATCTGCATCTTCCACCAACTACAAGCCGGCGCGCTTCCTTGATTTCGCCCTGTTCTCCATTGCAGTGGCTTACCTGGTGATCTATCTGTGGATGGCGTACCAGCGGATGCGTTATCCTTTTGAGTTGGAATGGATCGAAGGCGGGATGGTCGACCAGGTGCAGCGGCTGATCCACGGCCAAAGCATGTATGTCGCGCCCGGCCTCAACTATGTGCCTTTTCTATACCCGCCAGTCTACTTCTATTTTTCAGCCGGCGCCTCCCTGATATTTGGAAGCGGCCTGTTTCCGCTCCGGCTGGTTTCATTCACTGCCTCCCTGGTTTCATTCACGGTTATTTTCCTGATCGTCCGCGCGGAGACAAGGAATGTGCGGTTGGCATTTTTGTCCACCGGCTTATTTGCAGCCTCATTCCGTGTGACAGGCGCATGGCTGGATGTCGCCAGGGTGGATTCGCTATTCCTGGCCTTATGGTTGTTGTTCGTTTATTTTGTCAGGGGCAGGAAAACTTTCGGCAGGTCTGTTCTCACCGGCCTGTTGGCGGCGCTGGCCTACCTGACCAAGCAAACCGCCCTGATCGCATGTTTGCCCATCCTGGTTTATCTCTTCTGGACCAATTGGAAGTATGCGCTGTCCTGTCTCGCGGTTGCAGGGTTGGCGGTTGGAACAGTGACCCTGGTCCTGAACCAGGCCAGCGCAGGCTGGTATGTCTATTATGTATTTGGACTCCTATCGCAACAAACACAATGGCTGCCTTTGGAATTTGTGACCTTTTGGAACGATGACCTGCTGGTTCATATACCGTTTGCGATCCTTTTAACCGCTTTCTTCCTGGCGGGCAGGCCAAAGCGGGACAGGCAGAACATCCTGCAGTGGGCGGCAATCCTGGCAGGCGCGCTGGCCGGGGCATTCATCACCCGCGTGAAAATCGGCGGCTACGATAATGTGTTGCTGCCTGCTTACGCGCTGATCTCGATCCTGTTTGGATTGGGCCTGAACGAGCTATTAAAGACCATCCGCCAATTGCATGTCGATTTCAGGGGCAGGCTGGAAGGGCTGGTCCTGGCTGCCTGCCTGATCCAACTGGTAATACTGGCCTACAATCCGTTTGCCCAGATCCCAACGAAAGCCGACCTGGAGGCTGGACAGAAATCTTGTCCGTCTTTTATCAGATGTCAAAGGCGAGGTGTTCCTTCCTGACCACGGCTATATTCCCAGCCTGGCCGGCAAGAAGACCTATGCGCACGAGTCTGCCATCTGGGACGTTTTACGGAGCGACGCGCAAACGAAAGGCAAGACCCTGTTGGCAGGGGAACTCAAGGATGCGATCCACCGGCAGTTTTTCGACCAGATCATTCTTGACTCGGATCTGGACTTGAATTGGTGTTGCGTGGAGATCGATCAAACCTATACCAGGATGGGCGAAGTCTTTCAGGACGAAAGCTCTTTCTTCACGGTCACAGGCGACAGGAAGCGGCCTACATATATTTATATGGCAAATCGTTTGAAATAGTTGATAAGATCTTTGGATTATTCGGGGAGAATGAAGTGGCGAAAATCGTTGGTACAAAATGAACTCGAGTTAATCGAGTTATAAGGATGTTGTAATACAATCCTTTGTTGAGGTCCCTGAATGAACTGCCAGACCGGCAGCACCTCGTACCAAAGGAGAATGAACATGAGCATTCCTGATCTGCCTACTGTCCCCGAAGTAAGTGGACAATCGAAAAGCGGTCTTAAATATCACATCCTCGGGACTATCCAGCAGACCCTGGCCGTGGAACTGCAGACCAACCAGGTCGTTTTTTCGGATGCCGGCGCCATGTCGTGGATGACCACTACGATCAACATGAGCACCAAAGCCAGTGGCGGGCTGGGCGGCATGCTCAAGCGCGCCGTCTCAGGAGCCTCGGTATTTATCATTGATTTTTCAGCAGCCGGCGCGCCCGGTCAGGTATCCTTCACCACGGATTTTCCGGGCAAGGTGCTGCCAATCGAGTTGGAGGCCGGACAGTCGGTGATCATGCATAAGCACGCCTTCGTTTGCGCTGAGAAAAGCGTCGGGCTGGATGTTTTCTTTACCCGCAAACTGGGGGCAGGTGTCTTCGGCGGTGAAGGGTTCATCCTGCAGAAATTGACCGGTCCGGGCATGACCTTCGCCGAACTTGACGGAGATGCGGTGGAATATAATTTGAAGGCCGGCGAAATAATGAAAGTCGAGCCTGGCCACGTGGCCATGTTCGAGGCCAGCGTATCCTTCGATATCCAGATGATTAAGGGCATCGCCAACATCCTGGCTGGCGGAGAAGGTCTCTTCCTGGCCACTCTGACGGGCCCGGGCCGCATTTGGCTGCACTCGATGACCGTCAGCAAGATGGCCCACCGGTTGTTGGAATATCTGCCTGTGAAATCAAGTTGATGGGATCAGGTTGCCATCTCGAATGTTACTATGACAAGTGTAACCAGAGGAAGGAAGCCCACCATGTCTCGCAAGCCGATCATTCTATCCATGATCATCTTTGCCCTGGTCCTATTTGGGTGTAGCCTTACCGGTACCGCAACTCCACCGGTTATAACAACTGATACTGCCACTCCTGTCCCGGTGACTGCGGCGACCAACACGCCGCTCCCGGCCACCGCCACACCGGCTCCCAGCGATACCCCCGTGCCCACGGCTGCCCCCACCGACACCCCCGCACCGACAGCCACCAATACGGCGCCGCCGGTGACCACCCCGGCCTCGACCGTTTACATCGATGACCGCAGCACGCCTTCCCAGGTGATCGTGTCTTTATATAATGCCATCAATCGCCGGGAATATTTGCGTGCCTACAATTATTGGATAAATCCTTCCAACTCGTTGGGTAGCTACAACTCCTATGCTGCCGGCTACCAGGATACTGCCTCGGTGGACCTGGTTTTTGGCCAGATCACGGGGGACGCCGGTATGAGCCAGGTTTATTACACCATTCCGGTCATCCTGAAAACTGCCACAAACAATGGCGTGCACACTAATTATGCGGCCTGCTACGTGGTGCACCAGTCATCGCCGGGTGTTTTCGGTGCACCGCCCTTTGAACCGATGGGAATAGACCGTGGGCAAGCCAAAGTATCCAATAATAGCGCCAGTGATTCCGCTGTTCTGGCCAACGCCTGCAATGGTTACCCCATCGGGCCCAATCCGGTTCCCGTTACAGGCACCACTCTTGATATCGGCAAGAACAATTTCCTTGACAACCGCAGTGGGCCAATTGAAACTGTCAGTTCGTTTTTAAATGCACTCAACCTGAAGCAGTACGTTCGGGCTTATTATTATTTCCAGAACCCCGCCGCGTATCCAGGCAATTATGACACATATGCCGCTGGATATGCGGACACGGATGTGATCACGGTCACCTTTGGTAATGTTCAGAGCGAGGGAGCAGCCGGCAGCCTGTATTACAAGGTCCCCCTGGCGCTGCATGTGCAAACCAATTCGAACACCAAGCAGACTTTCGTGGGGTGTTATACACTGCGCCTGGCGCAGCCCACGATTCAGGGCGCCCCGCCCTTCCAACCCATGGGGATCATTGCCGGAAAATTCAACCAGGTGAATAACAACACGGATGTCAATCCCCTGTTGCCTGCGGCGTGTAATTAGTCCGTTTGGAGATCAAGCAGAGCGGGCAGCCGATCCCCCGGTTCAATTCTGGTATGGATGAATTTTTAGGAATGAATTGAGAACATCCAGAAACACAAACCCTGGGTTTGGGAGCGTATAAACAATCTCTCCCAAACCCAGGGCGTTTTATCCTGGTTCGGATATTTCCAGTCAGGCCAGTTTTACGTTGACCGGCTGCTGTCGGATGCGATAATCTCCGGTTTTTGCCAGCACCTGCCCGGCCAGCGTCTCCGGCACATCCACCAGGGAATACTTTATCCTGGATGAAGATCTTGCCAATGGATGAACCCGGGATATCGGCATGGTAGGCGATCGTCCCGACGATATCGTTCGGGCGGATGCCGTGCTTCTTGCCCATATTGAGGCTCAGACGCACCATGCCGTTCTCGTGGGACGTGGTTGCCCGGTTCCTCGAAACGCCCGCCTGGATGGAAGGCGCCGCGTGCCTGTCCCCGCCCGCTGCGCTCACGGGACGGTCTCTCGGGCCTGTAATCCGCCACAATGCTGATGGGGGCGATCGAACGCTGCTTTTCCTCGCCACGCGCCATTTTCAAGGTGACCGCGGCGATCTCGAGCGGATCGTGCCCGGCTGCAACCAGGCTCTCGACCAGTTCGCGCTCACGATGGCAGCGGCCGCGTTGGAGCCAGACTTTCACCAGGTTCATCAGCCGTTCCTCGCGGTGGACCAGGATATCGTCCTCGGTCGGCAGTTCGGCGCGTTTGATGGTCTGGCGGGTAAAGGACTCCACCTGGCGCAGGTGGCGCTTCTCGCCCGGGGTGACCAATGAAATGGCAATGCCGGTCTTTCCGGCGCGGCCGGTGCGCCCGATGCGGTGGACGTACAGTTCAGGGTCATCCGGCAGGTCATAGTTGAAGACGTGCGAGATGTCGTCGATATCCAGGCCGCGCGCCGCCACATCGGTGGCCACCAGCACTTTGACCTGGTTCTTGCGGAAGCGGCCCAGGGTGCGTTCACGGGCATCCTGGTTCAGGTCGCCGTTCAAGGCTTCGGAGGCGAAACCGCGCGCGGTCAATGCGGCTGCCAGTTCCCCGGTGGCGGCACGTGTGCGCACGAAGATCAGGGCGCTGGTGATCTCTTCCATTTCGAAGATGCGGGTCAGGGCGGCCAGCTTGTCCTTGCCGTTGACGATGTAACAGCGCTGCTGGATGGCAGCCACCGTCACCTGCTCGCGCTGGATGGTGACAGACTGCGGGTTGTGCATGTACCGGTCGGCCAGGCGGCGGATGGGGGCCGGCAGGGTGGCAGAGAAGAGGGCGGTCTGGCGCTCGGCCGGGGTCCCGGCCAGGATGGTCTCGATGTCATCGATAAAACCCATGGAAAGCATTTCATCGGCTTCATCGAGCACCACGGTCTGGACGCGGCTCAGGTTGAGGCAGTTGCGTTCGAGCAGGTCCAGCATGCGACCGGGGGTGCCAACCACCACGTCCACGCCTTTGTTGAGGCGCGTGATCTGCGGGCCGTAGGGCTGGCCGCCATAGACCGCCAGGACACGCACATCGAGCAACTGGCCATACTCGCTGAAAGCCTTGGATACCTGCAAAGCCAGTTCACGTGTGGGGCACATTACCAGCGCCTGGACATGTTTCTGGCCGGGTTTGAGGTTGTTCAAAATGGGCAGAGCGAAGGCGGCGGTCTTGCCGGTGCCGGTTTGCGCCTGGCCGATCACGTCCGCGCCGCCCAGCATGAGCGGGATGATGGCGGACTGGATGGGGGTGGGCTCGGTATAGCCAAGCTCAGAGACGGCCTGCGTCAACTCGGGACGCAGGTTGAGGGTGATAAATTCTTCGGTCATCAAAACTCCTGTGTTGCTTGTGCCATCGCGAGCGAAGAAAACCAAGCCATCTCCTCTCTTGAGGGAGAGGCTTACTGGCCATGTAACGAGACCTGATTCGCGATGACACCTAAAAGGCTGTTTTGATGACTCCGTCCCCCTGTCCCATTGCCATACTTGCACCGGGAGCTTCCTTGCGGAAGCGCCGCGTCTGGCAACAAAAAAGCCCGACCTGGTTTCCATCGGGCATGCTTCGGTAGTGATCAAAACAATTCCCTGAAACGTCCGCTCCGGTTGGAGCGCGGCGGGTAGTATACCATAGTTTGAGGGATTGCATGGGGAAATTAATTTTCTGCCTTTCTGCACCTCTCCGGCCATGACCAAAGAACCAGGGCGACCATGTTGCCTGAACTTGCCAACTGTGCTAAAATACGATAAATATTACCTTATTACAAATGATATCCGGCCCGCAAGGTAGTCCGGAGGAAAGAATTTGACAGAACAAACGCAAACCATCCTGGCAGATAGAAAACCACTGCCCCAGAAATATCGGGCCCTCATCACAGTGATCTTTGGGATCTTCATGGTGATCCTGGATTCCACCGTGGTGAACGTTGCCTTCCAAACGCTGCGAGCCGAATTCGGCGCCAGCCTGAACGATTCCCAATGGATCATCAGTATTTATGTGCTGGCGCTTGGGATCAGCACGCCCCTTTCGGCTTTTCTCTCCGGCCGTTTCGGAATGAAACGGGTCTATCTGGTTGGGCTTGCTATTTTCGTTATCGGCTCGTTTCTTTCCGGCCTCTCCCCGACCCTGGGCTTCATGATCGCGGCGCGCGCCCTGCAGGGGATCGGGGGCGGGATTGCCCTACCACTCGGGGCGGCGATCATATTGCGCAGTTTCCCGCCCAAAGAGCAAGGCTATGCGCTCGGCATATATGGCATTGCCATCCTGGTGGCTCCTGCGCTCGGACCGATCCTGGGTGGATACCTGGTTGATCTGAATCTCTGGCGCTACATCTTCTTCATCAACCCTCCGATTGGAATTATCGGCATTATTCTGGGTTCCTTCTTTTTGCCCAACTTCAAGGACGAAGGCTGGCATTCCCTGGATTGGATGGGGCTGATCGCCGAGATCGTCGGTTTCGGCTCCGTCCTTTACGCGGCCTCGGTGGCAGCCAATTTCGGCTGGTCGGCTCCTGGTGTTACGACCTGGTTTGTCATCGGCGCACTTGGTCTGACGGCTTTCGGCTTTATAGAACTTTTTGTTGCAAAGGACCCTTTGCTGGATCTGCGCTTGTTCAGGAAGCCGACTTTCCTGAGTGCCAGCCTGCTGGGGTACGTCAGCGTGATCGCACTTTTCGGGGCTGAATTTTTGTTACCCATTTACCTGCAATTCCTGCGAGGCAAAACCGCCTTCGAGACCGGCCTGATCCTGCTTCCGATGGCGGTTACCGGCGGGGTTGCAACCATCCTGGCCGGGCGTGTGTATGATCGCATAGGCCCGCGTCCACTGGTCGCGATCGGCTTCAGCCTTTTGATCCTGAACACGTGGCAATTGTCCCGGATCCAGGCCAATACGCCAATCAGTTGGATCCTTTTCCTGCTGGCCCTGCGCGGCCTGGCATTCGGCGCCACCATCCAGACCACCTTCGTAACGGCCTTATCGGTCGTTCCGCTGCCGGAGATCGCCAATGGTTCATCCCTGACCCAGGCAACCCGCCAGGTGGTTCAGGCGGTTGGAGTTGCCATCCTGGCAACCGTGCTGGCCAGCGCCTTGTCACCGCAGATTTCTGCCTTGCAGCAGCAATTCCTGAACGCCCCACCCCAAACTGGTGTGGCCCCCCTGGCGATCTGCCAGCCGGTTTCCAGTAAATTGGCCGCGGCTGTCATCGTAAAATCTGCAGACCCGCCGGCGCGCATTCCTCCGCAGGTCATGCCATTGCTTGCCCAGGCATGCCAGGAAAACATTGCTGGTTTCGAGCACGCCTACCGGATCACCTTCTATGCCGCTGCCCTCGCCTTCCTGATCGGGCTGCTGCTGCCCGGTTGGCCTTTCAAGTGGGCCGGGAGGCGCGCGGCCGATGCTCCAACGCCCGTTGGACATTGATTTGACAGATCTTCTTAAGGAGCTGTCGTGTCAGATATTTTAGTGTTCAATTGGATCATCAACAGAAATGAATTCCGATGATCCATTTTGGTTCAAATGGAAAGGAATGAAAATATGAATATCACAAGTACTCAAAAACAAGGTCGCGTCCCTGTAACCGTCCTGCAACTGATCGGCAAACTGGACGGTTCCAACTATATGCAGCTCATCGAAGAAGCCAGAACGCGCCTATCTCAACGGTGTCCAGGATCTGCTGATCGATTTGAGCCGTTTGACTTTTATGAGCAGCGCCGGCATCGCGGCGATCCATAAAACAGCCTTGATCTTTCGCGGTATGCCCATGGCCGAGGAAGAATCGGGCTGGGCATCCTATCATGCCATTGACCGCGACCGCGGCACCGAGGTCCAAAGCCATGTAAAACTGCTTTCTCCGCAGCCCGATGTTGCAAAAATGCTGGAGATTACCGGTTTCAGATCCCTGTTCGAGATCCATTCCGACCTGGATACAGCAGTGGCATCCTTCGGATAAACCCTGCCAGAGATACAATCCAATTCACCAGGAGCGACCACCGGTCGCTCTTTTATTTTGCCTTGTGCCTCCGGGCCGCTTGTGCCCTTGAGGGTATTGTGGTTAAATTCACCCTGCCATGGATACCAAAACCCTCACCGTACTCGAATACCCCAAGATCCTTGCCCGCCTGGCAGACTTTTGCGATTTCTCCGGCTCGGCGGACCTGGCGCGGCTGCTGACGCCCACACCGGATTTCATCGAAGCTTCCGACCCGTCTGGCCGAGACCAGCGAGGCGCGCAAGCTGCTCGTCACCACCGACCTGAGCATCGGCAGCGCGCACGACATCCGCGAACAGGTGGATCTGGCCCGGCACGGCGGCGTGCTCGATCCGAAGGAACTGCTGGATGTGCAGTCCACATTGGTTTCCATGCGCAGCCTGCGGCGCTTCTTCGAAAAACACGCCGAAGCCTCCCCGCATCTGGCCGAAATTGCCTGCCGCCTGCCGGCTCCGGCCGGATTGATCGAAGCCATCAGCCGCTGCATCACCGATAACGCCGAAGTAGCCGACAGCGCCTCGCCCAAGTTGTACGACCTGCGCCGCCAGGTGCGGGTGACCCACGACCGGCTGATGGCACGCCTGCAGCGTTACCTGACGGATGCCTCCACCGCCTCGAAGCTGCAGGACAGCGTCATCACCCAGCGGGATGGGCGTTACGTCATCCCATTGCGGGCGGAATTCAAGGGCCAGGTCAAGGCCATCATTCACGACAGTTCCTCGACCGGGGCAACCCTGTTCGTCGAGCCGCTGGCGGTGGTGGAACTCAACAATGCCTTCCGCGAAGCCCAAATTGCCGAACGGGACGAAGTCCGCCGGGTGCTGGCCGAACTCTCGGCGCAGGTCGGTGGACTGGCCGGGGAAATCGTCCCCGGGGTGGCAGCGCTGGCCGAACTTGACCTGGCATTCGCCAAAGCCAAATACGCGGATGCCATCGGGGCAAACGAACCGATCCTGAAAGGATGGTCGAAAGTCAACCGCGCAAATACACGGGCAGGCGGTCGAAAGTCAGATAGCACTGCATTCCACCTTCGAATGTCGATGCACCCACTGTCAAACTGATCCACGCCCGCCATCCACTGCTGGACCCGGCAACGGTAGTCCCAACCGATATTGACCCGCTGCCCGGCACGTTCGCAGTGGTCATCACCGGCCCCAACACAGGCGGCAAGACAGTCACGCTCAAGACGGTCGGCCTGCTGGCCCTGATGGCGCAGAGCGGGCTGCACATCCCGGCCCAGTCCGGCTCGGAACTGCCCTGTTTCGCGGCCATCTACGCCGACATCGGCGACGAACAGTCCATCGAGCAATCCCTCTCCACCTTCTCCGGGCATATCACCAACATCGTACACATCCTGAAGAAAGCCGACCAGCGCTCGCTGGTGATCCTGGACGAACTTGGCGCGGGCACCGACCCGCAGGAGGGCGCTGCGCTGGCGCGTGCCATCCTCTCGAACCTGCTGGCGCAGGGCATCACCACCTTCGTGGCCACCCATTACCCGGAGTTGAAGACCTTCGCCCACACCACCCCCGGCGTGGTGAATGCCTCGCTGGAGTTCAACGTCCAGACCCTGCGCCCGACCTACAAATTGACCCTGGGCCTGCCGGGCCGTTCGAATGCCCTGGCCATCGCCCAGCGCCTGGGTATGCCGCAGGAGATCATCGAGGCGGCCAGCAGCGAGATCAACCCGGACGACCTGCGCGCCGACAAACTGATCGGCGACATCCACCGCCAGCGCAAGATCGCCTTCAAGGAAAGCGAAAAGGCCGAGCGGGCGCGCTCCGAAGCCCGCCGCCTGGAACGCGACCTGGCCGAGCGGCTGGAAAAGATCGGGGAGGAGCGCCAGAAGGTGCTCGAACAGGCGCGCGCCGAGGGCGAACTGGAAATCGAGGTCTTAAAGACCCAGCTCAAAATGCTGAAGGACGAATTGAAGAAAGCCCACCAGCCGCTGGAAGCGCTTGCAGGCAATCGAAGAGAAGATCGAGGTTGTGGAAGAGCAGGTGCAGAGACCGGTAAAACGTAAGACGCAAAACGTAAGACCAGCCGGGGTATTGAAGCCGGGCGATAAAGTGGTCCTGCGGACACTCGGCACGGAAGGCGTGATCTCATCCATTGACGGAGACGACGCCGAGGTGCAGGCGGGTTCGCTCAGGCTGCGGGTCCGGCTGGAGGAGTTGAAGCGGAAGGCTGAAGAAACGGAAACGAGTGACGAGAAAGCAGGGACGAGTAAAAAAGCGCAAGGCAGGCTCGACAACCCGTCAGACTCATAACTCGTCAACTCGTCCCTCATTACTCGTTTCGTCCCCCGGGCATGGAACTTGACCTGCGCGGCCAGCGCGCCGAGGATGCCCTGGATATGCTCGACCGCTACCTGGAGAAAGCCTATATGGCCGGGCTGCCGTTCGTGCGGATCATCCACGGCAAGGGCACCGGCAAGCTGCGCCAGGAAGTGCGTGCCGCGCTGCGGGTCCATCCGCAGGTGGCTTCGTTCGAGGAGGGCGGACCCAAGGAAGGCGGCGAGGGCGTGACGGTGGCGAAGCTGGCAGGAGCATAAAACAAATACGGGTTCCAAACGGAACCCGTTTTGATTTAGCCAAACCAGCCCTAATCGATGCTCTGCCAGGCACGCGCAAAACGCAGGATGCGGCTGCGGATATAGAAAATATTCGGGTCAGCGATGGGACGCTGGACCTTGATCAATTCGATGGCCTCATCCGGATCATAACCCAGGGCGATCAGGATGGAGGCGCCCATGGCCACGCCGCGGTGGCGGCCTTTCTGGCAGTGGGCATAGACCTTCCCGCCCGTCTGAATGGTCTCCAGGGCAGCCCGGACGCCGCGGATCAGGAACCGGATTGGAATGACCAGTCCGGGGGTATCCACGGTCGGCAGCCACAGGAAATCCAGCGGCGGTTCGTGCAGGTCGATGATCGGGCGTTTCTCGAGACGCATATTGATGACCAGGCGGACGCCCAGTTCGCGTAAAAGATCGTAGTCTTCCAGGCGCGGCGTATCGCCAATAAACAGGCATTCGGTGATCTGTGAAAAATTCATGGGGGCAATCTTACCACAAGGGAACTCAGCTAAATCCGAACATTTCAATTACCCTTCAAATGCTCCGGCGTAAAAGCCCCCGGCAGCAATCCGGCTCACGGTGGTTTCCTGGACAAGCCGGCCCTGACCATCGGCGATCAGAACGATCGTGTCGAGGCCAAATTCTGCCAGCACCTGGCGGCAGCCGCCGCACGGCGACCCGCCGTTGGAGGTGGCAACCGCGATCACTTCAAACTCCCGCTCGCCTTCCGAGACAGCCTTGAACACGGCCACACGTTCCGCGCACATGCCGGTCGGGTAGGCTGCGTTCTCAACATTGCAGCCGGTGAAGATACGCCCGCTTTTTGTCCGCAGGGCTGCGCCGACGTGGTAATTGGAGTAGGGTGCATAGGCGCGCCGCCGGGCTTCAATTGCCAGATCGATCAGGGCCCGCCGTTCCTCATCACTTAGGTTGCTCATCTTTTTATCCTCGTTCAACTTGCGGATGGGCCGCGCCGGAACGCCCACCACCAGCGTATCGGCTTCCACATCTTTCGTGACCACGGCTCCGGCGCCGGTTTTGGCGTGCGCGCCTACTTTCACAGGCGCGACCAGCATCGTATCCGAACCAATGAACGCCCCCTCGCCAATCTCGGTCGGGTTCTTATGCACACCATCGTAATTGCAGGTGATCGTCCCCGCGCCAATGTTGACCTCCGGGCCAATGCTGGCATTGCCGATATAGGAGAAATGACCCATCTTGGTACCGGGGCCAAGCGTGGAATCTTTCACCTCTCCGAAGTTGCCCATGTGGACACCCTTGCACAGGTGCGCGCCCTTGCGCAAGCGGGCAAACGGGCCAATGCTGACATTATCTTCAACCAGCGCCTTTTCCATCACGGCCGCCAGGATCTCACAATCCATTCCCGATGGTCGTATCCTCTGCGATCGTGTTCGGGCCAATGCGTGCAGCCTTCGCCGATGGAGGTCTTGCCGCGCAGGTAGGTGTTCGGCCAGATGACCGTATCCTGGCCAATGGTTACTCCCGCCTCAATGTAGGTCACGGCCGGATCCACGATCGTCACGCCTGCCAGCATGTGCATCCGGTTGATGCGCATGCGCATGGCGGCTTCCGCTTCCGCCAGGTGAACACGCGTGTTGATCCCAATTACCTCAGACAAATCGTCGCAGACCAGCGCCTGAACCGGCAGGCCGGCCTTCACCGCCAGGCCGACCGTATCCGTCAGGTAGTATTCCCCTTTCTTCGAAAGAGGGATCTGGTCCAGGGCAGCCCACAACCAATCGGCGGAGAAACAGTACGCACCGGCATTCAACTCCCGGATGGATAACTGCTCCGGCGTGGCAGCAGCCTCCTCGACGATGGCCTGTACCTCCCCACCCGGACTCCGGACCACCCGTCCAAAGCCGCGCGGGTCTGCCGCGATGACGGTCAGCATGGTCATCGGGCCGGGATTCTTCTTCTGGAGTCTCAACCAGCCTGGTCAGTGTCTCGGGGCGCAGAAGCGGCATATCCGCATAGGTGACCAGTACCAGGTCGGTCTTGCCGACGCAGGCTGGCTTCAGCCTGCTGGACGGCATGTCCGGTACCCAACGGCGGGTCCTGGACAACACAGCGGGCGGAATCACCCAGGAAATCACAAACCTCCTGCCGCATCCTTCCCGATCACGACCACCGGCTGCTCGGTACTGGCAGAACAGGCAACCTCAAGGGCATAGGCGAGCATGGGTTTCCCGCAGACCGGGTGCAGCACTTTCGGCAAGCGGGTTTTCATGCGTGTGCCCTGACCGGCGGCTAGAAGAACGGCAGTAACTTTCATGAACATCTCCTGCCTCTCCCACATCTCTCGTGAAGCATTACCCCAAACTGCCTGGTAGAGAGCGATGGGAGTGAGGTGAAATAAAATGAGCCTGCGCTGCCAGCAGAGCGGCGCGAGGCCCATTCTCGGAAAAAAAGCCCCGCTGGGAAAGAGCGGGACAGGCCCCGCATGCAGGCGGGAAATTCAGGCTGGGGCGCCTGGATTCGAACCAAGATAATCAGCTCCAAAGGCTGACGTGCTGCCATTGCACAACGCCCCAAAGCGGCCCAAATTGTATCACAGGCCGTGCGGTGGGACAATCCCTGCCACGCCTGGCTGCGCGGCTATCTAGGATTTTTCTTCTGGCGCCAGGCCGAGTTGTTTGGCCTGGTCATAAGAGAGCATGTCCGGTTTGGTCGGGGCTTTTTGCTGATCCGCAGCTTTATCCCAAAAATCATTCAAATCGGCCGTCTTAAGTTTCTTCCTGGCTTCCTTGAACAACGGCGCCATTTCCCGCAGGCTTTGCTCAACCGCTTCCACTGGCGTTGTGAGCGCCTCCTGATGCGCAGGAATACCCGGCAGGAATTTCACCCAGCACTGGTTCAATGGTCCTGCGCGCAGACGAGAAAATATCGATCTTCTTCAGCACATCTTCTTCATCGGCCAACCCTTCTCCGATGACCAGCATGGCATATGTCATCCCGACCGGGGCAAAGATCAAATCATATTGATCGCCGTCAAAGACATACCAGTTCGAGGCGACTTGCCGGCCGATCAAACGTGAAACTTTCTGCCCGGCGCTGTGAATCGAAAGCAAGGAGGAAAGCAGGGATACTTCATTATCACTATCAGGCAGGTCGCCGGCACGTGCCAGATCACGCGACCATTGTCGTTCAGTAAAAGCACTGCAATCGCGTTCCATATCCTGGCGCAATTGGACCAGGAGGTCCGGCAGATTGATCTGGGGTTCTTCCGGCTCGTCGGGAGCGATCAGCTCCGGTGGGAGGATGGTCTCCACCAGCCCCAGGTGGCGTTCGACAGAATCCAGGAAATCGGCGATGGAGACGGGTTTAATGAAGAAAGCATCCGCTCCTGCCTCGGCAACCTGCTTCCGGATCCTCGGGTCCGTCTGACCAGTGATGAGGATCACTTTCAACTTGGGGTGGTAACTGCGCACCTTGCGCATCAACTCGATGCCGGTGATCCCCGGCAGGCGAAAATCGCTGATCAGGAGATCAACCGAGTTTCGGGAACTGTCCAGGATCGCTTCCTCGCCGGAAGGGATCTCGACAATCTCCAGTTTATATTCCAACGTATCCAACGCCGAGTGCAACAGGCGGCTGACTTCACGCTGGTCTTCAACGATCAAAATGCGGTATGAGGGCATTTGCCTCCAGGAAAAGAGCCATTCCCGTAATACTTACTCATAATGGATGAAAGATGCAGAGTTATTGATCATTATAGCAAAGATTTGGATACCAGTACCTTACAGCAAAGATTCGTTATTTCACCGGGCAGCATGCGAGAAGGATCTGGCACAATAAATGCATTTCCCTCCCGGAAATGACGTCAAACCAAAACCGCCAGAACGGGAGGGAATTACGAATGGGATTCAAGGTTATGTGTTCTTACTGCGTGCCGCGCAAGCGAGGATCCAACGCATCCCGCAAGCCGTCGCCAAGGAAATTGAAGGCAAACATGGTAATGGCCAGCGCCAGGGCCGGGAAGATGGCCTGGTTCGGATAAGATCGGATCGCATTCGCGCCGTCCGAGATCATCGCGCCCCAGGAGGGGGTCGGTGGGTTCACGCCCAGGCCGATGAAGGAAAGGAAGGCCTCGGTGGCAATGTAGCCAGGGATGGCCAAAGTCTCAGCCACAACCAGGGGACCGAGAATATTCGGCAGGATATGGCGGAACATGATGCGCAGGTTCGAAGCGCCAATCGTATGTGCGGCTTCGACGAATTCCTTTTCACGCAGGGAGAGCACCTGCCCACGCGTCAGGCGGGCCATGGTCTCCCAGGCAGTCAGGCCAATGCCCACAAAGATGAAAAACATGCCCCCCAGGGCTTCATCCATTTTGTTGAGCAAATATGCGGGTGAACCTGGTTGAACATGGGACAGGGAGGACCGGAAGAATGCCAGCAGCAGGATGATGAAGAGCAGGCTGGGAAAGGCATACAAAACATCCACAATGCGCATCATGATATTATCGACGCGACCGCCAAAATAACCCGAGATACTGCCGTAGATCACCCCGATGATCAGACTGATCAGCGGCCCAACGAACGCCACCGCCAGCGATACACGCGCGCCATAGACAATCCGGCTGAACAAGTCACGCCCCACGTAATCAGCACCCAGGGGATAGACATCGGAGATCCTTGACATACGGCTTCATGGTCGGGAAGACCGAGACCACCCACTGGGGAGCCTTATTCTGATCCGACCAGGACCTGCGTATCAAATGTCTTGACCGCAATCAACGGTGCAAAGATCGCCATCAGAATGAGTAACACGATGATGGTGAGGCCAACCACGGCGGCGCGGTTCTTCACCAAGCGCCTGACAGCATCCTGAAACAGGCCCTCGCGCTTTCGCGTGAGCGGCACTCCGCCCGATCCGAAGGGTTTTGATTCCGACTTTACCTGTGCCATTTAGGAACTCTCCTCAAGAACTAATCGTAGCGAATGCGCGGGTCGAGATACGCATACATGATATCAACCACCAGGTTCGCAATCACCAAAAAGACGGCATAGAGCAGGATGGTTCCCATGATGACCGGATAATCGCGGTTGGTGATACTGGTCACAAAATATTTGCCCATCCCGGGTATACCGAAGATCAACTCGGTCACAAAGGTGCCTGTCACCAGGGCGGCAAAAAGCGGACCCAGGATGGTGACGACCGGGATCATCGAATTCTTCAGGGCATGGCGTGTAATGACCACACGTTCGGGCAAGCCCTTGGCACGCGCTGTGCGGATGTAATCTTCGCGCACCGTTTGAAGCAAAGTGGCCCGCGTTAAACGGGCAATGATGGCAGATGAACCCAATCCCAGGGCAATGGCTGGCATGATCGCAAATTTGAAGAAATCCCAACCGATGTTGGTGGGCAGAAAACCCAGGAAATAGGGTGGTTTCGCACCCCAGCCCGTCGGCGGCAGCCAGTGCAATGCCACTCCAAAGAGCCATACAAAAATCGGGCCGAGCACAATGACAGGCACAGACACCCCAATAATGGAAACACTCATGCCGAGGTAATCCCAAAGGGTATTTTGCTTTAAAGCTGCCAGGATGCCCAGTGGCATGCCGATAATAAGTGCAACAATCAACGCCATCGTCCCCAACTGGGCCGAGATGGGCAAATTATCGCGGAAAATATCATTAACCGTCCGGCTGCGGGACTTGAAGGACGGTCCAAAATTCATCCAGCGGATCCAGACCGATCCGATCTTAACATTGATCAAACAATCGTCTGACAAGGAAGTTGAAGGGGCTTTCGTAGTAATATGCGGGATAAGGACATTGTTAATATAGTCTAAATATTGCTTCCACAATGGGTCATCCAGATGGTAGCGTTCATTGAGAACCTTGATTGTCGCGGCAGGCAGGGCTTTTTCACGGGAAAATGGACCACCGGGAATGGCATGCATCAAGCCAAAGGTAATGACTGAGACTACCAGTATGACGACAACCATATAAAGCAGACGACGAACAATATATCGACCCATTAGAACTCTCCAATTGCACAGCACCCTTGGTAATAATAGCTGGTGAAGTGCCAGGTATGGCAAAATATGGAATTACAGCTCTTGTGAAATCACAAATTTTGAAAGTATTTCAGCATTGCTCGGATTTAATAATTCATAAAAAATGAGAATGAGGGAGGGGAGAAGCCTCCCCTCCCTTTTCGTTCAAAGGTTATTCGTGTTTAGTGGGGAATGATATCCCACTTCGCAAATTCCTCTGATCCGCCCACGCCATAAGTACGAACAACATATGGCTTGGTGACACGGTTGGCAGCATACCAGTAGATCGGGATGATCACCGCATCGGTGTAGACCAGGATCTGCTCGGCTTGCGCGTACAGCTCAACACGCTTGGTGTTGTCGGTCTCGACAGCGGCCTTTTTCAGGAGGTCTTCATAGGTCGGGTTGGCCCAGAAGACACCACCGGAGGGCTTGCCATTCGTGTACGGGTTGGACGAGCCGTTGGCAGCGAAGACTTCACGGTCGTAGTTGTTGGCATCCGGGTAATCCGGGCACCAGCCCATGCGCCAGATCTGAGGAGTATCGGCGCCCTTGACCGTGGCCAGGTAAACAGCCCATTCCTGGTTGACGAGCTTGACGTTCAGGCCAAGATTATCCTTCCACATCTGCTGGAGGGCCTCGGCGATCTTTTGATGGCCGGAGGAGGTGTTGAACATCAGGGTGATGTCAAGTTGATCAACGGTCAACTTCTTCTCATCCAGGTAGGACTGCAGATCAGCCTTGGCCGCTGCAACATCAGACTTGACGCCCAGATCAGGGTGATCTTCCATGGTCGGAGCGCCGGCCAGGCCGGGGCGGGCAAACCACTGTGCGGGCTGCTGGCCGCCCTTGAGCACGTTATCGACCAGGCTCTGGCGATCAACCGCCTCGGACAGGGCACGGCGGACACGCACATCATCCACGTACTTGGCAGTCGTGTTGAAGCCATAGTAATAGGAGCACAGGTTTACGCCGTTATAGAGTTCCGCCGACAGCACGGGATCAGCCTTGACACGGTCGAGATCACCCAGCGGGGACAGCGGCGGCATCAATGTTTCCGGCTTCGTAATCGGAAAAGGCAACCGCACTCGTCCAGCATGGAGAAATCAATTTCATCGATCTTGGGGATCGGTATCTGCTTCAGTGCCAGGCCAGAAGGGGTTCTTGACCATGACCATGGATGAATCGTGGATCCACTCACTCATGGTGAAGGGGCCGTAGCTCTGGAAGAAACCGGGCTCGGTCCAGCGCTCACCACGGGCGGCAACTGCGCCATCGCAATCGCCTTCGATGACCCACTTGGGCTGCGGACGGGCAACCCACAGGCCGGAGATCTGGACGTTGTAGACAGCCGGGTGCCAGGAAGGTCAGCTCGATCGTCGCATCATCGACGACCTTTACGCCAACCGTCGCGAAATCTGTGGTAACGCCGTTATTGAAATCGGCCGCGCCCTTGAGCACCATGCCCAGCAGGTAGCCGTAGGGGGAGGCGTTCTTGGGATCCAGGTTGCGCATGATGCCGTAGGCGAAATCGCTGGCGACAACCTTGCGGTCGGCCGAGCCGTCGCAGGTTTTGACGGTCTCAACTGCGGTGCCATTCCAGCGCACCCACGGTACATCCGTGCGCAGGTGGAAGGTGACGGTTTCGGTGCCATCTGCATTGGTGACGGATTCCCATTTATTCGCCATGCCTGGATAGGTCAGGCTGTCTGTCCTCGCCAATGGTGGTCAGACCGACAAAGGCCTCGTTAATGACCTGAATGGAAGAAGTATCTTCCGCGATGGCAGGATCCAAAGTCGGGGTATCACCAACTCCATTGTTAATATGGAGAACCTTGGGACCTTGCGGGACCGGGGCAGCCGTCGCCGGGGCGGGGGCAGCCGTCGCAGGGGCGGGAGCAGCCGTCGCCGGGGCAGGGGCAGCCGTCGCAGGGGCAGGGGCAGCGGTCGTCGCAGGGGCGCCGCAGGCCGAGAGCAGCATGCTCGCGACCATCAAAAGGCTTACAACAACAAGAAACTTACGCATATTCTTCTCCTCTCAAATTTGAGTAAAACGGATACGAAACGGGGATTACAAAACGCACCTATTTGTAGTACAACCACCTCCTTCCTGTTTTTTGAATTTTTAAGGCTCTCTGGGAATCACGGGATAAATGCGGATGTGGGGGATTGGGCGGGTGGCGAAGCATGCAATGGTGCAAAACCCGCCCAACACCCCTATCTACTCAATCATCCGGCGACTTCCGGAGAATAAGTGGCATCTTTAACCATGTGGCAGGCGACATAATGGTCACGTGTTATCTGGCGGAATTCAGGGCGCTGCTCCTCGCAGATCTTTGCGGCCAGCCAGCAGCGCGTCCGGAAGCGGCAGCCGGAGGGTGGATTGACCGGTGATGGGACATCCCCTTCCAATATTCTGCGCTTGCGTCTCGAATCTGCGACCGGATCGGGGATCGGAACGGCAGAAAGTAATGCCTGGGTATAGGGGTGCAAAGGATTATCATACAGATCGAACCGGTCAGCAATCTCTACAATGATCCCCAGGTACATGACGGCCACACGCGTACTGATATGGCGCACCATGGAGAGATCGTGCGCGATGAACAGATAGGTCAGGCTGAATTTTTCCTGCAGTTCCTCCAGCAGGTTCACCACCTGCGCCTGGATGGAAACGTCCAGTGCCGAAATGGGTTCGTCGCAGACGATCAAAGCCGGCTGCAAAGCCAGGGCACGCGCCACGCCAATGCGTTGGCGCTGTCCACCTGAAAACTCATGCGGATAGCGGGAGTAAAAGGCCGGGTTTAAGCCGACCAGATCCAAAAGGCTGGCCACGCGCTCTTCAATTTCTTTCTGGCCTGGCAATTTTGTGAACAACCAGAGCCTCACCAACGATTTCGCCCACCGTCATGCGCGGGTTCAGACTGGCATATGGGTCCTGGAAGATCATCTGCATCTTACGACGCATGTGCCGGAGCTCTTCCCCCTTGGTTTTGACCAGGTCAATGCCGTCAAAAACCACGGACCCGGAAGTGGGACGATACAGCTGCAGAATGGTACGACCCGTGGTTGACTTGCCGCAACCAGATTCACCCACCAGGCCGAGGGTTTCGCCACGTTTTACATCAAAGGAAATTCCGTCAACGGCATGAACCGCGCCAATCTGCTTCTTGATAATGATCCCCCGTGTAATCGGAAAGTGCTTTACCAGATTGTCTACATGCAAAATCACGTTATCTTCGGCCATTAGCGCGCACTCCGGGTCTTGGTGTCTACCCAACAAGCCACCCGGTGATCTTGCAGTATCATCTCCAGGGGCGGATTCTCTTTCCAGCAGCGTTCGATCGCATAGGTACAGCGTGGCACAAATGGGCATTGATTTGGTTTTTCGTACAAGACCGGCGGATGACCATCGATGGAAGTCAGCCGGTGATGCTCCTTCGCATCTACGCGCGGCAGACTGCCCATCAAACCGATCGTGTAAGGGTGCTGCAGGTTCGAGTACAGTTCCTTGACCGGTGCTTCTTCGATGATATAACCGCCGTACATAACAATGACACGTTTTGCCAGACCGGCCACTACGCCCAGATCGTGGGTGATCCAGATAATGGCCATGCCCAGATCGTCCCGCAGGCGCTTGACCAGTTCGATGATCTGCGCCTGGATGGTCACGTCCAGAGCCGTGGTTGGTTCATCGGCAATCAGGATCTGCGGATCGCAGGACAAAGCCATCGCGATCATCACGCGCTGCCGCATCCCGCCTGAAAATTGATGTGGATAATCCGGGAGACGATCTTTTGCCCTCGGGATGCCCACCATCGACAGTAATTCGGCAGAACGCGCCCGGGCCTGCTTGCGGTTCATGCCCAAATGGAGCATTAACGATTCTTCCATTTGGACGCCGATCGTCAGCACCGGATTTAAGGAAGTCATGGGGTCTTGAAAAACCATGGAAATCTGTGCGCCGCGTACATGGCGGATTTCCTCGTCTGATAATTTCAATAAATCCATCCCCCGGTAAAGCACCTCCCCCGCAGCGATCTTTCCGGGCGGGACCGGGATCAAACGGAGGATCGAGAGCATCGTCACACTTTTGCCACATCCACTCTCACCTACAATACCAAGCGTCTCCCCTTCCTCCATTGAAAAGGAAACCCCGTTGACTGCATGAACGAATCCATCGGGGGTCTTGAACTGTGTTTCGAGCCCTTTAACCTCGAGTAAGGAAGCCAGCATACACATCATCCTTCGTTATATTAAATTCAGTAGCCTGAGGCCCTTTTAATTGTCCTACAATCCAAGCCACAGCATGAGGATTATACACGATTTTACGCACAAGGGCTTTGTTAAATTGTCATGTCAAGAATAGGATAATCTTCACTCTTTACATGAAAAATACCTGGCAAACGGCAATGTAAGTTTCGGCGGAGCATTCACCCGGCAGTTTCAATGCTTATCTTTTCGCCCATGCAGATCCCTGCGTCAAAACACATTGCCTTAATAGTCTGCCTCGCGGCAAAGCACCATCAATGTCAAAAGCGTGGAGCGGCCGATTCGTGTCAGGTCTTGTGGATCGATAATTTGCGGTACATCCTGGGGCGTATGCGCCAATGCATCCGAGCCATCCCAACTGACGGATAACGTTAGTGCACGCCGGTCTCCAAATCCAGGGCCCACAACGCGCCCATAATGCGGGTTACGCCCGGTTGTTGTGACCGGATCATTGTATTTCTTTGCGGCTGATTGGAACAACTTTACCAGGCGGTAGCTGCTGTCATCCCCCAATGCAATCGATTGGCCGGATCCATATCCAACCCCCGAGAGTTCCACCACTGCCTCCACCGTCAGGCTGCCCGCGCCGGCGCGCGCATTCAACACGTTGACAACGCTCAAGCCCTGGCTTCGTTCGCCGCCCGCCCAGGCGACAAAGATGACGGTTTTCTCGGGCGTATAAGCGCTTGCCTTCATAAGACGCGCCAACTCCAGCAGCATGGCCACGCCGCTGGCGTTATCATTAGCGCCAGGGTAGAACGTGCCATCCGGGCCGATCCCCAAGCCGTCATAATAGGCGCTCACCATGATCACCTGATTCTCAGAGGTCGCGGTGCGTCCCTCGCCCGGGATGACACCCAGCACATTGATGTAATGGTCAACAGAAAGGTCTGCGTACTGGGCAGCGTAAATGTCCATGCGGATCTCTGCGCCTGTGCCAGTCAGTGCCACTTGATTGACTCCCAAATCGTTTGCCATCCCATCCAGTTCAGACAGACTGCTGCCGGCCGTCGCCAGGAGTTGCTCGGCGACGGAAGGGCTGATCACCATGGTTGGAACTTCGTGAAAATATGTGGGGGACGGCGCATCATACGGGAAAAGGTCGCGCCTCTCAAGGGTATATTTCTCATCCGCGATCACCAGAACACCCTTCGCCGCGGCAAGGTTTATTTTATCGAAGTCCGCCCCACGCACGATCAATATCCGGTCGCGTGCATCGGTGTTTAACAGCCCGTATGGGTCTGGCTTGGGCGGGTCATTGAGTATGGGACCATACGTAATACCCATCAACCTGGCGGTCACGTCTCCGTATCGGCGAACACCCGCAATTTCAGCAAAATCCTGGCGGTAGATAAACTGCGTTGAAGCATGACCATCACTACCAATCAAAGACAACGAAGGCACATCCAGCAAATGTCCGCGGGGATTGGCCAGAGTTTGTAAATAGGTTTGTTTTTCCCCGGCGGGCAACACGCCGTTTTCCTGCATGCGTTTGGCGATATACTGCGCGGCGAGTTCAGTGCCGGGCATGCCCGTCTCGCGTCCTTGAAACTCGAGCGAAGCCAGGGTTTCAATATCCTTTTGGACGCGCGCCGCGTCGAACTTCAAACCTTCGGGACGATAAGTGGCCAGCGGAGTGTTGGCCTGCAACAGCAAAGACATGATGACGATTCCCGCCAGACCTGCCATCAGGGTGTAACGGTTCAGCAACCGGCTCAAGTTAAGCCGGCTTTCTTCCAGGAACCGGCGCAGACCTTCGCCCAACACGTTGAATGCCATGATGGAAATGAAGAACGCCAGCCCCGGATACAAAGCCATCCAGGGATAGCTGCGCCACCAGGCCCGCACATTCGCGATCAGAGCAGCCCATTCGGGGACGTCCGAGAAGAAGACGATCACCGGCTGCATGTTCCCCACTTCACCGATCATCGCCCGGAAGCCACCTCCCAGGAAGATGTTGAGATAACCCAACTCTGCCAGAAGCATCATCACACCGCCCATTTCCAGGGCGGCCATAACGATCAAAGAATTGACGATGTTTGGCAGCACATGGCGTTGCAGGATTTGATCTGAACGCGACCCAACCGAACGGGCGGACTCGATGTAAGGTTGCAGTTTGATGTTGATAACCTGGCTGCGCACGATCTGCGCCACTTCACCCCAACCAACCACGGATAAGGCAAACACAAAGACCCACATTCCTTGCTGGATCCCCAGGCCTTGGATCAGGATCATGGCAAACAAGGTCACTGGGAACGCCGCCCAGACTCCCACTGCGCCGCTGATCAAACGGTCAAGCCAGCCACCGCGCTGCCATCCGGCCAAAATCCCAAGAATAACCCCCAGGAAGAGTCGCGCCGCCATGGCAAAGAATGCCAGTGAAAGGGTTTGGCGTGCGCCGGAAAACACCTGGGCTTGAATATCGCGTCCCACATAATCGCTCCCCCAGGGAAATATAGATGAGGGCTTGAAAGGGGGCACCTGGATCTTTTTGTCGATGCTAAGGACGCCATGCGTTTGGTATGGATTGGCTTTGGTCAAGCCTCCGCCCCAGAACGCCAATCCTGCCAGACCAAGGATAAGCAGTGTTCCAAAAATTAAAGATGGATTTCTCAGGATGGTTCGTGTGGACCAATTGCGATGGGGCGGAACTTCTTCAGGTTTCTCCAGCCTCTTGGTCACGGGCAGTGGAGGCAAAGCGGATACGCGCGGACGAAAAATGTTCTTCAAGTCGCGTACCCAGCCGAGCAATCCATTACCAAAAGCGGTCAGCGTGCCGAGGAAAGTCGAATGTTCCTCCATTTCGGCTTGCTCCTCAGCACTGCGCAAGCGTGCATCGATCAATGGAAAAAATACTTCGATGGCAAGATTGACCAGCAGGAAGAAAACACCCAGCGAAAGAATGAGGTCGATCACAAAGCTGGACATGCCTTTATCGATGGCTTGCAGCAGTGTCAGTCCAACACCGGGCCAGCTAAAGAATAATTCCACCACTGGCAGGCTGGCAAGCGAGAAACGCAGGGAAGTCCCAAGTGTGGCCAGTATCGGTATCAGCGTGTTGGTAAGAGCATGTCGCATGTAAACTACGCTGGAACGTAATCCTTTTGAATACGCTGTACGGATATAGTCCTGATGGATGATGTCCGTGAGGGATACATAAGTCACTTGCGCTATCTGGGCCAGCGGTCGCATGGCTAAAACCAACACGGGCATGATGAGATGTGCATCCCAACCAAAGCCAGCCGACGGCAATACTTTTATGTTAAAGGTGCGGTGTACTTGAATATTTGCCACCCATAGCAACATTCCCAAAAAGAAACTTGGCGTCGAGATGCCCAATGTGGAAAGCAACACGATCAGGGCGGAAAAAAATTTGCTCCTGGAAACTGCGGCAATTATCCCCAACGCGATCCCAACCAGCAGCGCCAGGCCGAGCGAGATGAATAATAATCCCGCGCTGGTCAGTAATGTATCAAGCACGAGACGGAATGCAGGGACATCGGCTTTTTGCCAGTAATAGGTTAGTGGATGGTTTACTACAAGTTGACCTATCCGCACGAAGGATTGAACCGCCGCGCTCAATGGGTCGGCAGGAAGACGTTCACGCCCGCGTTCCGCGAGAATTAAGCCAAAGGAAGTTATATAGGCAATAACAAATAGGGTCAGTGCGGCATTGGCAATGCGGCGCACGATCAGCTTAAATTCAGTCAACGGTACGCGGCTGAGACGGGGAGCCGCACCCGGCAATGTGGAATTTGTCATGATTCAAATTGCAGTACGGGAGGATAGTTCACAGGCATCCAACGAGAATTACGGCTGAAAAATTTTGGCCATTTGAATAAAAAATTGATCAGGTTCCTTGCACATTTCTCTTACCCCTGTAGAAAATATCACTTGGAAGCTAAGGGATAATAACGGGCCAATGGCAGTAATTCTAACACTGTTACTGGTACTGCTCAAATTTTGGGCAGGTATTTCTGGACGGTTTTCCCTTATGCTATAATAATTTCCGACTATCAGCCCTATGGAGGGGTTATGGTCGCCGCTTGCTTAATGAAATAATTGGTGTCTGCGATGATCAAAGAAAACAGCCGTGTCCCAAACAAACTGAAAGTATTCTGGAGCCGTACTGCTCAAACTGCTGGCGTAGTGATCATTATTATTATCTTGTTAGGTGGGATCGGCCGGGTTTATGAGTTCAGCTCTGAAATAAAAGATGGTCAGCGCTACAAAGCACCCGGGCAAATGGTTGATCTCGGC
The DNA here is from genome assembly GCA_963830665.1 of uncultured Chloroflexia bacterium. Taxonomy (GTDB): domain Bacteria; phylum Chloroflexota; class Anaerolineae; order Anaerolineales; family Villigracilaceae; genus UBA877. The sequence continues at coordinate 73,347 of CAWHNM010000004.1, forward strand.
GGCTATCATCTCCATTTGTACTGCACCGGAATTGGAAGCCCGACTGTCGTATTGGAAAGCGGGCTCGGCGGGCCGGCCTTGGAATGGATATTGGTTCAACAACAGCTTGCCAGGACCACGCGGGTTTGTTCATATGATCGTGCCGGCTTGGGGTGGAGCGACCTTAGCCCTCTGCCTCGCACCAGCCAGAATATGGCCGCGGAACTGCATACGCTCCTGCACACGGCCGGTATCGACGGCCCGTATGTGCTGGTGGGCCACTCCCTGGGCGGATTCACCGTGCGCCTTTTTGCGCATGAATATCCGGGCGAAACGGCCGGCATCGTTTTGGTGGCCAGTGGGAATGAAAATGACAATGCCCGCATGCCGCCGGAGTATAAAAAGATTGAAGCAGGCAATCAACGATCTGACCGTTTGTTCGTTACACTTAGCGGCCTGGGCATCACACGCATGGCCGGAAATATTGGACTGCTCGCTTCTTTCACTAATATATTGAACAAGTTTCCGCCTGGCCTCAAAACGGAATTCATCGCCCTGACCTTCTATCGTCCCCAGTATTGGGCCACAGCCTCCGCAGAATTATCTGAATCCGATCAGGACCGGCTGCAAATGGCAGCCACAGGGACCCTTGGAGATTTGCCCCTCATCGTTTTATCCGGTTCGCCCGATGTTTCAAGATTGCCTGCAAGTTTTCCGGCAGAGCAGATCAGAAAAACTTTCCAGGATTTGCAGGTGGAGCTGACAAGGCTTTCCAGCAATAGTATCCAAATCGCCTGTGATACGTGTGACCATTACATCCCGATGACCAACCCTGCCATAGTCGTAGACGCGATCCAACAGATGCTGTCTGGTGATCATCCATAAACGGCATGAGGGGATCGCCGAAGACGCACATCTAAAACGCCCCTCCCGAAAACGGGAAGGGCGTTGTCACTTTATTTCAGATGAGCCTGGATTTATTTGCTGCAGGATATTCCGGAATCAAACATCTCGATATTCCACAAAGAACTGGAGGCAGTCGGGTCGAGAGAGTACTGACAAATTCCAGGGCGGGCCGCAGCAACCTTTATACGCCAGTATAAAGGAAGCACAGGCAAGTCTTGCGTAAAAATCATCTGGGCCTGGTGATACGCATCTGCATGAGTCGTCTCATCCATCAGAGATTGCTGGACCACCTGGCAAGCCGCATCAAAAGCGGGACTGCTGTACCCGCTGACATTCGTCCCCACCCAGTAATTGGCGGCGTTCGGGATCTCGGAACTGGTGAACCATTCACACGGCGGTTCCTCGCCTGTGCTGCCCATCGCAAACTCAGCCATTTCAAAGTTGCGCCCAAACAGCGCGCCATCTGGCCCAGCAGCATATAGCGCCGTCTGGTCCAGGTATTTGACATTCACCTGGATACCACACTGCGCCAGTGAGTCGGCCACCATCCCGCTCACCTGCACTCTTTGGGTCGCACCGGTGGTTATGTAATCCAGTTCCAGGCGTGTAGCATCCGGGACATTTTTGACTCCAAAGGCCACGCGCGGAGTCACTGGGTCATTATCGACATCCCTCCAGCCAATCTTGTCGAGAAGCGCATTGGCGGCTTTGACATCAAATGAATAAGTTGTTGCACTCGAAGTGTAAAGAGGGTAATCAGCCGGCACATAAGAAGCCGGGACCGATGAAAGCCCTTGCAGCACCGAATCCACTATCTTTTGGCGGTCGATGCACATGGCCACTGCCTGACGGAGATTCACATCACCAAAAAAGTCCGGTCGGTCAACACCTGCGTTATAGCCATTATCATAAGCAACCGGGCGGATGCCAAATGCCAGTTGCTCCATGACCGGCGGCTGTGCGAACAATACCTGCAGTTTATTCTGCCCGGCCATCGACCGAAGCAGGTCCACCTGCCCGTCCAGGCTGATGCTCGGGTCAAGAATATCACAGCTTCCACCGATCAAATCACTTACAGCAGTTGCAGGATCGGTAACGAAGCGGAAGGTCAGGGTGGTGAATTTCGGCAGGCCTTCTCCGGCGCGAAAATATCGTGGGTTCTTCGTCAGCGTGATATGGTCTCCGGCCGCCCATTCATCAATAACGTACGGACCCCAGCCAATTGGAGAACGGGAAGCTTCGGGCGAGCTATCCAATTGGCTGGCAGTGATCTTGCTCCAAAGGTGTTGGGGGAGAGGCATCCAAAAGTCCGTAAGATAAGTGGTATCGATAAATCCAGGTCTGCCCCACCATTGAACCGTTACATCGTCGGCTGCCTCATATGATTGCGTTCGTTCGATCAGGAATTTGTTACCGGAGAAACTTGGATCAGCGGCAAGATCGTATGCAAAGACTGAATCTGCGGAAGTAAGTGGCAGCCCATCCGACCAGGTAAGACCGGGAAGCAGGCGGAAGGTAACCTGCATCTGGTCCATCTGGATCGTACCTTTACCATCGTATGTGACGGCACAGGCGTCGCTGCGGCAACCGGCCGGACGGATTTTCATTCCAGTTGCCAGCGTGACCGGGATATTGGAGGCATCCACCACCTCATCCCCAACGTAAACTGACTTTTGGAAGAGTTGTGCATCCCCATTGGCCAGGCTGGGCAGAGTTTTCAAAATGACCGGCTGGTAACCATAGGAATTCGTGTCAATCGGTCCATCGTAAACAGCCGCCAGGATTGCACGCGCCGATGGCGAGGGATTGTCAACCGGAAACAGGCTGGAGGGTTCCTGACCCACGCAAATGGTGAGCGGCCGCGACGGCACAATCGTCGGTGTAGGAGTCCCAGGCGCCAAAGTGGCGGGCTCCGGGGTAACGGCGGTTGGGGTCTCCTCACTGCAGGCTGCCAGCAAGACCACGAGGGTAAGCATGATAACAACTGGCAGCAGGCTGGTAAGTCTCAGTGCAGAACGGCGAATGGATTTGGTGTGATTCCCAGGAATGAGCTTCATGATTTGATTATACAACAGACCTACCGGCCGGATAAGATTCGGTTCCCCTGAAGTCAGGGTGTTGTTAAAGTCGCAAATATCCCCATTGATATCCTTGCGAGAGCGGCGTTCTTGCCTGCACCTTGCGCATGCACAGGTGGCCGGTCGACCTGCACCTGTGGTGTTGGCAGGTGAGCAATCTCCTACGCAGGTATGGGGATTGATCGCCACATCCTCCTGCCTGCGCCACGGCCGGCACAGGTACACCGTCCTGCATGTGCGGTCGGTGAAAGGCAGGTGCGAACGGTGCAGGGGTGGAACAATCCTGTCGTGGTGTTTATGTCCGCACCGCATTGATAAAGTCAGCAAGTAGACCATAGGCCGTGGTCATCGGGCCTGGATTGCCTTCAACAATACTAAGACTCGATAATGTGTCGGTGTTGAATTCCACTATGGACGAGGAGCCTTCCACGCCGTATAGCGGTGAGGCTGGTCCCACCAGTCTCCGGAGCAACGCGCCCTTTCACAGTATTGTCTTCTTTTTCTGCGGTGCAGACCAATTTCCAGCGATTTCCCTGGGCTTTTGCCTGCGCGACCATTTCCGGTGTGATCAGGCGGATGCCAGTTCGATCAACCTGACGGGGCGCAAAAGGAATATCCATGAGCACGGTGATCAATGCCGCCACCTTGATGGCCGCATCCCAACCATCCACGTCCGCGGCGGGGTCGGTCTCGGCCAGCCCCACGAATTGGGCGTATTTTACGGCGTCATCGAACGATTCACCGTTCTCCATCCGGCCAAGGATCAGGTTGGTGGTGGAGTTGAGAATGCCGCGGAACCCCAGCAATTGCGCTGCCGGAAGGGCGGAACGGAAAAGCGAGAATATGGGCGCCCCATCCATCACGGTGGATTCAAAGTAGAATTTCTTATCCTTCGATTTTGCGAACTCAGACAATTCCGATAAGCATGCACGACCGGTCCCTTATTGGCTGTTATGGCATGCATGCCAAGCTCGAGCGCCAGGTGCAGGTGGTCTATGGCGGGCTGGCCGGTCTCGTGGTTTACCGGCGTATTTTCAAACATCACATCTGCCCCACAGTTGCGCAGGAAATGAAGGTTATCCAGGTTGGGGATCTTCGAAAGTGCTGCCAGTGACTTTCCCGCTTCGACCAGTTCAACGGCCCTGATATAATCCAGGCCATCCGGATCGATGGCTGCACCATGGCTCCCGGTGGCAATGCCGGTCACCCTGAAAGTGATGTCATAACGGTTCTTGAGTTCAGATTCCTTGCTCTGAAGCAGACGGGCCAGCGCGCGTCCTACATTGCCAAATCCGAGCAGGGCCAGGTTGTAGTAGGACATGCAATCTCCTCTTCTACGCGGTTCCCTTGTCACATGGCTGTGGGAACCCTGATTTGCATTAAATTGGCGGATAAGGAAAGGCCCGCCGGTCATCAGGTGGCAAGGGGAACTTGCCGGAGGCCAGGATCGCTTCGGCACGCGACCGAAGAGCATTCAGTTCCTCCGGATTGAGATACTGTCCCAGGATCGCAGACAGGTCGCCAGGTCCCGCGAGATGTGCGCGGAAATTCGAAAGAGCGGATAGCAATTCCGCCGGGATGGGTTCACCGGCAAAATCCCACACCACTGTGCGCAGTTTGTCCTCGGCATGGAAACATAGTCCGTGGTCGATCAGGTAGAGCCTGCGGGTACGTTTCTGAACCAGGATGTGGCTGCCCTTGCGGTCGGCATTGTTGATCAGCAGATCGAAGAGAACCACCGGGCGCAGGCGTTCTAGCTCGGCCGGTTTGAAAGTTGAAATAATGATAGTCCGGGTTATGGTCAATATATTGCTGGAGCGAACCAGGGCCGAGCGGGCCATCCCGCAGGAGCGTGAAAGGAACCAGTTCAAAGCCAAGCGCCTGGCTGACCATGATAGGCGCATACCTCCCGGCCTGCCAGTGTGTTCTCAGGGAAATCCCAGAGCGGTTGCTCACCCCGTCCCGGTTTGTAGACCGCCGGGATTTCACTGCCCTCGTAGCAGACATTTACCAGGAAGGTGTAATTGAAGCCACGCGTAAACTGACCCTTGAGTTCGATCTCGCCGTTTTCAAGGATGGCATGGAGTGTGTCTGGCTGGCTTGTCATGATTTAGTGTTTGTGGCCATTCTTCTTCGGGCAAAAGTGGCCTTCGGGCTCCATCGGCTGGCCGCATTGCGGACAGATGGGGCGGCCGCGGTTGACGACTTCCTTGCTCCAACCTGCCAGCCAGCTGGCCTGCTGGCGGCTGCACCAGAAGCGCACAACCGAGGCTTCTTCCGGATCTCCATCTTCCATTACAATCTCGCGCACCAGGATGACAATCTGGTCCTGCTCGGCATCATAGCCCAGGCCCATCTCCCCGGCGCGGAAGAGCGGGTCCACCGGCGGTGTGATGCGCATTTTATCTTCATCGTAATCTGCCTGAAGACCGGCTAAAGCCGGGTTCTGTTGGGCAATTTCAGCCAGCATTTGCTCCAACCCGGTCGCCAGGGTTTGGAGCTGCACTTTTTCAATAATGACCGTCACCGGTTGAATGTCAGTCTCACGCCAGCCCTGGAGATAAAAGACGCGCTGTCCGGGTTTGCCAATGGCATCTGCGGTGATGTGCTGGACAGGATTAAGATCGAGTTCGGAACGAGGCATGATTATCCTTCTTGTTTTATGGAAAATACGTCAAAATCGCGTGCCACGCGCACGTTTGGAAAGACCGCCTGGGCTTCAGCCAGGACATCCTTTTCGCGATAGCGGCGCGAGAGATGGGTCAGGATCAATTGCCCGACGCCTGCCCTGACCGCCAGTTCCGCGGCCATTTTCGCCGTCAGGTGGGAGAACTTCTTCGCCATTTCGGCCTCTTCCTCCAGGTAGGTGGACTCGATCACAAGCGCATCCACTCCCTGGCAGGGAGCCACCAGATCCTCGATCCGGCCCGTATCGCCGATATGAACCATCCGTACCCCGGGCTTGAGCGGACCAAGCACGTCCTCCGGCCCAACCTGCGCCCGTCCGCCAATCGTGACGGTCTTGCCGTCCACCAGGTCGCGCCGGATGGGGCCAACCGGCACGCCCAGCTCTTCCGCTTTTTCGGGCAGGAATGGCCGGTGCGAACGTTCCTCAAACCTGAAGCCAAGGCTGTCGGAACCCCGGTGGAAGACGGGAAAGGCCGTGATGGTAAAATCATCCGCTTCGAAGAAGACACCTGGCTTGAGCTCGTGCAGGTTGAGGGTCATCGGCGCCTGTCCCCCGCGCAGGACCACATCATAGAGCAGGTCGTGGATGCGGTCGAGCGCCCACTTGCCGCTGTAGATGTTCATTTCGTCAATCGTCTCCCAGCGCATGAAGGTGGAGAGCAGTCCTGCCAGCCCAAGGATATGGTCCAGGTGCCCATGGGTGATGAGGATATGGTTCAGGTTCTTGAAGCCGATGCCGGATTGCAGGATCTGGCGCTGCGTGCCCTCGCCGCAGTCGATCAGGAAGCGAAACTCGTCGTGCTTGACGACTTGCGCCGAAAGCCCGCGTTTGGCGGATGGAGCGGAGGCGGATGTGCCGAGGAAGATGATTTCAAACATTGGGGCAATTGTACCTCATTCAAAAAACAGCCTGACCGATAAGCCGTGCCCCGCCCGGTGAGACCAGATCCCCATTTCTTATCCCATCAGGAAACGGGCCAGCTTCCCGGCGATCAGGTGCAAATGGAGATGAGGGACCGTTTGTCCGCCATGCACCCCGGTGTTGATCATCAGCCGGTAGCCGTTTTCAGCAACGCCTTCCCGGCCTGCCAGTTCTTTTGCCACCATGACCATATGCCCAACCAGAGCCTCATCCGCGGCCTCCAGTTCATTGACCGAGGCAATGTGCCGGTTGGGGATGATCAGGATATGTGTGCGGGCGATCGGGTGAATATCACGAAAGGCCGTTACCTGGTCATCGCGGTAGATGATGGTGGCGGGAGCTTCACCGGAGAGGATCTTGCAGAAGATACAGGACATATGCAGCATCACTATAATCGATGCTCAGGGGATGCGCTCCGATAGACCGGACGAACAGACGGCTGGCATAATAATCCAGTTCGGCGGATTTATTGGCCTGGGCATAGGCAGCGGCCTCCTGCCCAATTTGGATCACATCGTCCAGGTGCAGGCTGGCATCCGTATCCCAATAGCGCGGCAGGACCATGAGCGGATCATTGACCGGACCTTCCGGTATCCAGGTTGGACGCATCGGATCACCGCTATCTGCCAGCGGAACCCAGTTGAACATCAACGGCCCGCGTGGATTGATCGTGAATCCCAGCCGGTAGCCCAACTGGCGCGCCATCCCGGCAGCCTGCGGCGTAAACCCGCCTCCCGGCCAGATGATGGCAATCGGTTTTTGTTGAAATGTTGGAGAAATACATCCATCGAACCTTTTAATTCGCTCAGGATGTAAGCTTCGGAGGAATCCTGCGTGATGGGGTTGGAAACCACTCCGTGCGCCTGGTAATCGACCCAGCCGGCGGCGTTCAAGTCTTCCTGTTGTTTCCACAGGTCAGCGGTGGTCAGATCGTCGCTGATCCAGGCATTCACCACCGGCCAGCCGTAATCGATCCAATATTGATGGAACAGCACATTGAAATAATGTGCGGGATGCTTGTCATCGGTTACCAGCAGGACGGAGCGTTCGGGGATTTTGGAGTTGTGTTCCAGGAACCCGGTCAGTTGGAGCGCTGTGATGGCCTGGAAGCCATCCTTGTGGAGGCTGCTCATCAACCGGCGAAAATTATATTCCGAGATCTGGCTGGGATCGGTGATCGTCTCATTCGTGATCTTGTGGAACATGATCACCATAACGATCGTGCCAGGCGCGCTATTCACCGAAGACCACTTGTCACGCAGATACTGACAGGCATCCTGAATGTAAGTGTGCGGCGTATCGAGCGAATTCAGGAGCGTGGTCTGGTAAGGCGGGGGAAGTTCCGGCAGGGTGCTCGTCGGCAGCGGGATTGGTGTGGAGCTCGCCGGTGCAGGCGCCACGCTCGCTGTGGCCGTGGCATCTGGCTTCGCGGCGTGCCGGTTTGAGAAGCAACCGGGGAAGAAGACACACGCGTACAGGCAGACATCAAAATGACCAACACGATCATTTTCTCAAGAAAAGGATTTCGAAACATGGTCCAATGATTGTAGGTTTGGCCGGTTCCACACCTTAAGGCAGTGGCCCAAGGTTGGGAGCGCAAACGATATCGTAATATTCCTGTTCGGTGGCTTTATTTTGTTCGGCATAAGCAGCGGCATCCTGGGAAATTTTGACAATATCGTCCAGGTGGTTGAGCGCGTCCGTATCCCAGTAACGCGGCAGCACCATCAGGGGGTCATTTATGGGGCCCTCCGGCTGCCAGGAATCTCCATGCACCGGGGTTATTTGGTCTCCCAGAGGAACCCAGTTGAACATCAGTGGGCCGCGTGCATTTGTAGTGAAACCCAAGCCGGTAGCCCAACTGACGGGCGATTTCAACAGAGCGTTGTGAGAAACCGCCGCCCGGCCAGATGATGGCAATAGGGACTTTGTTGAAATGGGCCTTGAATGCATCGATTGACCCTTGCAGTTCGCCCAGGATATAAGCGTCGGACGCACCCGGCCACATGGGGGCATTATGGACAACGCCGTGCGCCTGGTAATCCACCCAGCCTTCGGCATTCAAGCCTTCCTGCTCTGTCCAGAGAGCCGCGTCCAGATTATCCCGGGAGGCGCTGATCCAGGCATTCACCACCGGCCATTTATCCCCAACCCACCAGGGGCGGAAATATTGATTGAAATATTCGGCATGATGGCGGTCGTCCACGATCAGAAGAACAGAACGCGCTGGTATCCTGGCGTTGTGCTCCAGAAAGTCGGCCAACTGGGCTGTGGTAATGGCTTCGAAGCCGCTGACTTCCAGACCCTCCCATCAGCTCGGTAAATTGCTTTTGCGATATTTGATTGGCGCCAATGCTGTCGCCGGGTTTCATGATCGAGTGGAACATTAACGGGATGACGATTGTACCGGGAAGGCTGTTCTGTGAGGACCATTTATCCTGCAGATACTGGCAGGTGTTTGCAATGTACGTGTGCGGGGGATCCACCGGTCTCTGGAGTGAGCTCTGGAATGGCGCCGGCAGCGCCGGAGGTGTTCGGATGGCTGTCGCGCTGGGGGTGGGAGTGAGGGTTGGCGTCGGGGCGAGGGTGAAGGTCGCGCTGGGGACAAGCGTTGCGGTAGCCGTTGGAAAAACAACCGGCGCTTGGCTGCCGGCACAGCCTGCCAGGAGGAATAACATAATAAGCAGACTCGCTAATGTCCGCACAATGTCCTTGCTACTTGGTTGGGTTAAGTTCATAAACTTTGTAGTAGGCGTCTTTGTACACAACCTGCATGGATGGGCAGGCATTTGGGGGGTAATTCCTCTCCGTTACCACATGGTTCACGCCGTAATGGGAGACGATGTCGATAAGCGTTTTACACGGCCGGCTGGTCTGATAGAACCAGCCCACATATTGGATGCGGGTATACCATTCCATCACATCCGCATCGCGGTCCGGTGCGGATTTGAAATCCACCAGGATCGGGGCACCCGTTACCAGGCGGAAATTTTCCATCTTTGAAGGTACCATGTAAAGATCTCCGGGGGATTTGTGTGAAGCGACATAATTCATCATCGGGAGGGCCGGGTCGGCCAGTTGGCGGGCGCTCTCGATTTGGAAACGCAGCGCCCCGACGACCATCAACCCTATCATGACCGGCATGGCAAACCAGGAAGCCCAACCTTCGGCCCGGTGCTGTTTTTCAAGCCAATCCATGAATTTTGTGACGCTATAGGCGACCAGGATGGTTGTCCCCATCGGCACCAGCACCACCGAGATACGCCATGGGAAGATCAGTGCCAGCCACTCGTTGGCAGTGACGACCTGGATGATGGTCAAGATCATCATATCCGGAGGTGACGATCACGAGGATGGTGAACAGCTTCGTTTTTCGGACGATGAAAATACCGGCCAGCAGATACCAACGCCTGGACCAGGACAGTCCAATTCAACCAGGCGGAGACCAGTGCGTGCTGCGGGTTGCGGAAATTAACCAGTACATATAGCGCTTCCTGCGCCAATTTCCGGGATGGTATCCGCAAATAAATATGATGGTGTAGATCAAGGCCGGCGCAACCAGCAGGAGCGATGCGCTTCCGAGCAAAATGGCTTTTTTCAGGGAATGCTCTGTTCGAAAAATGATCCACATGTAAGCAATGGTCAACAACGCCCCGCCCAGGAGATAGACAGGATGAAAATAGACCGCCACTGCGATCGGCACCAGGGACCAGAAGGGATGTTTGCGTAAGAAATAGGTAGATGGATAGCACCAGCAGTACACCGAAAGTGCTCGGCTGAAAGACCTGACCGAGGATGCGCTGGCCGGCCACCCCGCCTTCGAACAGGAAAGTCGAATCCGCCGAAACCAGCCTCGATAATAAGAATCGCAACGCAGCGGAATGCGCCGCCAGGAAAATTGCCAGGAAAACCAGCCTGCGGGTTTTTGACCTGCGCAAGTCGAACAGCAGGTCCATTATGCCGACCATGCTGAATAAATACACTCCCATCAGCAAGGCATAGTAGAGATAAAAAGGCACCTTGCTGTGGAAGAGCAGTGTAGGTGAGATAGACCAGCCAGGTAAAGACAGGCATCGATTCCTGCCGGGTAGCCAGCCAGTCATTTTTCAGGTACCCAAACCCGGCGTCTGCCAGCCCATGCAGGAAGTAAGCATTCTGGTTGCTTGTATAGAGGGGGGACTGAGCATAGATCACTCCAAAAACGAGCGACCATGCCAGGAAACTGACCAGACCGATAAACCATTCGCGCTTGAAGATGCGGCGGGTTGCCATTACACTTGCTCCACGATAAAGAAAATTCAGCGCACCTCCACCCTCCCACCGGGATCTGGAGTGGAGGTGCGCGAAAATTTAAACCGGTATTTATTCCCTGCCCTGGATGAAGGCTTCGGTCTTCTCGCGGCAGATGTCATCCCGGAACTGCTTGGGCGGGGTTTTGAAGAAGTAGGATGAAGGTCCAACGATCGGTCCGGAGAGGCCGCGGTCCAGGGCCAGTTTGGCGCAGCGGATGGCGTCGATCACCACACCGGCGGAGTTGGGGCTGTCCCACACTTCCAGTTTGATCTCCACATTGAGCGGCACATCGCCAAAGGTGGTGCCTTCCTGGCGAATATAGCACCACTTGCGGTCAGTCAGCCACGGCACGTGGTCCGATGGCCCAACATGGATATTGCCGGGATCAAGCTGGTAGGGGATCATGCTGGTGACAGCGCCGGTCTTGGAGATCTTCTTGGATTCCAGGCGCTCGCGTTCCAGCATGTTCAGGAAATCGGTGTTGCCGCCAAAATTAAGCTGATAGGTGCGATCGATGCGCACGCCGCGGTCCACAAACAGGCTGGCCAGGGCACGGTGTAAAATGGTTGCTCCAACCTGGGATTTGATATCATCACCCAGGATGGGCAGGCCGGCATCCTTAAAACGCTTGCCCCAGTACTCAGAACTGGCAATAAAGACCGGGATACAGTTAACGAATGCACAACCTGCTTCGAGGATCTGCTCCACATACCATTTGGTCGCCATCTCCGAACCAACCGGCAGGTATGAGACAACCACATCCGTTTTCGTATCTTTAAGCAGTTTGATGATATCAGCAGTCGGGCCGGGGGCCTTGGTGATCACCTGCGATAGGTACTTGCCCAGGCCATCGTGGGTCATGCCGCGCACCACCGGGACATTCAACTTTGGCACATCGCAGAACTTATAGGTATTATTCGGCTCTGCGTAGATGGCCTCGGCCAGGTCCTTGCCAACTTTTGTGACATTGATGTCGATCCCCACCGTGAATTCAATATCCCGGATGTGGTAGCCGCCCAGGTTGACATGCATAATGCCAGGTACGCTGGCATCCTCGGCAGCATTTTTGTAATATTCAATCCCCTGGACGAGCGATGAAGCGCAGTTGCCCACACCAATGATCGCCACACGGACTTTCTTTTCACTCATATTTTCTCCTTCGTCATCGATGCAAATTCTGATCCACCAGGAATTGCCGTGGTTTAAAACGTTGGAGTCACCACAGCGATTTCCAGAGAACTTAAATCCTTTACCGAAATGGTACTGCCAGGGTTTGTTACTGTTGGAAGCAAGTGTACTACACCTGTTGCAGTATAATCGAATCACCTATGGATTCGGAAGCGATCTCTTTCCTCAACCGAACGTATCCAGCGGACGGAACGTCTCCTCGAGATCAGCCGCACATTGAGCGCCTCTTTGGAGCTGGAACCGTTCCTGCAGAGCATCATGGCGGCTGCCAGTGAACTGACCGGCTGCGAAACCGCCTCGATCCTCGAACCCGAGGAAGGCGGGGAGCAGTTACACTTCCTGGCTCTGCCATGGTTCCACCGCGACCTATTGAAATCCGTCAAGGTTCCGCTGCAGGCCAGCGTGGCCGGGTGGGTGTTCGAGACAGGGACAACCGGCTGTCATCCCGGATGTGGCAGCAGAACCTCGTCACTTCAAAGGCGCCGACACGGCTGCGGACTTCATCACCCATCAGCCTGATGGCAGTTCCCATCACTTTTCAAGGCGAAAAACTGGGGGTACTTGAAGTGGTCAACAAGACCGGCAAAGCCCATTATACCGAAGAGGATCTCACAATTCTAGAGACTCTGGCCTCGCAGGCAGCCATTGCCATCCAAAATGCAGCTCTTTTGAATGAGGTCAGGAAGTCGCAGGAGCAAATGGTCCGGCTCGACCTCATGAAGAGTGATTTTATTGCCATTACTTCCCATGAACTGCGTACTCCGCTTGGTCTCATCCTTGGCCATGCCACTTTCCTGCGGGAAGTCATCCAGCCCGATTACCAGGCGCAGATGGATACCATAGTTCGTAATGCCATGCGGCTCAAAGAAATTATCGACAGCATTTCAAACATGGATAATGCTCGAACGTGGTACCGCCAGTTTGCGTACTCGCCTGTTCTCCATCAAGCATATTGTCGAAGATGTGATGGCTTCATTCGAACCAGAGGCATGGAGAAGAAAAGCATCACAGTGCGGGCCGATCTGGGTCAGGGCTGATCTGCTGGTGGAAGGCGATGCTTCCAAGATTTCCATTGCCCTCAGCAATGTGGTCAAGAACGCGCTCGACTTTACCGACCCGGGCGGACATGTAGATATCGTCAGCCGAACAGACTGCCGGATATGTCAAAGTATCGGTCATAGATGATGGGATCGGAATTCCTGAAAAAGATCTTGCACATATTTTCGAGCGTTTCTACCAGGTCGAATCGCACCTGACCCGCAAACACGGTGGCATGGGGCTGGGCCTGTCCGTTGCCAAAGTGATGGTTGAGATGCACGGCGGACGTATTTGGGCGGAAAGCGTGGAAGGCAAGGGCAGCAATTTCTCCTTCATCCTGCCTGTGACCCAGCGCCCGGAATGACGCTGACAAGCCGCCGCTTACCCTCCTGAGCCCATGGAACCGACATTCGTCATCGCCGGTCGACTGCACCGTGATTATCTGCTGCCCCCTGAAGGCCGTCCGCTGATCGACGTGCCGGGGGGCAATCTGCTGTATGCAGCCGCCGGATTGGGAGTTTGGGATAGGCAACGTCGGGCTGCTGGCGCGGGTCGGCGAAGATTACCCGCACGAATGGTTACTTTCCTTCAAAGAACGCGGCTGGGATACGCGCGGGATCCACATCCTGGCCGGAGCTCTCGATCTGCGTTATTTCCAGGCCCGCTTGACCCTGAGAAATTCCAGCACACCAACCCGGTAACCCACTTCGCCCGCTTGAACCTGCCTTATCCCAAGTCCCTGCTTGGCTACCAGCCGCCGGCCGAGGTCGACGACCGCAAGGCTACCGACCCTGCCTCGCCTCGTCCAGGTGACATTCCACCTGACTATCTGAATGCCCATGCCGCCCACCTGTGTCCGCTGGATTATTTGACCACCAGCCGCTTGCTCTCCACCTTCCGGCAGGCAAACGTTACCTTCCTGACCCTGGATCCGTATGCTGCTTATATGACCGGTGCGGCCTTTGACGATGTCCGCATCCTGCTCCAGGGACTGACGGCCTTCCTGCCATCCGAGGAGGAACTACGCGCCCTCTTCTGGGGCCGCACCAACGATCTGTGGCAGATGGCTGAAACCCTGGGAAACTTTGGTTGTGAGTTTATCGTGGTCAAACGCGGGGCACGCGGTCAGATGCTCTACGATGGCGCTTCCAAAAAACGCTGGGAAATCCCTGCCTACCCGGCCCGCCTGGTGGATCTGACCGGGGCAGGCGATTCCTTCTGCGGCGGCTTTTCAGCCGGCTACCTGAAAACCTTCGATCCCCTGCGCGCCGTGCTGCATGGCAGTGTCTCCGCTTCCCTGACCATCGAAGGCAGCGGCGCGTTCCATGCCCTGGACGCCCTGCCCGGTCTGGCCCAGGCACGGCTGGACAGCCTCTCCGGCCTGGTGCGGCAGGTATAATCGTTGCGGAGAGTAGGCATTCTGCATCCCAATGCAATCACTTATGGATCATATTCATCCCCCGCATCCTCGACCTGGCAATCGCCATCCAGCAAATTCCCGCCCCCACCTTTCACGAAGCAGAACGGGCCGAGTTCGTGCGCGCCCGGTTCGCAGAAGAAGGTCTTGGAGGCCGTGGAGATCGATTCCACCGGGAATGTTTATGCCTGCTTCGCCGCCAGGCGACCACTCACCCCGACCACCAAAGGCCAACCGTTAATCGTCTCCGCCCATCTGGATACGGTCTTTCCCCTTGAATGTTGATTTGAGCGTGCAGGCGCGAGCCGGAGAGCATCCTGGCCCCTGGCATCGGGGATAACTCCCTGGGTGTGGCCGGATTGTTTGGTCTGGTCTGGGCATTGCGCGAGCGCGGCCTGTCCCTGCCCGGCGACCTGTGGCTGGTGGCCAACGTTTGCGAGGAGGGGCTGGGAAATTTGCGCGGCATAAAGGCAGTGGTTGACCGCTTTGAGCAGTCCACTACTGCACGTTCGACCAAACAGCTCCGGACCATTGGCCTACATCATTGTCGAAGGAATGGCGCTGGGACAGGTCTACCAGCGCGGGCTGGGCGTACGCCGGTACCGTCTCAATGTGCGTACTGCCGGCGGCCATTCATGGATAGATTACGGCCAGCCTTCCGCCGTTCACGAGTTGACGGCGCTTTCCACCCGCATCACTGCCCTGGAACTGCCGCGTTCACCCCGCACCACCTTGAATGTGGGCATCATCTCCGGCGGATCGTCCGTCAATACCATTGCCGCCGAAGCCATGCTGGAACTGGACCTGCGCTCGGAAAACACAGCCGCGCTGGAAGATGTGGTCAGACAGGTGGAGCAAATTGTCTGCTCTGCACACAAGCCGGGGGTTGAGATCGAATTGGAAACCATCGGCCAGCGCCCTGCGGGGGAAATCCCGGCAGACCACCGGCTGGTGAAACTGGCACAGGACTGCCTGCGGGAAGTGGGCCTGGAGCCGCACCTGAATATCGGCTCCACCGATGCCAACCTGCCGCTCAGTCTCGGCCTTCCGGCGGTAACGATCGGCCTGACGACCGGCGGACGGGCGCATACCGTGCACGAGTTCATCAATATCCCTCCACTCGAAAAGGGACTGGAGCAACTGGTTAGACTGGTGAGCCGGGCCTGGGACATGGAAAAGTAAAGTCAAAGGCAAAAAACAGAAAAGGTCGTCTCGAAAAAGACGACCTTTGGTTTTTTTTACCAGATTTTCTTACATGTGCTTGATGATCGCATCGCCGAATTCCGAGCACTTGACCTCGGTGGCGCCGTCCATCAGGCGGGCGAAGTCATACGTGACGGTTTTCGCCGCCACTGCGCCTTCCATGCCTTTGACGATCAGGTCGGCCGCTTCCGTCCAGCCCAGGTAGCGCAGCATCATCTCACCGGAGAGGATGACCGAGCCGGGATTGACCTTGTCCAGGTCGGCGTACTTGGGGGCGGTGCCGTGGGTGGCCTCGAAGATGGCATGACCGGTCTCGTAGTTGATGTTCGCGCCGGGGGCAATGCCGATCCCGCCGACCTGCGCGGCCAGCGCGTCCGAGAGGTAGTCGCCGTTCAGGTTCAGGGTGGCGATCACATCGTAATCGCGTGGACGGATGAGGGTGAACTGCAGGCTGACATCGGCGATGGAATCCTTGATCAGCAGCATCTTCTTCCACTTGCCATCGCCGTGGGTGGGCCACAGTTTCAGGGCCTCTTCCACTTCCCGCTTGATGCCATTCTGCTGGTCAGGCGACATCATGTCGAAGCCGGGATCGATCATCCTGGCATTTTCCTCAACCGTCAGGCCGGGTTTGGATTCTTTGTTGCCCAGGATCCAGGTCTCGCGCTCGGTGACGATCTGCTCGCGGAACTCACGCCGGGCCAGGGCATAGCCCCAGTCCTTGAAGGCGCCTTCGGTGAACTTCATGATGTTGCCCTTGTGGACAAAGTTCACGCTCTTGCGCTTGTTCTCCAGCGACCACTGAATGGCGGCACGCACCAGCCGCTCGGTGCCTTCCACGGAGACCGGCTTGATGCCGATCCCGGCCGTATCCGGGAAGCGCATCTTGGCATATTCCTTCGGGAAGGCTTCCTTGAACATCTTCTTGAACTTGATGTTGTCTTCCGTCCCATTGGCAAATTCGATGCCGGTGTAGATATCCTCGGTGTTCTCGCGGAAGATGACCATATCCACATATTCGGGATGCTTGACCGGCGAGGGGACGCCGTTGTAGTAGCGCACCGGGCGCTGGCAGACGTACAGGTCGAGCAGCTTGCGCAGGGCCACGTTGAGCGAACGGATGCCGCCGCCGATGGGCGTGGTCAGCGGGCCTTTGATGCCGACCAGGAATTCGGTGAAGGCCTGCACGGTCTCATCGGGCAGCCAGGTCTGGAACTGCTTGAAGGCCTTCTCTCCGGCGTAGACTTCCATCCAGTGGATCTTGCGTTTGCCGCCGTAGGCTTTCTGGACGGCTGCATCGAAGACACGCACCGAGGCACGCCAGATGTCGCGGCCGGTGCCGTCGCCTTCCACGAAGGGGATGATCGGTTCATCCGGGACCTGGAGCCTGCCTCCGCTGATCGTAATTTTCGCCCCACCTGTGGGGACCTTCACCTGAGTATATGCCATGGGTATTCTCCTTTGGAGTAATTAGGTCAGAATTATAACAAACAGTACCAAAGAAAGGTCAGGATTGACAAGGAAAATAAAAACCGGGTCCTGGGCGGGACCCGGCATGAGGGAAAATGATGATTTATTGGATGAGTCTGACGTTGGTGGCCTGCAGGCCTTTGGGACCCTGCTCGACCGAGAACTCAACTTTCTGATTCTCCTCCAGGCGTTTGTAGCCTTCCATCTCAATGGCGGAAAAATGGACGAATACGTCCTCGCCACCCTCGCGGCCGATAAAGCCAAAGCCCTTGGTGGCATTGAACCATTTGACGGTACCGACGAAACGTTCTTCTGACATTTTTCTTTCTCCTGCAAGAATTTTTTTGCATTCCCCCGCTGCTGATTGCTTCAGCCGGGTATGCGGGCGAAAGATTATCACGGATAAGGACAGGTGTCAAGTTAAGTCAAATCGAACCTTGCGATGGTTCCTTTTCCTGCAAATGATCTGGAGATTGCGTCGCCGCCACCTGTTCATGCGCCAGCTGCAGGCAATGAGATCATTATTTACATAAAACCCATCAGAGACTCAGGTAATGCGCTCAAATGGTGGATGGTACGAAGGAGATCATTTTCGCGCAATTCAAGGGAATGCTCGTTGAACCAGATGGCACGCATGCCGCAGGCATTTGCACCCAGTACATCAACTTCGTAATTGTCGCCAACCATGCAGACGGATCGGTACGTGAGCTCTCAGATCCTCCAGGATATATTGATAGAATGCCGCTGAAGGTTTTTTGTGGCCAACATTTTTGGAACAATAAACCCTGTCCAGGAATTGATCCAGGTTGACCCGCTGCAGGGCCGCCCGGATATCCGCCTCGTCGGAATCGTTCGCGTTGGTGGCGAGCGCCAGGATCCAAACCGGCTGGAGAGCTGCAAGCGCTTCGGCTGCTCCGGGAATGGCTTCCAGGCGCGGCCAATCTTTCATCGGCCCGGGATAGTCTTTGAAGTCACGCATGAGGGTGTCGCCCCAGTCGAACAGGAGGCAGCCTTTAGGTTGGCGGTGCATGGCTTACCTGCGCGCATCCGGGCGGACAAACGGCATTTCAACCGCCGGGCTGGGTAGGATGCCATAACGCCCAGGTTTGCGATAGGCATTGCCCCAGACCTCGTTGAGACGGTAGGCCCTCAGCCGGTCCAGGTCGAATTCGGCCAGATAGACTCCCTCGCGGCCGTCCGCCTCGACCAGGCAGGTGTCGCGCGAACCGTTCTCGTCAAAAGCGATCCCATCGAAGGCCACCGAATGCCCGTTCTCCTGCGGCATGGCATAGTTGGCCATGGCCACCCCGAGCATATTCTCAAAGGCACGCGCCCGGTACTGGCCGATCCGGTTCGACTCCAGTTCGCAGGCGTTGGGGGTCAGGATCAGCTCGGCGCCCTTGAGCATCAGCACCCGGGCGCTCTCGGGGAATTCGCGGTCGAAACAGATCATGGCGCCCACTTTGACCGGCCCGCCGGCGGTATCCAGGTCGCAGACGGAAAAACCATCCCCGGGGGTCAGGGCGGCCTCCCGGTCCCAGTCGCAGGTGTGGACCTTGGCGTAGGTCAGGGAAATTTCCCCGTGCCGGTCGATCAGGGAAAGGGTGTTGCGCGGGGCGGCTTCCCAGCGCTCCAGGTAGGTCAGGCCGATGGCCATGTCCAGCTCACGCGCCAGCTTCTGAAAGAAGACCACGAAATCGCTGTGCGCGTCGATGGCCTGAAAGCTTCCAGAGCGCCACCTGCGCCGGATCGGAGGCATCCGGGAACTGGTAGCCGATGTTCCACATTTCGGGGAAGAGGGCGATATCCGCGCCCAATTGTTTGGCCTGGCGGCAGAATTGGGCGCCTTTGGCCTGGTTGGCGGCCTGGCTAGTTCCCGGCGGAGAGCAGTTGAAGCAGGGCGACTTTTAATATACTCATTCAGCTCCTTCTTCCACGTAGTAACGGCTTCAGCCGTTGATGACCATGCCATGAGCGACTGAAGTCGCCACTACAGCCATATCCAAAAAACAACCATGCAAGGTTATTCGCCTACCATCTGCACCACCAGCTCGCGGCGGCGGGGACGGATGTCGAAATCCACGTAGATGACCTGCTGCCAGGTGCCAAGGGTGAGGGTTTTCTCGACGAAGGGGATGCTCAGCGAGGCGCCCAGCAGGGAGGCGCGCATGTGCGAATGGCCGTTGCCATCGTCCCAGGTGGCATTGTGGGCATACGTCCCGGTTGGAGGGGAC
This sequence comes from uncultured Chloroflexia bacterium, assembly GCA_963830665.1. Lineage (GTDB taxonomy): Bacteria > Chloroflexota > Anaerolineae > Anaerolineales > Villigracilaceae > UBA877. Next base: position 92,763 of record CAWHNM010000004.1, read on the forward strand.
GAGCTCATCGAACATGCGCTTCAAGTCGGCCAGCGCGCCCGGCTCGAACTCGATCGTGGTCAGGCCGCTGGTGGAGGAGGGGCAGAAGACGGTCAGCGTGCCGTTCGTGAGCCCGGACTGTTCGACCAGGCGGATCAGTTCACGGGTGAGGTCGTGGACGTCGGTGTTGCCACTGTGTATTGAGGGAAATGTTTCCGGTTTTTACTGTCATAATATTCTCTCCGAAGAACACGAAGATTACCACAAAGGGCACCAAGGACACAACGGTTCCAGATCAAAGCTGGGAGTTCCTCTGAAGCCCTTCGTGTCCGCTAAATCGTGATTTATCATCATTGTTCCTCCGCGCGGATGGATTTCTCGCCAAAACGGGCCTGCAGTTCATCCAGCGTTTCCTGCAGCTTGCGGGACTTCTCGCTCCGGGCGCCCCACAGCTCCAACTGGCGCAGCGGCGCGCCCAGCCCGCTGACACCCACGCCGATCAAGCGCACGGCTTTGCCTTTTGCGCGGACCTTCGCCAACAGGTTCAGAGCGGTGGTGAAGATCTGCTCATCCTGGTCGGTCGGTTGAGGCAGGGTGACCTGGCGGGTCAGGGTGGTGAAATCGGGCCAGCGCAGCTTGAGCTTGACGGTCGTCCCGGCCAGCTCCTTCCTGGCGCAGGTGGCGGCCGACGTCGCGCCGAGAGTTCGCGCAAGGTATCTGCCAGGACTTTATCATCGCTGACATCCCGGGCGAAGGTGGTCTCCTGGCTGATGGATTTGACGCTCATGCTCGGTCGACAACCGGGCTGTCATCCTCGCCACGCGCGCGCCGGGCCAGGTCACGCCCGTTCTCGCCGAACCAGCGCGCCAGGTCCGCGGCGGGATGGCGGGCAATATCGCCGATCGTTTTGATGCCCAGGCCGGCCAGCCGGGCGGCGGTCTTGGGCCCCACGCCCCAGAGCATCTCCGCCGGCAGCGGGTCCAGGAAGGCCGCTTCGGTGCCGGGCGGGACGACCGTGATGGCATTGGGGGGCTGGCCTTTTTGGGCGGTCTTCTTGCCGACCTCGGTGGCGATCTTGGCGACCAGCTTGTTGGCAGCCACACCGACCGAGCACGGCAGGCCGAGCTCGTCGTTGACACGCTTCTGCAGGCGGCGGGCAAGCGTCGCGGAGTCCTCCGGCAGGTCGCTGATATCCACGAAGGCCTCATCAATGGAGATCTGTTCCACCAGCGGCGAGAGGTCGCCCAGGCGCTGCATGACTTTTTCGGACATTTCGCCATAGTTGCCGCGGTGGTGGGAGATGACGAGCAGGCCCGGGCACTGCCGCAGCGCCCGGCTCATCGGCATGGCCGAGCGAACCCCAAAGCGGCGGGCGGCGTAGGAGCAGGAGGCGACCACACCGCGTTCCTCCGGCCGGCCGCCGACGGCAAAGGCTTTGCCGCGCAGGGATGGATCGTGCAGTTCTTCGACGGCACAGAAGAAGGCGTCCAGGTCGAGGTGGAGGATGGTGCGGGGCATGGGAATATTATAGTCAAATAGTCGAAGAGTTGAATAGTCTTATAGTCTCATTGTCTCATAGGGGAGGGGGTGGTGCGAGTAACAAGGTACGAGAAATAGGGTACGAGTGATAAGGTGCGAGAAATAAGGGGGATGGGAACAGGCTGCGGCACAGATGCCCTTGGGAAAACGCCAAGGACAGGCAGGAGTTTGGTCGAATCGTCTGATAGCCGAATGGTCTGACAGCGAAGTGGTTGAATGGTTGAGTCGGGAGGAAGGTATTCGTTTTTGGAAAAAAAACGAACAGGAAACGAATGACCCCCATATCTGAGGGTGTTTTGATCCAAATTCCCTGATCGAACGGCAGATATGGGGGGAGGTATTCGTTTTATTCGTTATTATATAGAAACGAATGCAGGAATTGAAGATTTTTGATGGATGATCGATGAATCCCCTGCCACCCAACTCTGGGTGCCCTGAAAGTACACAGGACGCCCGAAAATGCCGGGTGCCGGCAGGCAGGCGGGGACGAGATTGTTTTTTGAAATCAAATAGAAGAACAAATAGAGATAGGTGATAAGGGATGAGTGACGAGTAACGAGTTACGAGGGAATGGCCGGCATAGGAATTAAAGTAACTTTTTTGGGTGATTCCGCGGAACGAATATGGGATAGAGAACTCCCTACAAGACAGGGACGAGAGAGAACATTGACCAGAGAGTAGTACGTAAGGGATGGGCGAGGCGGAAATGCGCAGGGGATTTGGCATGGCAGGATGGATATCCTTGGGATGGCAGGCAAAGCCAGGGAAGCGGTCAGGTTGATATTAGCACAAATGTTCTTGACTTTGGAAGGGAGAGGTCAGCACAAGCCGAAAATGCGGCAGAACGCCCTCTCCGGCTCCCCCCATTTTTCCCTGCAAGAACCCAGGGCAAGAAGTGCAAAAATGGGGGGAGAGAGGGTAGTAAGGGCACGGCGATGCCGTGCCCTTACGGAGGAATTTGTAACCTTTCCTGGATCATTTTCGCCGTCTGCGCATCCGGCTGGAGGATGAGGCTGTGGGGAACATCGATCTCAAACGGGACTGCGACGGCGGAGCGCACGCCGTGTGGATCGAGGGTTACCAGCACCAGGGCGGACTGGCGCGTGTCGGGCAGGCCAGGCTGGTCGAAGAGGGCGTTGCCCAGGCTGTACAGAACCAGGGTTTTGCCGCGGGCGGTTTCGATCCAGGCGGCGGGCTGGAGCACGTGCGGATGCGTACCTATAATGAGGGAGGCGCCGGCCTCGGCGAACTGCTGCGCCAGGGCTTTCTGACGATCCGAGGGGCCAGCCTGGTATTCCAGGCCCCAGTGGACCGAGAGCACCACCAGCCGGCCATCTGCACGCGCCGAACGGATGGCCTGTGCAAGCTGCGGCACCATCCAGAGGCGTAAGAATATCATCAAATGAAAAGAAGGCCAGTTTCAGGCCGTTGATCTCCCGGTAGACCGGTTCGGGGCCGGGACCGACGGGGGTGAGCCCCAGGTTGCTGAGAATGCTGGCGGTCTCATACTGGCCATCCGGGCCGCAGTCGAAACGATGGTTGTTGGCGATGGAGAGCATATCGAGGCCCCAGGCGGGGAGTACTCTGGCAACGGGAGCCATGGCGCACAGGTTGTAGCCGGAGTTTGCGGCGGTGGAGGGAGGATAATTTGCGAGCGGGCTTTCCAGGGCCGCCAGGCTCAGGTCGGCGGCCTGCAGTTGGGGGGTAAGGTAAGCCAGCGAAGCCGGGGCCGGGGTGACGCGGCGGCCGAGCATCAGGTCTCCGAGCAGGGCCAGGGTGGCGGTGGGGCGAGCGGGCTGGCAGGAAACCAGAAGAACTTAAGATGAGGAAGAGGCGAGGGTAAAGAGCTTTTTCATCGAAGAAGAAAACGATAAACACGAAGGACACAAGGATAAACAAGAAGGAAGAACAAAAGATTAGAAAACAAAAGATCAAGACACCAAGGCACGAATATCATGACGGGTCTGCGTGCCTTGGTGGTAAGGCAGAAATTCAGATACAAAGAGAGGTAGATCACCAGGCACACTGCGTCCGTGTCAGCCTCAGTTCGGAACAGGGATTGCTTCACCCGGCAAAGAACGCCGGGTTCGCACGTGTGCCTGCGGCCAGTGCAGGCAATGACGCACCCATTATGGTGTGATGAACATCCGGGTCCAATCGGGCTGGGGCGGGTTGGTACCGGCGGCCACCTGGGCCTGCCAGGCCTCGTCGGTCAGGCGGCCGGAGGAGGGGACCTGAACTCGTAGTACGAGTAGACCGCACCCAGGGCGACCCGCCAGGGCGAATCGGGCAGGATCACGTAGATGCGGGTGGGCTGGCCGACGGCTTCCTCAAGCACCACCAGAGTCTGCAGGTCATTGGTGCCGGTGGCCACATCGGCCACCAGGGCGGCCTTCTGGTCGGACAGGTCGCGCGACATTATCGCCGGTGGCATCGGCGGCTTTCAGGGTGAACTGCTCCAGCGTGCCGCCCCAGTACTGGATGTGCCAGTACTCGTCATCGGTAATGGTCCCGCCGGTCAACTCACGTTCGGAGATGTCCTGCAGGAACTTGAGCTCGGAGATAAGGTTGTCGAGGTTGCCGCGCGTCAGGTCGCTGAGCAGGTTGCGGGACTGCAGCCCGTCCTCGGTCATCTGCGCCAGGGCCAGCAGGCGGGCATAGGCCTCCGGGTTCGGTTCAACATAGCCGTGCGGGGGCGTCTCCGGCCCGCCGCCGCCCATCTCGGCCATGACCTGCTTGGCGTACAGGATCGTGTCGTGCTTCAGTTCCGTCCAGGAGCCCAGGGCGGTCTGCAGATCCTTGCGCGTCCAGGCCTGGGTCTGCATGAAGGGCGGGTAGGCGCTGCCCTTGGGGGCGATGAGGGTTGGAAGGAATACAGCCAGGACCAGTACAGGTTCTGGGTCCAGGAGTCGGTCCCGAGGCCGGCGACCTCGCTCTTGACCTTGGCCATCTGGGTGTCGTAGTTGGCGTATTTGCTTTCGCCCATATCCTTCAGGATGTTGTAGGCTTCATCGGAACCCATGGCGGCGAAGAAATCCAGGCCTTTGGGCAGGCCGCGCGGGTTTTCCAGGGTGCCGACATTGCGCCAGATGACCTGGCCGAAGACGTACTCATCCAGGGTGAAGCGCTGGCCCATGAAGCGGAAGCCCTTGGTGACCTTTTCCTTATCCTGCTCGATCCAGACCCACATCGAGTTGACCTGGGGCGGCGGCAGGGTCTTGGCAAGCTCCTGGAACTGGGCAAACAGGGTCGGGTCGGCGAACTTGCCCAGGTCGGGATTGGCCCCAAAGACCTGGTCCGAAAGGGCGCCATATTCGATGTATCCCAGGTCATCGGCCTTGCCGACGATGAAGACGGTCGGCTCGTAGATGTTCTGCCAGAGCGTGACGGCGGGAGTCCCATCCGAGGCCGCGGCCGAGCGCAGCGCCTGGACCAGCAGCAGGGCGCGGCGGGTCTCGAAATCATCCACCTGGCGGAAGGTCAGCCGCCCGTACCACATCATGGCCTTGAAATACATCTTCAGGTCTTCGCTGCGGGTGTAGTGGCCGCGCGGGATGTACTGGCTGTAATCTTCGATCAGCCGCATATCCTGCGTCAGGTCCGGCCGGTCCCAGATGGGAGAGAAGGTGGCAGCGCTGCCGGCATTGATCAGGGCCAGCTCGGCATTGACCATGTCAGTTCGCTTCGGCCGGGAAGGGGTCCGAAAGCCCCAGGAGCCGGTCGGCGACGGCAAAATAGGCGACATTGCGCAGGGCCGGGTCTTCCAGGGGGGTGCCTTTCAGGGACTGGTATTGGGCGGTGGTGGCGGCCAGCATGGTGGTCGTCAGCGATCTTCAGATCGGCGATGAAGTAGTCCGTTTCCAGGTCACGCAGCATCTTGTCGAAGATCAGGTGGTAGACGTGGTAGACCGAGTCGGTGGTGATGAACATCGGCATTTCGTCATAGCGGCCGCCCTCGTAGATCTGGTAGAACTCGCGGAACTCGCCCGCCACCGGCGGGGTGACCACAAAGCCATTTCTGGACAAGAAGGGCGCGCTGGCTGTCGGTCAGCTTGGTCAGGTCAAGCCCCTGGACCTGGTTCAGGTCCACCGGAAGGCTGTAGCCTCCGCCGCTGAAGGTCTGCGGCAGGCTGACGGCCGCCTCGCTATAGGTGGCAAAGGGCGGCGGGTAAAATCCGGCCGGAGGGCAGCAGGTTGCTGGGTGGGAGTGGCTGCGCAGGCAGAGCTGGATTGGGTGTGGTTGGAAGCTCGGCTGTGGGCGTGGCAGTGCTGAGCAAGCCGGGCAGCCCGCAGCAGGCAGGCCGCCTGCGCCAGGACCAGGGCCAGAAATACGAACAGGAATCTTGCGAAAAGTGCTTTTTCATGCATGGTGCCTCCTCAGGGGACAAGAATCAGAATACGGCCAGTATTGGCCTGGACCAGGGCCAATTTATCAAATATTCCTTCAATAACAGAGACGACGGAGAACCCGAATCCGTTCCATTCCCAGACCTTTAATGCACGCGCAGGTGCCGGACGCGGGAATCCGCGTATAGCGACCTTCGAGCGTTACCAGTTCCTGGAGACCATCTCCATTCAAGTCGGCCACGGCAAAAGATCGCACCGGTTCGGCCAGGGCGGACCCGGCCCAAATTCCCGTATACCGGCTGCCGCGCCAGCCGATCAGGATGATATGACAGGAATTGCCTTCGTCATCCTGGAAACCGGCGATGCGCCCTCCGTGCGGCAACCATTGGTCCACCGGCCAGGGCCGGAAAGGCCGCCAGACGAGCAGGGCTGCCTCCGGCGTGCCATCCTGATTCAGGTCAGTGATCTCTGCCTGAACGACCGACCAGCCTGGGGGACTTTGCCAGACGATGCGCCCCCGGAGAAAATCGTCAAGCTGATCCCTCAGCAAGTACCAGATGCTCAAGCGACGAATCCGTCGCGGTTAAAATCGACCTGGGTGAGCGGCTCAAGCGGGACTTACCCCGGAGGGAGAGACTAGCCGGGGCAAGGCCGGCCGGTCCCAGATCCCAAACCTGCAGAGGCGCGGGCGAGGTCTGCAGAAGCATAGCCCAGAGTCAACACGGCCAAAGGAATGAATTTTCGCAACATGTTTTCCCAATTATTGTACAACTCCGAATGAGGAAATCTCAAGAAGGTTTTTTCCATAATATTTACCATGAAAATATGGTATACACTTTTTCTAATTTTGCGCTATCATATAGGGAGGGAACCATTCTCCCGCGATTTTTCGTCTGTGATTTATTCGCAGGCGCAGGCCATGCCTATGGCGCGTTACTCTGCGCCACCCGTCTACACACAAGGAGGCTGAGATGTTACTTTCGACGAGTTATCAATTCCACTTGTTTATGATCCTGACCCTATTGCTGCAATTCCTGCCAGGGACAGTCTTCGCTCCCCGCCCGGTGGCGGCGGCGTCCTGTGATGCAGGCGCAGTTCATCGCCGATGTAACCATACCGGATGGAACCAGTCTCGCTCCAGGGACGACTTTCGTCAAAACGTGGCGGCTGAAGAACATTGGCAGCTGCACCTGGACAACCTCTTACTCGGCAGTGTTCACGAGCGGCGACCAAATGGGCGCCCCGGCAGTGGTGCCACCTGCCATACGAGCGTGGCTCCCGGTGCGACCGTGGACATCTCTGTCAATATGACCGCTCCATCCGGCAATGGACATTATCGCGGCAACTGGAAACTGCGCAATGCTTCGGGAGGCCTGTTTGGCGTTGGCACTTCAGGCAGCTATGTGTTTTGGGTGGATATCAATGTTAATACTTCATCCACGTCTGGCACCACCTATGATTTCGTCGCCAATTACTGCTCGGCGTTGTGGGCAAGCGGGGCGGGTGGATTGGCCTGTCCTGGTACGGATGGAAATTCCGGCGGCTTTGTCCTGAAAGTGGATGCCCCACAACTGGAGACTGGCAGCACTGCTTCCATGCCCGGGCTGGTGGTAAATCCCCAGCAAGTGGCAGGCGGGTACATCCAAGGGTTACTACCCGGCTTACACAGTCCAGTCAGGCGACCATTTCCAAAGCATCATCAACTGCGCCTATAATGCCACCGGCTGTTACGTGAATTTCCGGTTGAATACCAGATCGGCGGCGGTCCGGTACAACACCTTCTGGTCGTTCAATGAACGCTACGATGGTCTTTATTACCCCGTCAACCTTGACCTGAGCAGCCTGGCCGGACAAAGCGTCAATTTCATCCTCTACGTGGCGGATGTCAGCGGGCACGGCACCCCATCGGGTGACCGGGCGAATGGGTGGGTACCAGAATCACCGGCGCCGGCGGAGTACCCGTTCCTCCGATCCCGCCTTCAACCACCTGCGATAAGGGCGCCTTCGTGGCGGATGTGACCATCCCGGACGGGTCTGTTCTGGCTCCCGGAACCGCTTTCACCAAGACCTGGCGGATCAGAAATGTTGGTTCCTGCACCTGGACAACCGATTACGCGCTGGTGTTTGTCTTTGGCACTCACATGGGGGCTGTCATCACCGACCAACCTGCCTTCCAGCGTGGCACCGGTAGTTCCGGGCGCGACGGCTGATTTCTCGGTCAACATGGTCGCGCCGAGCACTCCCGGTCATTATCGCAGCTACTGGCGGTTCCGGAATGCTGCGGGTAATCAATTCGGCGTGGGAAGCGGCATGATCACTTTCTTCGCGGATATCTATCGTCAGCAATACAGGTGGAAACGCGACCACCACCACCATCACGGCAGATGCGCCCGATCCTTCCACATCCGGACAGGCCGTTACCGTCAGCGTGGTTGTGAATGGAAGTGGTTCCACCCCCACCGGAACGGTGTCGATCAGCGGGGCGGAGAGCAACTGCAGCATTAACGCTTTCGGGCGGAAGCCGGTAGTTGTAATGTGATCTTCAACACCACGGGCTTCAGGACTTTGACAGCCGTATACAGCGGAGATGCCAACAATTCCAGCAGTTCGGGAAGTGCGGGCCACACCGTGACGCCCATCTCGACCAATACGAGTACGACGACGATCACATCCGATAACCCGGATGCCTCCACACCCGGCCAGGCCGTTGCAGTAGCCGTGACCGTAACAGGAGCCGGCACTACACCGACCGGAACCGTCGCCATTACCGGCGCAGATACCAACTGCACCGTCACACTCTCTGGCGGAAGCGGGAGCTGTAACGTGGTCTTCAATACCGCCGGCGGCAAGACCCTCACGGCTGTCTACAGCGGCGATGGAAACTATGGCAGCAGTTCGGATACTGAGAGCCATACTGTGAACAACGGGCTCCACCATCGACCACAATCACGGCAGAAACACCTGATCCATCCAACCTCGGCCAGACAGTTCCAGTGAGCGTGACCGTAAGCGGCGCGGGTGCAACCCCGACCGGAACGGTGGCCATCACCGGCGCGGACACCAATTGCAGCATTACGCTCTCAGGCGGAAGTGGCAGTTGCAATGTGGTCTTCAACAATTCCGGCGGCAAGACCCTCACAGCCACTTACAGCGGCGATGGGAACTATAACCAGCAGTTCGGATACAGAGGGCCATACGGTGACCTCGATGTCGAATTCGGTCACAAAGTTCACGGCCGATACACCTGATCCATCCATACCCGGCGCAGTGGTTGATGTCGATGTCGCCGTGATCGGGTCAGGTACCTATCCGACCGGAACGGTGGCCATTACCGGTGCGGACACCAACTGCACCATCACGCTTGGAGCCGATGCGACCGGCAGTTGCAGCGTGATCTTCAATTCGCGATGGCGCCAAGACTCTGACAGCCACATACAGCGGTAATGCGAACTATGCCGGCAGTTCAGACACTGAGAGCCACACCGTGAGCACAGGCAAGGTTGCCAGCGCGACGACCATCACCAGCCATGTTCCTGATCCGTCCATACCCGGACAGGCAGTGGTTGTCAGTGTTACTGTGAGCGGGGCCAGGCCTGCCTGTGCCGACCGGCACAGTAGACATTACCGGCGCGGATACCAATTGCAGCATCCTGCTTGGCAGGCGGAACCGGCAGTTGTAGTGTGATCTTCAACACCACGGGTCACAAGACCCTCACGGCTACCTACAGCGGTGATGGGAAATATGCGCCCAGTTCGGGTACCGCCGGCCATACTGTGATCAAGGGCTCCACCACCACGAATCATCAATGCTGGTCACACCCGATCCGTCCCTGGCCACCCAACCCGTTGAGGTGGAATTCACCGTAATCGTGGAGGCGCTGTCCCGACCGGCACGGTCTCAATCACCGGGGCGGATGTCAATTGCACCATCACGCTCTCCGGCGCAAGCGGCAGTTGTAAAGTGATCTTCAATACGATTGGAGCCAAGCTCCTGACTGCTACATACAGCGGTGATGGAAACTATCTACCGAGCACATCCACTCCAGTGGGGGTTGACGTAAAGAATGCCACCACAACCGTCATCACGAGTGATGTTGCTGACCCATCTGCACCTGGCGACTCAGTGTCGGTCACTGTGACGGTCAGCGGACCAGGAGTTGCGCCAACCGGTACGGTGGATATCACCGGCGCTGACACCAACTGCACGCTCGGGCTTGCAGGTGGAACCGGCAGTTGTAACGTGACCTTCAATACCGCCGGCGCCAAGGTCCTTACGGCAACTTACAACGGTGATGTTAACTATGTTGGAAGTACGGGCAACGTAAGCCATACTGTCAACAAGGGCGTCTCCATTACCACCATTGTCAGCGATACGCCCGATCCTTCCGCACCGAATGCAGCCGTCACAGTAACCGTTACTGTAACCGGCGCAGTCGTTATTCCAACCGGAACGGTAGGCATCAGCATCAGCGGCGCGCCTTCCACCTGCACCGTCACATCTCGTAGCCGGGACCGGCAGTTGTAACATAGTATTCACTGCCGCGGGCAGCTTTACGATCACTGCGACGTACAGCGGAGACGGAAACTATCTACAAAGTGTGGATACCGAGTTACATACCGTTAGTTAGAATAACGGCCCGTTAGAATAATAAACCGGACTGCCCATTATGGAGCAGTCCGGTTTATTTTAATAATCGTGCGGAGTTTCGCTATTCTTCCTTGTGCCCATGGGCAATGATCTTGATGGGCGTCCCAATAAAGCCATACGTTTCCCGGAATTGATTTTCCAGATAACGCATATAGGAAAAATGGAACAGCTTCGGATCGTTGACATGCAGGACAAATGTCGGCGGATCCACCCTGACCTGGGAACCATAGTAGATCTTCAACTGGCGCCCGGCATGCGACGGAGCGGGGTGGGCATCCTGGGCATCCCGTAAAACCCGGTTCAGCATGGAAGTGGTTATGCGGGCCAGCCGCTCCTCCTGGACGCGCAAGGCCATGGGCAGCACCTGGTCGACACGCTGACCGGTTTTGGCCGAGATGAACAGCAGGGGAACATAGTCCATGAAATTGAGTTCCCGGCGTACATGGCGGGTGTAATCCTCCATCGTGTAGCTATCTTTTTCAATGGCATCCCATTTATTGACCAATACAACCGTGCTCTTCCAGGCTTCCAGGATGAACCCGGCGATATGGGTATCCTGGGCAGTGATCCCGGCTTCAGCGTCCACGATCAACAGGGCCACGTCCGCCCGTTCGATGGCTTTGAAAGAACGCAAAACGCTGTATTTCTCAACACCCTGCTCGATCTTGCCACGCCGCCGGATCCCGGCAGTGTCTATCAACGTGACAGGCAATCCTCCAACTTCGATCCTGGTATCCACCGCGTCGCGGGTGGTACCGGGGATGGGGCTGACAATGGCACGTTCCTTGCCAACCAGCTTGTTGAGCAGGGAGGATTTCCCGGCATTGGGCTTGCCGACGATGGCTATTTTGACCGAATCGTCTTCCTCGGTTTCCACTTGAGGCGGGAGCGAGGTCACCAGCGCATCCAGCAGATCGCCCGTCCCGGTGCCATGAATGGCCGAGACGGGATACGGATCGCCCAGACCCAATTCGTAGAATTCAGCCGCGGCGGTACGCAACCTTTCATTCTCGCATTTGTTCACCACCACAAATATGGGCGGCCAGGGCTGACCATTCACCGTTTTCTGGTAACGACGCAGGATCCCAGCCACTTCCCGATCGGGCGGAGTGACGCCGGCGCTGCCATCGGTGATGAAAAGCACTGCGTCAGCTTCATTGACGGCCATCAATGCCTGCTCACGGATTTCCTGGATGAAATCTGCCGAACCGACCGAAAGCGGCGTCTTGCCGCCATGGGTGGGGTCAATTCCACCCGTATCGATGATGTTGAAATTCACATCATTCCATTCAGTCTCGGCCACAAGGCGGTCACGCGTGGTGCCGGGGATATCGTCTACAATGGCGAGGCGTTCCCCCGCCAGGCGATTGAAGAGCGTGCTTTTCCCAACATTCGGTCGTCCAACCAAGGCAACAACAGGTTTAGGCATATATTTCCAGAATCTTTCTTATCAAAAAAAGGCGTTGTTATGGGGCCGGCGTTTGGGTCGGCGTAGGGATAGGGAAGGGTGTTTGCGTCAGGGTCGGCGTTGGGGTTAGCGTTGGGGTGGGCGTTATGGCCGTCCCCTTGGTGATGGTCACTTCCACCGTCCCGGGAAGAATGGACTGAACGGTGACGCCCTGCCCCACGACAATGACGACAGGGGTTAACTGGTAGGTCCCGATCGCCAGGCCGGTCAGGTCTATTCGAACGTGAACATCCGAAGGCTGAAGAGCATTCAGGACCGGCAATGGACCGGCGAGGATCACATCCACAGTCGTGGGTGAAAGTTGGGCGCTCAGGCCCGGGCTCAAGCCGATCACTTCCACCTGGCGAAAAGAGACCTGGCGACTATCTTCGATGGGGACAATCTCGATCTGGACAGAGACAGTCTGGTCTCCGATCAACAGGACCCCGCCGGGCAGGTTCAGAGGATAAATGGGTCTCGATATTATTGGACGCGCCGGAAAGGTCAAGCGGAACAGTCTCCACATAACCAGGCAGGCTCTCAATTAACGGCAGATTTTCAGAATAAACTGTTACGATAAGCGGTGCGGCCGTAATATTCTTCAGGCGGTAACCGCTGGCAAGTTTACCGGTAATCATCACCTTGACCGCCAGATCACGGTAGCCGCCCTGTTGGACGATCGGCAGGCTCACCTGGATATTATCGGGATTGACGGAAATTCCGCCCACTGTCGAGCCGTTCTCATTTACGGCGTGAATGGGAAGAGAAGTCTCAATACTTTGACGGGCATTTGTCAGATCCAGGGTGGCGCGGACATGCTTGACCTGAGCAACGAACGATTCCGGACCGGAGATGACAGCCTCGGCTGGATTCAATAACCACATCACCGGCTTTGTAGCCAATGGCCGGTTCGCCGGTAAGGGTCAATTCGACCGGCATTGTTATCGTCACCAGTTGTTCGAGTGAAAGGTCAAATGTCTGGGGCGTGACGGAAATGATGCGCACAGGCCGGGTCGATATCTGTATCTGCACCTCCACCGGATCGGGTTCCCGCCTTAAGTCCCGTCAAGTCAACCACTGCACGGATCGGGGCATCGCCGGAGAGCAACGTATCCCAGATCGAGCGCGGAGCTCGCAGAGTCACCTGCACCTGCCGCAGGACCGTTCCGGTCATCACCAGGCCGGGATCCTGGCCGATGAATTCGATCGGGATGGGATTGGGGTAGGCCTGCGTCACATCTGGATTAGCTGCCGTAACAGCCGTCACCCAAACAGCCAGAGCCAGGACAAATGCCAGTAAAAAGGTGCGCAGGTTGGTCGTTAACCAGCGAAGCATATCACTCGTCCTTATGCGGAAAAAGGTAAGGAAAATGCCGCTGGAAGAAATTTTCCTTCCGGGATTTGTCCGGATTGTAGAAAGCTGCCAGGATGTTTTCCAAACGTTCCACATCCAGCCGGCGGATAATTCGCCCGGCATGTGCGATGGAGATGGCGCCAGTCTCCTCGGAGACAACCACTGCAATGGAATCGGAAACTTCAGAAATACCCACCGCGGCGCGGTGACGAAGTCCCATCTTCCGTTCGGGGGAACGGGCCAGAATGCCACTGGAAGATAACGGCATGACACAAGCCGCGGCGATAATCTTCTTTCCAGAAATGATCACTGCGCCATCATGGAGAGGGGTATTGGGATAGAAAATCTGCATCAGCATCTCGGGTGTGACATCGGCCTGAATCATTGACACCGGTGCGGATATATTCGTCAAGGTGGTCGAAGCGTTCAAGGATGATGAGCGCTCCATGCTGGCGGGCAGAAAGGCGCGCGGCTGCTCCAACCACGGCCTGGATGGTCTGCTGGATCTCCTGGCTGGCACTTTTACTGGATACACGGAAGAATGTGCCGGCTCGTCCGATCCTCTCAAGCGCACGACGAATTTCGGGCGCAAAAATGACCGGTATGGCAAACACCATGGCAGGCAACACAGTTCGAATAAGCCAGGAGAAGCGCCGGTAAATTAACCAGGCTGGTGATCAGCGCAAACAGGACCAGGATCAGGATTATGCCGCGCAGCAATATCATGGCCTGCGTATCCCGGACGAGATAGAGCACGCCAAAGAAAATCAACGTAACCAGCAGGATATCAATTATCCCCAGCCAGTTAAGGCGTTGAAAGATAAAAAGGGCGTTGTTCAGAAATTCTGTCACGGCAATAATTGGAGCAATCAGGCGACCAGGAATCAGGCAACCAGGGCGTTGATGCTCTCATTACCACGATACCCGGTTGCCCGGTTAAATTGGACGCAGGATACGGTCCTGACGAAGTTGCTTGAAAAGCAGGATGGTATCAGGCGGCTGCGATTCGATGGCAGCATCCCGCCAGGCCTGAACTCCGAGAGTCTGCAGGGTGCGGCGTGAGTAACCCAGGCCCTGCCAGACTAATTCCTGCCCGGTCGCGTTGTGATGGAAGGAAGAACAGGCAAGCCTCACATTGCAAATCCTGCGAGGCGCGTTCAACCTCGGTGACCAGGATCTTTAACGCCCTCTCAACCGGAACACCGGAGTCAATATACAGGTCGGTGATACGGGCAACAAGATTTTCCACCTGCCAACCGACCAACCCGACCAGATTTTTTTCGGCCATGAGCAACAGAAAGGCCTTTTCGCCAAAGGCAGCCATGATGTCATCCTGGGATTGCGGATCTGGTTCCATTGACTAAGGCGGGTAATCAAAGCAGCAATATTGGCAGAATCGCGCAGGCGACCACGCTGGACAGATAACTCGCCATCGGTGGATTTGCGTATGACGACCGGCTGGTATCCGATAACCGGCGAGATGACTTTCCAGGCGGCAACCACCTGTTTCCAGGTGTCCTCGAAAGAACCGATATTCTGAATAACCACCTTGGCGGCGGCGGTTTTCACTTCCTGAGGCGGCTGGGCGTGGATACGTTGAAGCGCATCCTGTTCGTTCATATTGCGCTTCTGCATCAGGCGAGCTTTCTGAACAGGTTCCGGAGCGTAGGTGGTCCAGATCGTGTCACAGGCTCCGACCAGCTTGCCTTCGAGTAATTTGATGGCTTCAATCACAACGACTCGCTGACTGGCGCGCCGAATCATCAAATCCACGGCTTGTTCGACCAATGGATGGACAATCATTTCCAATTGCTGGAGGGCTTCCGGGTCATTGAAGACGAGACGTCCAAGTTTGGCCCGGTCTATCTCACCGCCAGCATCCACGATCCACTTGCCAAAGGTATCGATCACCTTCTGGTAACCAGGCGCACCTTTGGCTATGGCACGATGTGAGAGAGCGTCCGCGTCTATGCTGTAGGCCCCCAAGTGTTCGAGCATCTTGCGGACAACACTTTTCCCCGTGGCGATATTGCCGGTTAGACCAATAACATATTTTCCAGGCCAGTTGCTCACGACTGCTCCTCAAATACCTTGAAATACTCTCTGCAATTCATTTTACTGCCTATAGTTGTGAATCTGTAAACCGTGAAATACCCATTCAGCAGGGCTTTACATACCCGGCAGTTCTGCCCAGACCGCTGAGACGGGATTATAATGCAATACTGCATGGCGCAAAGTCCGCAATCCATGCAACGCCTGATGGATGCGAATGTTGTCGCGAAAAGTGCAGTTCACAGCAAATTTGGCAAGCCTGACCCGATCCAGGCGAATTTACGAAAACGAGGGCAGCAAAAAGAGAAGTCCGGTTTCGTGGAAACCGGACTTCTGGAATACCTCTTTACGGTTTGGGCGTTGCAGTTAGGGTCGGCGTGGGAGTTGCTGCCTTCGTTGGCACCGCTGTGACCAGATTGATCGGTACCAGGAGTATCTCTCCAGGGTAGATAACCGAAGTCGCACCATTTTTCAGAAGGGTTTGGTTGGCAGCCACGATCGCGACGATGGTGCTGTTAAGTTTGTTGGCAATACCACCCAGGCTATCGCCCGGCATGACAAGGTAGGTAGATGCGCGACCCGGGAGCCAGACCGGTGGGAAGAGGCGTGGTGGTCGGGATTGGGATAATTGGGTGGAGGCAGCTTGATGGTCTGCCCGACGGTGATGGCGCCAGTGGCGGGGTCAATGGTCGGGTTGAGGATGTAGATCAGGATCAACCCATTATCGCCCAGATTTTGGGCTTTGACAATCGATAGTAAGGTTGTCACCTTCCTGCACCACATAATCATAGACACTGGATGGAGTGGCAGTCGAGCGTTATCGTGGGAGTGGACGTAATGGTTGGCGTTTCGGTCAACGTGGGGGTATCGGTCGGCACGGGCGTAATGGTCGGTGTGGGAGTCTCGGTGGCGACGAGTTTTGCCAGGCCGCCTCCGCGCAGGGATGTCACAACAATAATGATCCCGACAATTACCAGCAGAATCGCCAAACCACCCAGGATCAATGGCATAAGTCGATTGCGGCGCTTGCGATAAGACTCGATCGTATCATTTATTGTCATAGTTTTACCCATCCGTTTCTATGGCAGGCGCACCGAAAATCAACCTCGATGCGAGTCAACAATCTTATTCTACCTGAACTTATAGGATTTTGCGAGTGCAAGAACCTGCGTATAGGTATTCTAAAATCGAAGACCTCACCTGCCAATCCCTTCCCCAGGGAGAAAGGAGGCAAAAACGCATAATTCTCAACCCATGAGCCCGCGAAGAGCACTCAATGCGCCGGTTATTTTTTTATATGACCTTTGAGGAATGCGCCGGTATAAGAGCCTGGGACTTCCAGGATCTGCTCAGGTGTTCCCTCGGCGACGAGTTCCCCACCCCGGTCACCGCCTTCGGGACCCAGGTCAATGATCCAGTCGGAAACTTTGATGATTTCCAGGTTATGTTCGATGATCAGCACACTGTTGCCTGCATCCACCAGACGCTGCAGAACCTCGATCAGTTTGTGCACATCCGCGGCGTGCAATCCGACCGAGGGCTCGTCGAGCACATACAGGGTCCGGCCGGTGGCACGCCGGGAGAGTTCCTTGGCCAGTTTGACACGCTGGGCTTCGCCACCCGAAAGAGTATTGCCGGGCTGTCCAATCTTGATGTACCCCAGGCCGACTTCCTGGAGAAGTGTGAGTTTGTTCAGCATGTGCGGGAAGGCGGAGAACTTCTCCAGTGCCTGGTCCACGGTCATATCGAGCACATCCGCGATGCTATGACCTTTGAAGTGGACCTGCAGGGTCTCGCGGTTGAAACGGCTGCCGTGGCAGACATCACACGGGACGTAAATATCCGGCAGGAACTGCATTTCGATGCGCAGTTCACCCTGACCCTGGCAGGCCTCGCAACGCCCGCCGTGAACGTTGAACGAGAAACGGCCCGGTTTGTATCCGCGCACTTTGCTCTCCGGCAGTTCGGCGAAGAGTTTGCGGATCTCCTCGAACAGGCTGGTGTAGGTGCCGGGGTTGGAACGGGGTGTGCGCCCGATGGGCGACTGGTCAATGTTGACGATCTTATCGAGATGCTCGAGGCCATCAATACGCGTGTGCTCCCCCGGCTGGGTGTGGGCTCCGTTCAACTTGGCGGCCAGCGCATTGTAAAGCACATCACTCATCAGCGAAGATTTCCCCGACCCGGAAACACCGGTAATGCAAACGAACATACCGAGCGGGATATTGACGGTGATATCTTTCAGGTTGTTGGCACGCGCCCCGACAACGGTCAGCGATCTTTCCGTTGCCGGCACGGCGTTTCTTCGGCACCGGGATATGCTTGCGACCCGAAAGGTATGCGCCGGTCAGCGATTTGGGATGGGCAATGATCTGCTCGGGGGTGCCTTCGGCAATGATCCTGCCACCGTGTTCGCCCGCGCCGGGACCCAGGTCAATCACCCAGTCGGCGGTGCGGATGGTGTCATCATCATGTTCCACCACCAGGACCGTATTTCCGATGTCGCGCAGACCTTTGAGCGTGGTGAGCAGGCGGTCGTTGTCACGCGGGTGCAGTCCGATGGAAGGTTCATCCAGCACATACAGCACACCCACCAGGCGTGAGCCGACCTGCGTGGCCAGGCGGATACGCTGGGCCTCACCGCCTGAAAGCGACCCGGCCGAGCGGTGCAGGGTCAGGTACTCGAGGCCGACATTTACCAGAAAGCCCAGGCGCGAGACGATCTCCTTCAGGATGCGGTCAGAGATGGCCTGCTGGCGGGAAGTAAGCGGCGATTTTGACCCGGCCAATTGCCTGGCCCATTCGAGCGAGCGGAGCACCGGCCATTCGGTGATCTGCAGAATATTGACGCCATTGACCGTCACAGCCAGCGCTTCGGGACGCAGGCGTTTGCCCTGGCAGGTCGGGCAGGGCCGGTCACTCATGTATTCCGAAATCTTTTCGCGGATATATTCCGAATTTGTCTCGCGGTAACGGCGCTCCAGGTTGCCGATCACGCCCTCGAAAGCAGTATCGAACGTCGCCTGGCGACCATCACGGTTGTGATAGTGCAGGCGGACTTTTTCACCCTGCGTGCCATGCAGGACAAGTTCCTGGTGCTCGGCAGACAAATCCTTGAAGGGTGTGTTCATGTCAATATGGTAATGCTGCGCCATGGCTTCCAGCATTTGCCAGTAATAGCCGGGATTCCCATCCTCGCGGACATTGTTCCATTCCATGGCGATCAATGCGCCATCACACAGGGATTTCTCCGGGTCAATCACGCGATCGGGGTCAATTTCGAGTTTATTGCCCAACCCCTGGCAATCCGGGCAGGCGCCGTGCGGGGTGTTGAAGGAGAAGGTGCGCGGCTCGATCTCCGGGATGCTGATGCCATGCTCCGGGCAGGCCAGGTGCTCGGAAAAATGCAAGTCTTTAGACTGAGAGTCGTTGGTCTTATCATCGCCAGCCTGAAGACTATGAGACTCTTGACTATTGGACGGCTGACTCTGTATGATCGCGACCGTTAGATAGCCATCGCCAAATTTTAAGGCTGTTTCAACCGAATCCGTCAACCGGGAAAGATTGGACTTCTGTTCCTCTTCGGACCCGGCCGCGGATATCACCAAACGATCCACGACTGCTTCGATGGTGTGGATCTTATAACGGTCGAGGCTGATCTCCTCATCCAGGTTGAAGACGGTCCCATCCACACGGGCACGCACAAAACCCGCCTTGCGGATCTCCTCAAAGACGGCCTGGTAGGTGCCTTTACGGCCGCGCACCACCGGGGCCAGCACCAGGATGCGGGTCCCATCCGGCAAGGCCTGGACGGCATCCACAATTTCCTGGGCGGACTGCTTGACCACTTCCCGTCCGCAGATGGGACAATGCGGAATGCCGACACGCGCGAAGAGCAGCCGCAGGTAATCATAGATCTCGGTGACGGTGCCAACGGTCGAGCGCGGGTTGTGGGAGGTGCCTTTCTGGTCGATCGAGACAGCCGGGGAGAGCCCTTCGATGTAATCCACATCCGGTTTCTGCATCTGGCCCAGGAACTGGCGGGCATAGGCCGAGAGCGACTCAACATAGCGCCGCTGGCCTTCGGCAAAGATGGTATCGAAGGCCAGGGAGGATTTACCGGAACCGGAGAGCCCGGTGATGACCACCAGCTTGTCACGCGGGATCTCGACGGTGATGTTCTTCAGGTTGTGTTCGCGTGCCCCAACGACGCGGATAACGTTAGATGACATGGTTCCCTCTTGGTGAGATAGGGCCGATTATAGCACAAATGTTTTAGTTTTGCGCTGAACAGCGCAACTGATAATTATACCAGTCGTGTCAAGTACCATAAAAAATTTGTGCTTTCAGGACTGGCATTATTTTTTCCCGCCTAATTATAAAAGCGACTGAAGTCGCTACTACCACTGCTACTACTTCTAGGATTAAGGGCTCGCCAGGTAACCGAGGCCCTGCTGACCATCCATGACAATTTCAAGCCCGCAACCGGGACGTTCAGTGGGAATATGGATCAATTTGATGCAGCGGCTGGCCTTGTTTCCTTCCGGGAACATTTTGGGCATCTGATCCGTGGCCTGCTTGATGAAATCCAAATTCAAGCTGATCCCCGGGCTGCTCCTGGGAGATCGCCAGCGGGTAGATGTGAGTCTCAACCAGATCCTGGAAGAAATGCGTCCCATAGGAGGGTTCGGAGGAATAGCCACCCTTCTTCCCGGCCAATTCCACCAGGGCGCGCGCATTGAAGATGTCGGCATACGTAACGGGCACGCCTTGCATGGCATCCGAGGAGCCCCAGCGCCCCGGTCCCATCAGGATAAAGGCGTGGCCTTCGAAAGTTTTATTCAGCTGCCCGATCCAACGGGCGACTTCCGTGTAATCGTGCGAGGCATTCAATTGATGGTACGCTTCCGGGTCTACATACACAACATACTCAACCTGATCCACATGGCCTTCAGGTACCATGCGCGTGCAAAGGAAGATCTTATCCCGCTCGGGCAGGTCTGTGGGAACAGGCCGGACGGCGCTGCCATCCGAACTGCCCTTGTTTTGCGGACGGCACTGCAGGAGATGGAATACCAGTTCCGGTTTAGCGTTTCCAGCAGGGGTCAGTGATATGGCAAATTCCATATCGACAGGCATTTTATATTGTTCAGCCAGCCGGGTCAGAACAGTTTTCAGCAGGGGCACAAAGCCGCTGCGCTGCAGGAGGCCATCGAAAGTTAATACCAACTTTTTGGGATCAATATCCAGTCCAATGGAAAGGGGCGTTTGCAGAGTTTCGCCATCGTCCACCGAAGCCATCCAACGCAGGGAAGACAGGTCCGAGCCCAGGACTGCTTCGGCCGGCAAGGTGGCTGGTTCATTCCTTTCCAGGTCGAGCAAGTCCACAAAATGCTGGGAGTAATAGCGGATGGTTTTGCGCGTCAACTCGGGACGCAGCTGCGGATGGCTGAGGTTAACCATGCGGGGATAATCGCTGCCCTTGCGCTCCACGGCGCGCGTCCCCAGGCCCATGACCAACCGGATAAAGCCCTCCTCCCGCCGCAGGCGCGGGTTCCAGATAAAGGGACTGTAACTGTAGGCCACACCGGACATGGCCGGGAAATAGTATTGGCGGTAGCGTTGGCCCTGAACTTCCTGCAAGAGAATGGCCATGCGCTCATCATAGTCCAGCAGACCCATGCGCCGGCGGTACATCAACGCGTCCGGGCTGTAAACGCTGGCATAGATCCGGCGGATGGCCAGCGTCAGATCACGCAGATTTTCTTTTGGATCTCCCTGGTTTGCGACAGAAAAAACTGGCATATTTCCCGGCAAAGGAGGTGCCAAAATTATCCTCCAGCAGGCTGGAAGAACGCACAATCAGGGGCGTTTTCCCCACTTCACGCAGGATCTCCCGCAATTGATCGGCAATTTCCTCCGGGAAACGCGCCCGGGCATACTTGGCCTGGATTTCGGGAAATTCGGTGCGGATCTGTTCCGCCGACTTGTATTTCTGGGCCACAAATTCAACATTGTTGATCGCCATGAAATCATAGAATACATTGGCGCCGATGAAATAGGAACGCGGCAGGATGATTTGCTGAAATACCTCCGGGGCGGTGTTTTGCAGGATCTTATATGCCAGCAACATCCCGGCCGCCTTGCCGCCGATCTTGCCGGTCCCGATACGGTGTTCCAACACATATATTAAAGTCGGCGGCTGTAAACCATTGCTTGGCAATCCGGATGAAGGCCAATTGGTCACTGATCATGCTCTTAAGCAGCACGACGCGCAGTTCCTGCAATTGGTGGTCGACCGTGAGACGCTGCTTTTCGGGCAAGGCCTCATACTTTTCCGCCTGCTTAAGCACCATCTCCAAAGGCGCAAGCTCCGGGTTAAATCTCAGCCGCAATTCCGGCGCGTCACCATTGTGACGTTCAGCCAAAAGACCGTCAATGATCCGGTGCAGCAGATCCAGAGGCAGGTTATAGGCGAAGTAAAAATCGGTCAGGGTTCTCTGCACCCGGTGGAAGCGCAGGTCCCATTGTTAGGCGTCCTCATCCTGCAATGGGGCGAAGATGCCTTCGCGTTGTTGGGAAAGCACGGCCTTCTCCCGCACCTCCTGCTCGAAGCGCTCAGGTGTGATGATCCCCCGGTGGAAGAGTTCCTGGCGCATCTGGCGCCGGATGCGGGATGCCAGCATGGGATATTGGGCGATCAGGAGATATATATCCGAGATTTTGGAAGATTCAGGCGGTGTGAGAGGCATGGTGGAGGTCTTGTCTAGTCAGCCGGAAATTCCTGGTACTATACTACCTTCCGTTTTTTTGGGCAATAGCTGCAAAAAAGCGCTCGACCAGGTTGCAGTCAGCCAATAACCTTAAACGAACCCGCTCGCTTTTGCATCTTCCAGGATTTCCCGGGTGGCAGTCGCTCCAATGCGGGTCACCCCCAATTCTCGAACCCGCAGCAGATCCTCGAGGGTGCGCACGCCACCGGCAGCTTTGACCTGGACGCCCGGAGCAGAGTGCGCACGCATCAGCTGCAACGCATGATCAGTCGCTCCGGCATAGGAGTAAAATCCGTTGGATTGTTTTACAAAGCCATATCCGGTGGAGGTTTTCACAAATGCGACCACATGTTCCGAGCAGATTTCACACAACCGGATGATATGGGAATCCTCCAGATAATCGTTCTCGAAGATGACTTTCAGGATGGCTCCGCCGCGGACAACCGCCAGGTTGACCGCCTTGATCTCATCCGAGACATAGCCCCACTCCCCGCCAAGGGCCTTGCCAATGTTAACAACCATGTCGATCTCAGCCGCCCCGGCTGCAACAGCCTCCTGCGCTTCCCGGACCTTGATGCTGGTGGTGCTGTTCCCGTGCGGGAAGGCGATGACGGCGCACACCCGCACATCCGAACCATCCAATATGCTTCTGGCGGCCTGGATGGCGTACGGTTTGATACAGGCAGTGGCAACATCATATTTGAGGGCCAGTTCACAGCCGGAGGCAATCGCCTGGTCGGTCATGGTCGGATGGAGCAAGGAATGGTCGATCATTTTTGACAGCGTTTTGAGACTGATCGCATTTGCCATAATCATTAATCCTAAAGCGTGGTTTCGCCGTGCGTCAGAACATAGAAACTGCGGCGATCATCATGTACGAAGTCAGTAACGAGATAGCCGGCTGCAAAGGCATTCTCGAAAACTTCACGGGTGTAAAAGCGCCAATCGCGCGCCAGGGACAAATCGAAGGCCTTCAAAGCCAGGATATCGGAAGGAATTTCAACCAGCAGCAGAGTTCCTGCCAAAGAGGGGACCTCATCCGGCGGGCGGGCCACGGGTTCACGATCCGGGCACGCTTCGAGCAGGGTCACTTCGGCGGCAAGATAGTGGTCCGGAGTGAGCGTAGGGCGTGAGCGGCGGCTGAGGCGTCTTTCCACACGTTCCGTATTAAGCCACCAGTCCACCTGGAAACGGTCGGAAGGCAGGCCGGCATTCAGGCTATCACGCATTTCACCATATTCGGAACGCAGGTACGTGTTGCAGACCGCACCCAGGCGGGCAATGTTGAGATGGGCATTGCGGCTGAGCAGGGGGTCGTAGGTCCAGGTGATACGATCGAGACCTTGTTTGCGGACCATCTGCCATTGGGCGCGTTTAAGTGCAAAGCCAATCCCATTCGAACGCCATTCGGGATGGACGGCAAGAAAATGAGAGTGGTGTTTCAAACGCGGGCCGTCAGGAGTTGTATAGAAACCCGGAAAACCGAAAGATGCGCCCACGAGATCTTTCCCAACGAATGCTCCAACCGCCAACCCGCCGTTATGGACAACGGCAAGCAGCAGATCTTTCGGTACCACCTCGACGTCCGGTCCAGGCCAGACCAGCCGTTGCAATTCCTCCACGGCAGTCATTTCCTCCGGCGTTTCGAGAACATGAATGGTCCAATCAGGCATGGCGGGCAAACAGGGTGTGGAATAATTGCCTGGTCCAGTGACCGCTGCGCAGGTAGTCCAGGCGGGAGGCGAAGCGTGCCGGCATCAATCCAAAAATGCGCGGGATGGTGTCGACCGGGCAGGTTCGATTAACGGCCAGGTAATCCATCCAGAAGATCGAGGTCGGGAAACGTGGATAAATGAATTCCATCAGAATCGTCAGACCACGCATGGACTGCGTTGGCCAGTTTACCAAAAGGCGCGGCTGGTGGGTGATTTCCATGACCAATTCCACCACCTGGCGCAGGCTCAGATATTCGCTCCCGCCGATCTCATAAGTCCGGTTGAGCGTTTCGGGATTATCCAGCGCCCAGATCAGGCAAGTGACCGCGTCTTCAACCCACAGGGGCTGGACGAGCGTCGCACCTTTGGATGGCATCGGCAGAAAACCGGGGGCAACGGCCAGCAGCATGGCCAGGCCAGAGGTGAATTCATCCCCCGGACCGAAGAGGATCGAGCCGCGCAGGATCGTGTAGGGAACCCCTGACTTGCGGATATATTCCTCGGCAATGCCCTTGGCTTTGAGGACCGGGAAACCAGCCGCCCGATCAGCGCCCAGATGGCTCAAATAGAAAAGCCGCTCCACGCGGGCATCCGAGGCGGCCTGGCACAGGCTGCGAGTCCCGTCGATATCCACGGCTTGCAGGTTGGCGCGGCCGCCCTCGCCTTCGCCGCCTGCCAGGTGATAAACTGCCTCCACATCTTTCATGGCAGCGCGCAGTCCGCGCACATCGGTCAGACTGGAGACGGCCACTTCAACCGGCACTCCGACGGGCAGGCGGGGCGTGCGGGGTGAAGGCCGCAGCAAGATGCGGACCTGGTGGCCCGATTCGACCAGTTGGCGGGTGAGGGATCGTCCGATGAAGCCGGTCCCACCGGTGAGAAGAATCATCAAGGGAATTATAACTGCTAACAAAGCGCAGGTTGAAAAGATGATCGGTTGTCCTCATGGAAATTACTTATAAAAACCTTGACAGAATTCCACCTCCAAGTAAAATTACCTCCAATGTCTGAACAACGATTATTCTTGGAACCCTCCGTGCATCCGGGTGGTAACGCCCAATGATTTTGTTTTTTAGGAGAGCCGTTTTTACGGCTCTCTTTTTTTATCCATCGCCGGATTAAAAAACAACCCAAATCCCAAAGGAGGAGTGAATGTCTACAGAAGTACAATCCAAACCCAAGGTCATCGGCTTCCTGCCGAATGACACCCCACCCGTCGGAGCAATGCTGAGCCTGGGCTTCCAGCAGTTCCTGACCATGTTCCCGGCCACGGTACTGGTGGCGGCGCTGACCAAGTTCGACGTGGGGATGACGCTGCTGGCCTCCGGCCTGGGCACCATCGTGGCCTTGCTGGTCGCCAGGCGCAAGATCCCGATGTATTACGGCTCGTCGTTCTCCTACATCGCCGTCATCATCACGGTCATGAGCAAGTTCGCACCGGCCTGCTTCAATGACCCGGCCCAATTCTATTGCGCAGATGGCGTGCGTATCGCCCAGGTGGGCATCCTCCTGACGGCAGTATTCGAAATTGCCGTCGGCTTCCTGATCATGCGCATCGGCAAGGCGGCCCTGGACAGGATCCTGCCTCCCATTGTGACCGGTTCGATGGCCATGGTGATCGGTGTGGCCCTGGCCGGCGCGGCGCTTGGGAAATGCCGGCAACTGGGCTGCTCCGGAAGTGGCCTGGAAAACCTGGGTGGTAGCCTTCATCACCCTGGTCGCCACCATCCTGTTCTCGGTCTACCTGCGCGGCAAAGGGCTGCTGGGCATGCTGCCAATCCTGTTAGGCGCGATCTTTGGCTACATCGTTGCCATCCCGTTTGGATTGGTGCATTTCGAAAACGTGATTGCAGCAAACTGGCTTGCCGTACCCAAGTGGACTTTCCCGGCATTTGGCGACCCGGCTGCCTGGGGCATGGCCTTGAGCGTGGCCCTGATCTTCATCGCAACGGTCCCTGAGAGCACTGCTCACCTTTACCAGATGAGCCTGTACATTGATGCCCTGGCAGCCGAATTGGGCCGCAAACCCTTCGAGATCAAGAAGCTGATCGGCCTCAACCTGGTGGCGGATGGTTCGGACGACCTGGTGGTCGGTTTCCTGGGCGGCTGCGCCGGCACGAACTACGGTGAGAACAACAGCCTGATGGCCATCACCCGCAACTATTCCACAGCCGTGCTGATGACTGCCGGGGTCATGGCGATCGTTCTGGGTTTCTTCGGAAAACTGACGGCGCTGGTCAATACCCTCCCGCCTGCTGTGGTTGGCGGTCTGAGCATCTACCTGTTCGGCATCATCGGCATGCAGGGAGTGGCCCTGATCCAGTCCGAGAAGGTCAACCTGTTCGACCCGAAGCAGTTGGCGGTCGGAGCCATCATCCTGATCTGTGGTATTGGCGGCAACCTGGCTCTCAAAGATGGCCTGTTCCCGTTCCAGATCCCGTATCTCTTCCCGAGCGGCATCCCGGCGATCGTCTTTGCGGCCATCCTCGGCATCCTGGTCAATTTGATCTTTGTGATCTTCAAAACACCCGAAGTGAGAGCCGCCGAATAAGGCAGGTTCCCACCTTACCAAAATAAAGGGACTGGGAGAGCCGTCTCTCCTGGTCCCTTAGCTTGCCTGAACAGACTATAATGGCTTAATTGTTTTCTTTCCTATACCAGATGCCATGCTACAGATTTCCAGGGCTAATCGATCCACACGTCCATCTACGCGAACCTGGCCAGACCCATAAAGAGGATTGGGATAGCGGTACTTCTGCCGCACTGGCTGGCGGCGTGACCCTGCTGCTGGCCATGCCAAACACCAAACCTCCCATCTTCGACAAAAGAACGTTCGAAGTCGCACTCGAAGCAGCCCATTCCAAAGCACGCTGCGACTATGCGCAGTTTCTTGGCGCAGGGCCGGATAATGCGGATTGGGCCAGGGACCCAGGCGCTGCCCCTACGCGCCGCCGGGCTGAAGATGTATCTCGACAGCACCTTCGGTGAATTGCGTCTGGATGATATGACGCCTCTGGCAGGAGCATTTCAAGAACTGGCCGAAAGAACTGCCCATCGTGGCACACTCCGAGAGCCGCAGCATGGCAGCCGTGATCCTGATGGCGGCCATTTACGACCGGCCGGTCCATATTGCCCATATCTCGTTAAAGGAGGAAGTGCTGCTTATCAAGGCAGCCAAGGAACGCGGCATAAAGGTGACCTGTGAGGTTTGCCCGCAGCACCTGTTCCTGACTAAAGAGGATATACCCGCCATCAGTCAGGAGCATCCCGGACGCGGCGAGGTGCGGCCAAGGTTAGCCGCAAAAACCGATATCGAAGCCTTATGGCAAAACCTGGATGTGATCGACTGCTTTGCCAGCGATCATGCCCCGCATACCCTGGCGGAAAAGGATGGCGAGAATCCGCCGCCCGGCTTCCCCGGATTGGAGACCATCCTGCCGCTTTTATTGACTGCAGTCCATGAAAGACGATTAACCTTTGAGGATATTCTCTCCCGACATGGTCACCAACCCGCGCCGCATTTTCCACCTGCCCGAACAGGCCGAAACCTGGGTCGAAGTTGATGAGAAGGCTGTCCATGAAATCCATGCGGCTGAAATGCACTCCCGCTGCGGCTGGACCCCCTTCGAGGGTTGGAAGGTGAAGGGGCGCGTCCGGAAAGTGGTGTTACGAGGGAAAACAGCCTTCGAACATGGAAAGGTACTGGCAGAGCCGGGATATGGAAGAAATGTGCGTGAAGTCTGGCAGGGATAGATCCATGGCGGACCCGGCTGGAAAGAGGAAAATACCATGAAAACAAGAACCATCTTATTTATCCTGCTGGGATTACTCGTCCTGGCCACATTCAGCTACCTGGCCGTGAATACCAACCTGGGCGGCTGGTTCAGCACACCGACGCCCACGCCGACCAATACCGCCACGCCCACATATACCCCTTCGGTTACAAGGACTGCGACACCAACCGCCACTCTTACATTGACCTCAACCAGTACTCCCACTGCAACTCCCACTCTCACCCCGACCGCCACAGATACGCCTGTTCCCTACATTCCGCCCTCAGAATTTCCGACGGATGCCATTACGCTACCGGCATTGCCATTTGTGCCGTCGTTACCGACATTTCCAGCACTACCGTAATTTTTATCATAACCAACGGACTTCGTCACATTATCAAGGAGAATATATATGCCAACCCGACATAACATGTCTCACCTGCCCTTCGGCGACCACAAGAATGCGCCCTGGTACGGCAAGGATATCCTCTCGGTCAAGCAGTTCGGCCGCGAAGACCTGGAGTATATCTTCGCCGTGTCGCATGAGATGCACGACATGGTTGACCATATTGGCACCTTTGACCTGCTGAAAGGCAAGATCCTGGCCAACCTGTTCTACGAACCGTCCACCCGTACATCCTCGTCTTTCACCGCCTCCATGGAACGGCTGGGCGGCTCGGTCATCCCGATCAACGATGTGAAGTACTCTTCTGTGTCAAAAGGTGAGAACCTGGCAGACACTGTCCGCACCCTGGAATGTTATGCGGATGTGATCGTCATCCGCCACCCGGAGGTCGGTTCAGCGGCGATCGCCGCCAAAGCAGCCCGCAAGCCGGTCATCAATGCCGGGGATGGGATCGGCGAACACCCCACCCAGGCTCTTTTGGACGCCTTCACGATCCGCGAGGAACTCGGACACCTGGACGGATTGAACGTCACACTGTTGGGCGACCTGAAACATGGCCGTACTGTGCATTCGCTGGCACGGCTGCTTTCCCTATACAAGGTAAAACTGAACTACGTTGCACCGGATATTCTGCGCATGCCCCCCGAATTGATCGAAGAGCTCAAGTCCAAGAAGATCGAACAAGCTGAGTTTACGACGCTGGATGCCTGTCTGCCCGAAACCGACGTTCTGTATGTCACACGCGTTCAGAAGGAACGTTTTACCGACGAGGCGGTTTACGAGTCCGTCAAGAGCGCCTACGTGATCGACCCCAAGGTGTTGAAAGCTGCCAAGGAACGCATGATCGTGATGCACCCGCTGCCACGCGTCGGCGAGATTTCCATGGAAGTGGATGACGACCCACGCGCAGCCTACTTCCGTCAGATGGAGTATGGGTTGTATGTGAGAATGGCCCTGCTCGCGATGGTTTTGGGAAAAGCGTAAGAACGTGTTACACGTTGACACGTTTGAACGTGACAACGTGTCTAACATGATAACGTGACAACGGTGAACCATGGAAACCTTCTTCTCTTTTCTTGCCAAACGCGTGGAGGATTGCTCTTCGCTGTTATGCGTGGGTCTCGACCCGCACCCCGCCGATTTACCGGCTCCCACCGCCGCAGCGGCCCGGGAATTCTGCCTGCGCCTGATCAAAGCGACCGCTCGTTATGCGGCGGCATTCAAGCCAAACGCGGCCTTCTTCGAGCTTTACGGACCGGAAGGCTGGGTTGTATTGAAGGATGTCATCGCAGCCGTGCAGGACGAATCCAACCGGCTCGGGTCAATGATCCCGGTCATATTGGATGCAAAACGCGGCGACATCGCCTCGACGGCCGAAGCCTATGCAAAATCAGCCTTTGAGAATCTCGGGGCTCACGCCATCACTCTCAGCCCATATCTCGGCAAGGACTCGATCGATCCGTTCCTGTCGTACAAAGAGAAAGGTGTTTTCCTGTTATGCAAGACCTCCAATCCCGGCGCAGCAGATCTGCAGGATTTGCCCTCACTCCTGGCCCCTACTCCGATGGGGGAAGGGTTGGGGTGAGGATGCTGTACGAACAAGTGGCCCGGCTCGCCCAGACATGGAACAGCGGCAACAACATCGGGTTGGTTGTAGGCGCAACGCAATTGGACGCGCTGGAGCAAGTAAGGGCTGCCGCACCCGACCTGTGGTTGCTTGTCCCAGG
This sequence comes from uncultured Chloroflexia bacterium, assembly GCA_963830665.1. GTDB lineage: Bacteria > Chloroflexota > Anaerolineae > Anaerolineales > Villigracilaceae > UBA877. Next base: position 122,523 of record CAWHNM010000004.1, read on the forward strand.
CGTAGGCACCCAGGGCGGCGACCTGCAGGCTGCACTCAAAGCCGGGCTGCGGGCAGACAGGAAGGGCATGCTGATCAACATCTCGCGCGGGATTTCGCGCGCCGAGGATCCTGCCAAAGCCGCGGCGGAAATGCGGGATGAGATCATTAACATTCAATACCAGATGCGAAGAGAACAGGACACAGAGGGCAGTAAAAGAATTTCTGTGCCAAAAGAGGTTCCACAATCCACCAGGGCTATTTCTTCTTCTCTATTCTCCACTCTCGCCGACAGCTTGTTGGAGGCAGCCTGTGTCAAGTTTGGCGAATTCACGCTCAAATCAGGGCTGAAATCCCCCATCTATATTGACCTGCGCCGCCTGGTAAGCTATCCGCGGCTGCTGGAGCAGGTGGCAAGCGCCTACCTGCCTGTACTGAAAGAGTTGGAATTCGACCGGCTGGCGGGCCTGCCCTACGCCGCCATACCCATCGTGACTGCCATCAGCCTGCAGGCGGGATATCCGGTCATTTACCCGCGCAAGGAGATCAAGACCTACGGTACGAAGGCCGAGATCGAGGGCGAATATCAGGCCGGAGAAACCGCCGTGGTGATCGATGATCTGACCACCACCGGCGGGAGCAAGTTCGAGGGTATCGAAAAGCTGACCGGGGCCGGGTTGAAGGTTCGCGACGTGGTCGTGTTGATCGACCGGCAATCCGGGGCAAAGGAAGCCCTGGCAGAGGCGGGTTTCCAGCTCCATGCAGTGCTGACCATTAGCGAACTGCTGGATTATTGGGGAAAGACAGGCAAGGTGGATTCAGAAAAGATCGCCGCCACCCGCGTGTTCCTGAAAGAGAACAAATAGCTTCGCTTCGTTACAAATAAGGTTTTCAATGCTGCCTGTCATCGCTTTCCCTTATCAGGACCCTGATTTGCTCATGTTCCCGCATTTACAGGCGATCCTGCCCGACCTGAAGGCCCTTTTCAAGCAGGCCTATATCTGCCCACCGCTCAATACCCGCCTGCAAACCGGCCTGATGGACTGGCTGGCCAAGGATGACTTTTTTACTGTTCTTCCTCTCGACCGGCAGATGCAAATCGGCGAACATTTCGCCTATTTATATGGTAACGCTGCCCGCATGGCAGATCCCGATGAGATCATCCATCTGGCTTACATCGACAGGCTGTCCTTTGCACTTGAATGCGGCTACCGGGAACAATTCTTTCGGGATATAAATTCCCTGCGAATGGAAGACCTGCCGCTGATTTTCCAGCGTTCCAAAACAGCCTGGGAGACGCACCCGCAGAATTACTATGAGATCGAGAACTTCGTCACCGCCATTGGGAAAAACCTGTTTGGGAAATCCCTGGATTATGCCTGGTGTCATCTGGTCGTCCAGGCAAAACAACTCAAAGAAATCCTGCCGCTGGCAAGGAATACCGACTTGAGCATGGTCGCCGAGATGATCTTAATGCTTCAATCCGATATTAAAACAAAAGAGGTCGATTGGCTTGCCTGGGAAGATCCGTTCGTCCTGTCGCGTGAACCTGAAGAGCTTAAACGCGAAAGAGAAAACAGCCTGGAAGAAACCCGTAAACGGCTTTCATACGCACTTCCGATGATCGAGACTATGCTCAATTTTGCTTTAAAACGAAATGGGCACGAAACAAACAAGAAGGGCTACCATCACCGGGCTGATTCGGAGTACACTTAATCCCTCAACCTCCAAATATTTATGAAATGAGCGAATATGAGCGAAAAGCATCGTTTTCAAGCTGCCATCCAAAATGCCGGAGATGGAGGCGCATTTGTAGCCGTCCCCTTGGATGTGGAGCAGGTTTTTGGCAAGAAGCGGGTAAAAGTCAAGGCATGGATTAATGGTGAACCCTATCGCGGCACGCTGGTGCGGATGGGCGAACCGTACCACGTCCTGATCGTGCTTAAGGAAATCCGGGCAAGGATTGGCAAGTCCTTCGGTGATGAGGTCGAAGTGATCTTTGAGGAAGACGACGAACTGCGCCTGGTCAGCCCACCGCCTGACCTTGAAGAAGCGCTAAAACAGAACCCGCAAGCCGAAACGTTTTTTCGTCAATTGTCCTATACCCATCAAAAGGAATATGTAAGGTGGATTGAAGATTCAAAGCGGGAGGCAACCCGGCAGAGTCCGTATTTCCAAGACAATAGAAATGCTGGAGCAGGGCAAAAAGACACACTAACCAGCCTTTGCCTGTCCGTCAAAAGCCTCATGGATGATGTGGTTATCGACAAGGTTGGATTGAGGATGGGAAAAGGTAAATTTATGTGGTACAACCGTTGCAGAGTTTTTTCCACCCAAGGAGAACGAAATGAAAAAAACAGAGTTTGAAAATATGGTAGACAAGGCCTTTTGGGGCCTGGAAGCCAAATTTGGGTTCAAAAAAACCGCGACCAGTTATGTGGATCGCACCTGCACGGTCCAGTTCAAAAATGCAACCACTGAAATCCTATTAAACTATGAACTCGGAAATACACCCTGGCTGGAGATCTCTGATATTAACAACGCCGAGAACAAGACCACGCTTGGGTGGCTGCTGGTCGAGTTGGGCGTGGACAAAGCCCCAAAACCGGAACAGGCTTTCCGTCCAACCACGTTGAGCGAAGGTACGCTCGAACCCGTCCTGCAAAAAATGGGCCAGCAGGTATTGGATCTATGGTTCAGACCTCTTAAAAGGCGATTTTACGATTTTGCCAAAATTGCAGGCGCGGGCCAAAAAATATGATTTGGAATGCCAGCGTTACCTTTCCATCCATAAATCCTAACCCTCGATGTACTCCTTCTTCCGCCCAATTCTATTCAAACTCGATCCCGAGACCGCCCACCACCTGACCCTGCAATTGGTCCGGCTGGCAGGCATGCTCCCGCCTGCGCGCTGGCTATTGCAGGCGATGTACCCTGCTCCGGAGAAACCGGTGGAAGTGTTTGGATTGAAATTCAAGAATCCCGTTGGACTGGCAGCCGGCTACGACAAGGACGGGATCGCCATACGAGGACTGGCAGGGTTGGGTTTTGGTCATATCGAAATTGGGACGGTCACCCCGCGCCCACAGCCAGGCAACCCCAGGCCGCGCGTTTTTCGGCTGGTCGAAGACCAGGCCGTCATCAATCGGATGGGATTTCCTGGCGAAGGCGCAGTCGAAGGTCATGCAGTCGTTTGACAATCCCATAAGCGTCCATCGCAACAGTCTGCACTTCATCGGTCTGAATCTTGGCAAGAATAAAGACACGCCGCTCGAAGAAGCGGCAGATGATTATGTTTCACTGGTGAAGAACATTTTCTACGCTGGCAGATTATCTTGCCATCAACATCTCCTCGCCCAATACCGTTGGACTGCGCCGCTTGCAGGGACGGGATATGCTGGAAAACCTGCTCAGTGCATGTGCAGAAGGAACGCCAGACGATTGTTCCGAGGCAGCAGAGGCAACGCACCAATCCTGGTCAAACTCGCTCCCGATCTGTCGGACGAAGAACTTGACGATGCCATCGATGTCATCCTGCGACACCGGCATGGACGGCGTCATCGCCACCAACACCACTCTCGGACGCGACGGGCCTGCGCTCGCCATCACCAGACTGAAACAGGCGGCTTGAGCGGCAGCCCTCTGCGGTTCCGCAGCGAAGCAGTGCTGAGGCAGGTGCTGAAAAGGCTGGATGGCCGCCTCCCGGTTGTCAGTGTGGGCGGGATCATGTCCCCCGAAGATGCCAAACGCCGCCTCGACATGGGGGCGGCGCTGGTGCAGGTCTATACCGGGCTGGTCTATGCCGGGCCGGGGCTGGTGCAAAAAATCATCCGGGCGGTCTGACCGCCCGGAGATTGTTTATTTGGCCGGACGCAGGGCCGGATCCGGATGGTCAGCAATATTGGTCAGGACGTTATCTGGCAAGGGCAGCGGGGTAAACTTTGCACCCGTACCAATACTCCCATAAGGGATATAATAAGAGTTGATTCTTGGATCCACTCCCCAGCCTTATATCCTGATAGGCGAACAGCACATACGAACCATCCGGACTCCAGCGTGCATCCGTATAGCAACATTGGCTGCCAAGCGGGTCAACCTGTTCACCTTTCATAGTTGGTAGTGATTATAGGAATATAAGTAACCGTAGAACGCCATTGCGATTGATGCTGTTGAGCAGGAAGAGCCCTTCCTCATTCCAATCAAAGGATGGGATGATGGAGTATTTACCACCGCCAACCCCATAACCCGATCATGCTAAAACGGTTCACCCGGGAAGATATCACTTAATCGTGGTCTGGAAATATGTGGTGCTGTCGCAGGGCGTGGCGCGGTGCAGGAGGTCAGATCGTAAATAAGGATATTATCAATGATTTGACCACTAGCATTCGGAGTAAGCGCATCCACGGCGATCCTCTTGCCGGTTTTCAACCAGCGTACCTGCTTGATGGATTGCTGCTTGGTGAGATCGGGATATTTAAAGATGACCACCCGGCATGATCGCCAGTTGACCCACGCTTGTGAGCACCAGATATGGCAGTTACATCCAAAGGCACAATAAACAGGACATGGTTGACGCTGATGGCAACCAGCTTGCCATCCGGTGAAATCTCGAAAGCTTCCACGTAATCGGCGGAGTTGAAGCAGGTAATCTGTGGTAACTACACCTTCCGGAAATGTCACAGACTGGATGCATTTACCGCTGATATAAAACAAGCTATTGCCATCCGGTGCCCATTGCAGGTTCTTGCTTGTCCGCACCATCCTTGGTGAGCTGGCTGCAGGTTCGTTCCATCCACATTCATCAACCAGATGTCCTTGTTGCTCAGGAAAGCAATCAGGTCGGCGCCGCCGATGGAAGGCAGCTGGGAACGGTAGGCGTGGGGCTGGGGGCAGGCGTATCCGTGGAAGCAGGCGTTTCAGTGGCGACAGGCAGACTTACCACGGCTGGGGTTGCGGTGGGAACGGCAACCTGTGGCGGTTGGTGAAGCCTGAACGACGAGCTGCGTTTGTGTAGGAACAGGTGCAGCCAGGAATGGGATTTTATCTCTAAACATAAAGATCCCGACAACGGCCAGCAATGCACAGGAGCACAACGCGCCGCGCCCAGGCCAATCCACAATCCGATCTTCCTGCGCGGCGCAGCCTGCATCTTGAACCTGCTCAACGACCTGAGGCACTTGTGCCCGTTTGGCGACCACCGTTCCCGGAAGAGGCTGGGAGGGGCGCTTGGTGGCAGCAACCGTCTTGGCAGATGCCACCACGGTCGAGTCGGAAGATCCCAGGCTCAGGCTTTCGCCACGGGCAACCGCGTTCAGGGCATTTGCCAGGGACTTCACATCCTGGAAACGTTCGTTGCGATCCTTGGCCATGGCCTTATCGATAATGATCTCGATATCGGCCGGCAGGTCTGGCTTGACATCCAGGATGTGCGGGACCGGGTCGGTGATCTGCTTGACAACCACGCTCATGGGCGTGTCGCCGTGGTAGGGCTGCTGCCCGGTCAGCAGTCTCGAACAGGATGACACCCAGCGCATAGATGTCGCTGCGACCATCAATGCCCTCCCCTTGCGCCTGTTCGGGACTCATATAAGCCGGCGTGCCAATAATGGCGCTGCCAGTGACATTGGCCTGCGATGCAGAGAGTTTGGCAATGCCAAAATCCGAGATGTACGGTTCGTTAAATTGATCGAAGAGGATATTACCGGGTTTCAGGTCGCGGTGGATGATGCCCTTGGCATGCGCATCGTCAAGGGCGGGGGCAATATGCGTCATGAGGTGCGCGGCTTCCTGGACCGTCATTGGCCCTTTTTTCATCCTGTCAGAGAGCGAGCCGCCGGTCATGTAGCGCATGACGAAATAAGGCTGGCCATCCTCCTCGCCGAAGTCGTAGACCGGCACGATGGCCGGGTGTTCGAGCATGGCAATGGTCTTGGCTTCACGCTCGAAGCGGGTGCGGAACTGCAAGTCGTGCAGCATCTCGCGCGGCAGAACCTTGAGCGCCACCTCGCGCTCGAAGCGCGGGTCGTAGGCATGGTAGACGGTGGCCATGCCACCGCGACCGATCTCACCCTTGATTTCATAACGTCCGAACTTTTTTGGCTCCATAGGTTGCATTGCTCCCTGGCTCCTTGCGCGTATTCGTAAACTCGCCTGTGTCGATGACTCTGTAAATGACAGGATTTTGGTTCACCTATTCACGCGATACCTTGTAGTATAGCAATGGTTAAGAGGAAACGCAAGAATTTGGTATAATTTCCTCATCGCCCCAGTAGCTCAAATGGACAGAGCAGAGCACTCCTAAGGCTAAGGTTGTCGGTTCAATTCCGGCCTGGGGCACTTGCGAAATTGTTAGTTATTTTCTAATGATACAGACTTGCTTTTTTTTGATTAATCATGTAATATATAGTCACGAACGGTTGGGTGCCCCCCTCACCCAGCCGTTCGTGCTTTTTTATCCTGTTCCCGCCATAAGGCGGGATTTTTTATTTCGCGAAAGGAGCCTTCCATGGAAATCCGTATCGCTGTAGTCAGCCTGTGGGCTGAGGATGTAGTCGCAACTGCCCACTTCTATCGGGATGTGATCGGTCTGCCGCTGCAGTCCCACCTGGCCAAAGACCAGCCTCATTTCGATCTGGGCGGCACAATCCTGACCATCCTGCACGGTCGACCCACGCTGCATGCGGAAGCGGAACCGCGTTTCCCGGTGATTGCCTTTTCCGTCCCAGACCTGGATGCGGGGGTGGAAAAGCTGCGCACACATGGGGTGGATCTGCCATGGGGAGTGGAAGCCAATGCCAGCGGGCGCTGGGTGATGTTCCACGACCCGGCCGGGAATTTGATCGAACTGGTTGAATTCACGCTCAAAACAGAGCATGGGCTATAATTGATTTGCCAAGCCCTGTTCCTTTTCCGGAGGTTCTATATATGACTCTTGACCTGAATATCATCCGAAGCCAGTTTCCTTCGCTTGATCGACCGGCGGTTTTCTTCGACAATCCTGGCGGTACGCAAATCGCCAGACAATCCCTGGAACGTGTCAACAGGTATCTGTTGGAATGTAATGCCAACCATGAAGGCGCCTTCGCCACCAGCATCGCTTCAGATGAAATTCTGAACGAAGCCCATCGTGGCCATGGCGGATTTCTATAATGCCGCCAGTCCGGAAGAGATCGTTTTCGGCAATAACATGACCACCCTCACCCTCCATATCAGCCGCTCGATCTCACGCGACTGGCAGGAGGGCGAGGAGATCGTGGTCACCCGGCTCGACCACGATGCCAACGTGACCCCCTGGGTATTGGCGGCACAGGACCGGGGCTGCAAGGTTACCTGGGTGGACTTTGACGTGGAAGATGGGACGCTTAAATTGGATGAGTTGCAAAAGGCGCTCGAGCGCAAGCCGCGCCTTCTGGCAGTGGGGTATGCCTCCAACTCACTGGGAACCATCAACCCGGTTGCAAAAATCATCCAAATGGCGCACGCTGTGGGAACAAAGGTCTATGTTGATGCTGTCCAATATGCACCGCATGGACCCATCGATGTACAAAAACTGGATTGTGATTTCCTGGTCGCTTCAGCCTATAAATTCTTTGGTACGCATGCAGGCATCCTGTATGGCAAGCGTGAATTATTGGAGCAGTTGTTTGCCTACAAAGTGCGTCCAGCCACGGATCTTTTACCGGGAAAATTCGAGACAGGCACACAAAATCACGAAGGGATTGCCGGTGTGCTTGGAGCGATCGAATATTTCGAATGGGTGGGCAAAGAATTTGGGAGCGAGCAATTCGAAGGATTGGTGGAGGCAGGTTACAAGGACCGCCGCATGGAACTCAAGAAGGCGCTGGTTGCCATCCGCGCATACGAGTTCGAACTCAGCCGGGCTTTGCTCAGCGCTTTGCAGTCCGATCCCCGGCATACAAATCTTATGGTCCCACCGATCTCCTCCGCCTGGATGAGCGCGTCCCGACATTTTCCTTCCGCTTGAAGGACCTGCACCCGCGGGTTGTGGCCGAGAAACTGGCCCAGGAAGGTATTTATTGTTGGGACGGCAACTACTATGCGATCAACGTGACCGAGCGGCTGGGAGTGGAAGACACGGGTGGGATGGTCCGTGTGGGTGCGGTTCACTACAACACCCTCGAAGAAGTGCAGCTGCTAAAAGATGCATTGCTGAAAATCAGTCAGGGGTAACTGCCTCCGTATTGTGTGTTCTCATGTAATCCATGATCGTCACACCTGGTTGTAAATTCCTTCCCATGACGATAGAATATAAACAGCTACCCGACACCCATTCGGATCGATATCTGTTTCACCCGGACGCCGATAAGAATAATTTTAAGGAGATAATTCATGGAAAAGACTCAGCCTCCTGCCTCGCCACGCTGGGGTTCCATGACCAAACTTGTGGTGTCCCTGACGCTGGTGGTTATCCTGGGCGCTTTGCTGGTGCGCTTTAAATTTGTCATCGTCCCCGTGCTGATGGCATTCGTTGTAGCCTACCTCTTATTCCCGCTGGCTTCCCTGATGAGCCGGAAGGTGCACCTTTCCTGGGCGGTTGGCGGTCAATCTTATCTATCTGATCTTTATCCTCATCCTGCTGGCTTTGCTGACCTGGGGCGGAGTGGGTTTGATCGGGCAGGTGCAAAACCTGATCACCGCCATTCAGAACTACACCAACGAATTGCCGGTCTTCATCGAAAGCCTTTCACACAATGTCTATACACTTGGACCGTTCCACCTCGACTTTTCGACGATTGACTGGCAGACCATCGGCAAGCAGATCCTTTCCTACGTTGAGCCTGCCCTGGGGAAAGTGGGCGGCCTGGTCGGGACCCTGGCAGGCAGCGCGGCCTCCACGCTGGGTTGGACTGCCTTCGTGGTGGTCGTCTCGTACTTCTTCCTGCTGGAGAGCGGCGGTTTTCGTACCCGTATTTTCCAGGTCGATATCCCCGGGTATGCCGAGGATATGCGCCGCTTGAGCCAGAAACTGGCGCGCATCTGGAATGCGTACCTGCGCGGGCAGATCATTATCTTCTTTTCGAAGGTCATCGCTTATACGGTTGTGATGAGCATCCTGGGGGTCCATTACGCCATCGTGGTGGCGCTCATCGCCGGGTTTGCCAGTTTCCTTCCCTATATCGGTCCGGCCATCAATTGGATCGTGCTCGGCCTGGTCACCTATTTCCAGGTTTCCAACCCGTTCGGGCTTTCGCCGCTGACTTATACGATCGTTGCCATTGTTGTTGCCCTGGTCATCGACCAGGTTTTCGACAACCTGGTGGCCCCGCGCGTCATGGCCGACAGGCTGAAAGTCCATCCGGCTTTTGTGCTGATCGCTGCCATCATCGCCGCCAACCTGATCGGACTCCTGGGCATTATCATTGCCGCGCCCCTGCTGGCAACCCTGCAATTGATCGGCCGGTACACCATGCGCAAGTTACTGGATAGGGATCCCTGGCCGCCTGAAGAAGACAAGCCGCGCCTCCACGCACACGCCGAAAGTGGCTGCGCAAAATCCGCCACTGGTGGCGAAAACGACTTGGGCAAGCAATCCGACCCGTCGAAAGTAGAATTGCCAGGTCTCAAAGACAGCTCAAGAAAACTAAACCTAAATCTGAATTATTCGATGATGCGTTTGAACCTAGGAAGTCCGTATAATGATGATTATCAAAAAGGAGATTGAATATGCCCAAGACTGAACCTGAACCCAAGACCGAGACCCTGGCCGAGACCGAGAGCTACCTGGCCTGGAAAGCCGAAGAACCGGATGGCGAGACCACCTATCATCTGGAACTTAACAATGTCACCATGCACTTTTTCAAGGAAGAGTGGGACGAATTCCTCGAACTGATCCACAGCCTTAAATAGAATCCCATGAAGCGCAACAACGCCATTACCGACATCCCGGGGATCGAAGTCGGCCAGGCCCAGGATGAGGAAGCCCTCACCGGCTGCACGGTCATTCTCTGCCGCAAGGGGGCGGTCGGCGGGGTGGACGTGCGCGGCAGCGCCCCCGGCACGCGTGAGACCGATCTGCTGAACCCGATCAACCTGGTGGACAAGGTCCACGCGGTGGTGCTGGCAGGCGGCTCGGCCTTCGGGCTGGATGCGGCTTCAGGCGTGATGAAATACCTGGCCGAGCAGAAGATCGGCTATGGCGTTGGGGCGCAGCGTGTCCCGATCGTCCCGGCCGCGATCCTGTATCGACCTGGGCCTGGGTAAATCCGCCCGCCACCCGGACCTCGAGATGGGTTATGCGGCCGCTTCCGCCGCCAACACCGGCCCGGTCGCCGAGGGCAACGTCGGCGCAGGCACCGGGGCAACGGTGGGCAAGATCTTCGGCATGGCCGGGGCGATGAAATCCGGCCTCGGCACCGCCAGCATCGAGATCGGCGGCGGCGTGATCGTCGGCGCCATCGTGGCGGTCAATGCCTTCGGCGATGTGCTCGACCCGGCCACCGGGCAGATCATCGCCGGGGCGCGGCCCGCCAAACTCGGCCCGGTCAAACTGGGCGGAGCCGGGCCATTCGCCGATACGCTGAAAGTGATGCAAATCCCTCGCCGGGCGGACGATCTTGAGCCTGGCCACCGGCAGCAACACCGTCATCGCGGTGGTGGCCACCAACGCCAGATTCGACAAGGCCCAGGCCACCAAGGTGGCCCAGATGGCCCAGGATGGGCTGGCGCGCACGATCCGCCCGGCGCACACCATGCTGGACGGCGACACGGTCTTTGCGCTCGCCACCGGCCAGAAGAAAGCCGATGTGAGCATCGTGGGGGCCTATGCCGCCGAAGCGCTGGCGCAGGCGATCGTGAGGGCGGTCAGGGCGGCAAAACCGGCGGGAGGGCTGCCGGCGATGAGCGGGATGTGACTGACATCTAATAGTTGACTGTTCCATATCTTTTCCCACCGACGGATTTCGGCGAAGTCAAGGGCCAGGAGCATGTCAAGCGCGCCCTCGAAGTGGCTGCCTCCGGCGGGCATAACGTCTTGATGATCGGGCCGCCCGGCGCCGGCAAGACCCTGCTGGCACGTGCCCTGCCGGGCATCCTCCCAAAAATGTTCATCGACAAATCTCCGGATGTCACCCGTGTCTATTCGGTGGCCGACCAACTACCCTCCGGTACGCACCTTTGCACAACCGGCCGTTCCGTTCACCGCACCATACCATCAGCCACGCCGGACTGGTAGGCGGCGGCAACTGGCGCGCGTCCGGGCACGATCTTGCTGGCCCATCACGGCGTGCTCTTCCTGGATGAGTGGAAGTGCCTCGCGTAGAATATGAAAAATTGTCGGGGACGCCCCTGGACGTATCTTCTGCCAAGGTCAGGGAACGGGTGGAAGCGGCACACCAGCGCCTCCGGTTCGCTGTAGAGACGCAGCATGCTGCGTCTCTACAGGTTGCCTGCAATGCCGATATGCGCCCGGCGGAAGTACGCAAGTTCTGCGTGCTGGATGAGACCGGTAAGAACCGGATGCAGTCGGCCATGAGCCAGCTGCAATTATCCGCGCGGGCCTACCACCGGGTGCTGAAGCTGGCGCGCACCCTCGCGGACCTGGCGGGGAGTGAGAGCATCCAGCCAAGTCACCTGGCGGAGGCGCTGCAATATAGGCCAGGATTGATGCCAGGGTAGAGTGGGCATAGGAACGCCTGCTCCAAAGGATGAACCAGCTGATTTTTGAGGACTGGCAGGGGGTGGAGGCAAAATAATCATTTGTCAGAGAAGATCCGAAATTTTAAGTTGACTTTAAGGTTTAATGTATATATACTTATGTTAGCGCTAACGTTAGCGCTAACATAAGGAGTTTCATCTCACTATGCCGATTCGCATGACCATAGCAGATGTAGCCAGGGAAGCAGGATTCTCGATGATGACAGTTTCCCGGGTGGTCAATAATAAAGAGGGGGTCAGCCAGAAAACGCGGCAAGCCATCCAAGAAGTCCTTCAAAAGCTCGACTACCACCCAAATATCCTGGCGCGCGGCCTCGCCACCCAACGTACTGGCACGCTCGGCCTGATTGTGCCTGATATCTCCAATCCTTTCTTTTCGGGGGTAGCCCGAGGCGTTGAAAAAGCCGCCTCTGAGGAAGGGTACAGCATCCTGGTTTGTGACACGGAAGAGGATCCACAACGTGAATTGGATGTACTCGAACTGCTTTTGGAGAAATGGGTGGACGGTCTCGTGCTTTGCAGCTCCCGCCTTGAACAACAAAAACTTCAATCCATCCTGGCACAATATCCTGCTGCAGTCCTGGTCAACAAACAACTGGAAAGTGAAAACGCTCCCTTCTCCGTTGGGTGTGCGCTTATAAACGACAAGGCCGGCGGGCAAATGGCTACCGATCATCTCATCAAGAGCGGTCACAAGCTAATCGGATTTTTGTCGGGGCCGCCTATATCTCAAAGTGGAATCTGGCGTGCAGAAGGGTACCGGCAAGCCTTGATGGAGGCCGGGTTGCCCTACCGGCCGGAATTTGTAATCCCTTGCGGTCCCACGGTCGAAGACGGGCAACGAGCAGCCGCCCAATTGCTGGTTGCCCAGCCCGGGATTACGGCTCTGTTCTGCTATAACGATCTGGTCGCGGTGGGTGTCATCCAGGCCTGCAACGCAAGTGGGCGGGCGATTCCGGATGACCTGGCAATTGTCGGCTTTGACGATATTCTGCTCGCACCACTGGTGACGCCTCCCCTAACGACCTGTAGAGTGGAACGTGAAGAGCTTGGCAAATTGGCAACCGGGCTTCTCATAGACCGCCTCAACGGCTGTACCAAGGAATGTGAGAAAAGAATTTTACAGCCAGAGTTGATCATTCGTGCCAGCGCTCCATAAGAAAAATTATATCGAAGAGGAGGTGATACCACGAAGTGAACTTCCCGTCGTTCTCCCTTCTGGGAATTGACTCGAGAAACCCGAAAAAATGCACGGATCCTGCTGCAGGATTCTGATCGGGTTCGGGCATTATCGAGTCAGGAACTGGTTCAGAAGGGAGTTTCGTTTCCGAAGATATCTCAAATCAAGTCAGGAGAAGAATACAAATGAACCCATCAAGAACAAGAACGATCCTCACGATTGCTGCAGCCTGGATCCTGGTTCTCTCCACGGTCCTTTCGGCATGCGCTCCAAAAGCAACTCCGGTTCCGGTGGCCCCAACGGAACCCGCGATTTCCGTCCCGGTCCTATTACCCACGACTACGCTTGCTCCAGTGGTGCCGGTTGCGCCGGCTGCCCCGAAATATAACGAAGCACCCATACTGGCTGATATGGTCAAAGCAGGAACGCTTCCTCCGGTCGAGGAGCGCCTGCCTAAAAAACCGGTGGTTGTTCCGGTGACGGAAAGCATCGGCCAATACGGCGGAGTCTGGCGGCGCGGATTCCTTGGACCATCCGACTATAACGGCTATGTCCGCATCGTGGCCGATGCGTTGGTGCGGTTCTCACCAGATGGCACCAAGGTAGAGCCCAAGTACGTTGAGTCAGTGACCCCTTCGGCAGACTTCAAAACCTGGACGATCAAAATGCTTGAAGGCGCCAAATGGTCTGACGGCTCGCCCTTTACGGCCGACGACATCATGTTCTGGTATAACGACGTACTTCTGAACAAAGACCTCACGGCTTCCATTCCCGCCTGGATGAAAAATGCTGACGGATCAACCGTCCTGGTTTCGAAAGTTGATGACTACACCGTCACATGGACCTATGCCGCTGCGAACACCACCTTCCTGTTGGAACTTGCCAACAAAGATAACGGGGACAAAGCCTACCCGGTCTTCCTGCCGGCCGCGTATATGAAGCAGTTCCATGCAACTTACGCGGATAAGGCCAAATTGGATCAGATGGTGACCGATGCCAAGTTCAAGACCTGGGCAGAGTTGTTCGCTTCCAAGAAGAACCAGGCCGAGAATCCCGCCCGCCCTGGCATGGCCGCCTGGATCCCGATAACTGCTGTCAGCAGCCAGGTACTCATCTTGAAACGGAATCCTTACTACGTCGGCGTGGACGAGGCGGGCAACCAGCTGCCTTATATCGACGAAATCGATATGATCTTCTACGCGGATGCGGCTTCTCTGAATCTGGCCGCCATTGCCGGCACGTTCGATGAGCAGGAACGGCAGATCAACTTGATGAACTACCCGGTCTTCAAGGCTAACGAACAAAAAGGCGGCTACAAAGTCATCACCTGGCCGGCCTACGGTGGTGCAGATGCGGATATTTCATTCAATCAAACCTATGTCAAGGATGCCGATCTCGGCAAATTGATGCAGACCAAGGATTTCCGGGTGGCCATGTCCTATGCCATCAACCGCAGCAAGATCCAGGAGACGGCTTTCCTTGGGTTGGGCGAACCACGCCAGCCTGTACCTTCTCCCATGAGCCTCTACTATCCTGGTGATGAAGTGGCCAAGAAATACACCGAGTACAGCATGGATAAGGCCAACCAACTACTGGATGGCATCGGTCTGGACAAGAAGAATGCGGATGGCATCCGGCTGTATCCGAACAGCAATAAGCCGGTCAATATCGAGATCTCCGTTGTGAATGCCTTCGGTCCCTGGCCGGATGTAGCCCAGGAAGTTGCCGCGGATTGGAAAGCAGTCGGCATCAATGCCCTCGTCCAGGTCCGCGAACGCTCGCTGCATTTCCAGATGCGCGCTTCGAACGACCTGCAGACCGAAATCTGGAACCAGGACACGGCAGGCTTCCCCTTCACCGGCGCTCCGAAAATGGATCCACGTACAACCCTCGCCAGTGGGATTACCGTCTGGCCGCTCTATAACACCTGGTACAACACCGGCGGCAAGCAAGGTCAGGAACCGTCCGACGTGGCGAAGCAAATTGTCAGTCTGGTCAACCAGGCCAAGTCCGCAGCGCCCGATCAACAGATCGCCATCGCCAAGCAGCTCTTTGGAATCTGGGTGGACAACTGCTTCGAAATCGGGACGATCGGCTTAACCCCGATGGACCAGGGCGTCGTCATCGTCAGCAATAAAATGCATAATGTGCCAACCACACTCGCGAAAGACTGGCCATTGCGGACACCCGGCAACGCCCGGACAGAACAGTTCTATATGACCCCATAAAGATAAACAATTCGGAAAAAATCGAGTGACGGGTTAAAATATCCCGTCACTCGATGAGTGTGTTCCGAAAACGAGGTCTGGCAATGTTGAAAATTATCCTCCAACGCTTACTGATACTCCCTGTTTTGTTGCTTGTATTTTCAGTGGTTGTCTTTTGGCTGGTACAGGCCCCCCCAGGGGATTTTTTGACCAGCTATGTAGCCACATTGTCTTCATCCGGTTCCTCGATTGACGATGCGCAAGTGGCTGCCCTCCGGCAGCAGTACGGCCTGGATCAGCCAGTTTATCTTCAGTATCTCCACTGGATGGAGGGCTTATTTAAAGGCGACCTGGGACTTTCGCTCGAATATCAGCTTCCAAATGTTGAACTGATCGGTGAGCGGCTCGTGCTCACGATCATCCTTGCGCTTTTTTCTTTTTTTCTTACCTGGGCGATTGCGATCCCGGCCGGCATATATTCGGCAACACACCAAAACTCCCTGCTTGACTATGCTTTTACTGTGTTGAATTATTTTGGAGTGGCCGTTCCGAATTTCATGCTGGCCTTGGTTTTAATGTGGATTGCATACGACCGTTTTGGTTTGAACGTCACCGGTCTATTTTCTCCAAAGTTCATGAATGCATCCTGGAGTATGGCACGCGTTGGGGACATGCTTCAGCACATCTGGCTGCCGGTCATCATTCTCGGCATCGGGGGTACCGCCCGCCTGACCCGCATTATGCGGGCGAACTTGATCGATGAGCTCAACAAACCTTACGTGGTCGCAGCACGCGCCAAAGGTCTCTCCGAGTGGAGACTCATCTTAAAATATCCCGTCCGATTGGCACTTAATCCGTTGGTTAGCACGATTGGATGGTATCTTCCGCAGCTCTTCTCCGGCAGCTTGATCGTAGCCACGGTGATGAGTCTGCCGAACATTGGCCCGCTGCTTCTGCGGGCCCTGATCCAACAAGACATGTACCTGGCTGGTGTTATTTTGTTGATTTATTGTGGTCTGACTGTAGTTGGCACACTGATCTCGGACATCCTGCTGGCCTGGCTGGATCCACGCATCCGCATGGAAAGTGCATAAATTATGGCTGAAACGCTTGTTACAGAAGAACTTGCCAACTCGATACCCCAATTGAAAGACGTCCGATCCGAAGAGCGCGTCTCGGTGGCCTCCAACTGGAAACTCGTCTGGTGGCGGTTCCGGAAAAACCGTTTGGCTCTTTTCAGCCTGGCAATCCTGGTATTCTTTTATATCATCGTGCTGTTCCCGGATTTTTTCGCAGTGAGCGATCCCGAAGAAACCGACGCACGCTTGACTTTTGTTCCGGCTCAAGGTATCCATCTCATCGATGGCTCAAGCATTCGATTATGGGTGCCTGCCCTGATCGGGAAGAGAAATCCGGACACCCTGGCGATGGAATGGAAGACAGATGGTACAAAGAAAATCCCGGTCCACTTTTTCGCGCAAGGTTATACAT
The DNA here is from genome assembly GCA_963830665.1 of uncultured Chloroflexia bacterium. Taxonomy (GTDB): domain Bacteria; phylum Chloroflexota; class Anaerolineae; order Anaerolineales; family Villigracilaceae; genus UBA877. The sequence goes on from CAWHNM010000004.1 coordinate 139,052, forward strand.
ACAAAGTATTGGGTTTATTTAAAACCAGCCTGCATTTACTTGGACCGGTAGATACCACTAAAGGCAGCAAAATATTCCTCTTGGGAACGGACCGGCTTGGGCCGGGATCAGTGGTCCCGTATGATGCTCGGAACGCGGACATCCATGGTGGTGGGTTTGTTTTCCGTGGCCCTGAGTGTAATCCTGGGTATCCTCCTGGGAGGCATTTCAGGTTATTTTGGTGGGATGTCCGATTTGATCATCCAAAGGTTGATCGAATTATTACAATCCCTGCCAACTATTCCCATCTGGTTGGCGATGACGGCTGCCGTACCCCAAACATGGAAACCCACACAAGTTTTCTTCGCCATTACAATCATCCTGGCTTTCATCGGTTGGACGACCCTTGCCCGTGAAGTGCGTGGTCGTTTCCTGTCTTTACGTGAGGAGGATTTCGTCCTGGCCGCCGAATTGGCCGGATGCAGCCGACTGCGCATCATCACCCATCACATGGTGCCGGCTTTCATGAGCCACATCATCGCTGCCAGCACTCTGGCGATACCCGTGATGATCATCAACGAAACTACCTTGAGCTTTCTGGGGCTGGGCATCCGGCCGCCGGCCATCAGCTGGGGAGTGTTGCTTCAAGAGGCGCAAAATGTGCAGACCATCGCCCTGGCACCCTGGCTGCTCACTCCAGGCCTGATGGTAATCATCGCTGTGCTGGCCTTCAACCTGGTTGGCGATGGATTGCGGGATGCAGCGGATCCTTATGGCCATTAAACCTTCCTGTGGGTTATCAGTTCTTATTTTGAGAGTCAATCCATGAACTCAAAAAACGACCCCATCCTTTCCGTACGCGATCTTAAAGCCTATTTTCCGCTTGACGAAGGGACCGTCAAGGCAGTTGACGGTGTCAGCTTCGACATTTTCCCTGGTCAGGTTCTGGGCATCGTGGGGGAGAGTGGTTGTGGAAAAAGTGTAACCATGAAGGCCATTCTGCAGATCATCGAGCCGCCTGGCCGGATCGTCCACGGAGAGATTTTACTCAACCGGCAGAATGGTTCGAGCACAGACCAGACCATCGACCTTGCTAAATTAAAGCCTAACGGCAGAGAAATGCGCGAAATACGCGGCGCTGAAATCGCCCTCATTCCTCAAGAACCGATGTCTTCATTCAGCCCGGTCCATACCCTTGGGGACCAGATCATCGAGGCCATCCGGCTGCATCGCTCCGTGAGTAAAAAGGAAGCGCTTGCTATTGCAGTCGATCTTCTTCGAAGCGTCGGGATCCCAATGCCGGAACAGCGGATTAACGCTTACTCCTGGCAACTTTCCGGGGGACTGCGCCAGCGTGCAATCATTGCCATGGCCCTTTCATGCCGGCCCCGGCTCCTGATAGCAGATGAGCCTACGACTGCGATCGATGTGACAACCCAGGCGCAGATACTGGACCTGCTGCGAAATCTGCAGAAGGTGCAAAATACGGCGATTATTTTTATTACCCACGACCTGGGCGTCATTGCGCAGATGGCCAACTATGTCGTAGTGATGTACCTGGGGCGGGTTATGGAGCAAGGGCCGGTAAATGATATTTTTCTTCAATCCAAGCATCCCTATACACAGGCGCTGCTGCGTTCGATCCCGAGTGTGAGTTCCACGCCACGCGTCAAATTGCCAATCATAAGCGGTTCAATCCCACATCCCTTCAATCGACCATCCGGCTGTCCGTTTCATCCGCGTTGCCGGGAGTTCATGGCCGGCACTTGTGATCTACGCATCCCCAGCCTGCAACCGGTAGGCGAATCTCAATTCGCCAGTTGCTTTCTTTATAACGATGTGGAAGAGAAGTCGTAACAGTTGTACTACTCGGAGCTTGGAGGTTCAGTCTTGATGGATTCTCATTTGCCATCCAATGGTGCGCTGCTTGAAGTCAAGAATCTACGCAAATTTTTCCCGATCCAGAAAGGTTTTATCCGGCGACTGGTTGGGAACGTACGGGCTGTGGATGATGTCAGCTTTGTCATCCACGAAGGCGAGACACTTGGATTGGTCGGGGAAAGCGGTTGCGGGAAGACGACAACGGCCCGCTGCATCTTGCGTGCCATGGCACCCACGGATGGCCAGATCCTTTTCCGCACGAATGAAGGCCACGTGGTCGATTTATCCAGGTTCTCGCGTCACCAACTACGACCGATACGCCCCCAGATGCAGATGATCTTTCAGGATCCATTTGGTTCGCTCAACCCGCGCATGACGTTATTCGATATCGTCGGCGAACCCTTGCTCGTCAACGGAGTCACGAATCGCAAAGAACGTACCGAGCAGGTGGCTGAAATGTTGGAACTGGTGGGCTTGCGCTCTGAATATTTGCAGCGTTTTCCGCACGCCTTCAGCGGAGGCCAGCGCCAACGCATCGGCATCGCCCGAGCCCTGGTCTTGCATCCGCGCCTGGTTGTGGCGGATGAACCGGTTTCGGCGTTGGATGTTTCCGTGCAGGCACAGGTGCTCAATTTGTTGCTGGAACTGCAAGAAGAGCTCCATCTGACCTATCTTTTTGTTGCCCATAACTTGAGCGTAGTCAGGCACATCTGTGACCGCGTGGCGGTGATGTACGTAGGCAAGCTCACCGAGACCGCCAGTACAGCCGAGATATTTAATGCTCCCAAGCATCCTTACACAGCGGCCTTGATGGCAGCTGTCCCCGTAGCCGATCCGCGCGAGCTGGTGGGAGACGTAGTGCTTAAGGGCGAAGTGCCCAGCCCGGCAAATCCCCCGGCGGGGTGCTACTTCCATCCGCGCTGTCCTTTCGCAGTGGAGATGTGCCGGACACAGGCGCCTGCTCTGAGGGAAATCTCGACGCAGCACTTCGTCAGTTGCCATCTGGCAGGCGAGCTGCACCTTAAAGGGATTGGTCTGGAACATGGAAACATGCCAAAGAACTAAGATCGGCGCCCTGTCCGTTCGAATCTTCCCGACCAACCAGGAGTTAGGTAACGCGGCCGGTGGAGAGGCGGTAAGGCGTATTCGGCAGGCAGTACGCGAAAGAGGCGCAGCCAATATTATTCTCGCCACGGGCAACTCGCAGTTGAGGTTTTTGGCTGCCCTGGGACGGGCTGCAGGAGTCCCCTGGGAGCGGGTCAGGGTTTTTCATATGGATGAGTACGTGACGCCCAAAACGCCGCCTTGTTTCTGGATGTTCATTCAGCCGCACAAGCTTTTCCCGAGGCTATCCAGTGAACTCACGTGAACGATTACTGGCCGCCCTCGATCACCGGGAACCGGACCACCTGCCGTTCGATTGCGGATCGACACAGGTCACCGGCATTCATGTCGTAGCCTACCGCAACCTGCGCGCTTATCTGGGCCTGCAGGCCAATGAAATTAATTTTTGTGATCAAATTCAACAATTGGCCCTGCCGGATGAGGATGTAATCAAAAAACTGGGCGTGGACGTACGCGGCCTGTTTCCGCTCAACAGCCACAATTGGCAGGTCGACAACCTGGATGTGGGCGGCGCCTGGGAATATACGGACGAATGGGGAATTACCCATCGCCGGCAGAAACCGGACGGCTTGTATTATTCGGCGATCAGGCATCCTCTCAGCGAGATGCAGCTTAACCCCGAGATCGTTCGCGATTACCCCTGGCCAGACACCGGCGAGCTCATACGCATCACCGGGCTGCGCCAGCAGGCGCTGGAATACCGTGCCCGGGGCCAGGCTGTGGTATTGAAGGGCGTGCTGGCAGGCATTTTTGAGATGTCACAGCGACTGCGCGGCATGAAAAATTGCCTGATGGATATGGCGGCGGCCAAAGCCGGGATCGAAGCGTTGTTCGACAAAATGCTCGAACTGAAATTGGCCTTCTGGGAGATGGCCTTGCCCGGCCTGGCGGATACGGTGGACGTGGTCGCCGAAGGCGATGATTACGGCACCCAGACATCGTTGATCATTTCGCCGGCTATGTTCCGCAAGCTGCTCAAGCCGAGACTCAAGCTTTTATTCGAACGCATCAAGCTACTGGCCCCAAAGGCCAGGATATTCTTCCATTCCTGTGGCAGTGTGCGACCCTTGATCCCCGATTTCATCGAGTTGGGTGTGGATATCCTCAACCCGGTGCAGATCGGGGCAGCGGGGATGGAAGCGGTGGCGCTCAAACGCGACTTTGGCCGGGAGCTCGTTTTCTGGGGCGGCGGGGTCGATTGCCAAACGGTGCTCCCTTACGGTACGCCTGAGCAGGTAAAGCAGGATGTACGTCAAAATATCGAGGCGTTGGCGCCCGGCGGTGGTTTTGTCTTCAACACGGTGCACAATATCCAGGCAGATGTGCCACCCGAAAACATCCTGGCTATGTGGGAAGCAATGCGTGAGGTCTGATCAATCCATGGACACACCCTGGGAACGATTTAAGCAAGCCGCGCGCCTTGAAAAACCGGAGTCTGTCCCGGTCGCGCTAATCGTAGACAGCCCCTGGTTGCCTGGTTATGCCGGCCTGGACACGCGTGATTATTTCCTTCTTCCAGAGAAGTGGTTCGACATCAACCGCGGGTTGTTGACTCGCTTTCCAGATGCCGTTTGGGTACCGGGCTTCTGGGTGGAATATGGCATGGCGGCGGAACCTTCCGCCTTTGGATGCAAGCTGCACTTTTACGCAAACCGCCCGCCCGCGATCGAACCAGTAGTAACCGATCTGGACTTCTGGTCCGAAATAAAGCCGGCGGACCCCCAGGAAGACGGGCTGATGCCGCTGATTTTGCGGCAACAAAAGGTCATGGATGAGCGCCTCCAGGCCGAGGGTCTGGGCATTCGGATGGCGGCGGCTCGAGGGCCCATGACGATCGCCTCGTGGCTGATGGGTACCACGCCGTTGATGATGGGGATTGCGACCAACCCAAAGAAACTTTCCGACTTTTTGGAGACCCTTACTACTACCATCATCAGCTGGCTGCACGCGCAGCTGGATACTTTTCACCAGCCGGAAGGCATCCTGCTGTTGGACGATATCGTAGGTATGGTCTCGAAAAAACACTACGACGCCCTGGTGCATCCTCACCTGCGCCGCATCTTCGACGAATTCGATGGGTTGGTTCGCGTATATCATAACGATACGCCCTGCCTGCACCTGGCGGAAAGCCTGGCTCAGGCGAACTTCGACGTTTTCAACTTCAGCCACAAGGTGGATCTCGCCGACCTCAAAGCCAGGATGGGGCAGCGGGTGGCGCTGATGGGCAACGTGCCTCCGTTGGAGGTGGGTGTGCGCGGCCAACCTGCAGACGTGCTTCAATGGGCGCGTACCTGCCTGGAAAGAGGCGCCGCCGAAGGCGGCCTGATTCTGTCCTTTGGCGGCGGTGTTTCTCCAGGAACCCCGCCCGAAAATATCGACGCCCTCCTGCAAGCCGTCCACACCTGGTCCACCGACCATCCAAGGGAAAACAGCATATGACCGACCAAACCCGTTACGTTTTCAGTACCGCTAAAGTTGTTCGCTACCGCTTCCCGACCCATATCAACGATCTGGTTATGGACCGCGCCGAAGCCGAAACGTCCGAAGCCTTCATCGTGGTGCTGGAGCCGGGGGAGGCCCCGCCGCTTCATGTTCACGCGGATGCAGAACAGGTCTTCTTCGTACAAAAGGGAACCGGCATACTTCAGATTGGAGACGAGCCCCGGCAGGTCTTCCCGGTCAAGATGGGTGACCTGGTGCGCATTCCTGCGCACACCCAGCACTGCATTCGCTGTGAAGGGACGGAAGCGCTGGTTTACCTGAGCATTGATTGTTTCTTGCACGGACGGCCGTCAGCCGAACCCACCTGGGAAAGTCATGTCCGGGCAATTTGCACGCAGAACAGATGGAATTTTGATGAGGTTGCGCCTCATCAAAAAAAAGAATAACACTCCAACGATCGGCTGAAAGCCCGCTTGTTTTGGTATTTAAAAATATGACCAAACTGAATCTTCCTCCCGAACGCTTCTTTTCTCCCGACCCGACCACCCGTCGCCTGGCGCTGGAGCTGTATGAGCCAATCGCAAGCCTGCCCATCATCTCACCGCATGGTCATGTCGATCCGAGCCTGTTTGCCGATCCCAATGCTTCCTTCGGCTCTCCTGCCGACCTGTTCATCATCCCCGATCATTACGTAACGCGCATGCTGTATTCACAAGGGATACCGCTGGAAAGCTTGGGCATCCCGCGCATTGATGGCGGCGCGGTCGAATGCGACCATCGCAAAATCTGGCGGTTGTTGTGCGAAAATTTTTTCCTGTTTCGCGGAACGCCGAGCGGTATCTGGCTGGCACATGAACTGAACGATGTTTTCGGTATCGACGAAAAACCTTCGGCTGTCAACGCCGACCGGCTTTATGATTTCATCACCGATAAACTGACAACACCCGAATTTTCTCCTCGGAATCTCTTTGAAAGCTTCAACATCGAAGTGCTCTGCACCACCGATCTGGCGTCTGACACACTCGACCAACATAAAGTCATCAAAGCCTCCGGCTGGAAAGGGCAAATTCGCCCTACCTTCCGCCCGGATGCGGTGGTCAACTTCGACACATTAAACTGGCACGCCAACCTCGATAAACTAAGTACTGCAAGCGGAATTGAGGTTGTTAATTATGTAGCCTTCATCCGGGCGCTGGAGCAGCGCCGCGAGTTCTTTAAATCCATGGGCGCGACGGCTACCGACCATGCGGCCCTGGCGCCTGCCACCGATGAGCTTACTCCCCTCGAAGCTGAAACGATTTTCCAGCGCGCCCTTAAGCACCAGTCCACGCCCGATGATACTGCCCGGTTTACTGCCCACATGCTGATGGAAATGGCGCGCATGAGCATCGAGGATGGACTGGTCATGCAATTACATCCTGGTTCCTTGCGCAACCACAACGGGATGATTTTTCAGCGCTTCGGACTGGACAAAGGCTGCGATATCCCGCTCCCGACTGAATACACACGCAATCTGCTCCCATTACTGAACAAGTACGGTAACGATACCCGCCTGACCCTGATCCTGTTCACTCTCGATGAATCATCCTACTCCCGCGAACTTGCCCCTCTGGCCGGGCATTATCCCACGCTAAAACTTGGCCCGCCCTGGTGGTTTTACGACAGCTTGAATGGCCTGGCACGTTACTTCGACCAGGTTATGGAAACGGCTGGACTCTACAATACCGTTGGATTTAACGACGACACGCGTGCCTTCTGCTCCATCCCTGCCCGGCACGATGTCTGGCGGCGTGCTTGTGCCAACTGGGTGTCGGGATTGGTAGCACGGCATATTGTGGATATGGAAGATGCGCAGGATATGATGCGTGAACTGGCCGTTGGTCTGACCAAACGGGCTTATAAACTGTAAAGGATATGCCATGCTTACCCATCTCGGTCTCTCCCCCTCTTTCGGTTTTGGCGACCGCTCTGGTTCCGGCCGGCCTGGCGTTGCCAGCTCTGCTGGATGATTTTCATGCGCGTGAGATTCTGCATGTCACTTTCGGTTCGGCGTTGGCCAATTTCGGCGCTGAAATCAAGGCTGCGCTGGTCAGGCACACCGAGGTGTATGACACCAATTTGCAGAAGCACTCCCACAAGCATCTGGATTTGTTGAAAGCTGGCATTTCAAAAGTGACTTTTATTCCCCGCCCTTCCTCATTGCATATGATCAATCCTCGATCACCAATCTTCATTTACCAAATTAATTGTTCCTCTCTTGTTCCGCGAAACAATTACCCCGCTTAAACCGTCGCAAAGCCTCCCCGTCCTGAGAGAAAATGATTTTCACATGTCGAAGAGCCGCAATCGCTGGAGAAAGGTCTGCAAGGTTGTTATCGGTTGACGGTTCCCCCATTTCCGTCTACACTTTACCCATGCTTGCACGCGTCTATTCCTGTGCCGTGATCGGTCTGGACGGGGTGGTGGTCGAAGTGGAAGTCGACTACACCTCCGGCTTTCCGGGCATGACCATCGTTGGTCTGCCGGATGCCGCCATCCAGGAGAGCCGCGAACGTGTCCAGGCGGCCGTGCGCAATGCCGGGGTACCCTACCCGCGCAAGCGCCTGGTCGTCAACCTGGCCCCGGCCTCGGTCCGCAAGGAAGGCCCGGCCTACGATCTGCCGATCGCCCTGGGTGTGCTGATCTATACCGGCATGCTGCCTTCCGGAGCTGCCGAAGGGATGCTGGTGGTGGGGGAACTCAGCCTGGATGGAGCAGTCCGGCATGCGCGCGGGGTGCTGCCGATGGCTGCCACCGCCCGCCAGGCCGGCTTCAAGCGCATCGTCGTCCCTGAAGTGGACGCAGCCGAAGCCGCCCTGATCCCCGACCTGGAGGTCATCCCGGTTGGTTCCCTGGCGGCCTTGTACAACCACCTGGCCGGACGCAAGCCCATCCCGGCATATACACGCCATCCCGGTGGAAGATGCACCGCTTTTCCCACCAACCGATTTCGGCGAAGTCAAGGGCCAGGAACATGTCAAGCGCGCCCTCGAAGTGGCTGCCTCCGGCGGGCATAACGTCCTGATGATCGGGCCGCCCGGCGCCGGCAAGACCCTGCTGGCGCGTGCCCTGCCGGGCATCCTGCCAAAAATGTCCATCGACGAAGTCGCTGGATGTCACCCGCATTTACTCGGTGGCCGACCAGCTGCCCTCCGATACCCCCCTGCTGCGCAACCGCCCGTTCCGTTCCCCGCACCACACCATCAGCCATGCCGGGCTGGTCGGCGGCGGCAACTGGCCGCATCCGGGCGAGATCTCGCTGGCCCATCACGGCGTGCTCTTCCTGGACGAACTGCCCGAATTCGGCAGCCGTGTACTGGAAGTGATGCGCCAGCCCATCGAAGATAAAGTCGTCACCATCAGCCGGGCGCAGGGCTCGCTGACCTTCCCGGCCAATTTCCAACTGGTGGCCGCCATGAACCCCTGCCCGTGCGGCTACTACGGCGACCCGGTCAAACCCTGCACCTGCTCCACCATGGATGGTCACCAAGTACCAGAAGCGCATCTCCGGTCCGCTGCTGGACCGCATCGACATCCACGTCGAGGTGCCACGCGTGGAGTATGAGAAGTTGTCGCAAAGCCGCCTGGGCAAGTCATCTGCTGCGGTGCGCGAACGGGTCGAAGCTGCCCGGCAGAGACAGAGGGAACGCTTTGGCACAAAGGATGGTGTTACCTGCAACGCCGATATGCGCCCGGCGGAGGTGCGCAAGTTCTGCCGCCTGGACGAGACGGGGAAAAACCTGATGCAGTCAGCAATGAGCCAGCTGCAACTCTCGGCGCGCGGGTATCACCGGGTGTTGAAGTTGGCAAGGACGATCGCGGATCTGGCAGGGAGTGAGAGTATCGGGACAAGTCATCTGGCGGAGGCGCTGCAGTATCGGCCCCGTTTGAGCATAATGTAGTGTGATCTTCCCAGTCGCAGAACAGATGGGGTATTTCAGGTCAGATACTATCCAAAAACACCTTTTTCCTAATTGGGAACAATCCCCGCTGATCAACAATATTTTTTTTCGAAAGCCACAATTATTCTTTTGGTGGCTTTTTGGAAGCCGGGGAAAAAGACAGGGCTGCCATCATTCGACCTCATGACCGTCTCGGTAAGCCTGCGGGGAAATGCCAGTCAGCTTGTGAAAAACACGACTGAAATAAGCCTGATCTTTGAAGCCCACCTGCCGGGCAATATTACCGATATTTTCAGAGGTCTTGCGAAGGAGGTCTTTGGCTCGCAGGACGCGGTATCGGCTGAGGTAATCCCAGGGAGAGACTGTCAATTCACGGCTGAAAACACGGCTGAGGTAGTCTTCACTGACACCCACGGCAGAGGCAATTTCCCAGCGGACCAGAGGCCGGGTGTAATTCTCATGCAGGTAGGCGATTGCCGTCTTTACGATCGCGCTCGTCTGTGGAGGCAATGTATCTGTACCCAGCAGGGCGCGGTGTAAGGCCGTTATGGTTTCACTGGCGGTCAGCATTCCTTTGTTCTGGAAGGTCACCTGGGTATGCCCTTCCAATCGCTTGACATCTTCCCTGCTTAACGCTTTATTGCTAAGGTAGCGACTGGCACCTGACAAGAGCGGGTCGGCCCGCATCCGATGAGACATCCGCTCCCACTCGAGCCTGGCATGACCATGTCAAGTATTACCGACGCGGGAATCTACTTTTCCATCGCTGAAACCGCGGCCTCACCATTTTCCGCCATCCAGATCTGGCAGTCGGGGATACCATCTCCACGATCTTCTTGTGGCTGCACGCGTTTGCGGGTCGTCGTCAACGATCAGACCGGACCGACCGTCTCGACGGGGCCAATGGTCTCGATCAAATCGATCAAGCTGTCTTCGTTGATGGATTAACCATGAAGCCGGTCAGGCCACCGGTGAGCGAGGCTGCCCCTGCCGGATATTTCCTTCCACCATAGAGGATGAAAGGTATCTGAGTAAGGTGTGGCGCGTGACGCAGGCGCCTGATAAGCGCCCAGTCACCCGTTTGGGCCAGACGAAGGGTTCCAGGCCAGGGCGACGGGCTGAGCTTTGGCAAGTAGAGCATCCAGGTCGGCACCATTGCGCAGCGGTCGCACCTCCAGACCCTGGCGCCTGCCCATCTCCACGATTGTAGGAGGCGGGGTGTTGGAGGATGAAATGTACAAGATCACTGGCTCAGTTGGTTGTAAATCGATCTGATCGGTATTCAGGGCGGGAAGGGGCAGATAGATATGAAAAGTGCTCCCGACACCCGGCTGGCTTTCCAAGGTCAGTGAACCCTGGTGAAGAGCGATCAGATGTCGTGTTATGGCTAATCCCAAACCGATCCCGCCCGAGATATGCTGGTCATTCTCGATTGTAACAAAAGGTTCGAAGATACGCTCTTGCTGTTCGGGTGGGATGCCAACCCCGGTGTCGCTGATCCAGATATGCATACGAGGCGGGGTGACATCAGTCCCGGATCGTTATCCAGCCCTTCTCGGTAAACTTGCGTGCATTACTAAGCAGGTTTAGGAGAACCTGTCTCAGTCGCACTGCGTCTGCCCGAACAACCGGCAAGCGCTGGGGAGATCTCGAGAAGCTCCCACTGGACAGCTTGCGAAATTGCCTGGTCGGCAAGGCTATGAAATGCATCGGTTAATCGAGGCAGCGGGTGGGATCGATTGGAGGCCCAGGTCCAACTCATCGGTCTGACGGCACGCGAGAGATCCAGCAAATCATTGATGACCCGCAATTGGTGTTCGGCATTTTGGTGGATATGTTGCAGGTCGGTGATGAGGGAAGGTGGTAATTCACATGAATATGGCGAGGGTATTTGCAGAGAATTCTGGGTGTAACCGAGGATGATATTCAGAGGTGTCCGCAATTCATGGCTGACATTGGCCAGCAGGCGAGTTTTGATACGGTCAGCTTTCTTCGCTGTTTTAGGCGCGCCTGCTGAATTTCCCGGAACAGTCTGGCTC
>CAWHNM010000005.1:0-31224 GCA_963830665.1 uncultured Chloroflexia bacterium
AACCGGTATCGCCCATGAAAAGTTGGGCAGGGTGGACGTTGAACCATAGGAAGCCGAACAGCGCTCCAACCATCGTGAAACAGAACCTGCCGATAAAGACCTGTCCCTGCATCAGGGCGACTCCGCCATAAGCCGCAAAGATGGTGGCCGAGATCAGACCCGGCCAATCCGTCCAGCCCGTCGGTGAAGTTGACTGCATTCGATACGCCAACGATGATGAAGGCTGCCACCGGGATGTACAACCAGCCCAGTTTGATCTCGAAGTGAATTCCCGGCAGGTATAGTTCAGGGACTTTTAGCATGTACTTCAGCACCAGCGCAATCCCAATTCCAAGCACCACCTGGACGGCGAATTTGGTGCGGATGCGCATCCCTTCGCCCTTGCGCTTGCCGTGGATGCCTTCCCAGTCGTCAATTGCTCCCAGCATGGCAAAGCCCAGCATGGCAATCAAAGGCACCAGTACCGACTGTCCCAGGATTCGCATGCCGATCAGGCTGGCGGCATTCAGCAGGACGGTGATCAGAACGACCGGGATGATGATCATCACGCCGCCCATGGTGGGCGTGCCCATTTTGACAAAATGCTTGCCGGGCTCATCCACACGGATCTGCTTGCCGATCCGGAAATGGCGCAGGATCCGCAGCAATGGCCCACCCCAAATGACGGTCATCATGAATACCAATCCAGCCAGGCTCAGAGCAAGGGCAGTATCGTTCATGACGGAACCTCCAGGGCGGTAACGATGCGGTCCATGCGGATGCCGTGGGATCCCTTGACCAGCACTACATCTTTTTCGGTCAGGAATTTCTGCAGATGGGAGATGGCTTCGTCCGTGTTCTCAAATTCGATAATCTTGCCGGACTGCATCCCTGCCCAGCGTGCTGCAGATGCAATCATGTGCCCGAGAGTGCCGATGGTGACCAGCGAATCGGCCACTTCAGCTGCACGCACTCCTACGATCTCGTGTCCCTGCTTTTCATAAGGTCCCAGTTCAAGCATATCGCCCAGCACGGCCACTTTGCGGCCGTCCAATTCGGCCAGCAGGTTGAGCGCCGCCAGCATGGATTCGGGCGAGGCGTTGTAAGTGTCGTCGAGAAGCAACGCACCGCTTTCGCTTCGAACAGCCGTCAGGCGCAGTTGTGTGTGTCCCTGGCGCAGGCCATCGATGATTTCCTGCCAGGTCAGGTTATCTGCCAGACCAACCGCAGCGGCTCGTAAAGCCGTATGGACGGAATGTTGACCGATCATCGGGATGTGCAGGTGCAGGGTTTCGTGCTGGTAGTGCAGGCGGAAACGGATGCCTTCCAGACCGAGGCCTTCCACATTGTCAGCCCACAGGTCGGCTTTCGGATCGAGACCGTAGAAGAAGGTTCGCGCCTTTGTCAGCTCGGCCATTTTTGATACCCAAGGGTCATCCAGGTTGAGGATGGCAACACCATCGCCGGGTAGAGCCTGCACCAGTTCGGATTTGCCGCGGAAAATGGCTTCCTGGGAACCGGCCCGTTCGGCATGGACAGTACCGATGTTGGTCACCACGCCGATGTTCGGACGGGCGATCTCGCATAACAGGGCAATCTCACCCGGAACGTAAAAACCCATTTCCAGAACGGCACGCTGGTAACCAGTGCCGAGTTTCAGGATGGTCAGCGGCAGGCCGATCTCGTTATTCATGTTGCCCGGGCTTTTCAGAGTTCGATAGCGCTGGCTGAGTACTTCGAAGATCACTTCTTTCGTGGTGGATTTGCCCACGCTGCCGGTAATACCCACCACTCGCAGATCCAGTTTGCTCCTCCAGAAGCGGGCAATCTGCTGCAATGCCAAAAGCGTATTTTCGACCAGCAGGCAGAGAGGCCCATCCTTGTCGGGTGAGAAAGAAAATTCCGCACCTGAATGCAGGCTGGGCAGCTTGTCCGGGACCAGGTGAAGGGTCTGGTGTGCGCCGCTGACCTCGTGCTGGATTAAAGCAAATGAGGCCCCACGCTGGAATGCGTCCGCGACGAAGTCGTGTCCATCCACGTGTTCGCCGGGAAGCGCCACGAACAACCCGCCGGGGATGACCTGACGCGAATCCACCGCCGCCTCGGTGATCACTGTGTTCGCCTGGGCGGGGCGGATGTTCGTCAGCGCCTCAATTACATCAGCCAGAGTCAGCATGCAACCTCATTGACCGGTTTTTTGGAGTCGTACAGCATCGGGCGGGATACCCATCAAAACGACCAGTTTCTCGATCACCTGTTTGAAGATCGGGGCAGCCACAACAGAGGCAGCCCTGTTGGTTTGTGGTTTCTCAAGCCACACGTAGACCAGGAAACGGGGATCATCCACCGGACCCCAACCAATGAACGAAGCGTTGATATCATTTTCGTCGTACCCGTATGGAGTGGGGATCTGAGCCGTGCCGGTTTTTCCGGCGATGGTATAGCCGGGGAGCAACGCGCCGGATGATTTCACTCTCCAGCGCGTTGTGCCAGCATGGCGGTTATGGTGTGGGCGGTCTCGGCCTTGATGGGGGTGCCAACCACCTGCGGAGACATATTGCTCTGGTGACCATCCCGCATCTGGGCATAAAGCTACGTGCGGGTAGACCATTTGCCCATTGTTGGCAAGCGCAGAGGCTGCCATGACCATCTGGAAGGGAGTAATGGCAACACCCTGACCGAAGGCATTCGTGCCCAGATCCACCGGGTACCAATCGCTGTCGCCGGGGAGTTTCAGGCGTCCGGCAGTCTCACCGGCCAGGTCAATACCGGTCAGGTGACCAAGGCCGAAGCGCTGCATGTAAGAATAGAAACTATCGTTGCCCATCTGGGTGGAGACCCAGGCCAGGCAGACATTCAGCGAATGCGCCAGACAGCCGGTCATATCCTGGTACCCCCAGGCACCACCATCCCAGTCGTAGAATGGGAACGCCGCCAACGATTAATGACGCCGGTATCAAGGAAAACCGTGCCGGGCGTGACTGTGCCGTTATCCAGGGCGGCAGACATGGTCAGGATCTTGGCAACTGAGCCGGGTTCGTACGCCTGGCTGATGGCCCGGTTGAAGGGCGTTTCGCCCGGGAAGATCTCAGTCACGCGGGTATAGTCATTCAGGTTCATCCGCGGGGTGGAGGACAAGCCCAGGATTTCACCGGTTTTGGGATCCATGACGATGATGGTCCCGGAAATGGCGCCGGTGCTTACCAGAGCGTTATCCAGAATATTCTCCACCGAGGCCTGGATCTCCCGGTCAATGGTCAGGATGAGGGTTTGACCCGGCGGGATGTGGGGATATTCCACGGCACGGCGCGGGTCGGCCGGGACGAGCACCGTCACCGGTATGCCGGCCAGGATATTGTCATATTTTTCTTCCACACCCATGTAGCCATGATTATCTTCCGTCACATAGCCGAATATGGTTGAGGCCAGGTCATTTTCCGGGTAACTGCGCATCAGGTGTGCAGTGAATTGCACGGCACTTCAGGTCGGGGCCTTTTGGATCAGCCTGGTGTTTCCTGGAGTTGCATGAATTGGTCGGCTTTGTCCAATGGCGACATAATCCTGGAGCATGATGTACTGGGTGCCAGCCGCGGCTCCGTCATTTTTTCCAGGACCTTGGCAGGGTCCATGCCCAGAGATCGATCTGCGCGGCCAGGGCGATGTTCTCCATCATGTTCAGCGCCTGGGTTTTTGAACTGGGTATGGCGTGTCAGATCCACACCCACTTCATAGACTGTCTTGTTCCCGGCCAGCAGGTTGCCACGCCGGTCATAAATTTCTCCACGTGCCGGATAGAAAGTTTTCCAGATGTAGGCACCCTGTCCGGTTACTCCTGCGACTTCCGGGCTGTTCTGGATGCGGACTATTTGCACAGGGATGGCGGCGCCGACCAGTGCCATGATGATGGCGATGGTCAGGTAAACGCCAGTAAGGCAGCATTTTCATGGTTGACCTCCCGCTGGGACGGAAGAGGCAAGAGCTACGAGTGATCCAATCGAACAGCGATTCGGTATAGTCGGGCAGGATCACGGGCTTCTGGGGCTGAACCTGGCTGGTTGCCTCCGCCTGGGACATATCCACGGCTGTCCTGGGGGTATAACCGGGAACAACAACATAGGTGATATCTTCCGGGTTGGCAGGTTGAAAGCCCATGGCTTCCGCCCGTTTTTGCATTGACTCAACCGAGGTCAGCCCGGCCAGTTGTGTCTCCAGATCCGAATTCGTCCGTTGATCATCGATGAACCTGGATTGGAGCAGTTGGATCTCACGCCCTGCCAGGGTGGCGCGGACGGTAATATTCAGGTATATCCCGGCCACCATCGACACTGCCACCAGACCAAGCAGAAATAGGCCAATCCACTGGCGTTGCACCCGCCAGTGGGCCTGACGAACTTTTTGGACGATTTGCGAGACATTTTCCATTGATATGTCCATTGCTTGCCTATGCCTGTTGTGAGGTGATACTGCACCTCCGTTCCGCCTGCATCTGGTGCCGCAGGTTCATATGAGCCAACACCCATTGGCTTACGATACTTCTAACTTCTCAGCGACCCGCAGCTTGGCGCTGCGAGCGCGGGAATTCCGGTTTATTTCTTCCTCGGTCGGCGTGATCGGCCGCCGGGTAATTTCCTGGATACTCGCTTTATGTCCGCAGGTGCAGACCGGCTGGCGGGGCGGGCAGATGCAATCCCGGCTTTCCAGGCGGAAGAACTCTTTGACCCGGCGGTCTTCCAGCGAGTGGAAGCTGATGACCGCCAGCCTTCCTCCCGGAGCGAGAGCCTGCACTGCCACTGGCAAGCGTTTTCTCCAACGACTCCAGCTCGCCGTTGACAGCGATGCGCAGGGCCTGGAAGGTCTGCGTGGCAGGGTGGTGGGGGCCATGCCGGCCGAGGGCTTTCTCGATAACGGCAGCCAGTTGCCGGGTCCCGCTCACTGGCCGGGCCTGCAGGATGGCCCGGGCGATGCGCCGGGAAGCACGTTCCTCGCCGTAACGGAAGAGCACATCCGCCAGTTCGTCTTCCGGCCAGGTGTTGACGATCTCGGCGGCGGTCAACGGGTTGGATGGGTCGAAGCGCATGTCCAGTGGGCCGTCGGCCAGGAAGGAGAAACCCCGTTCCGGTGTGTCGAACTGCATCGAGGAAGCGCCCAGGTCGAGCAGGATGCCATCCACACTCTCCCAGCCGAGCGAGGCCAGTTGGTCGGGCAGGCTGGTGTAGGAGGCCCTCATTAAGCAGGCGCGCTCCCCGAAGGGAGCGAGGTTCTGGCGGGCCAGGTCAAGTGCCTGTGGGTCCACATCCAGTCCGAGCAGCAGGCCTCCAGGCTCGCTTCCAGCGAGCAGACCGGCGGCATGACCACCTGCGCCGAGCGTCCCATCCACATAGCGCCCTGTGCTTTTCGGGCGTAAAGCGTGTATAATCTCTTGGTAAAGTACTGGTTGGTGCGGTAGTGACATCTCAGCGGGTCTTGAGATCGAGTGTGGCAAAGCGTTGAGCATTTGTCTCGGCATCGTTGATTTGGTCCTGCTGCTCCTGCCAGGGTTCGGTCGCCCAGATTTCGAAGTAATCGCCCTGACCGACGAAAACGACTTCTGTCTTCAATCCGGCATAATCACGCAGGTTTTGCGAGAGCAGGATGCGACCGGAGCCATCCGGAACCACCTGCAGGGCGTTGCCCAGGATGATGTGGCGCAGCAGACGGGCAGCTGGGATCGGTCAGGCTCATCGCCATCAGGCGGTCGTAAAGGATCTGGAAAACCGCCGGAGGCAGTACCATCAGGTTGCGATCCAGACCCTGGACAACGATAAGCGCCTTCCTCTGGCAGTTCCCGAAATTTCGCCGGGATTGTCAGTCGGCCTTTGTCATCGAAGGAGTGATGGTACTGGTTTAGGAACATTTGTTCTCATTCTCTCATTTAACCGGAATGCCGGAATTCACCGGCATCCCACTTCGTCCCACTTCATCCCACGGACACGCTTATTTTAGCACAATTCCCGGTCGCTATGCAAGTAGTACTTTTGACCAGTTTCGCGTAACATACTTTACAATTTCCAAACATAAATAAGGGGTAATAATTCTCACCTGGATATCCGGCATGACCCCCAAAATTGACCTTCTTTTTTCCACCAATTGGATTGACTACGAATTACTCGACAGCGGCGACGGTCAGAAGCTGGAACGCTTCGGTCCTTACACCTTCGCCCGCCCGGAAGTTCAGGCATTGTGGAGGCAGGCTCTGCCTGCCGAAAAATGGCAGACCGCCCACGCATTTTTCATACCCAGTGGGGAAGAGAGCGGCGGGCACTGGGCATTCAAAAAACCGGTCAATGAGAAATGGGAAATGAGTCCTATCCCGCTCGGCGGGAAAAGTGGAGAGGCTGAAGGAAGGAAGTTGAAGCTTCACGGTGATGACCACTCCCGGACGACATCTGGGTGTCTTCCCGGAATGCGCTGCGCACTGGGATTGGATGGCGGAAAAGATTACCCTGAGAATGAAAAATCAAAACGGACAGGTGAATGTACTCAACCTGTTTGGCTATACCGGGCTGGCTACGCTGGCAGCCGCGGCAGCCGGGGCGAAGGTCACGCATGTGGATGCCTCGAAGAAGTCCGTGACGTGGGCGCGCGAGAACCAGGCGCTTTCCGGGCTGAGCGAGAAACCCATTCGCTGGATTGTGGATGATGCATTAAAGTTCGTTGAGCGTGAGGGCCGCAGGGGTGTGAAATACGACGGCATCCTGCTCGATCCGCCCAAGTTTGGGCGTGGACCGAAGGGGGAGGTGTGGGAGGTCTACAAGTCCTTGCCGGATATCTTGAAGGCCTGCCGGGGTGTATTAAGTGAAAGGCCGTTGTTCGTTGTGCTGACGGTGTATGCCGTCAAATTGCCGGCCATCCATGCCTATAGCGCACTGGCGGAAATGATGGAAGGATTTGGGGGCAGCCTGGAATGCGGCGAACTGGTGACGCAGGAAAAGAGCGCCGGGCGGCTGCTTTCGCAGGCGGTTTATGCAAGGTGGGGCGCAGTAATCCCGAATAACGAATCCCTCATCTTTGGTACAATAGCCGGAATGATGCCTACAACCGAAAAACAATCCATCCTTGATATTCCACTCAAGCGCTGGTTCCCGGCAACACTGGAAACCCTGCTGGTGGTACTCCTGCTCCTGGCGGCAATCGTCTCGCGCTTCTACGACCTGGGGGCACGCGCCATGAGCCACGATGAGATCAACCACGTTGTTCCGACCTTCAGCCTGTATTCGGGGAACGGTTATCAATACGACCCGATGAGCCACGGGCCGCTCCAGTACCACATGATGGGCCTTTCTTATGCGCTTTTCGGCGATAACGATTTCACCACCCGCATCCCGGCAGCCCTCTTCAGCGTGGCCACAATTGCGCTGGCCATGCTGGCTTTCCGGCGCTATCTTGGCCGGACGGGTGCCATCCTGGCGGGCTTGTTGTTCCTGATCTCGCCCCTCATGCTTTTCTACGGACGCTATGCCCGAAACGAAGCCTATATTGTCGTGTGGGGGTTGCTGACGCTTTATACCACCCTGCGTTACCTGGAGCATGGCAAGACCTGGACCCTGTTCCTGTTCACTGCGGTCAATGCTCTGCATTTTACCGACAAAGCCACGGCCTATATGTTCGCCGGGGAATTGTTCATCTTCCTGGCGGCTTATTTTGTGGACCGGATGGCACGCCGGGAGTGGCCGCAGGCCAACCGGCGTATCGTCCTTCCTGTTGGGTCTCGTACTGGCGGTCGCATTGTTTGCCGGGGCTGCTGGTATTTTCCTTACCCAGAAACCGCTCGATACCCTGGCGATTAAATTGGTTGTAGCTGTGCTGGCAGCCGGAGGGGTTGGAGCGCTGGTCTGGTCGGGGGTGGAACTGGTGCAGTAGTTTTGGCTGGGCCAGCCTGAGGACCGAGCGTGTCCTTGACCTGATGATGCTGCTTGGCACGTTCATCCTGCCGTTGGTGGGAGCGATCCCGATCGCTTTGCTGGGGAAGACACCGCTGGATTACACCACTCCCGGGGTGGTGCGGGTTGCCGTGGCGGCGTGCGGTCCTGGGAGCCATCGCCGTTGCGGTGGGGCTGTGGTGGTTTGGCCGAAAATGGCTGCTGCATGCCGCCTTCTTCTTTACCCCCTTTGTCTTACTTTACAGTACATTTTTCACCGCCCCGCAAGGCCTCGTGGGTGGGTTGGTGGGTTTGCTCAGCTACTGGACGGTCCAGCAGGATGTTGCACGCGGCGGCCAGCCGTTGTACTATTATGCTTTCCTCATGATCCCTGTCTATGAGTTCCTGCCGGCTTTGGGTACGCTGGCGGCCGCACTGATCGCTGCGAAGAAGAAGTTATGGCAGTCACAATCCGGCCAGCCGTTTGTACACGCCACATCTGAATTGGTCGTCCGAAGGAAATGGATCCCAGCCACCGGTTCCGGTGGCGGCCCTGCTGGTCTACTGGTCGGTCAGCAGCCTGGCCCTGTTCACTTATGCCGGTGAGAAGATGCCCTGGTTGACCATCCACATCGCCCTGCCGATGATCCTGGCGGCAGCCTGGGCCTTTGGCTGGATGATCGAGACGGTGCCGTGGGGCCGGCTGGCGGCCTGGGGTGCCCGCAATTATCGTGCGCGCGACGGCCCTGGCCATTTTCTGCCTCCTGGCTTTGGTGACCGGACGGACGGCCTTCAAGGCGGCTTACATTAATTATGATTATCCGTTTGAATTTCTGGTGTATGCGCACGGCGCGCCTTATCCCAAGGCATTGTTCAATGAGATCGAGGAACTGTCCCTGCGCACTACCGGCGGTACGGATATGGTGGTGGCGTATGATAACTTTGTCCGTTACCCTTACTGGTGGTACATGCGTCGTTACACCAACAAGATCGATTTTGACCTGAATCCCACCCGGGATGTGCGGAATGCGCTGGTCATTGCCGCAGGGGATGATAAGATTTCAAAACTTGACCCGATTGTGGCTGGACAATTACTTCGAATCCAATTACATGCGCCTGTGGTGGCCAACCATGGATTATTGGAGTCTGAAGTGGGGAACCATCGAAGCGGAACGCAGCGCGGCTCTGGCTCGCCAACGGAGCCACCGGCACAAACATTTCCCCCATGACGGTGTTTGAATACCTGAAATATACCTGGCCGCACATCCAGCCTTTCTTCACCGACCCGGCCGTCCGCAACGCGGTCTGGCAGATCTGGTTCAACCGGGATTATACGGCCTGGGCCAGCCCTGAGGGGCAGCGATGCGTATACCCTGACCAATTGGGGCACTGCCGAGCGGATGCGCTTTTACGTCCGCAAGGATATTGCCTCCAAACTCTGGCCATATGGTACGACCCCGCAGCCAATCGCCCAACCGACCGACCCGTATGCAGGGATCACGACGCCGGTCACCCCAGAGAGCTATGCTGGGTTCAGCCGGTACCGCACCAGGCCAGTTCCAGGCGCCGCGTGAGATTGCCCTGGCGCCGGATGGCAGCCTGTATGTGGCCGATTCGCTCAATAACCGCATCCAGCATCTCAGCCCGGATGGAACGGTGCTGCAGGTCTGGGGCAAATTTGCGGATGTGTCGCAAGGGGCTGCTCCCGGCGGGACCTTTAACGAGCCGTGGGGGGTGGCCGTGGCGCCGGATGGCAGCGTGTATCGTGGCCGATACCTGGAATTACCGCATCCAGAAGTTCACTTCGGATGGAAAATTCCTATTGATGTGGGGCTCGGGACCGGCAGATGGGACAGGATCAGTTCTATGGTCCGCGCGGCCTGGCTGTGGATAGCCTCGGACGTGTCTTCGTGGCCGATACGGGCAACAAGCGCATTGTTATTTATGACGCCAACGGGAATTATCTGAGTGAGTTTGGGCATGCCGGGCATGCAGCTTGGACAATTGGATGAACCGGTGGATATCGCCGTTGACCCGTCGGGAAATGTTTATGTGACCGATACCTGGAATCAGCGTGTGCAGGTCTTTGTCACCGGATGCAACCGGGCTGGTCTATAGTGCCAGCGCCGAATGGCCTGTGGATGGTTGGTATGGAAATGGGCTGGACAACAAGCCTTTCATCACGGTGGATGCGAACGGCACCGTTTCAGTCACAGACCCGGAACTGTGCCGCGTGATCTCGTTCAGCTCCGATGGGAAACCTGCGCATGTCTGGGATGGCTGCTGCGGCGGGTGCGTTCCAAATGCCCAGCGGTATCGTCTCGGATGGTTCCGGCGGACTGTGGGTTACGGATGCCGCCAGCGGGACACTGGTTCACTTCAAAATACAGATCCCATAAACACAAGACCCCCGAAAGCGCTTTCGGGGGTCTTGTTTCCATTTTGATGGATGGCGCTGCAAGCGCTAAAAACAAGAAATACACCGAAACCCGGCGTCGTTGAGTCTCCCGTGTGGAGGCCGCCCATCCCGGTCGGTACTACTTGTGGCTAATTTCTATTTTCTTGTCCAAAAAACGCCCATACTTTATGGAGGCTTTTTCGATCAAGCCTGGTAAAGAATTATCGCTTTGCTTGAAGAGCTCTGTCTCAATAATTACCTTACCCGGTTTAGTATTCCGCTTCCAAATCCCCACGACCTGCCCATCAACCACGATGATGGGTCTGAAGATGCCATTGGTGGAAACAGTTTTATTGAAATCTTCATAAATGAGGGATGCACTCCTATCCTCATAACTGATTAAAAACTCGTCATAGGCAGGCAATAGATAAACAGCTTCCGGATCGTACTTGGGACTGGGACTGAAATCTGTAAACCAATACGATCGTGAATCGATTGTCTCAGAATGAAGGTCCGCGCTTGCCAACTCGATCGCATGTTTCGCATCGTTCATGGATAAGCCTGACCACCAGACAAAATCCTGTAATGTGGCCGGGCCATGACTCGCAAAATATTTCCCGGCAAGTTTTGCCAATCCCTCATCCCTGGTCAGGCTGTTCGGTTTCGGAACTCGTTCTTCAAGCAAAGCATAGGTCTGTTTTCCTCGCCTTGTGGTACCACTACACACTATCCCATCCAATTCAGCCTGAACCAGAAGGTGCGATGCCCTGTTTTCGTTGAGGGCAATTTTCGCTTTTCCAAGTTCAGACAACAACTCTTCGCGGGTCATATCCTTTCCGCCCGATAAAGCATTTGCCATGATCGTTTTGCTTTTTGTGAAAATGGTTTCGGTAAGCCCCAGTTGTTTATGCCTGGATTTTAAGGAAGCTTTGATTTGCGGTGCGGTTAATTCGAGCATCCAATAAACGTCATCTGCTGAAACAAAATGCCATGTGGGCCTCAGTACATGTGTCCGGATAATTTCCGCATGGTTTATCGCAGCTTCAACCTCCTGGTCGATCGAATCTGCAAGTCGAATGCCGATGGCCCATTTCGCCATGGCATAATCTTGTGCCTGCATCCCGCCCATCCAGCCGACAATGTCTTTGACAGTCTTGAATTTTGTCCCCTCGATTTGTTGATTGAACAACCTTGCGCTGGCAATATCAGTCAGATTCATACGTTTACGCAGCACCCTTTAATTTCCGAAATACAGGCCGGGTTAATTTCTCCCATACCAACTTAACCATCAATCCAGCCCGCCAGAAAGCCACTGCGGCCATGCCGTGGGCCAAAACCGCGAAAAATGGAGGAGTCTGAAAGGTGTAATAGGTCCAGCACTGGCGTGTGGTGCCCCACAATTCCAGGTAATATCCCAGGCCCGCCCCCGCCAGAAAAGTCAGCACGGCATAGCGATGGTCGGTTGGCGTGAGAGTGAGCAGGGCCACCAACAGCAACGCCATGACGGTATAGGATTTTCCAAAGGTCGGCGCCACGAAGTACAGCATCAGGCAGTAGAAACCGATGAAAATAATCCAGTAAAGGTATTTAAATACCAGGGACAGCATGGTTTCCAGGTTATTTCCTTGGGGTTCTTTTGTGGCATTTGTGTTTAGTTTCTTTACCCCCCAATTCAACACCCTTGTGATCCGGTCAATCGAAAGGCTGGCGATCGGCCAGGCCGGGATGATCCACAGGGGCGGGCGCTCGGCGGTGTAATAGTGCCACAGGTTGGTCTGTGTGCCCCAGGACTCGATCACCAGTCCACCCAGCATGCCGACGAAGACGATCAACGCGTCCCGGCGCAGGTCGGCCCGGGCCATGATGGTCAGGCGACATGAAAGAAGAAGATGCCCAGCAGCAGCCAGTCCATGTACAGCCACCACTGCGCCCTTCCAATTGATGTAGGCGAGCGCTTCCTGCGCCAGCGGCCACCAGACGTAGACGATCAAACCGCAGATCAGGAAGAATCCACCCAGCAAAACGCTGCTGGAACGCGTCCAGCCGAACAGGTTCAGGAGGCGCCTGAAAAGGGAAGGTCGGTTGACCAGCTCGGACATGTGCGCATTATACTATCGGTGTTCAAGGAAAAAAGCTAGTACGGTTTTCCCACTCTACAGCAAAAAATGGCTTCCCCCCTTTTTATTTCATTGTCCTGCGCGGAAGCGGATACACTTCCGGGTTGACGCAATTCGGCAATCTCTCACCCTTCAACCCGGCGATGAGATTTTCCGCTGCCATCCGCGACATCTGCTGGCGCGTCTGCCAACTGGCACTGGCGATGTGCGGCACAATGATACAGTTATCCAGGCTCAGCAGGGGATGATCGGCCGGGAGCGGCTCTGGGACGGTCACATCCAGGGCGGCGGCGAAGATGCGTTTTGCAGACAGGGCATCAAATAAAGCTTCCTGGTCCACCACCGGGCCGCGCGAAGTATTGACCAGCACGGCGGTCGGTTTCATGCTGCCTGAGCGTGTCAGCGTTGATCAGGCCGCGCGTCTCATCCGTCAGCGGGGTGTGCAGGCTGACGAAATCCGACTCTTGCAGGAGCGTCTCGAGATCCACCTGTGCCGCGGTTACACCCGGTTCTGGCGAGGCTTGCGATGGGTCGGTGAAAAGAATGCGCATTCCGAACCCGCTGGCACGCCGGGCCACCGCCCGCCCGATGCGGCCGAAACCCACAATCCCCAGGGTTGCGCCGGCCAGATCAGCGCCCAGCATGAAGCCAGGTCCCCAGGTCTTCCAGCCGCCCGCTTTCACCAGCCGGTCGCCTTCCACCACCCGCCGGGCAGCTGCCAGCAGCAGGGCGAAGGCCATGTCGGCGGTGGCATCGGTCAGGATGCCGGGTGTGTTGCCCACCGGGATGCCGCGCGCCGTGGCAGCCGCCACATCCACATTGTCCACGCCGACGGCATGATTGCTGATGACTTTCAGCCCCGGCCCGGCTGCATCCATGATCTCGGCATCGATCCGGTCGGTCAGCAGGCACAGCAGGCCATCCACGCCGCGCACGCCTCGCAGGATTTCCTGCCGGGAGGGCGGGAGTTCATCCGGCCAGACTTCGGCCTCGCAGAAATCCTGCACCAGTTCCAGGCCGCTTTCCAGGATGAGACGGGTGACAAAAACTCTGGGTTTGGACATGCTTTAATGCTATCATACGAGTATGCTTTCTGCCGAGTCTTTCCAGACCTCCAGCCTGCGCAGTCTGCCGGAGGGCGAGTCCATCACCCGGATCCTGGCTGCCTCCATCCACGCCGTGGAACCGGGCGCGGCGGTGGAGCGCTTTGTCCGCCGGGAAGGGGATATTCTGACGTCTCTGGCCGGACATATGACCTGGCATCCTTTCGCCGTGTGGCCTTGCTGGGGATCGGCAAAGCCTCGGTTGCGATGAGCACGCGGCTGGCGGGGATTCTTGGCGCACGCCTGCGAGGCCGGATTGGTCATCACCAAACATGCCTGCGTCCATCCCGAATTTCCCATTGACCTTCCTGGAAGGCGATCACCCCATCCCGGGCGCGCACAGCCTGGAAGCAGGACAAAAAACGCTGGAATTCGTTTCTTCACTCGGCCCGGACGATTTGCTCTTCTGCCTGATTTCGGGCGGCGGCTCGGCGCTGGTGACCACCCAGTTGGAGGGTGTTTCGCTGGAGGATCTGCAGGCGCTCACATCCACATTACTGGCCTGTGGGGCACGGATAGACGAGATCAACAGCCTGCGCCGCCGCCTGGAGCGGCTCAAAGGCGGTGGGTTGGTTAAGGCATCCAACGGAGCGACCATTGTCAGCCTGATCCTCTCGGATGTGGTCGGCAATCCTCTCGAAGCGATCGCCTCCGGCCCGACTGCCCCCGACCCGACATCCAGGAGCGATGCGACTGGCGTTGCTGGAGAAATATCGGATTGCCTGGAAAAATCCCGCTTCCATTCTCGCCGCCCTGGAGCAGACTCCGGAAACACCCAAACCGGGCGATCCCATCTTCGAGAAAGTCCAGAATGTCATTGTGGGGAGCAACCTGCTGGCTGCCCAGGCTGCCCTGGCACAGGCCGAGATGGAGGGATTCCATCCGTATCTTCTGCGTATCGACCTGCAAGGCGAGGCGCGCCAGGCCGCCTTTGAACTTGCGACTTTCCTGCGCCAGGCCAAAAAGACCGGCGACCCGGTCCCGCCTCCGGCCTGTATCGTTGCAGGCGGCGAGACGACAGTCACGCTTCAAGGGAAGTGGCAAAGGCGGGCGCAACACGGAACTGGCCCTGGCTGCCGTGACCGAACTGGCGGATTTCCCGGACGTGATGCTGGTCACGCTTGCGACGGATGGCGAGGATGGCCCCACCGATGCTGCCGGGGCGGTTGTCACCGGTGGAACTTTCCGCCGCGCCGCCGGGTTGGGCCTGCATCCGGGGGATTTCCTGGATCGGAACGACTCTTATACCTTTTTCGCCGCCCTGGATGATCTGCTCAAGCCCGGCCCGACCGGGACGAATGTGAACGATCTGGTATTCCTGTTCGTTTTTTAGTAAAAAAACAGGGACACGTTTCAGCGTGTCCCTGTGGTTGAAATCTCCCGGGCGGCGCAATCCGCCCGTTGTGTTTTAATGATGCGGCTTTGTGCGTTCCGCTCATCCCGCAGGAGACCGTTCAACACACCACTGATGACGGTGGTCACCAGCGAGCCAAGGAAAGCGCTCCAGAACCATGGTTGAGCCAGGGTAAAGCCGATGTGCCACTGGCTGCCAATCCAGCCGGTCAGGGCGAAGAGCAGGGTATTGATGACCAGGGTGAAGAGACCCAGGGTCAGGATGATCAGCAGGCAGGACAGGGCCTTGAAAGGCGGGCGCAGGATGGCGTTCACCAGGCCGAAGATCAAGGCCAGCCAGATGATGTCAACCCAGTTGCCCTGGTAGAGTAATGTAATTCGGTAAAAGGACGATGGCAACATACAGTGCCACCGTGTTGATTGCCCAACGCAAAATAAATTTCATAGGAGCCTCCTAGGAAGTATTTACGGGATTCTCTTCTTGAAGTTTCATCCACAGCAGGGTGCGCTGCGGATGAAAACCGGCTGCTTCAATGGATGCGTTGTATTCCCCGGCAGGAAAGTCCAGCGTGAGAGTTTGCCGCCAGGGTAGATTGCGGCGGGCGTGGAGCAGCAGTGCAGTCAGGGCTTGCTCGCTGCCCTCCGGCGGGACGGCAGCCCACAGCCGGTCGTTTTGTTCAGCCATAGCCTGCCAGCTTAGAATGGCAGACGTTGCAGTTCCGTTCGTCACGGGCCACCCAGTGACGGACCTCGTAGTCCATCATAAAGCGGTAGAGGAATGGTCCGAGACCGGGACGCAGCGATTGCCAGGGCATGGGCTGGTACCAGGTCATCAGTTCCGGGTAGAGGCGGTTCAAGCCAGGTTTCCTGCTGGGCCAGTCACGTGAGGAACGCCTGGTAATCGCGATGCCAGGCCCATCCATCGAGGCATTCCGGTCCGGTTTGGCCTGCCACATGGTGCGGCGGGCGAGTTCCTGGAAACCCAGGCTGGCGTAGAGTGCGATTGCCCCAGGGTTGTCTTCACGTACATGCAGCCAGGTGGCAATGGCGCGGCGCTCGCTGGCATGGTGCATGGCTGCGGCTGTCAGGGCACGCCCGATGCCCCTGCGCCGGTAGTCCGGGCGGACGGCGACATTGGCGATCAAATAGATTTTCTTCTTCTTGTGCCGGTAGGGGATCAGGCTGACATTGCCGATGATTTCGCCATTTTCCTCCCAGACGTAGCCGGAAAGCGGCATGGAAACACTCTCAACTGCGTTGGAAGCCCAGCGCATGAAAGCATTATCCTGCCCGGCGCGCCGCATCTGCTGGAGGTAACGGCGGCCTTCCGCGTCGATCGTATCGGCGAAACATTTCTCGACCAGGTCGGCCACACCCGGCAGGTCGCGCAAAATGTTCAGCGGGCGCAATTGCGGGACGTGCTTGAGCCAGGATTGGAAGCGGTTATGGCAGCCATCCAATCTATTATAGCGGCATATTGTACTTGCGTTCTCACAGGTTTTCGGTACAATGATGGAGAGAATCTTAACGTTTCTCTAACGGGATACTTGCAATTGGACAATGCTGATTTTGTTATAATCGCTCCCAATACAATGAATCAAAAGGATTCCGCTTATGATGCGATTTGATCGCTTTACTGAAAGAGCACAAGAGGCTGCCCAACGCGCTGCCGAGATCATCCAACGCTATGGTCACAACCAGATCGATACCGAGCATATCCTGCTGGCGTTGATCGAACAGCCCGGCGGGGTGATCCCCCAGATCCTGGAGATGTTGAACATCAATGCCCAGGCGCTGACCGAGCGCCTGGACCAGACCTTGCGCATGACCCCCAAGGCCAATATCTTTGGCGGCGGGGCAGGACAGATCTTCATCACCCCGCGCGTCAAGCGGATCATCGACCTGGCAAACGAGGAAGCCAACCGGCTGAAGGATGAGTATATCTCGACCGAGCATATCTTCCTGGCCATCATGAGCGAGCGCAACACCTCCGCCGCCCGCATCCTCGAAAGCGCCGGCCTGACCCGCGAACGGGTGCTGGATGCGATCATGCAATTGCGCGGCGGGCAGCGCGTCACCGACCCGCAGGCCGAGACGCGCTATCGCACTCTGGAGAAATATTCGCGTGACCTGACCCAACTGGCCCGGGAAGGCAAGCTGGACCCGGTCATCGGGCGCGATAACGAGATCATGCGCGTCATCCAGATCCTCTCCCGGCGCACCAAGAACAACCCGGTCCTGATCGGCGAGGCGGGTGTCGGGAAGACCGCCATCGTGGAAGGACTGGCGCAGAAGATCGCCACCAATGATGTGCCCGAGATCCTTTCCGGCAAGCGGGTGGTCTCGCTCGACCTGGGCGCCATGATCGCCGGCAGCCGCTTCCGGGGTGAGTTCGAGGAACGCCTGAAGTCGGCCATCGAAGAGGTCCAGCGCGCCGCCGGGGAAGTCATCCTGTTGATCGATGAACTGCACACCGTGGTCGGGGCGGGGGCAGCCCAGGGCGCCATGGATGCCTCCAATATGCTCAAGCCGGCCCTGGCGCGCGGCGAGCTGCAGTGCATTGGCGCCACCACGCTGGATGAATATCACAAGTACATCGAGAAGGATGCCGCTCTCGAGCGCCGTTTTGCACCGGTCTACGTGGAAGAACCGAGCGTGGACGATACCATCAAGATGCTGCATGGCTTGCGCGACCGCTACGAGGCCCACCACAAGGTCCGTTTCTCCGACGAAGCCCTGGTGGCCGCGGCGCGTTTCTCGGACCGCTATGTCACCGACCGGCACCTGCCGGACAAAGCCATCGACCTGATGGATGAATCGGCTGCCAAACTGCGCGTGGCGCTTTATTCCCTGCCCCCGGAGTTGAAGGAAAAGAAGAACGAGATCGACAAGCTGCGCGCCGAAGAGGAGCAGGCCGGCATCGAGCGGGATTACGAACGGGCTGCCCAGAAAAAGGCCGAACGCCTGCGCCTGGAACAGGATTTCACCGCCAAGCGCGATAAGTGGGAATCCGAGCACCACCTGGACGAGGTGGTGGATGTAAATGATATTGCCGAAGTGGTGCACCAGTGGACCGGCATTCCGCTCAGCCAGATGATGGAGAGCGAATCCGAAAAACTCCTGCACATGGAAGAGCGCCTGCACGAGCGCATCATCGGCCAGGATGAAGCCATCCATGCCATTTCGGATGCCATCCGGCGCGCCCGCTCGGGCTTGAAAGACCCGGCCCGGCCGATCGGCTCATTTATCTTCATCGGTCCATCCGGCGTCGGCAAGACCGAACTGGCCAAGGCGCTGGCCTGGTTCATGTTCGACGACGAAGAAGCCATGGTGCGGATCGACATGTCCGAATACCGTGAGCAGCATACCGTCTCGCGTTTGTTCGGCGCGCCGCCCGGATACGTCGGTTATGAGGAAGGCGGCCAACTGACCGAAGCCGTCCGCCGCCGCCCGTACCGGGTGCTGTTGTTCGACGAGATCGAAAAAGCCCATCCCGAAGTCTGGAATGCCCTGCTGCAGATCCTGGACGACGGCCGAATGACCGATGGACAGGGCAACGTGGTGGACTTCCGCAACACGGTGCTGATCATGACCTCGAACCTGGGTACCGAGTATGTGCGCAAAGGCGGCACCCTGGGCTTCCTCCAGCCCTCCGAGACCGATGAAGACCGTGAAGCGCATTCCAAGATCGAGAAAGCGCTCAAGGGTACCTTCCGGCCGGAGTTCCTCAACCGTATTGACGAGATCATCATGTTCTCGCCGCTTTCCCTGCAGGAGATGGAGCAGATCGTCAGCCTGCAGATGAAGGAGATCCAGGACCGTTTGAACGAATTCGGCGTGAAAGTTGATTTGACCGAAAAAGCCCGCAACTGGCTGGCCAAGACCGGCTACGACGAGGCTTTCGGCGCACGGCCCCTGCGGCGGGCCTTGCAGAAATTTGTCGAGAGTCCGCTTTCGGTGGAACTGCTGGGCGGCACCATCCCCTCCGGTTCGTCTGTCAGTCGTGGATATTAACACATGATGGCACCGGGTTGGAGTTCAAGACGAAGGAAGGCAAGAGCAAGAAGAAGGAACCTAAGATTAGGACGGCAGGACCTGCCGTCTTTTTTTATCAGAGTTGCCTGAACGAATCTTCTACAATAGAGGCATGTAAAGGAGGCTCATATGACTGAACCCGAACGAGCTGCATTGGACCATATCCGCCAGGTGGTGGATTCTGTAATCGGCGTGCCTGCTCCTCCTGAACCCGCTTCACCAGGAAGTACGCAGCCTTCCATTCTACCGGTCCCTTATGTATCCCAATTGGGAGATGAGGCTGATCTGTCCGACCAACGATTCAGGTGCGGCGGCGGGTGTCATGCTGGTGCGGGCCTATGTTGATGAAAGCTATCATCCCCGCGACTTTTACAACCAGACCGGTCAGAGTGCAGGCGATGCCGCTCTCGTTCACACAAATCATGAACGCCCTGAGGGTGAATGGGGTTCCGGTCGAGTTACGCAGCAACCTGAAACTGGCTGATCTGTCGCTTGATCCTGTTCAGCGGGCGCCCGGTGATCGCCCCCATCCAGCAGTCTGTTTTGCAACAGGCCGGGCTGGCTCCGGATGCCTATCAACGGACCGTATTATGTGGTGGTCGTGGGCATGGATGTGAAGCAGGTCTTCATCCATGATCCCGCTGCGGCAGGATTCGTCCGGTCAGGCACAGGGCATCTCCTGGCTGACATTTTACCAGGCCTGGAGCCAGGCTCAGGGCTATGTGCGGGCTGTGCTGGTACCGCGCCAGCAGCTTATCCGGCGGGTGCGCGTTACCGCCAGCGCGCTGGATATCTACGAGCAGCCGGGTGGCCAGATACCAGCCCGGTCGGGACGGTCAATCTTGGGGAATTATTCGAAGTCACGCAGCAGAAAAGTGGCTGGGGAAAAATCGGCGAAGGACCGCTGGATCAACCTGAGTTATACGGCGGATATTTGAGGTCAAAAAACCCGGCTTTCGAAAGAGACCGGGTTTCTTTTTTGTGATACCTGTTCGTCATACCCTTGGATGAATACGGCAAGATATGTACACGGTTAATGATCGGTCGTTACCGATAGATGGTGATACGATTCTGCACAATATATTCGTATACCCCCGGCGGAAGGAAATAGCGGAAGGGCTGGCCCGCCGCGATGCGCGCCCGGATCTCGTGGGCGGCGATATCGAGCAACGGCGCCTCCACGAAACGGACTTTGGCTGTGAGACCGGGGAATTTATTTTCCAGGCCAGGCAGGTCGATGGCATCACCCGGGCGGCGCATCACTCCGATGAAATGACAGGCTGCCACGAAATCCGCCGGACGGTGCCAGAGCGGCAGGTCGCGCAGTGAATCCCCGCCCATGAGATAGATCAGGTTCGCTCCGGGATTCTGGTCTGCAATGATTTTGACCGTATCCAGGGCGTAGTGAGGACCCGGGCGGTCCATGTCAACAGTCGATAGTTCGAATTCGGGGGCATCCACCAGGGCAAGCCTGACCATCGCCAGGCGGTGTTTGAGCGAGGTGATGGCGTGGCCCTGTTTGTGGGGCGGATCAGGTGTCAGCACCCACAGCAGACGGTCAAGGCCAAGCTGGGCATGTGCTTCCGCTGCCAGGATCAGGTGGCCGAGGTGAGGCGGGTCGAAAGTCCCGCCAAAGATGCCGATGGTTTGCATGGATAAAGTATATCATTTTTAGATTTTGGAACTCAAAGGATGATTTGTTTCTTCATGATATATTCATCTTGATCATATATACTATAAGAAAATATTGACTCTATTAATAAGGAGGAGCCGGGAACACCCTGAGCCTCCATTCATAAGAAGTAATCAATATAGAAAAGGAGAGTAAGGTATGAAAAAAGTTTGGAAGTGGGTTATCGGAATTGTTGTCGTGCTGGTGGTTGTGGCAGCGCTGGTGGGTGGCGCATTTCTGCTGCGCAATCATTTCGCAAATGTGGTTGCATTCAATGTGAACCGGCCTGGTCTGCAGGTTCCCGGTAATGGCCGGGTTCCGGGTAACGGTGATGGACAGAGACTGCCTGGCCCCTTCCCCGGCATGCGGCCTTTTGGCAATGATGGCTATGGCATGCACATGCGTGGTTTCGGAATGATGGGCTTCGGCAGAATGATGCCTCTTGGCTGGAATCATCGGAGGCCTGTTCTCGCTTGGTTTCCTGGCGCTGGTCGTGTTGGGAGTGATCTGGCTGGTGCGAACCCTGAACAGACCGAAGATGGTCACAGCAACTGCAGGCCCTGCTGCACCTGTTGAACCAGCTGCAGCGGTTGCGCCGGCTGTCGCAGTTCCACCCGTGCCCGAAGTGTGGCGAGCCTGTACAGGAAGGCTGGAAACATTGCCCCAATTGTGGCAAGCGACAATAGTCAATATTAGTCCATACAACATAAATTAAGTAATCAGGCCTCCGAGGCAATAACCCGGAGGCCTG
The DNA here is from genome assembly GCA_963830665.1 of uncultured Chloroflexia bacterium. Taxonomy (GTDB): domain Bacteria; phylum Chloroflexota; class Anaerolineae; order Anaerolineales; family Villigracilaceae; genus UBA877. The sequence continues at coordinate 21,307 of CAWHNM010000005.1, forward strand.
ACCATTTTTGGCAAGATGGCAGCGTGAAGGGGGTTCAGAAGCCGCAATGCTATCTGGAAGAACTTACCGGATTAGGATATTTAGTGATCGAGTGCCTGCTGATGTTCGATCCGACCGAGAGATCCAGGCCTGCTCAAATATGGGCGTTGAGCAAGCCGACACCGTGTTCACCTGAAAGGATCCGCTAATCCAGGCAGAACGAGAAGAAACGCAGCACTTCAAAATAATCATCCGACTCGAACCGGACCGTATGAGACTCTTGCAGGGTGACGCCCGGGAAAAAACTCATGTGGTAGGCACTGGCGTGTTTTCGATACCTGACTTCAATGGAAAAATGACCGGGCATCTGGATGAGACATTTGGATACATCACTCTTCAGGGCCTTTTCCACTCCGGAACGGATCTGTTCGACCGCCAGTTGCGGATGGATGCTGATCGTGGAACTGCCCATGCCCTGCATCACGGCGACAGAATGCAGGTTGGGGATGAGCGCCTGGGCTTCCTGGCAGATCCCGGCGTCGCCGGAGACGAATACCATCGGCACACCCACCAGCCCGGCAGTGTAGGCGGATATCATAAACTCGGCTGCGTACTGCCCGTTGATTTTCAGGTAGGTGATATTTCCTGACATGGTATGCGCCAGAGGGGAGGTATTGGAACCAGCGCGTGAATGGTAGCCGATCGCCAGTGCGGCGGCAAATGTCTTGTCCAACTCCTGCATCATCCCAAACGGATGCCCGCTCCATTCCCGGACGAGCCTGACCTGGCGGGGCAGTCTGGATGCCAGGATGTTCCTGCCGTCCAATGGGCATCCTTGACCCAGACTTCGGCCGCCCCGGCGTTCAGGGCGCCCTCGCAGGCTGCGGCAACTTCGGCGGTCATCTGCTCCCGGAACTCGCCATAGTCAGCATTCTTTTTATCCGTCTCATCCCAATGGGCAGCACCCGTGATGCCTTCGATATCAGCAGTGATATAGATCTTCATATTTTCTCGCTTTTTCATCTCGTCTCAAAAACTTGGTGGCGGGAGTGCGAGCGGCTTGCCGCTTGCACTCCGCGATCGCAGCATATTTTATAATATTTCACTTCTTCTTCGGTTCGGCCATTTCCTGCCGGACGGTGTTCAGGAGACTTTCCGCCTTGAGTTCGTTCAGGGTGTAGCAGGGGGCTTCAAGGTGGTCGGCCAGGGCCTGGGCCAGGCCTTGATCGAACGAGGCATGTTCCATGTTGATGACCACGGTGCGGTAATTCCGGCCGGCGATCTGCTCGGCGAAACCGAAGGATTCCTCCTGCGGCGGCAGGGCGCCGATCGAGACATTCCCGGCTCCATCGGTCAGGAGGATGAGCAGCGGCTCCACATCCGGATGGATGACCTGCTCCTGCGTGAGCACCTCGTAGGCCATCAACAGACCGGCCGAGAGGGGCGTCTTCCCACCCACGGGGATGTCGGACAGGGCGCGCTGGGCCAGCATGACCGAGCTGGTCGGCGGCAGGATCAGGGTGGCGCGGTCCTTCTGGAAGACGATCAGACCAACCCGGTCACGGCGCTGGTAGGCGTCGGTCAGCAGGGACAGGATGGCACCCTTGGTGGCGGCCATGCGCTCTGCCACGGCCATGGACCAGGAAGCATCCACCAGGAACAGGATCAGGTTGGCGGCCTTCTTCACGCGCACTTTGCGCTGGAGGTCGCTTTTCTGGATGGCGAAGGCCACCTGCTTGCGCTGTTCGGTGCGGCGTTTTTGGAAGGGCGCGGCGGCGCGGATGGTGGCGTCGAAGGCCACATCGTCGGTCTTGCCGTTGGCAGGGCGGGACTGGATGTAGCGCCCGCGTTTCCGCTCGGTATGCGTGCGCGAGCGGCGTCCGGCGTGGTGGCGGGTTAATTTGTCGAGGGGGGTATCGAGTTTGCGCGGCTCAAAGGTCTCGCCGACCTTGACCTTCTTGCCGCCATCCCACCAGTGGGCATCCTGCCCATCGAAGACGGTTTGCTGGGGGGATGGTTCGGCGTCCGGGGTCTGGTCGGGATTTTCCTGCTCGCCCGTTTCAGTTACGACTTTTTTTTTACCGATTCGGCGTCAGGTTCCTTCTCAGCCGGTTCGGAAGGTTCGCCTTCGGAGGACGAGCCCTGCAACTGCTCGATGCGTTCCTGCAACTGTTCGGGCGAGATCTCGGTCTGGTGGAAGGGACCGTGCTTGATGCGGTGGGGCAGGGCCAGCTCGGCGGCCAGGGCAATATCCCGGTCCGTGATGGCGCTGCGGCCTTCATAGGCGGCATGGGCACGGGCGGCCTTGAGGATGACCAGGTCGGCGCGGTGGCCGTCCACGTTCAGGGAGGCGGTCAGCGCGGCGATGGAGAGCAGGTCACGGCGGGTGTAGGTCACTTTTTCGACCATCGTGCGGGCCTGGGCGATCAGGCGCGAGAGCTTGTCCTCGTGCGGCTGCCAGAGCTTGCGGAAGGCCTCCGCGTCGGCTTCGAAGGCCAGGTTGTTTTCGATGATGGTGACCCGGTCGCGCGCATCGCGGATGCCGGTGATCTCCACGGAGAGGGCAAAGCGGTCGAGCAACTGCGGACGCAGGTCGCCTTCCTCCGGGTTCATGGTCCCGACCAGGATGAAGCGGGCCGGATGGGTGAAGGAGATGCCTTCGCGCTCGACAATGTTCATGCCCATGGCAGCCGAGTCGAGCAGCACATCCACCACGTGATCGTCGAGCAGGTTGACTTCGTCGATGTAGAGCAGGCCGCGGTTGGCGGCCGCCAGCACACCGGCTTCGAAATGGCGCTCACCCTTCTGGATGGCGCTGTTCGATATCCAGCGTGCCGACCACACGGTCTTCGGTGGCCGAGACGGGCAGGTTGACGAAGGGGATGGGCTTTTCTTCGACGGGCAGGGGCTCGCCGGAAGCGGCTCGTTCGCGGCATTCCGTGCACCAGGAAGCGGGCTGGTCGGGGTCGCAGCCGAAGCGGCAGCCGCGCACGGTCCGGACCTTGGGCAGGAGCGCCGCCAGGGCGCGCGCGGCGGTGGACTTGGCCGTGCCGCGCTCGCCGCGGATCAGGACGCCGCCGATGCGCGGGTCAACCGCGTTGAGGATCAGGGCACGCCGCATGCGTTCCTGTCCGACGATGGCAGTGAAGGGATAGATGGTGGGCATAGATGAACTCCGCGCCGATTATATCGCGGGTTGCGGGAGGTTGGCCTACGTTTCCCCTAGATCAGAATAATCGCTAAAGCACAAAGGGCGCGAAGTACATCCGAAAGGAAAAAAGGAAGATGTATTCATCTTATTCTTCCTGACCAGAAGACAGGGTCGAAAGTATCGTCATCCATATGTCAAGGGTGCTAATTTACAGGAATTGGCCTGGTGGAAAGATCACTTCCCGGCGGGGCGGGTTGATCGGGTTGAACTTCCCGGGTCCTGGGCAGCATGATCCAGGCCAACACCCCGGAAAGAATATATAAACCACCGGAAATGCATCAGGATCGGCACCAATCCAAGCCAGGTCGGCCAGCGCCCCGGCCAGCAGCATGCCGACCAGGCTTGCCAGCGCGGAGGTGGTGCCAAGCGTACCGAAGATGCGCCCGCGGAATTGATCGCTGACGCCCAATTGCAACAAGGTCTCACTGCTGATCAGCCAGGCCGCGGCAGCCAGCCCGGCAACCGCCATGAGCGGCAACACCAGCACCGAATGGGGAAAGCTTAATGATGGCGAGGATGACAATCCCTGTTACAACCAGCCCGAGGGCGGAGAGCCGCCGGGGTGAGAAGCGTTTTCCGATACTGCCCAACCAGCAAGCCTCCCAGCAGGCCGCCGACGCCCTGGGCCATCATCAGCCATCCCAGCAATTGCGCCCCACCGCCCATCAAGACCTTGACCAGGGGCACGATCAATACGGTGATCATGCTGTCACCCAGAAATGCCACGCCCAGAACAATAAAGAGCATCAGCAACAGACGTTCCTGCTTGACCAGCCGAAGACCGGCAATCCAATCACGCCAGACCCCCAGAATTCCGCCTCGCTCGACCGAGGAGCGGCGCAGCGATCGGTTCCGGGGCTGCACCCGGTGCGACCAGGGCGGGCGGGCATCACGATGAGCACGATCATCAGGGCAGAGAAAAGGAACGAGCCGGCATCCAGCAATACCACACTGGAAAAGCCCAGCCAGCCCATCAGCACTCCGCCCAGCGCCGAGCCAAGCAGACGGGTAAGCGCATCGCTCAAACCGTTGAGCGAATTGGCAGCCAGCAGGTCTTTTTCACCGACCAGGAGCGGAATAATTGCGCTTTTGGCAGGATTGAAGAATTGCGAAACGACCGATTCCAGAAACGCGGAGACATAGATCAACCAGAGCCAATCACGCGAGCGTACGAATAACAACATCAAGATCAAGAGGACGCGCAACACGTCTGCCACGATCATGGTGCGTTTGCGGTCCCAGCGATCGACGAAGACACCGGCCACGGACCCCAATACCAGGCGCGGCAGGGTCGAGACGATGAACATTGCGCCGGTGGCCAAAACCGATCCGGTCAGGCTGTAGGTGTAGAACGGCAGGGCGATGAAAAGTACCCAATCACCGATGATCGAAATGAATTGCCCGACCCATAACAGGGAAAAGTTCCGTTGCCGAAGAAGTTTGAGCAAGGTAGCCTCTACAAGAAATGGAATCAGCTTTTTCGCGGGACTGTCCGGTTATTCGACGAAGATCTCGACGTGCTCGCCGTCCTCGTCGTCGACCACGTCGATGATCTTGCCGGTCGTGCCGAGGCGCAGGGCTTCCATCAACTGGTCCATGTTCACGCCGTCGATCTCGGGAGCGAAATGTGCGCCGATCTTCATGCCGGCTTCCATCAGGCTGATGGGGATCTGGACGGTGGCCTTCGAGCGACCGGAGGCCACGTCGGTGACGCGCACGCGCAGCCACTTGGCACCACTGGCTGAAAACCCGCCCAGCCGGACGGTTGGCATTGGCCAGGGCCGAGAGCAGTTTGGCGCCCTCTTCGGCACTGACTTTGCCTTCTTCGATCATCTTCAATATCTTCATTCGTTCTTCAACACTGGCCATGCAAGCCTCCTTGATGATAAGTTACACAGTAATTCATGATGAGAATAGATTGCTCACCGATAAGAACGTCCCGCAGGTTGCTGACGTGGCAAGTCGCTTGCCGGAAGACAACACCTGCGCGGAATGACGATGATTTCTAGCCGATATAAACCCTGACCCGTTCGCCGCCTTCGCCCTCATCCACGTTGACGATGAGGGGTTCATTACCGGCAAAACCGGTCTCGATGACCTGGATGACTTCGTCCACATTGGTCCGGCGCAACTGGGGATCATGGGGCCGAAGATGCGCAGGAACCAGGCGGTGAGTTTCAGGGGCAGGGGAAAACCCAGGAAGATGCGTTCCGGGCGTTCGCCCGGTTTCTGGTGTACGTCGACGAAGATCCAGCGGGCCTGGCGGCTGCCGACAGCCAGGGCTGTCAGCAGCACGCCCAGCAGCAAAGGCAGCAGCAGGAAGTAGAACCAGAAGTTCATGCCCGGGCCGCGCATTACGGCGTACATCCCCAGGGCGCTCAGGACGGTGATGGCGATGCCAATCCAGAGCGGGATCTGCCAGAGACGGCGGACGGTGGATTTGAGGCGCTCGATGCGCGGATCGGTTGCGAAGGCGGACTGGCCGGTTTGACTTCCGCCTGCGGCGCTTCATTTTCCGGGGCAGACGGCGCTGGGGAGCAGGGGAGGCTCGGGACTTTCCTCAGCGGGATCGTCCTGATCGAGCGCCTGCATCAACTGCAGGCCTTCTTCGGGTGTGATCTTGCCATCTGCGATCATTTTTAGAACTTGATTGCGTTCCTGGTCTGTCATTTTATTCTCCTAATTGCCCTCACCCCAACCCCTCCCCCTAAGGGGGAGGGGACGTGAGGGGGAAGAGTATGCTATTTGTAAATCAAGAAACGACTAAAGTCGTACCTACTATTTTCCTTCCAGGGCGGCCAGAAGTTTCTCGGCTTCTTCGACGGTGATCTTCTTTTCCTGGAGCATTTTCAAAACGGTCAGGCGTTCATCATCGGAGACGGGGGCGGCGGCCTGGACCGGGCCATGCGGAGTGACATCCCAGTTCCAGCGGCCGATGTGGACGTTGGCCTGGCCGCGGCGGGCGCGTACTTCGGCGGCACGCGCCTTGGCTTCGGCCCGGCGCATGGCGGCTTCGATCTTGATGGAGGCCCGGTGACCGGCAGATTCGGCCCGGCGGTTGGCGGCTTCCAGGTGGGACTGGGCACGTTCCATGGCGGCCTGGACACGGTGGTTGATGCGCTCTGAAAAATCGTCCGGCAGTTCGAAGGGCGGGATGTTCCAATTCGCTTCCATCGCCCATGCCCACGCCGAAATCGGCGGCGGATTCCCAGGAATCGGCCTGGCTGGTGACCAGCAGATCGTCGCCGGCGGTCAGGAGCATTTCGGCCATATCTCCGGTTTCCTGTGCCAATGACGACATCACAACCGCTGCAATCTTCGGGCACTTCCACACCCGGAAAATCCACATGGATCGAATCGGGCGAGCCGCCGGTCAGGTGGAGTTTGACGTTGGCCTCCGGCGACAGGCGCAGGATCAGGTCATCGCCGGCGGTGATATCGTAGGTCTGGCCGGGGAGCGGTTCCAGGTAGAGGGCCACATCCGCACCGGCATTGACGTTGACCGCCCCACGCACGTTGCGCACGTACAGGTCCGAACCGACCTGTTCGATGGCGAGCATGCCGTCGATATCCCGGATGGAGGCATCCCCGCCGATGACATCGACTGCACAGACACCGTGACCGCCGCGCAGGGCGAAATCGCCGCTGATATTTTCGGCATTCAACGCGCCGATATTGCGCAGGGAGGCATCCCCGGAAACCGTGCCCAGCGTGACGGGACCGAGGTCCTTCATGGTCAGGTCACCGGCAACGGGACCGAGCGTGACCGGGCCGCTGAGGGCCTGCAGGCTGGCATCCCCGGCGACGTTCTCCACCTGCAGCCGGGCCGTGCGCGGCAGGTACAGGATCACATCCTCATCGCAGGAGATGGTGAGGGGGTCAGCGCTGGAGACCAGGTCCAGGTGGCTGCCATCCGTCTTGACCATCAGCTCATTGCGATCCCAGCCGGCCACACGCAAATCGCCGTGAACGGCATGAACCAGCACATTGAGATTGGGACTGACCGGAATGGTTTGTTGTTGCATAGGTTACTCCTCTCCATGCAGGAGGCGCATGGCTTCTTCGGCGGAAATCTTGCCGGAATCGAGTTCTTCCAGGACACTCAGGCGTTTCTCGTCGGAGATCTCGGCGGTCTCATCCTTGCCGGGTTCGTAACCGAGGGCGCGGATGACTTCCTGCAGGCGGTTGCGGATGGTGGGGTAGGAGAGCGCCATCTCTTCCTGCATGCGGGTGAGCTTGCCTTCGCAGCGCACGAAGGTCTCGATGAAATCCAGTTGTTCGGGGGTGAGCCCGGCAAAGGCGGCATTGGCGAAGCGGCCTTCGATGACTGTGTCGCAGGTCTCGCAGTGCAGGCGGGTGACGGTGAGTTCGCCGTCGCAAACCGGGCATTTATTGAGGGCGGTCTTCATGATCTTGCGTTCCTTATAGCTCCATGTTAATCTGATTTAGATTATACACAAAAAATGTTAAAAGTCAAGAGGATTAAATTAAAAATATTAATAATCATTTAATAATATTGATATTTAAGAACAGAGAGAAGAGAGAAGAGAGAGCAGAGAACAGAGAATGGAACAGCAAGGACTAGCAAGGACCAGGGAGGAATTAAGGGTGAAGAGTGGTTTGAGCGCGGTACCATGAAATGCCGGGCGCGGCCAAGCTACTGGTAGAGGTTTTAGCCAAGGGTTCCTTTTACTTCCGAATTAATTTATTTAAATTCTAGCACTTAAAATTTTATAAGTCAATGGATATGTTTGAAATAATTAATATATGGTTTGAAATTATTAATATTTAGGTATAGAAACTGAAACTTTGGGAGGAAAAGCCCTACCCCTGACCCCTCCCCAAATTGAGAACAAATTTGGGGAGGGGAGTTGATTTCCGTCTCGGCTGGTATTCGTTTTTGGAAAAAAAACGAACCGAAAACGAATATTTTGCCCCCCAGATGCGGGGTTTGGAGGCATTTTTCCGCGGGCAGGGAGTATATATGGGGGTAAATAGGGCATTCGTTTTGCGGAGAAAACGAATAAAACGAATACCTCTTCCCAGGCCCTGCCTCCGCTTCGCCCCGGGAAAGCCTGCGGGCAGGCTTGGCGCGGCGGCGCCAGCCCAATGGGGCTGGCGCAAAAATGGGGAGGAAAATAATTGTTTCGCGGAACAAAGGAGGAACAATTATATTTCCTGCTGGCAGTGTGTGTATTGAAGGAAAGCGAGAGCGGATTTCTGGACGGGCATTCAAATTGGATGGAACGAATTGGATCAGGGCAGGCTGGGGAGGCGGCGCAGGAGGCGAGGCATGCGGTAATGTATCTACTCACACCCCCGCAGGAAGTGGGAGTGAGGGCGTGCCGAAAAGGTTTTGGATAGCGTCGAAGGATGAAACGCCATTCAAAGCAGCCGTGGCGATGACCGAAGCAAGCGCAGCATAAGCCCGTGCGCCCCAGCCGGAGCGGAAGCAGCCAATGATCTTGCGGTGCACGACTGATGGACGCAAGTAACGCTCACTGAGGTTATTGGTTGGATTGACATCGGTTCGGTGCAAGAAGACGAAGAGGCAGTCCCGGTACTTATGGTACCGCTTCAAAAGTCTTTTGGCTTCGGGCTGTTCCAACGAGCGTTTGAGCAGCCAGTCGCAGATATGTTCAATCCGCTCAACTTGCCTTTGGAATACTGGCGGAGACAAATGGTCTCTCTGGTTGTGCAAATGAACCGCCGAACGGAACAAGGCTTGCATGGCCTTTGGCCAAAAAGAAGCCGGATAGCAGTCAACCACGGCTTGCAGGTTGCGCAGTTGGTGTGCCATGCAGAGTTGCCGTTGCCTAGCCAGAGCTTTCACTTGAGCAGAGTAGCAATCACTCACCCAGACATCCACGATATGTCCCGCCATAACATCTTTGATGACATCCACACTACGATCAAAGCGGATCACATGGTATACGGCACTGGCAGAACAGAAAACCCACTGCCACCAGTTCTGCCCATCCACTCGGGCTCTGGTTTCGTCACTATGCACCACCCGGCTTTGCTGGATTTCGGCTTGAATGGGCGCAGCTTGCTCAATGGCACTCTTCCCACTCCGCTGCATGATCCGATCGATCCCGCCCTGGCTGATCTCAACTCCATGCAAGTCTCGCAGAGCAGATTTCGTGCGCATATAGCTCATGTGCTGCTCCTGGCGGTAGTACACCACGGTTCCTTCCAAGCGTGCTCCAAATGTACGCCCCATTTCCAAGCCAGCCGCAGGTTGATCAATCTGCTCATGCCCACAACATGGACACTCTACCGCATACTGCCGCACTTCGATCACTTCCGCTTTCGCTTCGGGCAATTCCGTGATCTGGTTCACGTCCACTAATTTGCCGCTTTCTTTTGAAAGATCGCTTTGACAATGCTCACAAACCTGCGGTTTCACTTCCACTGTGTGCTTTGGATCGGCTACCAGCTTACGCTCGTATTTCACGTGAAAGTCCGGCGGCCCATGCCGATGGCGCTTGCGTTTATCTTTCGATTGATTGGGCTTCTGATCCCGCGAGGGCGGCTGCGAAGAATTACTGGAGTTCGTGGGCGGCTTCTTCTTGCCTTTCTCCAGTTTCATCTTCAACGCCTCGATCTCAGCGTTCTGTTCAAGCGCCAGATCAATCAGTTCTTCCCGGCTCATTCGGGCAAAATCGTCTCGGGTCATTGTGACCCGATGTTACCAAACCTTTCGCAAATCGCGTAGGGTGTGAGTA
>CAWHNM010000006.1:0-75810 GCA_963830665.1 uncultured Chloroflexia bacterium
AGCATGATCCAAAGCTACGATTATTCCCTGCGAAAAGGGATCGAAGAGATAAGCTGGGAGCAGTTTGGCAAACTGGCCGCCCTCCTGGCAGAACGCCTGGCTGCTGAAAATATCGAGCTGGTGGTCGGCATTGCGCGTGCAGGGCTGTTCCCGGCTACGGCTGTGGCGTGCGCGCTCCGGCGTGAGTTGTTCCCGGTCCGGATCACGCGCCGGGTCAACGACCAGGTTACCTTCCAACATCCGGTCTGGAAAGTCGATGTTTCCAAAGAAGTGGAAGGCAAGACCGTGGCGGTCATCGATGAAATTGCCGATACCGGTGAGACTTCCGCGTTGGTGGCGCAGCGCGCCCGCGACCAGGGTGCAGCACGCGTGGTCACCGCCAGTCTGGTCAGCCACAGCTGGGCCAGGCCTGCTCCTGACCATGTTGCAGTTGTCACGGATGCACTGGTGGTCTTCCCGTGGGATAAACAGGTCTATCAGGATGGCCAATGGCAGATCAACCCGGAACTGGCGGATGCGCTGAAATTTCAGCACCCTGAAGAGGGAAAGCAGGAATCATAAACAAAGCCGCGGCTTTTTCCTGCCCATGGGGTACAATCAATGCAGTTCCAAATTGATCGGAGTGAAAGAAGGAAACCATGATGAGCACAGGACAAAAGCCGCAACGCGACGAGCAGGAATCGGAACGGGTACAGCGCCAGCAGCAACAGGAGCATCTGGAGAAGGATCAGGAGCAGGAGCGCAAGCAGCGCCAGCAGGAGCAGCAGCAGCTGGAGAAACAGCTCGAAGAGAAGCGCATACAACGCCAAAAAGATCAGCAAGCGTTTGAGGAACAGCAAAGGCGCAAACAAAAGGGTTAGCAGTCGCACCATCCCGGAACAACAAGAGCACAGGACCATGAGCTCCCCAAATGATCCGCTGAAATTTGAGCGGCTGACCATCCTGGATACACCCGATTGGCAGGATGTGCGCTTTCTCGATGACCGGTTATATGAGTTCAATGCTGCCGCCACCGGCATCTCGGATGGCCGCCTGTTGGCGATCTTCCTGCGGGATGACCACAACGACATCATAGCCGGACTGTATGGCTGGACCTGGGGGCAGTGCTGCGAGGTTAAAACACTCTGGGTCCATGAAGATTGGCGCGGCAAGGGTCTGGGCACGCGGCTCATGTCCGCCGCCGAGCAGGAGGCCCGCCTGCGCGGGGCAACCCAGATGGTGTTGTCAACGCACAGCTTCCAGGCGCCCGAGTTCTACCGGCGTCTCGGTTTCGAAACCGTAGGATATAATCCAGACTATCCTGTTGGTTACCAACTCATCTTTTTACACAAACGCTTGGAGTGAAAGGAGAAACGAATATGGGCGACAGAGGCAGCAAGGATAAAGGTAAAAAGGAAGATCGCAAGAAGGCCAAGCTTAACCCCAAGGAAAAGCGGAAATTGAAGAACGAAAAGAAAAAAACAGGGCCTTCCACCTCAGGACTTTAGCTCTTCAAGCCACCTGAGACGTAATCTGATATAACCGGCGGGTGCCATCCGTTCTATTTGGTTTTCCCGCCGGTTATAATTTAAATCGGTTAGAATCGGCCACATGAGCGAACAAGAATATATCCCCAAGATTGCCATGACCATCCAGGCCCACCCGGACGACCAGGAATTCACCATCGCCGGGACGCTCGCCAAATGGGTCAAACAAGGCTGCCAGGTCATCTCGGTCATCGTCACCAGCGGCGACGCCGGATCGAATGAACCCTCCAAAGGGGCGGACTACAAACCCAGCCTGGCGCACCTGCGCGAAGACGAACAGATCGCCGCCAACCTCGTTCTGGGCATCCAGGAAACGGCTTTCCTGCATTACCCGGACGGCGAACTGGAAGCCACCCTGCAACTGCGCAAGGACCTGACGCGCCTCATCCGCCAGTACAAACCGGACCTGGTCGTCACCGGCGACCCCACACGCGTTTTCTACGGCTCGGATTACATCAACCATCCCGACCACCGGGCGGCCGCCGAAGCGGCCGTTTATGCCACCTTCCCGTCCGCCGGGACACGCCTGATCTTTACGGACCTGCTGGATGAAGGCTACGAACCGCACAATGTCAAAAAGCTCTACCTGCACGGCGCCGAAAAACCGGATGTCTGGGTGGACACGAGCGAGACCCTGGATCTGAAAATCGCCGCCCTCAAGAAACACGCCAGCCAGTTGGGCGATTGGGATCCCACGGAGGAGATGCGGAAGTGGGCCGCCGAGACCGGCAAGGAAAAAGGCCTGAAAGCCGCCGAGTCTTACAGGGTGATGACGCTGGTGGAAGATAAGCCGGAAAGTTGAAAAGAGCTGTCATTGCGAGGGTGTTCTCTGCCGAAGCAATCCCATGGAAATGTGGAGATTGCTTCGCCATAATACGGCTCGCAATGACATAGGTACCTAAACAAACAACGGCTGGTACGACCGCCCAAACTCGATCAGTTTCCCGTTCTTCCAGGGACAACGGGGCGAAATTCTCACAGGCCTTCAGCACCAGCGGCAGCAGGCGGATATCACCGGCCGTGCAGATGCCGGTGACATCGTGCGAGAGCACGAAATTGACCGCCTGCTGGATCTCGTCCATCTCAGAAAACGGCTCGTACCAGGTGGTATGAGTCTTTTCTTTTTCACCCCACGGCCCCTTCGCGATGGATTTGATGACCATCAGTCCAACATCTTTGAGCCGGCACTGGCGGATGAGTTCTTCGGCCTGCCGGTAATACTTCGGATTGCCCGCCTGGACAAAGTTCAGCGGGAAGGTGACCGAGTCGAAATCAAAGCGCTGCAAGGCTTCCAGGTAAATTGCCGGGGCATCCACGCCATGACCGGTGATGCCGATATGCTTGATCAAGCCGGCCTGCCTGGCTTCCACCAGGGCTTCCAGCGCGCCGCCGCGCCCAGTGACGGCATCCAGTTCTTCGAAACTGGTGATGGCATGCAACTGGTACAGGTCGAAAGGTTTCGCTCTGCAGGCGTTTGAGGGATTGGCGCAGTTCGTCCCAGGCGCCCGCACGCGTGCGTTCCATCGTTTTACAGCCCAGGAAAAAGCGCCCGCGTTCGCGGCCGCATCCAGGGTCCGATGCGCTGCTCGGCCTGCCCATAGGAAGGAGCCACGTCAATATGGTTTACGCCCGCGGCGATCACCAGTTCCATCACCCGGTCGGCTTCCTTCTGGCTGATCTCCCAGAAAGCCGCCGCGCCGAAGATGGCAACCGTGCTCATGTGTTCAGTGCGACCAAAACGTCGAGTTTCCAGCATATGACAATCTCCTTTCTGCAGCTGTCATCCTTGCGAAGGGTAGAAACCTTCGCAAGGGTGCCAGTCTACCTTTCGCCACTCTCCTTGACCCAGCGCAGGGCCACCGCGCTCAAGGCAAACAGCATGGCATAGGCGGCAAAGACCGCAAAATAGCCCAGCCCCATGAAGTAATGGTTGATGGCATCCGCCACCAGCCCGCCGATGCCCGCACCGACGATGCCCGCCCCCGCCCCGGCCAGGTTCGAGATGCCCAGGTAGCGCCCGGCTTCACCCGCCGGCACCAGGTCCGTGCCGAGCGCCCAGTTGGCGGTCATGAACAACCCGGTGGCGATGCCGATGATGGTCCCGGCAGCATAGACGATGCCGAGCTGCGGCACCCAGATGGTGACCAGCAGCAGGACATTCCCAACCGCCGCCACGATGCCGCTGATCAGCACCAGGCGCCTGCGCCCGACCCAGTTCGCGATCCAGCCGCTGAAGATGGCCGTAATAATGATGAAGATCCCGATCACGGAGGTCAGGGTGCCGGTCAGGCTGGAGGCCTGCTTCGCCGGTCAGTTTGAAGGCATACATCACGAAATAGAAGATGGAGCCCTGCAGGGAGGTGACCGCCGCCAGGAACATCAGCCGGTTGGCGATCCACCAGACGAAGGCGGATTGCTTGCGGGCTTCCTGGCCCAATGTCCCCAGGCAGCCGGCCCACACTCCGGCCACCACCGCCACGAGCATCGCGACTGCCCCGCCCACGCCGATGCCCACGGAGATGGCTGTGGATTTGTCCGCGAAGGCCAGGGTGATCAGACCCGGCCAGCCCGCCCACCAGCCCGCCGCCCAACAGCCCGGCCACGGCTCCGATGGCAATCCCGCCCAGCATGCCCAGCACGCGCAGCATCGGCGGCCAGAACGGGGTGGTCGGTTTCTCCTGGAGCGGCGTTTCCTTGACGAAGATCATCGTGATCAGCGTAACCACCAGCAGGGCTGATGCCGGTGGCGAAGATGGCCCAATCCAGGTGGCCGGCGCCGACCATCTTGGCGATGGTCAGCCCGACCAGGACGACCGGCAGCAATTCCATGATGGACTTGACCGCCGAGGCGTGGCTGCGCTGGTCTTCGGGCACCAGGTCGGGGATCAGGCCCTGGAGCGGACCGTGCGAGACGTTGGAGGAGAACTGGATCAGCAGGATGGCGATCAGCAAGGCCCAATAATTCTGGGAGAGTGCGATCGCCAGCCAGGAAGAGACAGTCGAAGAGCGCCCCGACCAGGATATACGGCCGGCGCCGCCCCAAGCGGGAGGTGGAACGGTCGCTCAGCATCCCGGCGGCCGGCTGGACCAGCATGGCGATCACCAGCCCGGCCGAGCGCATGCCGCCCAGGGCGGTATTCTTGATGGCTTCGGGCGCGAAGATGCCCACCAGGTAGGGCATGAAGATCGAGCCCAGGGCGGTGTTGCGGATGTTCAACCCCAGCCAGAAGAGGTTGATGGTGAGGTAGTCATACCAGCGCAGGCGTTTCATCAGTCTCCTTACCAACCATCATCGGCGAAATAATAGCGGCAGGAAAAATTTCAATGGATCGACCTGGAAGGCCTGCCCGGAATCGGGATCAACCATCAAACTGGAGGCGTTGACCGCTTCGAAATCGTCCCCGGTGAGGGCATCCAGCCGGTGGAGCATATCGTTGTCCCAGCGTTCATCCGGCGCACCGCTGATGTACCAGTCCGAGCCGTTATCGGCCAGGATGATCCCATAGATCTGCATGGCGCGCAGGATCACCTGCAGTTCGGCAGGATAACCGGAAATATTATAGGCGGCTTTCAAACGGAAGCGCGCCCCATGGGAGGAATTCCAGGGCTGGGATCATCGGAGGTCAGGTGGCGGGCGGGCCAGATGTAGCGGTTGGTCTCGGAAGCCGTGAAACGGATGGCGTGGTTGATCACGCCGGCGGCGATCTCGTCATAGCGTACCAGCCCCGCCAGGATCGGCAGGCCGGCCGCATCCGCGGAGGTCCAGGTATCCGGGCGGAGGGCATTCGATGCCAGATGCCAGATCGCCCCGGACCCGCCGGACCATTTGTTATTGGTTTTATGGGCCGCATAGACTTCATACAGCGTGCAGGTGCTGGTATCCACAACCAACAGATGGCTGTCGCTGCCATATTCGATCTTCGGATTTGCCGGCATGGGATAGGGGCCGGGATCCGATTCGCCCGCATATTGAAAGGTGAATGTCACCTTCGGGACCGACCCATCAACAATGTTATAGGGGATCCCGATCGGGCCGCCATCCCAGTTGCCTGAACCAAAGTCCATGTGGAAGCCGGTCGTGCGGCCGATCGAATCGATCCAGGCAGACGAATGCGAGTCCAGCGGAAGTTTATTTACAGGCGTGTTCCAGATATTATTTGCCGGGAACATGGCGCACCCGCCAATTGCAGAATACGCTGGAACAGATTTATCAGCGGCTTCCAGATTTCCGATCCGGGACGGCTGAGCGGCCCGCGATGGAACAACAGAGGCCGGTAGAAAGAGCAAACCAACCAGGGCAAAAAGCCCTAGCTTGATTATTCCAGTGGGATAAAAGCGTTTTTTATGCAAGGCGCGTTCCCAATATGGATAATATGATGTTCACTCACCTATAATTTTGACCAGCACACGCTTCCTTCTGCGACCGTCGAACTCGCCATAGAAGATCTGCTCCCAGGGACCAAAGTCCAGCCGGGCCTCGGTCACCGCCACGACGACTTCACGCCCCATGATCTGCCTTTTTATGTGGGCGTCGGCATTGTCTTCGCCGGTATCGTTATGGCGGTACTGGCTGACCGGCTCGTGCGGTGCGAGCCCCTCCAGCCAGGTCTCGTAATCGTGGTGCAGGCCGAACTCGTCATCATTGATAAAGACCGAGGCGGTAATGTGCATGGCGTTCACCAGGCACAGCCCTTCGCGGATGGCGCTTTCCGCCAAAGCTTTTTCCACATCGGAGGTGATATTAACGAAGCCGCGCCGGGAAGGGATATTGAACCAGAGCTCTTTACGATAGGATTTCATGGCTGACTCTCCTGGGAAAACTACGTGCCTTTGAAGATTTTACTTGACTTCAACGAATTGAGGTAGCCGTTGTATACGGGAAAAGCCCCATTTTAGCCCGACAAATCTGAGAGGAAATAACCTGATTCAACCGGGAATCAAGTTGTAGTTATCTTGAATCACACCTTGGATGACAGGGACATTATATTAAATGGGGAATTACGGATTCCCTACAAATCCGTCGGAAACAGACCTCAATTTCTATTGTCAGTAGCTGAGGGAACTAGGCTTGCTCTCCCAATTAATCACTCGCCAACGATCTGGACGCGGACGTTGCGCTCGCGGGCACGCACCTGGTCGAAGTCGGCGAAATAGATCCTTCCAAAATCGCCCAGCAGCATGGCGCCGTCGTTGACCGGGAGGGTGACCGAACGCCCCATCAGGACCGAGCGCAGGTGAGCATCGGTGTTGAGAGACCAGGAGGGCAGCTCATCCCGCCCGGCAGCCGCCTGGATATGTTTGGGCCCCGGGTGAAGATACTGGCCCTCGGTCAGGCAGGTGGGGATGATCTTCGTGAGCACATTGACCAGGTCCTGCATCAACAGTTCCGTGCCCCAATAGTTGACATCGTCGGAGGCTTCCTGAACCATCACGCTGCAGGTGGTATGCTGGGAAAAGACCAGCAGGAGGCCTTCTTTGACTCCGGAATTGATTAAGGCCGCTTGCACTTGCTCGGTGACGTCGTGAAAGGTCGGCCGGCGGTCGGATTGGATCTTGAATATCTCATGATAAACGGTCATACTAAATCCTCCAAAATTAGTGAGTTTGATCCCAGGCCTCACGCTCGGCGCGGATCATTTCTTCAAGCATTGCAAACGGGTCGGGGGCTTTGATGATCCCGCTGGTCGAACCGGCGGCCTGGGAGCCGGCCGCGATGATGTTGTAAACATCCTGTCCGCTGGCGATCCCGGCCCCATGCAAGACGCGGATCTCAGGGTTAATGGCCCAGATGGTGGCGTTGATGCGGGCGACGGCCTCCCGGTCGTTTTCAGCGCGCCTGCCTCCCCCGATCAGGTCGGGCGACTCGACGATGATAATATTGGGAGCCATGCGGGCGATCGTGACTGCGTCATCCAGGTTGTCGGCACAGGCCATCGAGGCCAGCCCGACCTCGTCGGCGCGGCGGATGGTGCGCTCCAACTCGTCCATGGAAAGGCGTTTCTCGACATGGTTCAGCAGGACGCCGACCGCCCCGGCAGCTTTGACCGCCTCCGGCAGGATCGAGCCGACCCCGCGACCAACCGGCAGCGAATCCATGTGCTGGGCAAAAACGAGCAGATCGCTGTGTGCCCTGCCACCACCAGACGGATATCGACGGCCTGGGGCGTGAAGATGATCCGGACATCGTATTTGCGACTGATCTCACCGGCATGCCGGGCCAGGTCGAGTACCGCCTGGTCGTACAGGAATGCTTTAGGCCCGATCTCGAAAAATGGTGGTTTTAGATCAAGTCCTGCGTACATTTAGCAGAATTCCTTCAGACTGGGAGATTTCCAGGCGTGGCCGATCATTGAAAGATGTTCACTGCGCATCCGGGATGGGAGGAAAGAAGGCACGGAGGTTGAAAAAAACCGGCCTGTTCCTAGACCAACAGGACTTCCACGCCCATATCACGGATCGCCTGAACCATATCCGGCGGAGCATTGGTGTCGGTGATGATCATGTGGAAAGCGTTGACCGGCTTGACGGGCACAAAACCGACCCGGCCGAACTTGCTGCTGTCGGTCACCAGGATGATCTGCTGGGAATGATCGGCCATCATGCGGTCCACTTCCGCCATGAGGATATTGGCGGTGGTTATGCCGCTTTGAAGGGTCAGCCCATCGGTCCCCAGGAACACCCGGGTGGCGCGCATCTCCTGCAGTTGCGCCAGGGTCTGCGGACCCACAGTGGCCTGGTAATCGGGGAGGTAAAGCCCGCCCAGGATGGTAAGGTTGGGAGATGGCCAGGTCAGGACTTCCTGGGCGATCGGCTGCGAGTTGGTCACCAGCGTGACCAGGTTGCTGTTGCGAAGGGTGGAGGGAACGTGCCGGATGACCTGGAGAGTGGTAGTACCCGAAGTCGAGCAACAGGATATCCTTGGGCTTGATCAAACTGGCAGCCACCTTGCCGATGCGCTCCTTGGCCTTGATGTGCAGATCCATTTTCTCGGCAAAAGAATCGGTGCGCGAACTGCCGGGGATCGGGATCGCCCCGCCATGCACACGTTTCAAGCGTCCATTATTCTCCAATATGGTCAGATCCCGCCGGATGGATGTCTCCGTAACCTGAAACTGGTCGACCAGATGGGCCACAAACACCTTCCCGCTTTCCAGGACCATTTGTGCGATCTGGGATCTTCTCTCGGCAGCGCTTAGTTCTTCCATGGCATTCTCTCCACAAGCTGGATTAACACCTTACCATTTTACATGACATGGGTCGACCTTGCCCGGCTAATTCAACTTATCCGCCGGAAAGGTACAACCTACCTAAATTTCGACCACGTCCAGGCCCTGCATGGCAGCGTAGATCTTGATCTGCTCAGCCAAATGCCCATAGGCCACGGCCATGTGATGCGGCGAGCCGGCCTTGCACCAGGCATCGCACCAATCCTTGATATGCAGGTGTCGGGGTTTGAACAGCATTTGAGGCGCGGCCACCGGGCGGGGCTGGATGGCGACCGATTCGCCTTCCGAAATGTTCAGGCGCCAGCGACCCCCGATGCAGACCAGCGCCAGGTTGGTAACCGGGCCGGGAGCGTAGGCATACTCAAAGCTTGCGCCGAAACCATTGACACCCTTGTAGTAAATACTGTGTTTGAGGGTCACATCTGCCGGACTGGCGGCCAGGGCGGGATTGCCATGCCCATCGTGGGACAGAATGATCGAATCCTGCTTGAAATCGATGACGTAATTTTCCAGGAAGGTGGATTTGCCGGCGATCTCCTGCAGTATCAGCATGGCGGTTACCGTGGTGATATCCGCTTCGGTCGAGCAGGGCAGACCGAGCTCACACAGCCGCCCGGTGGCGTAGGCCGGGATGATCCCGACGCGTGGATCGGTCAACCAGACCTGATCAAAGGAGGCCATGGCATCGAACTTGCCATCCCGGGTCACTTTTTCCAGGGCCAGCGCCAGGCGACAGGAACGCTCCAACTGGGCGGCTTCCATGTCGATCTTATACCGCCCACTTTCCTTACCAACCAATGCCTTGACTTCCGCTGCGGAGACCTCGCCCATGGCAACCGAGACCTTCTCAGGTTCCACCGGCCAGCAGGCTGGACCGACGAACTGGCGCAGGCTGAGCTGGTCGATCATCAGGTCGGTCATGCCTTCAAAGGCGTGGCCGACGATGGCGATGCGGGAAGTCTTTAACCGGCGGATGACGCCAGCGGCGGCGATGTATCCGGCCAGCTCTTTCTGGCCCTGCGGGTCATCCATCAAGGATGTAACCATCCAGAACGGTCGACCGATGCGCAGCAAAGCGGAGGTCATCTCCGGCACACCGGCCATCCCCGAGTTGAGCATGATCAGGTCGAAGTCGGCGTCCTCAGGCAGGAACTCGATCTGCTGTGTGTTCCAGACCAGGACCGGGGCAGTCGTGTTCAGGAAGCAGCGCGTCGGCACCAGGCCCTTGGTGTAAGCTACTTCAACGGCTACGATCAGGTCCACGCCAGCGGCGTTGAACTGCTGCGCAGCGGCCTCGGCCTGGAATTCTTCCTCCACAAGCGGCGGGCAGACGGCCTCGGCGTATTTCCCGATGATCCCGCCGATCTTGTCGGCCACCTTTTGCGCCATCGGACGGATGTGCGCGGTCTTGTTGTAATCATCTTCCAATAAAGCCGTTACCAGGACACCCACTTTCGGTTTAATTGTCATCTTATCTCTCCTTGGTTATATATTAACGACGAGTTCTACCGGCCTTGGCTGTAACTTTTTTTGAAATAACCCGCCAACTGGCGGTCCAATTCACAATACAACTGGTACGCCTGAAGATATGCATCCGCTTGCCCGTCAGGTTGAATGGTCTCTTTTACGGTTACCATTGTCTCGCAGCCAGTCTCGATCGACTTGAAAATTCCGACAGAAACCCCGGCAAGAATGGCGTCCCCAAGCAGGCCGGTCTCTTCGTTGGCCAGAGTTACCACGGGCCGGTTGCAAACATTTGCCTTGATCTGATTCCACAAGGGGCTGCGCGATCCGCCTCCCATGGAGCGGATCTCATGGATTTCCATCCCGGTCCGTTCGATGAACTCCAGGTTTTGCTTGAGCATGAACGCCACGCCTTCCAGCAGGGCACGCACGAAATGGCCGCGCGTGTGGCTGAGCGTGAAACCGGTAAACGTACCGCGGGCCGCCGCGTTTGGCTCGGGGCTGAAGGCGCCCATCAGGTGAGGCAGCATGACCAGGCCATCCGCTCCGGGCGGGACGTCCTGCGCCAGGCGGGTCAGCCGGTCGAATGGATCCTGCTTGTTTTTTTCGGCTTGTATGATCTCATCCTGGAAAAAGGTATCCCGGAGCCATTTGAAAGCCATTCCGGCGGTCGGGCAAACGGGCACGAACAAGTATCTTCCCGGTACGCTGTGGCAGTAGACCGGCACGACCTTCGACCGGTCGATCATCGGATTCAAAATGGTAGCCTGGATCGCCAGGGCAGCCCCGGTCGCCTCCGAGACAATCCCGGGCTGGATGTTGCCTGCCCCAATGGCTCCCACCGCCTGATCCATTCCACCTGTTACTACGCAGGTGTGAACCGAAAGGCCCAATTCCCGGGCTGCTTCGGGTGTCAGCGTCCCGACCGTCGTGCCCGGATTGACGATCTCGGGTAACTGGCTTGTGCGGATCCCGATGGCATCCTGGATCTCTTTCCACCAGACGTTCCTGGTCAGGTCGTAGTTGAGCGTTGTACAGGCGATCGAACCATCCGTGACGATCCGGCCGGTCAGCCGGTAGATCAAGTAATCCTGCACCAGCACGAACCTGGCTGCCCGGGAGAAGACCTCCGGTTCGTTCTGGCGGATCCACATGATCTTGCACGCTGACCAGGTCGGCAGGATCTCCGGGATACCCGTGCGAACGTAGACATCCGAACCAAATTGTTTCGCCAGGAAAGCTGCCTGCTCGACGGCGCGATTGTCCAGCCAGACCAGGGCAGGATAGATGGCCTGGCCCTTATCGTCAAGCGTTATGATGGTCTCACCCTGGCTGGAAACGGCCAGCGCACGCACCTGGTCGGGCTGCGCGCCCAATTGGGCCATGGCCTCCCGGACGGTTTTCCGACAGGCCTGCCAGTAGATCTCCGGATCGAGCTGGGCCCGGTCTGCAGCAGGAGTTTCGAGTTGATACTCCTGGCGACCAATCCCCAGGCAGCGACCGTCCGGACTGAATAAGCCGGCTTTGACCGAAGTGGTGCCTGCATCGATACCAAGAAGTAATTCCATTTCAATCCAATTTGTACCTGGCGGCAACCTTGTCCGGCGCCTGGAAATCCTTGACCACTTCTTTCAGGGCATCCAACAGACGGCCCGGGTCTTTGGATTGGATCACATTGCGACCGTACACAATCCCGCGCGCCCCGGCTTCGACCGATACTGCTGCCAGCTTGAGAGCGTCGCTCTCCTTTGGAAGCTTCTTGGCGCCCAGCGCCAGCACCGGCACCGGTGTGGCAGCGCAGATCTCATTGAAACGTTTACCAGTATAGAAGGTCTTGACCAGATCGGCGCCCAGCTCGGCGATAATGCGGCAGCCGATGAAGATCTCGTCCTGGAGATCCTCCGGCTGAAAGTCATCTCCACCCGTCGGATATACTTCGCCGATGACAGGAATGCCCAATGCACGCGCTTGCGTCACGCAGGCCGAAAAGATTTCCACATTATGAGCATCTTCAGCCTCATCGGGATTCTTTAGACTCAGGCTGCTGATGACCAGGTCGGCGCCCTGGGCGACCGCGTCTGCCGCGGAGATCATGGGCACACTGTGGGAGTGCTTGTAATTCCACATGGCGGCGTAATTGGAGCCCCAATTCAAGCGCACGATCAGGGCCGGGGCGCCGCGCTTCGAGAAGACCGACTGGCAGTGGGCCGGAGAACCTGGTGCCATCAGGATGCCGTCCGCCTTGGAAACCCGGTCGATCACCTCAGACAGATTGAGCATGCCTGGCAATGGACCAAAGTAGAGTCCATGGTCTACGGCAACGATGACTGCGTTCTTTCCTTCCGAAAACAATCTTGATAGACGAATTGATTCACCTGTGACGGGCATGGCTTACTCCTTTGTCGAGAGAATGATTCCAAAAAAGTGCTTCCATTGAACAGACGTTTCCCAGCGGGCTGAACCTTAAGGATTTTGAAATAAGAGAAACCCGGGTTCCAGAGTCTGTAGTCTTCAATCCAAGAGATAATAAAATCAAAACCTTTCAGCGCTTCTTTTCGAGGGCCATCTGGCAGGCCCTCGCTGATATCGATTGGAAGGATTGGGCCTGTTTATCCAGGTTTCCGGCCTGACTTGGGATGGAGCAGGGAGAACCTGCTCCATCCCGGGAATTAACCAGTTACAACTTACTTGGCGATCAAAGCCCAACCATCGGCGATCGCGATGCCAGCCTTGTCAAGAGCCACGAAATCCTTCGGGAAGTTGACTGACTTGTAGGCGTCCGTGGGCGGGAACTTCGCCAGCAGATCAGCCGGGAGCTGAACCTTCGTCCGGATGGGGTGTACAAAACCCTGGGCATAGGCCAGTTGGCCTTCATCGGAGTATTCGTATTCCATCAGCAACTTGGCAGCATTGACATGCGGCGCGCCGGCGGTCACGAACTGGATATACATACCCGCAACTGTACCGTCAGTGGGGATAACGACCTGCAGGTTCATATTCGGATTTCCATACTTATTGCTCAGTGCATCGAAATCCCACTGGATGACGATCGGGCACTCGCCCTTTTGGATGGTGGCAGAGGATGGAGAGACCCCATTGAGGATTTCCCCATCGATCATCTTCTTGAAGAAATCCAAACCAGGCTGGACGTTGGTCTCATTGCCGCCGTGAGCATAAGCAGAGGCCAGGACGATCATCTGGGCCGTAGCGGAGCTGCGCGGGTCTTTCATGCAGACCGTGCCCTTATAATCGGTTTTCAGGAGATCTTCCCAGGTCTGGGGAACGGTCTTGACCTTGTCAGCATTGACCAGGAAAACCATTGCGCCCCAGTAAGCCGCAGACCAGAGACCGTCCGGGTTCTTGGCATAATCCGGGATTTCGTCCCAGTTGGCATTCTTATAGGCCTGAGACAGACCGTCGTCTTCCACCAGCTTGGCGAACGCCAGCCCCAGGTCAGTTGTGTCCGCGACCGGGGAGGATTTCTCGGCTTCCAACGTCGAGATGATGGTACCGCTGTCCATGTCGGTGTCCAGATGGTTAATGCCATACTTGGCCGTAAAGCCTTTGAATAGGCCTCCGTAGTTCACCCAATCATCCGGCAGACCGTAGGAAACAATCGGGCCTTCGGCCTTGGCATCTGCCACCAGCTTGATCATGGGGTCCGCCGTTGGGGCGGCAGTCGCGGGCGCCTGGGTGGCAGGGGCCTGGGTGGCAGGAGCCGGTTTTACTGGCGCCTGGGTGGGTGGTACGGGGGTGGAAGCTGGCGCGCAGGCTGACATGCCAAGTGCCAACGCTACGAACAATCCGACGATCAATGAAATTTTCTTCGACATCTCATTCTCCTTTTCTCAAAATTTTTTGATTGACATCCTAAGATGGTTTTTCCAACTGTTGATAAAATCCCATTCTTTAACTGCTGCGCGCCTCCTTTCTCATCTTGATGATTCAAAAGTTGACCATTGGTCACAACCTGGAGCTTCCATCCAGGATCCGGAGCAGTCCGAGGGACCAATTTCACCGTCCCGCGACTGTCACTTCCCGCTCTCCGGCCGAAATGGTTAATACTCGCAGGGCCGGATCAAAACTCCAGCCGGGTCCATCTGCTGGAAGGGTCTGCCGGGGGAGCGCCTTACCGGCAGCCAGCACCTGCCTGGGTTCGAACGTCAGACGGAATTTTTGTGAGCCGTCCGCATCGAAGGTCCGGTACGTTATCAGGTAAGGCAGGTAGCTTATCTCCTGCACAATGGATGACGAGCGCAGCATATGGTCGGTGGCTGCCGGGGCGCACATCGGCATGGCTGCCATGCCTTCAATGAAATGCGGAACAAAATCGAAGTACCCGTCCGTGAACCAGCACTGGTTGTAGTAGTCCGGACGATCCACACCAACCGTCACCGTGCCATCTGCGTTTGCCATATAACTGGCCCAATTGAAGGAGCGCAGGGACTGCTCCCGGTAGGCCTGGTCGCCGGTGGCTTCGGCATACAAGGCAGACAGGCAGGCGAAACGGGCGGTGTGGCTGCCCATCGGGAAATAACAGAATTTCTGTTCGTGGACCGGGGTGGCGGTATAGAAAGGGTGCCCGCCCAGTGTTTCCCTAACCCAGTCAATCAATTTTTTTACTGTCCCAGTTCCCGACGGAAAACGATCCTTGTTCTGAAGGATATAGCGGGCAGTCTCGAGCGGAGAAACCTGGTCCCGGTTTTCGTTGGCAGGATCCAGACGAATGTCTTCGAAATGCCCCTTCCAGAGGTTATTCTTGAGAGGATACGCTTCAAGCCATGCCCAAACCTGATCTCTTGGAACCCGGAAATCACCCTGACCCAGACGAATCAGCTCATCGAACAGCCGGACGGCTGGAATAAGATGAGCGCAGTATTCCTCCACAACCTGCCCGGATCGCACATCCACGCGGAAGGGCCAGGGCGAATGGGTCTCATCGCCGGGACGGATTTTTTGGGCTAATACTTCGGCAATCCGCCGGCCGATCTGCAGGTATTTTATTTCTCCGGTGAGCTCGTAAAAATCCACATACGCCCGACCGGCCTGGGCAACCTTGTCGGGTTCGGTGGCATACTCCCCGTCAGCGCGTGCTCCGAAATAGACACCCGTACCCGGCAGGGCGGAGGCGTACGGAACATCCGGCCATGCGTAATCAGCGGGGGTGCGATAATCCCACAAGCGCTCCAGCATGCTCCGGACGATGGCAATCTGGCTGGCTTCGCCCGAATATGGATAATACTTGAGCAGCGTCGTAACCGCCCAGGCATATTTCCCGGCCGGGTTGTCCGGCCAGACCGCCGGACGCAGCGGGTCGGTCCAAAAACAGGAGTACTGCAGATACCAGGGCAATCCATTGGCCGGGTCGACCGGACAATTTTGGATGAAACCCATCGCAAGGCGCACCACGGCATCGTAAGAGGTCCAGGCCTCCAACCTCTCCTGTTTATCCAGCACGATCTCGTGGGCATTAATAAAAATCATTCGTCGACCGCCATAACCTGACACGCATCGGATGGGAACGAGAGCCAGATCCTCTGGCTTAAAGAGATCGCCTCGGTATTGGCAACGGTGATATCAGCCACAACACGCTGACCACTGACATTGACGCCCAGCCGGGTGACTGCGCCGTGGAAGGTGATCGTCTCGACCACGCCCTGGATGATGTTCCAGTTGCTGCGCGTGGGTTGTTCTGATTGAACCTGGATATTTTCCGGGCGGACAAGGACTACCACAGACTGCCCGCTGCTGAATTCTTTCAGGCCATCCGCGAAGAGCTTGAAATTCCTGCAATCCACATTATCTTTTCCCGCCACCAACCCGTAAAATTGGTTGGCGGTGCCGATGAAAGTGGCAACGAAGCGTGTTTTGGGGGCGCGGTAAATCTCCTCGGGTGCGCCGACCTGTTCGATGAGACCCTTGTTCATTACCACTACTTTATCGGAGATGGATAAGGCCTCCTCCTGGTCGTGGGTCACATAAACGGTGGTGATGGCCAATTCGGATTGGATGCGGCGGATCTCGCCGCGCAGCACCACGCGCACTTCCGCGTCCAGGGCTGAGAGGGGCTCGTCAAGCAGGAGCACGCGCGGCTGGACTGCCAGGGCGCGCGCCAGGGCAATGCGCTGCTGCTGTCCACCCGAAAGCTGGTGCGGAAACCGTTTGGCTGTCTCCTGCAACCGCACCATTTCAAGGACGGTATCCACCCTCTTCTCCATTTCCTTTTTCGCCGTTTTTTTCATCTGAAGGCCAAAAGAAATATTTTCGCGTACGGTCATATTGGGAAAGAGGGCGTAGGCCTGGAAGACCATGCCAATGTCACGCCGGTTGGGGGGTACGGTTGTGATATCGCTGCCGTCCAACTGGATCGTCCCGCCGTCGAGCTGCTCAAAGCCAGCGATCATGCGCAGCGTGGTCGTTTTTCCACAGCCGGAAGGTCCGAGGAAGGAAACCAATGAGCCTTTTTCAATATCCAGGGTGAAATCATGCACTGCGGCTACACCGGCGTAGGCTTTGGAAACGTTCTTTAGATCAAGATATGCCATGGTTTTATCCTTGTTATCGGGCTTGGATTGCTTCCCTCGAGGCGCTGCTTCCCCGGCGACCCACCCACAGAATCAGGATGGATGCCAGCCAGGCGATGGTGAAGGAGACCACCGAGAAGGCCGCGGCGACATTTCCGTTGATACGGGTGAATTCCACCAACAAAAGCGGAAATGTCTTAAATCGGGCGCCAACGATCAATGAGGTCAGCGTATATTCCGCAAAGACAGTCGCAAAAACAAGCAGGCTGCCGCTCAGGATACCCGGCAGTATGTTGGGAATTACCACTTTTATTAAGACCTGATAAATATTGGCTCCCAGGCTCTGGCCGGCTTCCGTGAGCGTTCGCACATCAATGGACTGCAGGGCGTTCGAGACCGGCCTATACATGAAAGGCATGGAATAGATCACTACAGCGCCGATCAACAGGAAAGGCGAACGGGCCACCGGACGAAAATTGTAGACCTGGACCAGCGCCAAAGCCAATACGACTGTCGGGATGCCGAACGGCAGGATCATCAGCACATCCAGCAGTGGCTTTGCCCCGGTTAGACGAGAATGGACCCAGTAGACAGTTGGAACAATAATTATGAGACTGACCAGGACGGTTGCCAATGAGAGAATGAATGAATTTCGCAGCGTGGTCAGGAAGTAGGAGGCGTGGAAGGCCCTGCCATAAAATTCAAGCGTGTATCCTTCCGGCAGGATGGTGCGGTCCCAGCGTGTCGCTATCGAAAAAACGTAGGTCGAAATGATCGGGAGGAACATGTAGAAAAGGAAAATGACAACCAGCACGATTTGCCAACCGGCCGGCCGGTTCTTCTTTTTCGGGAGCAGGGCCTTTTGGGAAGGTATGTTTGCCACTCTTTTCTTCCTTATTCCTGAATGCCCGGGATCAAGATTTGGACCAACGGCGCGCCCGCAACGTCGCGATCTGATAGATCGCGATGCTCAGACCCATGATGACCAGGGACAAAATTGCCATTGCCATGCCAACTCCCTGATCCTGGCGGACCTCCCCGGCGATCATGTAACCGATCTGCAAGGTCACCAGGGAAAGCTTGGCCTGCACCAGGGTATAAGCAGTGGCATACGCGCCGAAAGCGTTCGCAAAAAGGAGCGTAAGGCCGGCGATCAGGGAGGGCATCAATACCGGGATGCCAATCCGCCACCAGAAGTGCAGCGTATCTGCACCCAGGCTTTGGGCTGATTCCTGCCACTCTTTCTTTATGCCAGCAAAAGCCGGCAGGATCAGCAAAACCATCAGCGGAAGCTGGAAGTACACATAGGCCAGGATCAGGCCGGAGAAAGAGTAAATGCTAAAGTGCGGATAAAGTTCGTAGTGAAAATATTGGGCCAGGAATTGGGTGACCACCCCATTTAATCCCAGAATTACAATGAACGCAAATGCCAAAGGCGCTCCGGCAAAGTTCGTGGTCACATCCGAAAGGGTGATGAACGCCTCACGGACACGCTCTGACGGCCAGCGATAAATGGCGTAACCGATGAACGTCCCCAGGACAACGCCGATCAACGGCGGTCAGGCCGGAGAGCTTGATGCTGTTCAAGAATGAGTTTATGTAGAGAGGGCGCTCGAGATCGATGTAATGCTGGAGGGTCAGCTGGCCGGTGGTTTTTTCAATCATGCTTCCGCGCAGCAGGAAAAAAACCGGCACAATTTCAAATGCCAGGCAGAATAGTAAGAATGGGAGAAAACCCAGCCATTCAGAGAACTGTTTTGAGGATGTTTTTGAAGTTGACATACCTTGGGATCTCGCTATTTATTATACACAGCATGTTTCGAATGTCAACCCTTTTTGTTTTGTTTTATATCGTTTGACTAATTGTTTTATGAATGTTAGAATGCTAATTATTACATTTCGTGGTATTTTAAAGCGGTTTCATCCCCCCTGCAATCAGGAGTCCATAACTCATGCCAAACGATCCCATGCGATCCGACATTCGCTTCCCTGACCTGGCCAGGTTCAAGGAAGGCATTCAAAAGCTCGTGGCGGCAGGCTATTTTCAAAAAAACCTCGAGATATTGATCAACCGCACCCCTGGACGGCTTGACCTGATGGGCGGCAACGATGACTATACCGGCGGCCTGGTGTTCGAAACAACCATAAGGGAAGCCACCCTGGTGGCCATCCAGGCCCGCAACGATAGGATGGTCCGCTTTTATAACCCGGCAGTTAATGCGCTCGGTTGGAGCGATTTGGTGGAATTTTCCCTGGACGACCTGGCGGATGAAAGCCAGGTGAAACCGCTGGAAGTTGTGCGAGCCTGGATCAATGCTGAACCACGCCGCAGTTGGTGCGCCTATATCCTGGGTAATTTATATTTCCTTATGAAACAATATCCACAGAAGGTTAAAACCGGTCTGAGCCTGTACCTGGAGTCCGATGTGCCTCTCGGAAAAGGGGTAAGTTCCTCGGCTGCTCTTGAGGTGGCTCCGATGAAAGCCATGGCCGGTCTATACGGGATCGAGACCGCCGGCGTTGAACTGGCCGCATGGACGCAATGGGTCGAAATCGCTTTGACGCAATCTGCAGCCGGCATTATGGACCAACTGGCTGTCGTGATGGGTGACGAGGGTTTTTTTGTACCCATGCTGTGCCAGCCCTGCGATCCACGCCCGCTGGTCAGACTGCCTGCAAATCTACGCTTATGGGGGATCGACTCAGGTGTGCGTCATTCTGTGGCGGGCATCGAGTACGAATCGGCGCGCGCGGCCACCTTCATGGGTTACCGTTATTTATGCACTTTGGCGAATTTGGAACCCCAATTGGATGAAAGTAATATCGTCGCCCGTTGGGTGGAATCGAAGTGGAATGGGTACCTGGCGAATCTTTCCCCTTCCCTGTTCCGCCAGCTGTATGAGAGCCAGCTTCCGGAGCAGGTCAGCGGAGCGGATTTTAGCCGGGTTTACCCTGTCCACCTGGACCCTTATACTCCCGTACGGACCGATGTAATCTATCCCGTGCGCGCGGCGGTACGCTATGCCGTCGAAGAAAACTGGCGTGTGACCAGCTTTGTCAGTCTGCTTTCAAAACCTCTTGAAATGATCGATGGCAGTACAGGCGCGCTGCTGGGTGAATTGATGTACCTGGCCCATCGCGGCTACAGCGAATGCGGCCTGGGCTCTGCAGCCACAGACAAGCTGGTCGAACTCGTCCGGGAAGAAGGCTCTTCCGGTTTGCTCGGGGCCAAGATCACCGGAGGGGGGGCGGGCGGGACTGTGGCTGTTCTTGGCTGGGACACGCCGGAGGCGGAAAGAGCCTTCCAGCGCGTGGCCGGGAAATATGCCGACTGGAGTAAAACCGAACCGTATATCTTCAGCGGATCTTCTGCCGGGAGCGATAAATTCGGGATCCTGCGAGTTACATACACGTAATAAGCATAGTGAACTTTCCCATCCATCTTCCAAAGAGGAATTTCCAAAGTCAATATCGAAACATAACTGGTTTTATATTGTTATGTTTTTAGTTATTAATATGTTCCTTATTTACTGATTTATAAGATTAATGGTTGACTTTAATATTTCTTTTGGTTATAATTTTATTACCTTCCAATACGTATCTAAATTCAAACCATTCATCCTTTTCCTGAAAAGTTCTCGCTCCCTTTCCGTAGCAGCATAGATCCCCATCTTCAAAATATGCACCAGACGGATTGACGATAAATGATGGAATTATTTTTTCTGGGAACCGGTACAGCCATCCCTGACAGGCTTCATTCCCCCGCAGGCTTGCTTGTGGTTGCGGAAGGGCAGCCAATCCTTTTGGATATCGGTCCCGGGACTTTGAGCCGGCTGAACCTGGCGGGAATCTCAACTTCAGCCCTGGATCACCTGTTCCTGACCCACTTCCACCCCGACCACACCCTCGACCTGGCAACCCTTCTTCAGGTTTTCAATTACTCCCCAACCGCCGAGCGCACCCGGCCTTTTTCCATTACCGCCTGTCCTGGCATCCAGGATTTCTACCGGCGCCTGGTGGAGCTTTATCCGGAACTTGCCCCGCTTACGTACCAGCTTGAACTTCATCAAGCTTTTCGGGATGAGTTTTCGATCGGGAAAATCCGCATCAAAACGGCGCCAACCGGCCACACGACGAATAGCATTGCCTACCGGCTGGAGGATGGTGAACATTCCCTGGTGTATTCAGGGGATGCCACCGCCCATGGAGAGCTTGTTCAGCTGGCAGACAAGGTGGATTTGCTCATATGCGAATGTTCCTTCCCATCCGGGTGGGAGACCGAAGACCATTTGAACGCCGACACAGCCGGTGTCCTTGCCCAACAAGCCGGGGTGGAATCCCTGGTCCTGATCCATACCTATCCGCCCGCTCAGGCAGTTGACCTGGTGGCACAGGTTCGTAAACACTACAACAAAGAAGTGCAATTGGCCGTTGACGGCTTGCACATGAAATTATAGGATCGCATGGCGATTGTCAATTCCATCCCTGCCCGGCTAAAAAAATCCTCCAGCTCCTGGCTGGCATGGTTGGGTCTGGTGCCAATCATACTCTTCGGCCTGGCCTTCGAGCTTGTACCGCTCCTGACCACCATCCGTTCCAGCCTGACCAGTAAAGGCAACCTGACCCTGGAATTCTACCGCCAGGCGATGGATCCGCTCTTTTTGCGATCCTTCGGCAACACCATCAAACTTTCTGCCACAACCGCGCTCCTTGGGGTGGTATTCGGCACTCTGGTGGCATATGCCATCATCAGCACCAAAAGCAAGGTCGTTCGAAACGGACTGACGGCGCTGGCAGATGTAACGACCAATTTCGGTGGAGCTCCCCTGGCTTTTGCATTCATTGTTATCCTGGGATCAACCGGCATTATTACGATCCTATTCAAACAAATCGGCATCCACCTTTACCCGGCCTTCCGCATTTACTCCATTTCCGGCCTGACCATCGCATACCTTTATTTCCAAATGCCCCTGATGATCCTGCTGATCATTCCGTCCCTGCTCGGGTTGAAGCGCGAATGGCATGAAGCCGCCGTAAACCTGGGCGCATCCGATTTTCAATACTGGACCCGGGTGGCCCTGCCGATCCTGTTCCCTGCGTTGGTGAGCGGCTTTCTCCTTCTTTTCGCCAATTCCTTCGGCGCCTACGCGACTGCCTGGACCCTGACCGGATCGGATGTAGACCTGATCACCATCCGGATCGCCGCCCTCATCCGCGGAGAGGTGCAGCTGGCGCCTGAACTTGCCGACGCCCTGTCGATCCTGTCCCTGTTGATCATGTCCGCCTGCGTGATCGGGTACATGTGGCTGACCAACCGGGCCAAGAAGGTGAGAGCATGAAAACGCGGGATGCCTGGCGCATGCTCGTCATCACCCTATTCCTGCTTTTCATGATCGTGCCGGTCATCGCAACCTTACTTTTTTCATTCTCGACGCGCTGGGACCGCTCATTGTGGCCGGAAGGGTGGACCCTGAACTGGTGGATAGCAGTCACCTCCCACAAAGCTTTTCTCCTGACATTGAAAAACTCTTTTATCGCTTCCTTCGCCACCATGTTTTGCTTGTTGGTCCTGGTCACACCCACGGCCTATTGGATGGAACTGCGTGTACCGAAAGGCAAACCAATTGTTGAATTGATCTCCAGCTTTTCCTTCGGTGTTCCAGGGGTGGTACTGGCTCTGGCTTTGATCCGTTTTTATTCAAAAATCCCCCTCCCGATCATTAACCACCCAACGATCCTGGTTGCCGCCTGCATGGTGCTATCGCTGCCATTCATGTATCGTCCCGTCGCCAATGCATTGGAGGCGATAGATTTCCGCGTTCTGACCGAGGCAGCCCAGAGCATGGGCGCCAACGGCTGGGTCATCCTCACGCGTGTCATCATCCCCAACATCATGTCGGGGATCATCAGCGGCTGTCTGTTGGTTTTCTCGACAGTTTTTACCGAATACACTCTGACTAATTTGCTGGTGGGGACGCGCTTTAAAACTTTCCCGATCTACCTGGTCGAATTTACCCGCCAGGATGGGCGCCAGGCCAGCGCCCTGGCCGTGATCAGCTTCGTAGTCGCCTGGATCACCTCCCTGTTGATCATCTGGGCGACCAGCAAAGGAGGTCGAGAAGCGACTCATATTATCGGACGATGATCACCCCGGTTCAACTTGATCCTGTGGATTACCCACCCGCCCCGGTTGGGAATAATAATATAAAAAGGAGAATAAGATGAAGAAATTTGTACTGTTCGTTACGCTGCTTGTCCTGGTTGCGCTACCGCTGGCTGCCTGCGCACCCGCCGCGACGCCCACCCAGGCTGCCGCAACCGCCGCACCTGCAACTGTCAAACCCGCCACCGCTGCACCAGCAACAGTTGCCCCCGCGGCAGCCCCCACCGAAGATCCAATGGCTGCCAAAATCGCCGGCGCCAAAACAGAAGGGCAGATCGTCAGCTACGGGATGACCGATGACTGGGTCAACCTGGGTAACATCTGGAAAACCCTTGAGACGCGTTACAGCATTACCCACACCGACACCGATATGACCAGCGCCGAACAGATCACCCGCCTGCTGGCCGAAAAGGATGCCCCGGTGATGGATGTGGCCGACATTGGTTTCGACTTTGTTGGCAACCTGATCCAAAACAACCTGGCCATGCCCTACAAGAACGCCTCCTGGGACAAGGTCCCGGCCAATTTCAAGGATGCAGATGGTCGTTGGGTTGTCGCCTATTGGGGCGCCATCAGCTTCCTGGTCAACACCGACCTGGTAAAGAACCCCCCCGCCACCTGGGATGACCTGCTGAAACCCGAGTACAAAGATATGGTCTGCAGCCGTGACCCCAACAAATCCAGCTATGCCACCGGCTCGGTACTGGCCGCCGCATATGCGCATGGTGGGAGCGAAACGAACGTCCAGCCTGGCCTGGACTTCTTCAAGACACTGCGCGATAACGGCAACTGGCGCAAGGGCGTAGTCTTGAATGTCGCCTCCGTTCAGAAAGGCGAGTGCCCGATCTCGATCGTCTACGATTTCGACGGGTTTGCCAAGCGGGATGCCACGGGTCTGCCGCTGAAGGTGATCATCCCGACGGATGCCACCGTAGGCATGCTTTTCGCCGAATACATCAGCACGGTCGCCCCGCACCCGAATGCCGCCAAGCTCGAGCAGGATTTCCTGCTCTCGGATGAAGGCCAGGTCATGCTTGCACAGGGTTATGCCCATCCAGCTCGCAGTGATGTCAAGCTCCCGGCTGACGTGGCTGCCAAGCTGCTCCCTGAGAGTGCTTACGGTAACCTGCACTTCCCGACCGGCTTCGATTCCTTCACCAAGGCCATGCAGGCTATTGTCGCCGGCTGGACCACTATTTCCACCCAATAATTCTCACAAACTCCAAATAAAGAGGCCGGGATGGTTTTCCACCCCGGTCTCTTTATTTTTACCACCCAAAACTCATCATCGGCCTTTATTGCAGCGTCTCCACCAGGTGGCTCAACTGGCTGACTTCGCTTCCCACCGGTACGGCAATTGTATTCGCCAGCCTCCCACTCTCTGATTGACCAATCTTCCAAATTGGCGAGGAGAAAACGACCAGGCGGGGTTAAAATAAATCAACGACAGGAGTCAAGCATGCCCGGGATATCGAAGCCAGCCTCCACCAAACAATTCCTTCAGAAATACGGCCCCTGGGCATTGGTTGCGGGCGCATCGGAGGGCTTGGGTGCAACCTATGCCGAAGAATTGGCCAGGCGCGGGCTGAACCTGGTGCTGGTGGCACGGCGGGAGGCCCTGCTGCAAGCGCTGGCCAGTCGCTTGGCAGGGAAGTACTCCATCCAGATACGCAGCCTGCCGCTCGACCTGGCAGGTCCCGAAACGTTCAGCCGGATCATCGCTGAGACGAAAGGCCTGGAAATTGGGCTGCTGGTCTACAACGCGGCTTTTTCGGCCGTGGGTCTTTTTCTCGAGCGGACGCTCGACGAACACCTGAGGGAGATCGATACCAACGTGCGGGCGCCGCTCGGGCTGGTGGAGCTTTTCGGAAAGCGCATGCTGCAGGCCGGACGCGGCGGGATCATCCTGATGACCTCCCTGAGCGCCTTCCAGGGCTCCGCCTACATTTCCACCTACAGCGCCACCAAGGCCTTCAATATCGTCCTGGCCGAAGGGCTGTGGGAGGAATGGCGCCGGGACGGGGTGGATGTGCTGGCATGCATCGCCGGAGCCATCCGCACCCCCAACTACCTGGCCAGCTCCCCGCGTCAGACCGGGCGCTTCTCGGACGCCACCATCCAACCGGAAAAGGTGGTTGCCGAAGCCCTGTCCGCCCTGGGACGGCAACCGACTGTCATCCCCGGCGCGGTTAACCGCCTGAGCAGCTTCGTCATGCGTCACCTGCTCTCACGCCGGGCGGCAATCCGCTTTATGGGCTTTATTTTGCGAGGCATGTACGCGCACACAGAACCCGACCGAAAGGAGAATTAAGCATGAATAGAATGATCATTCCCTTCCGCCAGCGCCGCCTGGACTGGCTGTTTGTGGCCTTCTTCATCATTAATTTCTTCTTCATCACCTACGTGGTGGACCTGGAGCAGCTGGTCATTGCGAACCCTGTACAGTACCGGCAGCCGTTCTGGCCGCCCGCCGTGATGGTCAAAGTGATCCACTCCTACGGCACCAACATTGACCCGCTCCTGATGGCCCGCCCGCAGTGGTGGAAGAACACCATCTGGATCGACGTGCTCTTTTACGGTCCGTTCTACGCTTTTGCACTGTATGCCTTCCTGCGCGGCCGGGAATGGATCCGCATCCCGGCCATTTTCTACTCTGGTATGATGTTCGCAGATGTATTCATCATCCTGGGGGAGGAGATCGCCGGCCCGCACGCCAGCCCGCATCTGGCGATCGTCACAGCCCTCAACCTGCCCTGGCTGCTGCTGCCGATCGCGTTGACAGCCCGCATGTGGAAAGAGCACCCGTTCACGCGGGCTGCCTGACCGCAAAGGCACCTGGGACATTTTGTGAGAGAGATAATTAATCTCCCCAGAAACTTCACCCAATCTGCCCATCCGATCTGCAACCGGATAAAATAATCCCATGCCCACAATTACCGGCATGCCGCCTTGCATTCTGCCCCGCCGCCAGATTACCGGCTATTCCGCCATCCTGCTGCCCTTCTGCGCCAACGGTTCTGTCGACTGGGGCGCCTTCTGCGCCCACGTTGCCCGCACTGCCGCCGCGGGCCTGATCCCTGCCATCAATATGGATACCGGTTATGGCAGCCTGATCGACGAGCAAACCCGGGTGGAGGCCCTGCGCAACACCCGTTTCACCATCCCCGGGCAGCTTTTCACGGCAGGAGCCTTTGTCCCATCCCGGGCCGGGGAGGCGTTCTAACGCAGATGCATATTATCGGCAAATCGAGCAGATCCAGACCTTTGGCGGGATCCCGACCATCTTCCAATCTTTCGGGCTGACCGGGCTGCCTTCCGACCGGCTCATCGCCGCTTACTCTGACTTCGGACGCCACGCCCCACAGTTCATTGCCTTCGAATTGGGGACAATGTTCGCGCCGTTCGGCAAAATCTATGATCTTGCGACCTACGAAGGCTTGCTCGGAATTCCCCAGTGCATCGGCGCGAAACACTCCTCCCTCAGCCGTCCACTGGAATGGGAGCGCCTGGCGCTGCGCGACAGCATTCGCCCAGACTTCAAGGTCTTCACCGGCAACGATCTCGCCATCGATATGGTCATGTATGGCTCGGACTATCTGCTGGGCCTCTCCACTTTTGCGCCCGATTACTTTGCCCGTGCGCGACCGTTACTGGCTTGAAGGCAATCCGCAATTCTATGAACTGAATGATATTCTGCAATATCTCGGTCACTTCGCCTTTCGCACTCCATTGCCCGCCTACAAACATTCTGCCGCGCAATTCCTGAAACTGCGCGGCTGGATCGCTTGCGATGACACCCATCCCGCAAAGTCCAAAACGTCCTGCGAGCGATATCCCCATCCTGCAAGGCATCCTTGAAAGTCTCGCCAAATTCGACTGACCGCAGCCAAAATGACCTACGCACACGCATCGCCCAACTCCGCACCCCTGATCAATTTGCCGAGCACATTCGCAATCTCGGCATCTGCTCTCGATTTCGATGCCGAGGTTCTGCCTGCACCTGATTCTCCTCTCGCGCAACCTTATCCGCTGCCTTCAACTCTCCAAGCTTCTCTCCAACCGTTGGTGCGTTCTCCCGATGGAAGGCTGGGACGCCAGCACGCGACGGCAAACCCACCGACCTGGTCACCCGCCGCTGGCAGCGCTTCGGGCAGAGCGGCGCGAAACTCATCTGGGGCGGCGAAGCAGTGGCCGTCCGCCCGGATGGACGCGCCAATCCCAGCCAGCTCATCATCAACGAGAGCAACCTGCCGGAGCTTGCGCAGCCTGCGTGAGAGCGCTTGTCGCACGCGCATGCCGCCCGTTGGAACACGGATGATCTGCTGATCGGCTTGCAGCTGACCCATTCCGGGCGTTTCTGCCGCCCGCACGGACAAGACAGACTGGAACCGCACATCCTGTATCGCCCATCCGCTGCTCAACCGCAAGTTTGGCCTGCCCGACTGATTATCCCGGTCATGACCGACGAGCGAGATCGAGCAGACTGATCGACAGATTACGTCAACGCGGCGGTGCTGGCGCAAAAAGCCGGTTTCCATTTCGTGGATATCAAACATTGCCACGGCTACCTCGGCCACGAATTCCTCAGCGCGGTCGATCGCCCCGGCAAATACGGCGGCAGTTTCGAGAATCGCACCCGTTTCCTGCGCGAGATCGTCGCCGGCATCCGCGCCGACGCGCCGGGGCTGGAAATTGGCGTGAGATTTTCCGCGTTTGATTTCATCCCGTTCAAAGCCCGGCGCAGATGGCTGACTGGCATCCGCGCTGAACGGCATGGACGTCCCGATCTGGCCAGCGACACACAGCTTATCCCTACGCCTTTGGCGGCGATGGCACCGGCACCGGCATTGATCTGACCGAGCCGCAGCAGTTCCTCGATCTGCTCGAAGAGCTCGGATATCCAAATGGTCAACATCACCGCCGGGCAGCCCCTACTACAACCCGCACATCCAGCGCCCGGCGCTGTTCCCGCCATCGGATGGTTACCAGCCGCCCGAAGATCCGCTCGTCGGCGTGGCGCGGCAGATCAGCGTGACCGCCGCACTCAAGGCGAAACATCCTGACCTGCTGATCGTCGGCACCGGTTACTCCTATTTGCAGGAATGGCTGCCCAATGTGGCGCAGAATGTCATCCGCACCGGCAAAGCCGATTTTGTCGGGCTGGGGCGCATGGTGTTGACCTATCCCGAAATTTGCGCAGATGTGCTCGAAGGCAAGCCGCTCCAGCGCAAGCACATCTGCCGTACTTTCAGCGACTGCACAACCGCGCCGAGAAATGGCATGGTCAGTGGATGCTATCAACTGGATGACCTTCTACAAGAGTCGACCGGAAGCAGAGCAACTTAAACACTTGAAGATGGACGCATGAGATGAATGAAAAACATCCTGCTTGTGACCGATGGCATCTTCCACCCGCCATTATTGGGCCGTCTGACGTTGCAGCGGGTTCTCCGGCAAATGGAGGGATTCTCATTCGAGCACATCCGCTCGCTGGAACAATTGCCGGCAGACCTGGAAAGATTTTCCGGCATGCTGCTGCACTTTCATCACAAGGCGATCTCCCCGGCGGCGCTTATGAAATTGGATGGCTTCGTCAAGAATGGCGGCGGGATCCTCGCCATCCACGCAGCCACAGCCTCCTTCAAAGAAACCCGCTCCTATTTTGATATTCTGGGCGGACGATTTATCGGTCATGGCAAGGTTGAGAATTTTGAAATTATCAATCAGCACAGTGGGATATTCAGTGGAATTCCGAACTTTACCGTAAAAGATGAACTCTACATCCATGAAGTGAATGAAAGGATACAGGTTCAATTCACGGCTGTGCATGAAGGCAAGGCTGTGCCGGTGGTATGGACATATCAATATGGCCAGCGGCAAGGTCTGTTATGCCGTGCCGGGGCACGTATCCGCGACGATGGACAACCCGGTCTATCAGGAAGTGCTGCGGCGCGCCCTGGTATGGGTGACGGGATGAACAAGCTCAGCCTGGCCATCGTTGGCTGCGGAGACATTGCCGGCTTTACGGCGCTGGTATCAAAATTGGTGCGGCAGGTGACATTATCTGCCTGCTGTGACGTCAACGCGCAGCGGGCACAGGCGTTTGCCAAACGATACGGCATCCCGCAGGTGTTCACGGATTATGGAAGTTTACTGGATGAAACCAGAATTGAGGCGGTTTATCTGGCTGTACCGCATTACCTGCATTACGAAATGATCCGTCGCGGCGGTTTCCGCACAGAAACCTGTCTTTGTGGAAAAACCTGTCACACGCACGCTCGAGGAGGGGATAAACCTTGTCAAAGCAGGGCTGCGCCAAAAGGTTGGTGTAAATTACCAGTACCGTTACGACAGTGCCTGTTATGCCCTGGGGCGGGCAATCCAGTCCGGGGCGCTTGGGCGAATTCATTCCATCCGCATCAATATCCCCTGGCATCGCACACAGGGTTATTTCGATCAGCGCGGACTGGCACAAGACGATCGCCAGGGCGGGCGGCGGCACGCTCATCACGCAAGGCAGCCATTTCCTGGATGTGGCGTTGTGGGCGCTGGGCGAACCACCTGTATCGGCCATGGGTTACACGGCGACGCCTGGTTTCGATGTGGAAGTGGAAACGCTGGCGCATGGCATCGTGGAGACCGCCGGCGGGTCACTGGTAAGCATCAGCTCCACCATGGCGGCAGCACGCCAGCAGGCGGTGACAATGGAAGCCTACGGCGAGCACGGCACAGCGCTGTATCGAGATCTGCCGCGGCCCTCCCTGAAATTTGTCGGGGTTAAAGTCCGCAAGGAACATCCGCCTGAATTTGGTGTTCATGCTTTACAGCGCAGTTTGAGCGGGTTTGCGAACTGGATCCTGACCGACAAGCCTTTTCTCATTCCTGCGGCAAGCAGCCTGCCCGTGCTGGCAGCCGTGGATGCGATCTATCGCTCGGCAAATACCGGTCAAAGGTCAAAGGTTGAAAGTCTACCTTTTGACATTTAACAGTTTGGCTTTCGACTATAGACCTATGGAGATAACATGCAAGCGAAAAGCGAAAAACTGAGCTGGTGGACAAAGATCGGTTACGGGATGGGCGATATTTACGGCGGCGGGTCAGGGGTGGTGATCAGTTTCTACTACCTGATCTTCCTGACCGACGTGGTACGCATCGCGCCTGCGCTGGCCGGCACGGTGATCCTGATCAGCAAAATTTACGACAGCATCACCGACCCCTTCGAAGGCCTCATCGCCGACCGGACGCGCACAATCATGGGACGCCGCCGTCCCTACCTGCTCGCTGGCATCCCGCTGGTATTCCTTTCATTCTTTGCACTGTTCTACCCGTTCAGCATGGCCTCCGAAACCACCCGCTTCTGGGCAGTGATGCTGAGCTACCTGTTTTTTTCCACGATCGTCAGCATTGTGATGCTCAACTACAACGCCCTGCACGCCGAAATCACGCTCGATTACAACGAACGTTCCTCGCTCAGCTCCATCCGCATCTTTTTCTCGACGGTCGCTTCCATCGTCGCTGCGCTGCTGCCGCTTGAGATCG
This sequence comes from uncultured Chloroflexia bacterium, assembly GCA_963830665.1. Classification (GTDB taxonomy): domain Bacteria; phylum Chloroflexota; class Anaerolineae; order Anaerolineales; family Villigracilaceae; genus UBA877. Next base: position 30,443 of record CAWHNM010000006.1, read on the forward strand.
TCAAAGCCTTCCCGGATGTCCACACCGGTTATATCGTGATGGGGTTGGCATTCGGCGCATTCTTTGCCCTGCCATTCATCGCCACCGTCGCCGCGGTAAAGGAACGCCCCGAGTTCCAGCGCCCGCCCGAACCCTTCAACTGGCGCCGGGCGTTCATTGATCCTTTCAAGAACCGCACCTTCGTTTACACGCTTGCCATGTACCTGTTTGCCTTTGTTGCCATCGACACGGTCAGCACCATCGTGGCGTACTTCGTCAAGTACTACCTGCAGCGCAGTGGTGAAGTCAGTTTCGTCAACGGGACGCTGCTGGTGGCGCAGGTGGTCTCGCTGCCGTTCTATGTGGCGCTCAGCAAACGCACCAGCAAAATCCGCGGTTATATCATCGGGCTGGCGATCTGGGTGGCTGCCATGCTGTTCAGTTTCCTGCTCAGCCCCACGCTCGCCTCGTTTTGGGTTTACGTGTTCGCCGCAATTGTTGGGCTGGGGACAGGCGGCATCGTCGTGATGATCTACGCCATTTTCCCGGATATCCCCGACGTGGACGAATTACGCAGCGGCGAACGGCGCGAGGCCATTTACTCGGCGCTGGTGACTTTCATCCGCAAGTTCAGTTCGGCGCTGGCAATTTTCGCCGTCTCGAACGTAATCGGCTGGGCGGGTTATGTCCCGCCAATCCAGCAAGTCACCAATGGCGCCACAAAACTGATCGAACAGCCCCAGAGCGACATCTTCCTGCTCGTCCTGCGGCTGATCTTTATGCTCCTGCCCATCGTCCTGCTGGCTTTCGCACTGGTTTTCGCGCTCAAATTCCCGCTTTCCCCCCAGCTGCATCGCGCGTCTGAACGTCTTGCTTAGAAAGCAGCGCGCCGGCGAACCGGTGGATGAAACCGAAAGGCAGGAATTGACCAGGGTGCTTTTGGGGTGACCTGAGCGACCCCCACATTTTCTCTGCCATCCATCTCTGGCTATGACCGTACATACCCAACCTGACTACCGCATTCGGGCAACTGCCCCCGCTCCAAAGGATTATCCTTCCAATCCGGCGCATGACACCTTCTCCGATAAGCCGTTTCTCCCGGATTACGACTCCCGCCGCCGGGCCTTTTTCGAACACATCCTGAGAAATCCCGCACCGGAAAACACCAAACCTGGTTGGTATGAACTGGCGCGCCTCGCAGCCGGGGGCACTCCGCACGAAGGCGTTTTTCACGCCGCGCTGGATTTCATCGATGCCCGCAAGGATTGTTCGGATTTTGTGCTGCATGGCATTCTGAGATTACTGGAGAGTAGCGAGCAGAGAACAGGCTTCAGTCACTCGATACCTGCTCACTCGCTCGCCCCTTCTCTTTTAGCCAGGGCAAGACAAACCACCCTGAACTTCAAATACTTCCCCGACGAACCCGGCATCGATTCGCTCTGCACCTGGACGGAGAACCACTATATCCTGTACACATCGGCAGCGTACCTGGCCGGGCAATTGTTTCCCGAAGAGGTCTTCACCAACTCCGGCGAGACAGGCCGTCAGAAAATGCAGAAGAACCGCCGGCGGATTTTGCGCTGGCTGGATCTGCGTTTTCATACCGGGTTCAGTGAATGGCTTTCGCACGTTTATTATGACGAAGACCTGACTGCCTTGCTTGCGCTTTTCGACTTTGCCGAAGATGCTGAAATTCAGCGCAAGGCAGAGATGGTGATCAACCTGCTTTTGCTCGATATGGCGCTCAACTCGTTCAAGGGCGTTTTCGGCTCCACTCATGGAAGAGCCTACGAGAATACCAAAAAATGGGCTTCCAACGAAGGGACAACGGATACCTCCAAACTGCTTTTTGGCATGGGCGTGTTCTCCGGTTTTGATAATATGTCCGCGATCGCGTTCGCATTGAGCGGATACTGCCTGCCAAAGGTGATCGAGAGCATCGCATATGACAGTCACCTTGAAGGTGGCTGTCACATTGAGAACCGCCAGCGCATGGGCATAAAGGTTGCCGAAATGGAGAAGTGGGGCCTCCATCCGGATAACTTCGAAGATGGGATGTTATATCTTACGCTGGAGGCGTATCTTCATCCGAAAACAATTGTCAATACCATCCGGATGTTCGATACCTGTAATTGGTGGGAAAACGCTTTTCTCGACTCCTTCAAACCCTATCGCACACTCCTGAAAATCGTCGGAGCCATCGGTGGGCTGCCGCTGATGGCGCGTTTTCTGGAGCGGGATGTATGCCGCAATACACGCGAAGAAGTCAACCTTTATACCTGGCGAACACCCGATTACATGCTCAGCACTGCCCAGGATTATCGCAAAGGCTACGGCGGCGACCAACAGCACATCTGGCAGGCCACGCTGGGCGCAGATGCAGTGTGTTTCACCACGCATCCGGCAAAGATTGCCGGGGTTACGCCGAATTATTGGGAAGGCAATGGATTGCTCCCGCGCGCCGCGCAGTACAAGAACGTGGTGGTGGTGATCTACAATATCGTTAAGATCCCGGCGCTTTATGTGCCGGTCAGGCACTTTTTTACGCACGCCTGGCTGCCGAAGGATAAGTTCGATGAAGTAGTGGAGAGCCACGGCTGGATTTTTGCACGCAAGGGGGAAGGGTATCTGGCGCTGCGTTCACGGAATCCGTATTTTTGGAACGAAGAAAAATCGCTGCAAAATCGGGATGAAATAAAGAAGAAATTCGGCTTCCAGGGCTCCTGGCGCGAAAATCCCGAGGATCTCGGCAGGGAGATAATCGCACCGGGAAAGCGGAACATCTGGATCTGCCAGATGGGACGCAAAGCTGAGGACGGCGGGTTTGCCGGGTTCATGGACAAGATCTTGGCAGCACAGGTCATTTTCAAAGGCCAGGAAGTTGAGTATCAGTCTCCAGGCATTGGACTGGTTCGATTTGGGTGGCGCCGGGCACTAAGCGTGGACGAGCTCGAAATCCCTCTTAGAGATTATCCACGCTATGGAAATTCTTTTGTCCAGGCTGAATTTAACCCGTCTGAAATCAGTGTTGTTGCCGGAGGGCACCAACTTCGCATGAATTGGAACAGCGGGGAACGGGAGCCTGGCTGAAAAAGTTTCGCAACCGGCCGGGAGTTGCGTGGGTGGCGCGCGAATGGAGACACCTCATAACCGCATGGTTCCCGGCGGTATGGATCTCTGACCAAGCCCTGAATTTTTATCCTACGGCGCCTTATCCAGCAATGCGATCATATCCTGGATGATCCCTGCGCGTTTTTGCCTCAGGCTGGGAACGTCATCAGAGCGGCTGTCTTCATCCATTTCCAGCAGGCAGGCGGTCGCATATTCCTGCAGGAAATATCGGCTGGCGCCTTGCACGGCTGAATGGATGGCTGCCAATTGCTGCAGGATTTCGCGGCAATCACGCTCATTGCTCAACATACCCTGAACGCCGCGAACCTGGCCTTCGATCCGCTGCAGCCGCTGGACAAGTTTTTGCTTGGTATCCGGGTTTTGAATTTTCATCGTAGATCTTTCCAATCATAAGAAAACCGGCTCACGGCCGGTGGATTAATTAACCTGATCAAGTAAATCCACCACCTGAACCACAACTGCTGCCGGCAGAAACGCTTGTCCCGCCTGGCGACCCTCCAAGCGTGGAAAAAAACGAGATCTTCTTTTTCGTATTCAGGCTTTCGCAGGAAGGACAGGCCGGGTTTTGATCAGCTTCGGAAAAGCGAACCATTTTCTCAAATTCATCGCCGCAATCGTTGCACTGATATTCATATAATGGCATGGAAGGTATTCTCCTGGATATGGTATACTATACCCCAGTATAGCATATGGAAGAGAATTATGTCAATCAAATTCAATTGGGATCGCATGCCACTTTTTGGAGTTACAATCATCATTAGTTCGGATATCTACGAATAATCCTATTTTCAACGGAGATGGATAAATATGGAAATGATCATTGATTTTCCTGGCGGATCGCGTGTGGACGCCCATTTTGGTTCTTTCACCGTCGCCACCGACCAACCGCCGGTTGCAAGCGCTCCCAGTCCGTTCGAGGTTTTCCTGGCCTCCATCGGCACATGCGCTGGCATCTACGTCCTGGGCTTTTGCAGGCAGCGCAACCTGTCTGCCGAGGGCATCCGCATCGTGGAGCGCATCAACCACAGCCGGCTGACCGGTATGCTCGAAACCGTCGGCCTGGAGATCCAGGTACCACCCGATTTCCCGGAAAAATATCGCGATTCGCTGATCCGCTCGGCCGAGCTGTGTGCAGTCAAGAAGACCATCGAAAAACCTCCCCGTTTTGAGGTCACTACTGCAGTTGTATCACCTTCCATGTAGGAACATGGTATTCGGAAAACCGCCTGGTCCGCATGGGAAGTTGTTTTAATTGCGTAGAGGAAACAGTATGAGTTTATTTAAAAGTATTTTTGGCGGGCCGGTCGCGACGATGCACGTGTTGGAGTTGCAGAAGAAGTTGGCGAATGGGAACCGGCCGTTCTTACTGGATGTGCGCCAGCCCGAAGAATTCCAGCTCGCCCATATCGCCGGCGCGACCTTGATCCCGTTGGGCGAATTGGACAGGCGTTTGGCTGAAGTCCCCCAAGGCCGTGAGGTGGTGTGCATTTGCGCCAGCGGCCACCGCAGTGTACCGGCAGTCCGCAAGTTGGCTGCGGCCGGCTTTACCGCCAGCAGTTTGAAGAATGGCATGATCGCCTGGCAAATGGCTAAATTGCCGGTCAAGCGGGGTATCTGAAAAATAATATTGGCCCGACAAATGCCAATAAACTCCAATTTACTCCCATACTTGGGCGCGGAAAGGTTTATATAATGAAGTTAGCGGGGTTGAAATAATTGAAAATTATCCAAATATTTTCACGGGTTGGGCTCAAGACTGGTCTGGCAGGTTTTCGGGCGATTTAACGGTATCAAGAATTGATCACCCGGTTGGCCAGGCCGGATCCGGACACCATCTGTAAGGCAAGCGGAGGTTGGCTGATGGAGAAGAAGATCGTTATCGCCGCAAGCATCATCGTGCTCCTGGCGGGGGCAATTTTCCTGATGATGTGGCGTTCCCATGTCATGGGCCCGGGCGGACGCTTGACCGCCGGCGGACTGATGGCGGTTTCCGCGCAGGGAACGCCCTTGCCTGTCCCGAACGCGCAAGCCACAGCGGGCGATCCGCCCGAAAATACCGCCCGGCAAGAATCCGGCGGCCTGATTGTCTTCCCTGACGCTTAGTCCCTATCCTCCGAGCGTATCCAAAGCCAGCGATTTCGAGATCAGTTTGACCGATGCGAATGGGCAGGCGGTATCTGATGCGACCATCAGCCTCGATCTAACCATGCCGGGAATGTACATGCCGCCCAACCTGTTGACCCTGGAACCGAAAGGAGCGGGAAAATACCATGCCACGGGACGCTTCACCATGCGCGGGCTATGGCGGATGGAAGCCGTTATTACCATTAACGGTAACAAACAATCCGTGTTTTTTGATGTATGGCTATGACTTCATTACTATTCAGTACCCTGGCGCTCGCCTTTGTGACGGGCTTGATCAGTAGTTTCGGGCACTGCCTGGGCATGTGCGGCGGTATCGTGGCGATCTATTCGGCCCGCCAATTTGCGCAAAGGACCGGCGGGGACGCCAAACCGGGCCTGCAGAGGCGGGTTGCCAGCCTGTTGCCCTTGCACATGGGACGTATTACCACCTACGCTTTTTTCGGCGCATTGATCGGGTTGGCTGGGGGTTTGCTCGACCAGGCCGGCGGCATGCTGGGCTGGCAGGGCATTTTCTCGATCCTGGTGGGGATTGCCATGCTGCTGGTTTCGCTCAGCCTGATGGGGGTTTTGCCGCCCGTTGAAGTGGCACTGGCTTCCGTGACTGCCGGCAGTTCCCCCATGACGAGGATGCGAGGGCTTTTCAACAAGCACAGTCTTCTCTCGACTCTTGCATTGGGCATCCTGTGGGGTTTCCTGCCCTGCGGACTGGTATTTGCCATGCTGGTCGTGGCTGCCCGCACCCAGACGGTCTGGGGAGGCGCATTGACGATGCTGACATTTGGCCTGGGCACCATCCCCACCCTGCTCGGTTTTGGTCTGGCCGCCAACCTGCTCAGCCCCAAATTGCGCGGGCGCCTGCAGATTTTTGCAGCAGTACTGATCCTGCTTTTTGCCGTTCAAACGATCCTACGCGGGCTGGCGGTTGCCAACCTGATCCCATCCTTATCGATCGGACCGGTGATGTTATGGTAGAGATTACCAGATGTGACCACTGCGGTGCAGATGCAAGGTTTGTAGTGAAGAAGGAGTTCGACGGTAAGCTGATGAATTTTTGCTGCCGCGGCTGCCTGGGTGCGTATGAATTGCTTCGTGAGGAGAGCCTTTACAACCAGGCGGAAGGCAAATCTGCCGGGAAGGAGCCGGAAGAGAAGAAGCGCTGATTTTCCTCCCGCACTATGCTAAGGTCTCCAGGGCTTCAGGAAGAAGCCAGATAAGAACGTGAAATGCTGGAACGTTCTCGGCCCCCCACCAGCCGAAGAGAGTATTCAGCAAAAGCCCCACCAGAACATTTCATGCAATACAGGCACAGGTGATCGGGTTGGTCGCATCACCAGATAATGCATAGGTATTCATTCGCCTGGAAATCTGTCGGTTGGATATTGCAAGAAAGGGCATGATCAATACAGCCGCCGCAACAATGCCCCTCCGCTGACCAATTCGATCAGGCTGTCAATTCCAAAGGCGGTTGGCAGAACGCTTCTCGCTACGATCCCCGCGCCTGGCGAGACTGCCATCTCGATCACCATCCAGATAATTGTAATAATCTCAATTCGTCCACCCAAGCCTACATCTTATTCTCTTATCGAATCCATTTAATAAGTTATTGCCCTGATAATGTTTTGTAATATCCAAGTATGGCATTTCGTAGCTCAACCTCCCTGTTTGGCAAATTTACTGCGCATTGGTCGATGTCGCCAGATCACTACTCCGGCAGCAAGCACAGCCACAATGGCCGATAGCGTCTGGTTGGCATTGATCCCTGCCAGCCGGGAAGCATCCAGTCGCAGGAAATCCAGCAGGAAACGTCCAACCGGGTAGATTACCAGGTAACCCAGGAAAATGTCACCGGTTTTGATCCGGTCTGCAAACCGGCGAGACGCCCAGAGCAGGATGGCCATATTGGCGAGGTTCCAGAGCATTTCATACAAGAAGAGCGGGTGGTAATAAGATATATCCTGGAATCCAGGTAAACGATGAGCCGGGTCAATATAGAGCTTCCAGGGCAGGTTCGTCGGAGCGCCATAAAGTTCCTGGTTGAAGAAATTCCCCCAACGACCAATGGCTTGCGCCAGAGCCAGGCCCGGTGCCATCACATCCAGCCAGGTCGCAAGGTTGAGCTTCTTCCTGCGGGTGTAGATCCACAACGCCAGAACGCCGCCAATGACTGCACCTGGGATGCCCAGCCCTCCATTACGAATATCGATCATAGCCAAAGGATGCGTCAGGTAATATTGGGTTGTGATTCCCTGAGCGATCATGGAAGGCGGTGGGGTCAGGATATGCCAGATGCGCGCCCCGACAATCCCGGCGATCACCAACCAAAGTAGCATGTCCCAGATGATCTCGGAGTCCAAGCTGCGCCGCTTCGCTTCGGCACTTGCCAGCAGGGCCGCTGCGACCACTCCCAGCATGATCATGATCCCATAAAAATAAATATGGAAAGACTGGTTCAAAAATGGAATTGGGATATCAAAGCCATTTGGCATCGTTTTTCTCCTTAGAATTTATTTATCCCATAATGGGAAGAGTTTTAATATCCAGCGGGTCATATAGACACCTGCAAACGACGACCCGGCTGTGACCGGCAGCATGACTGCCCAGGCCCGCCAGTCCAACGGGATGACGCCGAAAAGGCTCCTCAGTGGGGTATACAGAGCCAGGAGCTGCAGGCCGACCGCGACTGCATAGCTGATAAGCAGCGCCCGGTTGGACCACAGGGATAAACTATCCATTTGGCGCACGACCATCACACGTGTAAAGGAGTGCAGGACGATGCTGGTGAAAAGCATCGTGCGAGCGTAGGTTACGTCACCAAACTGTAGCCCGATCCAGAAGATCAAGCCGTAGGCGATTAGGGTGCGGAAGATGCTCCCAACGATGGTGGCATAAATAGCTTTGTTCAGGATGGGTTCATCATGCCGGCGCGGCCGGCGCTTCATCACATGCGGAACCACCGGGTCGGCTGCCAGGGCGCTAGCCGGCACCAGATCGGTGACAACGTTGATCCACAACAACATGATGGCAGAGAGGGGGAAGTATCCAGCAATGGAAAGCGCCAGCACAACAAACACCTCTCCCAAACTGGTGGAAAGCAGGTAGTTGGTGAACTTGCGAATGTTGTCGAAGATGCGCCGCCCTTCCTCGACGGCGGCCACAATGGTGGCAAAATTATCGTCCAGCAGGACCATGGCTGCGGATTCCTTGGCAATGTCCGTACCGCGCAGTCCCATCGCCACGCCCACATCTGACTGCTTCAAGGCGATGGCATCGTTAACTCCATCCCCGGTCATGGCTACCACATGCCCGGCATTCTGCAGGGCTTCAAGCACCTGCTGCTTGACCTGTGGGGTGGCGCGGGCCACGATATCCACTTCCTTCATGAGTTCGCTGAGCTTCTCGCCCGTAAGTCCACCCATCTCCCGGGTGTCGATCATACGCTGACCAATTCCCAGCGTCCCGGAAATTGCCTGGGCGGTCAGGCCGTTATCACCGGTTATCATCACCACTCGAATTCCGGCCCCCTGCGCACGCGCAATCGCCTCAGCAGCTCCGGGCCGCGGCGGGTCGATCAAAGCCAGCAGGCCAAGAAAGATCATCCCGCGTTCCACTTGATCCAGAGACTCCTCCGCTGGGATATCCTTTCTCGCCACCCCCAACACGTAAAACCCTTTACCTTGCAGTTCGCTCACCTGCTGGCGGATGGCCTGGCAGTGCTGGTCGGCTAGCGGATATTCTCCAGCACCATCCTGGCAGGAAGTGCAATGGGCCAGCACGGGCCCTGGCGCGCCTTTGGTGATGGCGATTTGCCGTCCATCCTGGGCGTGAATGGAAGTCATCCTCTTGCGCTCGGAACTGAAGGGGATCTCGTTCACTCGCGGAAAATCCTGGCGCACCTGTTCCAGATCCAGACCAGCCGCCTGGGCTGCCTTGACCAGGGCAGTATCCACCGGGTCACCTTGGACATCCAGACCGGTCCCGTTGGCGAGAGTCGCCTCATTGCACAAAATACCGTACCGCAGCACTTCAAGCGCAGCAGGGTTTCTCTGTACACCTTCCGGGACTTCCACGATGTGTCCCTGTACGTACAGGCGCTGGAGCGTCATCAGGTTCTGGGTCAGAGTGCCGGTCTTATCGGTGCAGATGGTATCCACCGAGCCAAGCAACTCGACTACCGACAAGCGCCGCACCACTGCCTTCCGCCAGGCCATCTGCCGGGCTCCCAGCGCCAGAGCAAAAGTCAGCACGATCGGAAGGCTTTCGGGAATGGTGGCGATCGCCAGGCTGAGGGTATTGAGCGCCACGTCGACTGGCGCCTCGTGTAAAACAAAAAGCAGGATGCCAGCCACGATGACTGCCAGGATGGCCACGATAACGGTCACTTGGCGGGCCATCTTCTGGACCTCCACCTGGAAAGGAGTGGGACGCTCTGTCATTTGCGCCAAACTGGAAGCGATCTGCCCGACCTCCGTTGCCATCCCGGTGACAACGGTCACTGCCAAACCAGTGCCATGGGTAACGTAGGTCGAGCCATAAACCATGCTTGTCCGTTCTGCCAGTGGTGCATCTGCAGGAGTCACATTGGGCGATTTATCGGCGCTTAGGCTTTCGCCGGTCAGGGCTAACTCGTCGGTGCGCAGGTCATAGGATTCAATCAAACGTGCGTCTGCAGGGACCTTTTGGCCTTGCATCAGGACCAGGATGTCGCCCGGGACGATCTCTGCCGCATCGATATACTGATGTGCTCCATTGCGCAAGACAGTGGTCTTGAACACCAGGAGTTTATCCAGAGCTTCCAGTTCCTTATGGGCCCGGAACTCCTCAAAGAAGTTCAATCCAACGCTCAGAAAAATGATCGCGAGTATGAAGTAGGCAGTCAGTCGTCGTCCACTTTCCCCCGGAAGGAAACTGACGACAAATGCCAAGAGGGCAGAAAAGAGCAATACAAGAATAAAATAATTGGCAAACTGTTTGAACAGCAGCCGCCAAGGGCTGACGGCTTTGCGCCGGGTGATCTCGTTCCGCCCATGTCGCGCCAAGCGATCAGCGACTTCCTGATCGGTCAAGCCCTCCGGTCAAGTCACCAGTTGCTTCGTAACTTCTGAAATATCAAGATTATGCCAAACAGAAGATGTCATACTCATTCCCTCAAAGTAAGTTCTGGCTTTCTCCCATCATCATCTCCCTACAGGGATTTACTTCTTCTTCCTGATCGGTCAACCTTCCAATATATATTAATCTATCGATCAACCTTTCGCCAGTTCCGTAGAGGCGAGCTCTTGATCGAAACTCGAAGCTGAGCTACGGAAAGTTAGTCATAGCGCGTAGAAAGCATTTGCTGATCCTTCTCTGGTTAATTTTCCTCGACTACGAGTGGCTTTGCTTCATTCACAAACTAATATATCAGGATAACAACTATTTGTAAAATAGTATAATCCAATGAAAATGATAGGTATAAGGCTATGACACTCCGACATCTGGAAATCTTTCTCTCCGTTTGTGACCACAAAAACATGACTCAGGCAGCCAGGGACCTATACCTGAGCCAGCCGTCTGTCAGCCAGGCAATCTCCAATCTCGAGGTCGAATACGGCGTAAAGCTATTTGAGCGCTTGAACCACCGCCTTTACCTGACCGCTTCCGGAGAACGGTTGCAATCGTACGCCCGGCACATACTCAATCTTTCGGAACAGGCCAAAAAGGAACTCTCCGGGCAGCGGCAGGCAGGCAGCCTCCGGATTGGGGCCAGTCTCACCACCGGGACCTATCTTTTGCCGGGATTGGTATCAGCATTCTATAAAAAAATGCCCAATGTGGAGGTGTTTACACTGGTAGACAATACAAATGTGATCGAAAAATGGATCCTGGAAGACCGGATCGATCTTGGCCTGGTGGAGGGACCTGTTTCATCCACAGATATCGTAAAAAGAAACATCCAGGATGATCGTCTCGTGGTTATTTGTGCCCCCGGCCATCCGTTAAGTCAACACAAGAAAATATCCGCAACCGATCTATCCGATGGGAAGTTTATCATTCGAGAATCCGGCAGCGGTACTCGTGCCATTTTTGAAACTGCCATGGGGGATGCCGGCATATCCTGGAAGATTGCCGGGATATATAACAACACCGAGTCGATCAAACATGCCGTCCGGTCCAACCTGGGCCTGGCGGTGGTGTCGTGGATTTCCATCGAAGAGGAAATTAAATTGGGGCAGGTTATCCCCCTCGAGATCCAGGATCTGAAGCTGATGCGAAAATTCAATTTGATTTACCACCGGCAGAAGTTTTTTACCAAGGCCATGCAGGTTCTGGTTGATTCATTTTAAAAATTTCACCATTTTATGTCGCTCGGGCCCGCACCCTGCCATTTCCTCGGATCTGTATACTAAAAGCCAATGTTGCAGATTTCCTAAAAACGCTACGAAAGAATCAGCCAGTAGTTAATGACAGAGTACTTGGGTACAAGTTTCAATGGTAATATCCCTGACCTGCGCATGTATATTGAATAAGATCTGTTTCAATTTGATAAGGTCGGATGTTTTATTAGCCAACCGAATGCAAATACAATGAAGGCCAGGACTGCCAACCCAATGGAGATCGCCAGATAATTTGCACCGTATGAAATTCCACTTATAATCGTAGTGGAAGCCGGGACAAAGCTTTGTGGAAATGTTCCACCAGGAATCGAACCTGCGGTAATGAAAGTTGGGGTTGCACAACTGCTTGGTGTAACTTTCAATATTGCAGCAAACTGAGCTGATTTGGCCACATAATCTGAAGGGTGACAGCTGTGGCAACTGGCGTAAATATCGCTGAGAGGTTGCGCCACGAGACCTTCATGAGCCAGGGCTTTATCCGGGCTGCTGGCATTCCCGCCGTGACAATATGTGCAAATATCCTGATCCTGCAGACACCCGGCGCCACCCAGGAACCCGTTCGACGGCATTTCGTGGAATACCCGTCCGTAACACATATTGAAAAATAATCGGACAAATTAACGCCAAAAGGCCCTGACGGATGTCAGGGCTCTTTCGTTATTCCTCGAATATATTTCCTACCTTGGGGGTGCTCTAGTGCAGCCGTTCCGGGTGGTCAACCAGTGTTCCTGCCAGATAGGCCTCCACCGCGGACTGGATCTCGGGGATGTCCGTAATGACCGGCTGAATGCCGTGTTCTTTCAAGCTGATATGCGCACCCATGCCCATCCCACGCGTTACCAGCACCTGGCAATCGGCGATCGGGGCGATCATGGCATTGTGGTCATGCTGGTGATGGCCTTGCCCGGCCTGATCATGCTGTGCATGCATGCCCGCAACCTGGCTGTCTCTGGCCTGGGTTTCCCGTGATACCACTTTCCCGGCATCGATGGTGAATATTTCATAAAACAGCGCCCGCCCAAAGTGCGCAGAGATGGTTTTGTGGTCGTCAGTGACAATGGCAATTTTCATTATATGTATCCTTTTTATATGAAGTTGATAATTAGATGGGACAGGCGCATAATAGTTGCATAATATGAACATAAAACAGCGGCCTCTTGGTAGAGCTGACCGCTGTTTTTGTTATTGATCTTCTTGCAGTAGGCGGGTGATCTTTCTTCTATATTACTTGCCGGCGCGGATCTTTGGGCCGCTCATGGGAGCGCCAAAGAGCGGGGCAAAGACACAGAAGTCGAACACTCCTGCCACCAGCGGGAGCAGACCGATCACTGCCACGACAATGCCGCCGGTACCATGCATAACCAGCAAGCCCAGGGCGATCAGGAGCAGGCCGGCTACAATGCGGATAATCCGACCAGCGGGGGAAGCCATAAATGTTGCGAAGGGGTTCATTTTATATCTCCTATTTGGGTTGAATTCTTATCTTGACCCAAGTATAGGAGCCCGGGAGGTTTTTGTATGTGACAAAGTCACACAACCGACGCCTTTGATAAAACTGACCGCGCTCCCATCTGCCTAACTTTTCCTTGATTGTCTCTCATTATTTAAATTTCCCGTAAGTGCCATGAAGTATGCCCTGTTCCTATCGGACAGACCAGTAATGATGAGTCAGGGAGCAGTTCTAAAAATACAAAGGTGGGAATTTACAGAATCTTTTATCCACCTTCACACATCCTTTACAATCCTTATGTATCATTGGGGCAAGTAAGAAATGTATCATCTCATTTGGATATCGGGACGGTTCTCAGCCTACCCCACTTTTGAGAAGGTACAAATAAAATTCAGAAGGAGAAAAGAAATGAAGAAAATATTGGTTGTAGCTCTACTCGTAGTGGTTGCCTTGGGCGTGTACACCGGTGTCGCCAGTGCTCAGACCGCCCAACCGCAAACGGGCACCCTCCATGATTACATGGAGAAGGCGCTGGCCGAGAAACTGGGTATCCCTGTGGCCACGGTTGAAGCCCAATTCGATGCGGGGAAATCACTATACCAGATTGCCCTGGATAATGGCATCACCCAGGCAAACATGCCCGCATTCATGTTGGATGTCCGCACACAGGCGCTCAAAGCGGCCGTTGCTGATGGCGTCATTACCCAGACTCAGGCAGACCGGATGATCCAGCATGGTGGACGTGGCATGGGCGCCGGCATGATGAGGACGTGAACTCTGGCTCCTGCAATGGAACTGGCATTCCCGTCGGATCCGGCATGCAACGCGGCAACCGCTGGCAGCAACCTAATCAATAACTCATCTGGCTCATGAATACAAAAACAGCGGTTCTCTAATAAAGGACCGCTGTTTTTTTGATTGCAGCTTTTCAGCTGAAAGGTTCGGGGCTTCGCTCTACTTGCCGGCGCGGATTTTCGGGCCGCTCATGGGATTGCCAAAGAGCGGGGCGAAGACACAGAAGTCAAACAGCCCTGCCAGCAGCGGCACAAGGCCGACAACGATCACGAGAATGCCGACCCATGTATTTAGGTTGCCAAAAAAGCCCCATGCAACCAGGGCGATTCCGGCGACAATGCGGACAATCCTGCCGGCGGGGGAAGCCATAAATTTCACGAATGGATTCATTTTATTTCTCCTATTTGGGTTGAATTTTATTCTTCATAAATTATAAGGACAAATGGTGCTTTTGTCTGTGACAAAGTCACACAACCAGACGGGTTTGCCAAATTGATTATTTGTAACGTTCATCCAGGTCAAAGGCTTTGGGCTTTGAGGCCGGCTGGAACATGAGCACCTGGCGCAAATTGGCAACCGCCTTATCCAGCCCTTCCTCCACGGACATGTACGAATCTTCGTGTTCGATGCTGACGATATCATCGTAGCCGATCGAGCGCATCACGCTGAAAAGATCCGCCCAAACCTTCAGGTCGTGACCAAAACCGACCGTGCGGAACTGCCAGGCCCGCCCGAAGGCAGTGCCGAAGCTCTGCATATCCGTCACGCCATAATAGGAAACATAGGCCGGGTCGATGGCGGCATCTTTGGCGTGGAAGTAATACAGGCAGTCTTCCCTGGCCAGGTAGCGCGCCGCCTGGGCCGGATCGATGCCCTGCCACCACATGTGGCTCGGGTCAAGGTTCGCGCCCAGCGCGGCGCAGCCGGTTTCCTTGCGCATGCGGATGGCTGTGGCTGGCGAATGCACCGAATACCCGCCGTGCATCTCCATGGCAATCTTGACCCCCTTATCGGCGGCATACTTCCCCATTTCCTTCCAATACGGGATCAGTTTCTGCTCCCACTGCCAGGCCCACACCGTCTGGAAATCTTCCGGAAAGGGGCTGACCGGCCAGTTTGGGTAAAGGGAATTCTCGCAGTCGCCCGGGCAGCCTGAGAAGGTCACGATCCGCTCGACTCCCAGCAAGGCCGCCAGGTCGATCGAATCCTGGATGTCCTGGTGGTAGCTGAGCGCCAGTTCCTTTTGCGGGTGGACGGGGTTGCCGTGGCAGCTCAGGCTGGAGATTTTCATATCCCGGCTCAGGAACAGTTCCTGGAAGGCTTCCCTGGCAGAGCGGTCTTTCAGCAATTTCGCCGGGTCGCAGTGATCCTTTCCGATGAACCCGCCCGACCCGACCTCGGCATGTCTGATCCCCTTGGATTTGAAAATGTCCAGGACTTCTGAAAGCGGTCGGTCCTTATAAAGGACCGTGAATGCGGAAAGTTGCATGGCATACTCCTCTAATATCATCGACTTGAAGGCATAATTCGGTTCCCGGGAAGGATCATTTGTAGACCGGTTGGGTATGTTCGAGCGGTTATTATATCCCGTTCTCCCATGACACTATTATGTTATTATTCGGGCCTGACCGGTAAAATTGGAAATCGTTGAATTCCGGTGTGTTATAAGGAACGAAAGCCTTGATCTATACTGTCACCCTCAACCCCGCCGTCGATAAGGTCCTTTTCCTGGATGAATTCCTGAGATCCAGAACGAACCGGCTTACCCGCACGCTCGAAACGATCGGCGGAAAAGGGACGCATGTTTCCATCAACCTGCGACTTATGGGGGTGCAAAGCACCGCGCTGGGCATCAGCCTGGGAGAAAACGGGAAAAAGATCGAAAAAATGCTGGCGGACTGGGACGTGCAGGTGAAATTTTTATATTATGCACTGCCCGGGATGGAATCACGCACGAATTATCAGGTTGTGGAAAATTCGGGGCACATTTCCACGATGTTGGCTGAAAGAGGTCCAATCCTGCCCACCAGCCTCACAGATGATCTTTTGAGACAAATCCAGGGATGCCTCTCACCAGGGGACATGCTTGTCCTGACCGGAGATGCCAGCAATGTCGAGGATACCGGCATATACTCCAAGTTGACGCGGGCAGCCAGGGAACTCGGAGCGAAGGTCTTCCTGGATGCCAGCGGGCATTATCTCAAGGAAGGCCTGAAATCCAGCCCGTTCCTGATCAAGCCGAATTTTGAAGAATTGTGCTTTATCTCCGGTAAGGATTTGAAAACGGACGCAGAGATCGTGGCTGCCATCCAAAGCCTGGATGGATTCAACCTGCCCATGATCGCCATGACCTGGGGCGGGAATGGCGCCATCGTCAAATCCGACCGGGAGTTTTACCGGGTCAAGCCGATCAAAGTGCAGGCTGTCAATGAAGGCGGCTGCGGGGATGCCTTCCTGGCCGGAATTATCGCAGGGCTGGAAAGGGGCGCGGACATTCAGGAAACCCTCAAGGGCGCCGCGGCAGTTGCCGCAGCCGCGGCAGAGTCCGAAAGCACGGTCGGGTTTGAACCGGCGCGGGCGGAGGAGCTTGAAAATATGGCCGTTGTGATCAAGCTCTAAAGGTTGCTCGATTCTAAAAGGAGATTATCCGTTGAAAGAACTTCAATATTTGGAAACAAGGCTTCAGATGAAGAAGATCGCCAGGGCCATGTGGGACCGGAAACTGACCAACGCCGCTGGAGGCAACTTCGCGGTGAGAGTGGCAGACAACCGCATCCTCATTTCGCCTTCCATGATGAGTGAGTTTGAAATGTGCGACCTGGAAGTCGAAGATTTTCTCCTGATCGATTACCAGGGGAATATCCTGGAGGGAGAGGGCCGGCTCTCGCGTGAGACCAACATGCACATCCTGCTTCTCTCAGGATTCAATTACATCCAATGCACCATCCACGCCCACCCGCAATTCTGCATGGTATTTGCATCCCAGAGCAAGCCCATTAAAACTGTCACAGAAGCCACCCTCAAACGGGGGGAGTATTTTGGCGTGATCGAGCCGGCTGCGGCATATTCAAAACAACTGGCAGAAAATGTCTATAAATATTTCGATCAGCGCAGGGAACTGGCGGAAAAGATTGGCATCGGCTGCATTATGCCCATGCACGGCGTGGTCGTTTCCGGCAATGGATTAATGTCGGCGTTCAGCTGCCTCGAGCGCATGGAAACGGATGCGATCTGTAACATTTTCAAGAACTTCATTTAGGACTTTCCATGCAGGCACTTGCACTTGACCTGGGTGGAAGCGGTGGAAAATTTCTCTCTGGCAGCTTCGATGGTTCGAGGATACGGGTCAAGGAGATCCACCGGTTCGAGAATGCGCCGGAAGAGCTCGAGGGACATCTTTATTGGAACATCCCCGGGATCTTCTCGCACCTCCTGGATGGCTTGCGGAGATCCGCGGCGGAGAAATTTTCCAGCTTCGGAATGGATTCCTTTTGTAACGATTATGGTCTGCTGGATGCCGGCGGGAATTTGATCTCGCGGGTGTATATGTACCGTGATCCCCGCACGGACGGAGTTCTTGAATGGATGGACCGGATCATCCCGCCCAAAGAGTTATTCAGGCGCACGGGCTGCCAGCGGGCGCGTCTTTAATACACTGGTCCAACTGGCTGCCCAGACCAGGGCACCCGATCATTTTCTTCTCAACAATGCAAAGAGCCTGCTCTTTCTGCCGGACCTGCTCAATTTTTATCTGTGCGGCGAAAGGGCCGCCGAATACACGATCGCATCCGTCTCACAGGCATATAACCGCCTTGAAAAACGCTGGGACCCCGAAATACTGCGGGCTTTCGACATTCCGAAGGATATTTTTCCGGAGGTGATCCCATCTGCTTATAAGCTTGGCGAGGCCAAAGCGGAGCTGCTCGAGCGGACAGGCATAAAATCATTTTCCATTTGCACCGTCGGGCATCATGATACGGCTTCGGCAGTCGTGGCGGTGCCGAGCCTGGAAGATCATTTCGCCTACATCAGTAGCGGGACCTGGTCATTGATGGGCACGGAAACGGGTGAAATGATCA
This sequence comes from uncultured Chloroflexia bacterium, assembly GCA_963830665.1. Lineage (GTDB taxonomy): Bacteria > Chloroflexota > Anaerolineae > Anaerolineales > Villigracilaceae > UBA877. Next base: position 48,397 of record CAWHNM010000006.1, read on the forward strand.
CCTCTGATCCGGCATTTCGAGACAACTTCGCCAATGAGGGCGGTGTGGGTGGCAGGAACCGCTTCAGCAGGAATATCATGGGATTGTGGCTCCTGCAGGAATGCCGGCGCCAGTTTCTATCGCAGGGCATCGCAAGGACATTCGAGGAAATGGATCTGGAAGCAAAAAAAGCGCCGCCTTTCCGTTCGCTCATCAACCCGGATGACCCGCTCTTTTTCCAGCCCGGCGATTTGATCGGCAAGATCCAGTCCAAGTGCCGGGAATGGAACCAACCCACCCCTGCAACGGTGGGAGAGATCACCCGCTGCATCAAGGAAAGCCTGGCGCTGGCTTACCGGCTCACCCTGGAAAAGCTGGAGGAAATAACCGGGTTTCATTTTCCCTGTGTCCATATCATTGGGGGCGGAGCCAGGAGTTCACTGTTGAACCAGTTTGCTGCTTCTGCGATGATGAGACCCGTCTACGCGGGACCTTATGAAGCCGCCGCGCTTGGGAACCTTTGCACTCAATTCATATCGGCCGGAGAAATGTCTGGTTTGGCTGAGGCAAGGCGCCTGATCCGCAGCTCGTTTGATATCGGCGAGTTCCTTCCGGAAAAGGATCTCGATTGGGACGAGGCCTATGGAAGGTTTTTATTGATCAGGGGTCAGGTATGACTGTGCCCGGAGCTCAACCCTCTCTCAGTCAATTATTCCTGGCCTTTGCGCGCCTGGGCCTGACGGCCTTTGGCGGGCCATCCATGATCGCCTATATTCGCAGGGTGGTCGTGGAGCAAAAACATTGGCTGGGTTCGGAAGCCTTTAATGATAGTGTCGCCCTTTGCCAGATGGTACCCGGCGCAACTGCCATGCAGGTCACGGCTTCCGTTGGCCTGAAATGCCGCGGGGTCCTCGGGGCGGCGGTCTGTTTTATTGGTTTTGGCCTGCCCGCATTCGTCCTGATGATGACCTTCGCAGCTCTCTTTACGGTCACCCACAACCTTCCCGCTGTGGTATCGGCCTTCAAAGGGCTTCAAGCCATCGTGGTTGCCATCGTTGCGAATGCAACCTGGATATTTGGCCGAACCACCTTAAAACCTGGAAACAATTACTGATCGCAGCCTTTGCGGCGGCCTTATTCGGCCTGAATGTGAATCCATTGCTCGTGATTTTCCTGGCCGCCATCGTTGGCTTGATCCTGATCCGGCCAAAACAGCTTTCCCAAAAGATGGCGGCTTCCCGCAGTGATTATCCTATCCTGAGACCTTTTTTGGCGATCCTTTTGGCCGCCCTGCTCGGCTTTCTGCTGCTTTTTATCTTTGACCGTGACCTTTTTCATCTGGCTGTCCTGCTTTCCAGGATCGATCTGACCGCTTTTGGAGGTGGGTTTGCCTCCATTCCCCTGATGTTCCATGAAATTGTGGATGTCAACCGCTGGATGGACGGTCCAACCTTCATGAATGGGATTGTCCTGGGGCAGGTGACCCCCGGCCCGATCGTCATCACTGCCGCGTTCATCGGCTATCTGCTGCATGGGCCGCTGGGTGGGTTGGTAGCCACCATCAGCATCTTTACCCCTTCCTTCCTGATGGTGGTCGGGATCTCCCCATTTTTCGACCGGCTGCGGGCTTCCGTATCCTTCAACAAGGCAATTGGCGGGGTCCTGTGTTCTTTCGTTGGACTGCTCTTCACGGTCATCTTTCGCTTTTCAGGAAATGTCCAATGGAATCTGCAGTCCCTGCTGCTCACAGCCGGCGCGTTGGCGGCGCTGCGTTTGAAGGTGGATGTGTTTTGGGTCGTCCTGGTTGGATTGGTCATCTCGGTGCTTCTTTTTATCTGAAAGCAGGTGTAACTTTTCACCTATGCGAATGTCAGAGGATGCCCGAACTTACTTTATGGCAGGAATCCTTATTGATCTAAGAATTTGCCAAATATGGATCTTCGCAAAGCCAGCCAGGGGCTTTAATGTATAGTACCAAATTGCGCAATTGGGAATTTTCTGATATACTCACTGAATGAGTATATATATGCCTGTAAAACATCATCATGGCGGCACCCGTTCGCCAGAATACGCCTTGCTTGGATTTCTTTACGATCAACCCAATCATGGTTACATACTGCAAAAACAGCTCGTCACCGAACTCGGACATGTCTGGCACGTCAGCCAGAGTCAAACCTATGCCATCCTGAAGAGATTGGTAAATCAAGGCGATATCTCCTCCAGTACCCTTGAGCAGAAAAAGCTTCCCGCCCGTCAGCTCTTGGAAATATCGGCCAAAGGTCGCCGTCGCTTTAAAGATTGGCTCGAGACGCCCTCCGGTGGCAGTGTGCGCTCCATCCGGCTGGAGTTCATCACCCGCCTGTATTTTGCCCAAAGACTTTACCCGGATAGGATCCAGAACATGATCGAAGACGAGACTGCCGATATCAATGCAGCCCTCCTCCGGCTGGAAACAGCCCGGGATGCCATTCCGCCTGAACAACCCTTTAACCGACTCAGTTTGGACCTGCGCATCCGGCAGCTCCATTCGGTTCGCGATTGGTTGGGCGAATGCCGGAAAACCTTGAAAATAAAGGTAAAGAGAGGCACGGCCTGAAAAGAATTGCATTTGTCGTTCTCCTGATAGCAACGCTTCTGGCCGCCTGCAGCCCGCCTGCAGCTCCCACTGCCGCCTCCTTGCCCCCCACCGCAACAGCGGTTCCGGCTGTGCCGGTGCTTGTACCGACGCTGCCCCCGCCAACTGAAGCCCCGCCCACCGCAGTCCCACCCACCGCAGCGCCGCAACCGCGCACTCTGACTGTTTTCGCGGCCGCCTCCCTGACGGACGCATTCACCGAGATCGGCCACAATTTCGAGACTGCCCACCCGGGCGTCACGGTAACCTTCAACTTTGCCGGATCCACCACACTGAGCGCCCAGCTCACCCAGGGGGCCCCCGCGGATGTTTTCGCCTCGGCGAACCACACGGAAATGGATAAAGTGGCTGCCGCCAACCTGGTCCAGAAGGATGCGCCCAGGGATTTTCTGACCAACCAGTTGATCGTCATGCTCCCGGCAAACAACCCGGCCAATGTCCAGACCCTGCAGGATCTGGCCCGTCCCGGGCTTAAGCTTGTCCTGGGTGATAAAACCCTCCCGGCGGGAAAATACGCTCTTCAAAGCCTGGATAATATGGTCAGGGACCCCGCCTATGGCGCAGATTTTAAGACCAAAGTGCTGGCGAACGTGGTTTCATATGAGGTGGACGTTAAACAGGTGGTGGCCAAAGTAAAACTTGGCGAAGCCGATGCCGGCATCGTTTACGTCTCGGATTCGGTCGCCGACCCGGATTTGAAGACCATTGTGATTCCGCCGAACCTTAATGTGACCGCCAGATATCCCATCGTGGCGTTGAACGGGGCTCCGCAGCCGCAACTGGCATCCGAATTCGTCACCTACGTTCTCTCTGCAGATGGACAGGCCATCTTGAAAAAATGGGGCTTTGCCCCAATCGCACCATAGGCGGGGTCTGTTTGCATCGCATCTTTCGGAAACTTTCGCTTGACAACAATCCAGGCTGGGTATTCATTTTACCCAGCCTGGTTCTGATTGGGCTGCTGGGCCTGCCTCTGGTGGCCCTGGTCTGGCGCGCCATCGGGAAGGATTTCGTCAATAACATTCTCTCCCCTACTGCAATATCGGCGCTCAAGCTCAGCCTGGTCACCAGCACTGCCAGCGTGCTCATCACCGTGGCTGCCGGGACGCCCCTGGCGTACATCCTGGCCGGCTGGAAGTTCCGCGGCAAGACGGCGCTCGAACTATTGATCGACCTGCCGGTGGTCCTGCCGCCCTCCGTGGCGGGGTTGGCCTTACTGATCGCCTTCGGACGCCAGGGCGTCTTCGGAGCCTGGCTGAATACCGTCGGAATTAGCCTGCCCTTCACAACCGCCGCGGTGGTGATGGCGCAGACCTTTGTTTCCGGCGCCGCTGTTTATCCGTTCGGCGCGCGTGGGTTTTGCCGAGATCGATAAGCAATTGGAAGAAGCTGCCACCGTGGAAGGGGCGAACGAGTGGCAGATGTTTCGCTTTATCATGCTTCCACTGGCCGGGCGGGCTTTTTTGACCGGACTCATCCTGACCTGGACACGCGCCCTGGGTGAATTTGGAGCCACCATCATGTTCGCCGGTAATCTGGAAGGAAAGACCCAAACGATGCCCCTGGCCATCTACCTGGGCTTCGAGCATGGGTTGGGAGTGGCAATGGCACTATCGGTGATGCTGGTGCTTGTGTCAGTTTTGTTACTGGGTGTGACAAGAAGGCTGGAACAGCGTACCAGGGTCGATACGCACAGTATCTAATTCAAGGCTCTAGTCTCTTCCTGGCAGCCTGGGCCCAAAGAAAATTGCGGGAAACCAAAGAACCAGGCCTAAAAACAATCCCACCAAATATGGAACATTGTATTTAAGGATATCCAGGAAATTGCTGATCAGCAATATCCATGATATTCCCAGTGGGAGCAGGCTTAAAATTGGATCGCCCGGCCGGCCTGTCTTTTTGAGCCCGGAGATCAGGGCAATGATCGGGACCAGGAATAATACCAGGTCATGGTAGTGTAAGTGCGGCGCCGCCAGGATGGCCAGTAGAACCGCCAGGCCGATCTGCTTTTCTTCAATTCTTTCACTGCGTATCCACAGGATGCACAGGCACACAGCCAATAATCCATACAAAGCCCATCCACCCAGGTGGGCCAGGTTGATTGGGATTCCAGGGAACCAGCGTTCCACCAGTCCCAGGAAATTTACCATCGCGATTTCGTTCGTACGGTAGCCCTCTCCGCTTGCGCTGATCCCCAAAATACGCACGAAACCGATCGTACCATCCACACCAACCAGTGCAATGCTGAAGGCTGCCAGCGCCAATGCTCCTGCCGCGAACCACCACAGTACCTTGCGCCGCTTGAAGAGGAACGGCAACGCCAGCAGGAGTGCGATCTGAGGGCGGATGGCCGCCAGCGCCAGACCGAGCCCGGCAGTGCGATCTTTCCCTTTTAGCAAACCATATACCCAGAGCGAGACGCCCAGCAAAAGCAGGCTGGAATCCTGTCCGCTCAGGATACTGATGAATGCCGGGAAGAACAGGACGATCCCGGCAAACAGGGTTTTGCGATTTCCAAGGGTGGGAACTGCCCGAAGCAGCACCCAGGCGCTCAGTAAGCATAATAAGAACTGAATTGCCGCCCAGGCGTAATAAGCCGGCATATACTCCAGGTAAGCGATCAATGCCAGGGCCGGCAGGATGAACGGCGGGTGCATGAAGGGGGCAAAGTCATTCGAAAGGATCGGGGCGCCCAGGATCTTCTCCTGTTGGACAGTTTGCACACCCAGGTCGTACACCCTGCCCCAATTCCCGGAATTCGCGATCCGACCGGCGGTATATTGGGAAATGAAATCTTTTTTGGTCAGTTCAACGGGATTGGCAACCATGAATTGCCACAACGCCCCATAGACCACAATTAACGCCGACAGCCCGGCGATCAGGAGGGCGCTGCGGAATTTAATGCGCGGCATAAATGTTCTCCATCGAAAAATGCAGGATCATTCCCAAAGCCTATTTACACCTCGCCAGCAAATTACGCAGGGTATATGCATCCAGGTCGCACAACCTCCATTGTGTCAGGTTCTTTACCTGCAGGGCCAGCCAATTCTTATTGAAGGAGATGACAGAGTCGGTATAGGTGGCATATCCCCTTCCAACAAAATCCACCAGGACCAGTATCGGATCCCGGGTGATCGTCAGCACCTGGATTCCAAACCCGATCGTGCCAAGCAGGAGCACCACCAGGCTGGAGACACTGCCTGACCTGGAAAAGGATCGATGGATGGCCGGGGCAAGCAGCACTCCCAGGATCGGCAGGACGGGAGTCAGCAAACGTGAGCCCCAGGAGGAGCCCCCATCCCAGTTATGCCATAGAGCGACCATCAGGATATAACCTGCCAGAGGCACAAGCAGGATCAGGAATTTTATCCTGTCCCTTTTAAACAAGAGCCGGCCGCCTGTGATGGCCAGTATCGTAATGGGAGAATAAATGAATATTGACCGCCCCGGACTGAAAAGGACACCCACCAGCCCCACCAGCGGCGAACTTGTAAAGCCCTCGCTGCCATAACCGAAGTTCAACGGGGACTGGAACCTGATCAGGTTGTAAAATGCCAGGAAGCCCAGGCCGCCCAGTATCAACCCAAATGACCAGATACTTTTCCACCCCTGCTTCCACACTGCATATCCCCAGACCGGCAAGGCCAGGATGTTCGTGGGCCGAAAAAGCAGCGAGATGGCCAGCATCAGGCCGCACAGGTAAGGCTTCCCGTCATCGGCAAAATAGATGGCTGCCATGAGGAAAGCCCCGGCTCCCACCTCCAGAAAAAATCCCCGTGATTGGTACCACCAATCCGTGCATAACCCGAACAACAAAACGGTTATGATGACCGTCTTCCACGGGTAATATTTCTTCAGTAACAATAAAAACATGACTAGTCCGAAGGCGCCCAGCAGTGCATTCAACCTCAAGGCCAGGCGCGCACCCTGCTGTGAATCTGCCATTTCATGAAATCCCCACTCCGGATTGCCCCAAATAAAGGGCAGATCATTTTTGCGCGCTGTCAAACGATAAATGATTGCAGACGCCAATGAGTTCCCGGGGAAATATCGTGAATACAGGTGATTCCCATTCCCGAATTGTCCGATATCATATATTTTTTTGAGCCAGGCCATATTATCGATGGCTGGATCGCCCCTGACTGCCAGTGAGATCCCGGTGGCAAAGGAAGCCGCCTCGTCTGTGACCTGGATATCGGCACGCGAGGTCACCCCGTATAAGATCAAAAAAAAGGCAAAGCAGATGAATACGCCCAGGGCTTTTTTTGCGCCCTCGGTTAATTGTAGAGGCATGCCTTTCTCTGATCGCATGGAAGTTTCCACTTTTATGTCACGCAGGCTTTCGGAAAACCAGTTATGCTCATGGAAATGCCCGCCGCCGGGCATCTAAAAGTTGGCATCTCCAGCCCGGCCGCAGCCAGTCCAGCCATCCTCATCAGCCGGATTCTTAGCGCGTGTGATGATCTTCTTTCCTGGGATTTCACAATATCACCTTTTAACCTCCACGCTTTGCCAAAAAACTATTTTCTCAGGACGCCATAACGCTGCCAGGATCAGGATGATCAAGAGATAAAGGACGATATACTTCAAGGCCGGAACCAGCAGGAAGCTGGTGAATAAAAGCAGCGAAACACCCAGAGGCAGGAGCACCGCCTGACTGGTTTTAAGCAGGCCTTTATCCAACATGATTCGCACGATACAAAAAATGGGAATGAGTAAAAGCGCCAGGTCATGGTAATGGATATGAGGCACCCCAATGATCGTGATGATGACTGCCAAACCGATCTGCCGTTCTTTAATTTCGGCATTCATTACCCATGCGACACACAGATAAACTGTCGCCAGCGCAAATCCGATCCATCCGATCAGGCGGACAATGGCAGCTTGCATGGCGGGGAAAGTACGCCGGAGAAAACCGATCAGGTTTACCATCAGTTCTTCGTTGAAAAACTTGTTACCCTCCCCATTCGCGCTGGTCGCCAGGATGCGCAGGAAATTTTCTATCCCTGTTCTTCCCAGCAGCAGCACGCTGATGAGCACGAGCAGACCCGCGCCCGCACAAAACCACCACCAGACCCTTCTCCGCTTGAACAGGAAAGGCAGGGCCATCATCACGGCCATGTGCGGGCGGATCAAGGTCAACGCCAGGCCAAGCCCGGAAAGCGCTGCACGCTCCTGCAGCAGAGCATATACCCACACAGACGCACCCAGCAGCAAAATGGCCGTATCCTGCCCATTGATGATGCTAAAGAAGGCCGGGAAGAACAAGGCCGTTCCCAGGAACAGGACCCACCTGTCCCGCCCGCGCGCCTGCGGCACCAACTTGACGAGCAAAGCCGCACTAAGCAGGAAGATAACGCACATCAAAGCCGACCAGATGCCAAAAGCCGGCAAATAATCCAGCCGCGCCAGCAGCATCAGAACCGGGACAATGAAAGGCGGATGGGGAAAGGGGTTGACCTCGGTGGTTTGAATGGGCGGGCCAAAATCCTCGGGGGTTACCGGTTGGCCCTTGGAAACAAGCATCTGCCGGATGGTCTCGTTGAGGATGTCATTTTCCGCCTGTCGTTGCGCTTCCCAGTCATATACGGAGGCAAAGCCTGCGGTGTTGGCGATCCGCCCGGCCGCATAGAAGGGCAGGAAGTCCGCGGCCGTGCGTTGCGCCGGGTCGCGGATCACGCGCAACCATAATATGGGATAGACCAGTAGTAGGGAGATGATCCCGGCAATCGCGAATATGGTTCGAAAAGAAATCCCGGTGGGTCGTTTTGTATTTTGCGTTTCCATCAGGCTGCCTTGGTCGCACGTCCCTCGCCGCGCAAAAAGGGGACAGTCCGCCACAAAACCAGGACCAGTAGAAGCATGGCCACATAAGGAAAGTTATACTTTAGAACCGGAGCAAAATTACTGGACAGAAAAGCCAGCGAGAGCGCCAGCGGCGCAATGGCTGCGTTGTGGGCGCTTATGGATCCTTGCCTCACCAGGATCAATAGCGCCGCCGCCAGAGCCACGATCAGAAAAGTCAAGTCGTGGTAGTGCAAGTGTGGGACGGCGAAAACGGCCAGCGTAACCGCCAGCCCGATCTGTTTTTCACCAATTTTCTGGCTGCGCGCCCATAGTACACACAATCCGATCAAGGCAGCCCCATACGCAGCCCATCCGATCCAGTGGATCACCTGCATTCCCAGGCCCGGCGTAATCCGCGCCAACAAACCGACCAGGTTGACCATCAGCGGCTCCTTCAGCCCATACCATTCCCCACCCGCGCTGACCAGCAGCAGGTTCAGGAAGCCGCGTATTCCATCCACACCCAATATCGCCAGGCTGAGCAGGCCCAACACCACGCCTCCCAGGCAGAACCAGCCAAACACCTTCTGTCTCCTGAATACGAACGGCGCCGCCAAAAGCACAGTGACATGCGGTCGCACGCTCGTCAGGGCCAGTCCGAAACCCGCCAGCCAATCCCTGCCGGTCAGCATGCCGAACAAATAAAGGCAAAGCCCCAATAATGTAAAAGCGGTATCCTGACCGTTCAGTACGCTCACAAAAAGCGGAAAGAAAGTCAGCATCCCGGCTGCCGCCAGCCAGACTTCCGCCTGGCTCCATCCGGCCCGTCGCAGCAAATTCACCAGGAGCAGGATGCTGGCCGTGTACAGCAGGAGCAGGAGCGCCGCCCACCGGTAGAAGGAAGCGATGTAATTCCCGCTTGTCAATAACGTTGCGATCGGAATAAGATATGGAACGTGGTTGTATAACAGCACCTGCCCGGGCGCAAGTGCAAACCCCACTTCCGCCTGTTCCACCGCTTGCTGGAGGGCTGGTTCATAGACACGCGCCGGGCCTTCTTCCTGCGCAATTCTTCCGGCAGTGTAAAAAACGATATAATCTGCGCCGGTGCGATCGGCCGGACTAGAGATCATCCGCAGCCACAACATGCCATAAACGATGACCAGCGCCATCAATCCGACCACAACAAAGACACGCCGAAAGCTAATGGGTTTCATGGAACCAGGTCAAAGCGGGTAATGCAGCCATGATCATATACGGCATGCTGTAGCGGAGCGGGTCCCACAAATCCGCAGCCAATAAAAGGATCGATACGACCATTGGCGAAAGCGCGGCTTTCCAACCCACACGCTGCCCCCTTGCCGGCGCCGCTGCCAGCGCCAGGCCAAGCACCGGGATGAGTAACAAGGCCAGATCGTGGTAGTGCAGGTGTGGAGCAGCAAACACGCTCAAGGTTGAAATCAGGACAATCTGGCGGTAATCCAGTTCCGGAGAAATTTTCCACCATATGGACAATCCGATCAAAACTGCCAGGAATAATCCCCATGCCAGCCAATGGATCACTTCCAGGGAGGCTTGCGGGAACAGTCGCAGAGCCACTCCTGTGAAATTGAACATGGCGTTCTGGCTCATTTCGAACCCTTCACCGCTGGCGCTGATCCTGAGCAAGGTAATAAAATCCCGCACCCCATCCGGCCCGACCAGTAAAAAACTATACAACCCCAGGACCGCCGCTCCGGCACAGAACCACCACCAGATCCTTCGCCGGTTGAAGAAAAAGGGCACAGCCAGCGTTATAGCGATCTGCGGGCGGATCAGGGTGAGAGCCAGGCCAATTCCGGCCGGAAGGTCTTTTTTCATGATCACGCCATAGAACCATAGCGCTGCACCAAAAAGCAAAAAGGCCGTATCCTGTCCCTTAAGCAGGCCAGCGAAAATTGGATAAAACAACACGGTTGAAATGATAAATATCCAGCGGGAACCGGTATCCCATTCCAACCCCCTCAGAAGCTGGTTAATAATCGCGATCGTTGCGGCGATGAAACACAACATGACCAGGACCCAGCGCCAGTAAGATGCCATGTAATCTTGAGTCGAGATCAATTGCAGGATCGGGACCAGCAGCGGTGGGTGATTAAAAGGCAGGATCTCGGTTAATTGGAGCGGCTCATCCAGCAGACTTTCGCGGGTTTGGAGTTGCGTTTGGAGATCGTAGATTAAATTGTAATGCCCGGAACCTGCAATCCGCCCGGCGGTATAGAAAATACTGAAATCAGTTGGGCGGGACTCCGCCGGATGGGTCAACCTGCGCGACCACAGCAAACCATACCACGTTAACTGGAGTGCCAGTCCGGCAGCAATGAAGAGCAGGATGATCAGAGAGGCTGTAGTTCGTTTCACCGGCGGGTTTGGCTTTATTTGTCCGTTTTTTCCACAACAATGGTTGCTTCACCGATCAAGGCAGCCACCGCCCCGACAGCTGCCAGGGTGGGCGCCAGGACCGCCCCCACCACGCCGAAAGTCAGCGGGAACTCCAGCATGACCTTGCCATCCCGGTCCTTGATGATGATGCGGCGGATGTTGCCCTCATGGATCAATTCCTTGATCTTGGCGATCAGTTCTTCACCGTTTACATGGAACTCTTCCGAACGGAATTCAGACATGGGTGCTCCTTTTCTGACCTGAACTGGATCGAGATGAAATCTCATTCTGATGGAATGCTGGTATTATCGCATAATTTCAGCCAACTGCAATGATTATCGCACCTGTAAAAAAATTTTGTGTTATATACTGTATATTCGCAATTATCCAATCCGAGGAGATCCTTATGCTCACCATCGAAAAAGTGGATACGGACAATAAATCGCAGGTCAAACGCTTCGTCCAGTTCTATTATGATCTTTACAAGGACTGCCCGCAGTGGGTGCCGCCGCTTTTCGTGGATGCCTACCTCCCGCTCAACCGCAAGAAACATCCCTTCTTCGAACATTCGGAGGCGGATTTCTTCATGGCAGTCCGGGATGGCAAAGTGGTGGGACGCATCTGCGCCGGAGAGAACAAGCTCTTCAACGAATACCACAAGACCAGGAAAGCCCAGTTCTATTTCTTCGATACGATCGACGATCTGGAAGTTGCAAAAGCGCTCTTCGATGCCGCCTTCGACTGGGCCCGCCAGCGCGGGCTGGATACCATGATCGGGCCAAAAGGTCTCTCCCCCTTCGATGGTTATGGTATTCTGGTCGAAGGTTTTGATCAACGCCAGATGATGACCATGATGAACTACAACTACGATTATTACCCCAAGCTGGTCGAGGCGCTTGGCTTCGAGAAGGAAGTGGACTTCGTCTCCTGTTACCTGCCGGCGGAGGCCTTCAGGATCCCGGAACGGGTCGAACGGATCGCCCAATGGGCCATGCAGCGCGGCAACCTGTGGGTCAAGAACTTCAAGAGCAAGAAGGAACTGGTCGGATGGGCTCAGCGCATCGGCCGGACCTATAACAAAACCTTCATCAAAAACTGGGAATACTATCCCTTCACCCAGGGGGATGTCGATTACGCGGTCCAGAACGTTTTCATGGTGGCAGACCATCGCCTGATCAAACTGATCATGCACGGCGACGACATCGTCGGTTTCCTGTTCGCCTTCCCGGATGCCTCGGCTGCCCTGCAGCGCGCCAAGGGCCGCCTGTTCCCCTTCGGCATCGTGGACCTCCTGCTCGAAATGAAGCGCACCAAGACCGTTTCCGGGCAACGGTATGGGCGTTCTGCCCGAGTTCCAGGGTACCGGCGGAAATGCCCTGCTCTACTACGAACTGGGCAAGACCGTCCTGGATAATTATGATTTCAAATTTGTCGAGATGACCCAGGTGGCTGAGACCACCAAACAGATGCGCGCCGACTTGAAGAACTTGAACGGGGTGGAATACAAGAACCACCGGGTCTACAGAAAAACAATTGCATAACAATTATAAGTCTGCTGCATTAAAACCACCCGGGCACAAAGTCACAAAGGTCCTGACACTTAAATCCTGTGCCTTTGTGACTTCGTGGTCAGGAACTCTTTGTTTACATTCAACGAAATTAAAGCAAAATTCCCGCCATTTCCGGCGGGAATTTTGTTTTGGTTTGGTCAGGTATTACAGAATGGTGACGTTGGTAGCCTGAGGGCCTTTGTTGCCCTGCTCGACTTCGAATTCGACCTTCTGGCCTTCATCCAGGTTGCGGAAACCTTCGCTCTGGATGGCGGAGTAGTGGACAAAGACATCCGGGCCGTTCTCACGAGCAATGAAGCCGTAGCCCTTGCTGCCGTTGAACCACTTGACCGTGCCGACGATACGTTCAGACATATTATTTGCCTCCTTATGGCAAAAGAAAAAATGATGTGTCAGAGTCGTTCCATCGGACGATCAAATGAAATGACCCGAGAAAAGAAACCTCGGGTCATCGTTTTTCTCTTTCCAACGTGAACTTACTGGCATCTTACAACTTGCTATGATAAAGCAGAAATTCGGATACGTCAAGGTGTCAAATAGTACTCTTATCCTAAAAAGGAAATTCTTTTTGGCGTTCCTTTGCACCCCAACTGCTTATTCAAGCCGGGTTTGCCTTTCCGTCCGGCGGGCAGCCGGTTGCTCGAAACTGACCCTGTAGCGGGAAGCGTCGCCTGCCACCCGGCACATGTTTCTCATTATCCGGCTTATCGGGTATGATTAAGCATCGTCATCCATCCCTGATAAAGCCGGCGAGGTTTGAATGCCCGAATTCGAATTCCACATTTCACGCAAAGCCCGCAAGAAATACCAGTTTGATGAGGCTCTTTTCGCCCTGAACGGTAACGTGGTCCTGGCGGATTTTGCCGCCTCCCGACATTTTGCCGAGAGCATGACCAGGGTGCGCGGCGAAACGGTCCCGGCCAGCGATATCAACGCCATGGGACTGATCGATGAGATCCTGCACATCCTCGTCCGCCAGTATGAACGGCAAAATCCCGGCGCAATGCGGCGGGCTTTTGAACATGTCCGGAAAGATGCCGATGCCACCCTGCTGAAGTTCACGGAAGAGTTTCCGCCATTGGCTGTCCATCGCGGCGAGATCGATGCCCTGCATTACCTGGACATGGAAACCGCCGGCCGGCCGAACCGCCAGTCTACGCTGGAGGAGATGCTGCTGCTATACCTGGCCAACGCCAATCCTGCCCTGGCTCCCTATCGCGAGCTGTTCGATGATGAAGAACTGCGCCGGACGACCGCCTACGAAACGGTCATAACCGGCCTGCAGAACCTTTTTTGTGACAGAACCGGGTTTCAAATCCGGCGGCGAGACTCTCTTCGATGCGCTGCTCGCACCGGCCCGGCGTGCGCCGCACTCGCTCCAGGCCCAGTTGGAATACCTGCTCGAACGCTGGGGAGCGGTCCTGGGCGAAAGCTTTGTCATCCGGATCCTGCGCAGCATCGACTTTGTCAAGGAAGAGGTCATCCGGCGCACGGGCCCGGGCGGTTTCGGCGGGGAGGCGCCCGTGTCTGACCTTTAGCGGCTACGATTATACCGAATACGAACGCTTCAGCCAGGATAAGGACTGGATGCCGCGTCTCGTCCTGATCGCAAAAAACTCCTACGTCTGGCTCGACCAGTTGTCCAAAAAGTACCAGCGCGCCATCACCCACCTCGACCAGATCCCTGATGAAGAACTGGAAATTCTGAAGCAACGCGGCATTACCGGCCTGTGGTTGATCGGCCTGTGGGAACGCAGCCTGGCTTCGCAAAAAATGAAACAGATGATGGGCAACCCGGATGCGGTCGCTTCGGCTTATTCGCTGATGGATTACCAGATCGCCGGTGACCTGGGCGGCTGGGATGCGCTGCAGAACCTGCGCTGGCGCGCCTGGCAGCACGGCATCCGCTTATCCGCGGATATGGTTCCCAACCATATGGGCATCGACTCGCGCTGGGTGGTGGAACATCCGGATTGGTTCCTTTCCCTGCCCTACGCGCCCTATCCCAATTACACCTTCAATGGCGCCGATCTGTCGAACGACAACCGCGTGGGCATCTTCCTGGAAGATCATTACTACGACAAAACCGATGCAGCCGTGGTCTTCAAGCGGCTCGACCGCTGGACCGGCAGCGCCCGCTACATCTACCACGGCAATGATGGCACCTCCATGCCCTGGAACGATACCGCCCAACTGGATTTCTCCAAGGCGGAAGTGCGCGAGGCCGTCATCCAGACCATCCTGCACGTGGCGCGCAACTTCCCGATCATCCGCTTCGACGCAGCCATGACACTCGCCAAGAAGCACATCCAGCGCCTGTGGTTCCCCGAACCGGGATCCGGCGGCGCCATCCCATCCCGCTCCGAGTACGGCATGACCCGCGCCCAGTTCGACGCCGCCATCCCGAACGAGTTCTGGCGCGAAGTGGTGGACCGGGTGGCAGCCGAGGTCCCGGATACGCTGCTGCTGGCCGAGGCCTTCTGGATGATGGAAGGCTACTTCGTCCGCACGCTGGGCATGCACCGGGTCTACAACTCGGCCTTCATGCACATGCTGCGGGATGAGGATAACGCCAAGTATCGCCAGGTGATGAAGAACACGCTCGAATTCGACCCGCAGGTGCTCAAGCGCTACGTCAACTTCATGAACAATCCGGACGAGAAGACCGCCGCCGAGCAGTTTGGCACCACCGACAAATATTTCGGCGTCTGCACGATGATGGTGACCCTGCCCGGCCTGCCGATGTTCGGTCACGGACAGATCGAAGGCTATCGCGAGAAATACGGCATGGAATACCGCTATGCCAAGTGGAACGAATCCATCGACGAGGGCCTGGTGCGCGGCCACGAATGGCGCATCTTCCCGCTCACCCACCGCCGCTACCTCTTTGCCGAAGTGGACAATTTCCTGCTCTACGACTTCTTCACCCCGGAAGGATATGTCAACGAGGATGTGTTCGCCTACTCCAACCGTTCACGGGAGACGAGCGCGGCCTGGTGGTGTATCACAACAAATACGCCGAAACACGCGGCTGGATCAAGACCTCCTGCCGCGTATATGGATAAAGCCAGCGGCAACCTGGTCCAGAAAACGCTCGGTGAAGGGCTGGATCTGCCCGCCGGAGATCTGACTATGTGATTTTCCGTGATTATGTGACCCACCTGGAATATATCCGCTCCTGCCGGGAGCTGGTCGAAAAGGGTTTGTTTGTCCTGTTGGGCGCATACCAGTGCCATGTCTTCCTGGACTGGCGCTTCGTCAGTGGAGAGCAATGGAAAACCGTTTACGAAGCGCATGAACGGCGCAGGGGTGCCGTCTGATCCAGGCCAAGTTTGATGAGCTGTTTGTAGTGAAGGAAGAAGTAAAAATTGAGCCGGTAAAAGCAAAGAGGAAACGGGTAACAAAGCCGCGTGTTACCAAAAAACCAGCCGGTGAGAGCGCCGCGAAGAAACCTGCGAAAAGCAAAAAGGGGCAAGCTGCAAGTAAGAAAAAACCGTAGAAGAAAGAGATCACCTGCAGGTGAAAGCTTTGAAGATACATCTTGATACGGATCTGGGCGGCGATATCGATGATCTCTGTGCGCTTGCCATGCTGCTGCGCTGGTCTGAGGATACGCAGCTGGTTGGTATTACAACCGTTGCTGAGACAGGCGGGAGGCGAGCAGGGTATGTCAAGTATGTTTTGGGACTCGCAGGAAAAGGGAAAATTCCGGTCGCAGCCGGAGCAGATGTATCCCAGGGATTTTACCGTTACCCTGAACTGGGCTATCCTTCCGAGGAAAGATATTGGCCGGAACCGGTTCCGCCATCGCCAAATTCAACACAGGATGCTATTCTTCTTTTGAAGCACAGCATTGAACAGGGGGCAACGATCGTTGCAATCGGTCCCTTTACAAACCTATACCTGCTTGATCTCAAATACCCCGGGATCCTGAAAGAGGCTGATCTATTCCTGATGGGCGGGTTTATTTTTCCCATTCGATCCGGTTTTCCACAATGGGGAAATGCCATGGATTGGAACATCCAGGTGGATGTTGGGTCAGCCAGGCATGTTCTTGAAAACTCCAGCCCAACCCTCATTCCACTTACGGTAACAGTAGAGACAGCCTTGCGAAGAGCGTATTTGGATGATTTACAGAAATCGGGTGAATTGGGAAAATTAATTGCCAGGCAGGCTGAAGCATTCGCAGCAGACGAAGAGATGGAAAGAAAATTTGGAGAAACCTGTGAAAAATTACCCAAAGATATTATCAATTTTTTACATGATCCATTGGCCTGTGCAATCGCTTTAGGTTTGAATGAAGGTGTGGAAATCAGCGAAATTCCTTTAAAACTGGAAATAAGGGACGGATGGCTTTATGAGGAAATCGACGCCAAAGGAAAAGCAACCAGGGTTGTAACCAAAATCGATGGAGACAGGTTCAATGAAGTGTGGATCAAGGCGATCTCCAATTCCGCAGAAAGCGCCTGAGTAACGCCTCAAGCAGACCCTTGGAAAACCGCAAGGGAAGGCAGCGGCTCTACCGCTCGCCCACAGGCGGGAGAGGCAGAAATGGACAAGTCTTGGTATCCCGGATCCTTTTGCCGGAGGTTCACGGCAGATCACTAAACTCATTCCGAAGGAAATATTGTCATGACCAACCAATCCTCATCTGATGAAGTAAAAAACTTATCTGGCTATGAAAAGCACCTCGCAAAGATCATCGAGCAGAATATCCGTACGATTGCCAGCTTGCGTCAATCCGCCGCCGCTCGCCGCACAACCCAGGAACGTCTCGCCGATAATATCACGGCGTTTTCGGGGCGTATGTCGTTTGTTTTCTTTCATGTCATCTGGTTTGGGTTATGGATCGTTGCTAATCTCGGCGTTTTTGGCAATAAACCATTCGATCCTTTCCCTTATGGTCTTTTGACCATGATCGTTTCCCTGGAAGCCATTTTTCTGGCAACCTTCGTGCTGATCAGTCAAAACCGTTTAAGCGAGGAGGCGGACCGCCGCGCTGACCTGGATCTGCAAATTGGTCTTCTCACCGAATATGAATTGACGCGCACCTTAAGAATGCTGGATGCCATCCAGGACAAGCTGGGCATAGAAAACGATACCGATGAAGAATTGCTCGATCTCGAGAAGCAGGTTCATCCAGAAGACGTGTTGGAAGAGATAGGACGGATTCAACAAGGCAAGCTGTAACGGATTAATAAAATAGCGCAAGCAACAGGAGATATTTCATGGATCAAACCACAGAAAAAAGTGCACAGGAGAGTTCATGGGCAAAAGAGATCTTTGCCATCACGCTGTTCGTCGAGGATTTGAAGGTTGCCAGACAGTTCTATCGGGAAGTCTTCGGCCTGCCGGTGGTATTTGAGGATAACAACTCATGCGTATTCAAGATCGGGGACACACTCATCAACCTGCTGAAGACGACGGCCGCAGGAGTGCTGATCGAGCCTGCAGCTGTGGCGAGTTGTGAGGCCGGATCCCGCCTGGTGTTCACGATCCATGTGGATGACGTGGACGCAATGTGTTCACAGCTGACCGCACGCGGGGTGGAACTGCTGAACGGCCCGATGGATCGACCCTGGGGGGTACGAACCGCCAGCTTTGTCGATCCCGGCGGTCATATCTGGGAGATCGCCAGGTAGCAACTGGTATGAGCAGCCAGGATATGACCCCACCCTTATCCCAGTCCTTTCGTCTACCGGACGGCCGCACCCTGATGTATGCAGAATATGGAGCGCCCGCTGGTAAACCGGTTTTCTACTTTCACGGCCTGCCCGGCTCGCGCCTCGAGCCGGTTATGCTGGATGGCAATGACCTGATAAAGGCCAGCCTTCGCATGATCGCCTGTGACCGGCCTGGTATGGGAGGCTCAGACTTCCAGCCCGGGCGCGGTTTCAGCCACTGGCCGGCAGATATCCTCGCCCTGGCTGACGGGCTGGGGCTGGGAAAATTCGGCCTCCTGGGCATTTCGGGCGGCGGCGGATTTGTCTCTGCCTGCGCCCGCCTGATCCCTGACCGGCTTTCAGCAGCCGTGATCGTCAGCGGCGCGGGCCGGATGGACTCGCCCGAGGCCCGGGCCGGTTTACCTTTCATGGCCCGCTGGTTGTGGGGTCTGTCCGGGCGGTCATTCCGTCTGGCGGTTCTGCTCTTAAATCTCACGAAACCCGGGAACCTGGGCGATATAGCCAAAATTCGCCAGCAAATAATGCGCAGCATGCCGCCCGGGGAGCGGGCCTATTTCGAAAAGCCCGGTCGGCTGGAAGCCTTCCTGGCCAGCACAGTGGAGGCGACGCGCCAGGGAGTGCGCGGGATGGCCTGGGAGACGCACCTGTACGCGCGCCCGTGGGATTTTCGCCTCGAAGAGATTCACTTTCCAGTCCACCTGCTGCATGGCGAAGCCGACCTCAACGTGCCGGTGGCGGTGGCCCGCAAAGTCGCCGCCGCCATCCCGGACTGCCAGGCCACATTTTTCCCCGCCGAGGGGCATATCTCGACATTGACGAACCATCTGGACGAAATTTTCTCGATACTGGAGGCAGGAAACCAGTCCCGGGCCTCCTAAAAATATGGTACGGTAAATTTTTCAGGCTGTCAGGGGGTAAGGTTCTGCATTGGGCAGGCAGTCCCACGTCGCCAGGAAAACGGCGCAAATCGCCAGAATTGTGCGATAATAGCTATAATAAACAAGCAGTCTTGCCTGCCCTGCCGTTTCGCGAGGCCATTCACGTTTTTATGGCCAATCAAAGCCTCCATTAATCACCCAACAAGGAATAAGCCAAGGATGTCCAGACTTTCACGCCGTGATTTTCTAAAATCTACTGCCGCAGGTGTGGGAGCCCTGTCTGTGGCTGCCATCCTGGAGGCCTGCGGCGCGCAGCTTCCCGAACCGGCCTCCATCCCCTCCCCATCTCCGTCCCCTTCTCTCTCCCCTTCCACCGCCCCCACGGAAACCCTACCAGATGCCACGGATGCGCCACCGGCCGCCACGCAGCCGCTTCCCACCTCCACCAGCACGCCCGTCATCCCACCGGATCTGGTCGTGACGCGCGTCAGGTGAACCGGAGCAACTGGTGCGCCGGGCCATGGCTGCCCTTGGCGGCATGCAGAAATTTGTACCCTCCGGGGCAAATGTGGTCGTCAAACCCAACATCTGCGTGGCCTATCGCACCTATGAGTATGCCGCCACAACGAATCCCTGGGTGGTGGCAACGTTGGTGAAAATGTGCTTCGAAGCCGGTGCCGCCAGCGTAAAAGTAATGGATTTTCCTTTTAATGGCACCCAGCAGCAGGCGTATGAAATGAGCGGCATTAAGGAACAGGTCGAGGCGGCCGGGGGCGAGATGGCGTACATGCTCGCCTACAATTTTATTGAAACCACCCTCCCGAATGCCGTAACCCTTAAAAAAGCTGCCGTTTATTCGGACATCCTGAAGGCGGATGTCTTGATCAATGTGCCCATTGCCAAACAGCACTCCAGCACAGCCAGGCTCACCCTGGGGATGAAGAACCTGATGGGGGTGGTCCTGGATCGTGGAGCGCTCCACACCGACCTGGGGCAGTGCATCGCCGACTTGAACAGTCTGGTCCGCCCCCAATTGACCGTCATCGATGCAGTTCGCATCCTGACCTCCTACGGCCCGACCGGCGGCTCCCTGTCCTATGTCAAACAACTTGACACTGTCATTGCCAGCACGGATATCGTGGCAGCGGATAGTTATGCCGCCTCCTTGTTCGACCTGAAACCAGCCGACCTGCCTTATATTGTCGCCGGCGCCAGCATGGGATTGGGTCGCAGCGACCTCGAGAACCTCAAAATCGAACAAATATCCCTGAGCACATAAATCCCAGGACAGGCCCAATATGAAAAAGGAAGGCTCCCGTTTGCGAAAGGTTCTCCGCTGGACGAGCCTTGCCGGGGGGATTTGCATCACCGTGCTCCTTCTGGGTTTTCTGGCAGTGCATACCTGGCCTGCCTTCGGAGCCAGGGGAGCGGACATCCTGCGCAGCCTGATCGGGGATCAGGCCGTCGCCGGGCTGGAAATGAAGTTCAATCAAGTGCAGGATGGTCTCCAACACATCAAATATGGTCTGGGTCTGGAAAAACCTGCCGCCCCCTGGACCACGATCCCGGCACCCACTACCACTGCGGTCTTCACGCGCTCAGGCTTCCCCACTCCCGAAACCTCAACCCCGCTCGTTCTTCTTCCAACCGAGCCACTGTCTGATCTAAAACCTCCCCAGCCCGCTTTCACACCCACACCATCCATGTGGCAGCCAATTGCGCTTACCCCGCTGAGCACCGCCGACGAAGATGAGGGAGTATGGTCGGCCTATATTCAGGATGCGGCCGGCCATAGCGTGGCTTACCGGACTTTCATTCAGCCCGACCCTGAAAGACCCTATACCCTGGTCGCGATCGTGGCGATCGACCTGACCCGCACCCGCCTGCACTTTGTTCTCGGCAGCATCCGAACCGGCCGGGGAGAATACCCAGCCGCGCTCTGGCGCCATCCCGCAGGCCGACCGGGTTGCCAACGTGCTTCTGGCGGCCTTCAATGGCGGCTTCCAAGCCAGGCACGGGCAATCCGGCGCCATGGCCGATGGCATCCTGGCCCTGCCGCCCAAGGATGGATTTGGGACGTTGGTGATCTATAAGAACGGCAGGGTCAGCCTGGGGGAATGGAAGCCGGGGGCTGCCATCACTCCCGACATGGCAGCCTTTCGGCAGAATGGTCCTTTGGTCGTTCAGGCCGGCCAGGTCAACCCGCGCATCCACAACAATTCTCCCCAGGATTGGGGTTATACGGTCATAGATGTTTCACCGACCGTCCGGACCGGCGTAGGCTTGAGCGCGGATGAAAAAACGTTGTACTATTTCTGCGGTCCCAGTCTCTCCATGGAAATGCTGGCAAAGTCCATGCAGGCCGCCGGTGCCTGGAATGCCATCCAGTTGGATATCAATAATTACTGGGCGCTCTTTGTTAAGTTTCAGCCTTCCGGATCAGCGCTTGTCCCCGAGCCGCTGCTTCCCAGGATGATGGTTGCAAATATTGAACGCTATCTGTGGGATTTTATGCGGGATTATTTCTACATCACCAGCGCGGCCAGGTAAAGTCTTCAGAATCCATCCCCGATTTTTTCCTGGCAGCCGCCGGGAATTTCCCCGAAACTCTCCAAGGAACGAAGTGTTTAATTCATCAAAGGCTAAAACAGGAACCCGATCACTTCCTGCCGGCCAACCTAATTCGCCAAAGGAGATATATAAAATGAAAATGCCAAAGACAATTTCAGTATGGTTCATGATCCTGTTCTTCCTGTTTGCAGGACTCTCTGCTTTCGGCGTCAGCCTGGGAGGTTCCCTCTGGGGCATCCTGACGGGCATCTTTGCCCTCGGCGCAGCGCTGTTCCTTTTCCTCGGAAGATAAACAACGTTTGAAAATGACCCAGCCTCCCCTCGAAATAGGGGAGGCTGTTTTTCATTGAACGTTTCAGGTCTTACAATCGCTTGGTGAAAATTACCAGGTCGTCGCCGTCTTTATAGAAATCCTTCAAGGTGGCTTCGAGCGTGTACCCGGTGGCGTGATAAAAGGCCCGTGTCGGCTCGTATTTTGGCAGCCCGGAGGTTTCCACGATCAACAGCCGCCCGCCCAGCTTGCGGACGGCTTCTTCCGTGGCAGCCAGCAGGCCGCGTCCCACACCGCCGCGCCGGGCATTCGGGCTGACGGCGATCCAGTACAGGTCATAGGTCCGGTCGGTCAGGGCGCGCGGACCGTAGCAGGCGTAGCCCAGCACCTGCCCGTCTTCCTTCTCGACGATAAAATAATAGCCGCTGTTTTCCGGGCCCAGCGCCTGGTACTCCTCCCAGAGTTCGTCCACACATTCCACTTCTTCCTGGCTGAAGACACTGGTATTGGCGTTGACGGTGTGGATCTGCGGGCCGTCTTCCCCGATTGCTGTGATGATCATTTATTTAATCCATCCTTCTCGTTTAAGGGCGTGTATCAGAATGCGCTCGACCATTTGCGGATACGTCAGCCCGGTGGCATGTACCGAGTTCCAGAACCCGGCGTCCGGGCTGAGAGGTCGGGCAGTTCGTTGATGTCGATGACATAGGGGATGCCGTTGTCGAAGCGTATGTCCACCCGGCCCAGGTCACGCAGACCGACGGCGCGGAAGGAATCCTGGGCAACCTTGCGCACCACCTGCTCTTCCTTGCCGGTCAGGGCAGCCGGGATGCGTGCGGGGATGTTCTGGAAATACGGCGATTCCGGTTTCCATTTGGATTCATAGGTCAGCAGGTGCTCAAGCGGATTGGGGATGGCCGAGAAATCGTCCTCGGCGATGGGCAGGATTTCTATGGTCTTATTGCCCCACATGGCAACTGCCAGTTCGCGCCCGCCGATGAATTGCTCGACCATGGCCGGCTGTTCGTATTCTTCAATAATATAGGCAATTCTCTTGAACAAATCCTCCCGGTTGCCGACGACCGAACACAGGTCAATGCCCATGCTGGCGTCTTCGACCGAAGGTTTTACGATGACCGGGAACTCCAGCCGGAATTCCCCTTCCGCTTTCTCGAAGACCTGATAATGAGGCGTGGGAATACCGAAGTGCTGCAGGGTTTCCTTGCAGTCCGGCTTATTGATGCATAGTTCGATGGAATCGGCGCTGGCGCCGGTGTGCTTGAATCCCATCCGCTCGATCAGGCGGATCACCTGCACGGCTCCCAGGTTGTTGCCGTTGAAGCCGTCACAATTATTGAATATGAATGTTTCGTTCGGAGAAAAAGAACGAAGCCTGTCTTCGAGTTCTTCGAGATGACCCCCTGACCGGGATTTTAGCAACCTGGTAGCCCAGGCTGGATAAAGCTTTGGATAAGTTCTGTGCGGCGGTAATAGTGCACTGGATTGCCAGTAAATCCTGCGGATCACCTCTGGTTACTTGAACATCCTTGTTGTAAAGAATTGCAACCTTGTGGGGACTGATACCGTTCATCGAAACCTCAGATTAAAATAACTCCCAGCGAAGGGAGTTGAGTACGCAACCGTTTTAAGCGGTTATGCGTTTTGATGGATCGTAGAAAGATCGAATTAGTAAACATGTCTTTGATTGAACATATCATACTCCGGTTTCGAATCTTAAAAAATGAGATTCATGTGATAAGGCGGAGTTATTGCCGGATGATGATTTTTCAGCGGCAAAATAATGACATTCGTCCTCTTGATTCGGGCTGGGGATTTCACCAGTATAATCGGCCTGTTATCCCATATCAGGAGAGCCATGACCAACCAGGAAGCCAGAAAAGATAAACGTTCTGCAGCATTCAGTTCCGTCATCGCTGCGATCGGATTGACGACCTTCAAGCTCATCGTTGGTCTTTTGACCAACTCGCTGGGCATCCTGGCCGAGGCCGCCCATTCGGGTCTGGACCTGGTGGCCGCTGCCATGACCTACTTCGCCGTGCGCGTCTCCGACAAACCCGCCGACAAGGAACATCCTTTCGGCCACGGCAAGATCGAAAACCTCTCCGCCCTATTCGAGACGGTGCTCCTGTTGGCGACCTCCGGCTGGATCATTTACGAGGCCATCCAGCGTTTATTCTTTGTCAGTGTAAAAGTGGAAGCTTCCATCTGGTCATTCATTGTCATGGGGCTATCCATTGTGATCGATTACACCCGCTCGCGCATCCTGTACAGAGCCGCCAGGAAATATAAAAGCCAGGCTCTCGAAGCCGACGCCCTGCACTTCAGCACTGATATCTGGTCTTCTTCCGTGGTCATCCTGGGTCTGATCGGGCTTACAATTGCCCGTTTTGTCCCGGGCCTGGACTGGATGCACAAAGCCGACTCGGTCGCCGCCCTGGTGGTGGCCGTCATCGTCATCTATGTCAGCGCAGAATTGGGCTACCGGACCATCTCAGCTCTGCTGGATACTGCCCCCAAGGGCCTGGCGGATCAGATCGAAAAGGTGGCAGCCAGCGTGCCCGGCGTGGTGGATGCGCACGCCATCCGGATCCGGCCTTCCGGCGCGCACACCTTTATCGACATGCACGTTACCATGGATGGAAGTGTTACTTTGAAGGAAGCCCACGCCGCCACCGAGGTGATCGAAAACATCATCCTGCAGGAGATCTCACCAGCAGATGTGACCGTCCACGTGGAACCGGCTGAAACGGTCAAGGTTCCCAGTCAAAAAGGCGAGGCAGAAGAAATGACCCTTAAAAAAGATCCGGAGGGGACCGAAACCCGCCTTGTAAATCAAACTGCCAACTTAACCAACCAACGCGTGTTGGAAATTGGCTGTGGGGATGGACGACTGACCTGGAGATATGCCAATAACGCAAGACGGGTCAATGGGATTGATCTGGATGGTGATGCGCTCAAGACGGCGTATGCTGATCGCCCGGCTGCCCTTCAGGAAACTGTCTCTTTTTTGAGGGCCAGCGCGCTCAACCTGCCTTTTCCCCATGAAACTTTCGATCGGGCCATCCTGGCCTGGTCCTTTTGATGAATTGAACACTCGGGCATGGTCCATGCCCTCGAAGAAATCCGGCGGACGCTGACCCCGCACGGGCTGCTGATCGACCTGCGGCCTCTGGCGGATCGCTGGCGGGTGGAGCTCGTAACCGGCCAGACGTCTCGTGAAATGGGCCGCCTGACCGATCTCCCGGCCGGGCTGGCGGACGATCAGGCTGCCAACGATGCCATCCAGGCAGCCTCCCGGCGGGGCTGGTTCATTCTCGAAAGCGATCAAAGTTTCCCGTTCTATTATTATTGGGAAACCCCCGAAGAAATGCTGGAACACATCCAGGAAAAATGGGGCGACTACTTGCAACTGGACCAGCAGGTTTATTCCGCCATCCACAACGCCTGGACAGTTCTGGGGACGGATCGCCGGGTGCGGGTGAAGGTAAAGATGCACCTGGCAAGTTGGCGAAAACAATTGAGGTAGCCTGTCCATAACCACCTCTATACTTACTCCAACCAAAAAAATACAATTCCACTTCGTGAGATAAAAGGGATCTAAAAACCAGTTATACCTGCAATTCTTCCCACTCTGCCAGCCAGACATCCATCTCATGCTGGACGCGCTGGTATTCCTTGCCCAACTGCGCCACCTTGGCCGGGTCGCTGGGGGGATTTTCCAGCCGGAAACCGATCTGGCCCAGTTCCGCCTCGAGCGCTGCGATCTTGTTTTCCAGTTCCTGCAGGCGCGCCAGGCGGCGGCGTTCTTCCTTTGCGGCCGGGTCGGCTGACCGGCGCACCGCCCGCGCTGTGACGGATTTCGTTTCCTGCGCAGCCTCGCAGCGCAGCCAGGCGTTCCCGCTCCAGCCTGCGCTGGCTGTAGGTTCCTTCGAAGACGGTCAGGGTGGATTCGTCCGGTTCCACTTCCCAGATCTGGGTGCCGAGCGCGTCGATCAGATAGCGGTCGTGCGTGACCAGCAGGATCGTCCCGGCGTAGTCGTCCAGGACGGCCTCCAGCACTTCCTGGGAGGGGATATCGAGGTGGTTGGTGGGCTCGTCCAGCAAGAGCAGGTTGGTATCCTGCAGGGCCAGTTTCGCCAGCGCCAGCCGGCCGCGCTCGCCGCCGGAGAGCACGGATACTTTCTTGAAAGCATCATCACCGGAGAAGAGGTATTTCCCCAGATATTCGCGGATCTGTCCCGGCAGCCAGTTCGGCATGACCGCAGTCGATTTCCTGGATGAGCGTGTTTTCGGGGTTAAGCCCTTCGTGCGCCTGGGCGAAATAGCCGATTTTCAGGGAAGCGCCCAGCGTCACTTCGCCTTCCAGCGGTTCCAACTGGCCGAGGACGGTCTTCAGGAAGGTGGTCTTCCCGGCGCCGTTCGGACCGATCAGGGCGGCGCAGTCGCCGCGTCGCAGCAGGATATCCGGTGCGGAGAAGAGCAGGCGACCGGGGTAGCCGACGCGCAGGTTCGAGGTCCGCAGGACGAGTTCGCCGGAGCGCATGGCCGGGCGCAGGTTCAGGTGCAGGCGCGGCAGGGTCCGCCTGGGAGCGCGCAGCGCCCGCACACGCCGTTCGGCTTCCTCCGGTCCGAAGGGCGAAGTGGCCATGTTCACATCCTCGGCGGTCTCGGCCCATTTCTGGCTGACCACGGCCTCCATGCCGACCTGTTCGATGGCCTGGACGATGCGGCTCAGCCGGCGCAGTTTGCCCTTGGCCTGGCTGACATTCTGGCCGGAGATGTTCTTCTTGATGTACTCGACATCCTTGAGCAGTTTCTCCTTCTCGGCCTCGAAGGTCTCACGGCGGTGTTCCCAGCGCAGTTCACGCGTTTGCAGGTAGGCCGAGTAGTTGCCGGGGTAGTGCTCGGTGGCGCCGAAGGCCATCTCCAGGATGCCGTTGGCGACCCGGTCGAGGAAATAACGGTCGTGCGAGACGATCACCGCCGCGCCATCCCACTGGCTCAGATAACCTTCCAGCCATTCGACCGCGGCAATGTCGAGGTGGTTGGTGGGCTCGTCGAGCAGGAGCAGGTCGGGATCGGAGAGCAGCAGGCGGGCCAGGAAGGCACGCGTGCGCTGTCCGCCGGAGAGATGCGCCAGCGGCAGGTGATAATCTTCGGACGAAAAACCCAGGCCGGTCAGGACCTGTTTGATGCGGGTGTGGTAAGCTGTAACCGCCGCGCCGCTCGAACTCGTGCTGCAGCGGGCCATAGCGGACCAGGGCCTGTTCGCGTTTTTCCGGGTCGGACATCTCGGCTTCGAGTTTTTCCAGTTCCTCCTGCCGGGCGATCAGGTCGGTAGAAGACAGAAATGCAGGCATCCCAGACGGTGCCTTCCATCTCGAACTCGGCTTCCTGTGGCAGGTAGCCGAGGCGGATGTTTTTGGCGCGCGCAGATCGTCCCGCCGGAGGGTTCGTCCAGCCCGACCAGGATGCGCAGGAGCGTGGTCTTGCCGCAGCCGTTCGGTCCCACCAGCGCCAGGCGCGCGCCTTTCGGGACGGCAAAGGTGACCCCGGAAAAAAGGTCCACCGGGCCGAAGGATTTGGAGAGGTTGGT
>CAWHNM010000007.1:0-37870 GCA_963830665.1 uncultured Chloroflexia bacterium
CTCTTTCGCTGGGCGCCACAATTGCGGTCATTGCTCTGATGACCGGACAGTGGGCCCTGTTGCCGGTTATCGCGGTGATCCCTGTCAGCGAAGCTTTGAGTGACATCATACAGATCGTTTATTTTAAATTGACCCATGGGCGGCGTTTCTTTAAGATGGCCCCCATCCACTTGCATTTCGAACTGCTTGGCTGGTCCGAAATGCAAATCGTGCAACGCTTCTGGCTGATTGGCCTTATTGCAGCCATGCTTGGTATTGGATTGATGTTAGTGTAGCAAAGATGGAACACAAAATGAACTGGAACGGTAAACGTGTGGTCATTCTGGGAGGCGCCCGCCAGGGACAGGCAGCCGCGCGCTGGTTGGCGCGTCACGGTGCGGTTGTAACCGTGAATGACCGGCGCAGCGCCGATGAAATGACCTCCGCCCGTTCTGCTTTGGCCGATACACCCATCACCTGGGTTCTTGGCAGCCATCCGGAAGAGTTACTCGACAAGACCGATATTTTGTGCATCTCCGGAGGGGTGCCACTGGAGAACCCGCTGGTGGTTGCAGCCATGCAGCGCGGCATTCCGCTGACCAATGATACGCAGCTCTTCATGGAAGTCGCTCCCTGCCGGATCGTGGGTATAACAGGCTCGGCCGGGAAGACCACCACCACCACGCTGGTCGGTCAGATGGCTGTAAATGCATTCGGCGACAAAGCTTTTGTCGGCGGCAATATTGGTGACCCCCTGCTGAATTATGTGGACGGGATGACCCCGGATGCCCTGGCAATCCTGGAGATCTCCAGTTTCCAATTGGAGCAAATGACGATCTCACCGAATGTGGCGGCCATTCTGAATATCACGCCCAACCACCTCGACCGGCACGGCACAATGAAAGCTTACACCGCTGCCAAACGCCGCGTTCTGGAATTCCAGCACCCGGAAGATATCGCCATCCTGAACCGCTCGGATGCCGGTTCCTGGAACCTGCGGGGATCTGTCCAGGGGCGGCTGGTCTCCTTCGGGTTGGATGCACTCTCTGGAGAACAGGAAGGCACCTTCCTGGCAGGCGGCACCCTATACCTGCGCCAGCAAGGGGAAGAGATTCCACTCCTGCGAGCGCGACCAGATCCTGTTGCGAGGCGAGCATAATGTGATGAATGTTCTGGCAGCCTTCGCTATCGGCTACGCGGCCGGTCTTCCTTTGGACGCGATGATTGCCGCTGCGCAGGAGTTCCGTGGCGTGGCCCACCGGCTGGAGTTCGTTCGTGAGTGGAACGGCGCCCAATGGTACAACGACTCCATCGCCACCGCTCCTGAACGGACGATGGCAGCGATCCGTTCCTTTCCCGAACCGATCGTCCTGCTCCTGGGCGGACGCGACAAGAACCTGCCCTGGGAGGAACTGGCTGCCCTGGTCCGGCAACGCGTTGAGCACGTGGTGCTCTTCGGCGAAGCCGCCGAAAAGATCGCATCAGCCCTGGACCAGGCTGCGGGTCCGCTCCCGCTGACTCTGGATCGCTGCAAGGGTCTTCAGGAAGCAGTCCAGGCGGCCGCCAGGGTGGCTGGTCCGGGCAAGTATCGTCCTGTTTTCACCTGGCGGCACCAGTTTTGATCAATTTTATGATTTCGAAGAACGAGGAAAGGCTTTTCGAAAATGGGTATTGGAACTTTCGTAAACCAGTCTTCCAGGCCGATCACCCACACCGGTCCGCCACGGGCGGACTTCCACGGGTGATTTGATCCTGATCGCCGCAGTGATTGCCTTGTGTCTCTTCGGCCTGTTGATGTTGTATTCAGCCAGCCCGGTTTTTTCCTTGAAGAATTATAAATCGGCGACTTATATGTTTAACAAGCAGCTGATCTTCATGGTCTGCGGGATCCTGGTCGCATTTGTGGTCTACCGCATGGACTATCACCTATGGCGCCGGTTTGCTCTCCCGATCATGGGCTTGACGATCATCTTTCTGATCGCCATCCTCCTGATCAAGGATGTGCGCAATGGTGCCGTCCGGACCTTCTTCGGCGGATCGATCCAACCTTCTGAATTGGCAAAACTGGTCACGATCCTTTACCTGTCAGTCTGGCTTTACAGCAAGCGGGAGTACCTGCATGACGTCCAATTGGGCCTGGTGCCTCTGGCTGTCATCCTGGGAGGGATCGCCGGCTTGATCTACCTGGAACCTGACCTGAGTGCGACCATCACCATCTTCCTGCTGGGCGGACTGCTCTTCTTCCTGGCTGGCGGGGAGTTGCGTCAGATCGTCCTGTTCGGCCTGGTGGCCTTGATCGCCGGATGGGTGGTGGTGCAATTCAGTACCACCGGCCGCGCCCGCCTGGCCTCATACCTGGCAGGCCTGAAGGATCCGCTAAAATCCAGTTCGCATGTTTTATGGTCGCTGGAGGCCGTCTACAAAGGCAAATGGTTCGGGGTGGGCATTGGGAATGCCACCACGAAATTGATCGGTCTGCCCTTCGCGGCCACCGACAGCATCTTTGCTGTGATCGTGGAGGAGCTGGGTTTGTTCGGGGCCTTTGGACTGATCAGCCTGTATGGCATCCTGCTCTGGCGGGGCCTGGTGATCGCTTCCAGGGCACCCGACATGCTGGGTTCGGTAATGGCTGCCGGTCTTACTTTCTGGATCATCATCGAAGCCATTCATCAATATGGCGCATGATCATCGGTCTGATGCCGGTGGCCGGCAATGCCCTGCCATTCATCAGCGCAGGTGGTTCGAACCTGATATCAACCCTGACAGCAATTGGTATCCTGCTTAAGTATTTCGCGTCAATCCGGGCGGAAAGCCCCGGTCGCCCATGCCAGTGCCACCGGCACTGGTGAGAATGATGAACGGAGGTCGTACAGTGCGTCTGTTGATCTGCGCCGGCGGAACGGGCGGCGGGGTGTATCCCGCGCTAGCCGTCCTGCAAACCATTCAAGGTAATGCCGAAGTTCTCTGGATAGGCGGAGAAGGCGGAATGGAAACCCAACTCGTCGAGAGAAATGGCATTCCCTTTAAGACCATCCCGGCTGCCGGAGTGCACGGCATTGGTCTGCGGACCCTGCCGCGCAACCTGTGGCAGTTGGGCCGCGGCGTGTTTGCTTCCCGGCGCATCCTGCGCGAGTTTAAACCAGACGTACTGTTCTTCACCGGCGGATACGTGGCCGTTCCGATGGCACTGGCGGGATGGAAAGTACCCAGCCTGCTTTACGTTCCGGATATCGAACCGGGGCTGGCATTGAACACCCTGGCCCGCTTCGCGGACAGGATTGCCGTCACCGCCCAGGACTCGTTCCGCTATTTTAGCCACCCAGGCCGGATTATCGCTGACCGGTTATCCGACCCGCACCGACCTGACCGGGTGGACGCGCCAGGCTGCCCGCCGGAAGCTTGGGTTGACCGATGAAAGCCCAGTCCTGTTGGTATTCGGTGGAAGCAAAGGTGCCCGTTCGATCAACAATGCTGTTCTGGCAAACCTGCCTGCCCTGGTTGAAATGGCGCAGGTTGTCCACATCACCGGCGAATCTGGACTGGCCGGTCGTGGAAGCAAAGATGAAGGAACTTACACAGGCGCAATCTGCCCGCTACCACGCTTTCCCATACCTGCACGAAGAGATGGGCGCAGCGCTGGCTGCTGCCGATCTGGCGCTCAGCCGTGCCGGCGCCTCCACACTGGGCGAATATCCGCTCTTTGGCCTGCCGGCGATACTGGTGCCCTACCCGCATGCCTGGCGTTACCAAAAAGTCAACGCCGAATTACCTCGTCCGACACGCCGCGGCAGTCATGCTTGAAGATGCCAAACTATCCGATCAGATCCTGCCAACCGTGAACAATTTGCTCGGTCATCCTCAGAAATTGGCTTCCATGCGCCTCGCCATGCAGAGCCTGTCCCATCCTGAGGCTGCCGCAGAAATCGGCCGCCAGCTGCTTGCGCTTGGCCGGGAGAGGAGCTAAACCATGGTAAGTCTGGCATTCGTCTTCTGGATGTACGTCGTCCTGTTCGCGATCATCGGCGGTATGCGTGGTTGGGCCAAGGAAATCCTGGTTTCCTTCAGCGTCATCCTGGCGCTTACATTCACCACCCTGCTTTCAAATTACATCCCATTCATCCGCGATGTGCTGCAAAAAGACAGCAAGCCGCTTTACTTTTGGCTGCGCACCATCATCCTGATCCTGCTGGTCTTCTTCGGCTACCAGACCCCCAACATTCCACGTTTCGCAGCCAAGATGACCCGTGAGAAACTCCAGGATGTCATCCTGGGAGTTGTCATCGGCGCTTTGAATGGATATTTGATCGCCGGCACCATCTGGTTCTATCTGGCCGATGCTGGTTACCCATTTACAAACATCATCACCGCTCCCACCGGAGACATTGCCAAGGCTGCCGAAGCCATGCTTCATTACATGGCGCCCAAACTTCTCGGCATCCCCGGCATTTACTTTGCCGTGGTGATCGCTTTTATGTTTGTGATTGTGGTGTTCATCTAAACTATGACACGCATCCATCTGATCGGCATCGGCGGTACCGGACTCTCTGCCATCGCTCGTGTCCTGCTCGAAATGGGACATACGGTGAGCGGATCTGATCGCGCCGAATCCTCGTTCACCCGGGATCTGCAGTCTGCAGGCGTGACCATCTATATCGGTCACAACCCGAAGAACGTCACAGGTGCCGACCTGGTGGTGCGTTCCTCCGCCATCCCGGATGATAATCCCGAAGTACTCGCAGCGCGCGCAGCCAGGATACCGGTGCTCAAACGGGCCGATTTCCTGGGCACTCTGATGGAAGGCAAGACCGGTATCGCCATCGCCGGGACGCACGGCAAGACCACCACCTCAGCCATGATCGCCTGGATGCTTTCGGCATTGAACCAGGATCCATCCTTTATCGTCGGCGGCGTGCTGGCAAACCTGGGCACCAATGCCCACTACGGAAAAGGCAGCACCTTCGTGATCGAGGCCGACGAATACGACCGCATGTTCCTGGGCCTGCAACCCGCCATCGAAGTGGTGACCAATATCGAGCACGACCACCCGGATTGCTACCCCACCCTGGCAGATCTCCAGGCCGCCTTCATGGAATTCGTCCAGCACCTTCCCACCGACGGGACCTTGATCGCCTGCGCAGAAGACCCGGGTGCATTTGCCTTGCTGACGAAAGCCGAAAAGATTGGCAAAACCGTGCTCGTTTACGGCTCTGAACGCCGACTGCCGGGAATGGCACGGCAGATCGAGGCATATCACCAGCGTTCTTTCGGTCAACGAAAAAGGCGGCTTCACCTTCAGCGCCTCTGTGCTGGGAAACTCGGTCACGGTTGAATTACAGGTACCTGGCAAACACAATATCCTCAATGCACTGGCAGCCCTGACGGTGGCCCAACTGCTCGACCTGCCGCTCCCGGATGCCGCCCAGGCCCTCGGCCAGTTCACCGGGACCGGACGCCGCTTCGAGGTCCGGGGCGAGGCGAATGGAATAACCGTCATTGACGACTATGCGCATCATCCAACCGAAATCCAGGCCACTCTGGCAGCTGCACGCTACCGCTATCCTCGCTCCCGCCTCTGGGTGGTCTGGCAGCCGCATACTTACTCGCGTACAAAGATGCTCCTGGATGATTTTGCCAATTCGTTCGACAATGCAGACGAAGTCATCGTGACCGAAGTCTACCCTGCCCGTGAACCCAAACAGGCTTTTTCATCCAAAAAGGTCGTGGACGCCATGCACCGCCCGGCACATTTCATTGCCGGTCTATCGGAAGTAAGCAATTATCTTATCACGCATCTTCGCCCCGGCGATGTTTTGCTGGTCCTCTCCGCCGGGGATGCCGACCAGGTCAGTACCGAAGTGCTGACCCATTTGAAGGAGGTTCGTAATGGATAAAAAGAAACAGGTCTACAATGCTGAAGTAATGGCCCTGCCCCCCTGCGATTGGTACTGGCGATATCCCTCACCTGACCCTGACTGGCGCAACAAGTCCAATCAGCCGCTGCAAATCCGGCCGTGATATCGAAAGCACGGTAAAGCGTATCATCGCTCATCTCGAAGAGGATTAACTGCAGGATGCTGAGTTCTGCAACGCCTGACATAAAGGAACCTAACTGACATTCTGGATGAATGACACCCATGAACCCAGCCAGCCTTGCTGAACTGCGTGCCACCTTCGGCGACCGGATGCAGGAGAACGCTCCTCTCTCCGGTTATACTGCCGCACGCATCGGCGGACCGGCCGATGTGCTGGTTTTCGTCCACAAGGCCGATGAACTGATGCAGGCTGCCGGAAAGTTGTGGAAGATGGAAGTACCCTTCATCTTGCTGGGCGGCGGTTCGAATGTGCTGGTCAGCGACCTGGGTGTGCGCGGCGTGGTCATCATCAACCGGGCGCGCTTGTTGAAATTCAATTCGCAGGCTGAACCACCCACCGTCCACGCCGAATCGGGTGTCACTCCCAATGATATCGCCCAGCGCGCCGCCCGCCTGGGGCTGGCAGGTTTCGAATGGGCCGCCTCCATCCCCGGATCTCTGGGCGGGGCAGTTTATGGCAACGCCGGCGCCTTTGACGGCGATATGGCCGGGAATCTGATCTCGGTGGAGGTATTTCACCGCCAACACGGACGCCAGACCTGGCCGGTGGACAAAATGGAATATGGCTATCGCACCAGCCTGCTGAAGCGCACCCATCCGCCCGTCATCATCCTTTCAGCAGAACTGGCGCTCAAGCATGGCGACCAGCAGGCCATCCAGAGCAAAATGGAGCAATTTTCCACCCGGCGGCGCGCACAACCAGCCGCCCGGTGCCAGCATGGGTTCGATGTTCAAGAATCCGCCGGGAGACAAAGCCGGGCGATTGATCGAGGCAGCCGGGCTGAAAGGAAAACGAATCGGCAATGCCACCATCAGTACCCAGCACGCCAACTTTTTCATCAATAATGGCCAGACGAAAGCCGCCGACATGCGTGCACTGATCGAATCTGGCACAGAAGACTGTTCTCGAACAATTTGGCATACAACTTGAACTTGAAGTGGAATTAATTGGCGAGTGGTAAGAGAAGATAAGAACAGAGATAGAGAATAGAGAATAGTGATCAGGAAATGATGGATAAGGATGCTGAGCACAAACCGCAAGTTGAAGATCGCCGTCCTGTTTGGTGGACGGTCCGGTGAGCATGAAGTCTCGCTGGATTCGGCGCGGTCTGTGCTCGGCGTACTCGATCCGCAGAAATACGAGGTCTTCCAGGTTGGCATCACCCATGCAGGTGCCTGGCTGACCGGACCGGATGCCCGCCTGGCGCTGGAAAAGGGGCAAATCGGAGAACTGACTCCCTTGCACCATCCTGCCCGACCCGTCCAAACCGGGCCTTTATGTCTTACGATCCATGGAACTCAGACGACACAAGACTCGGTCGAGAAACTCACCGACCTGGATGTGGTCTTCCCCGTGCTGCACGGCACCTATGGCGAGGATGGCACCCTGCAGGGCCTGCTCGAAATGGCTGACCTGGCCTATGTGGGTGCGGGTGTGACCGGCTCTTCCGTCGGCATGGATAAGGCTGTCTTCAAGGATGTCATGCGCGCCATCGGCATCCCGACGGTCGAATCCATCCTCGTTCTGCGCAGTGAGATCGAAAAGGATATCGAAGCGGTCATCCGCCAGGCCGAAACAGTCGCAGCCTATCCTTTGTTCATCAAACCGGCCAACCTGGGTTCCTCGGTCGGCATCACCAAATGCAACCAGCCGCGCCGACCTGGGCGAAGCCCTGATGGAAGCCGCCGCCTATGACCGGCGTGTACTGGTGGAACGCGGCGTGGATGCCCGTGAGATCGAAGTCTCCGTGCTCGGCAATGACGACCCGCAGGCCTCCGTGCCCGGTGAAGTACTGCCCAGCCGCGAGTTTTATTCCTATGAATCCAAATACGTCGACGGTACCTCCGGTCTGCTCATCCCGGCTCCCCTGCCCGCCAGACATCGCCGAAGAGATCCGCCAGATGGCCGTCAGCGCCTATAAAGCCATTGATTGCGCCGGCATGGCCCGGGTTGATTTCTTCCTCGAGAAGAACCAGCGGCAGGCGATCTACCTGAACGAACTCAACACCATCCCCGGCTTCACCAGTATCAGCATGTACCCGAAACTCTGGGAAGCCAGCGGATTGCCCTACGCCAGCGCTCGTTGACCGCCTGGTCGAACTGGCCCTCGAACGCAAAGCCGACCGAAATCGCACCGAACGCCGCTTCCGGAGAACCTCATGACCACTCTGCAGAAAACCTCCCGCGCCAACGCCGTCCGCCAGCGCCGCTCCTCGCAAAACCCAGCCGGCTCGAACGCCGGCTTCCAATACCCAACGTGCACAAGGCAAGCCGGTACCAGACAGACCACCCGGACCTCCCGGCAGGCCTACCGTCCCGATTCCGTTTTCCTGCCCGTCGAGCCGCGCCCGGTTGCACCTGCCACTCATCGCCAGATGAAAAGCGGACCGCCACTCGACAAGCCTTCGGCGTGAGCTCTCCAGCCATACCCAAAGACAGGTACCAGGTCCAAAGGCAATCCCGCCCACCGGACCATAGGAGCGCATCAGGGCAGGATGGCGAAAGATTCACACCGCAAAGGCTACGATTTTGCTTTCAGCCTCGGCCGCACTGCCGTACGCGCTCCTCTGCTGAGCCTTCCCAACCTGGGCCCACGTTGGGTTTCCGCCGGGTTGACCCTGATCCTGGGCTTGCTGCTCTACACCATGGGAACCGCCAATACATTCAAAGTGACCGCAGTCGAGGTCACCGGCAACCAGCGCCTTGTCGCGGACGACGTCAGCGCCAGGCTCGGACCTGACCGGACAGCCCATCTTCAACGCCGTCCCATCCCAGATCGAGAAAGACCTGCGCACCGCCTTCCCCGACCTGGCCGGTGTCAGCGTACAGGTTGGCTTCCCCAACCACATCCGGGTGGCCGTGGTCGAACGGACGCCCATCCTGGCCTGGTACCAGGATGGCAATACCACCTGGATCGATACCAACGGGATTGCCTTTACGCCGCGCGGCGATGTTCCGGGCCTGGTCCAGATCGCTTCCAGCGGGATCCCGCCCAAGCCCGCCGTGGATCCGCAAAATGCCCATTAACGACCAACCCTTCATCGAGCCCGCCATGGTCCAGGCCATCCTCACACTCTATCCCCAGGTCCCGGATGGAGCACCGATGGTCTATCGATCCAAAATACGGCATGGGCTGGCAGGACCCGCGCGGCTGGTCGGTGTATTTTGGCCAGAATACACAGGAAATTGAGATGAAGAAGAAGATTTACCAGGCCATCCTGGATACATTTCTCCCAACAGGGCATCCAGCCCACGCTGATCAGCGTGGCATATCTGGATGCACCATTCTATAAGTGATCCGCACGCCATAGATGAACGGTACAGGAAAAACATATGGACGAGATTGTTGTTGGAATTGACGTAGGCACAACCAAAGTCTGCACCCTGGTGGGACGGGTGGAGCCGGAAACCATCCGCATCCTGGGATCTGGCATTGAACCCTCCGAAGGCATCAAGAAGGGTGTCATCGTGGACCTGGCAGCAGCTGCGCAGGCCATCACCCGCTCGGTGGAAAAGGCCGAGCAGGTTTCGGGCGTGGAGATCACCGGAGCCCTGGTCAGCCTGGCCGGCGCGCACGTCTCATCCATCAACAGCCGCGGCGTGGCCGGGGTCTCGGGGGAGATGATCGACGAGGACGACGTACTGCGTGCCCTGGATGCCGCCCGGGCGGTCGCCATCCCGCACAACCGCGAGATCATCCACATCATCCAGCGCGGCTTCAGCGTGGACGGGCAGGACGGCGTAACCATGCCGCTCGGGATGCACGGCTACCGCCTGGAGGTGGAGGCCCACATCATCACCGCCGCCCAGGGCACCGTCGAAAACCTGCGCCAGTGCGTCGGTGCGGCCGGCGTGGAGGTGCTGCAGTTCGTCCTGAACCCGCTTGCTTCCGGTGACGTGGTGCTCTCGGACGGAGAACGCCAGATGGGCGTGGCCGTTTGCGACATCGGCGGCGGGACGACCGACCTGGCCATCTACGTGGATGGGCACGTCTGGCACACCATGGTGCTGGCAGTGGGCGGCAATCACATCACCAACGATATTGCCACCGGTTTGCGCCTGCCGCTCGCCCAGGCCGAAGAGATCAAGAAAAAGCACGGCTTCGCCATGAAATCCGGCGTGGGCGCCGAGGAATATCTGACCGTGCAAGCCTATGGCGAAGATGCCCCGGTCCAGATCAGCCGCCAGGACCTGGCGCACATCATCGAAGCCAGGGTCGAGGAGATCTTCACGCTGACCCTGCAGGAGATCAAGCGCTCCGGCTATGACGGTCTGCTGCCGGCCGGCATGGTCCTGACCGGCGGGACCAGCCTGCTGCCCGGCATTCGCCAGCTCGCCAGCCAGGTGCTCGGCATCCCCGTCCGCACTGCCGGGCCTGAGAAAGTGGTCGGCCTGGTGGACCAGTTGAAAAGTCCCGCATATTCCACCGGTTTCGGCCTGCTGCATTGGGCCGCCGACCTTACCGAAGAAGAAATGTCGCTCAACCGTTCAGGCGGGCGACGCCCATCCAGGAAAGAGATTCCGGTGAACCTGGATCCATTAAAGGACTGGTTCAAACGGTTCATCCCTTAGTTTGAAAAATTGGTTAATTACACTGTTCAGCACACATCGAACCATTTTTATCAGCATAGGAGGCTTAGCATGGACACAAAGAAAACGCAATCAGAAACATTTGCCCGCATCAAAGTGGTAGGTGTGGGCGGCGGCGGCTGCAACGCCGTCAACCGGATGATCGAGGAAGGCATCCAGGGCGTGGAATTCATCTCCATCAACACCGACGCCCAGGCCCTGATGCTCTCCGCGGCCCCCACCCGCGTCCGCATCGGCAACAAGCTGGCACGCGGTCTGGGCGCCGGCGGCGATCCGGAGGTCGGGCGCAAGTCGGCCGAGGAATCCGCCGAGGACCTGTACAATGTGCTCAAAGGCGCAGACATGGTCTTCGTCACGGCCGGCTTGGGCGGCGGCACCGGCACCGGCGCAGCCCCCATCGTGGCCCAGATCGCCAAGGAGAACGGCGCTCTGACCATCGGCGTGGTCACCCGCCCATTCACCTTCGAGGGCAACAAGCGCATGCAGTCCTGTGAGACCGGCATGTCGAACCTCAAGGATCATGCCGATACCCTGATCGTCATCCCGAATGACCGCCTGCTGCAGATCATGGACAAGCGCGCCAGCCTGAACGACTCGTTCAAGCTCGCCGACGAGGTCCTGCGCCAGGGCATCCAGGGCATCTCCGAACTCATCACCGTCCCCGGCCTGATCAACCTGGACTTTGCGGACGTGCGCGCCATCATGAGCGAAGGCGGCGCCGCCCTGATGGCAGTCGGCAAGGCCTCCGGCGAGGACCGCGCCCGCCTGGCTGCCGAACAGGCCATCTCGAGCCAGCTGCTCGATATAACCATCGATGGCGCCCGGGGCGTGCTCTTCAACGTCACCGGTGGACCGAACCTGACCCTCTTCGAGGTCAACCAGGCGGCTGCCCTGATCCGCGAGACCTCCCACCCGGATGTGAACATGATCTTCGGCGCCGTCATCGACCCGAACCTGACCGACGAGATCCACGTCACGGTGATTGCCACCGGTTTCGAGCGTTCCGGCATGCCGCGCCGCATCACTCCCCGCCCGGTAACCCGCACGATCGACGGGAGGCTGATCAACCGCCCCCCGGAAACCGTTAGCGTGGCTGCCGCGGCCAGCCAGGCTGCCGAGTTCAAGCCGCAGATCTTCAATACCGAAGACCTCGATATCCCGGCCTTCATGCGCAACCGCAAGTAGACGGATCGCCGTATGTGTGTCTGCCTGGGCGTCGGGGCTTGCCAGGCTGGCGAAAAGAGGAAAGGGGATTCTTGAAAACCGCTTGAAAGCCGGCTGTGTTTGCCTGTCTGTCCTGCCGTCCTGACGGTTTTGTCAGGGCGATCCTTGCGGGAGAGACTGTCAAGACGCCCGCCTCCTGTTGTAAATATCAAGCCCGGCCTCAATCGAGGCCGGGCTGGGATATTTAAAGCGTGTAAGCTCAATGTGGCAGCCCAACAACTCAGAAGATTGAGGTCCTGGATCAAGCCTTATCCGATCTGCTATCTGCCTCGAATGGATACGGACCTCCTGCGGGTTTAGCACCAATTCCACCGGGTCCCCATAATGGATCCCTCGATAAACATGGAAATTATTTCAAGGACAGAAGCGCTTTCAAAATGACGCTTCTTTGTCTCCGGATGAGGATAATAGACATAACCGGCATATTCGTGCCCTTTGAACCTGACCGTGCAAGCTGAAAAGGAAAAATCCTCCGGCGGGTGCAGATCGGTCCAGACCACCTGGCGGAAGGTATATTCAGGCGCGACCAATCTCGAATGAAAGAGGGGAAATGGAAACATTCAACGTGCCGTAATAGAAACCCTCCAGGTCGAGACCGCGTTCCTTGAACAAAGGGATTTGTTTCTCGAGCGAGCCGTAGGGGTAATCCTTCGACGGCCCCGAAGCCACCCGATATCCTTCCAGGACCAAACCGCTTACGACTGTCTGCATGGGATTTAGACCTGAACTCCACCGGCATTAAACTCGTCGATCAACTTCAGCATTTCGGCATTGGTGGGAATGTCACTCATATTCTGCCCGTAGCAGATGAAACGCACCATCCCGGCCTTGTCCACCAGCGCCTGGGCCGGCATACGGCCAAATTTGAGCAGCTTGAATTCCTGGCCGTACAAATCCAGAACGACATGAGCAGGATCCGGCAGACCAATGAATGGCAAGTCATGCTCGCGAAAATAAGCGGCGAAAGCAGCCGCATTCTCAGGACCTACCACCAGGATCACAGTATCACGTTTCGTAAACTCTGCATAATCGTGGCGCAACTGCGCCATGTGCGCACGGCAGTACGGTCAGATAAATCCGCGGTTGAAGACCAACAGGACATTCCGGCCGCGGAAATCCGAAAGCCGGACGGGCTGCCCGTTCAGGCCGGCCAATTCGAAATCGGGCGCAGGGGTGTTGACGATGATCTTTGCCATCTCAAGCAGGCTTTCTTTTTAGCAGATAGGCAGCGACCAGGGTGGCAGCCACCAGGCCAAAAGTGACCCAGGTGGCGATGGTAACAATCCCTTCCTGCGGGAACTTGGCAGCAATACCAGCCAGCGCCCACAGGATCACCAATGCATACGCCACATCCCGGCGCAGAAAGTTCATCAAACCTGCGATGATCAAAACCGCACCCAGGATGATCACCATCCAGGTCGAAGCGCGCATGCCAAACTGATCCCACTTTAGATAGTCAAGCACATCGCTGACATTGGCCACCGTGGCAACCGTGATCCAGCCCAGGTAGATGCTGAAGGGCACGCGCACCGCCCAGGTCTCGCCTGTCGAGACTTTCGTCCGGCCGATTCCAAGGCGCAGGTAAACGGCGATCAAAGTGGCCAGCAGGATCAACATGGCGCCCAGCGTCCCCACGAACTGCTCATAATGCCACAGGAAGATCCACATGCTGTTGGCCAGCCCGCCCAGGACAACCCACCAGCCGGTGGCCTGCAAACGCGGATTCTCGCGTTGAGCCGGCAGCGCCTGGTAGACCGCGTAAGCGATCAAGCCGATATAGATGATGCCCCAGATGGCGAAAACATACCCGGCCGGGACAAAATAGACGTGAAAATTATCCGAGATCTGGCCGGTGTTCATCCCATTGATGGGCAAGGCATTGGCCAGGACATTGATGGTGATGGTAACCAGGATGGTCAGGACAACAATGACTTGTCGAAAGGTGTTTTTCATATATTCTCCTATTCAATCAATTTAATTTCGAGGATGGTATCCTGCCGGGCCTGCACGGGAGGAACCGAGCGAAAACATTTTTTTCATCAGGCCGTATTTCTTATCCAGCAGGCGGTTCACTTTTTTTGAGATCTCAGGGTCGGTAATTTCACGCGCATTCGCCAGGACCCAGGTTCCGGTCGGCGTGCCATCCATTTTGCAGGGTGTGACATTAACACAGCCATTGTTGCGGATGCGTTTGACCTTGCCGGAGTTCGCCCTGTCTGGACATACATGGTATTCGCCTTCCTGCACGAACCAGACCGGCGTTTTCATGCTGACACCGTTCTTGCGGAAGGTTTCAAGGTTCAGGTATTGCTTCTTGGTAAATTGGTCAAAAGCGTTCATTAATGATTCCTTTTATTCGCATACGATCTGATATACATATCATACATCGGAATGACAAGTTTATTTCAGGGATTCCAGGAAGGTTATCGTTGCCTGAATGATTTGTTTTTGCTGTTCTTCCCTGCGAGATCGTAGCAGGATTATCGCCCGATTGCGGTCCATACCAACCGAACTGGGCATGGTCACCACCTTGGATGGCGGACCCAGACGGTATCGGCAGGCAGCAATGCATCGAGAGGCAGCAATCTTTGGC
Source organism: uncultured Chloroflexia bacterium (assembly GCA_963830665.1). Classification (GTDB taxonomy): domain Bacteria; phylum Chloroflexota; class Anaerolineae; order Anaerolineales; family Villigracilaceae; genus UBA877. The sequence continues at coordinate 14,480 of CAWHNM010000007.1, forward strand.
AGGGGTGGACAGGCCATCGAGCGTGCCGGAGATGGAGAGCACACTCACACCGGACCGGCTAAGATTGTTACTGGCAGCCGGATAGGAAGCCCACAGCACCAGCCCATCTGACCGCACCGGGATGAGCGTAAACGAAAGTTGCCGCCATGGACCCACCCAGTGAATGCCCGCCGACGGCCCAATGCTTGATCTCAGGGTGGGCGGCGATCACACCCGCCGCGGCACCCGGGTTGAAGACCGCCAGGTTGAGCGGCATGTGAACGATGACCACCAGATAGCCCTGGTCGGCAATCGCGTGGGCAGCCGGAGCGTAGGCGCGGTAATCCACGCGGCCACCGGGATAAATAATGAAACCGGTTGAAGGTTGCACACCGGCCGGTTGGAAGGTCAGCCATTTGCCGGTCGTGACGGTTACACTGCGAATCGGATTGGAGGGCGGTCAGCGCTTCCGGCATCGGTTGCGCCGGGGTTGAACCCCAGATCACAAAGCCGAGCAACGAGAACGACTCAGCAGGCCGACAACTGCCAGCAGGATGCGGATCCAGACGGGGATGCGTTTCTTTTCAGCCATTTACAGTCTCCGGAGCAACGGGAACGACCCGGCTTTCTGACAAGGATGATACGCCGGTAGGCAAAGTAGACCGCCCAGAGCATCAAGGCTGCGCTGACCACGCCAGGCGCCCAGGCGCCCAGGTTCTGGAGCAGGAATCCACCCGCCGAAGGGGCAATGACGCGCGAAACACTTTCCAGGGAAGTGGAAATCCCCAGCGTGCCCCCGATCTCTTCACGGCGTGACTGCCTTGGTAATGGCACTGTTGATGACCGTGTTCAGCATTCCGCCGCCCAGGGATAGGGGCAGCATGACCACCAGCAGGACCGGCAGGTTCGGGGTGATCGCCCAACCCGGCCAGCCCGAATACCATCAGCCACATGCTGGTGATGATGATGGCGTTTTCCCTGAAACGTTTGGTCACCAGCCCCACGCCGACGCCCTGGACCAGCACCGAGAGCACGCCCACATAGGCCAGCACATAGCCGGTCGTCTGGGAGGTGAGATGCAGTTTATAAGCTGCATACAACGAAAAGATGGATTGGAACATGGAAAACGCCAGCGCAAAGAAGAAACGCACGTGCAGCAGCGGACCAACCTTGGGACGGTTAAGCGCCACACCCAATGCTTTGAGCGTGAACGGCGGTCGTTTCTGGTCGCGCATGGCAAGCCGGCGTTCGTCAGTCAACGACTCGGGCAGGAAGAAGAAGATCGAGATCAGGTTCAGGAAGGAAAGCCCGGCAGCCACCAAGGCCGGGACGCTGTATCCAAATTTACTGAGCAGGCCGCCGACCGCCGGCCCGATGATGAAACCGAGCCCAAAGGCCGCACCGATCAGACCCAGGCCCTTGGCGCGGTTCTTTTCATCGGTAATATCGGAGATGTAGGCCTGCGCTACGGTAATGTTGCCGCCGGTCAATCCATCCACACTGCGGCTCAGGAACAAGACGCCCAGAACAAAGACATTGATGGCGGTCGAGGCTGCCAGGCTGGCCAAAGCTATGCCCGATGGGCTCGGCAAACGCCAGCAGCAGGAAACCCAGAACAGGTCCCGGCCACGCTGAGCAGCAGGATCAGCCGGCGACCAAAACGGTCCGAGAGACGGCCCATCAACGGTGCACCGATCAGCGAAGCCGCTGCATAAGAAGCGGTCAGCAAGCCAATCACAGCCGGGGTGGCTCCAAACTTTTCCGCATAATAAGGTAAGAGCGGCAGGATCAGGCTGAAGCCAAGCAAATCCACAAAGACAACGATAAAGATATTGATAAGACGAGCAGTTTTCATAATTTCCTCTATTTCTCCAACGGCTCAAAAGCCGAGGGGATGATTTTTACATTCATTTCAACCGGGCGGACCGGGAGGTGGAACAGGTTGCGCAGTCCTTCGCGCAGGAAGCCCAGCAGGAAGCCGAAGGTTGAACCCACGCTTACATCCAGGCCGGTCTTCCCATCCGTGGCCGAAGAAGCCAGCCAGAGCGCTTTTCGGGCAGCCACTTCCGGTTTCTTCCCGCCTGCGCGCACCAGGATCGGCATGAAGCCGCGCAGGCGTTTTTCATGTTCCTTGAAAGTGACCAGCTCGGTCAGCAGGTCAGTATCCATCAGGCCGGGCTGCAGGGCGAACACGCCCACACCACTTTCCTTGTATTCCTTTGCCAGCGCCAGGGTGAAGACCCGGATCCAGGCTTTGGTCGAGCCATAGGCGTTCTGGTTGGGAGCCGGTTTCTTCGATCCAGCCCCCAGGATGTTGATGAGTTTTCCGGATTTGCGCGGCAGGAAGTGGCGCATGGCCAGCCTCGAACCGTGATAAACACCAAACATATTCGTCCGCAGCACTCCCAGGAACTGGTCCGGCGCCAGGTCGAAGGTGGCACCGTATGGACCGGCGATGCCGGCATTATTGACCCAAATATCGAAGTGACCGTAGGTCTGGATGGCAAAGTGTGCCAGCGCCTCAAGCTGGGCCGGGTCCGAAACATCGCAGACAAAAGATACGGCCTGGTGCCCGTCTGCGCGCAGTTCTGCCGCATTCTGTTCGATATCTTTCTGCGAACGGGCGGATAGGACCACCTTTGCTCCTGCCTGTGCAAAGAGCATTGCGATGGCCTTCCCCAGCCCACGGCTGGCCCCGGTGATAACGGCGACTTTTCCTGAAAGTTTATCCATTCTGTTTTCCTTGGCAATCCTGATGAAATAATCCGGCCCTCGCACGGATGGCGGGAGATTTAGCCATTCGATTTCTCCGATATGAGCTGCACGACTGCAGGGACTTTGCGGAAGCGGTCTGCGATCCAAACGCCCAGGGCGATCAGACCTGCCAGGACAAAGACCAGCAGGTATTCTATCATCGGGATGCGGATGATTTCATTCAATTGTACCCAGCCTCGGCTGCTGTAGATCAACAGTGCGGCGGCAAGATAAAAACCCGCCACCAGCCAGCGCACCAGGCGGCTCCAACCCAGCCCGTGCATCTGGGTCAGGATGAAGATGCCGGCAAAGCCAAAGGCGAACATCGGCCACAATCCCTGGCCCTGAAAAATCGCCACCAGCGTACCGTGCACACCCACCGCGACTTCCTGTGTCAGTGTCCACCATTTATTGAGGTGGATGCGGGTCAGGAACAGGCTGCCCTGCAGGAGCAGCAGGAACATATACAAGAATCCCACCAGGTGACCGGGAGTATTTTCCATCGGGTGATACCAGAAGGTGTAGACCGTGGCCCAGGCAAACAGGTAACCGTGGTATTTGCGGGCGAAGGAACCGATCCGCTTGGCGAAGGAGACCTTCTTTCCCAGGAACAGGCCGCGGCGCTGGTTCTCCATCAACAGGATGGCCACCAGCATCAGGATGACCGAACCCTGCGAGCTAAAAATGGAGACATCCTGCGCCAACCCGTCATACCAGATATGCGTCTGGACGAAATGCAGCAGGATGAAGAATGCGTTCATACCCAGCGCCCATAGATTGACCGGATGCAGGCCTTTGGAGTAGGTTTTGACGCGCGTCTGGGCATAGAAGATCAGGCTCCAGAAAGCGATCTGATGCAGGGCATAAAACATCCAGGCCGTAAAGTGCGACCAGAAGGTTGGCGCTGGCCAGTTTCCAGTAATACCAGGCTGCGCCCTGGTCCGGCAGGTGCGGGATGGAGGCCAGCCGCTGCCCGGCCCACCAGATCAATGCGGTGAAAGCCACGCTGAAGGCAATGCCGCCCCACAGGGCGATCCTGGCAGTGCGGGGAGATTCTAGCGGGTTGAAGGATGTTTTGATTTCCACGTTTTACTCCTATTTGGATAATTTATGTCGTGCATTATACAAACATGTACATGTTTTGTCAAGGTTTTGACATGATATATATTGACAAAATCGGTACAAGTTGGTAATATGTAGGTAGTTACGAAAGGCAGATGAATGAATAATCAAACACCTGACAATCACGGCGGAAGCCATTTTCAATATCGGCGCAGTCACCCGCATGACCGGCATCCCGATCGCCACGCTGCACGCCTGGGAGCGGCGTTATGGCTTCCCGCATTCCTCTGCGCGCACGCCAGGGCGGCCACCGCCTGTATTCGGAGAAAGATGTCACCCTGCTGCGCAGTGTCAAGGCGCAGATCGAACAGGGCATTACGGCACGCCAGGCGGTCACTGGCGGTGCAGAAAATGGATCTGGAAGGCCGCCTGCCGTCAGAGCATCCGCTCGAAGTCCCCCGACCCATGCAGCCGTCGTCTGCCTCCCCGGCCGGACAGGCCCAACTGAGCCGAGGCATTGTTCCAGCATGACCTGGCACGCGCGGACCGCTTGATGAGCGAGATGCTGGCCTTTTCCTCGCCGGAAGAGATCACCCTGAACGTCATCGGGCCGGTGCTGGCCGAACTGGGAGAAGCCTGGGAAGAAGGGCCGCATCACGGTCTCGGATGAACACCTGGCCAGCAACTACCTGCGCCAGCGCCTGTTGATGTGGATGGTGACCGGGCCGCCTGCGCGCGCGACCAATCCGATCGTGCTGGCTTGCGCTCCTGGAGAATGGCACGAGGGCAGCCTGCTCATGCTGGGGGTGCTGCTGCGCCGCCAGGGCTGGCCGGTGGCTTACCTGGGCCAGAACGTGCCCTTTGCAGACCTGGCGGCTTTTGTAGAACAGGTACAGCCGCAGGCGATGGTGCTGGTGGGAATGCTCGAAGAACCCGCACGCCTCCTGGCGGATTGGCCGAAATGGATCAAGCAGACTGCCGGCAGGCCGTTGGTGACGTTCGCCGGGCGGGCATTCGTGATCCAGCCGGAATTAAAGGACCGGGTGCCCGGGATCTACCTGGGCGATACCATTCAAGCCGGGCTCGAGCAGATTAAAAGAAATGTTACGCTAAGAAAAACTCCCGCAGGTATCGAACCCTGCGGGAGTCTTTGTTCATAATTCCAAACCGCTGTGGACAAATTGCCAATTTGCCAAAATCCTTGATAAATGCAGCTTCATTCCTGGTATTCCAACTCATACTCCCCAATATAGACCGTATCGCCTTCCTGCGCACCGGCCTCCTGCAAGGCCTTATCCACGCCCAGGCGTTCCATCAATTTCTGGAAGCGGCGCACCGAGCCGGTCTGGTCCCAGGGGGTCATTTCGGCAGACGCGTTCGATGGAGGCAGATTTGACCCGCCAGGCTCCATCCGCCTCACGCGAAATGGTAAAGGCACGCGGATCCTCGACCGGACGGTACACCGGCATGGGCTGCTCGGTCTCCTCCGGGACAGGCGCCTCGGCCAGCATTTTGACCGCCTTCAACAGCAGCTCGCGCACGTTCGTGCGCGCCAGGGCGGAGATCGCCATCGACTCGTAGCCGTTCTTCTTCAGTTCTCTCTTGAGCTTCGGCCAGCGTTCCAGCACCTCGGGTTGGTCGATCTTATTCAGGGCCACGATCTGCGGCTTCTTCGCCAGTCCAGGATCGAACAAGGCCAGTTCGCTGTTGATCTGCGAGAAATCCGCCAGCGGGTCGGCAGAGAGGCCATCCAGCAGGTGGATCAGCACGCGCGTGCGCTGGACATGCCGCAGGAAGTCATGCCCCAGCCCCACCCCTTGCTGCGGCGCCTTCCACCAGCCCGGGGATGTCGGCCAGGACGACCGTCGTCTCATCATCCACGTTCGCCACGCCCAGGTTCGGTTCGAGGGTCGTGAACGGGTACGGGGCGATCTTGGGTTTGGCGTTGGTCAGCACCGAGAGCAGGGTGGACTTGCCGGCATTGGGAACGCCCACGATGCCGATATCGGCGATCAGTTTGAGTTCGAGGCGCAGGCGCTTCTCTTCGCCCGGTTCACCGTTTTCGGCCGTGCGCGGGATCTGGTTGATGGAACTCTTGAAATGCGGGTTGCCGCGCCCGCCGCGCCCGCCCTTGCAGACCACCAACTGCTGCCCGGTCGCGGTCAGGTCACCCAGCAGGTCACCGGTGGCGGCATCGTAGACCATCGTGCCGGGCGGGACCGGGACCACCAGGTTGTCGGCTGACTTGCCGGATTTATTATTCGTGCCGCCGCCTTTGCCGTCCCCGGCAACAAATCTGGTTGTGAAACGGAAAGCCACCAGGGAATTAAGCGTGGGCCGGACTTCGAGGATCACATCCCCGCCGCGCCCGCCGTCGCCGCCATCCGGCCCGCCGCGCGGCACGTATTTCTCACGGTGGAAATGCACCATGCCATCGCCGCCTTTGCCGGATTGAACAAGTATCTCTGCTTTATCTATGAACATGATTTCTCCAGTGGAATGATTATACCGTCTCTTGCAAAGAGATGTCTTACTGGGAATCTACAAAGGAACGATGAAAAGGGATTGACAATCCCGGCAACCAGAAGTATTATGTGACGAATATTATATATGTATAATCCTATATAAGGTTAATCCTATATGTCCCTCGAATATGCCATCCTCGGTTTTCTGAACTATCACCCCTACACCGGTTACGACCTGAAGAAGATCTTCGACACCTCCGTCAGGCACTTCTGGCCGGCCGACCAGAGCCAGATCTACCGCACCCTGGCGCGCCTGACAGAAATCGGTTTTGCAGAGATGGAAAAGGTCCCACAGAATCGACCGCCCGGAACGCAAGGTCTACCGCATCACGGCAGCCGGGCGGGCTGATTTGATGAAATGGCTGGCTGGGCCTCCCCCATGGGGTGAGACACGCAGCGCGCAGTTGATCCAGGTCTTCTTCGCCGGAAAGCTTTCAGATGAGCAGATCCTGGCCAAGTTCGAGGGGGTGGCTGCCACCATTCGCGCCATCCTTTCCGTATACGAACAAGTCCCGGCCCAGATCGAGCCCTACAATGTGGAGATCGCTTCCCCGCGCGAGCACTTCTTCTGGCTGCTGACCCTCGACGAAGGCATCCGCTCGATGCATGCGTCATTGGAGTGGGCCGAGAATGTGATTGAACAGCTCAAATCCGGGAAAGTGCCAAAAGAATAAAATAACTGATCCAGAGGAGAGAATGAAATGAACAAGATCCTTGTTGCATATGCCACTCAATCCGGAACCACCGCCGAAGTTGCCCAAACGATCGGCGAGGAATTGCGCAAGACCGGCAACCAGGTGGAGGTGGTCCCAGTAGAGAAGGCCAGCGGGCTCGAATCTTATGATGCCCTTGTCCTCGGCGCACCGATGATCCTGGGCTGGCACCGCGCCGCCCTGCGCTTCCTGAAGAAAAACCGGGCCGCGCTCAAACACATCCCGCTGGCAGTATTTGTCACCTGCATGAGCCTGACGAGGACCGGAGAAACAAATTTCCAGGGCGTGCCTTTCACGGTGGACGAAAACCTGCCCAAGCCGCCCAAGAACCAAAACCGCCTGAGCTTCAAGGAACGCTATTCCCTGCCCTTCAATTATCTTCGCCCGATCCTGCAGGCCAGCCCGGTTAAACCGGTTTCGATGGGAATATTTGGCGGACGGCTGGACTATGGTCGCATGCAGTGGTGGGCAATGATATTCGTTGTCCTGATCCTGCAGGCCCAGGCCGGCGATAAGCGCAACTGGGAAGCCATACGGGCCTGGGCCAACAGCCTGCCGGAATTGTTCAATACGGCTGCGCCAGAGAGGTAAGCTACCATGAAAATAACCATCCTGAACGGGAATCCCGGACCGTCTTCGTTCGACACATACCTGGCCCAATTGGGCAGAGTCCTCAGAAGCGCAGGTCATGCCGTCACCCAGCTTGACCTGCGTGATATGCGCCTGGGTTATTGCATCGGCTGCTGGGGCTGCTGGGTTAAAACCCCCGGCGAGTGCATCAGCCGGGATGCCTCGCTCGAAATGGATCGGGCTGTCATCCAGGCCGACTTTGTCCTGTGGGCCGCGCCACTCAAGATGGGTTTTCCCTCTGAGCTGCTCAAACGGGCCAATGACAAGCATTTGCCGCTGATCCACCCCTACACGGTGGTCGACCAGGGCGAGGCGCACCACCGCAAGCGCTATGCCCGCTACCCGCGCCTGGGCCTGTTGGTCGAGAAGGAAGCCGGACACCGATGAACGGGATCTGCAGATCGTGACGGATATCTATTGCCGGACGGCGCTCAATTTCAAGACCCGCCTGGAGTTTTCCCTGACCACTGAAAGCTCCGTGGCAGAAGTGGCCGGACGGGTCACATCAAAAACGCACCACCCGTTGGCACTGCCCGGGCGTCTTCCGGCAATCGAGGGAGTGACGATCAACTCCGCCCTCCCGGTTGACGCTTTTCAACGGCTCACCGCGCGGCCGCCGGGGCAATACCCCGATCTTCCTGCGCGAAATCGCCAACGGGTTTGGCGGACCGACCGAAATGCACCATCTTATCCGCCTCAAAGAGACCCAGCCGATGGTGCAGGCTTTCGCCCAGGCGGAATGTGTACTGCTCGGGTTCCCGCTCTATACCGATTCAATGCCCGGTGTGGTTAAGCACTTCATCGAAGCCCTTGAACCTCTGGCAAAACGCAGGAACAACCCGCCGCTCGGATTTGTGGTGCAGTCGGGTTTTCCTGAAGGACTGCATTCCCGCTACGTGGAGCGTTATCTGGAAAAACTGGCAGAACGGTTGGGCAGCCCCTACCTGGGCACCGTGGTCAAAGGCAACGGAGAAGGCGTGCGCATCATGCCGCCTGAGGCTACGCAAAACCTTTTCGCTAATCTTCAGGCGGTTGGAGCCAGCCTGGCTAAAAACGGCCGGTTTGATCCAATCGCATTGAAAGCCATCGCCCAGCCCGAGCAATTCCCGGCCATCCTGGGACCGGTGTTCCAGGTCTTCCTGCGCCTGCCAGCGGGCCATGCTTATTTCGACGATATGTTGAAGAAGAACGGTGCCTATGATCGGCGCTTCGCCCGACCTTTCCTGCCCTAAAATTGCCTCCTATGCAGCTCAAATTAACCTGGTTGAATTGCTTCCTGCTGATCCTGCCGCTGCTGGCCTGGAACATTTTCCTTGGACCTAAAATTACCGATCATCGCATCACCTCGGATGCCCACTCGCAAAAATGGCTGCTCTTGGCTGAAAACATCAGCGCGCATTCTTGTCTTTACCTTTCCCTCTTAATCCCCTTGCAGATAAAGGATGCCTGGAGCAAGGCCGGGCTGGGAATATATAGCATCGGGACCCTGGTCTATTTCGTCGCCTGGCTGCCGCTGATCTTTGCACCGCTTTCGGCATGGAGTAACAGCCGCGCTGGTCTGCTGGCCCCGCGCCTGACGCCCTTCCTGTCTTTTCTGGGCATCGCTCTGATCGGCGGCGTCTGGCCGTATGGGGCTTTATCGGCTGTGTTTATATTCTTCCATACCTGGCACGGGATCCAAAATCTATAACCGAAATCCCTGGTTTCTGCCAGGGGTTCTAGGTTTCCTCTTGACATAAATAGAATTAATTATATAATTAGAATTATGTCTAATTATGATATTTCCCCTTCCCCATCCATGACGCTTACCTCGAACGAACAGATCCGGGCCTATGTCAACCCAACCCGCATGACCATCCTGGCCTTGCTGGCCCAGGAAAAGCAATCCGTATCTGGAGTGGCCCGCCAGCTGAATGTGCATCCAGCCAACCTCACCCACCATTTCAAACTAATGGAAAAGCTGGAACTGATCAAGTTGGTGGAAAAGAGAGAGACAGGCAAGAACCTGGAAAAATTTTATCGCGCGGTGGCGTATACCTTTTCAATAAACCCTGGAGTCGAAGCCGCCAACAAGAAGATGCTGGCCCTTTCTATTCTCCGCGACAGTCTCACCACAGCATTGCATATCCTTAAAAACCTGCCAGTTGACCAGGATGTGTTGGGAGTATTAAAAACAGTCCGGCTTAGTCCGGATAATATTGCGAAATTCGAGCAAAAACTGCTTGAGTTGGCGAATGAGTTTGGTGAAAGTTCCAGTGAAACAGGGGCCGTGTATAGCCTGAATGCAAGCATGTATCCAACGGAAACAGGAAATTTGCCGGCGCAGGAGATTTCAATTCGAATTGATGAATAGTGGCTGACAATCCTGTCATCCAATTCAATTACTTGCCAGCAAGGTAAATAAATACCAAGGAGTTTTCATTTTATGTCAAAATCACGAGGGATAAAAATGTTACTTTGGACCATATTTGACTGTCGGGGTGGCTGGAATTGCTTTCGCGTCAGTCTACTTTACTTACCAGATCAATCATCACAAAAGCCAATTGGCCCAAACCATCCGGACAAATCCTGATACTACTGCCGTTGTGGCTTATACGATCGACGAACAGGGTGAACCGGTCGAAGATGGAAAGGCACTTTTTTACAATGCCGACTCCCCGCTTGTCATGGCGTCCATTATGAAAGTTGTTGTCCTTGCGGCCTACGAGAATGCTGTCGCCCAGGGCGAATTGGATCCCGGCGAACAAGTGGCGATTGCAGACCTGGAAATGTACTTCTTGCCGAAAACGGATGGTGGCGCGCATGTTCAGGGTCTGGCAAGCCTTGGGTTGGCGACCGATACGCTTGGGTTTGCGCGTGACCAGATGAGGAAAATCTCACTCGATGATATCGCCCGCATCATGGTCCATTACAGCGGCAATGCAGAAGCCGACTATCTGATGGAAAGGTTGGGAACGGAAAAGGTCAATTCCATTCCTGGAATGGAATTCCATTCTCCCATCCGGCCAATACTTGGCGTCGCGCTTGCACAACTGAATCACGAAGGCCCGCTATCGAACACCGAACAGCGCCAGGAATTGATCAATGCTGTCGAAAGGGGGGATTTCAGCAGCCTGGATCGAACTCGTGGATTTATATCTGCATGATCAGGCCTGGCGGGCAGCACAAATTGAGTTTATGCGCTCCGGAGAGTACATAAATGCATCCAGCCAGATAGGCTGGACCGGCTCGGTGGAGGCGAGTCAATTATTTCCCAAAGGGACAGCGCGAGAGTATGCACGCATGCTGGCAAAGATCGCCAGCGGTCAATTCATTTCTCTTGAGGTAAGTACATTGATCCAGAAAAAACTTGAAAACGCGCCTTCAGACTGGCCTCTCCGCCTGGTGTTTTATCGACGTTTTGGGGGCAAAGATGGCGTTACAGCCGGGGTGCTCAACCTGGCATCTTATGCAGTGCCAAAATACGGTCCCATGGCAGGTCGGGTCGCGTTGTAGTAATTTTAACGAACGAACTATCCTATGAAATGTGGTCGAACCAGCTAGAGTACGAGGGCGCTTATCTCTTACAGACAGACCTTGCCATGACAACGGGAGTCTTTGGCAAGCTGGCCAGTTCTGAATAAAGAATCTGAATGATCAAATATTATTAAAAGGAGCCGGGCAAATCCTCTGCCCGACTCCTTGTCTTTCGATTACTCTCAATCCGAAAACATCCTACTTCTTCTTTCCAAACTTCTTCTTCAATATCTCCTCCAGCGTCGGCTGGCCGATCTCCTGCAGTTCATAGCGCACGCGCTGGCAGGGCTTGTTGATCTTGAGCACACGCGTCAGGTCGATCGGAGTGCCGATGATCACCAGATCCACATCGGCCTTATTAATGGAATCCAGAATTTATAAGCACAGGGGAGATTAGATAAATTAGAAGTTGGGACGGACAGGTGCCCGTCCCAACTTTTTTCATTTCATTTCAAACTGAATGAGGCGTTCACTTCAGCCTTGACGGCGATCTGACCCAGATTCACCAGTCCGGCCTCGCTCAGGGCGCCGGCATCTCCGCCGGCCGCAGGTACCGCATTCTGGGACACATTCTGCGTCCACACATTCTGGGTACGCCCGCCGCCGTATCCACCTCCCCACCAACCGTTGTAATAAGACCAGGTATTTTCGCTGATGTTCAGCATGCAACCTGTCTGTGCACCTGCAGCACTCGCCAGGGACTGCGCTTTCTCAACGGCAGCTTTTACAGCCAGTTCACGCGCCTGGTCGCGATACTTGCGCAATTCACTGGTATATAGTTCCAGGTTGGTCACCTGGTTTGCACCTGCCTGTAAGGCAGCAGAAATCACATCGTTGGTTTTGCTCACATCCCGTAAGGTAATCGCAACCGTATTGTTGATACGGTAACCCTTGATGTGAAGCGATTCATAATCATCGTAGAGGGGTTCGATAAAATACCAGTCGGTGCTGATATATTTGGCCTCCACACCAAACGCTTTGATGGATTTTACTACCCGCTCGATGGTGGCAGAATTAGCAGCCTGAACATCCGCCGCGCTTCTCCCGTTGGATTGGACTCCAAGTTGAATCAATGCCCGGTCCGGTATGACATTGATTAGTGCTGTCCCGCTGACTTGCACGGTTCTGCTCGGGTCACAGGTGGTTTTGGATGCGATTACCGGCTGGGGAGTTGCTGTTGCACCCGCCTGGGCGTCCGGCAGGAACAAGAAGAACACGATGAAGACCAGGGCGCTGACCAGCACGCCGTTGAGGAAAGTGGAAAATTGTTTCACGGGAACCTCCTGATGATGCGAAATGGTTTCTTACATCCTATCCCTTCCCCTGGTCAGGAGTGTGTCATTTTTCAGGCAGTCAGGAGGCAATTGGCAGCCAGAATGTGATGGTTGTCCCTTCGCCCTCAATACTATCGGCAGTGATCCGGCCGCCGTGCGCCTGCACGAGTGCTCGCACGATCGACAAGCCCAGCCCGCTCCCACCACTCTGCCGGTTACGGGAAGCATCCGCCCGATAAAAGCGCTCGAAGATGAATGGCAGGTGCGCGGCTGAAATACCGCTGCCGCTGTCACGGATTGAGCACATTATTTCACCTCCTGCCAGCTGGATATGGATGGTAACAGTGGAACCCGCGCGGCTGTGACGAATGGCATTGCTGAGCAAGTTATCGAATACCTGCGCCAGCCGGTCCTCATCACCCCTGACTTTGTCATGTTCGCCTGCCTCCACGCGCAGGGCCACCCCCCTATCGTGGGCCAGCGGGGCGAGTATTTCGCAGCGATTACTGGCCAGTTTCCCCAAGTAGAGCGGTTTAAGATCAAGTTTTAGAGCCCCGGCATCGGAGCGTGTAAGAACGAGCAGGTCATTGACCAGCCGGATCAGGCGTTCGGTCTCACGTTCCATCGAACTTAATAAGGGACCGCGGCCCTCAGCATCGTCGATGGCGCCATCCTCCAGGGTTTCGATCGTGCCCTTGATAACTGTCAGCGGAGTGCGCAATTCATGGGTTACGTTGCCAAGGAAGGCGTTCTTGGCCTGTTCCGACTGGCGCAGGCCGGCCGTCATGGCATTGAACGACTGACCCAGGCTTTCCAGTTCTTGAATGGAACGTTCGGTGGGAACTTGCTGGTTCAAATCTCCTTTGGCAACCTTTTTGGCTGCCCCGGCAATGATCTCGATCGGCCTGGCGACGCGTCGGGAGAGCAGCGCCGCCGCACCCATGGCCAGCAGGGCGGCGATCACTACGGCGCCAGCCAACTGAAGGATCACGCTGGCCGGCAAACCTCCCGAAGGCAGAGGCGTGGCCAGGTAGACAAGACCAGCCACATTACCATCCGCATCCAGGACTGGCGCGGCGGCATACAGGATGCGCCTGTTTCCCGCCGAGGCCACCCGCCTGACGGCGGTGGCCGGAGTCCCATGCAAGGCTGAGGCGATCTCAGACCGTTGAAGCAGATTTCTGGACGAGATGGAACGATTGTTCTCTACCACCGGGAGCCGCAGGGAGGGCGTGTCCGCGCTAATGGGCAGGGCCAGCACAGTAGCATCTTGTTCGGCTAAAAAGTGAGTGTGGATACCGGGCAATGCATTGGTAGTCTGAGAATAGGGTTCGGAGGCCAGATTTGTAAGGGATTCACCTCGCAAGGCCTGCGCGCTCAGCCTGGCCTCGGCCAGCAGGTTCTCGCTCAAAGTATCCAGGTAAAGCCTTTCGACCGTGATCCAGACCAGCGCGGCAGCCAGTCCCATGCCAAGCAGAAGCACAAGCAGGAAACTGAGCGAGAGGCGGGTGCGGATGAGTGTGGGCATAAAAAGAGCTTGTTACAAAGGATTCGAAATGGCAAGGAGAGGGGAAATACCTTTGAGGGCGGTAGAGTCCATCATGCTGAGGAGGCTTTATTCTTTCTTCAGCCGGTAACCGATGCCCCGCACGACTTCGATGGCATCAGCCACTGCGGACGCCTGGCGTAGTTTTGCCCGCAAGCGCTTAATGGCGCTGTCCACAGCACGCGTATCGCCAACAAAATCGTAACCCCAGGCCTGTTCCAGAAGCCGTTCGCGCGTCAGGACACGACCGGCGTTGATCAAGAGCAGGTGCAGAAGATCGAATTCCAGGCGGGTAAGTTCAATTTCATGAGTTTCAACGCTGACGGTATGGCATTCCACATCCAACAACAGGTTGCCTGGACCTGCCAATGTGGCTGCCGGCAGAGCATTCCTGGTCTCAGGGCCGGTCCGACGGAGGACAGCTTTGATGCGCGCCATCAGTTCACGCACGCTGAAGGGCTTGGTAACATAGTCATCGGCTCCGAGTTCCAGGCCGACAACACGGTCCACTTCCTCTCCCCGGGCAGTGATCATGATGATCGGCACACCGCTGGTCTTACGCAGTTCCCGGCAGACATCCAGACCATCCACTTCAGGGATCATCAGGTCAAGCAGGATCAGGTCGGGGGACGAATCGCCCGCCAGTTGCAGGGCATCCCGCCCGTTGGCAGCAACCAGCACATCATAATGCGCCTTGCGCAGGTTGTAGGCCAGCAGGTCCGTAACGGATGGTTCGTCATCTACCACAAGGATGCGGTGAGGCATATGCTATAGGATAGCATAAATTTGTGACAGATTGGTGTCAGAATTAAAACAAATCTCACCGGCCTTTTTCTCGCCGGTGAGAATGGAATGCAATTCAATCCTGCAAATTACTTCTTCTTCCCAAACTTCTTCTTCAAAATCTCCTCCAGCGTCGGCTGGCCGATCTCCTGCAGTTCGTAGCGCACGCGCTGGCAGGGCTTGTTGATCTTGATGCACACGCGTCAGGTCGATCGGCGTGCCGATGATCACCAGGTCCACATCGGCCTTGTTGATGGTGGCTTCCAGGTCTTTCATCTGGGCCTCGCCGTAGCCCATGGCCGGCAGGATCGGGCCGGTCTTGGGATATTTCTGGTAGGTGGCGGCGATCGATTTGACCGCGAACGGGCGCGGGTCGACGATCTCTTCGGCGCCGAAGCGCCTGGCGGCCACATACCCGGCGCCGTAGGCCATCTCGCCGTGGGTCAGGGTCGGGCCGTCCTCGATCACCAGCACGCGTTTGCCCTGGATCGCGGCAGGCTTGTCCACGAACAGCGGGGAAGCCGCCTTCGATGACAATCGCCTTGGGGTTCAACAGGCGCAGGTTCTCGCGCACCTTGATGACCGCCTGCGGGTCGGCGGTGTCCACCTTGTTGATCACGATCACATCCGCATCGCGGGCGTTGACCTCGCCGGGGTGATAGCTGCTCTCGTGCCCGGGGCGGTGCGGGTCGGCCACCACGATCTTCAGGTCCGAAACGTAGAACGAGAAGTCGTTGTTGCCGCCGTCCCACAGGACGATGTCCACTTCCTGCTCGGCCTGGCGCAGGATCTTCTCGTAATCCACACCGGCGTAGACGATCACGCCGTTGTCGATGTGCGGTTCGTATTCCTCGCGCTCCTCGATGGTGCACTCGTGCTTGTCGAGGTCGGCGTAGGTGGCGAAGCGCTGCACTTCCTGCTTGACCAGGTCGCCGTAGGGCATCGGGTGGCGGATGGCGGCCACCTTGTAGCCCATCCCGCGCAGGATCAGCGAGACGCGCCGGGTGGTCTGGGACTTTGCCCGAGCCGGTGCGCACGGCGCAGACCGAGACGACCGGCTTGGTCGACTTGACCTGGGTGAGCTTCTCGCCCATCAGGCGGAAGTCCGCCCCGGCCGCCAGCACCATCGAGGCCTTGTGCATGACCACTTCGTGCGGCACATCCGAGTAGGCAAAGATGACCTGGTCCACCTTCAAATCCTTGATCAGCTTGAGCAGGTCGCTCTCGGCATAAATCGGGATGCCTTTCGGATACATCTTCCCGGCCAGTTGCGGCGGGATAGGTGCGACCTTCGATGTCGGGGATCTGGGTTGCAGTGAATGCCACCACTTCATAGTCCTTGTTATCGCGGAAGAAGACATTGAAGTTGTGGAAGTCGCGCCCGGCGGCGCCCATGATGAGAGTACGAATAGGGGACATAAGTGAACTCCTTGACAGAAAAGATGAATTTCAGCCAGGTTCTTTTTTCACCGCGGCAGCCGCTGCCCGTGCAGCGGCAAGGAGGCTCCTGCGCTTTTTCGGAGCTCCTGTACCTGCTATGGCATCCTGCGGTGAAACAGGAACGCGCTGATTTTCGCAGCGGACGATGCCCCGCTACGTCACATCACTTCTGGGGCTGTGATGCCCAAAAGCGCCAAGGCATTGGCAAGAGTATATTTGGTCGCCGCCACCAACCGCAGCCGGGCCTCCCGGACCTGCGGCTCGGCCTGCACGACCGGACAGGCATCGTAGAAACCGGCGAAGGCTTTGGCGATGTCATAGGCGATGCTGGCAATGACCAGCGGCTTGTACTCGGCCGCGGCCCGCTGCACTTCGCCGGGAAATCGGGAGATCAAATCGATCAACTGAATTTCAGCCGGATGAAGGCTCATAGTCAAAGGTCGATGGTTGAAGGTCGGACGTTTGACCTTCGACTTTTGACTTCTTCAGGATCGAATTGCAGCGTACATGCGCGTATTGGATGTACGGGGCGGCCTGCCCGTTGAAATCCAGCGCAGCCTGCCAGTCGAAGGTGACCAGCTTGGTATTCTCGCGCGCCACGATCGGATATTTCAACGCGCCCAGGCCAACCGCTTTCGCCACATTTTCGAGCTGTTCCCCGGTCAAGGCTGGGTTCTTCTTGTGGGCTTCTTCCTTCGCCCGTGCAATCGCTTCGCGCAGCAGATCTTCCAGCAGCACCACCGTCCCCTCGCGCGAGGAGACGACCACGTTGCCCGGCAGGGTCACCAGTTCATAGGCCACGTGGACGCATTTTTTGGCCTGCTCATATCCGGCGATTTCCATGATCTTGAAAATCTGGGTGAAATGCAGGGACTGGCGCACATCCACCACATAGACGGAGCGGGCCAGGTCCGGGTAATCCCGGAATTTATGCAGAACCAGCGCCAGGTCTTCGGTGGAATAAAGGGCCGTGCCATCCGAACGCAGGACCACCGTGGTGCGGTACTGCTCCTTGCGTCAGGCCAAGCAGTTCGTCGATCTTGACGATCACCGCCCCGCCCTGCGGGCGTTCATCCGTGGCAATGCCGCGTTCGACCAGTTCTTCCACGATCTTCTTGCCGGGTTCTTCTTCCTCGCTGTTGAAGTAATACTTGTCGAAGCGGATATCCAGCGCGGCATACATCTGGTGGAAACCTTCCAGCGACCACTGGCGCGTCTTCTCCCAGAGCGCCACGATCTCCGGGTCACGTTTGTCCCAGCGGGCGTAAACAGCCCGCACTTCGGCTTCCAGGTCGGGATTCTCTTCCAGGCGCCGGGCTGGCATCTGCGTAGACCTTGCCCATCCACTGGGTGATGTCGGTCTCGGGTTCCTCGCCGTTATGGTATTTCAAATACGCCCACAGCCACTTGATGACGTGCAGGCCCATATCGCCGGGGTAATTGGCGCGCACCACCTCATACCCGGCAAATTCGATGATCCGGCAAGCGCATCCCCCAGGATGGCGGAGCGCAGGTGACCAACATGGAAAGCCTTGTGCGTGTTCGGCTGGGAAAATTCGACCATGACGCGCTGGCCGGTTGCGGGTCCGGACCCGAAGCGGTTCTTTTGTTCCAGGACCGTATCCACCACCCGGCGGGCATATTCGGCCGTGTCGAAGTACAGGTTGAGATAACCCTTCACCGCCTCGACATGGCTGATGCCGGCTGCGCTGCCCAGCGACTTCCTTGACCTGCTCGGCGATTTCCTGGGCACGCTGCGGAACGACAACTTTCTTTCCCGTGCGCGCTTCGACCGCCGCAGTAGCAAAGAACGATGTGGAAATGCCCCACTCCCCGCTAAAGGGGATGGGCTTCCACTCCAGCGCAGCCAGGGGAATCCCATTCGCGGCGCAGAAGGTTTTGATCTTTTCTTCGATGGCTTGTTGTTCGGTCTGGAACATGCTCACCTGAGGTCAGAATTATATCTCATTCGATGGTAGCAAAAAACGGGAGGCCCATCGTTCCGGGCGCTCCCGCTTAAGGTTTTTGCAAGCCACGCACGCTAAGGCTTACTTTTTCGCAGCAGGTTTCTTGGCGTTGCGCTGGCTTCTTTGCTGGCGCTTTCTTTGCCGGTGCTTTCTTGGCAGCTGTCTTCTTGGCTTCAGCTTAGACTTCGGCTTCCGCTTTCGGCTCGGCCTTGGCGGTCCGCCTGCGCGGGGCAGCCTTCTCAGGTTCAGGTTCGGCCACCGGTTCGACCATGGCAGGTTCAGCCTCAACCTTGACCGGTTCCATCTTCGCAAACGCCTTCATCAGGCGGCTCTTGCGGCGGGCTGCATTATTCTTGTGAAGAACGCCCTGCTCGGCCGCCTTATCCAGTGCGCTGATGGCACTGACGAGGGCAGCTTTCGATTCCGGGACGCCGGCATCGATGGCAGTTCGGGCACTCTTTACTGCGATGCGGGCGGTTCCGCGATAAACGCGGTTGCGCAGACGACGCTTGTCGTTCTGGCGGTTACGCTTGATTTGGGACTTGATATTAGCCACTTACTTCCTCCAAAAAATAATCCGATTCACGGCGGTCGTGTGAGTACTTCGCTCGTATCACCCAACGATTGCTTTTGTCCAGTCAAACAGGCGGCTTTATGTGGAAGGCCGCCTACAAAGAGCATCATTTTACTTGAGGCCTGGGAATCTGTCCAGATTTCCAACCAACCTGTTTTAAGACAGCCAAAAAACAGTCAAGGGTTTGGCTGCCAGACGCAGTTAAAACCAACCGGCGCGCAGGCATCCCTCTTCGTGCGTGTGTAAATGACACCTTTTCTTGATTGGGATGCTAGGCGATCTTCTCGAACTTTTCACCTGGCGTACTGCAGATCGGGCAGCGGCCCTCCATCGGACCAATATGGGTATTGCCGCAGATCGGGCAAACATAATATTCTACTTCCGGTATATCCTTACCCTGGCTTAAGGACTCGGCCGCCTGGCGGTAGAGCATTTCATGGATTTTCTCGACCGACAAAGCATAATTGAAGGTCTGCATGGCGCGCTTATCTTCCTCTTCAACCGCCTCGGCATGCATGGTCGGGTACATCGTGACGACTTCGTAATTCTCTCCGGCGATGGCAACCTGCAGATTGTCAGCAGTAGCCTTTATCCCATCCATGGCCCTCAGATGGTTGGTCGCATGCACGGTCTCTGCTGCTGCTGCCCCACGGAAAAGTTTGGCAATCCCCGGAAAACCTTCCTGGTCAGCCTTTTTGGCAAAGGCCAGGTACCTGCGGTTGGCCATGCTTTCGCCTGCAAAGGCGGTTTTCAAATTATCAGCGCTTTTAGACATTTTTGCCTCCGTATGGGTGGTTTACTTGATTACATTAAAGCATAGTCCGGCAATTTCCTTGGGTAAAATGGTCATCTTTCGAGGGTGATAAATCTCCTCAATTTTCTGCTCAAATTCAAGTATCTTCATTTTTCGCCTAATAATTTTAGTGGTTGATTCGCTTTCTTCCAGGCGCGATAATGGTGAATATCTTTGACCGCAGCAGGCGGAAGGAAAGCAACACTCCGGGACCTGCAGGGTTATTCTGGATTAACCAAACCGGACCGAGGAGGCAGCCATGAGAACCAGGATTTTGTTTATCGCAGCCCTGTCTATCCTTTTGTTGGCAGGCTTCGCCTGTAATTCTTCCTCATTATCCACTCCAACGGCTTACTTGCCTTCTGAAACACCCGCCGGTCCGGAAACTCTTCCCACCCCAAGCCTGACTGCTCCACCAACGGCTGAAAAGCCAACCCCGACAATGGAGGAGTTGACCCCCACCCCTTTGAACACTTTGCCAACCCTGGCAGCACGGCCAGCTGCGCCTGCCCGGCTTACTCCCGGCAACCACCTCCAGTTGGATGAGATCCACATGGTCAGCCTGACCGAAGGCTGGGGGATCCTGGGGCAATACCTCCTGATCACGGCGGATGGCGGCCAGACCTGGCATGAGGTCACGCCAGGGACAGGCGCTGCAGACAAGCTGTATGGTGCCTTTCTGGATCCAGAGAACGCCTGGATCATTTTCTCCTCCGGCGGTCAAATTGATCCGGATCTGAAGGTCTACTTTACCACGGACGGCGGTCGCACATGGAACTATAACCAGGGACAGCCGGTCGAAACGAATATCATGGGAGAAAGTACCTGGGCCGAGTTCGCTGCCCTGGACGCCCGGAACGTGTGGGTGATGGTGCGGGGCGTCTACCTGGGGGCAGGCACGCACTACAACCATGCGCTCTTTCACACTTCTGACGGAGGCTCGACCTGGAGCTCCCTGGATGGCGAGATCAGTGATGATTACACCGGGATGGTCTTTGCCGACGCGCAGACCGGTCTGCGGACCCTGCAGACGATCGGCGCTTACGGGCCCGGTGCACCGGCCTACGATGTCACGTCTGATGGAGGCGCCACCTGGGAAGGGCGCGAATTGCCAGCCTCCGCCCGAAGCCCCGGATCTTTTTAACGAGTACCCCTATTGCGAAACCTACCAGCCTGTCCTTCAATCGACCCTATCCATCCATATGCTGGTGGGTTGTTTCGAATACCAAAATCCGCCCGTTCAATTCACCAGTTACCTGTACACCAGCCAGGACGGCGGCGCAACCTGGACAACCGTTCGCCTGCCTGACAAGGTCCTGGCCTCCCAGGCTACGCTGTTCTACTTCGATTCCGATCACGCCCTGCTGCTGGGCAGGGACATATACAATAGTGAGGACGGCGGGCAGACCTGGTCCTTCGTCCAGACCGTTTATTGGGATGGACAATTCTCGTTTGTTGACGCGCAACACGGCTGGGCGGTCGTACGCGCAAATGGGCAGGTTGCCCTCGTGCAGACCTCGAACGGGGGCAAGACCTGGAGCGAGATCAAACCGACGATCAAGTAACCGGCCTCAACCATACCCAACCCTGAGAGACTGCATAAAAACTGTTTTTTACCACACATAAACGCACCTGCCCTGCACCGACCGCACATGCAGGACGGTGTACCTGCGGCACCCTGCCTGCGCCACGCTACCGCAGGTACAGGTGGGCTGGCCGTCCAGGGCAGGCTGGCGCAGGCGGATGAACCTCGATATCAAGCAAAAACTCGTCAGACAAGGCTTTTGAATCCGTTCGAATCCCTTTTATCTGTGTTCATCTGTGGCAAATTTCGAATAAGCTGCCAGTCTATCAGATCCAGCGCGATTAACTCACTCGGTCAGAGACGGTATGATACCTTTGTCTTCAGGCTGGCCGGGCGGTCGCGGTCCTGTGCACTGCATGGGATCGAGGAAAGTCCGCACTCCACAGGGCACGGCGCCGGGGAAACCCCGGGACGGGGAAACCTGCCGGATCAGGGCCACAGAAACAGACCGCCTTTGCCTTGTGCAGAGGTGATGGTGAAAAGGTGGTGTAAGAGACCACCGGCGTCCGCAGCAATGCGGGCGGCCAGGTAACCCCCGCCGGGAGCAAGGCCAAGCAGGGACGAGAGGCTGCCCGCCTCGTTATCAGTCCCGGGTAGGCTGCCCAGAGAGATGATCGCCCAGGCATAAGGTCCGGGATGAAGCCCTCGGGCGTAAACCGGAAACCGATGCTGGACAGAATGCGGCTTACAGGCCAACCTGAAGACACTTTATCGAGTATATCCTTGCGAAGGTTCCAATTCTGACAAAATATAGCCGGTGCCATAATTTTCTTTCAAAAGCTCTCTCTGGTAAAGCAAGAACCTTCGCAAGGGAAAATTCAGAATGCCTTAAGTCGGTGATATTGTTTTCATACTTTGGCTCAAGATTTGCGAGCCTAAAGATGACTGATGATGAGAATGCCTGCTCATTTATCAATCCAAGTATCGAATACGATCATTCTGTTCCAAAATTGGTAAAACATAATTGGGAGCAATCAAGAAACGGTTTGAGAGCCGCTGGACAATATTCAGGCGAATTGGGTAGCCAAATCCAAGCCTGATACGAGGTGATTGCCGCTGCAAGCAATCAAGCGGCTGACATTCAGGGCAGATTGTGGGCGTTTGTAACCCCGCATGGTGCGGTAGCGCTCCTTGATCCACCAGCCGATGGCGCGTTCACAGGCGTTATTCGTGCCATCCAGGAAAGAGTTCCCCGCCGCATCCTTCCAAGTCCGGTAAAAGGTTAAGCGCGGCCAGAGGTTCCAGCGGTCGAGGAAAAGGATGCGCAGACGGTAGGCAAGACTCACGTTGGCACCTTTGGATGGAGCAGGCGCTTGGGCGTAGCTGGTCTAAAGAGTGGAGCTCGGCCTGCTGGTCGGGCTGACGGGAGCGGATCGAGTTCGCCCAAGCGACGTAGGTCGGTCAGGGCTTGGGTTGCTTGGATTTGCAAATCGGTGAGGGAAGTATCCTTTCCCTGCTCGATGGCCTGGCTCAGGTTGGCGATCAGTTCATCCGTATTGCGGCCAACATGGCTCTTGCAGACCTGATGGAACAACCCAGTGTTATCGGCGGCGGTCTTCAAGGCATCGGCATCATCTGTCACCAGAACATGCGCCCCGACGGTCTCAGCGATCGGTTCAATCCACTCCTGCAGCGTTTGCGCGTCTCAGCCGCCAAGTCGTCAATGCTCAGCACGCACCCATTCAAAGGGTCTACGGCTACTCCCAATGTCAGCCATTCTCCATGACACCTCACGCTGGTTGATCGGCCCCCAATGACTCCGTCCCGATAGCCCGGCGGCAATTCCTCCCGCTTCAATCCCCGCACCGCTTCTCCAGCCTGCTGCACACTCCGATAGACACTGCTCTTCCCCAGATAGATCCCCAAGGCTTCCAACATCAACACTACCGCCCCATACGACAACCCCAGCAAGTACAGCATCACCGCCATGCCCTTTACCCGTTGCGATACCTGCCCTCTGCTCACACCCCGTGGATACACCCTGAAGGTGTGCCCACAGCTGAGACATTTGTACCGGCGCACGATTACTTCCCGGTACACATTGTCCCGTAAGTTCTTTTGAACTTCCTGAAAGATCAAAAACCGTTGGCCTTTACACCCAATCCTCGGGCAAGTCGCCAGATTCTCGTACTTGCCAGGTTCAATTACGGGTAAAATCAATTTGAGGCGCATGTTTCGGATGTGCCTTTCTTGTTGGAATTCCAGAGCAATTGCCATTGCTCCGGAATTCCTTTTATACCCCAATTTACC
>CAWHNM010000008.1:0-107947 GCA_963830665.1 uncultured Chloroflexia bacterium
GCGGGCTGGTTTGGGCGAATACGATTTTTGCACGCACGCAACCGGTCGAAAAGGCCTTCCTGGTACCCTGGCTGGGAGCGCGGACCCTCATCCAATATGGCGAGAGCCCTTACGGCATCCCTGCCACCCAGCGAGCCCAGATCATTTACTACGGACGGCTGGCCTCCGCAGGCCAGGATCCACTCATGCTCTGGCTGCCCTTCCCTGTGGAACTTTTATATTTCCCCATTGCTCTCGTGCCTGAATACGTGCTGGCGCGTGCCATCTGGACCACCTGTCTCGAGGCCGGGTTGATCGCCCTGGGTTTCCTCTCCCTGCGGCTGACTGGCTGGAAACCATCGCGGTTATTTTTACCGGTAGTCCTGCTCTTTCCAATCATGTGGGTGTATGGAGCAAGTTCGCTGATCAGTGGAAACGCAACCGGGTTTATTGCCCTGGCGTTGGTCGGTTTCCTGTTGGCGCTAAGAAGCGAACAGGAAGAGTTGGCCGGTGGGTTGTTGATATTGCTGGTCAGTGCGCCGCGCCTCACCGGAGTGCTGGCCTTTTTCATTTTTTGGTGGATCATTTACCAGCGCCGCTGGAGGATCCTTTGGGGCTTCCTTATGGGATTTGCTATTCTCCTGGGGCTGGCCTTCCTATTCCTGCCGGACTGGTTACTCGCTTTCCTGCCCGGCCTGCTTACACATTTTGCTTTCAACCCCGGTTTCTCATCGACGGGTATTTTTTCCAGTTGGTCTCCGCTGGTTGGCCAACGCTTGGGCTGGATCTTATCGGCCGGCTTGCTGCTGGGCTTGTTTTTTGAGTGGGGAAGCTCTCTTGCCAAGGATTTCCGGGCCTTTGTTTGGACTGCGAGTCTGACGTTGGCAGTGACACCGTTGCTGGGCATCCCGATGACTCCGCTGGAATATCCTTTTCTTTTCGTTCCACTGATCTTATTCCTTTCAATTCTGGCTGAGCGCCGGCCCTGGCTCAAGCGTTGGGGGGTGCCGGGTATCCTGCTGGTTGTCTTCCTGGCAGGCCCATGGCTCTTGACCTTAAATTTGCTAAGATCGAATTCCTTCCCGACGTTAATCGACGTACTATTCCTGTTTCCTCCCGTCGCTCTTGGGGTTGGTCTCATCTGGATGCGCTGGTGGTACATCCATCCGGTTCCCACCGGGCTGGAAACAACCCCATGACCTGGCGATCTTATCTTCTTTTGGCTGGTCTGGGTCTGGCTGTCGTAATGCTCATGGCAGCTTTTCAGCCTGTGCCTGGGTACATGGACGCGGATGCTTATTACGCCGGGGGCCGCCAACTGGCAACCGGGCAGGGCTTTACTGAACAATATCTATGGAATTATCTGGATGATCCGCTCGGAATACCGCACCCATCCAATGCATATTGGATGCCGCTGGCTTCGTTGCTGGCCGCGGCCGGGGCGTTCGTTTTTGGGCCGGGCTCCTGGTCTGCGGCCCGGATAGGTTTCCTGGTGGTGGCATCCGGCCTGCCGCCCCTGACGGCTGCCCTGGCCTGGTCCATCACTGGCCGGCGTGATCTTTCCATCACTTCCGGCCTGCTGGCGGTTTTCCCGGCCTTTTACCTGCCTTTCCTTCCAGTAACGGACACTTTTGGTCTCTACATGCTTCTGGGCGGACTCTTCTTTCTGCTCCTTTTTCATCCAGTGGCAATGCTTTCTACCAAATCCTTGTTGATTCCCGCCTTTTTTCTCGGGATTATTTCCGGCCTCATGCACCTTTCGCGCGCGGATGGTCTGCTCTGGCTGCTCATGGCATTGATCGCAATTTTATTTGTGCTGCCAAAGCCACGCCAGAATCGATCTCTTTATACGGTCTTCGCGATTCTACTCGGCCTGGTTGGGTATATGCTTATCATGGCGCCCTGGTTCGCCCGCAATATTTCCATCTTCGGAGCGCCTTTGGCTCCCGGCGCTGCCAAAATGCTCTGGCTTACCTCCTATGATCAGTTGTTCGCTTTTCCATCCAGCCAATTGACAGCCGCGGCCTGGTGGCGATCCGGTCTTACGGCTATTTTGAAAGCACGTCTCTGGTCGCTTGGTTTGAACCTGGCCAATACACTGGCAGTCCAGGGAGAAGTCTTTCTGCTCCCATTGATTGGAGTGGGCTTCTGGCACATGCGCAAGGACCGGCGGATTCAATTAGTCGGGCTGGCCTGGCTGGTGACACTCGGCGCGATGACGATCGCATTTCCATTTGCCGGGGCACACGGCGGATTCTTCCATTCCGGTGCTGCACTGCAGACGGTCTGGTGGGTGCTGGCGCCTCTGGGACTGGAAAGGCTGGTGGCGTGGGGGAGTCGCAAGCGTAAATGGAACCTGGCCCAGGCCGGATCCATTTTTCAGATCGGCCTGGTTGGTCTGGCAGTTTTAATAACCGGGACTGTTTTCTGGAGCCGTGGCCTTGGTGGGAATGGCGGTCAGGTCTGGGAGCAGGAAAATTATGCGTATAGTCATATTCATGATTACCTGGTTTCCCAGGGAGCAACCGTCGGGGACGTGGTTATGGTGGCAAATCCGCCCGGGTATTATCTGGCCTCCGGGAATCCATCCATTGCGGTTCCGGATGGCGATATTGAGACCCTTTTGACCGTCGCCCAAAAATACAATGCACGTTATCTTGTCCTTGAGGCAGGAAGTGTGCCGGCGGGAATATTGCCGGTTTATGCCGATCCGCAAGAACAGCCAAAGTTGATATACCTGAATGAAATCGACCACACACGTGTCTTCCTTTTTCGCCAGCCGTGAGACCCGCCACACACTTTGTGAGGTACAGCTTCCAGGGCATTAAAAAGTCTGGTTTCATATGAAGCTTATCCGAGTGAAATGGAATTGCTTGTGACTCACGCATCCGATAATCCATCTTCTTCCTTGCACAGGCGCGATTATTTATTACTCTTTTTCCTGGCAATGATCGTGGTTCTTGCGATTGCGTCATTTGAGCCGGTGCCTGGCTATATGGATGCAGCCTATTATTATGCAGGCGGCAGGCAGTTGGCCAGTGGACAAGGATTTAGCGATCCCTTTATTTGGAATTATTTGGATCATCCTCAAGGGTTGCCGCATCCGTCCAATTCTTATTGGAACCCACTGGCATCTCTGATAGCGGCTGGGGGAATGGCACTAACCGGAAAGATCAACTTCCTTTCAGCGCGCATCGGCTTCGTTTTGATGGCGGCGCTGGCTCCATTGGTTACCGCCTGGCTCGCTTACCGCATCACACAGCGACGCCAACTGGCCCTTGTGACCGGTTTTCTGGCGATATTTTCAGGCTACTATCTGCCATTCATTGTCACTACCGACAATTACAGTGTTTACATGCTTTTGGGCGCGTTATACTTCCTGGCCCTGGATAAATTAACCATTCCAAAAGTCATTTTGCTCGGCCTGCTGGCGGGTTTTATTAACCTGGCGCGAGGCGATGGCTTGCTCTGGCTGCCCTTAACATTATTTGGAGTGCTCGTACTGACCATCCGAGAAACCCCCGGCAGTTCCTTAAAAAAACGTATTCTTCTTTCCGACGACTAACGGCGGTCTCGCCCTTTTGGGTTACCTGCTGGTGATGGGCGCCTGGTTTATCCGGAACCTGGTGGTGTTTGGCTCGATAATGCCTCCTGGAAGTGGTTATGTGCTTTGGATGACAAGTTATAACCAGATTTATTCTTTCACTCCCGAGTTATATACTTATCAATCCTGGCTTGCTAGCGGATTAGTCGAAGCTTTACGAGTGCGGGTTTCGTCGCTCTGGCAGAACCTGGGGACCGCATTTTTTGCACAGGGGATGATCTTTCTATCTCCCTTGATCATGATCGGCTTGTGGAAATGCCGTCATTTGTTTCGTGTTCAAATTGCTTTTCTTGGTTGGCTGTGTCTGCTTTTGGCTGAAAGCCTGCTTTTCCCCTTTGCCAGTGTCAGAGGCGGTTATTTTCATGCGGGTGCTGCTTTCCAACCAGTTTGGTTTGTCCTTGCACCAATTGGTTTGGATGTTCTTCTTACCTGGACCGCTAAGAAGAATAGGAAGTTTACCCCGGTAGGGAAACTTTTCCCTGCGATTCTCGTGATAATACTGATTTTTTTCAGTATCCTGCTCGTTAAGTTGCGTGTTTTAGATTCAGGCTGGAATGAGGGTGAACCACTTTACTTGAAAACAGAACAAATTCTTTTAAAGCAAGGTGGTCTGCCAGACGCGGT
Organism: uncultured Chloroflexia bacterium; assembly: GCA_963830665.1. GTDB lineage: Bacteria > Chloroflexota > Anaerolineae > Anaerolineales > Villigracilaceae > UBA877. The sequence goes on from CAWHNM010000008.1 coordinate 4,208, forward strand.
TGTAATGGTGCGCAATCCTCCTGCATATTTTGTCATGACCGGTCGCCAGGCGATCGTGGTTCCTTTCGGCGATCTGCAGATTCTCCTGGCGGCGTCCCGGAAATACAACGCATCCTATGTTATCCTCGAACAGATTGCACCAAACAGCCCTTTATTTGATTTATCCGAACATCCGGAAAAGTATCCACAATTTTCCTTCCTGGGAGTCCTAGGTGACAATACCATACTCTTCATCAAACCAAACCAATAACCGCAAGCAGGGTTGGCCGGCCTGGGTGATCCTTGGCATTGTCACGTTGCTAAGTGTGAGCAGCTACCTGCTGGTCAGCGCCATTAAGTATCGAACCGGTTTTCCTCTGGATGATGCGTGGATCCATCAAACTTATGCCCGTAACCTGGCATTGCATGGAGAATGGGCCTTCAACCCGGGAAAGCCTTCAGGCGGTTCGACTGCGCCGCTCTGGTCGGCACTACTGGCAATCGGATTCCTGCTGAAGCTGTCCCCGTATGCCTGGACCTTTCTGCTTGGTGCGTTGGCGCTGTGGGGCATCTCTTTGCTGGGTGAAAATACGGTCCGTGGACTGGTGCCGGCTTACCGCCCACGCTTCCCGTGGGTGGGAGCGGCTTTGGCGCTGGAGTGGCATCTTGTCTGGGCGGCGGTCTCCGGCATGGAGACACTTCTTTACGCCTTGCTGGCAACTGCCGCGCTGGTTTATGTCATTTCAGGATTCGCGGAATTGTTTCAGCCTGGGTTTGCTGATTGGCCTCTCAGTCTGGGTAAGGCCGGATGGAATTACCCTGCTCGGACCAGCGCTTCTGGTCATCCTGTTATACCAGCCCTCCTGGCCGAAGCGCTTGCGGGCGTTGGTAAATATTGGGCTGGGTTTTGGAAGCTCCCTTTGCGTTTTACCTGCTTATTCAATCTGATTGTTTCCGGCCATCCCTGGCCGAATACGTTTTATGCCAAGCAGGCGGAATATGCAGTTTATCTGAAGATGCCTTTCTTGGAACGGCTGGGGAGCGAAGCGCTTCAGCCATTGATCGGGGCGGGCGTGATTCTTCTACCGGGAATGATTTTAGCGATCCTGTCTGCCGTCCGCCGGCGGAGCTGGGGGTTGTTGGCTGCAGCTGCCTGGCTGGCAGGTTTTCTGATATTGTATGCCTGGCTTTTGCCGGTTACCTACCAGCATGGACGCTATGTTATCCCGGCGATGCCGATCTTCTTCCTGCTTGGCCTGACTGGTCTTGTGGAATTTGCTCTGAAGACCGGCTCACGCCATAGCTGGGTGCTCCCAACATTTTGGAGGTTGGCCATGGGGTTAACCCTGCTTGTTTTTTGGGTACGCGGTTCTTTTGCTTATGCCCAGGATGTTGCCGTGATTGAAAGTGAAATGGTGGCAACTGCAAAGTGGGTTTCACAGAATGTACCCACGGATACTCTTGTCGCGGCTCACGATATCGGGGCGCTGGGGTATTATGGAAAGCATGAAGTGGTCGATCTGGCCGGACTCATTTCTCCTGAAGTTATCCCATTCCTGCGGGACGAGAAGCGGATTGCCGCCTATCTGAGCTTGCGTGGCGTCGGCTGTCTTGTCACGTTTCCGGATTGGTACCCATCCCTTACGGCGAATCTTACTCCGATCTTTACGACCGGCGCCCCTTTTGCCCCGGCATTGGGAGAAGTAAATATGGCAGTCTACCGATGGCCTGGCCCGTAAATTGCCAAAGAAAAATTGTCCGTCCGGTTGACCTGTGCTATACTTTGATTACTATGGAAGAAGTCACCATTGTTGTTGTTGACGATCACCCATTATTCCGTCAGGGAGTTATTAATCCTCTCTCGCTTGAGTCTGGTTTTAAGGTTGTTGGTCAGGCTGAAAACGGCACGAATGCTCTGGCACTCATTCGCAACTTACACCCGTGCTATTGCAGTAGTGGATATCAAGCTGCCAGGTATGAATGGTCAGCAGGTGACTCACCGGGTTGTTCAGGAGAAATTACCCACCCGGATCGTTCTATTGACTGCTTATGACGATCAGGAGCAAATTATCCACGCGGCCTGGGCGGGTGCTGCGGCTTATTGTGCAAAAGATGTCGAACCCAGTCAACTTATCCAGGCCATCAAGGAGGTTGTCGAAGGCAAGTTCGTAATTCAAGGGCGCGTTTTCAGCCAGAAAGAATTTGAATATTGGCTGGAAGAAGAGATGGAAAAGGCCCGGCATCTTTATAGCGAGCCAGGCAGTCCTTTTCATCCTCTTTCTGACCGCGAAATGGAAGTGCTTACCTGCGTTGTCAAAGGGTTGAGCAACAAGGAGATCGCTTCTTCTCTGGGAATAAGCCACCAGACGGTAAAGAATCATGTGACTTCCATTCTGCGCAAGTTCGGGGTGGAAGACCGTACACAGGCGGTCGTTTATGCGCTGAAACGCGGCTGGGTAAAATTAACAGATAAGTATTCGCAATCTCAGGAGTAATTAATGGCACAACCCCAGGAAGAACAGGCAAAAGCCTCCATTCTCGAGGATCCGCAGCAATTGATCCAATCGGAACTTGATGATACCACCCGTGCCTTGAAGGAAATTACGCTAATGTTGGAACAAAGCCGGGTGGAACTTGGCAAATTGACCCAGCGTAATACGGCAGTAAATGCGCACCTGCAGCAGATACACGATCAAATTGATAATTTACCGGCTGGAGAAGTCCGGACGGTATATGATTCTGCTTTGGATGCGCAGCAACGTCTTTTTCAGATGCGTGGGCAGCTGGAAAAACTTCAGAGTGATCATACTCATCTGGAACATTATAAGGAGATGCTGGAACGCCTCAAAGCCGCAACCAGTATGGACGGGCGGGTGGAAGTGCAAAGGGCGATCGAGGCGGTATGTCCGTTGTAGAATTGTTGGTGAATGCACAGGAGTCAGAACGCCAACGATTATCACGCCAGATGCACGATGGACCAGCTCAGGCACTTTCCAATTTTATTCTCCAGACTGAAATTGCCATGAGGCTTCTTGAAATAGATCCTGTCCAGGCGCGCAATGAACTCAACAACTTAAAAATTGCTGCCATGAGTACCTTCCAGAAAGTCCGCAATTTTATTTTCGACCTCCGCCCCATGATGCTGGACGATCTTGGACTATCTCCTACCATCCGCCGCTATGCGGATTCTTTCAAAGAGCAGGCCGGGGTGGAAGTGAATTTGATGATCTCGGGTAATGAACGCCGGTTTGGAATCCTATGTGGAAGTAATGGTTTTTCGTTCGATGCAGGAACTGCTCAGCAATGCTGTTCACCAGAACCAGGCTACCGTGGTTAAAATCCAGGTTGATATGGGCGATACCGCTCATACGATTGTCAATGGACGACAACGGTAAAGGTTTTGACACAGACTCGCTGGAGAAAGAGTCAAACCTTGGCCTGAAATTAATCAAAGATCGTGTCGAAATGCTTGGCGGGTAATTCGATGTTGATACTGCGCCGGGAAAGGGTGCCCGGGTTACCTTGACGATCCCTTTAAATTCCTGACGCTTATCATAGACAACACGAAGATCAATGCATCCCACGTAAGCCGATCAATTTGACCGTCTTCGTGATCCTGGAAAACTGACGGGACTCTGCTCTTACAGAGTCCAGTTAATTAATATTGGTCGTACCTTGCATTACTGTATAGAGTCTGCAATGATTTTTTACTGTTTGTGATTTGGAAACGCTATATAATGGAAATCATCAAACATCTCTGAACGGCTTTCAGAGAAATCCAAAAAGGAAAGGAGGTGAAAATCCATGTTATTCGCCCCGAAAGAAAAAGGCCAGGGCCTGGTCGAGTATGCGTTAATCCTTGTTTTGGTTGCTGTCGTCGTTATTGCTGTTTTGTTGATCCTCGGCCCGATCATCGGCAATGTCTTCACCAAGATCAACTCCAGTCTGGTCGGCCATTAGTCTGTTCATGTCAATAAGGTGGAAGGGACTCTGCATTTGCAGAGTCCTTTTTATTATCAATGCCCGTACTTTACATAATTGTAAAGAGTTTGCAATGAATTCTTACTGTTTGTGAATAACTAACGCTATATAATGCAGATGACTAACATCTCTGAACGGCTTTCAGAGAAATCCCAAAAAGGAAAGGAGGTGAAAATCCATGTTATTCGCCCCGAAAGAAAAAGGCCAGGGCCTGGTCGAGTATGCGCTTATCCTTGTTTTGGTTGCTGTCGTCGTTATTGCTGTTTTGTTGATCCTCGGCCCGATCATCGGCAATGTCTTCACCAAGATCAACTCCAGTCTGGTCGGCCATTAATTTGTTCACGTCAATAATCTGAAAGGGACTCTGTCTTTGCAGAGTCCTTTTCTTTTTGGATGCTTTTCCCTTGCATAACTGTTAGGAATTTGCAACGTCTTATCCCTGTTCTTAAATAAAAAACGCTATATAATGGAAATCACAAACATCTCTGAACGGCTTTCAGAGAAATCCAAAAGGGAAAGGAGGTGAAAATCCATGTTATTCGCCCCGAAAGAAAAAGGCCAGGGCTTGGTCGAGTATGCGTTAATCCTTGTTTTGGTTGCTGTCGTCGTTATTGCTGTTTTGTTGATCCTCGGCCCGATCATTGGCAATGTCTTCACCAAGATCAATTCAAGTCTGGTCGGCCATTAGTCTGAACAAGGCCATATGGTGGGTGGGACTTTAGCCAATCAGAGTCCCACTTTTTTTACAAGACTTTACAGAACTACAGAGTCTATTTTATATGAAAGTACCCTACATTTGGGGTTTCAACATTATTTTTAGCTTATCCAAAAAAAGGGCCCAAGCCTTGGGGTAAGTAGTAAAGACGCCATTTTTACTGTATAATTATATTACATATCCAAGTTATAAGGAGTATCCTATGCGCCGCGGACGAATATTCATTTACTTGGCACTGATCATAATCGTTGGGGTGGCTGGAGGGGCTCTCTATTATTTTAAATTCCGCCCGGCTGCTTCGAAACCACCCGTTGGAACCCCAACTCCACAAGTGCGATATGTCGAGATCATTACGGCCGGGCAAAACATCTTTCCCGGCACGGTCATCACCGAAGCAATGTTGAGTTCCATTCAAATCCCTGAAGACAAACTTGTGCAGGGTCTCTTCACCAAAAAAGCTGACTTGGTGAATAAGTATGCCAAGTATGCGATTACACAGGGAGTCCCCATCACCGATTCGATGGTTTCGACCTCCCCTGGTAATGTTAATCTGCCCGGGTCTACCTGGGCGCCGCTCATTCCACAGGGTCTGACAGCTGTGTCGATTCCGATTACCCGCCTCTCTTCAACGGCATATGGTATCCGCGACGGCGATTATGTCGATGTCATTGTCACCATGCTCCTGGTGGATGTCGATCCTGCCAACCAGACCATTTTGCCAAATAAGTTTCAGCGCAATGTGACAGAAGTATCAAGGCAAATGGAGCTCCACCTACCATCCCGGGATTAGTACAGATAGTACAGGGAGATGTGAAAACAAGGTCATTTTCAGGTGGATTCAGGTTTCAACCGATCCCCCTTCAAATATTTTGTTATATGTCCAACCCTCCGAAGGACAGCGTGGGCGTCTGGTCACGCAGATGATCATGCAAAATATCCAGGTTTTGCATACGGGTACTTTCGCGCTCCCGGGCGAGCGTTACCAATGATCAAACAAATGTAGAGCGCAGCCGGAGCAGCAACCCCAACGCCTCTTCCAGCAAACCAGGCTCAGCCTGCCCCGGTTATTGTTCGACCGGACATTATTACGTTGATGGTTTCTCCGCAGGATGCAGTTACATTGACTTACCTGATTTACAGCGGCGCAAAAATAAACTTGTCTCTTCGCAACCCAAATGATCAAACGCCGATCTCCCAGCCTGATGCCGCCACGCTGGAATATCTTGTTAACGCAATATAGCATCCCTGTCCCGGCTAAATTGCCATATTCCTTACAGCCGCGTTTGGATGATCTTCAGGTAACTCCATTACCAAATGATGCGGTGGCACCCAAACCTTAGACATTGTAATTGATTTGAAATTTAATAATTAGACAGGCAGATGGAGAATCTGGATGGCTGATGGTGAGAAATTTCGCGTCTTGATCGTTGATGATATTGCTGAAACACGCGAAAACATACGAAAACTATTACAGTTCGAAGCGGATATTGAGGTTGTTTCAGTTGCTCGAACCGGAAAGGAGGCAATTCAACTCACCCAGGAAACCAACCCCGATGTTGTGCTAATGGATATCAATATGCCTGACATGGACGGCATTGCCGCGACGGAACTAATCCGGCAAAAGATGCCCATGGTTCAGGTTGTTATCCTTTCGGTCCAGGGGGATCAGAACTATATGCGGAAGGCGATGTTGGTTGGGGCGCGGGATTTCCTGACAAAGCCACCGATGCCGGATGAATTGGTCGCGGCCATCCGTCGTGCAGGCAAGGTGGCCCGGGAAGAGCGTTCCAAGAACGCTCAGGTATACGTTGCCAGTCCTAGCGGCGCCAACTTTGCTGCCATGCCTGGGCTAAGCACGCAGGGGAAGATCATCATGTTTTACAGCCCCAAGGGTGGAACGGGTTGTACCACCCTGGCAGTTAACCTGGCAGTGGCGCTTTGTAATGAAGAGACACGTGTTGTAATAGTGGATGCGAATCTCCAGTTCGGTGACGTTGCTCTCTTTTTGAATGAACAGGGAAAAAATACGATCCTCGATCTGGCTCCACGCGCAGACGAACTTGACCCGGGAATCGTTGAAGAAGTAGTGATCAAACATGCCGTATCTGGCGTGCATATTTTGGCATCGCCATCTCGTCCCGAACATGGAGATAAGGTCAGTCCGGATCAATTATCACAGTTGCTGCGCTATTTGCGCCAGTTATACGCCTACGTCGTTGTGGACACAAGTACCTACGTAAATGATATTACTTTAGCGGTATTGGATGTTGCTGACGCGGTTGTGTTGGTAACAGTTCAGGATATCCCTTCAATTAAAAATGATCGCATATTCCTTGATCTCTTATTGACATTGAGTATTCCGGTTGAAAAAGTGGCGCTGGTAATGAATAAGTTTGATAAACGCATAGCCATTTTGCCCGAGAAAGTTAGCGAGAATCTCAAGCAGGAAGTAGCTGCGGTCATTCCGCTGGATGAACGCACGGTCATTCCTTCGGTTAATCGTGGTGTGCCATTCATGCTCGATAATAAAACCCAACCAGCCGCAAAGGGGATTTATACACTTGTTGAATGCATTACGAGCCAAGTTCATTAAAGATAGAAGCGGATGAACCGGAAAAAATAATTAAACGGTAGTAAGTGATTTAGGAGGACGTGATGTCTTTATTGAAGCGAATTGAACAAGGACAGGGAAATTCACCCGATCAATCAAGCGGTACTCCTCCAACATCCGGCGGAGATGCATCGCGGTTGTCCTCTTTGCAGGCTCGCACGGGTGAGTGCTCCCAGTGCAGCTCCCCAGGCGGGAACATATTTCGATTTGAAAACACGTGTCCAAAATCGGCTTCTTGCCGAGCTGGACCCCTCAATGGATATCACTAAAACAGAAGAAGTACGCAAAACGATCCAGTCTTTGTATGAACAAATCCTAAGCGAGGAAAATATTGTACTTTCCCGGCCGGAGCGCGCCCGCCTGTTCGAACAGATTTCGGCCGAAATCCTGGGATTGGGTCCATTGCAACCTCTCCTGGAAGATGAGTTCGTTACTGAAATCATGGTGAACGGGGCAAAGAATATCTATATCGAGCGCAAGGGAAAAATCCATCGTGTACCGGTGACATTTGAAAGCAACGATCATGTGATGCGTATCATTGATCGTATCGTTGCACCATTGGGGCGCCGTATCGACGAGTCCAGCCCGTATGTTGATGCACGGCTTGCAGATGGCTCCCGTGTAAATGCCGTCATTCCACCGATCTCCCTGATCGGTCCGACAATCACCATCCGTAAATTTTCCAAAGTTCCGATTACTCTCGAACAGTTGGTTCAATTTGGGACACTTACACCGGAAGCCTTGCAATTTCTCAAAGCATGTGTTGAATCTCGATTGAATATTGTTATTTCAGGCGGTACTGGTTCCGGAAAAACCACACTGTTGAATATCCTTTCCACTTTCATCCCGAGTGACGAGCGGATTCTCACCATCGAAAATGCCGCAGAATTGCAGCTTCGCCAGGAGCATGTGGTTACTCTTGAGTCACGCCCGGCGAATATTGAAGGTCGTGGTGAAATAACCATTCGAATGCTGGTGGTTAATGCACTTGCGTATGCGACCTGACCGGATTATCGTTGGCGAAATCCGCGATGATGCCGCACTGGATATGTTGCAGGCCATGAACACCGGTCATGATGGCTCGATGACAACCTTGCACTCGAACTCCCCGCGCGATACCTTGTCACGTCTTGAAACGATGACCATGATGGCCGGGATGGAGTTGCCGGTTCGTGCCATCCGGGAACAGGTTTCCTCGGCGATCAACCTTGTCGTTCATCAGGAACGCATGCGTGACGGTTCTCGCCGGGTGACGAATATCACTGAGGTAAGTGGCATGGAAGGTGATGTTATCACCATGATGGATATTTTTATTTTTGAACAGACTGGTTTTGAAAATGGTAAAGTACTTGGCCGTTTGCGACCTACAGGTCTCAGGCCGAAATTCATGGATAAAATCGAGAGTGCTGGTATTCACCTGCCGCCTTCCATCTTTGGTGTTGGCAGCCGGCAGAGGTATTAGGAATATCAGAGTTATCCTTTTCTGTATAGGTGATACATGATTACTATACTTGATAATTGGAGGCGGTATTGCTCTTATTTTATTGATTGTGGGGATTGTTGTTAATTCTTCCGATCAGAGAACATTGGTTGATGATCGCATAAATAAATACCTGGAAGAAGAGCAGAAGAAGGATGTTGATAAGGAATCAAAAGGTGCGACTAGGCGATTGGGTCAATAAGCGTGTTGAAAGAACCATCCTTTGGCGAACGCATTGCCCGTGACCTGGCGCGTGCCGATTTGAAAATCAAACCAGGCGAATATATTGCACTATACGTCATTGCGATGATGGGCGGAGCGCTGCTTGCGTATTTGGCTGGAGGCAGGATTCTTATTTCGGCTTTGATCGGGGCGGGAATCGGCGCTTTCTTGCCCGGGTTCTACGTCAAGTCGCAGAAATCGAAGCGATTGGTTCGATTTAATGATCAATTGCCTGATATGCTCAATTTGGTGGTGAATGGCCTTCGGGCAGGCTATTCCACCATGCAGGCAATGGAAGCCGTTAGTAAGGAGTTGCCGTCTCCCATCATGCGACGAATTCAGACGGGTGGTCCAGGAAATGCAGTTGGGTATTCCCATGGAAAAGGCGCTGGATAATCTTCTGCGCCGTATTCCAAGCGAGGACCTGGATTTTGTTGTAACAGCGATCAATGTTCAGCGTGAGGTAGGTGGAAACCTGGCAGAGATCATGGATGTCATATCCTACACGATCCGCGAGCGTGTCCGCATCAAAGGTGAAATTCGTGCGTTAACGGCACAGGCGATCTATTCCGGTCGTGCTCTTGCGCTTATGCCGCTCATCCTCTTGTGTGTCTTGTGGTTCATTAACCGGTCATATGTTATGGAATTCTTTAATAAACAGAATGCTCTTGTGCGGTGGAATTGCTTTGGGTCTTGCTGGCAATATTAATTGTTTCCGGATATTTTGTGATGATTCGCATAGGAAACGTAGAGGTGTAATATGTCTACAGTGATAATCATTGTGGTTGTACTTGCTGTAATCATCGGAGCCATCCTGCTTGTCGTTGCCGGTATTCGGAAGTCGAAGATCCGTCGTAGAAGATCCACTGGCCGCACGTCTGGCTGAATATAGCCAGCGCGGTGAGGCGGTATCTCTTGAAGAAATAGAACTTGCACAACCTTTTTCTGACCGCGTTATTATGCCGATCATGCGCCGTCTGGGTGAAATTGTCAACCCGCTTTACCCCTCAACATGTTCTGGAGACAACTCGAAAACAATTGGAAATGGCAGGAAATCCCGGGCGGATGGATGCTTCCACCTTCCTGATATTGCATTTCGTGGCAGCCGTTTTCTTGGGAGGCTTGATATTTGTCATTTCGCTTTTTTCAAAAACTTTTACACTCCCGATCAAGTTATTGATGGTATTGGTTTTTACCGTTTTGGGTTATTTCCTTCCGGATCTGTTGATAAGGAGCAGGATCGATGGTCGGCAAAAACAAGTCCGTAAAGCCATGCCGGATGCGCTTGATTTGTTGACGATCTGTGTGGAAGCTGGCCTGGGTTTCGATGCTGCCATGTCGAAAGTCCATGAGAAATGGGATAATGAACTTTCATTGGCGTTTGGTCGTGTGATCAGGGAAATCCAATTGGGCAAGCTTCGCCGTGATGCTTTGCGGGATATGGCTGAAAGAATTGGCCTGGCCGAGATGACCAGTTTTGTCGCCGCGGTTGTTCAATCTGAGATGTTGGGCGTCAGCATGGCGAAGGTCTTGCGTATTCAATCAGACCAGATGCGTGTCAGGCGTCGCCAGTATGCCGAAGAACAAGCTCATAAAGCCCCGATAAAAATGATTTTCCCGATGGGTTTATTAATTTTTCCTTCCCTTATGATCGTTCTGCTAACCCCTGCCTTTTTACGGCTGGCGGGAGCCTTGAAATATTTTCAGTAAGACGACTGAAGAGGGCGTGTTCCCGGACATATCGTCTCAACCAATGGTTCTGGGGTAGTCTGGACTGGCTCTTTCCGCCGGTCTGTGGAGGCTGTAACCGGACTGGATTCCGCTGGTGTCCGGATTGCCAGCAGCAGGTCAAGCCTGTTCCGGAACCAGTCTGTCAGGATCTGCGGTCTGCCGCTTTCCCGTCCCGGTTTATGTCCAGCCTGTATAGCTGATCTCATCCTCCCTACGAGGCAATGCGATCCTGGGCGATCTTTGAAGGTCCTATCCGGCATGCACTGCATTCCCTGAAATATCGCCGGAATGTGGCTCTTGGAGATGCTTTGGCGCAACACCTGGCGGAGTATGTAAGAAAATTGGGCTGGCAAGCGGACTTGGTGGTTCCTGTCCCGTTGGGCAGGCAAAGGATGAAGGAGCGAGGCTATAATCAGGCCGGACTTCTTGGCGAAGCCGTTGTCGATCATTCAAAACTGGCAATTACTCACCGCAGGTGGTTTTCCGTGTCCGGGAGACCAGGTCACAGGTTGGGCTTTCAGCAATGGAACGCAAGGAGAATATATCCGACGCATTCCGTGCCGATCCGGCCCGGGTATCTGGAAAGGTCATCTTGTTGATGGATGATGTCACTACTACCGGTGCTACTCTGGCAGCTTGTTCGGAAGCTCTTATAAAAGCTGGCGCAAAGACTGTCTATGCCCTGACTCTGGCAAGGGCATTGCCATCACCACGGATTGCAAATTGTTTGATAAAATCCAAATCTCACAAGGAGAAACCTATGACAGTAAAAGTGGATATCTTTGCACGGAATTTGGAAGTGGACGAACGGATAAAACATTATGTTACCAAGAAAGCCTCCAAATTGGATCGTTATTTGAGCGATATTGAACAGGTCAAGGTGGATTTGGACTATTTCAAATCGGCCCGGAATGCCACGGATCGTTTTGTGGCCCAGATCACTGTACGAGGCCCATCGCGGCCTTGCTCCGCACCGAAGAACGTTCCGATGAGCTGACCACTGCTTTCGATCTGACGATTGATAAAATGCAGCGCCAGTTGGAGCGTTACAAAGGCAAACATTATCGTGGCCGCGGTGACGGCCGGTCAGCGGCAGAAGTTGTCCCATTGCCTGGAAACGAAGCACCGACGAACAGGTCAGCGTCATCTCCCGGCGCAAGACCTTTGATTTGTTCCCGATGAGTGAGGCGGAGGCCCTTGAACAAATGAAATTGCTCGGGCATGATAATTTCTTCATTTTCTTCAATATCGAGACCGATACGATCAGTGTTCTTTACCGGCGCCGCGACGACACCTATGGACTGATCGAGCCGAAAATCGGCTAATCCTTTGCATTGCATCCCACTGGCCCGGGAATGCCCCGGGCCTTTGTTTTAATAGAGAAGCCTATGGAACATATTGAATTTGACGATAACTTGTTTGATGAAAGACTGGCTGGCGAAAAAATTGATGCTCCGGAAATCCAGGAGGCAGTCTTGCGCATCTTGCAAGCGGTTGGCGAAAATCCCGAACGTGACGGTCTGAAACGTACTCCGGAACGCGTCGCCCGCATGTATGCAGAATTGCTTTCCGGTTATCACACTGACCCGAATGCGGTGGTTAACGATGCCATCTTTGAAGTCAAATATGACGAGATGGTCATCGTGCGGGATGTCGAGTTCTACAGCCTGTGCGAGCACCACCTTTTACCATTCATGGGACGTGTTCACGTGGCTTATATCCCGGATGGAAAAGTACTCGGTCTTTCCAAAATTCCCCGAATTGTGGATCTGTTTGCCCGTCGCCTGCAGGTTCAGGAGCGCATGACACGCCAGATTGCAGACCTCATCCGTGACCTGCTTCATCCCCAAGGGGTGGCGGTCGTGGTCGAAGGCCTGCATCTGTGCATGATGATGCGCGGCGTTCAAAAACACAATGCCCGAATGACCACTTCGGCCATGCACGGCGCATTCCGGGCAAATCTGGCGACGCGCCAGGAATTTCTCGAAAATATAGGACGCGGCGCTTCACCCCTCCAAATATAAAACCTGCTTTTTTGGTTTCCGCGCTGAACTATTCTGCTCACTAACTGATATTCCGGATATTTGCCCATTGCAGGCTGGGCTGGTAATAACACTCGCCTATGGCACCTGTTTGGTTTAACGCGTTCCCTTTTTCACCTGCTGACCCCCTGCCCCAATAGATGAAAGACTTCAAAATAGAGGGTTGAAATCAGTTGCGCAGATTTCGTTTTTGTTCTACACTATGTGTGGAACTATTCGAATCCTGGCGATGATCTATTTACCTGGGAGTTATGCTGGAACCATCCCCCACTTTTGTTGGTGTTGACCCGACCGCTGGACGGCATCCGTTCACCTTTGCAGCTTTGGATCAGGACCGCCATTTGGTTGCATTGGCGGCTGGGGATGTCGAGGATGTGCTTGCTTTTCTGACAGGCCATCCGACCGCCGTGGTGGCGGTCAACGCTCCTCCGCGTCCAAACCATGGCCTGGTGCGTAAAAAACTGGAAATGCAGAACTTGGCTCCCGGTCAATTGCGCGGGTCTGATATGCGCCAGGCCGAAAGCGATTTGCGCGAGCATGGTATTTCCGTGTTGCCAACCCCTTCCCGCATCGAGACTTGTCCGGCATGGATGCAAATGGGTTTTGACTTTATACCACCGCCTGGAGCAGGCTGGATTCAAACAATATCCTTCGGAGGACGACGCCGCAGCAATGGCTTGGAAACCCATCCACATGCCGCCTTTCTGCGCCTTGCTCGGACAATTACCTCTTCCCAAGCCAACCCTGGAGGGGCGCCTTCAGCGTCAGATTGCTCTCTTTGAGCAGGGAGTGGGCATTAAAGACCCGATGGAGTTTTTTGAGGAAATTACCCGCCACAAATTGCTGCATGGGATCCTTCCGATGGAACTGATTTATGCGCCGAAGAATTGGATACTTTGATGGCAGCTTACCTGGCCTGTTGCGTCATAAATTGTCCGCAGGATATGATATTGATCGGCGACAAACAGGAGGGACAGATCGCATTGCCGGTTGCGGGATTGAAAGAAAGATATAACTAGAGTCTGTAAATTAAGAAAACGAAGCCGGGACGGGGGTTGGTATACGCCGTGGCTTCGGTGGGATTTTCCCCGCTTATTTCTGCATGTGACAAAGTCATGCGACCGAACAGGTTCTTAATTCTTCCCTTTCCAGTACTTTGATCATCCCTCGTGAGACATTGATCATTCCAGACGCAGAAAAATCCTCCAGAATGCGGCTGACCACCTCGCGCGAGGTTCCAAGTTCGGCTGCGATCTCCTGGTGAGTGATCTGGATCGAATCGGATAGCCGGCTGTGCTCCAGGATGTAAGTTGCCACGCGTTTGTCCATCCGCCGGAAGGCAACTTCTTCGACGATCGCCATCACTGCCGAAAGCCGCTCAGAAAGCAGGTCGAATACGAATTCCCGCCAAAGATCATACCGGCGGACCCAGTCCCGGAAGGACTCCGAGGGGATCATGACTGCTTCGGCTTCCTGCTCGACCGTTGCAACGGCGGGAAAATTCTTCTGGCTGAGGATGGCGTTGGCGGTCAGGATGCAGGATTCGCCGTTCCCGAAGCGATAAAGGGTGATCTCCCGCCCGGTTTCCCCGATCTTGTAGACGCGCACTACGCCTGAGATCAGTAACGCAATTGCATCAACCTTGTCACCTTCAAGGAAGACATCCTGCCCCTTGGGAATCTGCGCGAAGGAAGCTTTTTTCTGGAATTCGAGCATGAGTTCCGGATCGGCATGTCCGAGCACCGGCAGGACGCGCACAAGCTGATCGAATTGTTGTTTACTGATCATGTTATCTTTCCTGGATGTGTGTCTTTCCCAATCATACCCCGAGCTTTACGAGCATACAAGCAATTAATTAAGCGGGGGGGTATTTCTACACCTGCGGATCATGGACATTGTGAAAAAAATAATAATCATGACATTTGAAATGTCTCAGGATGACATGTGACACTTTTGTACTTCTTGTCACAAGCGTATTATGAACATGTATATATATGCTTATCCGAATAAGGTAATGAATTATGGTCTCATCTACGCTCGTTCAAGAAATTACCCAACTTCACGCCGATTTTTGCTCTGCGCTGGCAAACTCGACCCGGCTGATCCTGTTATATGCCCTGGCAGACGCTCCCCGCAACGTCAGTGAATTGACCCAGGAACTTGGGCATCCTCAGCCGACCATTTCCCGCCACCTGAAAATCCTGCGCGAGCGTGGCCTGGTGGTTGCCACCAGACAGGGCACCAATGTGCAATATGCCCTGGCGGATCAGCCGGGTGATCGATGCGCTGGATATTTTGCGAAATATTATGCGTGACAGTATTCAAAAACGCGCCAGTTTTATCGAGGAAGTCCGCGTAAGGATTTATATAAGAAACAATATTTATGCAGGAGGAAGGATATGCACCATCGTAAACTTGCTTTTTGGTTGATCACGGCGGGGATTCATGTTCCTGATAACGACCGGAATTTTTTTCCTGCTCCCGGCCCAGCCGGTTAGCGCCCAGTGTGGTTCCCAGGCCTCTTCGTGCAAAAATTGCCACGAAACCCAGGCCCAGGACCCGGTCAATAATGATGGCACCACGTGGCATACCCAGCACGCTTTTGGTGATTTCTGCTACCTGTGTCACGCCGGGAATAACCAGGCGACCGACAAGGCGGCTGCCCATGCCGGGATGGTTGATCCTTTGCAGGATGTGGTCTCGGCGTGTAAAAGTTGCCACGCCGCCGATTTCCAGGCCAAGGCGCAGATCTATGCCACCACGCTGGGGGTAACAGTGGGTACCGGCTCGGCTGCCCCGGCTACCACACCGGCCTCAAGCCAATCCACTGCGAGCCACGCCGGCTGCTGCTGGCTGCGGCTGTTCCAGCTGCCGTCCGTTCCGGCTGCCTCTATGGTGGATTACACCCAGCGTTATGACCAGGTCGTCCTGGGCCAGAAACCTCTCAATATCGGGAACATCATCCTGATTGTCATGATTGCGGCCATGCTCTTCGGAGGTGGCTATTTTGTCCTACGCCGGGAAGCATTGGATCCAGGTTTCCTTCCAGGATACCAAGGTGATCGAGGGCAGCTATCCGGCGGATGTGGTCGACATGGTTCCGCAGATCGCCAACCTGAAAGCGTCTGCCCGCACTGACCTGCGCAAGATCATTGCCAAACCTGCCACCGCCGCAGAACTTTTTGCTCTGGTGAACAAGCTTTCCGGTAAAGAAGAACCTCCATCCGTTCCGGCCGAACCGAAATCGGAAGAATAAAAACAATCTACGACGATACACAAAAGATTAAATAATTAGTGTTTTTTCGTGTTCTTCGTGGAAAAAAATTTAGAAAAAAGGAGAGAGCATGAACTGGATCAAGCAACAGATCAGCAAGGAACTGTGGTCGCCGTATGTGGCCGGCATCCTGCTGGGCATCGTCGGCATACTGGCGGTCTGGCTGAGCAACAGTCTGCTGGGCGCTTCCGGGGCCTTCGAGAACCTGGCCGGGATGATCGGCAAGGCCGTTGCCCCGGCGGCTTTCGATAACATGTATTTCAACTTCATCATGCCGCCCGGCATCACCTGGGGCGTGATCCTGCTGGTCGGCGTGTTCTTTGGCGGCATGCTCGGCGCCGCTACCAGCAGCACCCTGAAATGGGGCAAGAAGGATGCTGCCAACAGCGATGCGCAGTGGAAACGCATCTTTGGCCCACAGACCTGGAAACGCTGGGTGCTGGCTTTCATTGGCGCGATCATTGCTGGAATATGCTGCCGGCATTGCCGGCGGCTGCACCAGCGGGCTGGCCATTTCGGGCGGCATGCTGCTGGCCCCGGCGGCCTTCCTCTTCATCGCCGGGATGTTTGCTTCCGGCATCCTCACGGCCCTGATCATCTATCGCAAGCGCTATTAGAAAAGGAGAGCAGAGATGAATTATGTCATTGCGCTGTTCCTCGGCGTGTTCTTCGGTTTTTCGCTGAACAAAGCCGGGTTGACCAAGTACAACAAGATCGTCAACCAGTTCCGCTTCACGGATATGGCGGTCCTGAAATTCATGATGACCGCCCTGGTCGTTGCCATGATCGGGCTGTACGGCCTGCGCGGCCTGGGGCTGATCACCTTTCCTGCCGTTCCCGCCACCTATATCGTCGGGAATCTGATCGGCGGGCTGATATTCGGGATCGGCATGGCTCTGACCGGATACTGACCAGGCACCTGTGTCGCCGGGTCCGGCGAAGGAAAATTGGATTATATTGTCCCTGGTTTGCTTGGTTTCTTGACCGGTGCTGTTATCTATGGCCTGACCTACCAGCAGGTATTTCCACAGATCTCGAAGCTTGCCAACCTTGGCAGCGTGGTCATGCCCGATCTGTGGAATCTCAATCCCTACCTGACAGTTCTGGCTTTTTCGCTGATGTCGCTGCTGCTGTTCTATCTGATCGACCGCGTGGGCATGCAGCAGGAAAGAAAAAGAAGAAGAAGTAAGACTGACCTGGACAGAAGCCCTCGTTTCCATCTCCAATTAGGGCAAGCGGATGCGTAAACTGGTTGGCTGAATTCTGGAGAATATTATGACAAACTAACCATCTGATCACGACGCGACTTTCTAAAGCTTGGCGGCGCTGCCGCCGGCGCAGTTGCCCTTGGGCAGTTCATCCCGCCGCAGGTGGCCGAAGGCTGCGCGATCGAAGCGGGCATGCTGGATGCGACCGGCAACGGCTACATCCCCAGCATGTGCGAGATGTGCGTCTGGCGCTGCGGCTTGCTGGCCAAAGTGGAAGATGGCCGCGTGGTCAAACTGGAAGGCAACCCCGACCATCCGCACTCGAACGGCAAGCTCTGCCCGCGCGGCCAGTCCGGCCTGATGAACACCTACGATCCCGACCGGGTGCTGACCCCGCTGATCCGGGTGGGCAAGCGCGGCGAAGGCCAGTTCCGCAAAGCCTCCTGGGAGGAAGCGCTGGACCTGGTCGCCAAGAACATGCTGGATATCAAGCAGAAATATGGGCCGGAGGCGATGATCTTTTCGTCCACCCATAACCTGAGCCAGGTGCAGTTCGAGAACCTGCTGAATGCCTTCGGCTCACCCAACTACGGCACCCAGCGCAGCCTGTGCTTCAATGCCATGATCGTCTCGAACCTGATGACCTATGGCATGGAAGAACCTGGCCGCCACTACGATACGCTCAAGTACATCATCCTGACCGGCCGGAACCTGATGGAGGCCATCTCCACCTCCGAGACCTCCGACTCTGAGCCAGGCCATCGACCGGGGCGCCAAAGTGGTCTACCTGGACCCGCGCTTCACCAAGACGGCCGCCAAGGCCACCGAATGGCTGCCCATCCGCCCGGGCACCGACCTGGCCTTCCACCTGGCCATGCTCAATGTCATCGTCGGCGAAGAACTGTACAACTGCCAGTTCGTCTGCCACGTATACGATCGGTTTCGATGAAGCTGGCTGGCCCGATCGCCCAGTACACGCCCGAATGGGCGGCCGCCATCACCGGCATCCCGGCCGAGACCATCCGGCGCATCGCCCGGGAATTCGCCGCGGCCGCGCCGCATGCCCTGGCGCACAATGGCTGGCGCACCTCCAATTTCGTCAATTCCTTCCAGACCGAACGCGCCATCGCCATCCTGAATGCCCTGGTCGGCAACTGGAACACGGCCATGTTCCCGGCCGCCGGTGAGGAGAGCGGCGTGCTGGGCGCCCCACCGCAGCCGCCTTACCCGCGCGTCTCCGCCCAGCGCCTGGATGGCGTGCCCTGGAAATATCCCTTTGTTCCGCTGAAGATCGGCGTCTTCCAGGAACTGCGCGAAGCCGTTCTGAGCGGCGCAGCCCTACCAGGCGCATGGCTGGTTCATCGCCCGCCAGAACCCGGCCATGTCCCTGCCCGACCGCGGCCGGACCCTGCAAGCCTTCGGAAAGATGGATTTCATCGCCACGATCGACATCATCATGAACGACACCTCCTGGTTCTCGGATGTGGTCCTGCCGGAGGCCTCCTACCTGGAACGCTACGATCCGCTCAACATCGTCGGCGACAAGAGCCTTCATCCGCCAGCCGGTCATCGAACCGCAGGGCGAAGGCAAATCGGCCCTGTGGATTTACAAGGAACTCGGCACCCGTCTGGGTCTGGGCGATTACTTCCAGTACAAGGATGAAGAAGATTACCTGACCCAGCAACTGGCACCCTGGGCGTCTCGCTGGCGGAGGTTCGCCAGAAGGGCTATGTCGATCTGCCCGAAACAGGGCCTGAGCTGGATGTCGAGCTGACCTGGAACACGCCATCCGGGAAGATCGAGATCTTTTCGAGCACGCTTGACAAAGGCGGTTTCCCCGGCGTTCCGCAATGGGAGGAACCACCCGCACCGCAAAGCTGGCGAGTTCTACCTGCTGACCGGCAAGGTGGCCCAGTACACCCAGATCGGCACCCAGAACAACCAGCTCCTGCACAAATATGCGGATGAGCCGCGCTTGTGGATGAACGCGCAGACCGCCGAAAGCCTGGGCCTGGCGGATGGCGACAGGGTGGAAGTGACCAGCACGGCCGGCAAGATCCACATCAAGCTGCTGGCCACCCAGGCCATCCGCCCGGATTGCGTTTACCTGACGCCCGGGTTTCGGGCATCTCTCCAAGGGCCTGACCACCGCCTATGGCGTCGGCGCCAGCGACTCTGACCTGCACGTCACTTATACCGATCCGATCAGCGGCGGCCAGGCGCTCAGCCAGACATTTGTAACGGTAAAGAAGGTTTAACGGGAGCCGGACATGACAGAAATCAAACATAAAGCCTTCCTGTTCGACGCCACCCGCTGCATTGACTGCCGCGCCTGCATGGTGGCCTGCAGTGTTGAAAACAAGATCGAAATGGACAAGACCCGCATCTGGGTGGCCGGGGTCGGCCTGAAAGGCGAATTCCCGAACCTGAAGCGCGCCACGCATGGTCTATCACTGCATGCACTGCAACGAGCCGGATTGCCTCTCGGCCTGCCCGGTGGGTGCGTACAGCAAGCGCGCAGATGGCCCGGTCATCTACAACGCCGACCAAGTGCATCGGCTGCCGCTACTGCATGAACGCCTGCCCATTTGGAGTGCCGCACTTTGATTACGACAAGGGCCTGATCGAAGGTGCCTTCATTGACAAATGCACCATGTGCCCGCAGCGCATTGACAAGGGCCTGGAACCGGCCTGCGTGGCCACCTGTCCGACGGATGCGCTGGTCTTTGGCGAGCGGGCGGACCTGCTCAAGGAAGCCCACGCCCGCATCCAGGCTCATCCTGATCGGTATATCGACCATGTCTATGGCGAATTCGAGAACGGCGGCACCTCCTACCTGATCCTGTCGCATGTCCCGTTCGCCGAGTTGGGCCTGCCGGACGTGGGCACGCGCCCGGTCAAGGATGTCAGCGAAGAGGTGATGGAAATGACCATCCCCTTTGCCCTGGGTTGGGGTGCTGTTCTGACCGGAACGGCGGTGGCTGTCCACCTGATCAACCAGAAAAAGGCGGCTGCAGCCAAGAAAGTGGAAGAAGAACAGCCCGAGGAGGCAGCCAAATGAAAATGCAAATTGCCCTCAATAAACGCCTCCGCCTAAGCCCGCTGGTCACTGGTCCTGCTGGCCTTGATGGGGATCGCCTTCATCGTTGCCATGGTCCGCTATGCGGTCGGGATCGGTGCCATCAGCAATCTCAGCAATTCCTATCCATGGGGCTTCTGGATCAGTTTCGATCTGTTCACCGGAGTTGCCATCAGCAGCGGCGGTTTCCTTATGGCGGGAGCTGTTTACATCTTTGAACTTGAAGCAATTCAAACCATTGCTTCGGCCTTCCATATTGACCGCCTTCCTGGGCTACATCATGGTTGTCATTGCCCTGCTGGTTGATCTTGGTCATCCGGAACGCATCTGGTACATGATGATCCATATGAACGGTACTTCGGTTCTCCTGGAGATTGGTATCTGCGTGATGACCTATCTGACCGTGCTGGCGATCGAATTTGCTCCGGTTGTGTTCGAAGGCCTCAAATGGCAGAAATTTGCCCATTTCATCCACCGCTTCATCATGCCATTTGTGATCCTGGGCGTGGTGCTTTCCACCCTGCACCAATCTTCCTTGGGTTCGCTGCTGCTGATCCAGCCGGCCAAACTCTATCCGCTCTGGTGGACGCCCATCCTGCCGGTCTTGTTCTTTATCTCTGCCATCTCCATCGGGCTGTCCATGATCATCCTGGAATCATCGCTGAGTTCGCGCTATTTCCACCGCGGCCTGGAAATCCATCTGCTGGAAAAATTGGCCAGGGCCATCCCAATTGTCCTGGGCATCTACCTGGTAATCAAATTCAGCCAGCTTGCTCTCGCCGGCGACTTGAAATATCTCTTCACCAGCGGCTTGATGAGTATACTGTTCTGGGCGGAGATCCTTATCGGTGCGGTCATCTCCAATCGATCTTATTCTCGATCAAGCGAATCCGCCAAAGCCCGAATGGATTGCTGCTTGGTGCGGTCATCCTGCTGCTGGGCATGATCCTGAACCGCTTCAACGTGAGCTGGTTTGCGGTCAAGCATCCCGATCCATTGACCTACCTGCCCACCTTTATGGGCAATGTCCATTACGTCCCGTCGCTGCCGGAAGTGCTCGTTTCGATTGGCATCTTCTCGTCCGGCATCCTGGCCTTCGGCCTGGCGGTAAAATACCTGCCTGTTTTTGAGGAAGAGCAGCGCCCGACTGCAGAGTGATCGATAAATCTTTTCCCGATGGGATGTTTTCATCAACCAAGAAACCGCCCTCACCCGAAGGCGGTTTTCCCTTTCAGGATCTGGAGAATTGTTTCCACGAGCTGGGGGTCGTTTTGCAAATACAACCCCAATTCAACCCATTTTTCCGTTTTTTACCGTCCCTGCCTGCTTTGGTTCACTTGCCTCCATATCTGGTGGGTCCGGATTGCTGGAGAGTTCGGTGAAGCTGCAGAGAGATTTCCATCCCCGCCTTCTGCCAACCGGGTAACTCCAATCACTGTATAATTCATCCGATGCGTCCATCCTTTTTTCACCACCTCCATCCACCCAGCATCCCGGCCAACCAGGCCCGCTTCCGCTATACCCTGGCGGCCGGAGGCCTGGCAGTGTATCCTGGTGCTGGTGCTGGCGGTGACCGGCATCCTGGAGGTCTTCTATTACATCCCAACCCCGGGCGAGGCAGCCCTTTCGATCCAGACCCTGACCTTCCTCGTCCCGTTCGGGGGATTGGTGCGCAATCTGCATTTCTGGGCGGCGCAGTTCCTGGTGATCGTCTCGGCTGTGCATTTGTTGCGCGTGGTCTTCACCGGCGCTTATTTGCCGCCGCGCCGTTTCAATTACCTGCTTGGGATGGGGTTGTTCGTGCTGGCGGTTTTGCTGGATTTCACCGGTTACGTCTTGCGCTGGGATGAGGGCATCCACTGGGCGCTGGTTACCGGGACCAACCTGGTCAAATCCATTCCTTTCATTGGCACGGCGCTTTATGCCAGCCTGGTTGGCGGAACGCAGCCCGGGCCCGCCACCCTGATCCGTTTCTACGGCTGGCACATCTTCGGCCTGACGCTTGCGGCCGTCATCCTGATGATCTGGCATATCTTCCGCGTCCGCCGGGATGGCGGGATCGCTGTCCCGCCGCCGCCTCTGCGGGAAACCCAGGCAGCGTATTTCCCGCTTTGAATTGGTCCGGCGTGAAGTGCTGGCGATGCTGCTGGCTTCCGTGGCGCTGCTTGCTGTTGTCGGTTTTCGCTCCTGCCCCACTGGCTCCGCCCATCGCCGCCGCTTCATCCCTGCCGGAGGCAATCCGTGCCCCCTGGTTCTTCCTGTGGGTCCAGGAAATGCTCAAGCTGGGCAGCCCATTCCTTTGGGGGTGGTTGTCCCGCTGGCGCTGTTGACCCTGCTCATGCTCATCCCATATATATTTCCCAAACCGGCTCTTTCAGAAATCGGGCGCTGGTTCCCGAAAAGCAATCGCCTGGCCCAGATCGTTTTTATGATAATTTTGCTCACTATTATGATCCTGACTGTCCTGGCTTTATTGCCGATTTCCTGACCTCGAAGACAAAAAGGCACGAATCTTTGGATATTTCCATTCAATCCTCAATTTCTCCTTCTCGTGCCTGTGTGCCCTTATGGTTATTATTTTGAATCTTAAATAATGCGCCGCTTGATCGTGATCGCTTCCGCTTTACTGTTACTGACCCTGCTGGGAATTGCCTGGCAGGAAAGTCGCCGCGTCAAACCAGTCGCCCTGACGCCCACATTGACCGGTCAGGTGGAATACTGCCTGTCCTGCCACGCCGACCTGCCGGAGATCAGTAAATCGCATCCGGTAAAGACCTTCGGCTGTGTGATCTGCCACGGCGGTGAACGCCTGGCGCTGGATGCGCAGCCTTGCACATGCAGTATGCGCGGCGGCAAGAACCCGGCGGATTTCTCGGTGGTGCAGGCCTCCTGTGGCGGGACGAACTGTCACAGCGGTTCTGCTGTGGCTTACAACGACCATATCCAGCGCGCCACCACCAGCATCCAGGCCACCTACGCGGGCGCCATCGCCAGCATCCGCTATACCTTCGGTGCTCAGCCCGATCTGACTGCCCGCCTTGGCTGCCACTGCCATCCAGGCCGGCCAGAGCACCAGCGGCATCACCAGCCTGGCTGCCTTTGATCCTCTGGCGGAAACCAACCCGGCTGTGCAGGCCTTTGGGAAGAATTGTCTCACCTGCCACCTGTCTGCCCAGCCCGTGCCAGGCGGGCGGCCGCTACGATCATTTCACCGGCTGCTCAGCCTGCCATACGCCGACACAGTCTGTCGACCTGACCAGTTTGGATACCGGCACCGCCACCAAAATCCATGCACTGACCACCGCCATTTCTTACACCCAGTGCGACACCTGCCATAACCGCGGCAATTACGATCTGCGTTCCATTACTTTCTAGCCGCGCCCGGATACTCCCACCGACCGCCTGCACGATTATTACCAGCCCATCGCCCAGTTCACGAAATGCGAGTACACCCTCGATTGTGTTGACTGCCATACCCGCACCGAGGCGATGGGGGATGGGAGCCTGTACAGCAATAAAAAGCAGATCCAGTACATCCAGTGCAAGACCTGTCACGGCACCCTGACCGAACTGCCACGGACGCTCGTGTTGACCGACCCGAATGACATCGCCTTCCGCCAGGCCTTGCTTAACCCGGTGGTGGATTTGAAAGTCGGCGACACCATCCTGGTAACCGAAAAAGGTGAACCGCTCTGGAATACAAGGTCCTGCCAGATGGGACTTACGCAGCTGGTCGGCAAAGCCACCGGGAAGACCTTCACCTTCAAGCCGGTGATGGGCTCGGGCTGCACCCAGGATCCCAATGACCAGACCTCGGCCTCCTGCCATAAATGCCACTCGGTGCAAAGATGAGCGACCCGAGACTCTCCCGCCGGGACTTCCTGAAGCTGGCCCGCACCGCCCTGCTGACAGCCAGCGGCCTGCTTGGGGTTGGGCGGATTGGTGCGTTTCTTGAGCTATTCCTCCCAGCCGCCTGCTCCAACCGAATTTGATTTGGGTCTGGCTTCGAATTACCCGCCGGGTTCGCGCACGGTTCTTCCGGACATCCCGGCGGTTCTGGTCCGGAGTGACAACGGCTTTCACTGCCCTCAGCCTGGTCTGCACCCACCTGGGCTGTACGGTGGAGAGCCAGCCGGAGGGTTTTGCCTGCCCCTGTCACGGTTCGCGCTTCGATCTGCAAGGCAAGGCTGTTACGCGGTCCGGCTGCCAAACCTCTGGCTGCTCTGCGCGTGGAAACCACTCCGGACGGCAAACTTAAATTGTATTTACGCTAGAGATTGTTCGTAATATAAATTTCTCCGGGAAGCCTGATAAAGAGCCTAAAAAAAGGTTTTGGGGCTTTCCATTCGGGATGAATCCTAAAAATTAGTGTTATTCGTGTTTATTAGTGGATGAAAATTAAATGGATCTTCACGAACTGCTCAAACTCTCCTCTTCCCGCCATGACCACCTCTGCCCCCGCCAGGTGCTTGGGTGTCCGTATGGGCCTGGCCGGGTTGAGGGCGATTGGATTGGATGCTCCTATTCCGCATAAATCTGCCCTGGTCATGATCGAGACAGATGGCTGTTTTGCTGATGGGATCGAAATTGCCACCGGGGCGACGGTCGGACATCGCACCCTGCGGGTGGTGGATATTGGGAAGATCGCGGCCGTATTTGCCAATGTGAAAACGGGGAAGACCGTCCGGCTGGCGCCCGCTCTGGATGTGCGGCAGCGTGCGCTCGGGTATGCGCCGGAGGTAAAGAAAAAGTATTATGCCCAATTAAAGGGCTATCAGCTCATGCCGGAAACGGAATTATTTACTTTTCAGGAAGTAGTTCTCGAACCGGCTCTTGAAGTCATCCTCAGCCGCCCGGGTGTGCGAGCCAGGTGTGCCAATTGTGGGGAAGAGATCATCAACGAACGGCAGATGTGTGTGGATGGAAAAGTATTATGCCGGACGTGCGCAGGGGAGCGTTACTATCAATGAAAGATAATCAACGCTGATCTTCCTCCAGACAGGCACGTTCCTCTGCCTGTCGGAATTCCTCCGGTGTATTGAGATTCAAGAAGGCCAATCCGTGGGGATCGAAACGCGCCACTTCTTCCGGCTCGACGATCCTGGTGTTCACTTGTGGCAACCACTCAACCACCTTCAACCTGCCCGCTTCCAGGGCAGATTTGATGACCGGCAGGCAGGTGTCACGGCGATAGACCGCATGTAAAGGCTCCAACCCTTGCGATGTGGAGGCAATGACCACGTCTGCACTGCTTTTGGATAGAAGTTCGTATTCGTATTGAAACAGGGCTGGGTTGGCGAAGGGCATGTCGCAGGCCACGACGGCGATGATGGGACCATGCGCTGCTGTGAGGACTGTGTAGAGACCGCCCAAAGCGCCGCAACCAGGCAGCAGGTCCGGATGGAGCGGCAGGCCGAGGAAGGCGTAATCTGCCGGGCGGTTGGTCGACAGGATGATCTCGTCCGCCAGAGGATGACCAGCCGTTCCAGAATCCGCAGGATGAGCGGACGGCCCAGGAAGGGCATCAGGGCTTTGTCCTGCCCCATCCGGCCGGAAATGCCCCCAGACAGTAACGCCAGTGAGAACATGCAACACTAACTATCTGCTTCCGTACTCTGCTGTTTCATTTCTTTCCTGGCTTTTATCGCCTTCCACCACAGCCGGGACAAGCGAGATGAGGATGATGGCAACGATGACCAGCTCAAAATTCTTCTGGACGAAGGGGATATTTCCAAAGAAGTAGCCGAGCAGGGTGAAGGTGGCCACCCAGGTAACCCCGCCAATCAGGTTCCAGGTGATGAAATAGCCATAAGGCATTTTGCTTACCCCGGCAACAAAGGGTGTAAAGGTCCGGATGATGGGTACGAAGCGCGCCAGGAAGATCGTCTTACCGCCGTGTTTTTCGAAGAAGGCATGCGTGCGTTCCATGTATTCCTTCTTGATCCATTTGACTTCACCGGTGTAAGCCTTTGCACCGATGGCATGCCCGATCCAGTAGTTGGCAGTATCTCCGGCAAAGGCTGCAATGGCCATCAGGATGAAAAGCAACCAGGGGTTGAGCGCACCGCGTGCCGCGAATGCCGCCGCGGCAAAGATGAGCGAATCGCCCGGCAGGAAGGGGGTTACAACGAAGCCGGTCTCCATGAAAATGACGAAGAACAGCAGGCCATACGTCCACGCGCCATAGTGGGTGATAATGTCACTCAGGTATACGTCAATGTGAAGGATAAAATCGATGATTTTCAATAAATAACTCATGAGAACTCCTTGTTGGTTATGGGTTGAGGCGGGGCGATTATATCACTTTGTAATGTTGTGGATGGCAGCAACCGGTGCTGGGTCTCAAGCTGGCGATTGATGATCGGCAGAATGATCATGATCGTAAGCAGCATCGATCCAAGCATCCCAATTCCCGCCAACACAAGCAGTATGCCGGGCAGATCAGTGCCTGCACCTGGAAGGGAAAGTCGCAAGCCTCCAAAGACAGCCAGAACGACTGATCCGTTCCACAGGCCATGAATACTGACGGAAAGCAAATACATCCCGGCCAGCCGGCCATAACGTTTCTCCAAGCCGGGCAGACGCGATCCCCCATCCCATCAATCCACTGGCGGTGATGTGCATGAGCGAACTGGTGGCGCGCGCTGCGATTCCGACCCCCAGCATTTGAGAGCTTCCGCTGGCCGCAAGTGTCCCTTCCAGCAGGGCAAAACCGGCCCCACATAACGCTCCCAGTGCAAAACCCTCTGCCGGGGAGTGCAGCCGTTTTCCCAGCAACCAGACCGCGGCCGGTTTAAGGGTCTCTTCAATGATCGGTGCAAGGACGGCGGCAAAGAGCCAGGCCAAGTAGAAGCACCAGTGGGTTGGTCAGGTAGGGAGCCAGGGTGGTCAATAGACGTCTGGATATCGGTTCCGGCTTGGTAACCTGGTTCTTGATCTGTTGAAAAATAGCCAGCCATTCTGGATTGGAGGAGGCCACTATTCCGGCCGCCAGTGCGGCAATCCCTACAAGCGAATATTCGATCAGCAAGGCTCCAAGCGTGCTTCCGATCATGCCGATGCCGAACGCAGCCCACAATCTTCGCCAGGATCCGGCCGGAATGCCGCCAATGGCGATCCAGACCAGTCCGGCGACAGGTATGGCAATTCCCAGCAGGAAGAAAGGTAAAGCCATCAACCACCCGATAGTTCGGCAGGTTATTCAAGATCGAGCCCAGGATGATCATGCCAAGCCATAAACAGATTAATTACTGCCACCTGCCAGAACTTAATCGGCGGAAGCTTGGCCGGGCGGATTTCCTGCCCTTTTAATTTTCTGATGCAAAAAACGAGCAGAGGCAGCAGCAGGGCCGCGCAAAAGAACATGCCAAGCGCATCAAAAATGCTGGAGTTCTGAACGCTTAATGACGTTAAGCCTGGTTGAGGCGATCCCGGTTATAACCAGATAAACGCCCCGCGCCTGTCAGGATCACAATTCCGAGAATGCTGAAGATGAGTAAAAGAATATCCCGGCGGCGGTCTGGCAATAGATTGGGCTGCATGGGATCACCTTAACGTTCCTGGATGGAAATGTTGATGAGGTCTATCTCCCGGCGGAAGATAGAGGCCCGGCTTGGGGTCACGCGGCGTGAGAGCTGAAAGCACTTCCATTCCGGATAGAACCTTCCCGAAAATCGTATACTGCCCGTACAACTGCGCTGCGGGAGCAAGCGTGATCAGGAAGCGGCTGCCATTCGTGTCAGGCCCGCTGTTATCCATGGCAACCATGCCAGGTTGATCGAAGTGCAGAGCTTGTGGAGATTTCGGTCTTGAAGAGGTAACCGGGATTGCCCATACCCGGTCTCGCTTGGATCGCCGGTCATGACAAGGAAATCCGGGAGCATTTTGTAGAAAGTGATGCCATCGAACCAGCCGTTTCGAGCCAGGGAGACGAAGTTATTCACGGCCAGAGGAGCTTTGTCAGGGAAAAGCTGGATGACCACATCGCCTTTGGACGTATGAAGTGTCGCGATATATTGTTTGAGCGGGTCGATCACCCAGGCCGGGCAGCTGGTGAATTGTCGGGCTGAGAGGGCCTCCATCCGCACAACCGTATCGAGACTGGCGAAATCAGCCAGACCGGTATAACGGGAATTGCTGTTCACGAACAACATGGGTGGCGAAATGGACTGGCCGTTAGTGGATCGGATCGACCGTTGGAGACGATCTGCCACCGTTTTCCCTTTAAAATCCAATTGAAATTGAACCGGGTCCATCCCGAGGCCGGCTGCTTGCTGAACGGCCCAGCTTTCGAAGGCTGCCGGAGTGAGAGCGGACCATTCGGCCTGTTTCTCGAAAAGCAGATCGTGCATCTCCCAGAACTTCCCCTGCAAATCGGCTGCTTCAACCGCCTGGGTGGCAAAGGCGTCCTTGTCACGATCTGATAGCGGGGTATTGACAAAATCACGCGCACATCCGCTGCGTGCGCAAGACGGATTTGCTTCAGACTGACAGCCAGGAATGCACAGGCCGGGCATTGGTAATCGCTGAAAACCACAATGGTTACCGGTGCATTCGCCGGGCCGGCAGCGTGACCACGGTCTCCGAACTCTGCCCCCAGTGCTTCCGGTGTGGCCGGGAAATGAAGCAATGTGCAGGCCATGGCGGTCGGGGTGGAAGTGATCGATGCGGAACGGCAGGTGGGTTTGCTGTCACTGTTGTTGTGGCCGGGGTGCACGAAAAGAGCATGAAAGCAGAAGCCGTGAGAATGAACAATGGCATGATCTTTATCATGGAGCTCAATTCACTGGGTCAGGGCATCCTGGAGTTGTTTGAATGAACTCATTTGAGCAATGGTTTTCAAAAAGGCGGTCAACGAACTGCTTTGCGCGCGCAAAGCCCGAACCGCCGGGCCAACCGGATCTTCACCGGCTGCGCCGCCCGGAACATCTGCATACGCACCATAAAAGGCGAAATACGCCTGGTTGAGTTTGCGGATCGGGTAACCATTATCCCAGAACAACTGGCGGCGTTGTTCCATGTAAGTTTCAGCTTCCGTCCATTTTTCCTGCGGCCAGCAATTCGTCCACATGGACGCGTGTGGTGTGCATTTCAACGCGGAAGTCGAAATTTGCCTGGGCAGGACTACCTGGCAGGCTGGCCATCTGGGTCTGCCTGGCATACATAGGAACCAGTTCAGGATAGTAGCGTTTGAGGACGATCTGGGATATTTCGTTACCTGAAATGGAGGCAGTTGTCTCGTTCATTGTACGCAGTTCCGGGCTGGTCTCATAGTTCAATCCAAGCGGGCGCTGTGTCAGCCAGTTGTGAGTCCACTCGTGGGCGATTGTGTCCGCCAGCCAATCCAGCGCAGTGGTGCGCTCGATCATGGTCGGATATGTACCAATTCCTCCCACCGGAACAACCAGCGAAGAGACATCCAGACCCTTTATCCACCTGATTTTCAAGTGTTCACCTGTTGGTCCACGGTCAGGTCGGGAATAAGGGAGATGGCAGCATCCTCCTGGATTTTCCCGCGTGGCGAGATGACCAGGTTATAGGGCAGGGGAGTGATATGGAACAGTACTGGCGGGATGGGTTGGCCTCCGGTGGTAAGGCCCAGGTCCGCCAGGTAGCAGAGCTAACCTGTTCCTGTAAAACGGCCTCGGCCATCGGGGCGACCTGCCGCTGACGGGTATACAGCCCGGCGAGTTCGGCCCGCAGCGAAGCAGATGCGGCCGCCGGATCCTGGACCGAAGGATCGGTATAGATCAGTTCGAGCTTGTTCTCATCCTGAAGGATGTTATCGATCAGGTGTAAATAATCCACCACGATCTTGTGTCGGGCCGAACCATTAAAGTAGAAAGGAGTATCCAGTGCGGCCTGGCCCAATTTTACATCCAGGGCATTCAACGTCCAACTCACAAAATCGAATTCGACCGGGCGGGTGTAATGACGGGCGGCATCTGCAGGGTCGTTGGAGAGGATGAACGTGCTGCTTGCCAGGAGAAGAGTGAAAAAGACAATGAAAAATCCTGATTTCGATGGCGCGCAGAAAACGGATATACCAGGGCATGAGAAGATTATAACCAAGTACTTAAATGGCTGATTAGATGACACAGAAATCATCCCCCGCGGATGCGCTGGGCCTCCAGCACATTGGGCAGGTTCTCGATACGAGCCAGCATGCGACTTAATTGGGAAATATCCTTGACTTCGATCACGATACGCAGGTCGGCCAGGTTTTTATTGATTCGCACCTGCACATCCACCATATTGACGCTTTCGCCGTTCAGCAGGGTGGTGATATCACCCATCAGTCCCTGCCGGTCATAGGCGCGGATGCGGATGGGAACCGGGTACGTGCGTACATTTTCGCCCCAGGAAACTTTCACCAGACGTTCCCGGTCCTGGATGCGCAGCATGTTGGGACAATCCTGCCGGTGGATGGTGGCTCCATGCCCGCGTGGTTATGTAGCCGATGATCTCATCCCCGGGCGTCGGATTGCAGCACTTGCCCATGCTGGTCAACAGACCCTTCAACCCGAGCACGGTGACCGCTTCGGTGGGGACCGCATCGCTGGATGGCGGGACTACCACCAGGACATCGTCGGTCTCCTTGGTCTCCATGAGTTTGTTGACCACCCGGGCGATATTCATATCGCCACATGCCGAGGGCAACATACAATTCTTCGGGCGAGCGGTCGAATTGGGTGGCCAGGTGTTTCAGCCCATCATCATCCAGTTCCGGCAGGCCGAGACGCTGGATCTCATGCACCAGGATTTCCTTACCCTGGGTGACATTCTGATCCTGGTCCTGTTTCTTGAACCAGGCGCGGATCTTCGAGCGGGCGCGCTGTGTCCGCACCAGTCCCAGGCTGGGGTTCAGCCAGTCCCGGCTGGGTCCGCCCTGCTTGGCAGTCAGGATTTCCACCTGTTCGCCGGTGTGCAGAGCGTAATCCAGGGGAACGAGCTTGTTATTGACTTTGGCGCCCCGGCAGCGATTCCCAACGTTGGTATGGACATGATAGGCAAAATCGATCGGCGTGGAACCGGCCGGCAGGTCGATGATATCTCCGTGCGGGGTGAAGACGTAGACCCGGTCTTTGAAGACATCGGTTTTCATGCCGTCCACAAATTCCTGGGCGTCATCGACATCCTGCCGCCACTCCATCACACGCCGCAGCCAGTTGATGCGTTCGTCGTATTTGTCGCGTGTGCCGCCTTCCTTGTAACGCCAATGCGAGGCGATGCCGAATTCGGCGCTTTCATCCATATCAAGGGTGCGGATCTGCACTTCGACCGGTCTGCCATCATCATAGATGACGGCAGTATGCAGGGATTGGTAAAAATTATCCTTGGGAGCGGCGATGTAGTCGTCAAACTCATTGGGAATTGGCCGCCAGTGTGTGTGGATGACACCCAGGGCAGCGTAACAGGCTGCCACATCCGGGACGATCAGCCGGACGCCGCGCACATCCCGCACCAGGTCGAAGGACTTGCCCTTCTCGACCATCTTCTTATAGATGGAATAGATATGTTTGGGTCGTCCGGATATTTCTGCCTTTATGCCGGCATCATTGAGCAATTTCGTGATGGCTTCGATGATGTTCTGTATCTCGGCCTCGCGCGACTCACGCCGCACAGCCAGCTGCTCGGCAATTTCCTTATATTTCTCAGGATTGGTGTAGCGGAAGCCCAGGTCTTCCAGCTCCCATTTGATCTGCCAGATGCCCAGACGGTTTGCCAGTGGAGCGAAAATATCGAGTGTCTCCTGGGCTATCCGGCGGCGCTTTGCTTCCGGGAAGGCGCCCAGCGTACGCATATTATGCAGGCGGTCTGCAAGTTTAATGAAGACGACCCGCACATCGCTGTCCATTGCCAGGAAGGTTTTGCGCAAGGTTTCAATGGAAAGCTCATGTTTGCGGTCGCGCAGTTCTGCTTCATCTTCGGTTGCCCGGGCAGCCTCGCGCGCAAAGATTCGTACCTGTCTCCATTCGCCTTGGGAAGCGCCTCCTCCCGGTGTTCGCCGCGCGAAACACGCGGCAGTTGGGTCAGTTTGGTCACTCCCTGCACCAGGTTGACAACCCCCTCACTGAAATCACGCCGTAAATCCTCGGCCTTGATGGAAGTGTCTTCGATCGTATCGTGCAGCAAACCGGCAGTCATCACTTCGGCCGGCATGGAAAATTCGGCCAGGATGGCGGCGACGGCCAGCAAGTGGTTGACATACGGCTCACCGGAAGCACGTTTCTGGCCGGTATGAGCCTTCTCGGCCACTCGGTAGGCGCGCTGGATCAACTCCCGGTCGGCAGGAGTGTAATAATCGGGAAGTTGTGCCAGGAGTTCTTCCAGGCTGAGCGGGGAGGCGGTCTTCATGAAATCTATTATAATCGCCCTGGTAGCACTTATGGCGAATGTAAACAACATCACCCGTCTGTTGGATTCGAGGAAAATTCCTTATAAGGCCTTTGAACTGCCTGCGGAAAAACTCGGGGCGCGCGAAACTGCCCGCCTGCTGGGCGTGGACCCGGAACTGGTTTATAAGACCATCGTGGTCACCCGTCCAAAAGGCAAACCCATCCTGGCGGTCATCCCCGGTCCAAACCGTGTTGACTTGAAGCTGCTGGCAACTGCACTGGGCGAGAAAAAAGTCAGCCTGCCCAGCGAACACGAAGCCGAAGCAGTTGACCGGCCTGCAGGCGGGCGGCATTTCACCCCTGGCACTCTTGAATAAAGGCTTTCAAGTGGTAATCGAATTCTGTGCGCAAGCCAGGCCGGAGATCCATGTGAGCGGGGGGCAGCGCGGGCTGAACATCCGGCTGCCTGTCAAGGCGCTGGCTGACCTGACGCATGCCCGCTTTGCCGGGATAAGCGTTCCGGACCTCGACACTCCTGATTGAAGCTGCTCCACACTCATCCTGATTTGTGAGTTGACCTCCGGGCAAGAAGCAGTATAATATCCGAAATTTGTTCCGGGAGCAACTATGAGCAAATCAACCACAGGCGAACCGATCATTATCGCCCGCGATGTGCAGAAATGGTACGGCCATTTTCAGGCGCTCAAAGGAATCAACCTGGAGGTTGGGAAGGGGGAAGTGATCGTCATCTTTGGCCCTTCCGGGTCGGGGAAATCCACGTTCATTCGCTGCATCAACCGCCTGGAAGACCACCAGGATGGACAGATCATTGTGGATGGGATCGAACTGACCAATGATATGCACAATATTGAACAGATCCGCATGGAGACCGGCATGGTCTTCCAGCAGTTCAATCTCTTCCCACACCTGACGGTGATGCAGAATATCACCCTGGCGCCCATCCAGGTGCGCAAATGGTCAAAGGAAAAGGCCGAAGCCAAAGCCATGGAACTGCTCAACCGTGTGGGTATCCCGGAGCAGGCCAAGAAATTCCCGGGTCAGCTTTCCGGCGGGCAGCAGCAGCGCGTGGCGATTGCACGCGCCCTGGCAATGGAGCCCAAGATCATGCTCTTTGACGAGCCGACCTCGGCTCTTGACCCTGAGATGATCAAGGAAGTGCTGGATGTAATGATCGAACTGGCAAAATCGGGAATGACGATGATCGTGGTGACACACGAAATGGGTTTTGCCAAGGCAGTCGCCGACCGGATGTATTTCTTTGACGATGGTCAAATCGTCGAGACCGGCACCCCTGAAGAGATTTTTACCCAGCCGAAGGAAGACCGGACGAAGTTATTCCTCTCGCAGATCCTGCAGAAATAAAAAAAGGGAGCGGCCAATTGGCCGCTCCTGCCTTGTTTAGATGGGGATTACAGGTCGAATTCCAGGGACTTTTCTCCATTGACCCAGACCGAATAATGACCGGAGGCGAGACCGGCCAGGTTCAGGTCGGCTTCCGTCGGGGTACTGAGTCTCATCAAGGCGCAGGCTTGATTGGGCTTCATCAGCGAGTACACTTCGATATTGATGCGCTTATCCGCTCCGGGCTGACTCACGTTTATGCGGAATTGGTGACATGGAGTGGGCAGAAAGAAGAATACCTTCAGCTCGACTTTCGACGGATTGTTTTGCAGGCTGGCTGCCTCTGTTTTGACCATTTCGACTGTGTCACGATTGAGCTTCCCATCTGCGGACTGGGGGGCATAAGGATTCTCGATCTGAACAGCCGGCGAGAGCGAGGAGGCTTTTACCGTGGCGCAGGCTGTCAGCAGGCCGACCAACAAGAAAATGAAGGACAAGCGGGTCAGGGTGGTTTTCATTTTTATACTCCTTACTTTATCCGAATAGGTTTATTAATTACAAGACGACTATCCATTCGGAAAAGTTCCCATATCCTGCCAGTTGCATTTCCTAGAATTGGATCCTGTTGCAGCCTTCTAACCCTTCACCACTGCCAGTGGGACGCAAGCGGGCCACCTTGCGCGCGATCCCGGCCGAGACGACCGTCTCGACCACCTCGTCCACATCTTTGTATGCGGACGGGGCCTCCTCGGCCAGCCCGGACATGGATCCGGCACGCACCTGGATGCCTTGTTGCTCCATGGAGTGGCGCAGGTCCTCGCCGCGGATCTCGTGTTTGGCTTTGGCGCGGCTCATCATCCGCCCGGCGCCATGACAACTGGAACCAAATGATCGCAGCATGCTCATTTCCGTGCCAGCCAATACCCACGAGGCGGTGCCCATGCTGCCAGGCACGAGCACCGGCTGCCCGGTCTTCCGGTATTCGGGTGGCAGACCCGGATGCGCCCGGACCAAAAGCGCGTGTGGCTCCCTTGCGGTGGACGCATACTTTGAGAGGCAGCCCATCCACCACGTGGGTCTCAAGCTTGGCGATGTTGTGGCAGAGGTCGTACACCTGAACCAGCTGCCAGCCCTTCAGCCTTCCCGGAGAAAGTCTCCTCAAAGGCGCGCCGGGCTGAGTGGGCCAGCAGTTGCCGGTTGACAAAGGCGAAATTGGCGGCCGCACGCATCGCCCCCAGATAGGCCTGTCCTTCCGGGCTGTCCATCGGCGCGCAGACCAGTTCCCGGTCGGGCAGATCAATGCCATAACGGTGCACCACAGCCTGGAATTCCTGGACATAGTCGGTGCAGACCTGGTGACCCAGCCCGCGCGAGCCGCAGTGGATCTGAACAACCAGGCAGCCTGCCTGCAGCCCGAAAACCGCGGCAGTTTCGGGATCCAGCACTTCTTCCACCCGATCCACTTCGATGAAGTGGTTCCCGGCACCCAGCGAGCCGATCTGGGCGCGCCCGCGCGCCTGGGCGCGCTGGCTGACTTTGGCTGGGTCGGCTCCTTCCAGGCAGCCGCCTTCCTCCGTGCGGGCAAGATCCGATTCGGTGGCGTAGCCGTTCTTGAACGCCCAGCGTGAACCTTCCCGCATCAGGCGTTCCAGTTCCGGCACGTTCAGGCTGACAACACCTGCCTGTGCCAACTCCACTGGGACAATACTGGTTCAGCAGGGTGGCCAGGGTATCCATATAGGGTGCGGCAGCCTCGGCCTGGAGGAGCTGAGGCCAGCAGGCGCACACCGCAGTTGATATCGTATCCGATCCCGCCCGGTGAGATGACGCCCTGCGGAAATTCCGTTGCAGCCACGCCGCCGATCGGGAAGCCATAGCCCTGGTGCATATCGGGCATGACCACCACGTGCCCGACCAGGCCGGGCAGCGTGGCGGCGTTGACGGCCTGCTCGAGCGATTTATCTCCGGCGATATGTTCGAGCAGGGCGCGCGTGGCAAAAATGCGCACCGGAACGCGCATATCGGGACGAAAGCTACGCGGGATTTCCCATTCATGGTCGGAAATTTTGGTTAAATCCTGGATGCGGATCATATTTGGCTCCTGGGCGGGAGTCCCGCCCTACACGTCAAACACAATTTCCACTTGAAATCCGTCGTCTGTTTTGCGGATCTGTAAATTGTGGTAGGTGACGGCTTTGATGGATTTGTTCATGGAAAGAATGTGCGCACCCGATCATTCTGACTTTCAATTTCGTGTCTTTCAGAACTACTTTGAAGGTATCGAATACCAGGTTTTCCTGCTCGGCGGCCCAGACCAGTTCGGATAGAAATGCCACCAGAAGGCTTTCTGCATCCGCGGCTTCGGCCTCAAACTCGCGCCTTACACGCTTACGCCAGGAGATGGCTTAATTCCTGCCAGCGCGTTCATCCCACGGGCTGCTTCGGCAAACAGCCCTGGCAGGCTCGTGGCCCAGACACGCATCTGCCAATCCGCGCTGTGGGGCAATTCCTCGAATCCGGATTTCCTGGTGACCATTGGTAAATAATTGTACATCTAAAATAATTTCCTGAAAGTCTTCAAGGGAATTACCGAAACGTTTTTTAGTTTAGTTCGTCATGGAGATACATGAATTTGTTATCATAGCCGTCTTAAGACTTTGGAATTATGTTTATTTAAGGAGCTACCGTATATTGGCTATTGTAATTGTATTGAAATATATGTAAGATATCATTTGGTATAAGATGGGTATTGGAAAAGCAATTATTGTTTTCGAATCAGGAGAGGAGGAGGATCGAAGAAATTCTCAAATACGAAACAGGTTCCTCAGTGATGCCGCAGCCCTGAATGCATATCGAGCCCAGGCAGGGCCATTGATACAGAGAACCAACCTCATTCTGAATGCGGCGTTTTCTTGGCAAGAGAAAGTTCATACTCGTGCGATCAAACGAGTCACATTCCACTCAAAAGGCCAGACGAACTCATTTTCAATTTAGGCCCACTCATATATGGAGGAGATGCATCATGAATAAGCAAATCAGAATTGTTCTCAGTCTCATACTTTGCTTTGTGTTTGTTGGCGCACTGGGAGGCGCACCACAAGCGCAGGCTGCACCGGCAGTACCACCGCAACCTCACGAATATCTCTCAAAAAATGGTGACATTGTCACAGTCAATGCCACGGATAGTGACATCTGCCTCAGTTGCCCCCTATTACACAGGAGCAACGCCAGGCCGCCAAGCCGATGGCATTAACCACGCTCACAGCCATCCGATTTTAATACCATGACCAGCCGCTTCTTCGAGCGGAGCCCCCGGTTTTAAAGCGGGCGGAATGGCAGACCCGGCGGCGTTGGAGAAAGCGAAAGCCGATAATCCGGATGCATGGGCAGGCGCTGAATGACCGACAATCTTTGGACCTGCCAACTTTGCAGAGCACCCAGCCTGACCAATACGTATGGCACCAAGAACACCTGGACGGGCTACCTCGGAAACTACTTTAGTCCTTTCTATACAACCTATCCCTATAGGACCGTGGGTCAACTGTATCTTTACGGATGGATATTCACGATTATACCTGCTCGGCTACCTTGATCAGCCATGATACTGATCGTTACGGCTGCCCACTGCGTGTACAATACCGATTATAACTATTGGTATTACGGCTGGCAATTTGTTCCTGCGGATATCGGATACGGCTACATGCTCCCCTTCGGGTACTACGAACTGGTATTATGCCCTCGTCCTGACCAAATGGACGATCAGCCAAGAAATCCTCCAAAGGCTTAGCGTACGATGTCGCTATTGATCAATTTGTATGACAATATCGGTTATGTCGACCGGCTGGATGGGATATACGTATAATGTGAATACCAAAAACGTGCATCATGCCATTGGTTACCCGAGTAACCTCACGGGCGGGTACTACACCTACATCTGTGTTGCCGAAAGTTTTTCAAGCAAAGGTGGACTTGGCATGGGCTGCGATATGACCTATGGCAGCAGTGGCGGGCCATGGATTCTTTGGCTCATCCCGTTCCAGGATGCCTATCCGTATACAGCCTACGGAAATTATGTCGATGCGGTCGTTTCCGGAGGCATTCCTGGCATCCCCACCTTTTACGGCCCAAGATTCACTACTAAAAACATCCTTCCATTGTGTTGGACATTCGGCTGGTGCTAAAGTTTAACTGACTTGGTATTAAAGGGCTTGACAAATTCTGTCAAGCCCTTTTCTACTATTTGACTAGGCCTTTACTGTCATTACACCATGCATGCCCATCGGGAACAATTCCCAGGCTATAAACGTCTATCACTCAGATGCCATTAATTATTGATCCAACAAAGCGTAGAGGAGGCAGAATGTCAAAGATCCGATCTACTATCCGGCTGGCTTCTTGTAATTGCCATGCTCCTGGCGAGTTGCGAATCGTACAACGACGAACCTGGTAAAGTCAACGGAGGGATTCCCGGTCAAGCCACACCCGCAGCGGGCATCGTACTGCCCGGCCAGACTGGCGGAGCTGGAAGCAATCCGGAAATTACCACTAAAGTCAATCCCGATCCACAGCATTCGAATTTACCACAGGAAACCATTACACCTCAGGCGCTCACTCACCCATCCAGACCAGCCAGGCACAAACCAGCAATGTGACAGATTGGCCTGTCTATCAGGACACGCTCTATCACTTTCAGATTTCTTATCCCCCCCAATTTGAATTCAAATTATTGGACAATGCGGAACTTGATAAATTAAAACCGGAACCGGTCACGGCGACTTATTTTAATGACCCACCCACCAACCTGGGCGGATTGGTTCCCCCAAAATTCAGCATTCGGATCTATAAGATCGGCGCAGGTACCTCGGTCGAGAATTGGCTGAAAACAAACGGGTTATACCTGCCCGATTCAGACTGGACAATCGCAGAAATACCAGGGCGAACATTTCTCCGGTTACCAGGTGAATTCGTCCTCTCTATATGGCCCCCGGCTGTGTTCATCTATGCTGTCCAGGGCGATTATCTTTTCCAGCTTACCCCGCTTGGCCAGGATGCCGAGAAGATGCTGACCACCTTTGAATTTACCCGAAGGGTAGCCTGGCGGCCTAATCGAAGAGCACTCCTTATCGGCGCGCTTGAAATGCGCCCGATAAGCGGCGGTCTCTTCCAGCAGGGATTGAATTTCGTCCCACAAACGCGCTGCGGCTTGATGGATCCACCTGGGAATCGCCGATGGATGCCATCAAAATCATCCCCTTTTTCCGGTATTACCTTGAATTTACCCTGTGAAACCAGCCATTGCACGCCGTTGCGCACGGTGATGGCTCGCTGCGCAGTGGCTGTTTCCAGTTCCGAATAGGAGACCTTCCCGGCGCGCTGGTTAATGGCATATTTTAACAGACCGAACAGGCGCTCGATAAATGCCTCCGGCGCGTTCGACGGGTTCTGTTACCGCAAATAGATAGACTGTGCTGGGGTTGACTTTGGCCAATGCAGCCCGTAATTCATCCGGAGATGGGGGAATGGTCCAGATGGCAAGCGTATCGGCGGGTACCAGTTCATTGCGGTCTTTCCCGCCGGTTTCCTTTTTTTCCTGTCCTTCGGCCCAGACCATGGTGGACGGTTGGTCTTTGAGGATGGATAGAATTTGCGGCGGCATCTTCGATGTTTCGATAATCAATGATTTCCAATTGCCTGCTCTTGCCTTCGATCTTTTCTACATCCAGGCTGCGAAAATCCACGAATTCCATCTGGACCTGGAGTGAACCGCGCCAATCGGAGGCACGCAGGCTGTAGGCCAGGTCAAATCGACCCTCCGGCAAAGTATCCTTTTCTTCCGCCCCGTTCCACCATAAGACGGTCTGGGAGTTGCCGGCTTCATCCGCCACCTTCAGTTTCAGGTGTTCCTGGTTGCGCCCAATCGTCGTGGCAGATTGCAAATGTCAGTGCCCGTGTTGCCAGGGTCAGTTTTTCGTTGCCCGGACCGTAGGGAGCCAGGCTTTCGAGTTCCCTGGCCAGGTCAAGTGTAATTTCAGGCAGGCTCAGCCAGCCATCGATTTCAAGGACAGGCTCTTTTTCACTTTCTCCCAGCATTTCTGCCACGGTCTTTGCCAGGCGCCGGGTGAATTCGGGCAGTTTTTCCTGTTCCAGGGAAAGACCGGCGGCCATCGGATGTCCGCCAAAATTGAGCAGCAGATCCTTTTGCGCGGCGATCGCCGCGGTGATATTCAGCCCTTCGACGGAACGTGCCGAGCCGCGGGCTGGTTCGCCGGCTGGCGTGGAAAACAAGATGGCCGGTTTCCGATAGCGCTCCACCAGGCGGCTGGCGACAATTCCAACCACACCACCCGGCCAGGCCGGATGTCCGAGCACCAGGACGGGCTGGGCGAGCAGGGCCGGGTTGGCGCGCAGTTGGGCTTCTGCTGCCCGGGTCACCTGGCTGCAGAGCAACTGCCGCTGTGCATTCAGACCTTCGAGCTGCGTGGCCAGAACACGTGCCCGTACCGCATCGGAAGTGGTCAACAGGTCCACGGCCGGGTTGGCGTCTCCCAGCCGGCCCAGCGCGTTCAGGCGCGGCCCCAGCACAAAACCGATATGTTCCTCGGTCAGGTTGGCCGGGACGAGTTCCGCCATTTCCATCATGATCTGCAAACCGAGACGTTGTGTGTTTCTAAGTGCTTCCAGCCCGAGTTGGACGAGGTAACGGGCATCGCCGGTCAGCCGGGCCAGGTCGGCAACCAGGCCGAGGGCTGCCAGGTCGAGGTGCCGGGTGGCTTCGCTCGAGCCGGCCAAAACGTGCGTAGAGTTCTTCGGAAAGCTTATAGGCAACACCGGAGCCCGACAGGGTGGAGAGCGGATGTCCTTCCGGCAGGAGTTTCGGGTTGACAATCGCAACGGCCGGGGGAAGGGATTCAGGCAGATCATGGTGATCGGTGATGAGCATATCCACGCCGGACTTGCGGGCGAACTTCCACGGCTGCGTGGGCGGTAATGCCGGTATCGCAGGTCAGGATGAGTTTCGCACCGTGGTCAAGGATTTCCTGCAGGTGTGGAATATTGACCCCATGACTCTCGCTTGCGCGCACCGGGATATGAAAGGTAACATCCGCACCCAACTCCTGCAGAGTTTGGAGAGAATGGTTGTGGAAGTCTGGCCGTCCACATCGAAATCTCCCCAGACGCAAATGGATTCTCTTTTGCGGATAGCCGTTTCCAGGCGATCAGCGGCAGAAGTCAGTCCGGGAAGGTCTGCCGCCGGGGCGGGGGAGTATGCGCGTGGATCCAAGAAAGCCTGTGCGGCCTCAGGCGTGCGAATGCCGCGCCGGAGGAGCGTCTCTGCAACCAGCGGATGCAGGTCCGGCAGGGGTGCGGGGGCGTAATTGCAGACGGCTCAGTCCAGATCATGGGGACTTAGAATTCGATCTCGGCGATTTGCTCGTAGTTCAGGTCAAACTCAGATGGCAATCTCTTCCTCACCGGCTTCGGATTCGTCCAGCCTGCCGGCTTTCCCGCCGCGGTTGCAGTAGGAACGATACGGGCAGTAAGTACATTTCTTCTCGTCCTCGGTCAGCGGAAAATGCCGGTGGTTGCCGATTTCGTTGATCATGGCAGTCAGCGCATCCCAATCGCGCTTGATATTGGGCGGCATTGTATGGGAAATGGGCCGGTTCGGATGGGAAGTCGGCATACCAGTAGATCATCTCGACCTGTTCCGGTTGGATGGGATTGCCGCCGTTCAAATACGCTCCGGCCTGGACCAGCAAGGCCCGATAGACACGCGTCTGCATCCGGGCAGCCATCCATTCGTCCCTGGGACGTTTATGGGTTGTTTTCCAATCGAAGATGAAGGCTTTCTGACCGGGCTTGATCGCCAGCAGGTCATATTTTGCCAACAGGCGGTGGGTTCCAACCGGAGCGGTCAGGGTTAATTCAGGGTATATGCGTGTAGTCGATAATATTGAAATTATAACCAAGATAATTTTCCCACCAACGTGTCAAATCCGGTGTATTGGCCAGCCGGGACAGTTTCTCGACCGGCAGACCGACCAGGTGCTGCTGGACCATCCGATGGAACAGCTGTCCTCTGCTGCAGGCGGCGTTCGTTTTCAAGCACCGGTTCGGTTTCAACCGCCGGCCAGGCAAGATGTTCGATGTAGCGCAGTTGGAACCGGCGCGGACATTCATAGTAATCCTGAAGGGAGGATTGGCTGAAGGTAAAAGAGGCAGGCAGTTCAGATTTGAGGTCTTCGGACATCTTTACTTTGGCTTCATTTTACATCGAACCGTTTGAACTCCCCCAGCGGAGTTTCCCACTCCACGCGGGCTGCCTCAACATGCGACGGCCCGCGGCCCGGTCTTGACCACCTCGATGAAACTTTCCAATACCGGACGAGGACCTTCCGCAACTGTCTCCACCTGATCGTAGCCCAGATTGTGTACCCAGCCAACCAGGTTCAAACAATGCGCCGGCCTGCAGGACGATAGGCACGAAAACCAACTCCCTGGACGCGCCCGCTCACCCAGATATGGACGCGTGCTTGATCAGTTGGGCTTGTTTCCATCTTACTGTTCCTTTGGCATATTTTGTGAAGCATCTGTCACCTTCCCAGGAAATACAGGACGAGAGTCAGGGTGAGCGGACTGAGGATCGTGCTGATAAAGACGATCGCGGTTACCAGTTTGGAATCCAACTTGTACTCTGTGGCGAGTACGGTTGTCATCACGGCAGTCGGGCATGCTCATTTCGGTTATCCCAGCCTGTCGGGCGGGGATTGGCAGGCCAAATAGGATCGCCAAACCCAGGCCGATCAGGGGGCCAATAAGCAGGCGGGTGAAGACCGGGATGCCCATGGCGCGAATGTTACGACTCCATTCGATCTGCTGCAATTCTAACCCAAGCAGGATGAGCATGCCAGGGATGGCTCCACCGGCTGCCAGGGAAAGAGTTCGTGAAATCGGTTCGGGCAGAGTCCAACCGGTTTGGATAAAAAGCAATGCCAGCAGGATGGCATAGATTGCCGGTACTTTCAAGAGACCCAGCAAGGCGCCTTTGAGATCCAGATGACCCAGCGATGAGATGATCACTCCGAGTGTATACAATATCAATGTGTTGGTGACGAAGTAAATGCTGGCATAAGCCAATGCTGCCTGTCCGAAAGCAAAGGACACCAGTGGCAGACCGAAATTGCCGCGTTCACACACATGCTGGTCAGGACCACAATGATCAATACGCTGGCGTTCCAGATTGATTAATTTTCCGATCAGAAAAGCCAGCCCGCCAATGATCAAAGTGCCTGCAGCCGTGTACCCCATCATGATGGCGATCTGGTCGATTGGAAGGGCGTTGCTTGTGAGCAGGTTAAAGACAAGCACCGGGCTGAGGATGTAAAAGATAACTCGCCCAAGTGGGCGAGGATCGATTTTTACAATTTTTCCAAGAATAAAACCGGCTCCGCTCAACAGCAGGACGGGCAGGATGTTGTTGGAGAAGATGTTGATTAGGGGCATTGTTGATGGGTTGGAATGCAGAGATCGTAGGTTACATCAATCAACATCCAATCCGTCTTCCTCGTCCAGTTCTTCTTCGTGCAGGTCTGCCTCCGGGTCAAGATCGAACAGATCGAATTAACGCCATGTCTTCCGTGAAGGTCAGGTTATCCATGGCCTCTTCGATAAAATCGGCTTCTTCATCGTCTTCTTCGGCGTCGAGCAGTTCATCCAACCGGTCACGCACACCTTCCCCGCCGATCTTCGAAAGCGCCCAGATGATCTCGCGCCGCATTTCCAGATCTTCCTCGTCTTCCAACAAGTCGAGCAGGATTGAGCGGGCGGATGGCAGTTCCAATTCTCCGGCGGCATGCACGGCTTCGGATCGGACATCTTCGTCGGGATCGTGCAATTTCGAAAGCACCTGTTTTTTCCAGCGTTCATCGCTGGAACGGCCCATGGCGAACAGGGCGCTTACCACCCAATCGGGATCTTTTTCGTGGTAGGCGGCCTCGATCAACGGGATT
Source organism: uncultured Chloroflexia bacterium (assembly GCA_963830665.1). Taxonomy (GTDB): domain Bacteria; phylum Chloroflexota; class Anaerolineae; order Anaerolineales; family Villigracilaceae; genus UBA877. Next base: position 48,241 of record CAWHNM010000008.1, read on the forward strand.
ACTTCCTGGCGTCCGGAATATCCCAATGACTCCAGCGCGCGCCGGCGCACCAGGATCTCTTTGGCGGAAGTGGCCGCTTTGAGAAGATCATCTTCGATCTTGTGATGGACATTTGTGGGGATCTTCTCCAGCTCACCCTGGTAGACAAATAACCCCAGTGCATTGGCGGCTGCCGCACGGACTTCGGGATCCACATCCTCGTTCAGCATTTTTAGGAAAATCGGGATAAGTTTGGTGTCTTCACTTTCCCAGAGCAGGCGAATTGCGCGTATGCGCACCTGTGGGTCGTCATCCGCAAGCAAAGGACGTGCCATTTCATCGAAGTTGGTCAGGGTGTCGGCTTCGGCCAGTTCTTCCAGGTCTTCAAGCAGGGTGTTTTTTCGTCGAGTTTTAATTTGCGGCCAGGCTTTCAAAAGAAGTACAAGATCCGTGGGTGCTATGTCCGAGAATTGATGCAGGAAACGCGCTGGAAATGGAGTGCCGTCATCCAGTAGTGCCTCCACCACGGTTTGAAATGGTACTTTCTGAGTCATGGAAAAATTCTGCTCCTATTAAGGGAGTGTAAATGTAATCGGGTTGATCAAATCCTTGATGTAGAAGAAACCAAGCAGGATAAGCAGGACCAGGAAACCGATACTATTGATTGCAGTCTGGTATTTTGCCGGTATGGGGCGACGCATGATCATTTCCACCAGGGTAGTGAAGATACGCCAGCCATCCAACGCCGGGATCGGCAACAGATTGGCTACGCCTACTGTGATTGTTAATGAAATAATGACCAGCAGGGTGTAGTTTGTGGGGATCTGGGATTGTCCGCCCGGGGCTGGTTGGCGGCTGGAGACATCCCGCGCCACGGATTGCTGGAATAAATTCCATATGCTGCGCGGACCGCCGATCTGGGCTTCCTGCGGAGAAACGCTCCCGGCAATGATACGACCGGGCAGAGACAAAAGGTTTTGTATGTCGCTTCCCGCTGCAGAAAAACTGACCGGTATGGTTTCGAACCAGCTTTTTGCCGGGATCATCTGCTGACCGACCGCGATCCCCATCGGTCCCTGGCTGGCAGGATAAACAGCGCGTGGGGTAACTGTAATATTTAGCACCTGCCCGTCTCGCTTGATGGACAGCGGTAAAGGCTTGCCGAGAAAATCATGCGTTATTGTGATCAACTGGTTGTAATTGTTGATGGGAGTCCCGCCGGCGGTTAACACAATATCGTTGACCTTCAGCCCGGCCGTTTCAGCCGGAGAACCCGGTTCCACCAGGGCGACTACTGCGCTGTGCGTATCCGGGATGCCCACCTGGCCGAACAGGATGGTGTAAACCAGCACTGCCGTCAGCAGGTTCATGCTGACCCCCGCCAGCAAAACGAGGATGCGTCTCCAGGGTCTGGCAGCTGCCATCCCGCCGGGAATGCTTGGATCGTCTTCCCCTTTGATCTTGTTGAAACCTCCCAACGGGATCCAGTTAAGTGTGAAGTCGGTTCCCTTCCAGTTGAATAATTTTACGGCCCGTGGAGGAAAACCGATGCCGAATTCTTCAACCTCGATGCCCAGCAGACGGGCTACAATAAAATGACCCAGTTCGTGCACCAGGATGATTCCGGCAAAGACCACCACGAAAATGATCCCGCCGAGTAAACTAGTGTTCATTCATACCTCATGATCATTATAAAAGCGCCTCCTGTGAGGCGGGCGTACTGATTATATCCTTTTTGAGCATGATTATTACCAGAGTAGCATTAATAAATTGTAAGAATGCTCGGAATGACCCATTCAGGCGACTCGTGCCGGACCCCCTGCACCTGCCACGCGCACTTCCCGGACTCCGGGAATGCTGCGGAGTAGACTGCTTACCTGTTCCGCCTTGGCAGCCTCCGTGATTACATGTACATTCGGCCCCGCATCGACGGTGTAACAGGCTGGCAGCCCTTTTCCTCGCGCTTCACGCACGGTTTGCATCACGGTCAATGTGGTTGCCCGCCAATAAAAAAGGGGTGGCCGCGAGGTCATCATCACGGCATGCATCATATCCGAGTCGAGTTCAACGATATCCGCCAGCGCTCCGAAATCTTTCTGGTGGATGGCCTTCCTGCATATTTCGAGCCTGCGCGGGGCATCCTTTACGCGGCTTGCCTGCAGCGGACTGCTGCCAGCCAGGGCGTGACCCTCCGTGGAGCCGGTGGCTTTTTGTTCGCTTGAGAGCACGGCGATGCAATCGACCAGCTCCCAGTGCCCCGCGGGTGCGATGGAAAACGCATAAGAGTCGGCATCGCCTGTGCCCATTTGCCACTCGACAAACCCGGCCGGGATGGACCGGCAGGCAGATCCGGAGCCGCGCCGGGCCAGGCGGGACAGGTCGATTTCGCCCAGATCAAGGCCGGCGGCCCGGGTGGCTGCCAGTGCCAGGGCGGCAAATGCCGCCGCGGAGGAAGCGATCCCGGCGCCGAGCGGAAAATTATTTTCGCTGATCACCTGCGCGCCCATCTGGATTCCGGCCATCTCCCGCACGATATCGAGGAAAGCGGAAACGCGCTGCAATCCTGCACCGCTTACCGGCTGGCCGTTGAGGCTTAAGTTATCCTCAGGTTGTGGATCCGTGAACGTGACGGAAGTCCGCGTTTCCAGACCATCCAGGTTCATGGAAATGGAACCATTGACTGGCAGGCGTAAGGTCTCGTTGCGGTTACCCCAATACTTGATGAAGGCGATGTTTGGGTGAGCGCGGGCGCTGGCGGTGTGAAAAGAATTCATCGTGTGCCGAGTTTATCACGAAGGTTACTGTTTGGGAAATCGCCTTACGGCTGGAAAATTCGGCTGACAGGCATATGAAACGAGAGCTTGACATCCAGCGGAGATGAATATACTATTGCTCTGATTACGAGCATTTGTTCATATTACGAATGAGTGCTCGGAATTATTTATCCTTGCAGGTCGTCTATTTTGGAGTGGAAATATGATTGACCAAACCTCATCTACCGGGAATGAAAGCCGGCGCGAGCGCCGCTTCCAACGCCAACGTAAAATGATCATGGACGCGGCGGCTGACCTCTTTGCTCAAAAGGGGTATAAGGCGACAACCACAAAGGACATCGCCCAGGCCCTTGATATCGGAGACAGCACCTTGTACGGCTACTTTTCCAGCAAACAGGAAGTTCTCCAGGCGATCCTTTCCCGTCAGGCAGAGATGGTCGACTCGCTCCTGGTTCACCTCAATGAACAGGAAGATCGCCAGTCTATCGTGGATATTGTCGATCTTTTGATGGAAAAGGTCCTGACCGAGGTGGTCTATAACCGGGTGGTAATTGCCGAAGCCTGGACCGATGACGAGGTCCTCCAAGGTTTTGTGCTCGCGCGCTGGCAGCCCATCCTGGCCTTGCTTCGGGACTTCATCGAATCCAGGATCGCTTCCGGCGCTTTCCGGCCGATTGATGCGGGTCTGGGTGCGCGCATGATCACGGCGTTCTTTATCGCGGCTGTGCTCCCCGTGCTGCGCGGGGTGGCGCCGCCGCCCTCCGCGCACGAACGTCACACGCTGGCGGAGACGATCGTCGAGCTTATCTCCAACGGATTCATCGCCCGGGGAGGCTGAGCCGGCGCATGCTTCAGCGTATTTTTGCCCTCGTCCAAAAAGAATTCCTGCAAACCCTGCGTGACCGCGCCACGCTGGTGATCATGCTTACCATTCCCCTGCTGCAGCTGATCCTGTTCGGGTATGCGATCAACACCAATGTGCAGCATATCCCCACCGTGATCGTCGACCAGAGTTTGGATAACGCCAGCCAGGCTTATCTGGACGACATGGAAAATTCCGGCTATTTTGACATCGTTGCCACCGCTTCCGACCAGGCCGGAGCCGTCCGTACGATCGACTCCGGCAAGGCCCTGGCCGCCATCGTCATCCTCCCGGATTTTGCGGCGCATGTCAAGCGCGGCGACGCCCAGGTGCTGGTATTGGTGGATGGTTCGGATTTCTTTACCTCCCAATCCGCCAATGCCTACGCCGCCCTGATCGGCCAGCAGCATGCCATCCAGCTCGTCATGAACCAGGTTGCCAGCACGGGGGCAGCCCGGGGAAACACTTCGCCCAGGCTTAACCTGCTGCTGCAGGTGCTCTATAACCCGGATATGAAAGACCTGTGGTTCCTCATCCCGGGCATGGCAGCCATGCTGCTGCAGACCCAGTCCCTGGTGCTGACGGCCGCGGCCGTGGTCCGGGAGCGCGAGAACGGCACCATCGAACAGATCCTGGTCACACCGATCCGTCCGATCGAGCTGATGATCGGCAAGATCGTGCCGTACGTGCTGATCGCCATGCTCAATATGCTCACCGTGATCGGCATCGGAGTCTTCTGGTTCGGCGTACCGTTCCAGGGCAGCTTCGTGTTGTTCATCAGCCTGTCCTTTCTGTATGTATTCAGCGGGCTGGGGCTGGGGCTGCTGATTTCATCCATCTCCCAAAACCAGCGCCAGGCCCAGCAATTGATGATGTTGATCATGATGGTCAGCCTGTTGCTGGGCGGATTCATCTTTCCCCGCTATACCATGCCGCCCGTGATCCGGATAATCGGGAACCTTTTCCCGATGACCTATTTTGTCCCCATCGCGCGCGGCATCATCTCCAAGGGAGTCGGATTCAATGTGCTGGCGGGCCAGGTGCTGCCCCTGGGGATTTATATCCTGGTGGTGATGTTCCTGGCTGCCATCACCTTCCGCCAGAGGCTGGATTAAGCATGTTGAAGTCTTTCCAGCGCTTGTGGGCGCTCTTCTTCAAGGAATTGACGCAGATCTTGCGGGACCGCCGCACGCTGGTCCTGTTCTTCCTGCTGCCCTTGATCGAATTGTTCCTTTTCGCCTATGCCATCTCGCTGACCGTCACGCACTTGCCCACGGCGGTGGTCGACCAGAGCCTGAGCCTTGACAGCCGGAATTTTATGCGTGCCCTGGTCAACTCGGGGAATTTCGAACTGACGGTCATGCTCCAGAATGAAGACCAGGTCCTGCAGGCGATCGATTCCGGGACAGTCAAAGCCGGGGTGGTCATCCCGCGCGATTTCAGCGGGCAGGTGCTGCGCGGCAAAGCCAGCGTGCTGATGCTGCTGGATGGTTCCGACTCGTTCAGCGTCGTGTCAGGCTACAATGCGGCCTTGAGCATCGCCCAAAGATATTCCCTTGACCTGGCTGCCGAGGTTGTGCAAACCGGCAGTTCGCCACAGGCTTTCAACCCGGAGGCCGGAGGGCTGCCGATCTCCACCGTTACACGCGTACTGTACAACCCGGACATCACCGACCTGGTTTTCATCCTGCCAGGCTTGATCGCCCTGATCATGCAGATCATTGTCGTCACACATTCGGCTCTTTCGATCGTTCGGGAACGCGAGAGCGGGACGCTGGAACAACTGCTTGCCACACCCGCACGCCCGTTCGAGGTGGTGATCGGCAAGCTGGTCCCGGGCATGCTGGTGGCGATCCTGGACATGGCTGTGATCCTGGCCATTGGGGTCTATTGGTTCCATGTGCCTTTCCATGGCAGCCTCCTGACCCTGGCAGGTCTGGCGATCATCTTCATAATTTCCGGCATGGGGCTGGGACTGGTGATCTCTGCCATTGCCAGAACCCAGCGGCAGGCGCAGCAGTTCACCACCGTGATCCAGCTCCTTGCCATGCTGCTGACCGGGTTTATTTATCCGCGCACAACCATGCCGCTCTGGACCCGGATCATCGGCAACCTGATCCCCATGACCTATTTCGTGCGGGTCATCCGCGGCATCATGACCAAAGGTGTCAGCCTGAACTTCCTGTGGACCGATTCCCTGACGCTGGTGGTTTATGCAAGCATCGCCCTGGCCATTGCAGCAGCTTTGTCGAAGAAGAGGTTGGATTGAGCGCCATGCCGGATGAGATTGTCATTTCAGCTCAGGAGATGGTCAAGCGCTTCAAGGTGCGCGGCGCGACGGTCTGTGCAGTGGACCACATCAGCCTGGAAGTTAAGCGCGGCGAGACCTTCGGCCTGATCGGACCGGATGGGGCCGGGAAGAGCACCACGATCCGGGTGATCCTGGGCCTGCTCAGGCGGGATGAGGGCCGGAGCAGTGTGCTGGGTTTCGACTCGATGCGGGATGTCTATTCCATCCGCGAACACAGCGGTTACATCGCCCAGCAGTTCACCCTGCCGGCCGACCTGACAGTGATGGAAAACCTGCGCTTCTTTGCAGACCTGCACGGCATTCCGAAGAACCAACAAAAACACAACCTCGCCGAATTGCTCAAGTTTGCCGGGCTAAGCGAGTTCACCTCCCGCCCGGCCGGGCGGCTTTCGGGAGGCATGAAGAAAAAGCTTGCATTGGCCTGCAGCCTGATCCACCAGCCCCAGGTGGTCCTGTTGGACGAACCGACCTTGGGGGTGGACCCGGTCAGCCGCCGGGAGTTCTGGAACCTGCTTGGCAATCTGCGGGCGGAAAAAGGCCTGACCATTTTTGTCTGCACCCCGTACATGGATGAGGCCGAACGCTGCAACCAGGTCGGGTTGGTCTACAAGGGCCGACTGATCGCCCGGGATACTCCAGCCGGGATCAAGAAAATGGTGCGCGGTCGCCTGTTGGAATTCAAACCTTCGAAGTTCGTGCCGGCCCGGGAACTCATGGCCGGGCTGCCCGGCGTGCTGGAAGTTCAGACTTACGGCGCCATGCTGCACATCTTCGTTGATGATGTTCAACGCCGCCAGATACAGATCGAAAATGCGCTTGGTGCTCAAGGAATCGAGTGGAGCGGGATGCGGGTGATCGAACCACGCATGGAAGAGGCCTTCATCAGCCTGGTGACACGGCAGGAGGCAGTCGATAAAAATGGCGAATAAACACCTGTCCTCTATGAAGCCTGTTGAGCCGGGTGAAGGCGATCCCGTCATTGCCGAAGATTTGACTAAAAAGTTCGGGGATTTCACCGCGGTTGACCGGGTCAGCTTTCGTATCCATCCCGGGGAGGTTTTTGGCTGGCTGGGCCCGAACGGAGCCGGGAAAACGACCACCATCCGGATGATGCTGGGACTGATCCGGCCAAGCAGTGGCAAATTGAGCGTGTTGGGGTTCGACCCGGTCACCCAGACGAAGGCTATGCAGACGTGTGTCGGCTACATGTCTCAACTTTTTACCCTGTACAATGACCTGACTGCCTGTGAGAACATCCGCTTTTATGGAAAAGTCTATGGGTTGCGCCGTAATGAGCTTGCCCAACGCCAGGACGAGATACTTCAAATGGCCGGACTGGTAGGCCGCGCAAACTCCTTGACCGCCACTCTTTCTGGCGGCTGGAAACAACGCCTGGCCCTGGGCTGCGCCATCGTGCACAACCCAAAGGTAGTTTTCCTGGACGAGCCAACAGCCGGTGTCGATCCGATCAGCCGGCGCGAATTCTGGGGCCTGATCTATGCCATGGCCAATAAAGGCACCACGGTGCTGGTAACCACGCACTACATGGATGAGGCGGAACTTTGCCAGCGGGTGGGTTTTATCAACCAGGGGCGTTTGGTTGCGATCGGCACTCCGGACGAGCTCAAACAGAATCGCATGCATGGCCAGGTTTTGGAGATAAATACTGCCGAACCTGACCGGGCTATCCGCCTTTTGAAGGATGCCCAGGCGAAGGGGAGTCTGCCTTTAGACGAGGTCGCTTTGTACGGAGCGCAGATACATGTGGTCGTGCCAAGCGCGCAAGGATTTCGCCAGCCTGTCAGGGAACTGCTCGAAGGCGACGGCATTCTGGTAAGCAGCATCGAATGGATCGTGCCCACCCTGGAGGATGTTTTTATTTCAACGATCAGGAATTCAGCCGATCAGAAACGCAGCTTCCACGCATAATTTCAAAGGATTGGCAAAAATGGATGGCGGAGCAAGGCTCCGCCATCCATTTTTGCCCTCTTCTCCCCGCCCCAGCGGGGGCGAGGCAGAAATCTGCCGAGAATGTTAAAACCCAGTATGTTGCTTCCACTGCTATTGATGTGGGGGAAAATTAATATTATAATAAAGATAAAATTAGTAAAGATTATGGTTCCGGGATAAATTTCTTTTTTACCCTGTGATGGAAATCAATCCAGGATTTAGGAGGCATTCGTATGTCCACTTTGCTGATGACTAAAACCGAGCAAGCCACCGAATTGACCATCCGGATCTTATCCGAGTTGTTTGACAACGCGGCTTTACGCCGGGTGCATTTCCGCCTTTGGGACGCTAGCTATTGGCCGGACGAGAAACCCCGTCCGGTGACCCTGGTTCTGAAACATCCCGGGGCCTTGCGTTCGATGTTCTTGCCCGGTACCGAGCTCGGACTCGGTGAAGCCTACATCTATGACGACTTTGATATAGAAGGGGATATCCAGCAAATTTTCAGCATTTCCGACCAGCTCCTTGCGGCCACCTCCAGCCTGTCGCACAAGATCAAACTGGGGCGCGAGCTTTTACAACTACCCGATCAACGCAGAAATGGGCATGCTTTCACCCGTCGCGGCCCGGCCAGGCTCAGCGGTAAACCGCATTCGATCGCCCGGGATAGCCAGGCGGTCACCTATCATTACAACGTATCGAACGATTTCTATTCCCTGTGGCTGGATCAACGCATGGTGTATTCATGCGCTTATTTTCGTTCGCCTGAGGTTGATTTGGATCAAGCCCAGGAACAGAAGTTGGAACTCATCTGCCGCAAGCTGCGTTTAACCCCTGGCCAGCGTTTGCTGGACCTCGGTTGTGGATGGGGGGGCTTGATCATGTACGCTGCCCAGCATTACGGCGTGGATGCCACCGGGATCACACTCAGCCAGCCGCAGGCGGATTTGGCGAACCAGCGTATTCAGGCGGCCGGACTGGCAGATCGCTGCCGGGTCCTGGTCCGCGATTACAGGGAACTGGAAGAAAGCGAGATTTATGATCGCATTGTCAGCGTCGGCATGTTCGAGCACGTCGGCGCCGCCATGCTGCCGGAGTACTTCGATCGGGCGCTGCGCCTGTTACAGCCCGGAGGCGTATTCCTTAACCATGGCATCGCCGAAGGCAGGCGGGCGGAACAGGCGCCACCCCTCGAAACCAGTTTCTCCCAGTCCTATGTCTTTCCGGATGGTGAACTGGTGCCTATTCATGTGACCCTGCAGGCTGCGGAAGGCAGTCATTTCGAGGTGCGGGATGTTGAGAGCCTGCGCGAACATTATGCCCTGACCCTGCGCCATTGGGTCAAGCGCCTGGAAGCGCAGCACACCCGGGCCTTGGATTTTGTTGACGAGCCGATCTACCGCACCTGGCGACTGTATATGTCTGCCTCGGAGTATGGTTTCAGCGCGGGAACGCTTAATGTTTACCAGACCTTGCTGGCGAAACCCGATGATCGGGGGGCAAGCGGTCTGCCGCTGACCCGTGAAGATTGGTACCGGACAGCGCAGCCCGGATAGTCTCTAAAAAGAATTCTATTGAAGAACCATATAGGGGAAGAGCCGGCGTGTGTTTGCTTCCTGCACATCGCCTGGCTCTTTCCACGCGTTCCGGTTATGAACGGGATCCTTGTATTGGAGTAAATTGTTCCTCCGCGAGGATGATTGGGGAATAACGGCATGATAAAATATTGACGCAATTCATCGATCACTGTTCGAAATCCACTTCAAGATCCATTATTTCCAGAGGAGTCTTCCGTGAATCGAATAACAATTTCCTTTGCGATTGGAATTCTGTTTCTGACTGCCTGTGCCTCTGCAGCCCCTCTGCCAACCGCCACACCAACGGCAATGCCGACAGCGACTTATGGATGGGATTCCCAAGGTTGGAACCTGGTCTGGTCGGATGAATTCGATGGTACGAAGATCGATCCCAAAGACTGGGTTTTCGATAAAGGCGGGAGTGGTTGGGGCAATGTGGAAATGGAGTACTACACCGATCGCCCGGAAAATGCCAGGATTGAAAATGGCATGCTCGTTATTGAAGCGCGCCAGGAGCAGTATGACCGCCTTAACTATACTTCAGCCCGGATCAATACCCGCGGATTGCATGAATTCCAGTATGGCCGCATCGAGGCTCGCATGAAACTGCCTTACGGACAGGGGATTTGGCCGGCTTTTTGGATGCTCGGCAGCAACGCCTCCTGGCCGTTGGGAGGCGAGATCGATATCATGGAGTACATTGGGAAGACTCCGGATACTGTTTATCAAACTGTCCACGGCCCCGGTTATTCTGGCGCGAAAGGGATCGGTTCGCATTTTATTCTCACTGCCGATTCGCTTAAGAATGATTTTCACATTTACACCATTGAGTGGACCAAAAACGAGATTCATTGGTATGTGGATTATCAGGAAGTGTTCAAAGTGACCCTCGACCAGATCCCGGCCGGCACGCAATGGGTCTTTGACCACCCGTTCTTTATCATTTTGAATTTGGCTGTTGGTGGTAGTTGGCCCGGCTTCGCAGATGATACGACAGTCTTCCCGCAGCAGCTCAAGGTGGATTACGTGCGTGTCTACCAAAAACCTTGATATGGATTGCGTCACCTGGAATTCTGAAAAAAATCTCCCCTGCCAATGCGCAGGGGAAATTTTTATCTGATATTACCCCAGGGCTGCTTTTTCACAGCCCAGCGCTTTCAGGTTTTGGACCCAGCCTTGTTTGGTTGCCTCTTCGCTGGTTTTCAATCCGGGTAGAGGGTTTTCCAGCCCGTAACGTTCATATTTGGCATTGCCGACATTGTGGTAAGCCATCAGGTCGATCCCTTCCAGGCTTGGATAGCGCCGGTGCAGTGCCGCAATTCCTTCCAGGTGGGCTGGGGAGTCGTTGATACCTGGGATGAGCGGACAGCGCAGCCGGATCCTGGCGCCCTGTCGTACCAGGAAATCAAGGTTGTCAAGGATCAACTCGTTTGTAACCCCGGTCAATTTTTTATGGGTTTCAGGATCGGTGGCTTTGTAATCGAACAGGAATAAGTCCACGAAAGGCAGGACCTGCTCATAAGCGCGCTGGCTGGTCCAGCCGCAGGTATCCAGGCAGGTGTGCAGGCCTTCAGTTTTGGCGGATTTTAACAACTCTAAGGTAAAGGCTGTCTGCAGCATCGGCTCGCCCCCGCTGATCGTCAACCCGCCGCCGGACTGTTCATAGAAGGGCCGGTCTCGCAAAATGACCGCCATGACCTCTTCCACCGTCTGTTCCTTCCCGGCCAGCTTGAGCGCTTCATAAAGGCAGGTTTCCACACAATCCCCGCATTGCTCACACAGGCTGCGATCATAAATATGGATACCCTCGACGATCTGGTGGGCGCCATGCTGGCAGGTGTTGACGCACTCCCCACAGGCCGCACAGGATTCCGGCCGGAATGAAATTTCCTTTGTTCTTAATTGCGACTCAGGATTGTGGCACCATGCGCAATGCAAAGGGCAACCCTTCAGGAAAACAGCCGTGCGGATGCCAGGCCCATCATGCAGGGAAGTACGCTGGATATCAAAGATCATACCGGTAAATGTCATAAGCAATAAACCCTTTTTCCTACCTGATCCTCTCCGCGGTCTCCGCGTTCTCAGCGGTGAAAGCTTAATAAAGTGTTCGCGCTAGCAGGTCGCGCTGTATTTCCGGGGTGAGTTCCACGAAGCGGGCGCTGAAGCCGCCCACCCGCACGAGCAGGTTGCGATATTTTTCCGGCTCTCGTAAAGCGGCTTCCATCTCGCCTCGGCCAACCACGGTGATCATCGCCTGGGCGCCGCCATTGTCGAAATACGTGTTGAGCAAGGCCTCCACCTTGGGTCGTTCCTCCCGGAAGGTGGATTTGCTGAACTTCATGTTTTGCGTATAACCAGCATGCAGGCTGACATCCGGTTTGACGATCGAGTTCAGGAAGGCTGTCACTCCCTGGGTGTCGTTGCCGGCGGTGGGGGTATTGCCATTTGCCAGCGGCGCTCCGGAGCGACGACCTTCGGCGGATGCGCCTGTCTGGGCTCCCAGGCCGACATTCATGTGGTTGTTGATGTTGACGATCAGGAAGTAATCCAGTCCGATGCGTTTCGCCTGGGCATGCGTGTGCATTGCGACATGCTCGCTGACTGCGCACAGCATGGCATCCGCAGTTGCATCATCGTTGCCGTACTTGGGCGCCAGACGCATCAGCCGGTACTCCCGTTCGAACCCATTGAAATCTGCATCCAGGGCTTTTACCATTTGCTGCAAGGTCATGACTTTTCGATCATAAACAAGGGATTTGATCGCGGTCAGGCTGTCGGCCGCATTGACCATTCCGTAGGTCTCGATCAGGCCGCCCCGAAGCGTACTCCACCGCCCACCAGGGACTTGCCGCGCCCGATGCAGTCGTCGTAAAGCATGGAGGCGAACAGGAAGGCCGCGGCTTCGTCCTCGACCTGATATTCGATCTGGTGCCGGTCTGCCAGCGCCTCGACCGAATATTCGACCTGGCGTTTGTAGGCCGAGAATAGATCGTCGAAGGTGGGGAATAAAGCATCCAGTGAGATTTCTTCGCGTCGCTTTGGATTGACGCAGTTCGCAATTGACACTTCAGCAGGATCCAAACCGATCTTTTCACCGGTCAGGACATCCATACCGTGATGCAGGACTGCTTCGAGAGCTTTGAGAAGGTTGAGCGAACAGTTCGGGGAACCGAAGCTGATGTGATCCAGGCAGTACTCGCCGCAGCCGTAAGGCAGGTATTGTTCGGCATAGGCCTTCGGCACCCCAAAACCTTTTTCAACCGCCGGGATATTGACATCATCATTGAAGAGCATCGGGAAGGTGCGCCCCTCACCGAGCATGTCGAGCGCTTTGGCCATCAAGGCCGGATTCATCCCTTGATAAAAACGCAGGGTCAATTGCGGTTCGATCTCGATCACGGTACGGGTGGCTTCCATTGCCAGCAAAGCGAAGCGGTCGGCGCTGGCTTCGTCCGGTCGGCCGCGCCCACCGATGAAGACCCTCCCGTTGAACGTTGTCTTGCGATCGGCGATCAACTGCCAGAGCGACTGCATCAATCGCAGGGCCTCGGCTTCGCTCAAGCGACCGCTGTCCACATCTGCAGCATAAAAACCGCCCAGGTAGACATCCATGCGGCCGTAATTAACCGTGCCGGAGATCATCGTATATAACCAGGTCAACTGGGCCGCCTCACGCAGGGTTGCAGGCGGCCGGGTCCAGGCAGCCTCCAGGGCCTCTGCCATTTCCAGGTAGTCGTGTTCGATCAGTTCGTTTTTGGCGGCCTCTGCCAGCGCCTTGGCTTGTCCCTGCATAGGTTTTGATCACATCCACGAGCAGGTCGAGGGCCATTTCCATGCCAGTGTAGAGTGGGAGCTCCCCGTTCTGATTTCTGCCAGCCTGGATTTCCGCCCGCAATCCTGGCAGACCGATCCTGGTTAGTTTTTCATAATCCAGCAGAGTGCCGGAGAGGCGTCCCATCATCTCGGCGATATGGTTGGACGTGGCTTTCAAGGTCTTGGATGGCAGTCGTTGGATCAATTTCCCGGCAATGGTGGCTTCGCTTTTCCAGAATTCGATCATTTCCAGGACGGGCTGGCGTTCTTCTTCCGAAAGTTCCGCAAGGTTTGGCAGGATCCGCCCATCGTAGCAGTAATAAACCGGTCCTCCGGCGGCATCTTCCAGCCCGAAACCGACCGGCAGGTAATGCGTGCGCCCGGCGAACAGGTCCCCGGGACGGATCGGGTCGAACAGATGCTCAAACTGTGTCCGCAGGCAGTATGCTTCCCGGATGGCCGGATGGTCGTTCAAATGCTGCCGGTAGGTCTCGGTAAATGCCCGTTCGACCGAATAATTTTCGGTGTGTACCATGCTGTTGAGAGAATTGAATAAAGCCAAAGATAACCTTTCTTATACTGAACAAGTTGGTACTATTTTACGCCTAATTCTTATTCAAGTTTTACTACCGCCGCGCCGGTGAATTGACCGTTGCGCAGTTGTTCCAGGGCTTCGCCAGCCTGTTCCAGCGGGAAGACCTTCACATCCGTCCTCACTGGCACCTGCGGAGCCAGCGCCAGGAATTCCTCCCCGTCCTTTCGGGTCAGGTTGGCCACCGACCGGATCACGCGTTCTTCCCACAGCAGGGAATATGGGAAGGCCGGGATGTCGCTCATATGGATCCCGCCGCAAACGACCACACCGCCCTTGTGGGTGGCCTTAAGCGCAGCCACGACCAATGGCCCAACCGGTGCAAAGACCAATGCCGCGTCCAGCTTTTCGGGCGGCGTCTGGGTGGAATCTCCCGCCCAGTCCACGCCCTGGCGCAGAGCAAACTCCTGGGCAGCCGTGTCGCCGGGACGGGTGAAGGCGTATACTTTTTTCCCGGCGTGCTTTGCCACCTGGGCGATGATGTGTGCGGCCGCCCCGAAGCCGTAAATTCCCAGCGTTTCGAGGTTATCTCCGGCCAGCCTGTACGTCCGGTAACCGATCAGACCGGCGCACAGCAGGGGTGCCGCTTCAACGTCAGAATAGGCCTCCGGCAGGGGAAAGCAGAATCGTTCATCGGCCAGGCTGTATTCGGCAAAACCGCCATCCACGTGGTAACCGGTGAAGGTCGGATCTTCGCACAGGTTTTCCTGGCCGCGCAGACAGTAACGGCAGGTGCCATCGGTGGCGCCCAGCCAGGGTACCCCCACCCTGTCACCAGTTCTGAAATCGCCCTGCCCCCGGCCCGGACTGCACGACCGTCCCGACGATCTGGTGCCCCAGTACCAGGGGCAGTTTCGGTTCGGCCAGTTCTCCATCCAGGATATGCAGGTCTGTGTGGCAGACCCCGCAGGCACGCACCTTGAGCAGTACCTGCCCCGGCCCTGCTGCCGGTAGCGGGAGATTTGCCAAATGCAGGCTGGTGTGGGGGGCGTCGAGCAGCATGGCGCGCATGGTTTGCATTTTTGCCTCCTTATGGGATGGGCAGGGCTGGCGTAACGTTATGGTCCGTTTAGCCAGGCTGTCAGGTATGGGAAAGGATCCACTTTGGAAAATGGAGGCGCAGGGCTCGTGATCTCGAAATGGACATGGGTTGCGGAATCCCGGGCGTTGCCGGTATTTCCGACCAGGCCCAATACCTGGCCGGCCGGCACCCAGACCCCGGACCGGATGCCAGGCGCGATTTTGGACAAATGTGCCCCGTAATAGCGCACCCCATCGTCGCCGATGATCCGGACGGATAAGCCGCCGGCGGTGGCGTTGTCGTTGGTGACCGGGTTCCATTGATCAACATAGGAAACCTCATCCACTGTGCCATTTGTTACCGCGACGAATTGTGCCCCGGGAGGGGCGAAGATATCCGTCGCCGGGTATGCATGCCCGCCCTCCGAGAATCCGGCTAAATCCGCCGGCTGAACGGGAAAAACATGCGGATAAAGGTTGGGCATTTGGGCCGGTATTTCTGTGAATGTCACGGTGGCTGTTCCGGTATCAGTCGGTGTAACGATTTGTGTTTCAGAAGGGGATGGGGTTTTTGTTTGAGATGGAGTCAGCGTTGGTGTGGGAGGCACAGGTGAAAAGGTGAAGGTTGGCGGAAGGCTGGGCAAGGGTAAAACTGCCGCTGGCGCTGCGATTGTTCCAAAATTGCACGCGACCAATAAAAAGGGCAGGATCAGGAGAAGACTGCGTCGCATGGATTGGCCTGATAAATCATCATTCAAGGGATGGGCAATGGAGGTGTGACGTTGTTCCCGTTCTTCCAGGCCTGGAGAAATGGGAACGGGTCCACCTGTCCTCGCCGGGCTTTCCAATCGTCAGGAGTGGTCGGACGCGAAATCCCGAAATGGAGATGGGATAAGGTATTGCGGGCGTCGCCCGAGTTCCCGACCAGACCGAGCAGTTGCCCGGCCTTTACCTGGACTCCCGCAGCGATCCCGTCAGCGATTGCCGACAGGTGCGAGCCATAATACCGCAGTCCGTCATCGCCAATGATGGCGACGGATAAACCGCCGCGCAGAGCCGGGTCATCGTTTTCCGGGTCCCACAGGTCTTCATTGGAAACGAAATCCACCACACCATCTGTTACTGCAACGAAATTTCGTTCCAACCACGGCGAAGATATCCGTCGCCGGGTAGCCGTGACTGGCAGTGCCTTCGGCAAATCCGGCCGCCTCGGATGGCTGTAACGGGAAAACATGCAGGTAAACGATGGGTGTTTCGGTCGCTGTTCCGGTTGCGGTTACAGTTTCTGAAGGTGTCCTTGTGGGTGTTTCGGTTGGTAAGAATGGGACAGTAAGTGAGGCAGGCAAGCTGGCAGGCGGGAAAGGTTGCGTGAATGTGCGACTGGGTGCCAAAGGCGTGGGTGTCTCGCTGCTTGGTATGCTGGCGGGTGTCGCAAGCGTGCATGCAGCCAAAATGGATCCAAGGAGTGGAAAAAGAACTCGCCGCATGCTGGTCTATCTTTTCTTGAGCAGGTCTTCCAGGTCCGGTATGTCCTGCGCGGCGCGGCGCAGGATGTCGAAGGCCGCATCGGTCAGGAGGATCAGACGGGTTGAGGATACTCCCTTACCGGAATCAGCTTCTTCGAGCACTTTGACGATGTTACCGCGCAGTCCGCTGGCACGCCGGGCCCAGTGGGAATCCACTGAGAGACGTTCCAGGCGGGATACAAGCAAGCGCAGGAGTTGGACCTGATCGGTCTGAGTGGAGGGCACGCCTGTATTATACCGTTGCAACCGGTCGAGACGGGCTCTGTGTTTTTAGTATGGCCCCGGCCGGCAGATAGCCGCCCATTCCAATTATTCTTTTTTCAGGATGTCATTGGTTGTAGTGATGAGATTATCACGCATGGCATGGGCCTTCAATCCCGCTTCTTCCATTCCGAGCAGGACCCCGCCAACCACCGGAGGCACTGTCAATCGTACGAATTGCGTGTGCGGAGCGGTTTCGAGCACTGTCTTCCGAAGAGCCGCGTCCAGGATCGGTGAACCGCCATGAAGGCTGCCGATCAATACTGTTTCGAATTGCTCTTCCTGGATACCAAGCTGGTTGATGACCCCGACCCCCATCTCCCCCAGTTCCTGCCCGGCCCAGGCCATCACCGCCTCGGCTGCCGCGTCGCCCTGCCGGGCGGTCTCGAAGACTTTCAAAACCAGCGCTGAATTAAAATTATAGCGTCTTAAGTAGACACCTTCTACCAGGTCATCCAGGTTCTTCGCTTTGAAGTGATCGAGAAAAACCTCGGACAGATAAGTCTTGGGTCCCCTCTTGAGCCATTCGAACGTCACCGCCTGCATTGCCCGTGCAACAATATCAAAGCCTCCGGCATATTCACCAGACCAGGCGCTGCCGCCGCCAACTGCGCGGCCCTGGCGTTTATGATCCTTGCTCCAGCCGCGTGCGTTGCAGCCCGTCCCGGCTACCACGGAGACGCCCCAGCCTTCGCTCGTTCCGGCCAATATACCCAGGCTGGCATCGTTGACGATCTCGAGTGGGCAATTCAACCCGAGCGGGCGGATGGCATCCAGATGATCCTGCCGCTCGGATGGCCAGTCATATCCGCCGATGCCCATGCCGGTTCCTGCAACCTGGTTCACTTTGATCCCGGCTTGCTCCAGCGCGCGACCTGTGACTTCTTGCAGAACACGCGTCAGTCCAGCGTAGCCGACCCCTTCCCAGTTGCCAGGCCCGCCGGTGGCAAATCCCAATGCCCGGCCGGTTTCGTCCGCGACCAGGGCGTGTGTCTTGGTGCCGCCCACGTCAACGCCAAGGTAATATTTCATCAAGGATGTCTCCAAAAAGGCTATTTATAGAACTGCGGAAGGTAAGCTTTGTTCGTCTCAAGCAGGTCATCCAACACTGCCTGGACCTTGTCCGCCTTGGGGCCGAGCGGATGGGCAAGCAAAGCCTGATACGCCGCTTGCCTGTCCCCGTGCACGGCGGCCTCGACCGTCAAAAGTTCGTAGGCTTTGACGTGCGCCAGCAGCCCGAAACAGGCGATCGGCAGGGGTTCGGCCGGGAGAGGCTGGATGCCTTTGCGGTCCACCTTGGCGGGCATTTCCAGCACCCAATCGGCTGGCCAGCCCGGCACCGCCCCGTTATGGCGTATGTTGACAACGTGCGTTTCACCCATATCATTAAAATGGGCGTTGAGCAATTGGGTTGCCACTGTGGAATAATAAGCGCCGCCGCGCAGCATCAGGTCGGCCGGCGGTTCGCTCAAATTGGGATCCGCATATTCTTTTAGTAGATTTTTCTCGATCTCGATCACCTCTTCGCCACGCGAGGGCGGCCATTGCCTCTCTTCGCCCATTTTGTGGTCCGTATGGTAATAATATTGCAGGTAATAGTTCGGGATCATTCCCAGGTTCTCTACCGTCCGCGGATCCCATTCGGGTTCAGGTTCCGCCTTGAGTTCGGCGATATAGGCGCTTAAAACCTGCGGCCAGACATCTTCCCCATCCACGGTAAAACCTCGATGCCATGACAGATGGTTCAGCCCGAGTGTATTTAATTCTGCACTTTCCAGAGGAATTTCTTTTCCAGTTGATTTCTCAAGCTCTTTGAGGATCTGCATTTTCATTCCGATCGGGGCGTTGCAGACACCCACAGAAGGGACCGCCGGGGCGTAGCGTTGGAGCGCCTCGGTCACCAGGCCGGACGGGTTGGTGAAGTTGACCAGCATGGCGCCGGGAGCCAGTTCTTCCATATCCTTGGCCAGCTTCAGAAGCACCGGGATGGTCCGCATGGCCTTGGCCATTCCGCCAATACCGGTGGTTTCCTGGCCGATCAATCCATGTCGCAGGCCGAGGTATTCGTCTGCCACCCGGGCCGGCATATGTCCCACACGGATCTGTGTGGTAACGTAGGTGGCACCCTTGACGGCGAGGCGTTGGTCGGTGGTCAACACCACCTTGAATGGATCGCCTTTGGCTGCCACCATGCGCTTGGCGAACCCGCCAACGATTTCCAATCGTTCCGGATCAATGTCCATCAGCCAGAGTTCGGTCAGGGGCAGGCTCTTCATCCTGGTCGAGAAACCCATTCACGAGCTCGGGAGTATAGGTTGATCCACCGCCAATCACTGCTATTTTCATCAGGTCGATCCTTTCTTTTATTACTAGGTTGTTAATTCCAAAATTGAGGTAGATATTCTTTGTAACTGGCTAAATAATCATCCAGAACCAGCTTCGCCAATTCGAAATCATTGATCACCGGGTCGAGCAGGAGACATTGCAAGGCTTTCTGCCGGTCACCTTCGACTGCAGCGTCCACACATAGCTGTGCAACCGTGGTCTCGCGGCGCAGCAGTTCCGCCACCGGCTCCGGGAAAGCGCCAACGTGGACAGGATGGATGCCTGCGCCATCCACGACCACGGGTGTTTCAACGGTAGCAACCGATCGGCAGGTTGGCATATCTGTCCCGACGTTCGGCAGGTTGGCTGCCAGGTGATAGTGCGTGCTGGCCGCAGCAATATTTTCGATCATCTCCAGCGCGCCTTCAGAATCGGTCTCCTTCCAGCCCTGCGATGGTCATCCCGCCATCGGCCATGCTTTTGAGTCGTTCATGTTGGAAATCGCGCAAGGCGGCCATCAGATCCCAGTCATACAGCGGGATGGCATATTTCTCCCAGGGCTTCGTCACCGGGTCGGAGACCCACGGCAGGTATTCGCATAAATGGGTGTCCCCAGGCACGGGGAACAGCCCAAAGGCATCGAAGACCCGCCTTGTCAGTGGTTCAAATGCCGGGTCCATCTCTTTCCAACGTTCCCGGAAAAGTGGATAAAGGTCTTCACCGGTCTGCCGGTCGCGGATGGAGAGGATCCACGAGAAATGGTTCAGCCCGGCGGCCTGGATGTCCACACGTGGAACGATCTGTTCCTTGACACGGTTGTGGAGAACGGCTTGTTGGATGTCGGCTTGCATACCGGTAATACCCTCTGGCACTTCAATCCCCAGGTCCTTGCCGAGGGCTATGCCGACCATCGTGTAGCCGATAAAAATTTGATGGCACAGCCCAACAGCCTTGATCGGGCTGTGACGGTTTATCGCGTCGCAGATGCGGATCATCGGGTTGGTGAAATTAATGAACCAGGCTTCCGGGCAGGCTTTTTCCATATCACGGACGATTTCCATGACCGGAACGAGGTTGCGGGCGGCGTGGGCAAAACCACCCGGTCCGCCGTTCTCGGCATAAGGTTGCCGGATACCGTATTTCAGTGGAATTTCGAAGTCCTTTTTCCATAATCCTTCGCGTGCACCGACCTCGATGGCGGAGACGACGAAATCGGCGTCCTCGAGGGCCTCCTCGGTGATGGTTGTGGGCGCTGATGGTGATACCCGGAATCCCATTCCCGGTTGAGGCGTTCGGCCAGGCGTTTGACGATATCGAGTGTTTCGGAGTTTCGGTCCACCAACGCCAGGCTGGAACCGCGCAGTTTTTTGGAGCGCATAAGGGCAGACAGGGTATTCTCCCCAAAGGAGGCACTGCCCGCGCCAATGACAACGATTTTGGTTGGAAGGGTCATAGAGTTCTCCTTTTATCTGATCGTTGAATCAGGTCAGTAATTTCATACGAATTTTCGCCCAGGATTTTACTTACCGGAGCTCAGGGATGACAGTCAGTTTGAAATGACCGAGGTTAAGCGATGGTAAAGTCACTTTTACTTCTTTCGGAAATCCCATCCGCAGGGATATCCACCGGGAAGGAGGCCGAAGCCAGCACGTCTTTATCGGACGAAAGTTGCCATGAGCATTCCGCATCCGGGAAGGCATCGATCAGGTCGTTGATAACCCGGAAGTAGACCAAAGCGGCTTTGCCGGCTTCGAATTTCTCCGGCAGCTGGAAACTGGGCAGAACCGGCTGCATGGAACGGCGCAGCGCATCGTAAGCCGGCTTGGGGTAACGCCAATAGTCCAGCACCGACCAGGTCACGGCCGGCCAGGGATCGGTAAAATCGAACTGGATGATACCGGTGACTTTTGATATATTTGGCACGCCGGTAACATTCAGTGCCGAACTGGATGAGATGAGCCTGGTAGGCCTGGCTGTTGGTAATGAAATCGTCCAGCGAACTGCCGGTTTTTATTCCATTCTCGAAGGTTTCCATCAACTGGGTATTATGGAATTGCCAGGTCTGCCAGATCTGGCAGGCATGTTGCAGATCTGTAGGCGTTTCTTCGTTGCAGGCAGGTTTTGATAAATGGAGCGTTCGGTGGTCTGGCCTCTTTTCATGGCCCATTCCATGAATAGCACCCTTGATCCCGTTTCAACGATGGATGCTTTTCCATGAATTTGAACAGAGCAAAACCGAATTTCATGAAAAACCTGGTCGAGGGACTGACCTTCCGGCTGGATTCGATCCATGTTTTGAGCCGTAACAACTCGGCAAACCCGGCATCCGGACCGAACTGGGGCAGCATGCGCTGGATGCTTTCCTTGACCGGCAACCCCTGTGCGCCGTATTCAGTAATAAAAGGTGCACCAGGCAGATCCCGGTAATCACGCCAGTGACCCTGGTACCAGCCCGGATAAGCATGTCCATCCCCTGTGCCGGAGCTAAGGTGAACATAGCGATCAGGGTCGATTTTTCTGGCGATCTGCTTGCAGATTGCGTATCCAGGTACGCGGTTCTGGCTGGGGTCATACGTCCCGCCAACTGCTCCGGCCATCCAGGGGGCATCCCACGGACTTTCGTTGTGACAGCACCAGGCCACAATGGATGGATGGTTATAAAGAAGCGTAAGCATTGCCGCATTTGTCGTTCGGCTTCAGCCTGGAAATCCGGTTCATCAGAATAGCCCCACTGTAGCGGAAAATCCTGCCAGACAAGTATCCCTGCCCGGTCGCAGGCTGCGTGGAATTCGTGCGGTAGGACGTGGGCGTGTACACGCAGCATGTTCAGGTTGGCCTGTTTTGCCAGCGCCACATCGCGGGTGAAAAAATCGTCGCCTGCGCCCCCACCAAATGGGTGAGTTTTCGAAGTGGCTGCTTCCGGGAACAGGGTTTCAGAAAGCCATTGTGAACCAATGTAATTTGAGCCGCGGATGAAATAGGGCTTCCCGTTGACGAACCAGCGGAAATCCTTGCTCAACTTTGACGGTGCGAAAACCGAACAGGGAGGATGCGGTCGCTTTTTTCCCGGAAGCGGACAAACTGGTAGTGATTCGGTACAGGTGTGGGAAACCGCGATCCCAGGGTTGCCAGAGATGAACATCCGGAACGGGAATTTGAACCGTATGGATGCTTTCGCCTGCTGGAAGATCAATTGTGGATTTTGAATGATTGCAATCTCCCTTTGAAGTTCTCCGGGGTAGCATCGAATTTCCAGCCCGGCTTCCTGTCTTCTCCGGACGCGGTTCATTACCTTTACCTCGAATATGCAGAATTGGCGGCTGGCTATCCAAGTCTGCGCGCAGCAAATATCTGACTCGATCGTCACAGCGCCATGTTGTTCCAGATACGACATTGTTCCAGATCCCACCTGTATTATAGGATTGACCTTCGGATTCCACCCGCCTCCGGGGCGGCAATCATGGTGGTTGAGGATACCTTTGATAAGCCTCTTGCGGATATGCCAGCCATTCAGTCCGGGTTGCTCATAAGGACTATCCACACGGACCGCCAGACTGTTTTTCCCGGGTTTGAGCACGTCCGTTACGTCAAAGGTAAAGGGATCAAAGTATCCGGTATGGTGACCGAGAAATTTCCCATTCAGGAACACATCGGAAAAATAATCCACCCCGTCGAAGTGCAGGCTTGCGAATTCGTCCTCTTGATTTGTAATTGAATTCACGGCGAAACCAGACAACGCCGTGATGGTCCAAGACCACCCAGGAACCAGTTCTGCGGAATATGCATGGTCTGCCAGGCCGAATCATCGAAGTCGGGACTGGCGAACTCGGGGTGATCCTCGATGGAATAATGCCAATTGCCGGAAAGGGAGAGCATCATTAATAAAATCCTTACCAGTAATACCTATGAGTAGGTCTGCGTCATTGAAGAGACATAGTATACCAACAGGCAGCGGTTTTTCAAGGATTTGCATATCCCATTCAGGAACAGTATCGGATAATCCGCCGCATCTGACCGCAGATTATTTCTAGGCTGTTCCTTTGTCTGGTTGTCGTGTTCTTCCAGCAGAGCGCCGGATACGAGCCATGTCGCTCACGTGTCAGTGGGATAGAACCAGGTGGTGATGACTGCCGAGAATAACAGGACTGCGCCAACCGGTCCGATCAGGAGACGGATGGCCGTCAGCGTGACCGGCGATTGCATAAAGGTCGTCACTCCTTCCGGGCGGTGTCTGGTAGCCGAACCAACCCAACACCTGCAGTGCCAGGAAGATTGCCAGCGCGCCGGTCAGCTTGCGGATGAAATTCTTGACGCCGTAATAAATCCCCTCCTGGCGGCGTCCGGTGCGCAGTTCGTCCCATTCGATCACATCCGGGAACATGGCATCCGGCAGGACGTGGGCGGCTGAGACGCTAAGCCCGGCCAGGAAAGCCATCCAGAGAACCAATGTGATCTGCCCGGGCCGGACCAGGAAGATCCCGATCTGTACGGCAGCCCAGAAGACCATCCCGATGATGTAAGCGATGTGTTTCCCAAGCCGGTGGGAAAGCCACAGCCAGAATGGCAGGACGGCAGTGGCCGTGACCAGCAGGAGCGCAAAGACGGCCGATTCGAGCGGCATGCGAAATGCCCAGCAGATTGACCGAGGCCAGCATGTTCCCGCGTGCGATCCAATAGAGCAGGTAGAAAGGCAGTACCAGCGCCACCAGATCGAAGGTGATCCAGTTCAGCATGTAAATGATGGTGGCAAAACGGAATGGAATGTTGGCCCAGGCAGTCCGGACGGTCTGCCGGAAGGTGATTGTCTTCCTGCGGCCGGTCGACTGCACCGTAACGCTCCCGGACAACTGCAAAGATAAGCAGGAACGGGATGGCTGCCAGGCCGCCGAAAATCCCGGCCACGATCAGGTAGCCTTGTTGCTGGGTCAGACCGGCGGCAAGAGCGGCGTCAATGATGGCAGGCGCAGCCACGGCGGTCACCAGCGAGGCCAGCAGGTTGAAGAAGATGCGGAAACTGGTCAGGGTGGTGCGCTCGTCGTAGTCGGGAGACAACTCCGGCAACAGGGAGGCGAACGGCACACCGCACAGGGTCTCGAAGGTATCGCTGATCATGAAAGCCAGTGTGACGGTGACGGCCAGGGCGATCTGGTTGTGCCAGGGCGGCGCCCACCAAAGCAGCAGGAAACTTGCCCCGAAGGGGATGGCAAAGAACAGCAGGAACGGTCGGCGGCGACCCCAGCGGCTGCGCATCCGGTCGGTGAGAATGCCAACCAGCGGGTCGTTGATTGCATCCCAAATGATGCCCACCAGCGCGGCAATGGAGGCCAGCCTTGGATCCAGCCCAACCACATCGGTCAGGAAGATGGCATAAAAAATCTGGCGCAGGGTACCGTAACTGGCTTCGCTCCAGTCGCCCGTTCCGTAGACCAGTTTGACCCAGAAGGATAGGAATTTGGTTTTGGTTTGTTTGATGATGGTGTCTCCTTCGGAGAAGACTCGTTATATGAATGGCAAGTTGAGAGTAAAAGATAATTGCAGATTCTAGCATCATATCATCAAGCTTGCATTACAATTGCTGCCATGCCTTCTCTTTCCGACAAGTTAAAGTCTCTGGGCGTCAAAGTTGGCGCGGCGGACCTTTCCAAGAGCCGAGCCTGCCCACCAGTATGAGATTGATAAAGTCGTGGATGGAACGTACCGGTCCACCCCTGCCGGAGAGACCTTTGTTGCCAGTCAAACTTTCGGAGCGGAATACCGGCACGGGAACAGCTGCCATCCGACCCGAGGTTCCTTTCGATGCACTGGCAGCCTGGGCAGGCGAGCCGCGTTTCCTGGAATTGCCGCTCGAATCCTATGCCTTCCTGGATACCGAGACCAGCGGCTTGGCGGGAGGCACAGGCACGTATGCCTTTCTGGTTGGCGTGGGTCGATTCCGTGGAGGGCGAATTCCGTCTGGAGCAATTCTTTATGCGTGACCCGGCCGAAGAAGCGGCCATGCTTGAAGCATTGGCTGAATTCCTTGCCCCGGCGCAGGCGCTGGTTACATTCAATGGCAAGGCGTTTGATGCTCCCTTGCTCATTACCCGTTACTCGTTACACAACATCCCCTGTCCCTTTACCGATTTTGCTCACCTGGATCTGCTTCCTCTGGCCCGCCGCCTGTGGCGTGACCGGCTGCCCAGCCGGGCTCTGAAGTATCTTGAAGAGAATGTGCTGGCTGCGCCGCGCACAAGTCGAAGAAGTGCCCGGTTATGAGATCCCCTATCTTTACTTTGATTATCTCCGCAGCCGGGACGCCCGCCCGTTGAAAGGTGTGTTCTACCATAATGCCATGGATGTGGTCGCAATGGCCGCGCTGCTTTCGCATGTGACGGCCATCCTGGCGGATCCATTCAGCGAGATGGTCGAACATGGCCTGGATGTGGTGGCGCTGGCGAAGTTGTACGAGGACCTGGGCCAATGGGATATGGCGGCGCGGCTTTTCGAACGCGGCCTGGAAATGGAATTGCCCGAGGCAGATTTCTGGCTGGCCGTGCAGCGCCTTTCACGCCTGCAGAAACGGCGCGGCGACCTGGAAACCGCCGTCGGTTTGTGGGAACGTGCTGCCGGCCAGGGACATGTTTACGCCCACGTGGAACTGGCAAAGTATCACGAACACCAGCGCCGCGACTATATCCGAAGCGATAAAATGGACACACAGCGCCGTGGAACTGGTCAGCACGCTCGACATTCCTCGTTATATCTATAATCATTGGATGGAAGAATTGACACACCGCCTGGAGAGGTTGGATGAGAAGCTCCAGAAGCGTTCCGGCGGCGCTGGAAAGGAATAAACGAAAATGAGATCAGTTGCACCAAAAATAGTGCCGGGGTTCGTTATATTCATTCTCCTGGTGACCATGTTGGCATGCGGGACCACGTCCACCCCGCAGCAAGCCCCCAATACCCCCCAGGTTGTTCCCACGGAACCGTCTTACTCCGACCTTTACTCCAATCCCGATCTTCTCGGTAGTCACTCTGGTTTCCAATCCGACCAATGAAACCGGGAAAACTCCTGATTACACGATTACAGCCCAAACGCCTTTTTTCCAGGGCAGCGAGGATCTGCGTGTGACTAATTTCAATAACGAAATGGCCCAACTCACGCAGGAAGAGATCGCCAAATTCAGAGGACAATGTTGTCGCAGGTTCAGCCAGTGCCTGGTTCAACCGGGAGTTTCTACGATCAGCAGTACAAGCTGCTTTCCCCTCCTGGCAACCTGGTCAGCTTGAAATTCCAAATTATGATCTATATTCAGGGTGCCGCTCATCCTGGAACACACATGCGGACGGTCACTTATGACCTCGAAGCCGGGAGCGGATGTTAAGCTGGATCAGCTCTTCCTGTCTGGCAGCGATTATCTTGGACAAGATCGCCAATTATTGCATTGCGCAATTGAAAACACGCAATATTGGTTTCGAAGCCTTCACCAGCGGCGCGCAGCCTACGCCAGAGAACTATGGGAATTGGAACATCACACCAGATGGACTGCTGATCACCTTCGATGAATACCAGGTGGCTGCTTATGCGGCCGGACCTCAGGAGGTCGTTGTGCCGTATACGGAGCTTCAATCAGTTATTGACCCGCATGGCCCATTGCAAGGATTCCTGCCATAAGCAGAAATTATGCCCGAATGTTGGCCTCCCATGTCCCGGCTTACTTCGAATAATATTTTTGGTACAGTTCATCCCTCACAAAGATCAAACCAAATTTGTCGCGATAGATCAGGTGGTAACCTGTGATCGTTGCGTTGTCTGCATCGCGGTAGAACTGCTGGTTGCGGGCGAACAAGGCCGGATCGATGCCGACTGCATTCGGGTTCAAATAATCACGGATGCGTTGCTGCTAGCAGTAACAACACATCGAAAGTTTTTCTTGTGTATGTAATTGTATTCAAGCAGATCGAAGTTGGTTTCAGTTACCCAGCCGGCCTTTCCTGGCACGTACATGCGATAATCGTAATAAACGTGGAGTTTCGAATTCGGTAGGGGTTTGAGGGCTGCCAGCACCTGGTCATAGAACTTGATACTGGTGTTGTTATCTGCCCGGTGCATGCGCGTTTCGAAGGTATGATAATCTGCATTCAGGAACAGGACAAACTGGGCGATAAGTGCCAGGAGTACGGCAATTCGGGCGATTTGCGCCAGGTGTCCGGTTCGAATCGTACTTCCTTTTTCAGGGAGAAGCAGAACCAGGCTGGAAAAAAGTGGCAAAGCCACCGGCATCCAGTATTGGAACTTGAAGTGGGTCAGGAAAAAAACCGTCACGCTGACCGGCACAAACCAGGCCAGGATCAGACCGTGCAACAGGCGCTGCGGTCCGCGCCAGGCTCCCCAGATTGCAGCGCCGAGGGCGATCAGCAGGAAGGCCAGCTCACCGTACGATTCGTGTATGAGCGGCCAGGAGACAACCAGGCCTTTCAAGTACACCACTCCGTAGCCATTCTCGAGCAAACCGCCTTGTTTGTTTAGAATATAAATGTAGGCCGTGCGGGCCCAGTGGGAGAGTAAAAATGGGTTGGCAATCAGGTACGCCAGGCCCATCGCCAGGATAAAAGCGAAGCCCATCCCGACCAGCTTCTTCCAGGAGGCTTTCCTGAGCACCAGGCCCAACAGCAGGGTCAACCCGACTGCCAGGAAGAAATAGACCCCGACCAGCTTGGTGGCGGTGGCAACCCCGCTCATGACTGCCGCCAGCAGGAAATTCCTCCCAAAGCGCAGGTTATCACGTTTGAGGAAAAAGATGGTCAATACGACCAGCAGGAAGGTGATCCCATCCGGATGGTACCAGGAATTGTTCTCGACCACCGCCGGGACGCTGACCAGGAAGGCGA
Organism: uncultured Chloroflexia bacterium; assembly: GCA_963830665.1. Lineage (GTDB taxonomy): Bacteria > Chloroflexota > Anaerolineae > Anaerolineales > Villigracilaceae > UBA877. The sequence goes on from CAWHNM010000008.1 coordinate 76,105, forward strand.
ACAATACCGGCGAGCGGTAACTGCGGAAGCCATCCTGCATATAGACCAGCAAAAGCAGAGCCGCCAGCATGGGCAGCACGCTGACAAACTGCCGCAGGATCAACATGACCAGGGGAGTGTCGCCCAGGCGGCCAAGCCATTGCAGGGGCAGCACCAATAAGGCCGAGCTTGCAAAGAACGGGAAACCATAATAGTAGTACTCGTAAAATACAAAGTGCCTCAAGGCCAGGTTGAGCGAAGGAGCCGGGGCGATCATTTGGAATACGTAAGGGAGAGGCGCGGCTTCGTCCGGCTGGAAGATCTGTACCATGGCCAAATTTTTGGAGGCGACTGCGTTGGGCAGGGCAAAAACAATGAACGCTGCTGCAGCCATGAACAACAACAGCGCGAAGATCCGTTTCTGGGAGAGGTCATGGGGATATTATATCCAATGCAGGACAGGAACAAAGAGAATCAGCGCCAGAACGGCTGCGGCCCAGATGCTCCCAACTGTAATGAGCTTGGCTTTCACGGATTTCATATCGAAGACCCAGAAGGCCATGATAAAAAAGGTCAGATAGCCGAACAGGAAGATCAGCCAGGGAGCGCTGCGACCCCACCAGGCATAGTCCCAGGTTAGGGCTCCAGCGGCGTTAAGGATGTATTCCACGAAGACACAGAAAGCCGCCCCGACGACGGCAATGAACGCCCGGTTGGGAATGCCCAGGATTCTGGTCTTTACATCCGGGAGCAGCATCTTGGTCCAAATGATGCCAGAGACGGCAAACATAAAACATATTTCAATGTTGAGGCCGATGAGGATGAGGAAAGCGGTCTTTCCAGGCGCTCCCCAGATGGGTGCGTAATTGGTGAAGTGGAAAACCAGCCCATTGACGATCTCATTGAGCCAGTCCATGCCCCAAAAGGCCAGGCCGGCCAGCAGCAGGTTCCAGTTGCGTTTCTCGGCTTCCACGGTGTATACGTAGAAGACGAACGCCATCAAAGGAATGACGTACCACTGAAAGGTCTGGCTTCCCTGGCGCAGGATGGAGAGAGCTTGTTGTGCGGATTGTGTGGGCATGCGGCTTCTCCTCGATTCTAAATCTGGGCTCGAAAGAATGGATTGGAATATAAGGATTATATGTGCACAATCATGCGCTTGCAACCACGAAAAAGGACCTGCTGGAAAGCAGGTCCTTCGAATGAAAAAATGGTGGCATGAAAGGTTTATCTTCACCTGAAGATGAGCCGGAGCAGGAACAGCAATACCACCGCACCGACCACCGCAGTGATGATTGCTCCCAGGATCCCACCACCCAGGCTGATACCAAGCAGGCCGAACAGCCAGCCACCCAGGAAGGCGCCGATCACGCCCACGACCAGGTCGCCGATCAAGCCGTACCTGCTTTTCATGATCACCCCAGCCAGCCAGCCGGCCACCAGGCCAACGATCAGGAACACGAGAAGATTCATAGGGCAACTCCTTTGGGTAAAATTAGAATAAGGTTATTACAGTAAAAAAAGTCTACTTTATTTTCTCCAATAATTCAATTAGCCCTTAAGTACCATTTATCAAATCTCCCGGCACATCCAGTGGCCGGGAGAATGATCTACGAATGGAATTTTTGCAGGGCGCTGAAGATGGCCTTGACGCCAAAGTCCAGCGCGGCCACCGGTACGCGCTCATCCGCAGCATGGATGGTGCCGGCGAAATTGAAACCCTCCGGAAGCTGCAGCGGGGTGAAGCCGTAGGTCTGGATGCCCAGTTTTGAAAGGAAGCGCGCATCCGTCACGCCAGACATGACATAAGGCAGCGGGATGCCGGCCGGATCCAGCCCGTGCAGGATATCGCCCAGCGTGTCAAACAGGCCCATATCCGGTGCGGCCGGGCCGGGTTCGGCTTTGAAGACCTCGAATTGAACGTCCTCGCCCAGAAGGGCGTGCAACTCACGGATCATATCTTCAGGTTTTGCCCCCGGTACCAATCGTCCATCCATACCCAGGGTAACCTCGCAGGGGATGACATTGGTCTTGTCGCTGGCTTTCAGCATGGTCGGGCTGATGGTATTGTGAAGCAAGGGCGAGAACAGGCTGCCCTGCTCCCCAAGGATCTTCAGGATTAAATCGGTCAGGGCCGGGTTGAGCAACTGGCGAATAACAAGGCCGGAAACACCTCCCAGGTTCCTGGCCAGACTCTCGACCATCAAGCGTACTGCCGGTGTGATGTGGACAGGCAGCGGATGCTTATCCAGCAGAAGCAGCGCCCGGCCGAGCTTCGCCATGGCGCCGCCGTGACATGGCATCGAGCCATGCCCGGCCGGTCCGGTGAAGGTGGCGTTCATCCAACAGGTCTGTTTTTCGGCCACCATGATGGGATAGAAGCGCTTCCCGCCGACCGACAGGTTGAAACCACCAAATTCACCCAGGGCATAGCGGATGCCCTTGAAAAGGTCGGGATGCTCATCCACCAGGTAACGCACCCCAAAGTCATCACCGGCTTCCTCATCTGCCACGGCAGCAAAATACACGTCCCCCGGCAGGGATGTGTTCTCTGCCTTGGCCTTCAAGAAACGCCGCCAGCAGCATGGCCACCCCGCCTTTCATATCCAGGGCGCCGCGGCCCCAGACGTAGCCGTCCACGATCTTGCCTCGAAGGGCGGGTGGGTCCACTTCTGGCCCTCGGTGGTAACCACATCCACGTGGCCGTAGAGCAGAAGTGGAGGAGCATTGCCGGCGCCTTTCAGCCGGGCGATCAGATTGGGACGCCCGGGCGTGCGAGCCACGATGTTTGCACTCAATGCCGGCCTCCTTGAGCAGATCGTTGATATATTGGATGCAGGCGAGTTCGTTGCCGGGTGGGTTGGTGGTGTCGAAGCGGATCAGGTTTTGTAAAAGTTCTGCGGGACGTTCATGGATCTTGCTGGATATTTGCTGCATTATCGGCTCCGGTGTCTGCCAGGATGGAGGAACGTGATGGGAATGCCTTGATGATATAGCAGAAGAGCCGTGCCGTCAAAGAGATTCCATGAACAACCTTTTCAACCGGCGTCGATCTTGCTTGCCTCGGGCAGGCGGCGGAAGCGGACAAACAACTTCCGGCGTTTCCCACTGACCCATCTCCGGACCGGAGGCAGGCGGAAGGCTAACAGAAAAACGGTCAAAAGTAGCCACAGGAAGGGCCTGAGAATGTTGCCGCGCAAGGTGAACAGGTCGCCTTTTTGGGCCAGGCCATAATGGAGAATGGAGACAACCACTGCCGGATAGACCAGCCAGTGCAGCCGCTTCCAGTTCTTGCCCATTTTTCGAATGAAATAGTCGAAAGAGGTGACTGCCAGCGGGATGAGCAGGAGCACGGCCAGCACACCGACCAGCAGATAAACCTTGCCGGTTACCAGGTCCCAGATCTGGGCGAGATTGAAGGCATAATCCAGTCCAAAGAAGACCAGCAGGTGCAGGCAGGTGTAGAGGAAGGCATACAGGCCAACTGCGCGCCGGCGGCCTGGCAGATCGCGAAATCCGGTCAGGGTGTAGAGCGGGGTGACGGCCAGCGTGGCAACCATCCAGTAGATGGCGATCCGACCGAGGATCTGTTCGAGATCCTGGACCGGATTGATGGTCAGTTTGTTGGCGTAGAATGCGTAAATCAGGTACACCAGCGGCAGCCAGCCGAGCAGGTGGACTAGGATACGCAGCCAGGGGAAATGCGGATGTTTATTCAAAGTATTATCTCACTCTCAGATCTACGATAACGTCACGCGGGTCTCGTTATGCACTCAATTGGAATTGCCCAAACCTGCGTGACGAAAGCTCTAATAATTCGCTCTCAAATCCATGCCGGTGTAAAGCGAAGCCACCTCGTCGTAATACCCGTTGAACATCAGGGTGGGACGACGGCTGACTTCACCGATACGCCGCTCGGTGGCCTGTGACCAGCGTGGGTGGTCGACATTCGGGTTGACGTTGGAGTAGAAGCCATATTCATTGGAGGAAATGGTATTCCAGAAGGTGGCCGGCTTGTTTATCGGTCAATTCGATCTTTACGATGGCCTTGATGTTCTTAAAGCCATATTTCCAGGGCACCACCAGGCGGAGCGGGGCGCCATCCACATTGGGCAGGGCGTGGCCATACATGCCGGTGGCAAGAATGGTCAGGCGGTGCATGGCTTCATCCAGGCGCAGGCCTTCGGTATAAGGCCAGGGATAGATATCCGGAGGCCTCGTTGGGGAACTGTTTGGTGTCCATGAGGGTGGTGAAGGCCACGTATTTGGCGCTGGTCATCGGCTGGACCTCTTTCAGCAGGTCGCCCAGTTCGAAACCAGTCCAGGGGATGACCATGCTCCAGGCTTCCACGCAGCGCAGGCGGTAGATGCGTTCCTTCTGCTGGAACTTGAGCAGGTCTTCGATGGCGTAGGTCTTCGGGTTTTGCACCAACCCGCCAACCTGCACCGACCAGGGTGAAGGCTTGAAATTCTTGGAAAGGCCGGCGGGCGCCTGTTTATCCTCGGAAAACTCGTAGTAGTTGTTGTAGTTGGTAATTTCGTCGAGCGTGTTGAGTTTATTGCCGAATTCGTCGGTGGTCTGACCCTGGGCATCATCGGGAACAGGCGGGCTGGGCGTGGGCGTGAGGGCGCTCCAACCGGGTACGGGTGTCGGGACTCCGGGCGGGGCGATTTGCCTGCCAGGGGTCACACCGCAGGCAGCCAGGAAGGCTGTCGCGCTGACGATGCCGGCGGCTTTCAGAAACTCACGGCGCGACAGGTAAAGCTTCTCGGGGGTGATCTCAGAAGACGGGACGGCAACGTGCTTAAGTTTGCGTTCCATATTATTTCTACCTTTCATTACCGGTAAGGTTCCGCCAGTAATTCCTGGAAGGCAGCTTCAGTTATGCTGTAAGCGCCTTCACCAATCTGGATATAGCGGATATGACCGGACTTGTCGATCAAGTAAATGGCCGGCCAGTAGTTGTTATTAAATGCCTTCCAGGTGGCGCCTTCATTATCCTGCGCGACAGGATATTGAATTCCCAAGTCAATCACGGCTTTCTTTAGATTACCCAGGTCGGCCTCATATGAAAACTCCGGGTAGTGATTCCCGATGATGACCAGTCCCTGACTGGCATAGGTCTTGTACCAGGCGTTTAGTTGTGGAATGGTGTGGCGGCAATTGATGCAGTCGAAAGTCCACATTTCGAGCAAGACCACTTTGCCGCGCAAGTTGGCCAGGCGCAGGGGTGTGGGTGTATTAAGCCAGATCTGGTTGGTCAACTCAGGGGCGAGCCCACGATCACGCAAAGTGCTCTGGGTGGGCACAGGCTGGACTGTTGCAACCGTGCAACCAGTCAGTAGAAGAAACGCTAACGGTAAAATGATCCTCATGGCATCTACCTGTAATTGCCTAAACTATAACAAAAAGAGATTACGAAATCCTTACGGCAAAGGGAAGAAATGATTAATCTTTTTTCGGCAGGCTGAAGTTGATCCGGGTGCCCTGGCCTGGCTGGCTCTCTGCCCAGATCTGACCGCCATGGGCTTCGACAATCCCTTTGGCAATCGCCAGACCCAATCCCGACCCTCCGGTGGCCTGGCTGCGGGATTTTTCGCCCCGATAGAAGCGGTCAAAAACATGCGGCAGATCGCTCGGCCGAAATCCCCTCGCCGTTGTCCTGAACCATCACACGGACAGATCCTTGCACGAGCTCAGCCTGGACCGATACAGTTCCTCCAGCGGGGGTGTAACGCAGAGCGTTGTCCACCAGGTTGTTGAGAACACGCCCAATACGCTGAACGTCCATGCGGATGGGATCAATACCTGGGCCGGCATGGCCCGAGAGACCTATATTCTGTTTTTCAGCAAGACCCGAAAATCCTTCCAGTGTGTCCGACATCAGGTCGGTCAGCGAGGCCGATTCCAGGTTGAGCTTGATGCCACCTGCGTCCATTTGGGAAACCTGGAACAGGTCGTCGATCAAAAGTGACAGGTGGTCGATCTGCTTGCGGGCCTGCTGGAGGTAGCGTTTTGAGGTATCCGGATCGCTGATCACGCCATCGGCAAGCGCCTCCACCAGGACGCGTACGCCGGTCAATGGCGTACGCAAATCGTGACCCGCCCAGGCCACCAGGTCGCGACGCATGGATTCGAGCGCTTGCTGGTTTGCAGTCCGCTTCCTGCAATTTGGCGGCCATCTGGTTGAAAGTGCGCGCCAGGCCGGCTACCTCGTCATTGCCATTGACCGGGATGCGCACGGAAAGATTGCCGGCCTGGATCTCCTTGGCCGCCTGGTCGAGACGGCGGATGCGGTCGGTAACGGTGCTGGAAAGGAAATAACCCAGTATCATGGCGATGCCACCTGCGAATAGGAGCAGGATGGTCGCGAGGGTCAGGTCGTGCTTGCTGGCGAACATCAGCCGGGCAGTGATCCATACATTAAGAAAAGTCAACAGGCTGGCCAGGGCATATCCGGCCATCAATGACCAGCGCAGTGCCGGGCTGCGTTCCATCCAGCGAAAGCGATAGGCGGCGTATCCGGCCAGGCCTGAGACCAGCGCCGTAATGGAGAGAAATTGGGCCATGTGACCAAGATCTCCCATTGGAGGCTGCATGATCCAATAGAAGATGGCAAGGGAAACCAGGACTACAAAAAAAATGCCACCGACCAGGCGCAGGACAGATACAAATGGGTGATAAATGCGTGGTTTCATGGACTAGGGTTCAAATTTGTAGCCTACGCCCCAAACGGTTTGAAGGTGGTTGGGGTTGGCCGGATCGGTTTCAATCTTTTCCCTCAGGCGGCGGATATGGACGGTAACGGTACTGGGATCAAGGTAATCCGAAAGGCCCCAGATGGCTTCCAATAACTTATTCCGGGAAAACACCTGGTGAGGATGCAGTAAAAAATGATGGAGCATGTCAAATTCCTTGACGGTCAGGGAGATCTCTTTCTCCCGTACCAGCACGGTGCGAGTTTGCGGATCGAGGCTGATGCCCGGATAGCTGACCTGGGAGCCGGGATCGTCTTTTCCATCCTTGATGGAACGCCGTAAAACGGCCCGGACGCGGCTGACCAATTCCTGCGGGCTGAAGGGTTTGACCACATAATCATCGGCGCCCAGTTCCAACCCGGCGATACGGTCGCTTTCCTCGCGGCGGGATGTGAGCAGAATAATGGGCACATCGGATTGGTCACGCAAGCTGCGGGTCAGCGCAAACCCATCCATGCCGGGTAACATGACATCCAGTATGACAAGGTCGGGTACCTGGCGCGAAAAGGCTTTGTCTGGCGGCCAAGCCATCGGCGTAGAGCTGGATCTGGTACCCGGCGCGCTTCAGATAGAGGCTGATCACCTCAGAGATACTGGGTTCATCCTCAACGACGGCAATCATAGTCATGGCGTTCCTGTTATCCTGCCTCTATTATAAGGAACAGACATTAACAGTGGATAATCAAATCATTACACAAACCTTAACGCCTGGCGAGGAGATTTCACCTGGCACCCATCGTTGGTATTAAGATCAAATGCAGAGTATCTTCACCGCGAAGAAAGGATGTTCGCGAAGGCTTATTGCAGGTCTGCACGGGGTTCTTTACTCCTGTGAAGTTGGATTTTCCATCCTTCCACCCGGCTGGCTTTCGGCATTTTCCCAGAGCAGGATGGCCTTTTTGCGGGCCGTGCCGTAGCGGTAATTTCCAAAATGGCCGGATTTCTGGAGCACCCGATGACAGGGGATGAGATAAGCGACCGGGTTGTGGGCGACGGCGTTCCCAACTGCGCGGGCAGCTCCGGCCGAATGGAGTTGTTCCGCCAGGGCCTGATAGGTGGTCACCTGACCCGGGGACAAGCGCATGAGCGCCTCCCAGACTTTGATCTGGAAGTTGGTGCCGTGCAGGTGCAGCGGGAGAGGCGCGGAGACGCCGCGGGTAGCGTGAGAGAAGATCTGCTCCACCACGGGGGCGGTACGGGCAGGAGCCTCGGTCAAGGCGGCATTGGGCCAGGACAGGCGGAGCTGTTCCAGGGCGGAGGAGCGGTCCGCATCCACGAAGGCCAGGAAGCAGATACCGCGACCGGTGAGCGCCAGCAGGCATTCGCCAAAAGGAGAGGGGTGGAAGCCATAGGCAATTTCAACACCCGACGCCCCTGGTTTTGTATTCGCCAGGGGTGACTGCCTCGGTCTGCACGAACAGATCGTACAGGCGACCAGGGCTGGAAAGACCGGCGGAATAGGTGGCATCCAGCAAGTTGCCGGAGCGGGCCAGCCAGGTCTTGGCGTTTTCCCGGGTGAGGAACTGCAGGAAGCGCTTGGGGCTGATGCCGGCCCAGCGGGTGAAAAGGCGTTGGAAGTGATATTCACTCAAGCCAACCTGGGCGGCCACCTCGTTCAGGTCCGGCTGGCGATCGACGTTAGCCTCGATGTAGCGGATGGCCTGGGCGATACGGGTGTAATCTTCGGAGAGTTGGGTTAATTCGTTCATATTTTTATTGTACGCATTCCACGGTTAAACACCACCCGATTCTTGCGCTCCGGCCAGGCGGGTCAGGCGATCCAGATAAGGCTGCAAGGCCGGGAAGAGCGGGCGATAGACGTCTTCAAACAAGCGGGTGTAAAAAGCATGGCGGGAAGGATCAGGCTCAAAGGGGCGGGGGAGCAGGTGAGTCATGGCGCAGGCAGCCTGCCGGGCATCTGTGTGGAGGCCGGAGGCGGCGGCTGCCAGGATACCGGCACCCAGCGCAGCCGCCTCGACAGTCTTGGAGCGAAAAACCGGCTTGCCGGTTATATCCGCAATAATCTGGCACCAGAGCTGACTTTGTGCACCGCCCCCGATGGCGATATAGCGATTCACTGCCTGACCGAGGGCTTTTTCAACGCCGAGCGTATACAGGCGCTGTTCAAAAGCAATGCCCTCCAGAATGGCGCGGTAAAGATGCTGGAGTTGATGAGAGCCGCGCCAGCCGACGATCATTCCACTGGCTTCCGGATCCCAATAAGGGCCGAGAACGCTATTCCAGTATGGAACCAATAGCAAACCTTCAGACCCAGGCGGAAGCGCGGCGGCGGATTGCTCGTAGAATTCCTGGAGGCTCGCAGTATCCCGGCCAGGTTGACCGGCGATCTTTTCCATGAACCAGGCGAGGGTGTAAGCCCCGCCCAATAAAACCGTTTCCAGCAAATAAGATCCGAGGATACCGCCAGACATGGTCCGGAAGGCAGAGTTGACCAAATATTGATCGCTATATGTCCCCGAGATGACCGATGTCCCAAGAGACAGGTAGGCATCGCCGGGTTCCGTGATGTTCACTCCCAGCCCGCTGGCCTGTCCATCACCGATCCCGGCCACCACAGGCAGCCCGACCGGCAAACCACAGCTCTCTGAAGCAGATGAAGTGAGATTGCCCAGAATGGTCCCGGGCGGGTAGACTTCCGGAAGCTGGTTGAGGCGGAGGCCGACCCGGTCCAGGATCGTCCCCGCCCAATGCTTGGCCTGCGTGTCGAACAGGCCGGTCGGGTCGGCACAGCCCCAGGCGGTGGCGTATTGGCCTGTCAGCCGGTGTACCAAAAAAGCGTGGACATCCAGATATTTGAAGGCACGGGCAAAGATATCGGGTTGATTTTGCTTCAGCCAGGCAATCTTGGCGAGAGTCAGGTTGACCGAAAGGCGTTTGCCGGTCTGTTTATGGAAATCCTGTGGATCGAAGGATCGTTCGAGATCCGGCAAAAGGTCACGGGCGCGTTCATCCATCCAAAGAATGGCATTGCTGATCGGGCGACCCAATTCGTCCACCGGGACAAAAGTCTCGCGCTGGTGGGCAATGCAGAGAGCCTTCAGGCGACGGCTGTCCACCTGGCTGGCTGCCTGGCGCAAGGCCAGGACGGAGGCCTCCCACCAGGATGCGGCGGATTGTTCATGCCAGCCAGGTTGAGGGGTTATCAACGGAAGGGAGGCAATGCCCTGAGCGAGGAGGTTCCCGGAGGAGTCCCACACCAGGGCTTTGCAGGCGGATGTGCTGCAATCAAGGCCGATGACAAGAGGGGAGAGGCTGGGAAGGATTTGGGTCATATAGTTTGATAGTCTATTCGTTGGGTGGTTGATCAGTAAAGAAGTCAGGTGGTTGAGAAGTTAAGTGGTTGGGAGGTAAGGGAGTTAAGGAATTAACGACGTTGAGGCGGCGGGAGAGCTTGGAGGCGAGGGTTCGTTGATCATGGTCAATTTTAAGCCATTTTTTCAGGGCCGGGCTATCTTCTGAGGGCGGGAAGTGGCCAGATGGCTCTTGAAAGGGGCGCGAGGAGGGCTTTTTGCGTTTTTTCGGTTGAGGAGGCGGCAGAAATAGAACACCGGGAGGCAGGGCGGTGGCCGGCTGGCAGTTGCCTTTGAAGACCGGTCGCAGGGAATAATTCCGATGGGATTGTTTGTAGACCCAGTCGAGACGTGTCCAGGCTGCGCGGGCCAACTGCATGAAGAAAAGGGCGGTGCAATTCTCCCAGTTGAGAGGAACTTCCGGTCGAATGGTGATTTTCTGCGAGGAAGTGGTCCGGAAATCGGTGTTCTCCACAAGGGTAGAAAGATCGATGGACGACTCCATGCGGAAATGGTTGTAGAGGGCCAGAACGAGGGTGTACCAGCGGCCACTGCGGAAGAGACGACGGTAATATCTCTGGCAGAGGCGATACGGAGGAAAGCCCGAAGGAAGAGTCGCCCATGGATGCCCGGTGGCAAGCTTCCAAATGATGCCGTCAAGGAGGGCACGCGGGGAGGTGCGAGGACGACCCCTGCCCCGACCCATCCCCAAATCCTGCGGATTTGGAGAGGGGAGATCAAAAGATGGGCAACGCTGAAGGATTTCATGGTATTTTTCCATGATCTCGAAGTCCTGGAACTCACCGGTGTAGCAGTAACGGGTGAAGCCCCAACGATTGGCGGCGATGATAACGGGCGGCTGGCCGCTAAGCCAGTCAAGCTGCGGATCGGGCGGGATAAGGGGGACCAGAACAGCCCATTGTGAGTCGGTCAGGTTGGTGGCGAGGGCCGGATGAGAAGGAGGCAGAGGGGAAAATGATCTCACTCCCTGCCCAGCTCGGGATGGGAAAGGGGAATATTGTGCACTTTTTAAAGAGGTTGGAAAAAACAAATCGGCATCGCGGGTAATGCCAGCTTCCCGGCAGGCTTCCAAAAAAACTCCGAGGGGATTGCGGGCGAGATTAGCGAGCTCTTCCGAACGGCGCCGGATGGGATAAACGCGGGCATTGGCGCGGCGGGCGATGGTGAGCGTTTGCATGACCATCTGAGCGTTAAAGAGCATTTCAGCCGTTGAGGATAAAGGGACGAGGCAGAGGGCGTCCCTGGCGGAGCGAGCCTTTTCAAGGATAAATGCCGGCGAGATGGCAGGATTGTGGAGTGCGTTACGCAGGATATGCAGTTGGAGATGGATGGGATTGAGCAGGCCAGGTTGGAAGCGGGAAAAGGTGCCGGATTTACGGGCATTCTGATTGCCGGGCTGGCCGCCACGGCGGGGGAAAGTTCGGAGGGGGGTATTCAGCATGGCTGGACATTCCGATGACAGAAATGAAGGACGGCGATGGTGAATATTAGCACAAAAATTCTAATTATGGAAGGTACAACTGATCAAGAACCCTGGTATGGATTAACAGGTACGATTTTATAAGACTCCTGGTAAGTGGGGTTGGTACGAGTTTACACGACTCGACAGACACGAAGTACCACGAAGGAATACAGGAACAGCAAGGCGAAAACAGGATCATGGTTTCAAGATAAATTCTGGGGTGTGTTTGGAAGATATACAAGATTTAAATTCCAGTGGTCTTCGCGACTGTTTTTTTCTGCCAACCAAACCCCGGCGGGAGGCAGAGGGTTAAACTGATCAAATTGCTTAAGATAGGTTTCGATCAATTCAGTACTTAATCCAAGTTCATGCAACATAAATCGCACCGGCCCACCATGGGTCACAAGCCCAATCGGTCCCTGGAAGGCGCTTTCATTGACCAGCCTGTTCCAGACAGGTAAAAAGCGCCCGGCGAATTGATGAACGTCTTCATTGTTGCGCCACTCAGCGAGATCGACTTCCTCCTCAATGGAAATAGCGGCCACCCTGGAAATAATTTCAGCAGTATGTTTGGCGCGTTCCAGTGGACTGTGATAAAGCTTTTTCAGGCCTTTATGCTTGAAGAATTCTCCGAGTTGTGAGGCTTCCATTTCACCATGCAGAGTTAAGGGAGGGCCAGGCGGTATATCATAAGGGATATCCGTTCGAGCCCAATCCGGTGTGGCATGGCGAATCAAATAAATGATTCTGGTATCAAAAGATTTAATCATTGGAATAATTCCAGAGGTACTAAATGGTCGTTGTGGATATTATAGTCAAAATAATTGCGCTGCCAGTTATTGGCGATATTTAATTCGCACCAGACCCGCGTGGTTACGCCCGCCTTAAATCCGGCTATGAGAGCTGATAAGGATCCCGGGGGCTTCCGCAGGGGTGCAGGGTATGCGCCCACTTTCGTATCCGGGCGACCAGATTAATATTTCTTTAGACAGCAGAGCGTGCGCCTGCCTGGCCGGGATAAACCCGGTATGATAACGATCCATAGCCTTGCAGAGGAACCAGTTTATGAAGAATCTTTGCTTTGTGCTCGTGATCCTATCCATGGCGCTGTCTGCGTGTGGACCAGCGGCTGCGGCCAGCCCAAATCCCACTGCCACGGTGACCGAAACTCCAGTAAATACCGAAACTCCGGCCAGTACGGCGACGCCAACGCCGCTTCCAAGCGAACCTTCCGTTCCAACCCCGACACTGGACTACCCGGAGGAAGGCTACGGCCCGGCAAACTTCCCGAAGGATGTGGACCCTCTGACCGGCCTGAAGGTGGCCAACCCGGCCTTGCTGCAACGCCGGCCGCTGTTGATCAAGATCTCGAACCTGCCGCGGGATGTCCGCCCGCAGTGGGGTCTTTCCCTGGCCGATATCGTTTTTGAATATTACACCGAGGAAGGCGGCACACGCTTTGCGGCCGTTTTTTACGGAAACGACGCCAGCATGGTCGGCCCGATCCGCTCGGGGCGCTTCATCGATGCGCACCTGGCGCGCGGCTATAAGGCCATCTTTGCTTTCGGCGGCGCATACAAGGCTGAGATGGATAGTTTCATGGGGTCGGATTTTGCCAACCGGATGGTGATGGAGGCGCCCTACACACCTCTGAAACGCTACGATCCGAATGGTTTTAACTACCTGGTGGTTGCCACGTCCGATCTGAGCGATTATGCCGCCAAGCGAGGTTTAGGAGGGGCCCAGAATCTAAACAACATGCTGTTTAAACTGGCTGCACCAGCCGGAGGTAAGCCTGCCGGGCAACTCAGTGTTCATTATTCAGGCGCCACCTACGGCCGGTGGGACTTCGATCCCGCCAGCGGAAAATACCTGCGCTTCTCCGATGTTGCGGATGTCGTCGCGGTGGGCCAGACCGAGCAGTTCACGCAATTGACCGACCGCCTGACCAAACAACCGGTTGCATTCGATAATGTGGTCATCCTGTATGCAGACCACAAACTCTACAGTCCCGGGATCTACGATATTCAATTAAGCGGCTCAGGGGAGGCGTACGCTTTCCGGGACGGCCAGGCCTACAAGGTCAAATGGCAGCGCAGCAACACGGATGTGGTCTCGCTAACGAACCCGGATGGCAGCCCGTTCCCCTTCAAGCCAGGAACGACCTTTTTCGAGGTGATCGGCTTAAATTCCACGCTGACACAGACCGGCCAGACCTGGGGGTTCACCCACCAGATGCCGTGACAATTTAAAAGGGCGACCGGATGGCCGCCCTTTTAGCGCCTCCAACATCGAATTTACTAATCACCACAGGATGTGACAGTGGCCGAAACACCGGGCGAGACGCCATAGTCATTGAAGGTTACCAATTTATATACCAGATCGACTGCCAGCGGCGCTGAATTATCCTGATAGGCTTTGTTTGTTGGCCCCAATTCCACCAGCAGGTTGCCATTCTGGTATATGCGGTAGCCTGTCACGTTACGCACCGGCGCCCAGTCGAACGCTACTTTCAGGGAATGGTTCTTTGGATCACAGGTGTATGTGGCTGCAAATGAGGAGGATGCCTGAGGTAAGGGGGGGACCATGACGACAGAAACCTGCCAGACGGGACCCTGCATAACAGAAGTCGGGTCGCCGACCCAACAAGTGACATTGCCGGACGCCTGGACCAGCCACCATGTGTTGGTTCCGTCCTGGCCAATGACATTATACGAAGTTCCGGCCTGCAAAAATGTGATGGCGAAGTAGTCTGTGCCCGGACCTTTCCGGCAATAGGCGTTCATGCCCGGGTTGACCTGAGGTGTAAGCTGGAGGGTGGGAGTGGGCGGTTCGGTGGCGGTGGCGGTGGGGACAGGGAGGGCTGTTCCGGTCAAGGTTGGAACCGGCGTCAAGGTTGGGGTGGGCGCCAGCGGGGCCCGGGTGGCTGTCAGGGTGGCATCCGCAGGAGGAGCGCCGGCGGCATTGCAGGATGCCAGGATGAAGGCCGCAACCAGGCTGATCCCGAACCATCTAATAAACAAGTTCCTTCCACTCATCAAGCCGCTGCCTTTATAAAGGAGACAATTTTCGTCTTTATCGTATCATGCGGGCAATATGGAGTCAACAGATTGAAGACCAGCGCTTAGGATGTTATTAGGTTCCAGCAGAGAAGCTGCTTGGGGGATTTCATTTATTATCATCCTGTAATTATGCACAGCTTCTGGCAAACCGCGCCAGTTTCCGAGCGGCGTAGGCGCTGTCCGACCAGCCGGTGAGTGGCGTCTCATCCTTAGATAGTTTCTACTATTCTGCCAGAATACCGATCGCTGTAACCTCATAATCAAGCGGCCCATCCACATAGTCGATCATCGAAACGATGATGCCCCCGCCTGACGCGCCTGGCTCAATCTTCACATAATTTCCAGAGCTGTCTCAGTCGCCAAATGAGCCGTAGATGGCTACCCCCACATACTTGCCGTTTGCGTCCCGTGCAATCACGCGCACTTCGAAGCTTTTTAATGCCTGACCGCTCGTATTTACCAATTTGATTTCCGCTCCCAATTGATCACCGCCGAGGTGGGCTTTCTCGAGGGAGAAAAACTCACCCGAGGGTCACGTTCACATCGGTTGTATAGGCGATTCCCGGCGCCGCTTCGAGGGGAGCAGCCAGTTCAAGCGACTCCCACTCTTGCTTTGCCACACCGTCGGTCTCGAAGCATAGGCAGGCAGTAATTGCCGCGGTTTCTCCCCCCAGAATCCAGGAACCTTCCCAAATGTAGAAAGTCGGATTTGGGTTGGTGTACACAATTTCCCCGGCTGCGTTCAGCAGCCTTAATTCCACTTCGTCCAGGTTTACTCGTACCGGGAATTCATTCGGATTGCGGATCAGGATTTCTACGCGGGTATCTGTGTTTTGAGGATCAGCCAGGTTGGCATAGGGATATACGTCCCATTCCACGATTTCCAGCTGACGGATGGCGTGCGTCGCTGTGGGGGAGGGTAGTAGGGTTGCTGTGGAGAGGTACAAGGGTTGCCGTGGGGGATGGTTCGGGGGTGGCTGTGGGGGAGGGCGCTTGAGTATCTGTTGCGAGGGCTGCCGGGGTACTGGTTTCGCCCCCGGCTTCACTTGCAGTCGATTGGGGTGCACTGCATGCCGCAGCGGACAGGACCAAAAGGAATAACACAACCACTAAAATGCGAGGGGTTCTCATTCTTTTTACCTCCTAACCAAAATGTGATACCTGTAACAGCCAGCCGCGCCGGTTGTGCCTGTTTTGTTCGAACGCTCTTCTATGTACGTCTACGGAGTATCGAACCCTTAGAATGGCGCGACACTTCCAGGCGGGTGGCGCTATCGGCGGTTAAAATGACAATGAAAACGGGCAGGAACCGCGGGCTCAACCTTTAGGCCCAACCTTATTATAGACTAAAATTATCCACAATACAGCCGCCGAACGCCGGCTGGACGCAGTGAACTAGAATGTAACTTGGTTGGGGCGTGGTGGGTAGTATCCTGATGGTGACAAATGCGAAGGTTCTGGTATTAAAAATGAAAAACTCCCCGGGAAAAAAAGGGAGAATTTCTGGGAACACCTGGCGGACCCGACGAGATTCGAACTCGCGATCTCGGCCTTGACAGGGCCGCATGTTTGGCCGCTACACCACGGGTCCAGGAGCGGGCTGAATATACCATAGGCATTTTCAGGCGTCAAGCAGAACTTTCAAAGCACCACCGCACACCATTTTTCGCACACCACTGGAAAGAAATTTTCGGCTATACTTTACTCAACTTGAAAGCCTCTGGAGAGTCGAAGTTCATTATTGAAAGTGACATAGAACTCAGCAGGCTAGACTTTCCCAAGGATTCTGGATTTGGCATCATTTCTTGGGTCATAGAGCCACGAGGTATACAAATTGATAAACGACAAGATAGATAATCATTCCACAGCCATTGACGGCGCTGACCAGAGTATGGCGCGCAAGCACAATAGTTCCATCATCCTTAATGCGCTTCGATTGGATGGATGTTTATCACGTGCTTCATTGGGCAGGAAATTTGGCTTAGCACGCAGTTCTGTCTCCCGGATTGTGGATGAATTGGTCGAGCAAAAGTTGGTCAGGGAAGTCGATCTGTCCCAGGGTAAGAAGGGCAGGCCAGGAATGCTCCTGGAGTTGGATCCCAAGGGCGGATCGGCGATTGGGATTGAGATCGGTGTCAATTTCATCTCGATCCTGTTAACCGATTTCAAAGCCAAAGTAATCTGGCGGAAAAGGGTAAGCCTGCCGGATGATGCTTCTTCAAATGATTACCTGTTGAAAGCCGAGCTACTTGCTCGCCATGCATTCGACCTTGCTGGTCAACTTCACTTGCGTCGAATGGGAATAGGTTTAGGTGTATGGGGGTTGGTTGATAATAAAAAAGGTGTCATCTGGTTCGCCCCCAACTTAAAGTGGAATGAGATCCCCCTAAAAGAGATATGGGAGGATAAATTCCAGGTTCCAATTTACATCGAGAATGATGCGAATGCATCCGCGCTTGGTGAATATTACTTTGGCGCCGGGAGAGACATTGAAAATTTTCTTTACATGAGCCTGGATATCGGTGTGGGCGGAGGAATTATCTCCAATGGAAAACTGTTCCGCGGTTCATCCGGATTCGCGGGCGAAATCGGTCATATGTTGATCGATCCCCAGGGTGACCTGTGCAGTTGTGGAAAAGTGGGCTGCCTCCAAGCCCTGGTGGGAAGGCGTGCCATCATTAAACGTTACCAGAGTAAATCCGGCCAGGGCGAGTTTTCGTTGGAAGAGATTATCCAAAAGGCCAGGGCAGGGGACAGGGATGCAAAGGCAATCTTTGAATGGGTTGCTGAGGCATTGGGTGTGGGGATCGGGAACCTGGTAAACATTTTCAACCCTCAACGGGTTATCTTGGGGTGGTCCCTTGGGCAGGCGTATGAGTTACTTCTTCCAACTCTGCAAAAGAGCATTGAGAAGAATAGTCTGTCCGTTTCGTATGGCAGGATGGATATTGTTCCTTATGCGAATGGTGCTGATGATTGTGTCCTGGGTTCTGTGGCGCTTGTTTTGGATGAAATAATTCGGGAACGGATCTCCTATTGATGGATCTCCAGGTTTTCTCGGTGTATTTATACCAACCGGCACGTTGAGCGCTCGCGTACCAAATCTCCATTTATAAACATTTTAATTACCCACAATAAGGTAGAGTTCCAGGGGGGAATTATTCGAACTTGATATAGAATAATTTGTAAGGTGAATATGTTGCATCATGCAACAATATAGTGTATAATTTTTTTAGCAAGAAAAATCCCATTATTGAGAAACAGAAAGAAGAATGTATGAAGATGGTATTGAGAAAGCACGGCATGCATATTTACATTCAAACGTAAATTTAAAAGTGAATGATACACATGGAGACGTAAATTCTACTAAAATCTATACAAAATCCTCTTTTAATTAATAAGTATCAGCAAGAAAAGGAGGTACCAGCAAAAAAAGAATAAAATATTGACCAAGCACCGTAAAGGCATTTGAGATCATATTCGGACCATAAAAATTAAGAAGGAGAAACTTATGAATACAACGAGAAGAATCGCCGGAGTTGTCGCCTTGGTAGTGGTAATGGCGTTTATATTTGCCGCTTGCGGACCAGCAAGTACAACAACCGCTCCACAGGCACCTGCGGCCCCAGCTTCCAATGTACCGGCTGAAATAAAGATCGGCTATATTATGAACGAGTTCGGTGAAAACATGACCAACATGTACAATCAATTTAAAAAATCTGCCGATGAATGGAACGCCGCAGGGAAAGCCCCGAAGATTACAGTTGTAGTTGGCAATGCTCAGAACAGCGTTGATACACAGCTCTCAATCGTTGACACGATGATCACCCAGAAGGTCAATGTTATTTACGATCATGCTACTGACACAACTGGAATCCTTCCTGGCATTGCAAAAGCTCAAGCGGCCGGAATTAAATGGATCGAACATCGCGGAGTTGCTCTGGACAAAGTCGATTATGCTTTTGACCTCAGTGACGCGACAATTGGCCAGGTTGCTATCGATTGGTGGCATAAGCAGCTAGACGCCAACCCGGATCTCAAACTAAACGTTGGTCTTATCTACGGTGCCCAAGGGCAGACGGCACAATACGTACGCATTGATAATCTTGTTGCCGATTTGCAGAAGAATTATCCGGGAAGGATAAACATTCTTTCAAAGCAATATGGAGGATGGGACACCGCCAAATCCATGGCGATAATGGAAGATTGGCTGCAGTCACAGAAGACTATGAACGCCTTGTTTACGGCGGCCGCAATGGAAGCGAATGGCGCAATCCAGGCTATTCTTTCTTCGGGCGGCGATTTGAGTAAATGGTGGATCTCAACATCGGATTCTACACAGGACGCTCTAACACTGATCAAAAATGGACAGCTTAGAATGACCGTTGGAATCGACGTGATACCTCAGGGCACTGAAGCTTTTGACCTCTCTCGCCAGGTAGCAATGGGTACTTATACCGGACCCAAGAAATATGAAGCGAGCACAGCATGCTTATTTATCGTTGACCCCTCAAATATTGACAAATATTACAATGCAGCACCTGCGGCCCCAGCTTCCAATGTACCGGCTGAAATAAAGATCGGCTATATTATGAACGAGTCCGGTGAAAACATGACCAACATGTACAATCAATTTAAAAAATCTGCCGATGAATGGAACGCCGCAGGGAAAGCCCCGAAGATTACAGTTGTAGTTGGCAATGCTCAGAACAGCGTTGATACACAGCTCTCAATCGTTGACACGATGATCACCCAGAAGGTCAATGTTATTTACGATCATGCTACTGACACAACTGGAATCCTTCCTGGCATTGCAAAAGCTCAAGCGGCCGGAATTAAATGGATCGAACATCGCGGAGTTGCTCTGGACAAAGTCGATTATGCTTTTGACCTCAGTGACGCGACAATTGGCCAGGTTGCTATCGATTGGTGGCATAAGCAGCTAGACGCCAACCCGGATCTCAAACTAAACGTTGGTCTTATCTACGGTGCCCAAGGGCAGACGGCACAATACGTACGCATTGATAATCTTGTTGCCGATTTGCAGAAGAATTATCCGGGAAGGATAAACATTCTTTCAAAGCAATATGGAGGATGGGACACCGCCAAATCCATGGCGATAATGGAAGATTGGCTGCAGTCACAGAAGACTATGAACGCCTTGTTTACGGCGGCCGCAATGGAAGCGAATGGCGCAATCCAGGCTATTCTTTCTTCGGGCGGCGATTTGAGTAAATGGTGGATCTCAACATCGGATTCTACACAGGACGCTCTAACACTGATCAAAAATGGACAGCTTAGAATGACCGTTGGAATCGACGTGATACCTCAGGGCACTGAAGCTTTCGACCTCTCTCGCCAGGTAGCAATGGGTACTTATACCGGACCCAAGAAATATGAAGCGAGCACAGCATGCTTGTTTATCGTTGACCCCTCAAATATTGACAAATATTACAAGCCTTAAAGAGTAGTAAAAAGAAATTTGTATGTCTTTTTCAGTGCTGTTGCCCATAGGGCAACAGCACTGAAATAAAAAAACCTAAATTTCTTCAAATGCTCGGCTTCTGCTTATTCAGGATTGAGAAAACATAATAATTACTCTTGTACATCTGGTTGATTTAGATTGGTGGACGTCCAATTCATCTGGGCTTGCGGCACATGGTCGATCGAAATGACCGTCGGGATTTGAGCATCTTCCAGATCGGCTTGCGCTATGCTATACCTGAAGGAGATCAATAAATGCCTTTCCTGTCCCTATTCGGTTGTGTATCCGACTTGAACTCCAAGCTGTCAGGTAGCTTAAGAATAAATCTATTCTGAAAGTCAACTATCTGGTAAAGTAAGACCAAAGATAAATATACATATTGAAATAAATAGAGTTGCTACCAGATGCAAGGAGGCAGAGAGAAAAATGGAAACAAAGAATTCAGCGAGTGAATTAATCCAGAACATTTTATTCGGTAATAAAGCTTTATTTATTGTACTGATATTGGGAACCATACTTCAGTTTCGCCTCACCCTACTTTTTTTCTTTTCAAAATATTATCGATGTGGTGAGACAGGTGTGCGTATCAACATTATTAGCAATCGGTTTTACAATCGTTCTTTCTGCAGGATTCTTTGACCTTTCGGTTGGTATGGCAATGGGTTTCCTTGGAGTAGTTTTGGGGCAATTTATTAAAGCCGATATCCCCATCCCATATTGCTTGGTCCTGGTGATGATAGGCGGAGTACTAACAGGAGCTTTAAATGCCGGGGTTATAACAGTATTTAAAATAAATCCATTTATCGCTACGCTAGCTACAATGTCGATTTTTAGAGGAGCAAACTATCTGATATCAGGGCAGATTACGACCACTGATTTCCCGGCTTCATTCGTAAAAATAGGACAGGGGAGTTTCCTTGGTATACCGATACCTGTTTATATTATGCTCATTGTTGTTTTACTTGCATTTATATTTATGAAAAGAACAAAACTCGGCTTTCATCTGGTTGCAACAGGCGGGAACGCCGAGGCGGCCCGTGTAAACGGAATAGACATAACAAGGATGCGTTTTCTCGCATACATTTTATGCGGCTTATGCGTGGCCGTTGCAGCCGTAATAATGACCGCACGTACCGCTTCAGCACAGGTTGGGGCAGGAACAAACATGGAGTTGGACGCTATAGCGGCTGTTGTAATAGGCGGTACATCATTGTCCGGAGGAAATGCAAACATTTGGGGCACATTATTTGGTTGTTTGGTTGTCGGTTTTGTAAATAACGGATTGAATTTGCTAAATATTGACCCAAGCTGGCAGGTCGTTGCAAAGGGAATATTGATACTTTTAGCGGTAGTTTTGGATACGGCATCAACGGGTCTTTATACACAGAAAACACGCAAACTCTAAACAATGAAAAATGTATTGATAACTGGCGGTGGTTTAGGGTTCGAGTTATGAACAGGTTTATAAATTACATCATCCGGGATTACAAGTAATGAAAAAATATGTATTTCCAAAAGGATTTACCTGGGGGGCGGCTACAGCCTCGTATCAGATTGAAGGCGCAGTGAAACAGGATGGAAGAGGAGAAACCATATGGGACAGGTTTTGCCAGAACCCCGCAAACAATAAATATGGAGAAACCGGCGAGAAAGCATGCGATCATTACAACCGCTATAAAGAGGATGTAAGGATCATGAAGGATCTGGGGATGAACGCTTATCGCTTCTCTATTGCCTGGTCGCGCATTCAGCCGACCGGGAGAGGCGAAGTAAATAAAAAAGGATTGCAGTTTTACTCTGATCTTATCGATGAACTGTTGAAGGCGGGTATTGAGCCGTTTATTACGTTATATCATTGGGATTTACCGCAAAAGCTTCAGGATATAGGCGGCTGGACAAACAGGGAAATGCCCGAATATTTTGAAGATTATTGCAGGATAATCTTTGGGAATTATGGCGATCGCGTAACAAAATGGATCACACTGAATGAACCAAAATGTTCAGCGTATCTGGGCTATGCGGCAGGAGTGCATGCGCCAGGATATAAAGATTACTCCGCATCCCTGGAAGCAGCATATAACCTTCTTTGCGCTCATGGCAGAGCGGTAAAACTATTCCGTGACATGAAGCTAAAGGGAGATATAGGAATTACTATAGACCATCAGCCTTATGTACCGTTTTCAGATACGGATGCCGACAAGGTGGCAGCGCGGAATATGGACGGGCTTATAAACAGGCTGTATTTAGATCCCATATTCAAAGGTAAATTCCCACAGGATGTTTTGGATCTGATGGAGAAGAAAGGCTGCACGCTTCCAGAGATCAGAGAAGAAGATATGCGCTTGATAAGCCAAAAGATAGATTTTCTTGGAATAAACTACTATTTTATAAATCATGTTCGGTATGATAAAACAGCCTGGCCTTTATCTGCTGACGTATGGCCAAATGGGAAGGATTTAATTTCATTAAACATTCCGCTGACCGACAGGAATTGGACGATTGAACCGGATGGGCTGACAGAAACGTTATTGAGAATGAAGAAGTGAGTATGGAGTAGAGAATGTTTATATTACTGAAAACGGCGCATCCTATAACGACGTGATAAATGTGGACGGAGAAGTTGTAGATGATAACAGGATAGACTATTTACGCAGGCATTTGGTAGCTGCGCATAATGCGATATTGGCTGGGGTCAACCTGAAAGGATATTTTGTTTGGTCTTTTTCGGATAATTACGAATGGAACTTTGGAAAATACAGCCGTTTCGGTTTAGTCTATGTAGATTTTGAAACGCAGAAAAGAATTATTAAGAAAAGTGGTTACTGGTTTAGAGATGTGGTTACCTCTAATGGTTTGGACTGAATAAAATGTAGAGGAGAATCAGGCATGAAATAAATATTGGCGGCTGGCGTGGCAAATGGACTTGTCTAATAATCTTGATATAAAGAATCTTGAGAGAGAAGATTTTCGCAGGTCTAGATTATAAATAAAAGCATTATTTTGCGAATTAATCACTTAATAAAAAAATATAAAAGGAGTGAATTGAAATGGAAACAATTTTTGACAGAAGTAAGATCTTTCAGGTAGGTATTCTGGTTAAAGATATTAAAAAGGCTGCAAAAGCGTGGGCTGATTTTCTGCAACTGGAAACGCCGGAGATTTTTACATGTAATAAATATGAAGAAACAGGGGCTATGTATAACGGGAGGCCCTGTTATGGCCGCATCTATCAGGCACTATTCAATTTTGAGAATATCGAAATGGAACTGATTCAGCCTATGGATGGGGAACCTAGTATATGGAAGGATTGCCTCGACAGAGACGGCGAGGGATTGCATCATATTGCATTTCGTGTTTCCAATATGAAAGAAAGCATCGCTGCGTATGATACGAAAGGGATGCCTCTTATGCAGGATGGAGTTTTTCCGGGCGGTGGTTATGCATATCTGGACGCTCGTAAAAGCCTAGGTATGATATTAGAGTTCTTGGTATTTGATAAAAAATAATTCGTAAAGATTTTGTATATTGAAAGGTTGGTTAATAAATGATTTCACAAAATTACTTTTTGGGCCTTGCGCATGTTGCGCTCTTCACAGATAAATATGAAGATACGATCAAATTCTATACAAAGATATTTCCTTTTGTATTGGTTAAGGAACTGATTGAGGTGCGAAAAGATGATGCAAGTGGTTTCTTCCCATTAAAATATGCACTGATAAAGTTAAACGATTTATATATTGAGATCATGGAAAGCGCTGACAAAAGGAATTTTAACAATATTGAAGGAGCGGTACATCATATTGGTATAAAGGTCGCAGATATCGATAAAGCTTTGGATTTTCTTCTGAAACGTGGATTTTCTGCATCCAAATTCCTGAAATCAATGTTAACACGACGCTTTATCCGGGGAAAACTTTTAGGGGAGCATCAACTAAAGGAATTAATGGGGAAATAATAAATCTTATATGAGATGGATAATGCTGATTATTTTGATGAAAAGCTATAAACAGAAAGGTATGTTCCGTTACAGGCACATGTACCCGATAGCAATAGAAGCGTATCCAGCGGTTAGGTAACCTTAAAGGTATAGTTACCAACATATTCGACTTTAACGATATTCAAAATGCCATGGATACGAGCGTAAAAAATAAGACGGATATAGTAAAAGCAGCTATTAGGATCGCTGTATAAGAAGAGCATTAAAATATTTATTTATAATAAAATTTGGAGGCATTCATGAGTATGAAGGTTTTATTTATCGGGGGTACCGGATTAATCAGTACTGCTGCATCAGAATTGTCCGTCAAACGAGGAATTGAACTATACCTGTTAAACAGGGGAAACAGGATGGAATTTGTACCTGAAGGAGCAAAGGTTCTGAAAGGCGATATATGCAACGAGACAGAAGTGGAAGCCCTTCTTAAGGACATGCATTTTGATGCTGTTGTTGACTGGATCATTTTTGAGCCGCAGGGTATAGAGAGGGATATCAGGCTTTTTACGGGAAAGACCGATCAGTACATTTTTATAAGTACAGTTGCAACCTATCAAAGGCCTGTCAGCCATTATATTGTTGATGAATCAACTGTTCAGAGCAATGCCGGCTGGGACTACGCGGTACAGAAGCTGGCCTGCGAGAACAGGCTTATTCAGGAATACCGTAAAAATAATTTTCCCATGACAATAGTGCGCCCCTCGCACACTTACAGCAAGACGAGCATTCCTTTCGCGCTCAATAGCGGGAAGCACCCATGGACTCTTATTGACCGTATTCTAAAGGGTAAAAGAATAATTATTCCCGGAGACGGCACCTCGCTTTGGACAATTACCCATAACACCGATTTTGCCAAGGGTATTGTGGGACTTCTCGGCAATGTTCAAGCTATCGGCCAAACGTTCCATATTACATCGGACGAAGTTAAAACCTGGGATCAATATTTGAAATCCATCGGAAACGCGGTAGGAGTAGAGCCAAAAATAATTCATATTGCTTCCGACTGCATCGTAAAATTCTTCCCTGAAATAAAGGGCGGATTACTTGGCGATACATCCAACAGCTACGTAGTAGACAACAGTAAAATTAAGAGGTTTGTGCCCGGTTATCTGGCAACAATGAACTTTGAAAACGGAATACGCCAAACCATCGAATATTTCAAAGATCATCCGGCATATATGAAGATTGATGAAGAATTCGACGCCAAAATGGATAAATTTATAACAGCTTACGAGAATTTTGTCGAAAGCCTTCCAAATTTAATATAGTACTAGCAAAAATTATATAAGAGGAGATAAATAATAGAATACATTCTTATAACGGGCGCCTCAAGAGGCCTTGGATATTGTCTGGCAGAAGATTACGCTGCGGCTGGTTTCAGTGTATTGGCCGCAGCTCGTAATATTCGGGTCGATAAATTGAACATATTAAGAAGAAAAATATAAAGACAGGCTCATCCTTTTATCAATGGATGTATCAAATTCCAAATCGGTTGAAAAAGCGGCCGAAAAGGCAAAGCAATTGATACCTCATCTTGACATAATCATAAATAATGCGGCGGTTCATTACCCTGATTCAGATAATGTGCTTGAGGAAGTAAATATTGAGAATTGCCTTGATACTATTTTTAACATCAATGCTGTTAGCCCTACTTCGGGTAGCGAAGGAGTTTGTCGGATTGCTTGATAAAGGGACCTTAAGAATGCTCGTGAATATTTCGTCGGAAGCCGGCAGTATTTCAGATTGTACTATGGGCAATTGGTTTGATTATAATATGTCTAAAGCGCCCTGTTAATATGGAAAGCAAGCTATTGCATAATTATCTTTCAAGAAGAATGATCACTGTGCTGGCAATTCATCCCGGTTGGATTAAGACCGACATGGGTGGGCCTAATGCTTATTTAGCGCCTGAGGAAGCGTCGAAGAATGTAATCATTACGATTGCCAATAATATTGGCAGACCTTAATTCGCCACTCTTTATTAATAATGTCGGTCGCCCAATGAATTATTGATATAATCTATAATATTGGGTTGACTATATTAAAATATCTCAATAATGATGGAATTAAGCGAGTCTGATATATTAAGAGCCATTGACAATAGTGTATCGAGACCTATAGAATAAATTGTATCAGTTTTGTCTAAGAAGGAGTTGATAAAATGACAGAAGAAGGTCAGAGAACCTATAGTACGAATGGTTGGTATAGATAAATTTTTTGGCGGCGTGCAGGCTGTGAATAATGTAGTTACTTAGTTATATCCGGGAGAAGTACTAGCGGTATTAGGTGATAACGGCGCAGGGAAAACCACATTAATTAAATGTTTATCCGGGGCTCCTCAGCAGATGGCGGCGAGATATATGTTAAAGAAGTAAGAAACTGGAACATTTCGAACACGGTAGATGCAGGAGAAAACTTGGGATAGAACCAATATATCAGAACCTGGGCTTGGTAGACACTTATAATTTTTATGAAAATATATTTCTTGGAAGAGAAATTGTATATAAAGGATTTTTCGGTAAACTTGGTTTTATAAATATAAGAGCTATGTCGGCAGAAGAGTTTAAGATTTATTAAAAGCTTTGGAATTAATATTCCTAGTCGCAGAGTAAAAGTCAATAGTCTGTCGGGCGGACAAAGGCAAATAGTTGCGATAAGCAGAGCAGTATATTTTAATGCAGAAGTTATTATTATGGATGAGCCGACAGCGGCTCTCGGTGTAGCTGAAACACAAAAGGTATATGATTTTATTAGTATACTGAAAAGCAAAGGCATAAGCATTATTATAATTTCACATAATATAAACGAAGTATTTAATATTGCTGACAGGTATATGGTTCTTAAGGTCGGGAAATTGGTAGGTGTAAAGAAAAGGGAAGAAACGTCTGTTGATAAAGTAATACCGATGATCATATCCGGAAAAGATATCAAGCGGTCGAAACCATTTAGTAGTGTTGAATTACTTCCGGGGTGCGTTCCCAGACCATTCTCAGGGCCGTCGTTTGGACCAGCCACAAACCCATCCAGCGACATGGTTATGTTGAATGTAACTTTTCCATGGGTTTCTCCTTTCCTGCCTGGTTCTTGTCTCAGGTACAGATCAATCCTTCGAACTTTACAAGAAGAACCTTTGACAGGCTAATGTGTTCTGCGCCAGCCTGTTCTGAACGAATGACAGGCTGGCGCAGGAGGGCAATGCCTGTAGGACAATTAAGCTACTTTTATGGCTTTTTCAAGAAGCTCGTCGAGACGCTCGTTACTGTCAACGACGCCGCGCTCCATGCCGGACTGGACCATGCCGTCACGATCCGCCACCGTCTGAAAGAGAGATTGGGTCGTGACCGCGTCCTGCTGCCCGGCAGCTCTTCGAACTTCACGGTCTCGAGCACCACGTGGCCTTTTTCGGGGAGACCTTCGAACTCAAAGGTGCCGATGATCCGCTCCGGGGCCAGACCTCGTGGTTCACGCCATGGAAGCCAAACTCGTTGCCATGCTGATCTTTATGGATGTAGCGCCAGCGGCCTCCGTTGGTGGGCTCGAAGGTTACAAGCTTCATGGTGAGATCGCGCGGCCCGAGCCATTGGACGTACAGCTTCGGGTCCGTGTAGGCTTTGAAGACCAGGTCGCGCGGGCGCGTCGAACTCGCGGGTGATGAAGACCTCCTGTTTGCCGGGTTCAACGGTGAGAACGGTTTTATTCTTTTTTGCTGACATGTCTTTTCTCCTTTTTTTGAATATCCTGTAAAACTTCGTCGAGGCGGTCGTAACTCTCACTCCAGTACTTTTCAAAGGGTGTGACCCAGTCGTGGATGGGCTTGAGCTGCTCCATATCGACCGTGTACAGCCGCTGACGGCCCACCCGCCGCTCGCGCACCAGCCTGACCTTTTTCAGCACAGCCAGGTGCTTGGACACCATCGGCTGGGGCCATCCGAGCGTATCAACGATCTCGTTGACCGATCGTTCTTCGGTGCCCAGCACTTCGAGGATTGACGCCGCTTGGGTTCAGCCACGGCGTTGAACGGATCATGGGTCGTCGGTATACGTGCCATGCTTTTATTATATACCTATATGGGTATATGTCAATACCCAATTTCAGAATGATTGAATTATTAGAAAATGATAAGAATTTCTATCCCCTGTCATTTTGACGCTTCCCTATGCGACGTATTTATAGAAAGGCAAAACTAAAAAGCCTATAATCTATAATACAGGAGAACAAAATATGAAATACATGCTGCTGATGTACGCGAACAAGTCTGAAGCGCCAAAATCCCCGGAAGAATATCAAGCCGTGGCGCAGGCCTGGTATACCTTCGGGCAGGAGGCTGAAGCCGCCGGGGTGTTGGTATCCAATAATGGTCTGTCGCCAGTAGCCGACGCAACGACTGTGCGCGTTCGCGAGGGCAAGGGGCACGTGATCACCGATGGACCGTTTGCCGAAACACACGAGCAATTGGGCGGATATTATTTATTCGACTGCCAGGACCTGGATGAAGTGCTTCGCTGGGCAGCGAGGATCCCACTGCGAAGGTTGGCTCGATCGAGGATCCGCCGCCTAAATCAATGGTCGCAGAAATAGCAGGCAGCGGGGATGACCACGGCGTCACAGATCGAAACCACCTTCCACGAAGAGCACGGGCGTATTCTTGCAGCGCTCATCAGCCAGCTTGGCGATTTCGCACTGGCGGAGGATGCGCTGCAAGATGCCCTTGTCAATGCGCTGGAACGCTGGGAGGTCGACGGCATTCCGCGCAACCCCGGCGCCTGGTTGCTGACCGTGGCCAAACGTCGTGCCATCGACCGTTGGCGACGCGCGGCGGCGTCAGGAGCGCAAAACGGCCAGCGTCCTCAATTCTCTCGCCGTCCCCAGGATGAACCTGAGATGGATAACTCTATCCCCGATGACGCTTGAAACTGATGTTCACTTGCTGCCATCCCGCACTGGCGCTGGAAGCGCAGGTTGCGCTGACGTTGCACACGCTCGGTGGCTTATCCACGCAGGAGGTCGCGCGTGCGTTTCCTCGTACCGGTGCCCACGATGGCGCAGCGGCTGGTGCGGGCGCGAGTAAGATCCGTAATGCGGGCATCCCCTATCGCGTGCCCCCCGCTGACTGCTGCCGGAACAACTCGGACGCGCTGCTGGCGGTTATATATCTGATCTTCAACGAGGGTTGACCGGTTTGGGCGATACACTCACCCGGCATGAACTGTGCGCGGAAGCGATCCGTCTGTGCCGTGTGCTGGTTGCGCTGCTGCCGCGTAGTGCCGAGGCACTTGGTCTGCTGGCGCTGATGTTGTTGCACAATTCCCGGCGCGAACACGCCTCGATGCTTCTCGGGACCTGGCTTCTCTCGACGAACAGGATCGTACCCGCTGGGATCAGGCAGAAAATCCGCGATGGGACGGCAATTCTGGACGAGGCGCTTGCCCTAAATGATCCGGGACCTTATCAGGCGCAGGCAGCGATCAGCGCGCTGCACGCCGAAGCGCTTACGGCCAAATCGACCGATTGGCGTCAGATCGCCGCGCTCTATGACTCGCTGGCAAGGATGGCACCGTCAACGGTGGTCGAAGTGAACCGCGCGGTGGCAGTGGCGATGGCGAAGGGCACGCAGGCAGGTTTGCATATGCTGCTGCGCCTCGAAGGCCAGGCGGCCAGCTATTATCCCTATCACGCTGCGCGGGCCGTCCTTCGCCGGGATGGGCAGAGCGTCGCAGCTGCAGAGGCCTACCAGTGGGCGCTCGACTTGTGTCAGAACAGCGCCGAGCGCGTCTATTTGCAGCGGCGGTTGGATGAGATTCTCAATCGCTAGGCGCTGAAAGCCAATTAAGATTCTTACTCCCCAACCACAAATGATAAACTCGCGTTATCTTATTCTTGAAGGAGGCGTATACAAATGAAAGCCAGCATTTTATGCACCCATGTGGTTTTTAACGCGACCTCTTGAAGGTGAACTGTAATCACGGATTAGTCCGTTTCGATTGACTTACCACCGCAGGCGCATCTCGCCCTGCGGTTTTTTATTTAATTGCAAGTCATCTGAAATGTCACCCTGAGCGACAGCGACACTTGCACCGTACTGCGGATGCAGTGCAGGTGAAGGCTATCTGTTAATAAGCAGACTCTTCGGTCGCTAAGAACACTCCCTCACCTGTGCCTGCGGCAATGTGCAGGCAGAGCGACATCGTATTTTGAGACAAGTTCTTACATGGCTTGTTAAGGAAAATTCTTATGAATTCTCGCACCAAGAAATTCCTGTCTTATTACAAACCCTATCTGGGATTGTTCTTTGCCGATATGGCATGTGCATTTATTGTATCGGCAACGACACTGATACTGCCATTGTGCACAAGATACATCACCAAAAATATATTGGGAGGAAATACGCCGATCCGCTCGACCAGATATATATTATCGGCGCTGTGATGCTTATTTTGCTGCTTATTCATATTGCATGTACCATGTTCGTTGACTATCAGGGACATATGATGGGGGCGATGATGGAAAGCGATATGCGCAGAGAGCTATTTGAACATTACCAAAAGCTGTCGTTTAGCTTTTATGATGAACAAAAAACGGGCCAGTTAATGACCCGTATCGCCAATGATTCGTTTGCGCTTGCCGAGTTGTATCATCATGGCCCCGAAGATATTGCGATTGTCGTTGTTGAAGTTTCATCGGGGCGTTCGTGATCTTGATCAGTATCAATTTCCAGCTGGCGTTGATCGTGTTTCTCTTTTCCGATGATGGCGGCTTTTACAATCTATTTTAGATAGAGAATGAATATCACTTTGAGAAGAAGCAAGGATCGAATCGGCAATATCAACACGCAACTTGAGGACACACTGGCAGGCATCCGCGTCGTCAAGTCATTTACCAACGAAGAAATTGAAGAAATTACCTCCAAACCAATCGTTTTGTGGTCAGCCAAGAGATCGCTATAGAAAGCGAGGCGTACTTTTCCGCAGGGTTGATCGGGTTCACGCAACTGATGACGATTGCTGCGATCATCTTTGGCGGCGTCAGGATGCCGTTGGTGCTTCTCTGGATCTGGCCGATCTGCTGACATTTTTATTGTGTATTGGCATCCTGATCGAGCCTATCAACCGATTCGGTAATTTTGTCAGGCTGTACCAGGAAGGAATTACTGGTTTTCGACCGATTTATGGAGGTTTCGAAGTGGAGCCGAATATCCGGATTCGGCAGATGCAATTGAACTCGGGCATGTAATGGGAAATGTGGAATTTAGAGATGTGGGCTTCAAGTATAAGGAAGAACATGACTATGTGTTCAGGAACATATCCCTGGGCATAAAGGTCAGGAGAATATGTTGCCCTGGTGGGACTTTCAGGCGTGGGTAAAACAACCTTATGTTCTTTAATCCCGCGTTTTTATGAAGTAAGCGAGGAAAAATACTGCTCGATGGCATGAATATCAGGGATATTAGCCTGCGCTCTTTAAGAAGGAATATCGGCATTGTCCAGCAGGATGTCTATTTGTTTCCGGGACAGTCGCAGGACAATATCCGCTACGGTAAACTGGATGCAAGCAAGGAAGAAATCATCGAGGCGGCCAAAAAGGCCAATGCCCATGATTTTATTGCGGCGTTACCAGATGGGTACGATACGGATATCGGCCAGCGTAGGGCGTAAAACTATCGGGAGGGCAAAAGCAAAGGTTGAGTATTGCGCGCGTTTTTTGAAAAATCCACCCGTGATCATTTTCGACGAAGCGACAAGCGCCCTGGATAATGAAAGCGAAAGGGCTGT
>CAWHNM010000009.1:0-17699 GCA_963830665.1 uncultured Chloroflexia bacterium
ACTTTTATTCCCCGCCCTTCCTCATTGCATATACTCAACCTCAATCCTCGATCACAAATCTTCATTTACCAAATTAATTCTTGTTTCTCTTTTGTTCCGCGAAACAATTACCTCCGCTGGACCGTCGAAAAGCCTCCCCGTCCTGGGAGAAAATGATTTTTACGGGTTGAAGAGCCGCAATCGCTGGAGAAAGGTCTGCGAGGTTGTTATCGGTTGACGGTTCCCCCATTTCCGTCTACACTTTACCCATGCTTGCGCGTGTCTATTCCTGTGCTGTGATCGGCCTGGACGGGGTGGTGGTCGAAGTGGAAGTGGACTACACCTCCGGCTTCCCGGGCATGACCATCGTCGGTCTGCCGGATGCCGCCATCCAGGAGAGCCGCGAGCGCGTCCAGGCGGCCGTGCGCAATGCCGGGGTACCCTACCCGCGCAAGCGCCTGGTCGTCAACCTGGCCCCGGCCTCGGTCCGCAAGGAAGGCCCGGCCTACGACCTGCCCATCGCCCTGGGTGTGCTGATCTACACCGGCATGCTGCCGCCGGAGCTGCCGAAGGGATGCTGGTGGTGGGCGAACTCACCCTGGATGGGACCGTCCGGCATGCCCGCGGGGTGCTGCCGATGGCCGCCACCGCCCGCCAGGCCGGTTTCAAGCGCATCGTGGTGCCCGAAGCGGACGCGGCCGAAGCCGCCCTGATCCCCGACCTGGAAGTCATCCCGGTTGGTTCCCTGGCGGCCTTGTACAACCACCTGGCCGGACGCAAGCCCATCCCGGCCTATACCCGCCTCCCGGTGGAAGATGCCCCGCTCTTCCCGCCGACGGATTTCGGCGAAGTCAAGGGCCAGGAGCACGTCAAGCGCGCCCTCGAAGTGGCCGCCTCCGGCGGGCATAACGTGCTGATGATCGGGCCGCCCGGCGCCGGCAAGACCCTGCTGGCGCGCGCCCTGCCGGGCATCCTGCCGAAGATGTCCATCGACGAGGCGCTGGATGTGACCCGCATCTATTCGGTGGCCGACCAACTGCCGCCCGAAACGCCCCTGCTGCGCAACCGGCCCGTTCCGCTCCCCGCACCACACCATCAGCCACGCCGGGCTGGTGGGCGGCGGCAACTGGCCGCATCCGGGCGAAATCTCGCTGGCCCATCACGGTGTGCTCTTCCTGGATGAACTGCCCGAATTCGGCATGCGCGTGCTGGAAGTGCTGCGCCAGCCGCATGGAAGATAAAGTGGTCACCATCAGCCGGGCGCAGGGCTCGCTGACCTTCCCGGCCAATTTCCAACTGGTGGCTGCCATGAATCCCTGCCCGTGCGGCTATTACGGCGACCCGGTCAAACCCTGCACCTGCTCCAACATGGTGGTGACCAAGTACCAGAAACGCATTTCCGGTCCGCTGCTGGACCGCATCGACATCCACGTGGAGGTGCCGCGTGTGGAGTACGAGAAGCTGTCGGAGTGCACGCTTGGGCGAATCGATCCGCGACGGTGCGCGAACGGGTCGAAGCTGCCCGCGCAGCGCCAGCGGGAACGGTTTGCGCGTAGGGGCGGACGGCATCCGTCCGGATGCGGGTCACCTGCAACGCCGATATGCGCCCGGCGGAGGTGCGCAAGTTCTGCGCGCTGGATGAGACCGGCAAGAACCTGATGCAGACGGCCATGAACCAGTTGCAACTATCAGCGCGGGCCTATCACCGGGTGCTGAAGCTGGCGCGCACGATCGCCGACCTGGCAGGGAGTGAGAGCATCGGGCCGAGTCACCTGGCGGAGGCGCTGCAGTACCGGCCCCGTTTGAGCATAATGTAGTGTGATCTTCCCAGTCGCAGAACAGATGGGGTATTTCAGGTCAGACACTATCCAAAAACACCTTTTCCTTAATTGAGAACAATCCCCGCTGATCCGCAATATTTTTTTCGAAAGCCACAATTATTCTATTTGGTGGCTTTTTGGAAGCCGGGGAAAAAGACAGGGCTGCCATCATTCAACCTCATGACCGTCTCGGTAAGCCTGCGGGGAAATGCCAGTCAGCTTGTGAAAAACACGACTGAAATAAGCCTGATCTTTGAAGCCCACCTGCCGGGCAATATTACCGATATTTTCAGAGGTCTTGCGGAGGAGTTCTTTGGCTCGCAGGACGCGGTAGCGGTTGAGGTAATCCCAGGGAGAGCACGCTCAGTTCACGGCTGAAAACACGGCTGAGGTAGTCTTCACTGACACCCACGGCAGAGGCAATTTCCCAGCGGACCAGAGGCCGGGTGTAATTCTCATGCAGGTAGGCGACTGCCGTCTTTACGATCGCGCTCGTCTGTGGAGGCAATGTATCTGTACCCAGCAGGGCGCGGTGTAAGGCCGTTATGGTTTCACTGGCGGTCAGCATGCCTTTGCTCTGGAAGGTCACCTGGGTATGCCCTTCCAATCGTTTGACATCTTCCTGGCTCAATGCCTTATTGCTCAGGATAACGACTGGCACCTGCCGGAGACGCGGGTCAGCCCGCATCCGATCGAGCACATCCGCACCACTTAAGCCTGGCATGACCATGTCAAGAATGACCAGCGCGGGAATTTCCTTTTCCATGGCTGAAAGCGCGGCCTCACCATTTTCAGCCAGGCAGATCTGACAGTCGGGGATACCATCTTCCACGATCTTCTTGTGGCTGGCGCGCGCCTGCGGGTCATCGTCAACGATCAGGACCGGACCAACCGTCTGGACCGGGCAAATGGTCTCGATCATATCGAGCAAGCTTTGTTCGTTGACGGATTTAACCATGAAGCCGGTCAGGCCACCGGTGAGCGAGGCTGCCCCCTGCCCGGATATTTCCTTTCCACCATAGAGGATGAAAGGTATCTGAGTAAGCTGTGGCCAGTGACGCAGGCGCCGGATAAGCGCCCAGTCACCCGTTTGGGCCAGTGAAAGATCCCAGGCCAGGGCAACGGGCTGAGCTTTGGCAAGTAGAGCATCCAGGTCGGCACCATTGCGCAGCGGTCGCACCTCCAGACCCTGGCGCCTGCCCATCTCCACGATCGTAGGAGGCGGGGTGTTGGAGGATGAAATGTACAGGATCACTGGCTCAGTTGGTTGTGAATCGATCTGATCGGTATTCAGGGCGGGAAGGGGCAGATAGATATGAAAAGTGCTGCCCGACACCCGGCTGGCTTTCCAAGGTCAGTGAACCCTGGTGAAGAGCGATCAGATGTCGTGTTATGGCTAATCCCAAGCCGATCCCACCCGAGATATGCTGGTCATTCTCGATCGTAACAAAAGGTTCGAAAATACGCTCTTGCTGTTCGGGCGGGATGCCAACCCCGGTGTCGCTGATCCAGATATGCATACGAGGCGGGGTGACATCAGCTCCGATCGTTATCCAGCCCTTCTCGGTAAACTTGCGTGCATTACTAAGCAGGTTTAGGAGAACCTGTCTCAGTCGCACTGCGTCTGCCCGAACAACCGGCAAGCGCTCGGGAATCTCAAGCTTCCACTGGACTGCTTGCGAAATTGCCTGGTCGGCAAGGCTATGAAATGCATCGGTTAGCAGAGGCAGCGGGTCGATCAATTCGAGGCTGAGGTCCAACTCATCGATCTCGGCACGCGAGAGGTCCAGCAAATCATTGATAACCCGCAATTGGTGTTCGGCATTTTGGTGGATATGTTGC
This sequence comes from uncultured Chloroflexia bacterium, assembly GCA_963830665.1. Lineage (GTDB taxonomy): Bacteria > Chloroflexota > Anaerolineae > Anaerolineales > Villigracilaceae > UBA877. The sequence goes on from CAWHNM010000009.1 coordinate 3,642, forward strand.
AAGTCGGTGATGAGGGAAGGTGGTAATTCACAGGAATATGGCGAGGGTATTTGCAGAGAATTCTGGGTGTAACCGAGGATGATATTCAGAGGTGTCCGCAATTCATGGCTGACATTGGCCAGCAGGCGCGTTTTGATACGATCAGCTTTCTCAGCTGTTAGGCGCGCCTGCTGAATTTCCCGGAACAGTCTGGCTCCTTGTAAAGCACTGCTCAAATTGCTCCTGAAGCAATTCATAGATATCTCCATCGTGCGGCCCGATCTCGAATACCACATAACCGATGGCCTTATTCTGAAAAAAGAGCGGTTCAACAACGAGACTGTAACGCCGGTGGCGTGGCAACAGATCCGGCGGGATCAGCATTTTGGCCTGAAAACGCCGTCCCTGCGGCTCAAGAACGATCCTGGTATCCTCGGTGTAAGCCATCACCAGGCGGGCATATTCCAATGAATCCCCCGCATCTTCGTATAATGCCAAATAAGCACTCGGTATTCCCAAGCGCGGCAGGCAGTCTTTTAAGGCTTCGGTCAGTTCCGGGATATCGAAGGTTGTCAGGAGCATCCGGGCGGTCTCACGCAGGTTGTCTGCTTGTCGCTCGGACTGCCACTGCCAGTAAGAATGGGAACGCTGGAGGGCTTCGCTGATTACGATCCGAGCTTGGGAAAAGATAGTCTCAATTTCCCTTTGCTGGAGGATGGGAAACTCCGGCAGAGCGCGCCTTCGCAGTGCTGAAATGGCACCATGCCAGAGGATCAGATCGTTGTTATCGCGCATGGCCTGATCCAAAACATCCTCGAGGGTGCTGATAAAACGTCCTGAAGAATTCTCCCTGACTTCAGACAGAAAAGCATTCCAGACCGGTTCGATCCAATCCGGGATTTTACCTGCCGGGATCGAACTGGAAGCTGCCATATCTGTGAGGATATCCTCTCGTGAAGCCTGCAGGCTCGTCCAGGTTTCATTAAGAGTTTTTATTTTCCTTTTTATTACTCTCTCCGGGAGCCCGGCGGCCTGAGCAACCGCAGTCGATGGGCAGCCACAGGATTGGCGCACAATCAACCTGGATGGCAAGGTGATCAATGCTGGAACTGTCTCACCCCGCCACTGGGCTTGCAACATCTCGATGGATTTTGCTCCCTGATCATAGAAGGGCAGATCTACAGTTGTTAGCGGCGGAGTGGCCAACCGTTCTTCGATTGAGTTGTTAAAGCCAGTGACCGCCACGTCTCCGGGAACCTGGAAACCGCGATTCTGAAGTGTTTTTAGCGCCCAGAGCGCCAACAGGTCGCTGACGGCCACGACAGCTTGGAAATCCACGCCGGGGCGCAGGCCGCGTTCATCGAGAAGGATCTTCACTGCTTCAACGCCGGCTTCCCAGCGTAGCGGGCGGGTCACCAGTTCGGGTACCAGGGGAATATTGTAAGCCTGTAGAGTATCCAGATAGGCACGATAGCGTTCCTGGGCGTAATAGTGTTCCTCAGGCCCACGTATGAAGGCCAGACGTCGATAGCCATGATCTTTCACCAGGTGTTCCAGAAGCACCCTCATACCATGATAACTATCGACCGAAACGGTTGGCATGCCCTCCATGAATTGGGCCAGGCTGACGGTCGGAAGGGGTTGATAGCGTTGGTGGAAGGCAATGATTTCCGCGGAGGAAACAACCCCGCCCAGGCTGGAAGCCCAGGTGACCAGACCGTCCAGGCATTCCTTGCCGGCCAGGTCATAGATAATGTTCCTTTGGGATTCAAAGGCACCCTGCGCGCGCAGCCGTCCCCCCGGGAAACAGACCAGGTTGACATCATTCCGCACGGCAGAATCGATCAAACCCGGCCACAAAGCCCGGCTTGCACCAGTGTTGAGACTGGCTAGTACAAAACCAAACGTCGGCCGCCGCTTCCAGGTTTTACGATGCTTTGACACGTCAGAGATTTGGTTAGCCTTATTAATATTCATTTCCTGATTCTCAAGAAAGAGTTTACTATTCTTCATAGACTTTGGGAAGCGCAAAATATCCAATATTCACATTACAGCGACAAGCATTAGAACGGTTTTATCCATTAACTGAACTCCATAATCCATCTCTCAGCACCTATAATAATAGAGAGCTTTGAACTCGACTGGTCTGGCGGGCATCTTCCTCCATCATGCTGTGGCAGTAGAACATATTTCTCATAAATTGTGTGCGTTGAAGGTAATCGAGTATGAGTGACCTGATCGTCCGGCAAGACCTGCCAAAAATTCCTGGCAACAAAATTGACCACTGGCGCAGCGGATCACCTGTGTGGAAAACCATCGTGAAATATCGCTGGTTGTATCTCATGGTGCTGCCTGGGCTGGCATATTTCGTAATCTTCCAGTACCTTCCGCTCTGGAACGCACAAATTGCCTTCAAAGATTTCAAGCCCTTGTTGGGTGTCTGGAAGAGTCCTTTTACCGGCTTCGACCACTTTATCACATTCTTCAAATCTTTCTATTTTGACCAGTTGATCACGAACACGATCATCATTAGCGTTTTAAAGCTGATCATTGGAATTCCCATGGCGATCATCCTGGCGCTTTCCCTGTATGAGACTGCTTTTAAACGATTCCGCACCCTGGTTCAGACGGTGGCATACCTTCCGCATTTTCTTTCCTGGGTGATCATGTTTGGCGTGCTGCTGATGATGCTTTCCCCCGGAGATGGGCTGATCAATGCCATCATAAAATCGACAGGCGGAAAACCGATTGCCTTTCTCACCTCACCCAGTTGGTTTCGCTTCGTGGTGGTTGTTTCTGACATATGGAAGGAAACCGGCTGGGCCACGATCATTTACCTGGCGGCGCTCATGGGCATCGATATCACGCTGTTCGAAGCTGCACAGGTGGATGGGGCTTCCAGGCTGCAGCGTATTTGGTACATATCGCTGCCGGGCATCCTTCCGGTAATCGTCATCCTCACCATGCTGCGGCTGGGACACATATTGAATGCCGGTTTCAACCAGATATTTGTTCTGTACTCGCTACCGGTGTATAGCGTGGGTGACATTATTGACACTTGGGTTTACCGGTCGGGCATCCTTGATTTTCAATTAAGCCTGGCCACTGCAGTAGGTTTGTTTAAGGGAGTGATCGGCCTCGCCCTCATCGTGATCGCAAACCGGGTTTCAAAACGGTTGGCAGGCTATACACTGTATTGATATTGATAAGGAGTCACGATGAGATTGCGCATCAAATCCCTGGATAACCTATTCTTCCAAATCCTTGTAAATTTTTTCCTCGCTTCGGTCCTGGTGGCAATTGCCATCCCAATCTGGCGCGTCTTCATGATGTCCCTTACACCGCTGGGCTACGTGGATAACCAAACCTTCGGGCTGTGGATCCCCCCCTGGCGATGGTCATTTGAGGCCTATAAGCAATTATTCAACCACCCGGCTTTTCTTCGAGCGACTTCCAACAGCGTTGCGATCACCCTTGCGGGAACCGCGATCAGCCTGTTGTTGACTACGCCCCTGGCGTATGTTCTTTCCAATCCAAGATTGCCGGGGCGAAGAATTCATGACGGCCTTCATCTTGATTCCCTTCCTTTTCCAAGCAGGGCTGATCCCCACCTACCTGGTTGTACAGCGACTGGGCCTGGTGAACAATCTTTTTGCGATCATTCTGCCAACCGCTATCAGTGTTACCAACACATTCGTCATGAAAGGTTTTTTCGAAGGCCTGCCGGATGAGCTGGAAGAGGCAGCCCGCCTGGATGGTGCCAACGAGCTGCAAATCTTATGGTACGTGATCCTGCCTCTCTCGAAACCCATCCTGCTCACCATCAGCCTGTTTTATGCGGTTGCGCTCTGGAACGAGTTCTTTACGCCGATCCTGTATTTGAATGATAACAAGTTGATGCCTCTCCCGGTACTGCTGCGCAATATTCTACTGGCGGCCAATATCAATGAGTATGTGGAGTCGGATGCCTTCAGCAATGCACCCATCCAGGCGTTCAAAGCTGCCAGTGTGTTCATAACCATGCTGCCAATGGTGATAGTCTACCCATGGATCCAACGCTATTTCACCAAAGGAACCCTTTTAGGAGGAGTAAAAGAGTGACCCATTAGAAAAGGAGGTACTAAATTTCAAAATTCGAAAATGTTGGCTGTATTGTTCCGTCCCAAACCAAATTCCGACCACATTCTAAAGAGAGGTTGAAGATGAAAAAACTTGCGAGTAAACTTTTCTTGATCACCCTAAGTCTGACAATGCTACTAGGCGCTTGTGCGCCGAAAGCGACACCCGCCCCCACGGCTGCACCGGCAACAGCCGCACCCGCCGTCCCCGTCCTGCTGCCGACCAATCCCCCACCACCTACACCCACCGAGATACAGCCTGCCGATATTGAGCTCTGGGCAAGCGGCAGAGTGACCGAAGCTGCGCCGCCGCCGGATGATTGGGCGGCTTATCAGATCATCAAAGATGAACTGAAAGTCAACCTGAAGCTTGTCCTGCTGCCATCCACCCAATCCGACCAGGATACCAAGATCAACGCGGCCGCCGCCAGTAACTCGCTGCCGGATGTATTCTTCGCCAGCCGCGACACGTGGTTCAAGCTGGTCGGAGCCGGGCTGGTCGCCAAGGTCGATGATCTGCTGCCCTTGATGCCGGCGCGCACGGCTTCGCACTACAGCGATCCGGACCGCAACAGGCTGGTGACAATCGACGGGGCAATGTACGGTTTGCCCGACCCGGGCGCGATGCCCATGACCGATGGTCTGGTCATCCGCCAGGATTGGCTCGACAAACTCAATTTGAAAGCTCCCACCACGTTGGACGAATTCATGACGGTCGCGAAGGCTTTCACCGCCAACGATCCGGATGGTAATGGCAAGAACGATACTTATGGATTCTGCGCCTTCGTCGATGGTTCCGGCTTGACTGCCATGGGCGTAGGCCCGCGTTTCGATTGGGTTTATGGCGCATATGGTGTGGCGGGCATCTTTAACCTGAGCAGTGCAGCCAACTTTGGGTTTAACGTCCGCAACAATGCATATATGCAGGCCACCCAATTCATCCGCACGATGAATCAAGAGGGCATCATCGATCCGGATTGGCCGACATTGAAGAAGGATGAGTTCCGAGCCCGCTGGAAGCAAGGATCCTGCGGCATGATGCACGAGAACTTCGCCGCTTTATCGACCCAATCCAACTACAAAGCCTTCGATGAAAACTTCCCGACTGGTCAGTGGTCCGTCCTGGTTCCGCCCAAAGGCCCGAACGGGGACAGCGCGGATGGCACAGTGATCCTGTCAGCCCGAATCTATGCCATTTCGCAGAAAGCTATTGATGATGGCAAGGGCCCGGCGATCGCGCGCCTGTTGGAGTGGATGGCTAGCGATGAAGGCTACTATCTGTTGGGCTTCGGTCAAAAGGGTGTCAACTACAACCTGGATGACAACGGCAATATTACCCTGGACGGCCTCCCCGACCCGGCGAAGGCCTGGACGAAAGCCGAGATGCAGCCTTTGACCCAATTGGCGAACATGGTGTACATCTTTACCCCTGTGGAATTGAACGCTCGCTATCCTTCATACAAGACGAAGAATGGCCGCACCATGGATCCGCTGGCATACTACACCGCATTTACAAAACAACCCTATACGCAGGCGACCGGGTCCGCCATAGTCAATCCCCCGTCGAATGCAGCTGACTTTACCCGCTTCTATAGCGAAAACATCGCCAAATTTGTCCTCGGTCAGGAAGATTTGGATGAGACCACCTGGAGCACCTTCCTTGCAGGTTTGGATGGTCTGGGGGCAAAAGATCTGGAAGCTAGTGCGAAGCAAGCTCTCCTCGGAGCAGGCTTTATAAAATAACCCGGCCTGGGCCAAATCAGAGGCGGGCGGCAGACAACCGCCCGCCTCAAATAAAGCAAAAATGAATCTTCAACTGCCTTCTGCAAGCCGGCTGCAAAGATTTGCCGGGCTGGAATATGGAATAAAGTCATCATAGGTTTTTCATGACATCACTTTCTTCGCAGATCATTACGACTGCAAATTCTTGGGCAATCCGCATGGCGGACTCTATATTGCATTATTATCCGCCTGCCGAATGGAAGTGGCATTACGAGCACGGGTTGCTGGTCAAGGCTTTCTCAGAGATCGGCTCTGCCGCCGGAGATTCCCGATATTCCCAGCTAGTGCGTGCCTGGGTGGATCACTTCATAACATCAGGCGGACACATTCGCACGTACTGTGCCACCGAGTTTAATTTAGACCAGGTCAACCCGGGAAAGCTGCTCTTTCCCCTCTATCGTCAAACGGGTGACTCACGCTATGCCCGGGCTATCCAGCTCATCCAAAGCCAACTCCGCCAGCAACCACGCACGGAAAGCGGGGGTTTCTGGCACAAGAAGATCTATCCGCAGCAGATGTGGTTGGATGGCCTTTATATGGCCCAACCGTTTAGCGCTCAGTATGCATTGATTTTCGATGAGCCCGCCATTTTCGACGATATTGTTCACCAATTCACCCTCATGGATGAACATGCTTGCGACCCGGACACCGGCTTGCTATACCATGCCTGGGATGAGAGCCGCCGCCAGAAATGGGCAGATCCCAAGACAGGCTGCTCGCCCAACTTTTGGGGGCGGGGGATCGGCTGGTATGCCATGGCCCTGGTCGACGTGCTGGACTTCCTGCCGGAGACGCATTCGGGCCATCCAATCCTGGTAAAAATATTGGTGCGGATCGCTAATGCCCTCCTGCATTTTCAAGACCCCATCACTGGGCTGTGGTATCAGGTGGTGGATATGTTGGATCGCCCGGACAATTACCGTGAATCATCCGTTTCGGCCATGCTGGTTTATGTCTTTGCAAAAGCCGTGCGAATGGGTTTTCTGGATTCCGACTTTCTCTCTGCGGCCGGGCGTGCCTATCGCGGGCTGCTCGAAAACATGATCAAAGTGGACGCATCCGGTATTCTCACCCTTGAAGGGACTTGCAGCGCAGCAGGGCTGGGAAGCATTCCCTACCGGGATGGTACTTATGAGTATTATGTGAGCGAGAAGACATCTCCCAATGATTTCAAAGGTGTTGGACCATTCATTCTGGCAGCTTTGGAGGCAGAAGCCTGGAGAAGAGCGAAAACACCATGAACCTTAAGCCTGATCCGCCCAGCCAGGCGGCTATTTTCAGCCCATTTTTGTTTGGCGCTTGCGGGGACGGCCAGACCCTCGATACGACTGCCTTACAAGCTGCCATCGATGCCTGTATTCAGCGCGGCGGCGGCACTGTCTTCGTTTCAGCCGGACAATATCTTACCGGTACGATCTATCTGCGCAACAATGTCACCTTGTATCTCGAGGCAGGGGCTACCCTGCTGGGCAGCCAGGATCCTGCTGATTACCCGGTCACATCCAATCGCTGGGAGGGAGTGGAGCAATTGACGTATGCCCCTCTGATTGCAGGCAATGCATTAAAAAACATCGCTATCACCGGGCACGGTACCATCGATGGTCAGGGAGAATCCTGGTGGCGCGCATTCAACAAGAAAAACCTCCTTTATCCACGCCCTCGTCTGATCGGTTTTTCCGATTGTCGAAATGTAATTATCGAAGGCATCACACTTATCAACTCTCCGGCCTGGACGGTCAACCCGGTGCGCTGCGAAAACGTCAACATCCGCGGGTTGACCATCATCAACCCACCCAATTCGCCCAATACAGATGGCATCAACCCCGATTCGTGTCGTCTGGTGCGGATCTCAGACTGCTACGTCAGCGTTGGCGACGATTGCATTACGATAAAAGCCGGCACCCAACACGAACATCCAGATCGACGCGCCTCCTGCCGCGACATAGCCATCACCAACTGCACTCTCGAACGCGGGCACGGCGGCGTGGTGATCGGCAGCGAGATGAGCGGCGGCGTGCAGAACGTGGTCATTTCGAATTGTATTTTTATTGGCACCGATCGTGGGATCCGCTTCAAATCCCGGCGCGGGCGTGGCGGGACGGTGGAGAATGTGCGCGCCAGCAATCTGATCATGGATGGTGTACTCTGCCCCTTTACCATAAATCTGTACTATCATTGTGGTGCGCACGGCGACACGACCGTGTCGGATAAAAATGCCCTCCCCGTGGAGGAAGGTACACCCACTTTCCAGCACATCCATTTCAGCCATATCTCGGCGGTGGATGTGAAAATCGCCGCCGGTTTCCTCTATGGACTGGCTGAGATGCCGTTGGAAGATATATCCTTCAACGATGTGACCATCTCGCTAACTGGTGGAGCAGATGCAGACCACCCTGAAATGGCTGACGATATCCCGAGCATGTCCCAGGCCGGATTTTTCCTTCGCAATGCCCACAATATCCGGTTTGATCATGTCCAAATAACCGGGCAAATCGGTCAAGCTTTCGACATGGATGCTTCCGTGGACGCAAAAATCCGTCCTTAGCCCATCCAAGAGTACGACAAATTCTGGAGCTCCAATGAAAAAGATCGTCACTTTTGGCGAAATCATGCTTCGCCTGGCATCACCGGGCTTTCAACGCTTCACTCAGACCCGTTGTTTTGGAGCCAGCTTCGGCGGCGGAGAGGCCAACGTGGCTGTCTCGCTTGCCAACTACGGCGAATCGGTTGAGTTCATTACCCGCCTGCCCAACAACGAATTAGGCGACGCCTGTCTGGCCGAGTTGCGCAGCCACGGTCTGGAAACGGGCCACATTTTGCGCGGCGGGGAGCGCCTGGGTATCTACTTCCTCGAAAGCGGTGCCGCCCAGCGCGCCAGCAAAGTCATCTATGACCGGGCCGGGTCAGGATTTGCCACCATCCAACCAGGTATGCTCGATTGGAAGGCCATCTTTGCCGAGGCCGACTGGTTCCATTGGACAGGTATTACTCCGGCTGTCTCGCAGGGCGCTGCCGAGGCGTGTCGCGAAGCCATCCTCGCCGCACGCGAGATGGGCGTTACCGTCTCGTGCGATCTGAACTACCGCGCCAAATTATGGAAATGGGGCAAGGCAGCCGGAGAGGTGATGGGTGAGCTGGTTGGTTTATGCGACCTGGCGATCGGCAACGAGGAGGACGCCGAAAAGGTTTTTGGCATGCGAGCTCCAACAAGCGAAATCACTGCCGGCAAGGTCGAAGCTCATTCCTACCGTTTTGTCTGCGAAGCTCTGGCGGAGCGCTTCCCATCGCTCAAAACCGTCTCCATCACTCTGCGCGGTTCGCTCTCGGCCAGCCACAACACCTGGTCAGGCATTCTTTGGTCGAACGGCGGGTTCTATACCGCTCCCACATACGATATCCTGCCCATCATTGACCGCGTTGGCGGCGGCGACGCGTTCATGGGCGGTCTCATTTACGCTTTGCGCAAATTCAACGACCCGCAAAAGGCGCTCGATTTTGCTGCCGCCGCCGCCTGCCTTAAACACACCATCCCCGGCGACTTCAATTCTGTCAGCGCGGCAGAAGTCGAGACCCTGATGGCTGGGGATGCTTCGGGACGGGTGTCCCGCTAACAACTGAATATGCGGCTGGTCACTTTTCGAAACCAGGGCAAGGTCCGTCTCGGGATACAGGTCAATCGCTCCGGCAGATCATCTCTGCTCGACCTGAACAAAGTACAGCCTGACCTGCCCCCTGATCTTCTACTCTTTTTAAAAACCGGGGCTGCCGGGTTGGACCAGGCTCGTGAAGCTTTGGCCTCGGCAGGTGATGCGTGCTGGATCCCTGAAAGTGAAGCGACCATCCTGGCACCATTGCCGCACCCGGGCAAGATTCTGTGCGTGGGACACAACTACAAAGGCCACCTTGGTATCGGGCGCGAGGAACTGCCCGAATATCCGAATTTTTTCATCAAGACCACCAACACCATCACCGGGCCTGGTCAGCCCATCATTATTCCAGAAGTAAGCGCACAAGTGGATCATGAAGGCGAATTGATGATCGTGATCGGCCGAATGGCACGGCGGGTATCCGAACACGATGCCCTGGCATACGTGGCTGGCTACACAATATTCAACGATGTGAGCGCCCGCGATTACCAGAAACGTTCCAGTCAGTGGCTGCTGGGTAAATCCTTCGATACCTTCGGACCGATGGGGCCGGCGCTGGTCACGAGAGATGAGATCACCGATCCGCACTGCCTCGATTTGGAACTGACCGTCAATGGCTTACTCAAACAAAAGGCCAATACACGTGATTTGATCTTCAGTGTCCCATTCCTGGTCTCCTACTTGACCATGGTGATGACGCTCGAGCCAGGTGACGTGATTGCCACTGGCACCCCGGCCAAACTGCCGGAGGCCGCCAATCCCCAGCGATATCTGGAGGCAGGGGATGTTGTTCGAATAACGATCGATAAGCTTGGCACACTGGAGAATCCGGTTTGCCCAGAATTAGTCAAACATTGAGAAAAAAATAGGAGAAAATACTATGAAATACCATTCCCTCTTAACTGCTAATCAGGGTCTCAACACTCCTGCCGATCAACCCATGCAGCCTGCTTGACTTTGCCTTGCTTAAACTGGCTGCTGGCGAGACTTATAGCGCCGAAGCCTCGGACGCGAGATCCTGGCCGTTATTCTGGGCGGCAAGGCCACCTTTGAGATCAACGGTCAGCGTTTTGAGAAAGTCGGCGGACGCCCGAACGTGTTTTCCGGCAAACCACATTCGGTTTACATCCCGGCCGGGGCGAAATATCAGCATCCAGGCAGAGAGTATCGTCGAAATTGCCCTGCCCAGCGCTCCCAGCGATGAGACCAGTATCCAGCCCTACGTCATCGCCCCCAGCCAGGTCGCCAATGGGGTCTGGGGCGCGGCCAACTTCAAGCGTTATTTCCACCAGATTTTGACCCTGGCTGCCCAGCCCGAACTGCCCGCCCGGCGGCTGATCGTCGGCGAGACCTTCACTCCCAGCGGCAACTGGAGCACCTATCCGCCCCACAAACACCAGGTCGACGATCTGCCGCGCCAGGCCTACCACGAGGAGATGTACTATTTCAAAGTCAATCCCGGCGATGGCTTTGGCATCTGCCATTACTACAACGAGGAAGGCGAGGAAGAAAACTTCACCGTCCGCGACAACAGCATCCACATGATGCCGCGCGGCTACCACACCGTCGTCTCTGCGCCGGGCTACACCACCTACTACCTGTGGTTCCTGGCGGGCAACCAGCGCGTCCAGGCGACCGTCGATGACCCGAGCTTGGGCTGGGTCGGCAAGACGGTGGCGATGTTGAAAGAATTCGGACATTAATGAACAAGGAACCCGTACAGGATTTGAAAACTCTGCAGGGTCTGGAAGCTATAAAAACGATGATTCTCGACTTATTCAAACTCGACGGAAAAGTTGCCCTCGTCACCGGCGCAGGGCGTGGATTGGGTCAAGCGATGGCAATTGCCCTGGCAGAAGCCGGAGCCGACGTGGCCGGGCTGGATGTCATCCCCCTGGATGAGACCGCCGCCAGAGTGCAGGCGCTCGGACGGCGCTTCCTGCCCGTCAGCGCCAACCTGCTCGAAGCGCACGCGGATGATGCTGGCGAAGGTGGTTGACCAGGTGGTTGCCGGATTAGGCAGCCTGGATATCCTGGTCAACAACGCTGGTATCATCCGCCGTGCCCCGGTGCTGGAATTCAGCGAAAAAGACTGGGATGATGTGCTCCAAATCAACCTGAAGGCTGTTTTCCTGCTCTCGCAGGCCGCCGGACGGGTGATGGTGGCGCAGGGCAGAGGCAAAATCATCAACATCGCCTCGATGCTTTCCTTCCAGGGCGGAATTCGGGTTCCATCCTATACCGCCTCGAAAAGCGGTGTGGCGGGCATCACCCGCCTGATGGCCAATGAACTGGCCGCCAAGGGCTCAATGTCAACGCGATCGCCCCCGGCTATATGGCGACCGACAACACCGCCCCCCTGCGCGCCGACGCCGACCGCGCCCCGGCCATCCTCGATCGCATCCCCGCCGGGCGCTGGGGCGAACCCGCCGACCTGATGGGCGCAGTCGTTTTCCTGGCCTCCGCCGCATCCGATTACATGAATGGCGCGATCGTCCCGGTCGATGGCGGCTGGCTGACGCGCTAGAACATAAGCATGTTATTCAGCGCGCCTTCGCTTATAATTCCCCAACCTTATTTACCCCCTGATAAAACTGCTCCCACAACCGTACCACTGCAGGATACTTATCCCGGCAGTGGTAGGCGATTTTCAAATTCCTGTTGAATGGATAAAAGCCCAACTCGTCGAAAGTCTTGGGAGAAGCATGTTGGTTTGACTTACTTCCACAAGGTTTCTTTTTGCCCCACGCAACCGGCCGCAGTCTGGCTCTCGTCCTGTATGGGCGAGTTGACATCGTTAGCTATGTTTCGACGGTAAACGAGATTCATTGCCGGTTGAAACCATAAGGTGGCACAGATGAAAAATCTGCTGCAAGTTTACGGCAAAGTCCTGGCACTGCTGCTGACTATGTTGGTTGGAGCATTCCTTCCACAGTTCCATACCTTCTCGTTCCTGATCCAGTACCTATTGATGGCGATGTTGTTTTTTGCCTTCCTGGATATCGATTTCCAGCCGCATTCTTTCCAGAAAGGTGTACTCTGGGTGTTGCTGGCCAACCTGACGATCGCGTTCATGGGTTACTGGGTCTTCTCATTCTTCGACCACAGCCTTGCACTGGCGGCTTTCATCACCGGGATCGCGCCGACGGCCATTTCCTCGCCGGTGATCATCAGTTTTATCGAAGGGAAGGTCGAATATGTGGTCGGATCGGTGCCTTCTCACCAATTTGTTCGATGGCGCTGGTGGTGCCTTTGACCTTGCCATTCCTGCTCGGCACCGCGGCGAGGGTATCGGTTTGGGAAGTGCTGCAGCCGGTGCTGATCACGATGTTCGTGCCGCTGATCCTGGCGCGGCTGGTGTTGCTGTTCCCGCCGAGCACCCGGGCGTCATCCGGAAGGGCAAACGTTTCTCCTTTCCACTCTGGCTGTTGAACCTTTTCATCGTTTGCGCCAAGGCGGTGGATTTTTTACGGAATGGATCGGCAGGTTCAACCAGGCTCCTTATGGAAATTGCGCTGGTCTCCCTGTGCATCTGTATCATCAATTTCGCTCTGGGCGCGTTGATCGGAGGGCGTGAATACTGGCAGGAATCAAGCCAGGCGCTGGGGCAGAAGAACAACTCTTTCGTCATATGGATCGCGCTGACATTTATTAACCCACTGGTGGCGATGGGACCTACTTTTTACGTTTTGTACCATAACCTTTACAATTCCTTTCAGATCTACCTCTTCGAAAAACGCAATCAGCATAAAATAAAAAACTTGGAATGAAAAAAGCAAACGTTGGCACGCTGTGACTTGGTGTATTAGGTCGCATGCTGGCGCTCAAAAGGGAACGCAACGGTTTTTACCTGGCCGGTGAGGATGTGGATATCGAAAAAAGGCTTGGAAATTTTAAAGGCACAGCGCGGCTGTGCCTTGATTTTTTGAATTTTTTTATTTACTCTGTAAGGAGTAAATCCAGCTGGAATAACAGCCCATTTTGCGACGGATCGGTCAGCAGGAGGCCTTGCTCCGTCTGATTGTAGGGCAGCTGCAGTTCTTCCAGCCTGCCCAGGAACTGCCTGCCAGGCCTGCAGGTTGGGAAAAGTGAATGAGATATATTCCAGACCAAGGGCGTCAGAGGGAGGGGGCGGGGCGCCCTCACCTTGCCAGGTGTTGAAGCCGATATGGTGATGATAGCCTCCCGCCGAGACCATGCCCATTTGGAAGCTGCGCGCCATTCCCATATCATCGAAGCCGAGCAGGTCGTGATAGAAATGGTGCAAGTTTTCAAGGTTGGAGACGAACAAGTGGAAATGCCCGATGCGTGTTCCGGGTGGTAATGCCCATCCAGGACAGCCTGCCGATCCAGGTGGGAGAAAAGTTCCTCAGATCGAGTGGTCGCGCCCATCACTGGGCCGCCCGTCTGTATGGCGGGCAATGGGTTCCCCATTTCAAAAGTGAAGATCCCGTCCTCAGGGTAATTCGCAATAGAACTCGATGGTGTTACCTTCCGGGTCATCCAGGTAGGTGGTTTTGGTCATTAAATGA
>CAWHNM010000010.1:0-9683 GCA_963830665.1 uncultured Chloroflexia bacterium
TACCCCACTACGCCCAGGAAGTCCAGGTCTTACGCTTCCCAAGCCAAGCTGTGCGCGAGTTCCGCCAGGCAGTGTAATTGGCAATCTTATTGGGATGATTTTGCCAGCCAGAGGAAAACGTTTGATGCAAACCTGGTTATCGGCTTGATTTAGGCCGCGATTGTCCCAAAGATTGGCATCGGAAATAGCCATTACCCTGCCTGCATCACATTCACAGAATGCTATCATGGAATTCCCGTCGTTATCCGTGGCGGCAGTTTGACTGGGCGACGCGACCTGGAATACGCCGCCTCCAAATAAAAACTTAATTGAAGTCACGCCAGTGAAAAAAGGTTCATTCGAATAGCTGACCGGACCATCCGAGGTTAATTCCCCCAAACCAATGGAAAATCTGCGGCTAACAATATCAGAAAGATTTTCAAAGCCGGGGATATCACTCAGGATCAAAAGACCATGACCGGACACCCGGACAAATTGCTCAATTTTGTCTGCTTCAGCACTTGTATACGGCGTTTTGGAAGAAGATGTTGCCGACAACACTAAAATGTCATACGAATTGAGATTGGTCAGATCGCCGCTTGTAATCACAAATTTTTGGTTACCGAGAGTCTGCGCCAACGATTTATACATGCCATCCGGAGTGTATAAAGAACCATCCTCACTTGTCCGGGGTCCATGCGAAATATCCCACAAAACTTTGACCTCCGTGGCAACTGGCGCCAGTGTAAGGTCAGGGGTCGGGGTCGATAAATTTGCCGTTGTTGGGGCAAGTGGTGAGGGCGGCGTGCTTGTCCAGGTTGGGACCAACTCGTTGGGATCGGTCGTTAATGTTGGCGTGGCCCTTGGGGCCGCCGCGCTTGCCAACGGGCGGTTCCCCTGCAGGTTCTTTAGGAGCATGCTTCCTCCTGCAACACCACCGATACACAATACCACAACCAACACGGCGATGGGAATCCAGCGTCCCCACCGAATGGTTGTCCGGGGGTGTTCTTCAGGGGGCATTGGAATTTCCGGAATTGCCCTGATCGCGGGATTGCTTCCGCCGCTTGCAATCTCCGCTGACCGACCTGCTTCCATCCCAAGACTGCCGGCTGCCAACACCGTTTTGTTTGACTGGATACCACCCACTTTCACCCCTGCCGCAAGTGTTTGTTCACCGGTGAGGCTCTCCAGCGCCGCCGTAAAATCGTTCATACTCTGGTAGCGGTCTTCCGGCTGTGTCTCCAGCGCCTTGAGGAGCACATTTTCCATTCCTTCAGGCAGATCCGGCACGAACTGGCTGGGGCGAGGCAGCGGCTCTTTGACCTGTTTTAGCATGATGCCCACGGGTGTGTCGGCAGTGTAGGGCTTGCGCCCGGTCACCAGTTCATAGAGCACCACGCCAAGTGAATAGATGTCCGATCTGCGGGCCGGCCTGGCCGGTCCATTGCTCGGGAGCCATGTATTCGGGTGTGCCGATGCTCATGCCGGTGCCGGTGAGCGTGCCGGCTTCGTTACTTCCCAGGATCTTGGCGATGCCGAAATCCGAAAGCATCGGCAGACCATTCTCGGTCAGCAGGATATTGCCGGGTTTGATATCGCGATGGATAATATTATGCTCGTGGGCATACGCCAGCGCCTGGGCGATCGGCAGCAGGATGTGCAGGGCCTGCTGCCAGGGCATGGGCGCATGCGGGTCCCTGTTTCAGGGTCCCGCAGGGCAGATATTCCATGACGAGGTAGGGTGCGCCTTCATACTCCCCATAGTCGTGCACGTGAACGATATTCGGATGCGATAACTGCGCCAGGGCCTTGGCCTCACGCTCGAAGCGTTTCAGCATCTCTGCGAGCATGCTTGGGGCGAACTGGTCGGTGCGGATGACCTTGATGGCAACAAAGCGTTCCAGGCGCGTGTCATAGGCCTTGTACACCGTTGCCATGCCCCCTTCGCCAAGCTGCTCGAGGATCTGGTAGCGCCCGAGCGATTGACCAATCAGACTGGACATGACTATGCGCCTCTCACCCTTTTCGATCACTAATTGATCGATAGTTAATCCTAACCCGGTATCTCAGGGAGTTACCAGGAACCACACCCCGGCTATCCCCTGCCCATTGGTGTCTCCGGGATTAACATCTTTGTAATACGTGTAAAGAGGCGCTCCCAGGTAAGTGACCTGGTGGGTTCCGTTTGGAAGCGAAATGACACCCAGGTTGGCTTGTACAACTCCGCTGCCCGGAAGGACTCTCCCGTTGACCAGCAGGGGCTTCCAAACCGTCAGGCAATCTCCGGTGCAGTTACTCTTGCCAGGAGTGTCCTTAAGGAAATATACAGGCTTTTCCCCTGCCCATCGGTCAGGAAAGAAACCGTATCTGAGACTTTCTGAATGTTTATGGTGACATCTTGAGCAAGTCCCGTCACATTAAATGACGGAGCGATCATTTGCCCATTAACCATGACCGGGACATCCGGACCGGGAAATTCCAAAACGCCGATGGGGTCATGATCTTCGTGCAACATGGCATAGAGGACCGGTGTGGCCAGTTTCATATTAATCTTGACGACCACATTGGTATTGATCCCATTCTTGATCAGTGTTTCTCCGATATATTCACCCATCGTTCCATCTGGATTCTGTCTGTGGATAACCAGCCACCAATTTCCATTGCTGACGACCTGCTGAACGGTAACCGTTCCATTCTGGACATCCTGGTCTGAGACGGTGATGGAAGGTTGAAGGACGGCAGGTGTGGCAGGCCCGGCAGGTGCGGCGGCTGATTGCCCGTTGATGATCTTGAATGTGCTGGCGATCATCTGCACTCCCACCATGACAGGCGCGTCTGCGTCCCGGGTATTCGAATGTTCCAATTGTTCCACCATCCGCATGGAGTTGGGCATACAGGGTGCCCTGGGCTTTGGTTGGATCCACCGGCACCATCACCATCTGGTTGTCCCCATCCTTTACGGCTGCATGACCGATGGGCTGGTCCGGTTGTCCCATATGCATCCGTGGTGTAAATGACGACCCAGCCTGGACCCGAACTGACAACATCATCCACCGTGACTGCGCCGCCGGTCAATGCCTGATCTGAAACTTTTACCAACGGGCTGCACTTCCCGCAGATGGAGTCGTCATGGCCATATTGCCCGCGCTCTGGCGTTGGTGTATTCGCCGCCGCGGACTGGAGGGTGGCTTTAAAGGCAGGTGAAAGCATGTTCACCGTTGAACATTACAGGAACATCCGGCCCAGGGAATTCATATTTCCCTACGGTCCCGGCATCTTCATGCAACATGGCATACATCACAGCCGTTGCCTGAGCAGGATCGATTTTTACGACAATATTTTTATTGTCACCCGTATTGAGTTGAGTTTCACCAATCGCTGGTCCCACGGCTCCCGTTCACCTGGTTATGGATCACCATCCAACCCGGACCCTGGCTGAAGGCATCTGCGACGATGACGGATGTCCCATCAGATTCCTGGTCATTGACCGTATACGGACGGATTCTCCCCCGTGACAGGCACAACCGGCGTGGCCTGCGCCTGAGGACTACCCTGGCCTCCGGGAATCTGGAAGTAACTGCAGGCGGTCAGTGCAACCAAAACAAACAATGCAAACAATCGGAAAGTTGAAATAATTGATTTTTTGTTCATGTCCTTATCCTCCGTGCTGGTTTTTGGGGTTCCATTACCAGGCTATTCAAGCCAAGACCAAGGCTATCCTCTGAAAAAAAGCGTTTCGTGTAACTCCTTATTAATTTGCAATATTCGATTAGTTATTATAATAATTAGGATAACAATTGTCAACAATTGTACCCAGCCCCAATGGTACTAGGTTGAATTTTGACAATTTAAGTAGAAATGGTAGAATATGCAACTATGCTTCTAAAACCTATCGCGATTGCTCCGCAGCGGATCGACCCCCAGACAAAACCGGGTTATGTCCAGCTAAAAGTCTCCAATCTTGAGCGCCAAATTGCCTTTTACCAGCAAGTCGTAGGCTTGCGTTTGAACTGGCGGGGTGAAGCGAAAGCAGGACTGGGGCTGGATGGACGTGATATGCTGCGAATGGTAGAGATTCAAGCCGGCCGGCGTTATCACGGGGTTACCGGTATCTACCACTTCGCCATCCTCTTTCCCAACCGGCGGGAACTGGCAGTTGCCATTGCCCGCCTTTTCAGCCTGCACTGGCCCAATTCCCCGACCGATCATTTAATGACCAAAACCACCTACCTGGATGACCCGGAAGGCAACACCATCGAGCTCTATTGCGAATCACCCGAGGACGGGATCTTCACCTTCGAAAATGGGGAATTCATTGCCCGCCATACAGACGGGCGGCCCAGTGATGGGCGCGAACCACTCGATCTCGAGGAACTCTTCTCCCACCTGGATGGGCAGGCTGTCCTGGATGGGCCAGTACCACCCGGAACACGCATCGGGCATTTCCACTTGTTCGTCTCCAACCTTGATAAAGCGCGCCATTTTTATCACGACCTGCTGGGCTTCGATGATATGGGAATGGCGCGGAGCTTCCAAATGGGCATGGTCTCGGCGGGAAGGCTATCACCACCATATCGGCTTCAACACCTGGCAGGGTGAGGGCGCCCCGCCCCCTCCCTCTGACGCCCTTGGTCTGGAATATATCTCATTCACTTTTCCCAACCTGCAGGCCTGGCAGGCATTCCTGGGCAGGCTGGAAGAACTGCAGCTGCCCTACAATCAGACGGAGCAAGGCCTCCTGCTGACCGATCCGTCGCAAAATGGGCTGTTATTCCAGCTGGATTTATCCTTACAGAGTAAATAAAAAAATTCAAAAAATCAAGGCACAGCCGCGCTGTGCCTTTAAAATTTCCAAGCCTTTTTTCGATATCCACATCCTCACCGGCCAGGTAAAAACCGTTGCGTTCCCTATTGAGCGCCAGCATGCCGACCTAATACACCAAGTCTCAGCATGCCAACGTTTGCTTTTTTCATTCCAAGTTTTTTATTTTATGCTGATTGCGTTTTTCGAAGAGGTAGATCTGAAAGGAATTGTAAAGATTATGGTACAAAACGTAAAAAGTAGGTCCCATTGCTACCAGTGGGTTAATAAATGTCATCGCAATCCATATGACGAAAGAGTTGTTTTTCTGCCCCAGCGCCTGGCTTGATTCCTGCCAGTATTCACGCCCTCCGATCAACGCACCCAGGGCGAAATTGATGATACAGATGCACAGGGAGACTAGTGCGATTTCCATGAGGAGACTGGTTGATCCTGTCGATCCATTCCGTAAAAAGTCTACCGCCTTGGCACAAATAATGAAAAGGTTCAGCAGCCAGAGTGGAAAGGAGAAACGTTTGCCCTTCCAGATGATCGCTCGAGTGCTCGGAGGGAACAGCAAAACCAGCCGCGCCAGGATCAGCGGGACGAACATCGTGATCAGCACTGGCTGCAGCACTTCCCAAACCGATACCCTCGCCGCGGTACCGAGCAGGAATGGTAATGTCAAAGGCACCACTATGGCCATCAACAAATTTGTGAGAAGGACGGATCCGACAACATATTCGACCTTCCCTTCGATAAAACTGATAATTACCGGTGATGAAATGGCCGTCGGCGCGATCCCGGTGATGAAAGCCGCCAGTGCAAGGTTACGGTCGAAGAAGGAGAAGACCCAGTAACCTATAAACGCGATCGTCAGGTTGGCCAGAAACACCCAGAGTACACCTTTCTGGAAAGAATGCGGCTGGAAATCGATATCCAGGAAGGCAAAAAATAACATTGCCATCAATAAGTATTGGATCAGGAACGAGAATGTATGGAACTGTGGTAGGAATGCACCAACCAACATAGTCAGCAGGAGTGCCAGGACTTTTCCATAAACTTGCAGCAGGTTTTTCATTTGAGCCGCCTTATGGTTTCAACAGGAAATTAATCTCGTTTACCGTCGAAACATAGCTAACGATGTCAACTCGCCCATACAGGACGAGAGCCAGACTGCGGCCGGTTGAGCGGGGCAAAAAGAAACCTTGGGGAAGTAAAGTCAAACCAATCATGACTTCTCCCAAGACTTTAGACGAGTTCGGGCTTTTATCGATTCAACATGAATTATGAAAATCGGCTACCACTGCCGGGAAAAGTATCCTGCAGTGGTACGGTTGTGGGAGCAGTTCTGTTAGGGGGTAAATAAGGTTGGGGAATTATAAGCGAAGGCGCGCTGAATAACATGCTTATGTTCTAGCGCGTCAGCCATCCGCCATCAATCGGGATGATCGCGCCATTCATGTAATCGGATGCTGCCGAGGCCAGGAAAACAACGGCACCCATCAGGTCGGCGGGTTCACCCCAACGCCCGGCAGGGATGCGATCGAGGATGGCCGGGGCGCGGTCAGCGTCGGCTCGTAGTGGGGCGGTATTTTCGGTAGCCATATAACCGGGGGCGATCGCGTTGATATTGAGCTCCTCTGGCGGCCAATTCATTGGCCATCAGACGCGTGATGCCCGCCACACCGCTTTTTGAGGCGGTATAGGATGGAACCCGAATTCCGCCCTGGAAGGAAAGCATCGAAGCGATGTTGATAATTTTGCCTTTGCCCTGCTTCACCATTACGCGACCTGCGGCCTGGGATAGCAGAAAAACAACCTTCAGGTTGATTTGGAGCACATCATCCCAGTCTTTTTCGTTGAATTCCAGCACAGGGGCGCGGCGGATGATACCAGCGTTGTTGACCAGAATATCCAGACTGCCTAATCCGGCAACCACATGGTCTACCACCTTTTTCAGCTCATCCGCGTGCGCTTCGAGGAGGTTTACGCTGACGGGCAGAAAGCGGCGTCCGAGCGCCCGAACTTTGGTGCCGGTCTCATCCAGGAGGATGACATCCAGCCCAGCCACGTCCGCTCCGGCCTCGGCCAGGGCAATTGCCATCGCTTGACCCAATCCACGCCCTGCGCCGGTGACGAGGGCAACTTTTCCGGTGAGTTTGAACAATTCGAGAATCATCTTTTTATGTTCCAGACCCGATGAGTTTTCAAATCTATACGGTCCCTTTTCATTAGTATCCTAATTCCTTTAAAATTGGCACTGTCTTCCCGACCCAGCCCAGGCTCGGGTCATCTACGGTCGCCTGGACGTGCCGGTTGCCAGCCAGGAACCACAGATAGTATGTGGTATAGCCAGGCGCCGAGACAACTGTGTGGTACCCACGCGGCATCATATGGATGCTGTTATCGCGGACAGTAAAGTTCTCTTCCTCGCCTTCCTCGTTGTAGAAATGGCAGATACCAAAGCCTTCGCTGGGATTGACTTTAAAAATAGTACATCTCTTCATGGTAGGCCTGGCGGGGCAAATCGTCGACCTGGTGTTTGTGGGGCGGATATGTACTCCAGTTGCCACTGGGAGTAAAGGTTTCGCCAACGATCAGCCGCCGGGCGGGCAGCTCGGGTTGGGCAGCCAGGGTCAAAATTTGGTGGAAATAACGCTTGAAGTTGGCCGCGCCCCAAATCCCATTGGCAACCTGGCTGGGAGTGATGACGTAGGGTTGGATACTGGCCTCATCACTGGGAGCACTCGGAAGGGCAATTTCGACGATACTCTCTGCCTGGATGCTGAATTTTGCTCCGGCCGGTATGTAAATCGAATGTGGCTTACCGGAAAACACGTTCGGGCGTCCACCGACTTTCTCAAAACGTTGACCGTTGATCTCAAAGCTGGCCTTGCCGCCCAGAATAACGGCCAGGATCTCGTCCTGAGGCTTCGCGCTATAAGTCTCGCCAGCAGCCAGTCTAAGCAAGGCAAAGTCAAGCAGGCTGCATGGGTTGATCGGGCAGCAGGTTTAGTACTCTATGAGCAGTTAAAGAGGGAATGGTATTTCATAGTATTTTCTCCTATTTTTTTCTCAATGTTTGACTAATTCCGGGCAAATCGGATTCTCCAGTGTGCCAAGCTTATCGATCGTTATTCGAACAACATCCCCTGCCTCCAGATATCGCTGGGGATTGGCGGCCTCCGGCAGTTTGGCCGGGGTGCGCAGCGGCATGACGTCACCTGGCTCGAGCGTCATCACCATGGTCAAGTAGGAGACCAGGAATGGGACACTGAAGATCAAATCACGTGTATTGGCCTTTTGTTTGAGTGAGCCATTGACGGTCAGTTCCAAATCGAGGCAGTGCGGATCGGTGATCTCATCTCTCGTGACCAGCGCCGGCCCCATCGGTCCGAAGGTATCGAAGGATTTACCCAGCAGCCACTGACTGGAACGTTTCTGGTAATCGTGGGCGCTCACATCGTTGAGTATTGTGTAGCCAGCCACGTATGCCAGGGCATCGCGTTCGGATACCCGCCGTGCCATTCGGCCGATCACGATCATCAATTCGCCTTCATGATCCACTTGTGCGCTTACTTCTGGAATAATGATGGGCTGACCAGGCCTGGTGATGGAGTTGGTGGTCTTGATGAAAAAATTCGGATATTCGGGCAGTTCCTCTGCGTGCCCGATACCAAGGTGGCCTTTGTAGTTGTGTCCCACGCACAGAATCTTGCCCGGGTGCGGCAATGGTGCCAGGATGGTCGCTTCACTTTCAGGGATCCAGCACGCATCACCTGCCGAGGCCAAAGCTTCACGAGCCTGGTCCAACCCGGCAGCCCCGGTTTTAAAAAAGAGTAGAAGATCAGGGGGCAGGTCAGGCTGTACTTTGTTCAGGTCGAGCAGAGATGATCTGCCGGAGCGATTGACCTGTATCCCGAGACGGACCTTGCCCTGGTTTCGAAAAGTGACCAGCCGCATATTCAGTTGTTAGCGGGACACCCGTCCGGAAGCGTCGCCGGCCATCAGGGTCTCGACTTCGGCGGTGCTGACAGGTTGAAGTCGCCGGGGATGGAGTGTTTAGGCAGGAGGCCGCGACAGCAAAATCGAGCGCCTTTTGCGGGTCGTTGTATTGGCGCAGACCGTAAATCAGGCCGCCCATAAACGAATCTGCCGCTGCTGACGCGATCGACGATCGGCACGATATCATATGTGGGAGCGGATAGGCACCCGCCGTTCGACCAAAGCACGGCGGACCAGGTGTTGTGGCTGGCCGAGATCGAGCCGCGCAGAGTGATTGCGACCGTTTTCAGGGATGGGAAGTGCTCCGCCAGGCTTCGCAGACACAACGGTAGTAGTGAGCTTCGACCTTGCCCGCAGTGATCGCTTGTTGGGGCATGCATGCCAAAAACCTTTTCGGCGTCTTCCTCGTTGCCGATGGCCACGTCGCATGCGCCGACCAGCTTACTCATCACCTCGCCGGCTGCTTGCCCCACTTCCACAACTTGGCGCGGTAGTTCAGGTCGCACGAGACGGTCACGCCCATCTCGCGGCGGCGAGGATGGCTTCGGCGAACAGGCCACGGCGGCGCCCTGCGAGACAGCCGGAGTGATCCCCGTCCAATGGAACCAGTCGGCCTCGGCAAAGACGGCCTTCCAATCCACCATGCCTGGTTGGATGGTGGCAAAGGCGGAGCCAGCCCGGTCGTAGATGACTTTGCTGGCGCGCTGGGCGGCACCGCTTTCGAGGAAGTAGATCCCCAGCCGCTCGCCGCCGCGGAAAATGTGGCCCGTTTCCAGACCGTGGCTGCGCAACTCGGCCAGACAGGCGTCGCCTAATTCGTTGTTGGGCAGGCGGGTAATGAACTCAACCGATTCGCCGTAGTTGGCAAGCGAGACAGCCACGTTGGCCTCTC
>CAWHNM010000011.1:0-320300 GCA_963830665.1 uncultured Chloroflexia bacterium
TTCTTGGATAAAACTCGCCAAACAAGGTTCTTAAATCCGTTTGCATCCCTTTCATCTGTGTTCATCTGCGGCGAATTTCGACTTATTCGACAATCTCTGAGACTTCGGAAGCGTCATTGAAAAAGGAGCAGAACGCCATGTCCATCCCCACCCGCAAGTTCGGTTTTGCCACCCGCCAGTTGCACGCCGGCCAGGTCCCCGATCCCACCACCGGCAGCCGCGCCGTCCCGATCTACCAGACCACCAGCTACCAGTTCAAGAACACCGAACATGCCGCCAACCTGTTTGCCCTGAAGGAACTGGGCAACATCTACACCCGCATCATGAACCCCACCACCGATGTGCTCGAGCAGCGCCTGGCCGACCTGGAAGGCGGTGTGGGCGCCCTGGCAGCCAGCTCGGGCCATGCCGCCCAGACCCTGGTCGTCCTGACCCTGTGCGCGGCCGGCGACCATATCGTCAGCAGCAGCCGCCTGTATGGCGGCACCTATAACCAGTTCAACTACACCTTCCCGCGCCTGGGCATCGAGGTCACCTTCGTCGATCCCGGCCGACCCGCAAGAACTTCGAAAAGGCCATCCGCCCGAATACCAAGATCATCTACGGCGAAACGCTCGGCAACCCGGATATCTCCGTTTTCCCCTTCGAGGAAGTGGCCGCGATTGCCAAGAAGCACAACATCCCCCTGGTGATCGACAACACCTTTGCCACGCCCTACCTGTGCCGGCCCTTCGAATTCGGCGCAAATATCATCACCCATTCCACCACCAAGTTCATCGGCGGGCACGGCACCACCATCGGCGGCGTCATCGTGGATGGCGGCAACTTCGACTGGACCAGCGGCCGCTTCCCCAACTTCACCACGCCCGATCCATCCTATCACGGCCTGGTCTATGCCGACCTGCTCGGCGCCGGGCTGCCGCCTTTCATCACCAAGGCGCGTGTCCAGGTCCTGCGTGATATCGGCGCCTGCCAGAGCCCCTTCAATAGCTGGCAGACCATCCAGGGCATCGAGACGCTCAGCCTGCGCATGGAACGCCACGTCCAGAACGCCCAGGCAGTGGCCGAATTCCTGGAGAAGCACCCGAAAGTCAGTTGGGTCAAATACCCCGGCCTGAAGAGCCATCCCGATTATGAACTGGCCAAGAAATACCTGCCCAAGGGTCCCGGCGCGATCCTGGGCTTCGGCGTCAAAGGCGGCCTGGAAGCCGGCAAACGTTTCATCGAAAGCCTGCAGCTTTTCAGCCACCTGGCCAATGTGGGGGATGCCAAGAGCCTGGCCATCCACCCCGCCACCACCACCCACAGCCAGCTGACCGAGGAGCAACAAGAGTCCGCCGGCGTGACCCCGGACTTCGTCCGCCTGAGCATCGGCATCGAAGATATCGACGATATCCTGTGGGACCTCGACCAGGCCCTTCAAGCCTGAAAGATCCAATGCAATCAGCTGATGCCTTCGATTCCTGATACCTTATCACGCATTACCATTCTATCTGTCTGATCCTGATAGGAGTTCCCATGCCCGTCAGAATCCCCGAAACCCTGCCCGCCCGCCGCACCCTCGAAAGCGAAAACATCTTCGTCATGGGCGAGGAACGCGCCCGCCACCAGGATATCCGTCCGCTGCGCGTCGCCATCCTGAACCTGATGCCCACCAAGATCGCCACCGAGACCCAGCTCCTGCGCCTGCTCGGCAACTCCCCGCTGCAGGTGGAGGTGACCCTGCTCCACACCGCCAGCCACGAGTCCAAGAACGTCTCCGCCGAACACCTGATCACCCATTACAAATCCTTCGCCCAGGTGCGCCGCCGGAAATTCGACGGTCTGATCATCACCGGCGCGCCGGTGGAACTCCTGCCTTTCGAAGAAGTGGATTACTGGCCGGAACTGACCGGCATTCATGGATTGGGCCGAGACCAACGTCTTTTCCATGCTGTATATTTGCTGGGGCGCGCAGGCCGGGCTTTATCACCGCTACGGCATCCCAAAATACACCCTGCCGGACAAGATGTTCGGGGTCTTCCCACACCGCGTGCTCGACCGCTACCACAAACTGATGCGCGGCTTCGACGACGTCTTCCTGGCCCCGCACTCGCGCCACACCGAGATCCGCCGCGCCGATATCGAACGCGTCCCCGACCTGCAGATCCTGGCCGAATCGGACGAGGCCGGCATCTACATCGTCGCCTCACGGGACGGGCGGCACACCTTCGTCACCGGCCACTCGGAATACGACCCGCTCACGCTCAAAGGCGAATACGACCGTGACACCGGCAAGGGCCTGCCCATCCGCGTCCCGGCCAACTATTTCCCGGCGACGACCCGTCCCAGCCGCCGCTGGTGCGCTGGCGCGGCCATGCCAACCTGCTTTTCGCCAACTGGCTGAACTACTTCGTTTACCAGGTTACGCCTTATAATGTCCGGGAAATTCCCATCCACCCCACCAAAAAGGATTTCTAACCTGTACTGCGATGGTATGGCAACCCAAATCGAGATTTCCTGATTACGTTTAGCTACATCAGTTCAGAAATGATTACAAGGAGCAGCCCATGTTTACAGACCGAGTCGCATCCCTCCAGGCCGAAGGCGCCTACGCCGTCCTGGCACGCGCCCAGGCTCTCGAAGCCCAGGGCCGCAAGATCCTGCACCTCGAAATCGGCCAGCCGGATTTCCCGACCTTCCCCAACGTCAGCCAGGCCGGCGTGGAAGCCATCCAGAAAGGGCAGACGCGCTACACCTCTCCGGCCGGGATGCCGGCCCTGCGCGCCGCCATCGCCGAATCCGTCTCCGAGCGGCTCGGTCTGAATATCGGGCCGGAATGCATCGTGGTCGGGCCGGGCGCCAAACCGGGGCTTTTCTTCCCCACGCTGGCCCTGGTCAACCCCGGCGATGAGGTGCTCTACCCGGACCCCGGCTTCCCCACCTACGCAGCCATGATCCGGGTGGCAGGCGGGATCCCCGTTCCGGTCCCTCTGCGCGAGGAGAACCAGTTCTCGTTCGACCTGCGTGCCTTCGATGAGCGCATCTCGGATAAAACCCGTCTGATCGTCCTGAATTCACCCGCCAACCCCACCGGCGGAGTCATCCCGCTGGCTGACCTGAGCCATATCGCCGAGAAAGCCCGGGAACATGACACCTGGATCATGTCCGACGAGATCTATGCCCGCCTGGCGTATGACGGCCTGAACGTGCCCAGCATCGCCAGCCTGCCCGGCATGCTCGAACGTACCATCATCGTGGATGGTTTCTCCAAGACCTATGCCATGACCGGCTGGCGCCTGGGTTACATGGTCGATGCCCGCCGCGCTGGCCGAACGCGTGGAACTCCTGCTGACCCATTCGATCGGATGCACCGCCACTTTCACCCAGGTCGCCGGTGTGGAGGCACTGACCGGCCCGCAGGAGAAGGTGGCGGAAAATGTTGCCGAGTACCAGCGCCGCCGGGATTTTTTCGTTGCGGGACTGAACGCCATCCCGGGCGTCAGCTGCCAGGTCCCGCAGGGCGCGTTCTACGTTTTCCCCAACGTTAAATCGTTCGGCCTGACCTCCAAGGAGATCGCGGCGCGTCTGATCGACGAGGCCGGGGTGGCCGTTCTGGCCGGGACGGATTTCGGGCCTGGCGGTGAAGGCTATCTGCGCTTGTGTTACGCCACGTCAATGGACGTGCTCCGGGAAAGCCTGGAAAAGATGGCGGCCTGGTTCAAAGGTTTATGACCAACCTTTCCCCCTTCCTGATCTATGTATTCGTGACCACCTTTACCCCCGGGCCGAATAATATCGTCTCCATGTCGAATGGGATGCGCTATGGCTTCAGGAACATCCTGCGCTTCCTGGGCGGGATCTTCACCGGCTTTTTTCTCGTCATGGCGTTATGCGGCCTGCTGAATATCGTCCTGGTCAACCTGCTGCCGCAATTAAAAACAGGCTTAAAGTTCCTGGGGGCAGCTTATATGCTCTACCTGGCCTTTCATATTATATTTTCCAAACCCGTTCAGGAGGATGCGCAGGAAAATGGGCTGAACTCTTTCAAAGCGGGCTTCAGTATGCAGTTCATCAATGTAAAGGTCATTCTCTACGGTATCACCATCTTCTCGACCTTCATTGTTACGGAGCACCAGAACCCGCTCGTTACCGCTGGTTTTGCCCTGCTGCTGGCAGCCGTAGGCTTGATTTCGACCTCCTGTTGGGCCATCGGGGGCAATCTGTTCCGCCGGTTTTTGCATAAATACAATCTGGTTTTCAACCTCAGCATGGGAGCATTATTGATCTACACCGCCATTGCCAGTTTGCTGTAAGCTGGATTAACCAAAAGAGTATGGCCGCTGGTTCGGGCCATACTCCGGTACAGGGATAACCTGACGCCTTACTCTTTAGACTCTGCCCGTGTCTTCCACCCCAAGGCCCGGAAGATCCTTTGGAGGAACTTCGGTCCCTTGAGATTGCTTGCATCCATGCGGGTCGACTCCGCGAACATGCTCAGAGGGGTGGCGCACATCCCCCGCATGTACTGCTTGCGCTGGGGATCATGATATTCCTCTTCCGTGTCAAATTTGCTCTTGACGTTCATGCTCGCCTCCGGGAATGACCAGATTATACTGCAACAATTTTCGGATTGTCCGGAACTCTCTTTTTTTCAGCCGCTCCTGGCTTCGAAAGCCCTGACATCCTCCATGGCCTTCTTTACATTGACGAAGGGCAGGATGCACAAGCCCACGATGAAGAAAAAGATCAGCGAAAGGATGGCCGGGCGCAGGCTGCCGGTCAGCTGGTTCACCAGCCCGAACAGCAGCGGGCCAAACCAGGAAGTGCCCTTTATCGCTGATTTCATAGAACGAATAGTATTCGGCCTGTTTCCCGGCCGGGATGATCTGGGCATACAGGCTGCGGCTGATGGCCTGCGAACCGCCCAGGACGATGGCAATGCAGGCGCCCAGGATGAAGAATTCCAGCACCCGGCTCGTATCCGAGCCCTTCAGCCCGAAATAGGCATAGATGGTCACGCCGGCCCAGATGACCAGGCTGATGATGATCGAGCGCTTGGCGCCCAACCAGCCGGCCAGTTTACCCCACAGCAGCGCGCCTACGAACGCCATGAACTGGATCATCAGGATGACAACGATCAGGGTGGATTGGTCCAGCCCAACGCCGCCGCGGATGAGCGGCGCAACCGCAAAGGTGGAGGCGATGGCGATGACGGTCTGAATGCCGTCATTATAGAGGAAATAGGCCAGCAGGAATTTGAGCGTCTCGGGGAAATTCTTCATTTCCTTGAGGGTGCCCCACAACTGCTTGAAGCCCACCCTGGCATACGTCTCGCCTTTCGGAAGCTGCTTGGCGGCATGGCGCGGGTCGCAGGCGCACCCAGGTGAAGAAGGCGAAGGTCAGCCACCAGACACCGGCCGAAGCCAGGTTGATGCGGATCGCCAGGTCCTTCGGGATGCCGATCTTGTCGCTGAACAGATACAGGATCAAGGTTCAAGATCAGCAGCAGGCCGTCGCCCAGGTAGCCCATCGCCCAGCCATACGAAGAGACCCGGTCGCGCTGGTCTTCACAGGCAATATCCGGCAGGTAGGAATTGTAGAAGACGATCGCAGGCGCCAAACGCCAGGTTGGCGACGATGAACAGCACACCGCCCAGCCACCACAGCGGCGCGGTGACGAAGAACATCAGGATGGTGGCGACTGCGCCGATGGTGGCAAACAACTGCATCATCTGCTTGCGGCGGTGGGAATAATCCGCGATGGCACCCAGGATGGGCAGGAAGAGCACCTGCATCCAAACCGAGAAGGAAATGCAGTATGGGAAGAACGAATCCGGTGCAACCGGGATGCCCAAGAAATGCGCCATGCTTATCCGGGCTCAGGCTGGCTGCCTTGGCTGCCAGGCTGGCCAGGTACGGACCCAGGAAGACCGTCCCGATGGTGGTGCTGAAGGCCGAGTTGGCCCAGTCGTACATGGCCCAGCCGAAGATTTCACGTTTATCGTTGATCTTTGGGGTGTCTGTCTGAGCAATTGCCATGGAATCTCCTTTTCTGGATAAAACCCTGCCTGGGAAGATAAGTTACCTGGATTATACAGGCATCCTCGTTTATACTGCGACCTTCTCTCCAATTTTCGGACAGGTTCTTGGTACAGGAAAAGTAACAATCCTAATAATGCCAGATATGTCGTTTTACAGGATTGACAAAACCCAATGCCGTAGTATGATATTGACCTACTCTGCCAAATCCTGCCTGTTGAGGTATGCATGCACGAAGGCGCACTAACCGAAGACCTGTTCGACCACGTACTCATCCACGCCAGGGAAGCCAACGCCCGGCGTGTTACCCGCGTTAAAGTGACCATTGGGGCTCTCTCGGACGCCACCGCCGAATCCATCCAGTTCTACTGGGATCAGCTGGCTCCCGGCACGATCGCCGAAGGAGCCGCGCTGGAATTCGAAACCGCACCCGGCACCGCCAAATGCACCACCTGCGGCGAAGAATTCGAGATCGCCGAAATATATGCCGCTTGCCCGAAGTGCGGCACATTCCCGGTGGCCGTCACCGGCGGGAATGGCGTCTATCTCTCCAGCCTGGAAGTCGAAACCGACGGACGATCAGCACGAACATATTCATGAATAATATGTCATTGCGAACGGTCTTGCGACGAAGCAATCCCTTATGATGGATGCTTCGTCGCGCACCTGCAATGACAATGAAATTTAGAGGTGTCTTATGTGTCTTGGAATCCCCGCAAAAGTAATCGAACTATACGAAACCAATGGCATGAAAATGGCCAAAGTTGACTTTGGGGGCGTGATCAAGGAAGCCTGCATGGAATACCTGCCCGAGGTCAAACTCGGCGATTACACCATCGTCCATGTCGGCTTTGGGCTGTCCATCCTGGACGAGCAGGAAGCCTTGGAGACGATGGAACTGCTCAAGCAGATCGATGCGCTGGGGGAAGAAGGAATCAGCCGCGTGAAATATCTCGACGAATACCGCGACGCAGACCTGACCCGGAAACTGCTCGCCGATATGCAAAAAACCGTCACCCGCCCGTGGACCCTGATGGAGGTCTGCGGCGGGCAGACCCATTCCATCATCCAGTCCGGCCTGGACCAGATGCTCCCGCCCGAGATCAACCTGATCCACGGACCCGGCTGCCCGGTCTGCGTGACCCCGCTCGAGCTGGTGGACAAGGCCATCGCCCTGGCCTCCCGCCCGGATGTGATCTTCACCTCCTATGGCGACATGCTGCGCGTGCCCGGTTCCGAGCGTGACCTGTTCGCCGTCAAAGCCGCCGGCGGCGATGTCCGCATCGTCTACTCGCCGCTGGATGCCCTGAAGATTGCCCGGGATAACCCCAGCAAGACCGTCGTCTTCTTCGCCATCGGTTTCGAGACGACTGCCCCGGCCAACGCCATGGCAGTTCTGCAGGCCAGGGCGCAGAACCTGGCCAACTTCGCCGTGCTGGTTTCGCACGTGACCGTCCCGGCCGCGATCACCGCCCTGATGGACTCGCCGGATGTGCAGGTGGACGGCTTCCTGGCCGCCGGTCACGTCTGCACGGTGATGGGCTACTGGGAGTACGAGCCGCTGGCCGAGAAATACAAGATCCCCATCGTGGTGACCGGTTTCGAGCCGGTCGATATCGCTCCACGGGATCCTGGACTGCGTCCGGGAGTTGGAAGCCGGCCGGCACACGGTCCAGAACGCCTATGCCCGCTCGGTGACGCCGTGACGGAAACAAACCCGCCCAGGCCGTCATCCAGAAAGTCTTCGAGATGACCGACCGGGCCTGGCGCGGCATCGGCGTCATCCCCATGTCAGGCTACCGCTTGAAGGATGAATTTGCCTCCTTCGACGCCGAACAGCGCTTCCCGGAAGTGCAGTCCATCGAGACGCACGAGAGCCCACTGTGCATCAGCGGGCTGGTGCTGCAGGGACGCAAGAAACCCAGCGAATGCCCGGCTTTCGGCAAGGAATGCACCCCGCAGACCCCGCTCGGCGCGACGATGGTCTCCTCCGAAGGCGCCTGCGCGGCGTATTACCGCTATGGCCGTTATCAAACCTCAGATGCCCTACAGAGCTCCGAAGTGAACACAGATGAAAGACAAACTCAACCTGCTTGGCTGGACCTGCCCGCGCCCGCTGCAAAACTACCCGACCATCGTGATGGGTCACGGCGCGGGCGGCCGGATGATGGCCGACCTGATCGAGCACCTGTTCGCCCCGGCCTTCGACAACGAGTGGCTTGGCCAAATGGGCGATTCCACCGTGCTTCGGCAGCTCGTCTCCTTGATACGTCACCGGTACTCCTGCACTGGCCTTCACCACCGATTCCTTCGTGGTCAGCCCATTGTTCTTTCCCGGCGGGAACATCGGCGAACTGGCCGTCTATGGCACGGTCAATGACCTGGCCATGCGCGGGGCAAAGCCGCTGTTCCTCTCGGCCGGCTTCATCCTGGAAGAGGGCCTGCCGATGGAAACACTCGGCAACATCGTCACCGCCATGGCGCAGGCCTGCAAGAAGGCCGGCGTGAAGATCGCCACCGGTGATACCAAGGTGGTGCAAAAAGGCCACGGCGATGGGATCTATATCAACACCTCCGGCATCGGCGTCATCCCCGCCGGCGTGGATATCGGCCCGGCCAATGCCCGACCCGGCGACGCGGTGCTGGTCAGCGGGACGATGGGCGACCACGGCATCGCCATCATGTCGGTGCGCGAAGGGCTTGACCTTCCAGACCGAGATCCAGTCCGATACCGCCCCGTTGAATGGGCTGGTGGAGGCAATGCTTGCAGCTCAGGTCGGAAGTCAGCATCCATTGCCTGCGGGATGCCACCCGCGGCGGGCTGGCAGCCGTGCTGAACGAACTGGCCGGTTCTTCCAAAGTGGGCATCGAATTCGACGAGCGCAAAGTGCCCGCTGCGGCCGGAGGTCAACGCGGCCTGCGAGATGCTCGGCCTGGACCCGTTCTACGTGGCCAACGAGGGCAAACTGGTGGCGATCGTCCCAGGAGAAGTTGCGGAGCAGGTTCTGGCGGCCATGCAGGCGCATGAATACGGCAAGAGATGCCGCCATCATCGGCAGGGTGGTGGAGACCCATCCCGGCATGGTGACGGCCAAAACCTCCATCGGCGGGATGCGCGTGGTGGATGTCCCGGCCGGGGAATTGCTGCCGAGGATTTGTTAAATATCCTTGCGAGTTAGGAACCCTCGCAAGGATAATAGGAATTTCGGTGGATTACTAATCCGAACAATAGTCAGGTAAATACCCATGGATGATAATTACCCCTTGACCGCCCCGGCGGTCATGCCGCTGACGATGTAACGCTGGAAGATGAACGCCAAGATGCACCGGTGGAAGCGCGGCGATGATGCCGCCGCCATCATGCCGTTGATGTTCACGGCATAACGACCGACAAATTCAGCCATGGCCACCGGCACGGTTTTGGCGGCCAGCGTGCTGGTGAAGATCAGGGCGTAGAAGAATTCATCCCAGGCCAGCAGGAAAGTGAACATGGCGGTGGAGACCAACCCCGGCACGGAGATGGGCATCACCACCCGGAACAAGATCCCCAGGCGCGAGCAGCCGTCCATGCGGGCGGCATCTTCCAGCTCGATCGGGACGGTCTGGAAGAATGCTGCCATCATCCAGATGGCATACGGCAAGGCAAAACTCATATAGGTGACGATCAGCACGATCGGCTTGTTGATCAACTGCAGGCGGGACGCCAGGATGAACAGCGGCAGGATCAGCGAGACTTCCGGGATCATGCGCGTGGCGATGATACCCAGCAGGATGGTGCGGCTGCACCTGAACGGGATGCGCACCAGGGCATAGGCTGCCAGGCTGCCGATCACGATGGAGATGATGGTCACTGCTGAAGCGATCTTGATCGAGTTCAGCAATGCCACGGCAAAAGTGCGCGGCACGGACGAAGCGGCCAGGTTGGGGAAGATAATATCCAGGTAATTCTGCAAGGTGGGATGCTGCGGGATCCAATGCATGGGGATGGCGTACAGTTCCACCTGGTTGGACAGGCTGGCGCTGAACAGCCACAGATACCGGGAAGAAGATAAAGAAATAGCACCGGCAGGGTGAGGAGAAACAAGAGCAGCTTGCGGAGAATTTCCGGTAATACATCATTGAGTTCTCCTCAGGGTGGTACAAGAAGACGAATAAAAATCAGCGCCATGCTGATGGTGAAAATGGAGATCAGGAATGACAGTGCTGCACCGATGCCCTGCTTTCCCCACGGAAAGGAGTTCAAGTAGGTCAGATAGGTGATGGTGAGGGTCTTATTGGCAGGGCCGGCAGTTGGTGATGATGTAGACAATATCGAAGACACGGAAGGCATCCACCGTGCGGGCGATCAGTGCAATCAGGATCGCCGGGCGGAGCAAGGGCAGGCGGATGCTCCAAAAGCGCTGGAAGGCATTGGCACCGTCCACAGCAGCAGCTTCTTCCAGCTCGACCGGCAGGGTGGCCAGGGCAGCCTGCAGGATCAAGCGCAACGAATGGCATCATATGCCAGACGTCCGCCAGGATCACCAGCGGCATGGCCAGATTGGGCAGGGTCAGCCAGGCGACGTAATGCTTGATCAACCCCAACTGCATCAAGAGACCGTTCAAGGCGCCAAAATCGGCACTGTAGATCCAGCGCCACATGGCGCCGTTGACGATGGTCGGGACGGCCCAGGGGATGATCAGAGCGAAACGCAGGAACTTCCAGCCCCATGGATGAGAGTGGATCAACTGGGCAACTGCCATCCCCATGACCATTTCCAGACCCACCGAGACGACGCGTAAAATACATCGTCCGCCCGATGGTCTCCCAGAAGGTCTGGTCCTTGAGCATCTCGAGGTAGTTCCCCAGACCCACAAAGGTGCGCACCTGGTTGATGCCGGTGGGCGCGTGGTAGAAAGCTCAGAACAAATGTGTAGATGATCGGCCACAGGGTGACACCCAGGATGATCAGCAGGCTAGGGATGACCAGACAGCCAGGCGGTGCGTGCGTCCTGTTGGCGCAGGGAAAGCCGTCGTCTGGGAGGGCGATGGTTGGAGTGGTCGTGTCATCTCATAAAAATTGGGTGGACTTGCACTTGCATGACGCAAATCCACCCAATCGCTTGCATGATTATGGGTTTATTTACTGGCGAGCGTAACCCAGGTGGCAGCGGCATCATCCAGGGCCTGCTGGGGGGTCTTGACGCCCGGTGAGGGCTTCCTGGATCGCCAGCTGGAGGGCAGCGGAGGCTTCGTTGTAGTAAGCCACGGTCGGTCGCTCGTTGGCATACGGGAACTGTGCCAGGAATGCCGGGACGGTGACCGGGTTGTTGGGGGTGGCAGCTAGCAGGGTGTTCAGGGCATCACCCTGGAAAGCATTCTGCCAGACGGGCAGCATTTCGGCCGAATACTTCGATCTGCACATCATTGCTGGCCAGGTAGGTCAGGAACTTCCAGGTCTGGTCCGGGTAAGGGGTGGTGGCCATGACGGCGAACGAGCTGGAGCCATCCACGCTGGAACCCTTGATACCCGGCAGCTGCACCAGCCGCGAAGACCGGCATGGGGGCGAACGCAGCCTGACCGACGATCTGGGATTTGGCGGCATCATTCGAATCGGTGTACTGGAACAGCCAGTTCACCGCAAAGGCAGATTTGCCAGCCAGGAAGTCGGCCTCGACTGCATTCTCGTCGGAAGACACCGAGCTCGGGTTGCTGAGAGCCAGTCATCCAGGGTTTGCTTCATCCAGGTCAAGCACCTGCACACCCTTGTCGTTGTTGAAGGCCGGCTTGCCGCTGGCATCCAGGAAGGCGCCACCATTCCCAAAGAGCAGGGCAGTGAAATCACAGACTACGCCTTCCTTCTGGTTCCACGACCAGATGATCGGGAATTCAGCCAGGCCTTTCTGCTTTGATGATCTTGGCCTGATCAACCAGCTCTTCCCAGGTGGTGGGAGGGGCGCTGATGCCGGCCTTCTGCAGGATATCCTTGTTGTACATGAAGTACTTCACGTCCATCAGCCAGGGCATGCCGTAGATCTTGCCATTGCGGGTCACGCCGTTCCAGGAGGCCGGGAACATGTTGGTCTTCATGTCAGAGGTGACGCGGTCGGTAACATCCAGCAGGTACCCGGCTTTGATGAACTCATCCGGCCAGATGACATCGACCATGGCGGCATCGTAAGCCGGCGGGGTGGCAGCCATACCGGTGACGATCTTGTCATGGACGTAATCGTAGCCCAGGTATTCCATGGACAACTTTGATATCCGGATTCTGGGCTTCAAATTCGCGGGCAATTTGATCGATCTCGGCAGGCTTCAAACCGGCCTGATCCATGGTCAACACGTGGATGGTTACGCGGCCCGCTTGTCTTTGGTTGGCAGCCCGACCACGCTCAATGGCAATGATCAGGACGAGCAGCACATCAAAGTGATTTTATTCAAGGTACGCATAGTTCTTCTCCTTTCTGAATAATTTGAATTGATTTGGTTGTACGAATTTGTATGCCAGCAAGATTCAGTTATTACTCAGGAACACACCTCCTTTGGATTGACAATCGATACGGTTTATGAAAGTTTATGGACGACGTAAAAGTTGGACGTATTGTGGAGCACGTTGGTGATGGCTCCCATGACCCTGGCCTGCAATCCGAGGTCTGGATACGACCAGTTTGGGCGGAGTGGGGATGGCGCCGTTCATGCGCTGCCAGGATGGGTTCGACGAGCATATCGGCGGACCGCGAGACGCCACCGCCCAGGACGATCAGCTCCGGGTCGAAAGACTACCGCCAGGTTGGCAATGGCGATGGCCAGGTAATCCACCGTTTCGTTGATGACGGTCCAGGCCCAGGTTCCTGCCCTTGCTGGCCGCCTCGAAGACATCTTCGGCGGTCAGGTCGTCCAATTCCGTCTGCAGCTGCGCGTTGGCTTTCGAGCAGATCGCGTGCCCGTGTCGGCGATGCCGGTGCCGGAGGCGACACTTTCCAGGGCGCCAAAATCCTGGTAGTTCTTCCCCAGGAATTCACTGCCGGGGAGCATGTTGCCGATCTCACCGGAGGCTTCACTGTGCACCGCGGTACAGAGCGCCGTCGATGATGATGCCCGCGCCGATGCCGGTGCCGATGGCGACCAGGACCATATTCTGAACGTTTTGACCCGCCCCGAACCACAGCTCACCCAGGGCGGCCAGGTTGACGTCGTTATCCACGGTGATGGGCAGATCGTAGCGCTCGCTCAGCCTGGCTTTGAGGGGAAATCTTCCCAGTGCAGGGTGTAAGCCCAGGTGACAATGCCCTGCGTGTGCAAGGTGACTCCCGGCGCTCCCACCCCGATCCCGCGCACCTGCCGGCCCTCCAACTTTGGGGCAGGCAAGCAACGTATCGATCAAAGTGGTGAGGTGGTTGAAACTATCTTCCCGGAGGTGCCGTGACGGGCTGATATTCACTTCGTCGAGGATGTTGCCGCCCAGGTCTGAAAGCGCGCCGTACATCTTCGTTCCCGCCCATGTCCACCCCGAGGACGAGATGAGCCGTCGGCATTGAACTCGAGCAGAGGGCGTCGTCTGCCCTCCGCTCCATTCGGTCGTCCCATGCAGGCGGACGAAACCTTCAGTCGATCAAGCCCATCCACGATGCGCAGAATATCCTTGCGAAAGTTTGAAATCTTCGCAAGGATGGTACAGGCGGGGGATTGGTTTTAGGGTCACCGACGAATGCCAAAAAAAGCGGCCAAATGGCCGCCACTACTTGTTGTATTTTTCCACGGGGCCGATGGACCGGTTATCAGACTTCTTGCTTCCGACCATTGACCCATCTGGTTGAAGCGCTCCTCGACACACTCCAAGTTTTCTTCTTAATTCACTCAGTGCCGGTTCACTACCGGCAGGAAAAAGCGGTTCTTCATCTCAATGGTGGAATTGGCATGCGCAAAATAAACATAATCCTCGATCTGGCATTGTCCGTAGCCCATCTTGAAGTAGCCGTTCCCGTTCCAACCAGTTCCCCAGGAATTCTTTACGATCCAATACCCGCCGGCATCATCGTAGCCGACAATCACCACGGCGTGATTTAAAGATCCGGAGCTCAGACAGTTGTAGACATGATTTTCAGGATTAAAACCGCCATCCCCCACCCAGGAAAAGGCCACCGAGAGCGGGCCATATTTGACCAGCGCCTGTTTCATAAGAGCTTGTTGGGTGGCCGGCGGATTGGAGATATTACCAACCTGTCCGTAATAATCAATTTTCAACATCCGGCTGCCGTAATCGCTGCAACGCTGTGAGCAGGTTGCGTTTGAGCAACCATTACCGTTATCAAAAGTACAATTTTTACAGGATCCAGTACCATAACATTGGCAGGTGTAGGAAGCATACGGCAGGCAGGTCTCGTCGGGGATGCCTTGATCGCGGATGAAATTCAGGGCGGAAGAATGCCAACCGCCACAACAGCTTCCAGCACTTGAGCAGTCCGAAACCAGGTATTCCTCTGCCAGGTCTTCATCAAGGGCTGGATTACCGGCAGCCAGGTTGAGAACGGCTTCAGACTGGCCGACCGCGGCGAATGCCCAGCAGGAACCGCAATTAGCCTGGTTCTTAACCGGCGAGGTCCAATCCCCTCTGATACCGTTAAAAGTGGCATCGCGCCAATCCCAGGCGGCGGGCTGGGAGTCGGATAAGGTCAGTGGTGAGACTGAATCTGCCGGAAG
The DNA here is from genome assembly GCA_963830665.1 of uncultured Chloroflexia bacterium. Classification (GTDB taxonomy): domain Bacteria; phylum Chloroflexota; class Anaerolineae; order Anaerolineales; family Villigracilaceae; genus UBA877. The sequence continues at coordinate 14,703 of CAWHNM010000011.1, forward strand.
CGTGGCGGAAGGGTTGCCGGCAGAAGTGTCCGGAAGTTCATTTGAGGCTCCACAGTGGTTCAACCTGGGCGCCAGGTCAAAGAGCGTCGTCAGGACACCGGCATCCTTCCCGTGCGCGTCCACGCAAACCGCGTATTCCGGTGAGAAAGCGTTTTTTCCATCCGAAGCCGTACGCTCGCCTAATCCAATCCTGGCGCAGTAAGAAAAAGCCTTACCACACTTCCCTTCCAGGAAATCCCAGGCGCCGCACACCTGGCCATCAGGCAAGCTGCAGGAATCCGTCTGCCCACCCGCACCATCCACGATGACGTGGTATTGATATCCCATGTCAGTACAGTAAACCGCGGCCGGGTTGCTGATCATATGGGCCTGTGAAAGACTGCCTGGCTGTCCGGAAGAATTGCCCAACGAAACAAGAACCGCCGGGGTTTGCGTGGATTTCGCAGCCATCAGCAGCGTAAGAACCAGCGTAGCGGCAAAAGGCACTGCAAATCTCAAGCGGGCCAGGACTTTCACACTTCCTCCAGCACTTCTTCATAACCCCGTTGCATTGGGATGCAAATTGGATCCCGTTTTCATGCGGGTCAATATTGACCTGATCGATTTCTTAAATAATACCACCCACATATCACAAAAACATTGTAGATTAATAACACATTAAAAGCAAGATATCATGAAAGGTCGAACTTTGCCCTGTGGAAAGGAAAGATCGTACTTTTCAGCATGGAGGGCCAGGCTGACACAAAACAATTACGTCACAACTTCCAACTCCACCGTCTGGACCTCGACCGAACTGGTTCCCACCATTACCTCGAACATGCCAGGCTCCACCACCCGGACCAGCTTCTCATCCAGGTAGGATAACGCCTCGGAAGTGATCGTGAACTCAACGACCTGGCTCTCCCCCGGTTGAAGCGTAATGCGCCGGAAGCCCTTCAATTCCTTGACCGGGCGGGTCACCCGTCCGGTCAGGATGTCGCGGATATACAACTGCACCACCTCGTCGCCGGGATGTACCCCGGTGTTGGTCACTTCCACCCTTACAGCCGCCTGCCCATCCGGCTTGATCGCGCGGGCGTCACCTGCAGGTTCTTATATTCGAACGTGGTGTAACTCAGCCCGTGTCCGAAGGGGAAGAGCGGGGTTTTCTCCGCCCAAAGATAACTGCGCCGGGCGGATGGCTTGTGGTTGTAATAGGCCGGGAGCTGCCCGACCGAGCGCGGGAAAGTGATCGGCAGCTTGCCGCCCGGGTTCACATCCCCGAAGAGCACATCCGCAAAGGCCGTGCCGCCCTCCTGGCCCAGATACCAGCCTTCGAAGAGGGCATTGACGTGTTCGGCGACATAGTTGACCGAGAGCGGCCGCCCGTTGATGAGCAGCGCCACCATCGGCACGCCCGTCTCGACCACCGCCTGCACCAGTTCATTCTGGCGGCCGGGCAGGTCCAGCGAGTCGCGGTCGCCCAGGTGGTTTTCGCCCCAGGCCTCCCGGCAGACCGTCTCGTTCTCGCCGATCACCAGCAGGACTACATCGGCCTGGCGGGCGGCTGCCACCGCTTCGGCGATCAGGCGTTCATCCTCGGCCGGGTCCGGCAGGTCCGAAGGTATCTTCGTGCCAGCCCAGCCAGCCCTGCCCGCCAAAATCTTCGCGGGTGATCTTGCAGCCCTCGGCATACAACACCTGCAGCCCGCTCTCCCACCTTCTGGCGGATGCCATCCAGGATGCTGACGCCATGTCCCGGGTCGGCGCTGTAGCCGCCCAGGTGCAGACCGGCCGCATTCGGTCCGATCACGGCCAGCGTCTTGACTTTATCCATCTCCAGCGGCAGCAGGCCGTCGTTCTTGAGCAGCACCAGGCTCTTCGTCGCGGCCCGGTAGGCCAGCTGGCGGTGTTCCGGCGCAGTTCGTCACCCGCTCGGCTTCGTCCGGGTCGGCATACGGCTCGATCGAACAAACCCAGCAGGAACTTGGCCGTCAGGACCCGCCCGACTGCCTGGTCCACCCAGGTCTGCGGGGACGGTACCCGCCCGCACCTGTGACAGCAAGGTGGTGGAATAGCAGGTATCCAGCTCGAAGTCGATCCCGACCTCGAGCGCCTTGCGGGCGGCTTCGGCCTTGGAGTCGGCCACGTGGTGCATACTTTCCAACTGGCTGATGCCATTGCCGTCCGAGACGATAAAGCCCTGAAAGCCCCATTCGCCGCGCAGGACCTGCTCCAGCAGCCAGGGGTTGGCATGCACCGGGATGCCGTTGATCTCGTTATAGGAGGCCATCACGGACCCGACGCCGGCTTCCGTCACCGCAGCCTGGAAGGCCGTCAGGTAGTTCTCGCGCAGTTCCCTTTCGGCGATATTGGCCGGAGCGCAGTTCCTCCCGCCCTCGGGCTGGCCGTGGGCGGCGAAATGCTTGGCGGTCGCCAGCACGTGCTGCAGATCGATCGGCTTGGCCTGTCCGGCCAGGCTGACTCCCTGCAGGCCGCGCACCGCCGCCACTCCGATGCGGGAACCCAGGAACGGGTCTTCGCCATAGGTCTCCTCGGTGCGGCCCCAGCGCGGCTCGCGCGCCAGGTCCAGGACCGGCGTCAGGGCCCAATTCTCGCCACGCGCCCGCATCTCGCGCGCCGCCGCCCCGAAGACTTCCTGCACCAGTTCCGGGTCCCAGGTGCTGGCCAGCCCGATCGCCTGCGGAAAGCTGGTGCTGCCGTGCGCCATCAGGCCATGCAAGGCCTCATCGATGAAAAAGGCCGGGATGCCCAGGCGGGTATGCTCACGCAGGTATTTCTGGAAGGCATTGGTCGCCAGGGCAGTATCCCTGGCGCCGGCATGCTGGCCCGGACGGCCCAGTCCGCCGATGCCGTTCGCCAGCTTTGCCGGGTGGCTTCGTCCAGTTCTACGTCGCCTTCCACCAGAACGTTGGTCTGTCATGTGGAAGATCGACATCTGGGCGATCTTCTCTTCCAGGGTCATGCGGGAGAGCAGGTCGGCCAGGCGTTCTTCAATCGGCAGGGACTGCGTTGCGGTAAGGAGGTTTCGGTCATTTTGCAGAATATCCTTATTAGTACATTATTTTGAATGGAATCGAATCGATCTCCCCGCATTCCGGGGCTGAGAGGATCAAGCATTATCAACCAATTCCGGCAGTGCCAACCATTCCCCACTCATCTGCGGATGAGACAGGCCATCCTTCACAAACCCTTTCTGCACCAGCCAGGCGACGGTCCGTTGGGCAAGTTCAGGTGGCCAGCCGAAGAGCCTGATCACATCCCGGACCTGCGCTGCCCCGACCGAGGCCAGGTAGAGTTCCACCAGTTTCCGGCGCGCCTCGGCCTCACCGATCGGACGGGCTTTTTCCGGCAGTTCCGGCATGTGCCGGGCCGTGATTTCGTAGCGGAAGGCATACTTCCAGGCGCCCACTTCGGCAATCCCCACCGGCAGGATCTTGAAATCCTTCTGCAAATCTTCCAGGGCCCGGTTGAAGACGAACTCCTTGGCATTCAACAGGCGGGCTTCCTTGCGCAGGGAGATCGTATCCAGCGAGCCTTTATCCAGCAGGGTCTCGTAGATCTGTTTGGCAGCCTGGGTCAGACGACCTTCCTCGTAGGCCAACAGGTAATCTTCTTCGGGGGAGCCATAATTCTCAGAAAGGGCATAGAAATACGGCGCAATCTCCAGGGAAATGAACGTGGCCTTGCGGCGCAGGATCTTGCCGTAATACCAGATTCTCTGGCCGAGGGATTTATCCTTCCAATCCCAGGTGATGTTGCCGGGATCGTCGTGATTATCCGGCACCGGACGGTCTCCGGCAGTGGCCACCCACAGGCTCGGCAGGACGATGCCCTTGATCGGCCAGAAATAGACGAAGCCACGCTCGTTGACAAAATCCAGCGCCTGGGCCGGCGTGGTCAGACGGGTCGCGTGGGATAGATGAAAGGTCCGCGCCCGATAGGCCTTGAGTTTATCAAGATCGATGGCTGGCATTGGTCTTCAAAGACTCTTTTATGTAAAGGATAAACAAGAACATACAATACAATTCGCCCCGCCATTCTACCACCCCAACAAAACATAATCGAGGTCACGGTGTTACAATTTCGAAAGGAGTTCAAACGAATGCGGGATAATGATCCGGAAATTCATGCGTTGAGCCAGTACCTCATCGATGAAATCATCATGGCTGTTGGGCTGAAAAAAACAACCCGGACTCACCGGATCTTCGATTTTCTGCTCAACCGGGTCACCGTCCGCCTGGCCACTATTTGTATCCTGACCGATCGGAAAATCGCCGCGGATGGTTTCCCGGCTGCCGCTGGATGGATGGCAAGCCACTGGGTGCGGGAGGTGAACGCGCGTGGCGCCCAATCCGTCCCGACCGAAGGCCCGCTGCTGATCGTCTCAAACCATGTTGGGGCTTACGATATCCTGGTTGTGCCTTCCCAGATCAATCGACGGGATGTCAAGATCATCGCCAGCGACACGCCTTTCTTTAAAAGCCTGCCGAATGCAAGCCGGCACATGATCTACGCCGCCAGACACTCCAGCGGGAACGGATGGTGGCTGCCCGCCAGGGAATAGCCCATCTGCAGGAGGGCGGGGCATTGCTGCTTTTTGGCACCGGACTTATCGATCCCGATCCGGCAGTCTATCCGAAGGCCCGGGATGAGATCGGGAACTGGTCGCCCTCCATCGATTTGTTCCTCCGGCAGGTGCCACAGGCACAGGTGGTTGTATGCATTGTCAGCGGTATCGTCATGCCTAAATGGGCCCATTCTCCCCTGACACTGGCTGCGGCGGGTCGAATGGCAGAAACGCCGTATCGCCGAGTACGGACAGGTGATCTGGCAGCTTCTCTTCCCTGGGAAACCGAATATCACGCCTTCCATTACCATCGCCCCGCCTGTCAGAGTGGATGAACTGCGCAAGGAAAGTGGCTCCGATCGCCTTTTAGCAGTTATTATCTCCCGCGGTAGAACGTTGCTGGCTGATCACACTGCCTGGCTTAAGGCACAGGCCGGAGATAAAACAGATGGACACTGAAACGAAATTGCTCAGCCGTTCATTGGTGGTTGAGATCGCCGGGTCAATTGGTTTCCGTAAATCGCAACTGGTACAGGAACTGGTTTGGATCTTTTGCCGTCCGATCACCGACCGGCTGGCCCGCATTGGCGTGCAGTTCAACCAGGATGTCGTCCAAGAAGGTTTTTCGACTGCCATGGGCAATGCCTTGAAGGCTTTCATCTACAAGCTGACGGCGCGCGGGCAAAAGAACATACCCTCTTCAGGAGCATTGTTGGTCTTGTCCAACCATCCAGGGACTTATGACAGCCTGATCATCTCTTCTTCACTGGGGCGGGATGATCTGTGCATCATTTCAGGCGATATTCCATTCCTGAAAAATCTCCCTCAAGCCAACAAGCATTTCTTCTTTATTTCGGAACAGGACCAAAATGTCCGGGCAGTCGCAGCCCGCCAGGCGATCCGCCACTTGCACGCCGGCGGGGCAGTGCTGCTTTATGGCTTCGGTCATATTGATCCTGACCCGGCTGTTTACGAAGATGCCCCCTCGATCATCGAGAAATGGAGTCCCAGCATTGAACTGTTCCTTAAGGATGGTACCTGAAGCGAAGTGTTATAACCACCATCACCAGCCACGTGGTCTCTTCAAAATGGCGTCACAGCCTGCTCTATCACCTGCGTACGAACCCGGTTGACCGGCGCCGGTTGGTAGAGTTCGGCCAGGTGATGACACAGCTGCTCTTCCCGGGCACCTTCCGTCAATCCCCCTTTATCTCTTTTTCTTCGCCGGTAACGACCACGAGCCTATTAAAGGAAAGTGATTCCGGGCGACTCCTGCCGGCAATTATCTCACGCGGCAAAATACTTTTGCATGAGCATCTGGATTGGTGCAACATCCTTACCCACAGGTAACCTTTTCCAGCAACTTCCGATAAAAAATATAATTTTCAAAGGGGATATCAACCCGCACACGCCCATCCGCCAGAGGGACATAGCCGCCCTGTTCCAGTAATGGCGGGACCTTTTCCTCAACTTCACGCCGGATGGCCTCTTTGCCCTCCCGCAGCATATCCAGGTCGATCCCGCCGATCAGGCGCAAATCACGGCCAAACTCTTTGCGGATGGAACGATAGTCCATTGCCTCGGCATTCGTTTCACACGCCCACAGGCAGTTGATGCCAAATTTCAGCATGCTGGGGATCAGATACGCGCGCGTTGGCATATGTTCGCAGAATGATGACTTCCACAGCGTGGCGTTTCAATACCTCCAGAACGGGGATATAAGAAGTCAGTACAAACTTCTCGTACATACGCGGCGAGATCAGCGAGCCGTTATTTCCGCCAATAGGTTCACTGAAGATTGCCGCATCGATCGGTACCTCGGACAGGAATTGCTCCGCCAGCATTGCCAGCATTTCCGCCTCGATGCGCATGATTTCCAGCACATAATCCGGCTTGTCGGTCAGTGCTTCCATCACAATGGTGAAACGCTTCCAATCATTGACCCCAAGGCTCAGGAAGAAGCCGTGATGGACCTCCAGCATCAATACATCCTGACGGTTGAACCAGGGCGCGGCCTTTTTCCGCCAGCCTACCGGCAGGCGTGCTTCGCTTGGTTTCAACCTGCGGCGTAAACTGCTCAAGCCGGATGACGATGTTGGCCAACGAAGAAAGCCGGGATGCGGATACCCATCAATTTCCACTTCTTCGCGCCCATCGATCGGGAACATGCCGGCCAGCTCGCCGGCCGAGCCCAAGCCCTGCCTGCCCCACTCCCGCAGTACTTCTTCTCGGATGCCCTCCTGGAAATATGGCACCCGGTCGGGGTGACCAAACCGCATCGTTTCCAGGAAGCGCGTGCGACTGTTCATCAAACGCCCGTTTCCGATTGGGTGACGCCCAACCCGGGCAGCCGCCGGAGATGGCCTAGTTGTTTGGATAACTTCTCGCGGTCCTGGGTATATTCGAGGGTCACCGCCCGGGGCGTCTGCCTGGAGAGCAGCGTTTCCAGCAGCCGGTAATCCACGGCCTGCATGGGCTCGTGAAGATCCAGGAGCTGCCCGCCCCGTCGACGCGGTCCGCTGACGTGGATTTCCACGATCCGCTCCAGGGGCAGCCGGTCCAGGTAGGTTTCCACAGGGATGCCCAACCGGTCGGCCGAGACGCGCAGATGGCCCAAATCCAGAAGCAAACCACAGCCGGACTGCTCGAGCACCCGGCAAATATACTCCGGCTGCGACCAGAAATCATACCCTTCCAGGGGCAGCGGCTCGATGTTTTCGATCAGCACGGGCACCCGGACCAATCCCACCAGACAGTCCAGGCGCCGGAGTAGTTGTGCCAGGGCCTTGTCCGGATCAGGCAGCGGCAGCTGCTCCGCCCGCATAAATCGGTCGAGGACCCCTGCCTCCCAGACCGAAAGATGCACCGATACCCAGGGACTCTCCGTACACGCCAGGTATTCCTTGATACTGTCTTCCGCTCCGGAATTTTCCCCGATTTCAACAATCAGGTTGCTGGCGTGAAAGATAAAAGGCAGGTCGGGAAGTTTCCGGTGGTAGGCAGAGATCTGCGCCGCCGTGAACCACGGTCCCACTTCGACCGCATCCACTACGGAAAAGTCCACGCTCATCAGGTCAAGTAAAATTTCCGAAAGGTCCGCTGTCAAGAGGGGGGATTTATTTACTGCGTTCATTTTTCCTCCATTGTACAAAACGGGATTACACATCTATCAGGCCGAGCCTGGAAGCCACCGCGATGGCGGCCGCCCGTGAATCCACCCCCAGACGGTTGTATATGCTGGCCAGGTGGGCCTTGACCGTCCGCTCGCTGATACCCAGGCGTATGGCGATCTCTTTGCTGCGTTCGCCCTGCGCCACCGCCCGCAGCACTTCCAGTTCGCGCTCGGTCAGGCCGGTCTGAACAGATTTCGTTGTGCCGCTTCCACCGCTCTGCGAAAGGACCCTGGCGATGATCTCCGGTTTGAGCAGGGTCTCACCCCGTCGCGCTGCCCGGATGGTATTGAAGAGGGTCTCCCGGTCGGTGTCCTTGAGCAGGTAGCCCTTGGCGCCGGCTCGCAGGCCGCGCATCATCAGGTCATCCTCATTGAAGGTTGTCAGAATGACCACGGCAATCTCCGGCTGCTCGACCCGCAGGCGTTCGATGGCCGTCAGGCCATCCATGCCGGGCATGCGCAGATCCATCAGCACCACCTCCGGTTTTAATTCCGCGCACAGGCGCACTGCCTCTGCTCCATCGGCTGCCTCGCCCACCAGATCGAAACCATCCTGTGTCTCAAGAATGAGACGCAGTCCCTGACGGATGATCAGGTGGTCGTCTGCGACCAGGATTCGGATGGGGTTGTTCATGCTCAAATTGCTCCAGGGGACCGCTATGCCGCCGAGGAGGGCGCCTCGAAGGGGTCGGATGGTCTGAGTGGTAATAATGGGAATCGTATCACAATCCGGGTCCCTTTTCCCGGCTCGCTTTTTACCTTGAGATTGCCTCCCGCCATTCGGACGCGTTCGTGCATTCCCAGTAAACCGTAATGTCCCGCACTGACCGCTTCAGGATTGAAACCGACACCATCATCCCAGATTTCGATCTCCAGTTCCTTTTCAAGGCCGGTCAACCGCAGAGTAAGCATGGTTTGCCCGGGCATGCCGGGCAGTATTGGTCAGGCATTCCGAGATGGCCCGGATGGCGGTTTCAGCAACCAGGTCAGTTACATCCATCCTGATATCGATCTGAGGTGCGCAGGCAATCCCGGTGGCGCTCGTGAAGCGCTCGGATTCCTGCAGGACCGCTTCGACCAGGTCGTGTTCTGCCGGCTGGCGCAGGTCATCGATTGCCTGGCGGGCTTCTGCCAGGGCGCCGCGCGCCTTTTCCATGGACTGCTGCAGGATGGACCGGCCGCGTTCCAGCGCGGTTGCTTGCCAGGTGGGCATCCACGGCTTCCAGTTGCAGGATCAGTCCGGCCAATCCTTGGGAAAGCGTGTCGTGCAGTTCGCGCGCCATGCGCTGGCGTTCATTTACCATGGTCAGGTCTTCCACCTGTGCAGCGTAATCGCTCAATTGGCGGTTGGCAGATTCCAGATCTTTTAATAACGCCTGCGCCCGGGCACGCGCTTCTGATCTGACGGCTGTATAAGGTCACATACACTGTAACAAAGAAAGTCATCGGTCCCATGGCCAGCAGCCACCAATACCATCCAATCCAGCGCACCAGCAGGCCATAATTGACAAAAGAAAGGGCGAGGAATACGCTCACCGCTGTGACCGCCCAACGGGGTTTCTCACGCAGCAGGCCGATGGTCTCGCCGATCAACCCCATATACAGAGCCCAGCAACGGGCCAATATTGCCCGACCCATAAGGTAATAATGAATGCCAGTGCACCCTGAATGACCAGGTAAGCGAAGACTCGTTCCAGCTCAGCAAACAGCACGCTCAGCCAGTGCAGATGCAATATGTACGCTCATCAACACGGTGAACAGGACCAGGCGACCCGGTTCCCGTAGCGCCGGAGTCGGTATAAGAGATTCAACATAAACAAATCCGAAAGCAAGAGTCAAAATGACGAAGAAAGGCCATTCGACAAAGGGCTCGGGATTGGCGTCCTGCCGGTGAAGAAAAGCAAATGGTTTTTTCATGGTATTTATATTGTATCCCAGTTGGCATCCTTTGCCATTGTGCAGACGTACATTGTACGAAAGGACAGGCGACAAACCATCTGTTCGACCGATGGCAGACCGGCCATTGCTGCATATACTGTGAGTAAGCGAAATCAAATTGTAAAGGAGGCACGTATGGCCGCAAAACAGAACACGGCAAGATGATTGATATCGTTTTCAAAGGCATCGCCCTGGCAATGGCCGTGGCGGTCGTCGTAACGAACATCCTGGGCGTGATGGACACCCGCGGACAGATCCTACTGCTCGGCATCGGATTGTTCGCGCTGGCAATCACATTACTGGATTCCAAGGATAAAAGGAGGCCCTGAATGAATACCAATAAACTATCTCTGGCCAGGTTGACATGGAAATCCGCAGTCCTGCACACGGTCACCTATTTTCTGGCAGGCCTGGTTGCGACCAACTTGTTCAATTATGCAGGCCTGTTTGCCATCCCATCCATGGCAGGCTTCATGCGACCGTATAACGATATCTGGGTGATGCTCGGACCGCTCTTCCAACCCCTGCGCGGCATCCTCTTCGCCCTGGCATTCTATCCCCTGCGTGAGAGCCTTTTCAACCGGAAATATGGCTGGCTGATCCTGTGGGGCATGCTGGTGATCGTCGGCATCTTCTCCACCTATGGACCCACCCCGGGCTCCATCGAAGGGCTGCTTTACACACAGGTGCCACTTGCAGCCCAACTGCGCGGCCTGCCGGAAGTGCTTGTTCCAGTCGTTCGCTTACTCGCTGGTGCTATACTACTGGGTCAACCATCCTGAAAAACGCTGGATCGACCTGGGTGTTCGTGATCCTGTTCTGCATCCTGATGACCTTCCCGATCCTGGGCCTGTTGGTAAGCGGATAAATAATCCCTGAACGATAATAAGGAGTAGTCTTATGAACCATTCCACCGCAATTGAAGTCAAAGATCTGCACAAAGCCTTCGGCGAGACCAAAGCTGTGGACGGCGTCAGCTTCGAAGTCCAAAAGGGCGAGATCTTCAGCCTGCTCGGCCCGAACGGCGCCGGGAAAACCACCACCATCTCGATGCTCTCCTGCCTGCTGCGCCCGGATGCAGGCGATGCGCTCATCCTGGGTCATTCCATCCGCAAGGATGCCATGGGCGTCAAGTCCGTCCTGGGGGTGGTCCCGCAGGAGATTGCCCTGTACGAGGATCTGTCGGCGCGCGAAAACCTGACCTTCTGGGGCAAGATGTACGGCCTGCGCGGCGCGGCGCTCAAAGCCCGTGTCGACGAGGTGCTGGAAATCATCGGCCTGACCGACCGGGCGAAGGAATACATCAAGAAGTATTCCGGCGGGATGAAACGGCGCGTCAATATCGGCGTCGCCCTGCTGCACAAACCCCAGGTCATCTACATGGATGAACCCACCGTCGGCATCGACCCGCAGTCCCGCCGCAGCATCCTGGACTCGGTGTTGAAATTAAAGAACGAGGGCACGACCGTGCTCTACACCACCCATTACATGGAAGAAGCCCAGGAACTTTCCGACCACATCGCCATCATGGATCAGGGCAAAATGATCGCCAGCGGCACACATGAAGAACTGGTCCAGATCGTCGGCGACACGGACCGCATCACCGTGACCATCAATGCCGAATCCGCCAGGGTGATGGAAGCCTGGAAAGCCGTCAAGGGTGTGAAGCAGGTCAGCGCCGAGGATGGAACTCTGACCATCCTGGCCGATGACAGCAACCGGGTCCTGCCGCGCCTGTTCGAGACGGCCGCCGCCAACGCGGTCCGCATCACCTCCGTCGCCATCCAGGAACCCAACCTGGAGACCGTCTTCCTGCATCTGACGGGCAGGGCATTGAGACTAAGGACTGACGACTGATCTTCAGGAGGCATGACCATGAAAATATTCGACATCGCCATCAAAGACATGACCCGCTCCTTCCGCAGCGCCTTCGCCCTGATCTTCATGTTCGGCGTACCGCTGCTGATGACGGGCATGTTCTATTTCATGTTCGGCGGCGCCGGCAAAGGCGACCAGGGCTTCACCGTTGCCGGTCACCAAGGTGGTCGTTGCCAACCTGGATCAGGGCGGCCCCGGCTTCGAGGCCGCCAAAGCGCAATTCCCGGCTGGGTCCCAGGCGCATCGATGGGCGAGATGATCCTGTCCACCCTGCAGGATAAAAGTTTCGCCAGACCTGATGGAGGTGACGCCAGGTCGACAGCGCCGAGGCAGCCCGCGCCGCGGTGGACAGCCAGAAAGCCGGCGCGGCCATCATCATCCCGGCGGATTTCTCACAGCAGTTTCTCGGACCTTGCACGGGCAGGCCACCATCGAACTGTACAAGGACCCCACCCTGACCCTCGGGCCGGCATCGTCGCAGTCCGATCCTGTCGCAGTTCATGGACAGCATGTCGGCGCCAGGATCGCCGTGGAGCGTGGTCACGAAACAGACCGGCAGCACGCGATCCAGCCCTGATCGGCCAGGTCGATCGCAGCAGTACATGGCTCTCCATCCCAGCCGGCGACCAGAGCACCGCGCTGCTGGATGTGCACGTCCCGGCCTCCAGCCAAGCCAGCCGCCAATCCCCTTAGCCGCCATCATCAGCTTCGATCATGGGCGGGATGACCATCTTCTATGCCTTCTTCACCGGCGCTTCCACCGCCCAAACCATCCTGAAAGAGGACGAGGAAGGCACCCTGCCGCGCCTGTTCACCACACCCACCACCCAGGCCACCATCCTGGGCGGAAAATTCCTGGCCGTCGGCCTGACCGTGGTGGTGCAGATGATCGTCCTGCTCATCCTCGGCCGCCTGATCTTCGGGATCCATTGGGGCAGCCTGCTGCCGCTGGTCGTTCGTGACCATCGGCGACCGTCCTGACCGCTGCCACCTTCGGCATCTTCCTGAAGTCGCTGCTCAAGAGCACCAAGCAGAGCGGCGCAGTCTTCGGCGGCGTGCTGACCGTCACCGGCATGCTGGGCATGATCAACATTTTCACCATGGGCTCGGCGCCAGTCCAGCCTGGGCTGACACGGTCTCCCTGATCGTACCGCAGGGCTGGGCCGTGCGCGGCCTGCTGCCAGACCATGAACAGTGCCCCCCTGACCGAGGTCCTGCTGACCTTCCTGGTACTGCTGGCGCATGAGCATCGTCTTCTTCGTCATCGGCGTCCTGCGCTTCCAGAAACGCTACGCCTGATCTGTAGCACTGCCGATTCATGAATCGCCCCTGATGGAGGAGAATAATTATGAACCGTATCTTCGATATCACCCTGAAAGACCTGACGCAGATCCTGCGCAACCGCAAGACCTTCCTGTTCCTGCTGATCATGCCGATCGGCTTTACCCTGCTCTTCGGACTGGCCTTCGGCGGGTCAGGCAAAGCCGAGCCGACCCGCGCCTGCCGGTCGGCTACCTGGACCAGGATGGCGGCGCCATCAGCGCAGACTCTGAAGGACCTGCTGGCCAACTTCCACCGTCATCCGCCTGGACGAAGACCCCAGGCCGCAGCGAAACGGACCTCGAACAGCTGGTCAGCGGACGAAAAACTGGCTGCCGCCCTCGTCATCCCGGCCGGTTACAGCCAATCGGTCCAGAGCGGCACGCCCGCTGAAATTGGCTTTCATCGCCGACCCGTCCCAGACCTCCACCGCCACCGTCCAGAGTCCGAAATCCTGGCCGCCGCCAACCGGTCTGACGAGCGCCGTCCGCACCGCCAGCATCGCTGCAAAGATGACCGGCGACCCGTCCGCCTTCGACCCGGCCCTCGACACAGGCCCTGGCTGCCTGGCAGAACCCACCCATCCAGGTGTCGGTCACCTCCGGCGTATCCGCCAAACCGCAGAACCAGAACGTCATGTCCACTGGCGCACTCTTCCCCCGGCATGATGCTGCAGTTCGCCATCGCCGGTCTGCTGACCGCTGCCACGGTCATCGTCAACGAGCGCAAGACACGCTCCCTGCAGCGCCTGCTGACCACCGCCACCTCGCGTGTCCAGATCCTGCTCGGGCATTACCTGGCCATCTTCACCCTGATCTTCGGCCAGTTCCTCCTGCTGATCGTCTTCGGCCAACTGTCCTGAACGTGGATTATCTGCGCCTGCCGCTGGCAACCCTGCTGGTGGCACTGGTCAGCCGCGGCCTGCATCGCCGCCCTGGGATTGCTGATCGGTGTGTTGGCAAAATCGGAAGAACAGGCCATCATCTTCTCGCTGATCCCGATGTTCATCCTCTCCGGGCTGGGCGGCGCCTGGGTGCCGCTCGAATTCACCGGCGCAACCTTCCAGGCCATCGGGCACGTCTCGCCGGTCGCCTGGGCCATGGATGGGTTCAAGAACATCGTCGCACGCGGGCTGGGTTTCAACTCGGTCCTGCTGCCGGTCGCCGCCCTGGTCGGCTATGCGCTCTTCTTCTTCATCCTGGCTGCCTGGCGCTTCCAGCGGGTCAGTGAATAATCAAAAAGGGAGGTTGTACAAAAAAACCGGTGTATGAGCGCTGCGCGCAACTACACCGGTTTTTTTCGCCTTTTCCCTCCTACAGGAAGAAAGGAAGTCATGATTCTAAAATCGCCCCGGCTTTCGCGAGGTCAAATCCAGCCGGCCACCTTGTGGCTTTGGTATATCTGGCCCCAAGCAAGTTAACCTTGTACAAATTAGCTCTATTTAGTAAAGTGTCATGCAAGTTTGCACCACGCAGATCCGCGGCTTCAAGATCGGCATTGTTCAGAAAGGTTTCTTGCAGGTCTGCCCCGCGCAGATCTGCTGATCCCAGTTTTGCATAGTTCAAGTCAGCCCTGCTCAGATTAGCCCCCATCAGATTGGCCCCGCGCAGATTGGCGTAGTCTAATGCGGCCCTGCTAAGATCAGCCCCCATTAAATTTGCTTCGTACAAATTGGCCCTGCTTAAGTCAGCCGCGTTCAAATTTGCATCGGTCAGGTCAGCCCCGCTCAGATCAATGCCGCTCAAGTCGGCTCCACTCAGGTCAACTCCGCTCAGGCTGGCTCTACTCAAATTATATTTTATCTGGATGTTTTCTCAGATCTTCCAGTTCAGTTTCGTTAAAACCCATCTTGTCAACAACCCTTCCAGGGATTTACCCGTTGTCTTGGTTGGTTAGCTTTATTATATAGCAACTGTCTGGGCCTGTGCGCAGCAATTTGTTACCAATAAACGACAAAAAGCCCAGCGAGGATGGTTACGGGTGGACAGGGCTGACCTGAGCTTCCCGGTCGGAATCCATGGGTATAATTGCAGGATATATTGCATAACGAAAACCAGAACGCGGGTTTTATCTCATAGCACCAGCACTCCATCCCCGACCACCGGAGAGTTCCCAGCATGACCACCGCCATCCGTGACCGCCTTCCCCGCCTGACCAAATTCCTCTACGGCATCAGCGATTTCGGTTTCGCCTGCACCGACACGACCATGCAGGTGCTTGTTCGCCATCTTCATGACCGATGTGGTCGGATTGAAACCCGTTTATGCCGCCGCAGCCATCTTCATCGGGCGCACCTGGGACTATATCAACGACCCGTTGATCGGTTTCTTCACCGACCGGACGCGCACCCGCTGGGGCCGCCGGCGGCCCATTCCTGCTGTTTGGATTTATCCCCTTCGGTCTGATGTTCGCCATGATGTGGTACCGCCCGCCAACCGACAGCCAGTTCCTGCTGGCGGCTTATTATGCCGTGGCGTATTTCCTGTTTGATACCTCCTACACCTTCGTCACCATGCCGTACGCCGCCCTGACCCCTGAACTGACCCAGGATTATGACGAGCGCACTTCCCTGACAACATTCCGCATGGCCTTTTCCATTATTGGCAGTCTGATGGCCTTCATCGTTCCATTGATGATCATCGGCTCCATGCGTCCTGAGAACACTGGCAAGGTCTTCACGATGGGGATCATTTTTGGAGCTGCCTGCGCACTGCCCCTGCTGTTCACCTTCTTTGGGACGCGCGAACGACCCGATTATTTCGCCCAATCCCAGCCCAGCCTGCGTGAATCCTTCCGGGCTGTTTGGAAGAACCGGCCCTTCCTGTTTGCCGCCGGGATCTTCCTCTTCACCTGGACGGCTGCGGATATCATCCAGGCCTTTCTGCTCTTTTTCCTGAAGTATCGAATGAACCTGGAAGCACAAAGCGACCTTATCATGGGCGCCATTTTCATCACCGCCCTGCTGGTGCTGCCCTTGTGGAACTGGATCTCCCGCAAGACCGATAAACGCAAAGCCTATATCGCCGGGATGATCTTCCTGTCTGTCATCATGTGCGCGCTCATCTTCCTCAGCCCATCCGCGGGCCTGCCGATGGTTCTGACCATGGCCATCCTGGCCGGGATCGGCGTCTCGGCCATCCATGTGCTCACCTGGGCCATCATCCCGGATGCCGTGGAGGTGGATGAATTGACCACCGGTCAACCGCCATGAGGGCATCTTCTACAGCCTGGTTTCGCTTTTCAAGAAAATCGCCTCCTCGATTGCCATCCCGCTGACCCTGCTGGTCCTGCAGTGGAGCGGCTATGTTTCCAACGCGCCCGTCCAGAAGACCATCCGCCATCACTCGCCATCCGTATTCTGATCGGGCCGGTGCCTTCAGTGCTCCTGTTGGGCGGGATCATCTTTGCCGTCTTTTATCCACTCAGCCGCGCCGGCCACGCCAAAGCGCGCCAGGAGCTTGCCGCCCGGCATGCAGCTGATGTAACAGAATGATCCTGGCCACCCTTTGCTATATCCAACACTCCGGTTCCACGCTGATGATCCATCGCGTCAAACGGGCCGGCGATATCCATCTTGGCAAGTGGAACGGATTGGGCGGTAAGTTTGAACGGGGCGAGAGTCCCGAAGAGTGCGTTGTTCGGGAAGTTCATGAGGAATCCGGGCTGGAGATCCGCCATCCACACCTGTGTGGTTTGCTGATGTTCCCTGGTTTTAAAGGAAATGACTGGTATGTGTTTGTGTTTACAGCGCAGGAATTCGGCGGGGAATTGAAGGAGAACGAGGAAGGCTACTTGAAATGGATCGAGGATGGACAGTTGGAGTCGCTTCCACTCTGGCCGAGTGACCACATTTTCCTGCCCTGGATCAAACAGGGCAGGTTTTTCTCAGCAAAGTTTATTTATGATGGGAATGAAATGAAAGAGCATACGGTCGTATTCTACCCGTAGGGAGCAGGAAAACCCGGATTTTCGGATACCGATCTTAAATTTACGGTTGACGCTGGCCTGCCCAATAACTGCATTCCCGCTGTGGCGGTTGCAGCCGACGCGGAGGATCACAGCATTAGACCAGGCATACCATTCAAATCCAAATTGCGGCTCGGAAATTTGCCCGGATCATCAGCAATTCTTCTCGTCCACCAGAGTGATCACATCCGTCTTATTGGGGATGATGCACAGGAACTCGAAATTCTCTTCCCCAATATTCTGGTACCAGTGCGGAACTCCTTCCGGGATGAAAACCACATCACCGGTCCTGACCTCGATCTTTTCTCCCCCGATCCCGATCATGGCGTGGCCCTGCAGCACATACTGTTCATGTTCCACTGTGTTGGTATGATTCGGCATCCCGCCGCCGGGCTCCATCACGAAACGCCGCATCGCAAAATGCGGTCCTTCCTGTGCAGAGATCAGGACCTGTATGCTGGTTAGGTCCCCGGACTTGACTGCTTGCGCCGGGACATCCTTGACATGTTTTACAGGCATGGTTTCCTCCAATCCATCAGTTATTAATTTTCTTCCTTTTTCCTGACCGTTCCGGACTCCACCTGCCAGATTTCAGCCTTCTCGACAAAATCCGGCGCAAACAACTTCAGGTCGGTGGTGGTCAGTACGGCTTGCTCGATCTTATCCAGGTAACCCAGAAGTTCCTGCCGGCGGTGCCCGTCCAGTTCGGCCAGCACTTCGTCAAGAAGCAGCACCGGCCACTGACCAGTGCGGGCCTTCATCCATTCGATCTCGGCCAGTTTGAGGGCCAGCAGCGCGGTCCGCACCTGGCCACGCGAACCATAATCTGACAGGTCAATCCCGTTGGCGAGGAAACGCAATTCATCCCGGTGCGGGCCCAGTACCGTCACGCCCCGGTGGATCTCCTCGCTGCGGTTCCGCACCAGCGCTTCCAGGAAGCCCTGGCGGATCTCCTCTTCGCCCAGGCCGTTCCGCTGCACTGGCGTTTTAAGCGCCATCACGATCTGCCCATCCGGCTGCGGAAGTGGGTCGTAGGCGGGTTGGTAATGCAGCCGCAGCACTTCTACGTCCCTGGTCAGTTCTTTGTGGATGCGGGCGGCCAGTTTCTCAATTTCCTGGACGGCCTGGATACGTCTTAAAATAATCGCCGCTCCCGTTCGGGTAATGGAATCGTCCCAAAAATCCAATTGCGACTGGTCTCCGCCGCGTTCGGCCAGCAGTTTAAGCAGGGCATTCCGCTGCGTCAGCGCCTCGCCGTACTCGCTCAACTGCCGGGCATAACCGGGCACGGTCTGCGCCAGCGCCAGGTTCAGGTAACGGCGGCGATGCTTCGGGTCCGCCTTCAATGATCTGGGTCATCTGCGCCACGAAAATGACGGCGTTGAAATGGCCGATCACCTCCGCCAGCGGGCGCTTGACGCCATCCAGCAGGATCTCCTTGCGCAGGCGCTGTCCGGTGGCTCCGACCGCTTCGAGCACCAGCCGTACCTCGAGCCGGTGTTTCGACAAGCCCGCGTGTATACTCGGCTACCAGCCGCCCCACTGCCAGCTCCTTGCGGGCTTCGATGAAATTGACCAGTTGGCGGTCAGTATGCGTTTGGAATGAAGTGAACGCCGCCAGGAAGTAGATGGCTTCGAGCACGCTGGTCTTGCCCTGGGCATTATTGCCGGTCAGCAAAACAACCCGCCGGGGAATGTCCATATCCAGGCGGGCGAAACTGCGGAAAGTTGGTCAGAGAGAGGTGAGTCAGGTACATGAAGCGTCAGGATGTCTGCACAGCAGCCAGTTCATACGTTATCCAGCGGCGGTTGTTCCGGTTGTGGTTTCCAGACCTTCGTGGCGCGGTCGGTGAAGACCACACCGTTAATGTGATCGATCTCATGCTGGAAGATGCGCGCCATCCAGCCTTTGGCCTTTACTTTCATCGGCTGGCCCCGGCGGGTCTGGCCTTTGACTGTCACTGCCAGGGCGCGCTCCACCTCGCCCTGCCAGCCCGGAACCGAAAGGCAGCCTTCGATGCCCTCTTCGGTCTCCTCAGAGGCGACCTTGATCTCCGGGTTGACCATCACATACAGTTTCTTGGGAGCTTGCTCGTCCTCTTCGTCCTCCATATATTCCACCACGATCACACGCTCCGAGATGCCCACCTGCGGGGCCGCCAACCCGACTCCCGGGGCATCGCGCATGGTCTCGATCATATCCTCGATCAGGGTCTGCAATTCCTCGTCGAAACGGGTGACCGGCCTGGCTTTGCGGCGCAGGATCGGGTCCGGAAGTGTAACGATTTGTCTGAGTGTCATTTTGAATCATCCATATACTAATAAAGTAGAAACTAATTATATTTCAATTATTCAATTTTTTTCTTTTCTTCCTGCATCTTGATCTCGCCGGCATTACCGGAATTCGCCTGATCGGCTTCGGCTTGACGCAATTGCTCGGAACTGTGATGATAGGCCGCGAACCAGTCTGCCATGCGCTCACGTTCAGCTTTGATTGAACCCTGTTCCTTTTTCGTGATCCTCTCCAGCCGGCGCCGTTCGATATCATCCTGGACGGCAGAGGGGTTGAAAAGATCCTCGAAGGTCATATCCTTGCCGCCACCGATGGTGATGTAAACATTCCCATAATTGAACAATACCTGCAGGATGCCTCTGCGCTCATACTCCAGGTGCAGGATATTATCCAGCGAGGCAATATCGCTGGTTACCTCGCCAAGCGGCTTCTTGTTAATATCCAGGATCTGGTCCGGCGTGACCTGGAAAATATCATTACTCCAATCCAGATACTGGTAATACCACCAGCTGAAAACGATAAGAAATAATAACAACCAGACCGTAAGGAGGGCATCCACGCCGGCACTCTTCAGAAGCGCCGGATAGGTGCTCAATGGGTTGTGGAAGATTTCATAGCCAAGCCAGCCGAACATGGCCAGCAGGACCAGACTGGGGATCCAAATCTTCTCGATCAAGACAACCCAATGCTTGCGATACGTGATGGTACTTAGATCTTCGAAGCGAACCCGGAAGAAATTGGCAAAAGCATGCGGTCTGCCATAAGGATCTTTCTTCTTCTCCTCCGGTTGTTGGATCAGGGATGGCACCTTGACCGCCAAGGGCTCAGCCTGATTCCGCAACAAGCGTTCGCGCAGGGCCTGCCGCATGGCAGATTCTTCCATCCTGCGGGAGGACTGCTTCGAGCGTTTCCAATGCTCTTCGATCAACGCGGCGGCCTGGTATGGGTGGTTGACATTTCGCAAAGTCAGGGTACTTCCAACAATGGTGCGAACGATCAGGTTGCCATAATCCAACTGCCGACCCCAGAAATCCGTCTGGACATTGATACGCTGAATGGCAGTCAGAGGCGCTTCCTGGCGGCTGTCGTAGATCCCGACAACCTTTTCGAGCCAGACGACACGCTGGTTCGTCACAATATAGTAATCATTGCCCCAATCAATACCGTTCCATGCACCCAGGCTGATCATAAAACCCAGCAGGGCAACTGACAGCCATAACAGAAGCGACAAATTGGCCAGAAAACCGACCAGGATGCCGGTTATACCGGCCAGCCCAAGGATAACCGGTACTGCCAACACCCGCACGAGCAAAACAGGATGCTTGCGGGCCAGGAAGTAAATCACTTCACCATCCTCTTCCCGCAACCATTTGAACTGCATGCTGCGCGCCAGGCGATGACTGGTCACTGCAACCTGGAAATTCGCCTTTAATTGCGGAACCTGTCGCAGGAGCTGACTGAAATCAGCCAGGGTAAGAACCAGGAGAACGGTCTCCTCTGTAGCAGTGACCGTGGCATTACGGCGCTGGTGCATCAGCAGAGCCTCTTCACCAAAATAATCGCCCGCCACCAGCTTGCCGAGTGCTTCTGTGCCATGCTGGTTGCGCCTGCTAACATCCACGCTGCCGCGATAGATCATGAAGAATTTATCCCCGATTTCCCCCTGCCGTATGACCATATCTCCCGGATGGGCAATCTGCTCATGCGCCTTCTCTGCGACTGAATCGAAATGTTCCTCTTCCAGTCGATAGAAAAGGTGGATGCGCTGCAGGAAGTCGATCCGTTCCGGATTGGCGATTGTCTGCGGATTCTCGGCCATCGGTGTGATTCTAGCATGAATCAGGAAAATGGCCAGCAACCACATGGTAGAATTGTTACCATGAAAAGATGGCAATTTTGGGTCGGTGTTTTAATCAGCGCTGCCTTCCTGTGGTGGGCGCTCAACAAATTGAACCTGGGTGATTTCTGGAAAGCCGTCAAGACCGCCAATTATTGGTGGATCCTGCCGGGAATCGCGGTGTACTTCGTGGCGGTATGGGCACGCGCCTGGCGCTGGCACTACCTGCTGAAACCGATCAAGGCGATCAAGACAAGCGTAATGTTCCCTGTCACCTGCATCGGCTATATGGGCAATAATATCTATCCGGCCCGTGCCGGAGAAGTTTTACGGGCCGTGGTACTCAAGCGCCGGGAAGGTGTCCCGGTTTCGGCTTCGCTGGCAACCATCATCGTCGAGAAATTCTTCGATGCAGTGGTCATGTTGGGATTTGTCTTTGTCAATTTGCCGGAACTGGCCAAGCTGAAAGGAAGTTCGGGGTTCATTGGGAACATCCAACAAGTGGCCATCATCGGTACCATTCTGGCTTTCATCATTCTGCTGATCTTCCTGCTGGCAGCCATGTTCCCGCTGGTCACGGCGAGATTTGGACAGTGGTTCATCGACCGGCTGATACCCGGGCGCTTGCGCGTACAGACCTCCGGCATCATGCACAAATTCCTGGATGGCCTGGCTTCCCTGCGCTCCCCGGCCAATATATTGATGGTGTTCCTCACCTCTGTGGTGATCTGGCTGTTGGAGACCGGCAAATACTGGTTCGTGATGCACGCCTTCAATTTTCAGGTCAGTTTCTTTGCCCTGATGCTGATGAACGGCATCGTCAATCTGATCACGATCATCCCGGCCGCGCCGGGATACATCGGAACTTTCGATGCGTCGGGCATTGCCGTTCTGGCAGCTTACGGCGTAGACCAGGCAACCGCAGCCGGATACACCATTGTATTGCACGTGGCACTCTGGCTCCCAATTACACTTGTGGGTGCATATTATATGGCCCGTGAAGGCATCAAGTGGAACGAAGCTTTGAGGAGGGAAGAAGGTGCGGAACCCAGCACCTGACTTTCGTAACATTCGTGGAAAGCCTCGAGGCTGGATTGGCTTACGCCGTACGCAAATTTCCCCGCAAGACCAGGGCGCTGGTTTCCCGCACGGGGGCAGCACATATCCGATATTGCCGATTTGACCTGTGGCAGTCACTTCGAAAGTGACTGCCACAGCTTATAAACCTTCACAAGGGGGTTACCCTAATAGACCGGCAGGCTTTGATCCACTTCCCTGGCCCAGGCGTTGATCCCACCCTGTAAATTCTTCACCTTTCTGAAACCGGCGCTGACCAGCAGTTCCAGGGCACGGCTCGAACGTGACCCGGTCTTACAGAAGAGCACAATTTCCTGGGAACTGTCCAGTTCGGGCAGGCGGGCGGCCAACTGGCCCAAGTGGAAATAATTCCTCTCCCGGCAGAGAGGAAATCGCCAGCTCATGCGGCTCACGCACGTCAATCAGGCGGATCTTTTCACCATTTCGGAGCCGGGCGGCCAGGTCGGTGGCGGAAATATCCCAATCCATCCCCGCCGAGCCTTCATCATGCCCCAAACCGGGGACACCGCAGAAAGCGTCATAGTCAATCAACCCGGTCACTTCCGGGTTCGGCCCGCAGACCTTGCAGTCAGGATTCTTCTTCAGCTTGACGTACTCGAATGACATATCCAGGGCATCATAGAGCAACAGCCGCCCAACCAGGCTGGACCCAATCCCAAGCAACATCTTGATGGCTTCCGTGGCCTGGATCGTCCCGATCGTTCCGGGCAGTACGCCCAGAACGCCCGCCTCGGCGCAGGAAGGCACCAAACCAGGCGGAGGCGGTTCAGGAAACAGGCAGCGGTAGCACGGACCTTCTTTTGCATAAAAGACACTGGCCTGTCCTTCGAAACGGTAGATCGAACCGTAGACATGCGGCTTGCCTGTCAGTACGCACAGATCATTGGTCAGGTAACGCGTCGGGAAGTTGTCGGTGCCATCGATCAGGATGTCGTAATCCCGGGCAATTTGCAGCGCATTTGAAGAAGTAAAAGGCTCATTAAAAACATCCACCTGAATATCGGGATTCAGGTCGCGCAGGCGCTGCCGCGCCGATTCGACCTTGAGCTCGCCAACCGTCCCAGTGCCATGGATGATCTGACGCTGCAAGTTGGACGAGTCGACCACATCGAAGTCCACCAGGCCAATCCGGCCGACACCGGCAGCAGCCAGGTACAGCGCCACGGGCGAGCCCAGCCCGCCCGTCCCGATGATCAAAGCCGAGGAAGCCAACAGCTTTTTTTGGCCTTCCAAGCCCACTTCAGGGATCAGCAAATGACGTGAATAACGCAGGATTTCATCACGCGATAGATCTGGTAACATAAGGATTCCTAGCCACCCGCGATGGATGGGATCAGCAACAACTTATCGTCTTCTTTTAGAGGGGTTTCCAGACCCTGGAGATCACGGACATTACTCTCTCCGATAAAAAGGTTGACGAATGGCCGGAGTTGCCCATTCGTATTGGTCAGGTGCGGACGCATGGCCGGGTATTGGGTCAGCAGGCTTTCCATCGCATCCGCCACAGTTGGTCCCTGGACGGGTATTTCACTTTTTCCACTTACGTAGGAACGCAGCGGGGTTGGAATTCGAATCACAGGCATTGGCATATTGTATTCCTTTTTTGGGTTTTTATTCTTTGCGTTTTCGATTCGCCCAGGGGTTGGTCAGCAGCCTTGCCGTTCGACAACCGCCTCACAGGAGGAAGCCGGGACAATCTCGACCGAACCGGCCATGGCAAAAGGCTGCATGAACTTCTCAACGGTGGCCTGATCCCTGGCTTCCATGATCAGGTTGAGGGTATGCTTTCCATTTAGAACTGCCTCACCCTGCAGGTCGATCCCAAACTTGCGGGCGTTCATGCGGCTGAGATGATTGAGCAGCATCTGGCCCATTTCCGGATCCTTGGCCGGGCAGGTCTCAGGGGTATGCTGGTGCGTGACAAAGTAGCGGGACATTTCATTTTCCTTTCTTATTCTTCTAGTTGGATTTTCCAATTTTCAAGGGTTCTTCCACAAAACCAGAGCGGTCTTCCAAGAGTCTCCAGGATCGGGTGGCAACTGCAGTTCCTTCCTGGATGGTTGTGATGACATAGGAGAAAAAAGGCTGGGCCCAATCGCGGTCATATTCTGAGGGCAGGTTGGGATGGTCGGGGTGGGAGTGGAAGACACCCAGGAGGGTGAGTTTCAATTGGTCTGCCTGCTTTTCTCCGGCCAGATAGTCTTGAGGGGTCAGGATGTAGCGGTTGTGGCGAGCCGCGCTCTCCCGGGCGTTCGGCAGCGGCAAGATGCTTACCACACGGCGCACATCGCCATCCACTCCCAGGAGAAAACCAGCCCCCTCCTCCGGGTAGGATTTCTCTCCATCATTTTGAATTTTTGCAAGCAATTCCGGCGGGATCTCAAGCATTTCAGTCTCCCCAAATTTCATGGTTGGATAGATATTTATACCCGGCATCCGGGAAGAGTGTGACAACCAGGCCGGATTCGAGCTCACCCGCCACCTGCAAGGCCGCAACCGCGGCTGCCCCGGAGGAGGCACCGACAAACAAGCCTTCCTGGCGTCCCAGCCGGTGAACCATTTCGTAAGCCGCCTCCGTCTGGACCTGGAGGATGCGGTCGGGAAAGGCAGGGTCATAGATCCCCGGCTTAAGGTTGGTTGGCATATGCTTGAGGCCCTCAATGCCGTGCAAAGGCCGATCCGGTTGGATGCCAATTACCTGGATACGCGGATCGTGCTCTCTTAGAAAGCGCCCAACCCCCGTGAGCGTCCCGGATGTCCCCAGGCCGGCCACAAAGTGTGTAATGGCGCCGCCAGTCTGTTGCATAATTTCCGGACCGGTACTCCAATAATGGGCTTCCCAGTTGGCCGGATTATCATACTGATCGGCATAAAAATAGCGCTGCGGGGCATGCGCGGCCATTTTCCGGGCAGTTCGCTGGGCTCCGTCGGAACCTTCCATTGGATCAGATAAAATGATCTCCGCTCCCAGCGCTCGCAGGATGCTGATCCGCTCCGGGCTGGCGTTCGCTGGCACCACAAGCGTCACCGGAATGCCCAGCGGAGCACAAAAGGTGGCATAAGCGATACCCATATTGCCGGAAGTGGAATCCAATAGATGTTTGCCCGGTCCCAAAAGCCCGGAGTCAATTGCACAGCGGATTATATTCAATGCCGGACGATCCTTAACCGACCCGCCCGGGTTAAACCACTCAGCTTTAGCCAATATCTGCACGCCCTGTGCGCAGGTTTGAACCGATATGGGGCAAGGGCAGCAGGGGTGTATTGCCAACATATGCTTCCAGACCGGCCAGGGTTGGGACTTCCAAACGAACTTGATGTGTTGTTGCCATTGTAATTCTCCGGCGATCGACAATAAAAATACCAACAGACAAACAAAAAGGACGGCCTGAGCCACCTTGCAGACTTATTTTTTCTCTGCGGGGTTGCCACCGTCCTTCGTATACAGGTTATTTTCTATTGCGAAGAGGCGGCAGCTACGATCCCCGCCTCAGACACATGCAATTTAGCATCAATTCATCTCCAGAATATTTATGATAAAGTTGATAAATATTATACAATATATTTAACGCCTGTCAAGAGGCGCAGCCTGCCATCAAATCGAAAAGTCCTCGCCTGCCCAACTGTCGTCCATGGGCGAATGAACATGCGCTGTGGAGATTGCATGCCCGTCCAGGCGGGTCTCGAGAGCATCCACCCGCTCCAGCAATTGTTTCAAGGACAAGCCGAGCACATCCGGCAGAGAGGTATGGTTCAGGTCAGGCGCGTCACCGAGATGGTGCGGCTGAGTGCGCCTGACAATCTGCCCGGGTACACCGACCACCACCGAGTTGGCCGGCACGGATTTAACCACCACCGCGTTGGCACCGATGCGGCTGTCGTCACCGATGGTAATCGCACCGAGCACTTTGGCGCCTGCACCAATGACAACCCGGTCGCCGATGGTGGGATGCCGTTTCCCTTTCTCGAGGCTCGTCCCGCCCAGGGTCACGCCATGATAGAGGGTAACATCTGCGCCGATCTCGGCAGTCTCACCGATGACCACGCCCATGCCATGGTCAATGAAAAAGCCGGAGCCGATGGTCGCGCCAGGGTGGATCTCGACGCCGGTCAGGTCCCGGGCAACCTGTGAGAGCCAGCGCCCGAGGAACTTGAATTTGTGCATCCATAACCAGTGCGTAATGCGGTGTGCCCAGATGGCGTGCAGGCCCGAATAAACCAGGAAAATCTCCAGCCGGGAACGTGCAGCCGGGTCACGTTCCAGAACAGAATCCAGGTCCTGGCGAATGGAAGCGAAAAAACCGGGGCGCTTGGGCGTGCTTGACCTCCAACGGGACGGAGGTAAGGTCGGTTCGTATTCATACGCTTTCCTAATCTGCCAGGTTGGCAAATAATGCTGTCGAGAGATAGCGTTCACCGAAATCCGGGATGATGACCACGATCAGCTTCCCGGCATTCTCCTTGCGGTTCGCCACCTGCAAAGCTGCCCAGGTGGCCGCCCCGGAGGAAATCCCCACCAGCAGGCCTTCTTCCTTGGCCATGCGGCGGGCGGTTTCCATGGCATCGTCATCTTTGACGCGGATAATTTCATCGTATATCTTGGTATTCAATACGGCCGGGACGAAGCCCGCACCGATGCCCTGGATCTTGTGCGGACCTTTTGGTCCGCCGGAAAGGACCGGGGAGGCATCCGGCTCGACGGCAACCACCTTGAAGGATGGCTTGCGGGATTTGATCACTTCACCCACGCCGGTGATCGTGCCGCCGGTGCCCACGCCAGCGACGAGGAAATCCACTTTGCCATCGGTATCGCGCCAGATCTCTTCGGCGGTCGTCTTGCGGTGGATCTCGGGGTTGGCCGGGTTATTGAACTGCTGGGGCATGAAATACTTCGGGTCAGAGGCAGCCATTTCTTCGGCCTTGCTGGATGGCTCCAGCCATGCCATCCGGGCCAGGGGTCAGGATGAGTTCGGCCCCATAGGCACGCAGCAACATGCGGCGTTCCTTGCTCATCGTCTCGGGCATGGTCAGGACACACCGGTAGCCTTTGGCTGCCGCAACCATGGCCAGGGCGATGCCGGTATTGCCGCTGGTCGGTTCGACGATGATCTTGTCCCTGGTCAAAGCGCCGGACTTTTCGGCGGCTGCGATCATGGCCGCGCCAATGCGGTCCTTGACGCTGTGGGCGGGGTTATAGAACTCCAGCTTGGCAACCACTTCGGCATGTGCGCCTTCTGCCAGGCGGTTCAGGCGGACCAGCGGAGTATTGCCAATCAATTCGGTGACATTATTTGCAATTTTCATACAATATCATGCTCCATAATTAAAATAAAACCAGCCAACGGGCAAACAAAAAGGACGGCGCGGGGCGCCATGCGAAAAATTACGATCGCATGCGGGGGCTCGCCCACCGTCCTTCTTCCGTTGGCTGAATTAATTTTTACGAAGAGGCGGTGGTTACGATCCCCGCCTCAGACACATGCAAGTAAACATTCAATCTCTCCAGAATATTTATGAATTAACTGATAGAAATTATAAGGTATTTCCGAGATTTGTCAAGGAAAATCAAGAGCGACCTTCCGGTCGCTCTTGAAAAAAGCTACTCTTCCTTCTTCGCTTCCAGTTCCTTCTGGTGGGCAGCGACGATTTCCTGGGCCAGATGGTTCGGGACGATCTCATAGCGGTCGAATTCCATCGTGAAGACACCACGACCGCCGGTAATGGAGCGCAACTGGGTGGTATAGCGCAGCATTTCGGCCAGCGGAACCTGGGCCACCACCACGGTACGCCCACGTTCCGATTCGGTGCCCTGAACGCGGCCGCGCCGGCTGTTCAGGTCGCCCATCACGTCGCCCATGTTGGCATCCGGGATGACGATGCGGACATTCATGATCGGCTCAAAGAGCACCGGGCTGGCATCCCGGACGGCCAGCTTGAAGGCCTCGCGTCCGGCGATTTCAAATGCGACCGGCTTGGAGTCGACCGGATGTTCCTTGCCATCATAGACAATGACGCGCACGTTGCTGAGCGGGAAACCCGCCATGACACCGGACTGCAAGGTGGCATGGATGCCTTTCTCAATGGCCGGGAGGTAGGATTTGGAAAGGTTCATCCCCACCAATTCATCGGTAAACTCAAAATCGCTTTCCGGGCACGGCTCGATCCGCAACCAGACTTCGCCAAACTGGCCCGAACCGCCGGATTGCTTCTTATGGCGGTACATGGCATCGGCTTTCTTGGTAATGCCTTCACGGTAGGGAACCTTCGGTTCGGCAGTCGTCAGGCCGACCTGGAGTTTGCCTTCGGCACGCCGGATGGCCACATCGATATGCTGGTCACCCATGCCCTGCAGGATGGTCTGACCGGTGGCATGTTCCTGGTACCAGGAAAGGGTCATATCTTCTTCGCACAGGCGGGTAAGCGTGGGCGAAATCTTGGCGGCATCCGCCTGGGTCTTGGGCTTGATGGCGACACGGAAAAGGGCATGCGGGTAAACGGGCATCGGCAGGGTCAGCGGATGGCCCTTGTCGCAGAGCGTATCGCCGGTGGTGGTGGAGGTCAGCTTGGCAACAATGGCAATATCGCCGCTATGAACCACCTTGACCGGCATGGTCTCCTTGCCGCGCATGATGGACAGGCCGGCCATGCGTTCTTCGGCGCTTTTGTTCTGGTTCCAAATGCGTGTATCGCCCTGCAGCGACCCGGAATAGACCCGGAAATAGGTCAATTTGCCAACAAACGGGTCGGCAGTGGTTTTCCAGACATACAATGCCAGAGGCCCGGAATCGGCGGCGGTGAGTTTCTCATCCCCTTCCTTGCCCTTGGCCACCACCGGGACATCCTTCGGGGAGGGCATCAGGTTGATGATCGCATCCAGCAGCGGGCAGGAGGCCTTTTTCGTGCCCGCCGGCCGCGGCGAAAACCAAAATATAGGCCTGGGAGCGGAGAATGGCCTTCAGGCCGCGCATCAATTCCTCGTTGGTCAGCTCACCGCTTTCCAGGTACTTTTCGAGCAGGGCGTCTTCGCCTTCGGCAGCCGCTTCGACCAATTTCGTGCGGGCTTCATCGGCAGCCGCTTTGAAGTCGGCGGGGATCTCTTCGGCGACCTTGCCTTCGTTGGCATAGGCTTTCATCGTAATCAGGTCAATCACACCCTTAAAGGCGGCTTTTTCACCCCAGGGCAACTGCACCGGCACCAGGCGGGTGGGGGAATATTCCTGAACGGAGGCCATGGCGCTGCTGGAAATCGGCGTTGTCGCGATCCATCTTGTTGATCACCACGAAACGCGGCAGCTTGAACGTGTCACAGTAGTTCCAGACGATCTCCGTGCCAACTTCGAGACCCGGCGACCGAATCGACCAGGATGATGGCCCCATCGGCGACACGCAGGGCGGATACCACCTCCCCGACGAAATCGGTATAACCGGGGGTATCGAGCAGGTTTATTTTATGATCTTTGTATTCAACCGGGATGACTGCGGTGGAAAGGGAGAGCTTGCGGCGGATCTCTTCGTCTTCAAAGTCCGAAACGGTCGTGCCATCATCGATCTTCCCCAGGCGGGAGGTGGCCCCGGTGACATGCAGAAAGGCCTCCGCCAGCATGGTCTTCCCGCCCGAACCATGCGAGACGAGGGCGATGTTTCGGATGAACTCAGTCGTATACTCTTTCATGTGCAAACCTCATGTAGATGGGATGCTTCCAGCGGGCTGATTATACCTTAATTCCAAAATGGATTAAGCGCGAGGGGAAATGGGGGAGGGATACACTGGCTTATGCAATTCAATCCAAATGATAAGAGTGATTCAATCGTTGCGGATATAGATTTTTTATTGTTTGAAAGTGTTGATAATACCGACATTATTGAACGTCACGAAATGACAGATAAAACCAGGCGGACACGCAGGTCCGCCCCTACAAATGAACATTGGTCGGAGCCCGTCACCTCCGCGTGGATATCTGCTGCTAAAATGCGGTCTTTCAAGCCGGGGGGATACCATGAAGAAATCCATCCGCCAGCGGATATTGCGCGCACGGGCGGGCAGGGAAAAGAGAAATTCAAGTTCCAGGAACCTGGTTTGTGAAGCAATGGCAAGTATAATTTGTCCTTCTGGAGGATATTTCCACTGCTGCACACATCGAACCCATCCGGGGATAAGACCCTTATTAAAAAATCCCTTGAACAAAGCCAGATTGGCATAAAGATGGCGGGATCGAAAGGCCATCCGGAAGAGGCAGTGTGCGCGCGCCTCCGCCGGGCGGATTGGCTGGATTGCCAGGGCCAGCCGGGATTTAGAGCCTTATCACGTAGGTAATTGCCAGCTGTGCAAAAAACAAATAAGCCTCAAGAAATATCCAATACAGACACGCTGATCCAACTGGCCTTGAAACGGGAACAGGCCGGGGATATCGCGGGTGCACTGCGGCTGGCGCGGCGGGCGCTGGAGGCTGCCAGGAGCGATCACCAGACCCTGGACTGCGCCCGGGCGCTGACGGCCCTGGGCCGGTATCGCTTCCGCCTGGGGCAGTATGAAACCGCCCGCCAACTGGCTCAAGAGGCCCTGGCGATGAGCGATCCGAGCATAGAAGCGCAGGCGGCGGCCCACACCGAGGCGCTGCTGCTGCTGGGAATGTGCGCCCTCGAAACCAATTCACTGGTCGAGTGCGAGCGGTACTACCGCAGCGCGGCAGCCCTGGCACGTGAAATCGGGGATACATTGCTGTTCCAACGCGCCCTGCACAACCTGGGCAGCGCGGTCTACCTGTTCCATGGACAGTTTGACCTGGCGATCGCGGCCGATTCTCAAGCGCTACAGATCTGCCGGGAACAAGGCTATTCCGATTGGGCAATGTTCCCGCTGATCACCCTGGCGATCGCCTACCAGGTCACCGGCCAGCACGTGCAGACGCAGGCGACCCTGCTGGAACTGCGCAGCATGGCATTAGCGGGCTCGAGCGGCGAGGGGTATGCCTGTTACGTAGCGGGGATGCTGGCGCTGGATGAGGATGATCTTCAAAACGCGGAGGCCGAATTTACGCGTGCGCACAGCCTGGCCGAGGCGATGGGCGACCCAAGCCTGAACCTGGATACGCGCCTGGGAATCAGCCGCATGTACCGGCTGCGCGGAGAGGCTCCCAAAGCGCTGAGCTGGGCCGAAGATGCGCTGGGTTTTGCAGAGCGGGTGGGATACCGCATCTACCAGGGCCGGGCGCGCCTGGAGCGCGGGCGGGCAGCCTGGTTGACCGGCGACCTGGTTTCCGCAGAGAACGACCTGAACCAGGCCGAAGCGGTTTTCAGCGAGATGGGCATGAACTACGATCTGGCCGAGGTGGGCCTGCTCCTGGCGGCTTTTTACCAGCAGCGTAAAGAGGCGCGCGCGGCAGCAACCCTTGCGCAGGCTGCCTGTGCGATCCAGGCCGGGGGCTATGGCTTTCTAGTGGAACGGGAGCGTTCGCTGGTGTATAGCCTGGCAGATCATCTGCGCGACCCAAACCTGCAAATAACAGAAGCAGCAGGGAAATTATTGGAAGCCATCCAGAGTATGCCGCCCAAGCCGCTCAGGGTAACCACGTTCGGCAGCCTGGCTGTGAGCGTGGGAGCCAGGAGAGTGGAGGCCCAGTCCTTGCGCCAGCGGCGCGCCGGGGAACTCCTGAGCCTGCTGCTTTCCAGCCAGGGGTACAGCCTTTCGGCGGAGCAGGTGACCGAAGCGCTGTGCCCCCACAAAGACCCCGAGGCGGCGGCGCATTTTTATCATCACGCAATCTCAGCCCTGCGGCGTTTGCTCGAACCGGATCTACCCGACCGGCGTTTCCCGGGCCGGTACCTGGAAGTGAGCGAGGAACGGGTCACACTGATCGTCCCGCCCGGCTCCAGGATCGATTTCCTGGAATTCGAGCGGGTTGTGCAGGCCAAGGATTGGGAAAAGGCAGTGGCGATCTATCAGGGTGAATATCTGCCCATGTTGAGTTACCAGGAATGGAGCATTCCCCTGCGCCAGCATTATGCAGACCAGTTCGAGCAAGCCCTGCTGGCTCTGGCAACGGAACGGTTAAATGGCGGGGCTGCGCCGGCCTGTCTTGACCTGGCGCGGCGGGCGCTGCTGCACAATCCCTGGCAGGAACAGGCTGTGCTCCTGGGAATGCGGGCGGCACTGGAAACAGGCGACCGCGCGACTGCAATCAAACTATACCAGCGTCTGGAAAAAACTCTCGAAAAAGACCTGGGCCTGGCGCCGCAAAAGGAACTCCTGCAGTTATATGCCGAGATACGAAAACGACCCGGAAGAAAATAAGGTCAGAAAAAATCCGCCAGATGAAGCCGTGTTGGAGAGATCCGATCTCCCAACCCGGCTTTTTTGATGCGACTGCTTCCAGCATAAGAGGAGTTCGCAGATTGATTGCGCGCAATCAAAATAGGGTACTTCCATAATCTTCTGTGAGTCTTAGCCCATTTTTGGCAATCGACTGGCAAACCTGTTTGGTAAAGTCTACACACTGGAGAGAGGATGCGTTTCATCAAGACTTTTATCCTGCGGCTTTACATCGATCCGGAGATGCCAGAACAGTTGTGTGGCGATCTGCACCCCCTGGAAGAAGCGGGCAACCATCCATTTAAAAACCGGACGGAATTCGAGGAATTGCTGCAGCGGTTGATCAGGAAACCGCCCACGTCAAAGACAGGTTCATCCAGCGCCGATACGGACCCGGCAGCCTAATTCCACAAATCCAGCTCATGGAGGAAACCAAAATGAACAAAAATCGTTATTACCAACCTTTTTCATGTATCTTGATTGCAATCCTGCTGTTGTCCGTATTCGCGGCAAGCGGGGGGGTATCTGCCCAGGCGGGTGCAACGGCGGCAACTCCTTTCCTTCCGGGAGGATGGACCAAGGCAGCCGGCAACCCGCTGCTCAGCCCCGGCACATCCGGCGCATGGGATGACCAGTACGTCTTCAGTCCCAGCGTGATCCTGGACGGCAGCACCTACAAGATGTGGTATGCCGCTTCCAGTGCTGCCAGCCCAAGCAAAAAGATCGGCTATGCCACATCTCCTGACGGTCTGACCTGGACGAAGTACGGCACCGCCCCGGTGCTCCCGCCCGGCACAGCGGGCAGTTGGGATGCCAACGGCGTCAGCTTACCCGACGGTGATCAAAGATGGCACGACCTACAAGATGTGGTACACCGGTCTGGATGCTTCCAATGTGGGGCGGGTGGGCTATGCCAGCTCCCCGGATGGAATCACCTGGACGAAATCCGCCTCCAACCCGGTGCTGACCGTTGGCACGGCGGGAACGTGGGATTCGATCTACGCCGGCATGACCAGCGTGATCAAAGTGGATAGCACTTACAGGCTGTGGTACCGAGGCGGCAGCGCAGACAGCGGCGGGATCGGCTACGCCAGCTCACCGGATGGGATGGCCTGGACAAAATATGGCACGGTGGCGGTGCTGCCCAACCTGGGCTACGATTGGGACTCAACCCCCTACCACCCCAGTGTAATCTACGATGGAAAGGGTTTCCATATGTGGTATTCGGGCTGTGCGTACAGCGGTTCGCCCTGCCAGGAAGGCTATGCCAGCTCGCCGGACGGCGCGGTCTGGACGCGCCGCCAGGCGGTGCTGCCCATGGGAGCAAGCGGGGCCTTTGATGATGAAAGCGCCGACCATGCGGCGGTCTTGCAGGTGAGCAGCACGCTCAGGATGTATTATTCCGGTTACCACGCCGGGGTGTATGCGATTGGCCTGGCCACAGCGCCCGCGCCGGCGGTGGATACCAGCTATACCTGGCACACCTTCTACGGCACTTCGAATATCAACGACTCGGCGGATGCAGTGACGGTGGATGCCGAGGGCAACAGCTATGTGCTGGGGACTTCGATGAGTACATGGAACGGTCCGGCTGGACAAGCTCCCCTGCATGCCCACAACCCTGGCAGCAACATGGATGTCTTCGTGATGAAGCTCAACAGCGCCGGTGAATACCAGTGGCATACCTTTTACGGAGGGCTGGCCGGGGGTGCGGATGGCTATAATAATGTCAATGATGGTCATGATATTGAACTGGATGCCAGCGGCAATATCTATGTGATGGGCACCAGCCGTCACGGTTGGGGTTCCGCGTGGCATGCTCACAATGAAATGTCCGATCCTTTTCATGGTAACCTTTTTGTGATGAAACTGTCGCCTTCCGGAACGTATCA
Source organism: uncultured Chloroflexia bacterium (assembly GCA_963830665.1). Lineage (GTDB taxonomy): Bacteria > Chloroflexota > Anaerolineae > Anaerolineales > Villigracilaceae > UBA877. Next base: position 48,976 of record CAWHNM010000011.1, read on the forward strand.
ATGGCACACCTTTTACGAACAAACCCGCTCGGCGGGAACTGCCGGAGGGCGCAGGTTGGCGGTGGACGCCAGCGGAAATGCCTATGTGGCCACAACGGTCAAAGTTCCCTGGAGTGACACGGTGTTGACGCCCCTGCATCCCTACAGCGGGATCGATCCTGGCAAAGACTGGAATTCGAATATGCTGATCCTCAAACTGAATTCAAACGGGGCCTACCAGTGGCACACTTTCTACGGCACCACCCCGTCTGTAGACCTGGATGATTATGCATATGATATCGCGGTGGATGCGGGCGGAAACGCCTATATTACCGGCTGTGGCACGGCCTGGGGCATCCCGCTGCACGCACACCACGGCAGCGATGATATTATCGTGCTCAAGCTGAATACCAACGGCGCTTACCAATGGCACACGTATTATGGGTCAGAGCAAGCCTTGAAAGTGGATGAGGCGAGTGGGATCACTTTGGACCGCAACGGGTTTATCTATGTCACCGGCATTGGGCGGCCCTTCCTGGGTTCATCCGGCGAGCAGCCCCTGCATCCTTTTTCAGATGCTGGCGAGACCGGGTATAACCAGGATACATTTGTGTTAAAACTGACCCCATCCGGGGGTTACGTCTGGCACACCTGGTACGGTTCGCCCGGGAAGAAGCAGGGTACAGCACGAAACCGGTCACGGACAGCCAGGGCAACGTGTATGTGGTTGGAGCAGAAGGTTCGGAAGCATCCCCGTATTATGCTTCGAGCTGGAACGGACCGGATGGGCAGGCGCCCCTGCGCCCCTACAAAGTGGGGAGCAACAACAACTATTTTGTTTTGAAATTGACTGCAGCAGGGGTTTACCGGTGGCACATGTTCTTCGAATTCGAAAACAACTGGCTTTGGCCTGGCGATCGACGCGCAGAACAACCTGGTCATGGATGGGACTTCCCGGGTTGCCTGGAACGGCCCGGACGGGCAGGCGCCGCTGAAAGCCTACCTGGGCAGCGCTTACATGGTCAAGTACAGTTATGACCTGTTCAGCCTGACGACCCTGAGCCAATATTCGGCAGCGGAAGACAGCGCCCAGTTCACCCTGACCGTGACCGGCAAGAAGTTCCTGGATGGAGCGGTGGTGCAGTGGAACGGTTCAGCCCTGGCGACCAGCTTTGTGAATGCATCCACGCTTAGCGCGGTGGTTCCAGCCAATAAAATTGTCAATCCGGGCGTGTATGCCGTGCGCGTGGTGAACCCAGCGCCAGAAGCCGCCACATCCAACGTGCGCTATGTCTTCGTCACACCCACAGGCGCGGGGGTGAACAGCCAGGGAAGCGGAACCAGCAGCACCGCCGAAGGGTATGCCACATCCAGCGCTTACGGTATTACCGCCAGCGGTGCAGGCAGCGGGACACTGGTGGTTGCCAGGTACAACGCCAACCCGGGCGGCGCCTCGGGTATCGACAAAAACACCGGCGCATATACCGATGTGCATATCCTGCCCGGCAGCGGCTTCACCAGCCTGACCATCATCAACTGCGCCTTGAACGGTGGAAATGTGGCCTATTGGTGGAACGGCAGTGCCTGGCAGACGGCCTCCAACCAGACCTATAATGACTTAACCCGCTGCGCCACGATCACGGTCGATGCCGGCACATCCCCCAGCTTGAACGAACTTACGGGAACGCCATTTGGAACCGGTTCATCCGGAACCAACGTCCTTCTGCCCTTGATCTTCGGGAGAGCCCCATGAACCCAGGTTTTCCATTGAGGCAATAATAGTGACATTGTAGCGACCCAAGGTCTCCGAGTTCACCATGAACTGAGACCAAAAACAAGCCATGAAAAAGAAGCCCTCCTGTGAGAAAATAAGGCACAGGAGGCGCTCTTATGGCAGGTAAAAGACGATTACGGCGGCTCCACCCAGACCGTCTCACTCGAGACAGGTTCAGCGGCAATTAACGCGGCCAACGATTCTTTCTGTCCGGCCACCGACCAGCGCGGCGTTACACGTCCGCAAGGCATTCATTGCGACATTGGCGCTTTTGAATTTAAGTTCTTTTCAATCTGCCATTGATCAAGCGTTAGCGCCAAAACAAAATAAATAGTTGGCAGCAATACAGCTGCCAACTATTTTTGTCTCGCTTTTCTTCGCCCTTTATTCCATTTCTCAGGCAGTCGTCAACTTATTGCCGGACAGCCATTGTCGTGGAGGCTGGACGACCGGTTGATCCGGTTTAGCGAATGCCCTGATCGATGAGAGGTGCGATGGTAGCAAGATTCTGCGGGGTGAACGTGCCTACACCGGTATTGATCGTCATTCCCGGGATCTGGTACATCTTCGTGAAGAAGATCTGTTGGACTGGCAGGAAGCCTTGCAGGTAAAGAACCTGGTCAAAGCTGGCACTGATCCAGCCATCCAGGATGCCCTGTTTCGTTGCCGGTGAGAGGTCAATACCACCGACGATGATATCGCCGGGTTTTTTGCCGGCTGCCTGGAGAACCTTGGGCAGCACTGCGGTGATATTGCCGTGCTGGGTGCCGATCGCTTTCAGGTTGGGATGCGCGGCGATATAAGCTGTCAGGATCGGGATCGCCAAGGAAGCGTCCTTATCCACTGCATCAGTCGCGTCCAGTTTATCGACCTTGAGTCCGGCAGCGGTCAACGCATCGTAAATTCCCTGGGAGCTCACGCTTCTACCGGCATTGTGCCAGATGTCATATACGACCGCTTCGTCACCAGATTTCAAACCGGCGGTTATCATTGCCGTGCCGGTCAGGAAGCCGCCCTCGTGCAGATCGGCGCCGGCATAGCCAAAGCCTTTGGGCTGATATTTCTGCGCGATGGCTTTGAAGGTGTCATCACCCGGGTTGTTCCCGGAGGTCACAATGATGCCCTGGCTTTCGGCATCATCCACCAGGGCCGCAAAGGCAGCGCCACCGGGATGACCCATAATCTCAATGCCATCCGGCTTGGCAGCTACAGCCTGCTTGAATTGATCGATCATCACCTGAGGATCCCAACCGGAATACTGCTCAACGAGTTTGACGTTGAACGCCGCCGCGGCAGCCCGGGCACCGTTGGTGCGTGCCAGTGTAGAGGCATCACCGGCTGTGCCGCCCATCTGCATATAGATGACGAGCTGAGGACCTGCAGCTGCAGCAGCGGGAGCAGCTCCTGAAGTAGCGGTTGGAGCAACCGGAGCAGCGGTCGCGGGGGCAGCCGGGGCACTGGTGGCTGGAGCAGCCGGGGCCTGGGTCACGGGGGCTGGGGCAACCGTGGCAGGGGCACCACAAGCTGTGAGAACGAGGGTGGCCACCATGAGGATGGCCAGGGTATTCAATAGGTGTTTCATATTTATTCTTCTCCTTTAACGTGTGATAGAAAACAGATAGTTGGGGGTGGTGAGTGGATACAGGTTCATTTTATTGCTGGTATTGTCGGCCTCCTCTCTCTTTCAATCCAAAGTCTCAACCATATTTAAATAGGAGGAATCATCTCGAAACAGGATTGTCTTTCCGGGATTCTTCATTCCCAAGATTTGCGCGCACAGGTGTGAACCAGCGCCGGATGCCGGCAGAAAACCTGCCGATGTGTCCTTCCCCCACGATGATATTGAGCACCATAGAGGCAGCCATGACCATCCCTTCCACCAACTGAACCCAATAGCCGCTGATGGTCGTCGCGACAATCCCGGCTTCCAACGAGCCAATGATATAGGCGCCGAACAAAGTCCCAAACAGAGAGCCAAAACCGCCGGCGATGGAAGTCCCACCTATGAAGACGGCGGCCATGGTCGGCAGCAAAAAACCTCCACCTTGCGTTGGATAGAAGACATTAATTTCGAGAGTGAGCAGTAATCCTGCAAAGGCAGCAATCACACCCATCAAGGTGAAAAGTTTAATCCGGGCGGCCACCACATCGATCCCCATGACGCGTGCAACGTTGGCGTTATCACCGATGAACATGATCTCCTCGCCGAATTTATGCCGGTTCAGAATGAACCATAAGAAAATGGTCAGCCCCAGTGCCCAGATCGCCTGCATGGGCACGACCGTAAAGATACGCCCGACAAAGATCGTGTGAACGATATTGGTCGTGACTTTTTGGATATCCAATTGGAGGCCGTTGGCAAGCAGAATCGTGACCCCATACCAGAAGAATTGCGCCGCCAGAGTAGCCATAATGGAGGGCACGCCAATCTTTGCAACGAGCAGGCCATTGAGATAACCCACCAGAGCACCACAGGCAAGCGATAGTGCAAAGCCTACCCAGGCAGCCCACGGGGTGTGAAAATTCTTGAACACCCAGGCAAAGACAAAACCGGAAAGTGCCACCACCGCCGGGAAGCTCAGGTCTATCTCTCCGGCAGTGATGACCAGGGTAAGGCCCAAGGCGCAGACGAGAATGGGGGGGACTGTCTGTAAAAATGACATATAGATGCGGTATCCCGTAAAGACCCTGGGCGCAGCAAAGATCAGAACGCCGTATAACACTGCCAGCACCGCGGCAACGGGAAGACCTTCAATTCTGCCAAAGAATTTAAAGACAGCTCTGACTTGTTTCATAATTCCTCCTTGTCTTTCATTCCATGAGAATATTCAAGGAGGAATTCATCCAATGCCTTCAAACTGATATCTTTCTTGGCAATATCCGCAACAATTTCGCCGCGGTCCATGATCACAAAACGATCAGAGATTTCGTATACATCCGCCATGGCGTGCGAGATGTAGATACAGGCCTTGCCGGCCTCCTTGATCTTATGCACGAAGTTGAGCACTTTCGCGACCTCCTTCAAGGATAGGGCAACCGTCGGCTCATCGAGGATGATAAGCTCGGCCTCGAAATGCATGGCCCTTCCAATCGCGACACCCTGGCGCTCGCCGCCGGAGAGTTTGCTCACCTTTGAATTAACCGTGATGCCCTTGCCCCGGAATCCGATCGTGTTGACCATGATCTGGTTGGCGATCGTTTTTTCTTTTTTTACATCAATGAAACCGAGTGGAAGGGTGATCTCACGTCCGATGAAGAAATTCCGCCACAGATCCTGTTTCTCCCCTAATGATTTATCCTGGTAGACGGTTTCGATGCCATGAGCGTGGGCCTGTTTGACATTATAGCTACGGAAGTTCACCGGGCGTCCGGCGACATATAGTTCGCCGTTGGTTGGCGGAAAAACACCGGTGAGTATTTTCACCATGGTGGATTTTCCGGCGCCGTTATCGCCGATAAGCCCGACGATTTCGTTGCGACCAACCTCCAGGTTGATGTTTTTAAGCGCACACACCAGGCCAAAATACTTTTCAATGTTGAGCATGCGCAACGCGGGTGTTTCGACAAGGGGGTTTGTCACAATTGAATCTCCTTTATGGGAAGCATTTCCGGTTTAATGGGTAAATAGCTTCGGGGTAGATTGGAACAGTCCCGTAACCTACCAGGCAACCAAGCCCGTTGCATCTAGAGATACAAAATCAGTTTATCAAAAAGTGAAACAGATTTATCAAAATGTCCCCTTGTTTACCCTGAGGGATTCCCCCTTGTCTCCCCCAAGGGTTTTCCCCCCATTTCCATACATCATCCAGTTACTTCAACCTCAGTGGAGACCCTTGGATGTGGAATTTCAACCTGAAGAAGGGAACCACCTTTATGCTGTCTTTGCAAGCGCATGCGTCCCCCCAGGAGTGCCACGCGCTCGCTGATACCAAGCAAACCGAAATGGCCGCTTTTAGAAAGATCGTTTATATCGACACCATCTGTAAATCCCAATCCATCATCCTCAATAGTAACCATCAAGGCGCGCGGAGAAGTATGCTGGACTCCGATCTGAACTGAAGAAGCCCTGGCATGCCGCCAGACATTATTCAAGCCTTCCTGGAGAATGCGGAAGATGGAAAGCTCGGTCGCTTCCGGCAGGCGGCCCAGCCTGGCATCAAGGCTGAGAGTTACCTTGATACCAGTCCGTTCCTCCCATTCATGCGTGAATGATTGGATTGCCGCGCCCAATCCAAGACTGTCTATGGTAGGCGGTCGTAAACTGCCACAGATCTGGCGCAGCTCGATCACCAAGTTCGCGGATGCCCTCGCGTACATTGCTCAACTCAACGGCAAAATCTGGTGGAAGCTTGTGCTCCGATTCAACACTTTCGAGTTGAAAATTAATACTGATCAGGTCTTGAATAACCTGGTCGTGCAACTCACGCGCCAGATGTTTGCGTTCCTGCTCACCTTCGGATAGCAGCCGGCGGTGTGCATCCTGGAGCGCAAGGTTGGCCTGGTCAAGAGCGGAAACATGGTCGGCCAGCTCGTCGACGAGCTGGCGGTTGAGCGAATCCTGTGCCGCCAGATCTTTTTCCAAAAGCATCTGGTGGTAGTGAAGCTGTTCCGCCTGCTTCCGGATACGGTCATAGCTATCGAAATCCAAAATGGTAGCGCTGACATTATGCTGTGCGTCCGTACCCATCAGATAAGCGACCATAGTCTCACGATTGGTTTCATCCGTTTTTAAATCTGCCACTTTGCGGCCCTGATGCAGAGTGATAATCCGATCGGTAATCGCAAACAGGTGTTCGAGATTATTACTACTGAAGAGCACCGCGACCCCTTTCTTACGCCAGTCATCGATCAGGTTGAGAAGTTTTTGTTGATAGGGATACGTCAAGGAGACAGTTGGTTCATCAATGATCACCAAACGGACATGCTGGGTCAGTACACGCGCAATGGCGATCATTTGACGTTCTTCGCTGGACAGGTCAGATACTTTTTCCCGCAAAGAGGGGATCAGAACGCCAAGTTCGGACAGGATGCGTTTTGCCTCCGTTTCCATCCTGCGCTTGTCAGGCATCTTCAACCAGGAAAAACCGGCCGGCCAGCCAGGTTCATTTCCAAGGAACATATTTGCGACCACATCCATCCGGTCAGCCAGGTCCGGTTTCTGATGGATAACCCCGATCCCAAAGCGTTGGGCGTTAAATGGCCATTTGAGACGTTTGTCATCAAAATAGAGGCTTCCTTCGTTCGGAACGTATAGACCGGCCAACAGCATCACCAAAACCGATTTCCCCGAGCCGATGCTGCCTGCCAGACCGACCACTTCGCCTGGTTTAACGTCAAAACTCATCTGCCTGACAGCCGGAAGGTTTCCGAAGCGTTTCGAAAGGTTTATCACCCGAAGGAGAGGTTCCATATCAAGGGGGCGGAAGCGGCTTGGTAAAGTCGTTGGTATCCCAGGCTTGCAGCATGGCGTCGACGTTGTTCTTGGTGATAATGTTATAGCCCAGGTCCACAAATGAGGGAAAAATTTGTTTATTGACAATATGGTCATAAACAATCTGGATCGTTTCATACCCCCAAGACCAATTCTTCTGGTCGAGCAACCCGGAGAGATAGCCATCGCGCAACAGGTTCAATTCAACCGGGAGAGCATCAAAGGCAATTGTCTTCATATTATGATGCAAGGCAGCATCCTCCCAGAGAGGCATCGATCCACGGTCGGCAAAAAGCGGCCACATGCCGGCAAAATACCAGCCCCTGATATCGGGATGTGCCTGCATTGTATCCTCCACAGCCTGGACACCCAGGTTAATATCGTCGTTGGTGACCACCGTCGCAATAATATGGATATTGGGATAAGCGGCAAGCCCATCACGAAAACCGGTAATACGAGTTTCAAGGTTTTCCGCTCCCGGCACACCGGTCAAAATGGCCACTTTCCCTTCGGTTCCCATAGCCTGGATCAGCAAGGTTGCAGCCGCCAAGCCGGCTTTTATATTATCCAGCCCAAGATAAGTGAAACGCTTGCTCTGCGGGGAATCGGCATCCCAGGTCATGACCGGGATGCCGGCACTGACCGCCCGGTTAATTGGATCGATGCAGGCAGTCGGATCATCACAAGAGAGCGCGATCGCATCCACCCCGCGGGCGACAACATCATCGACGACACGGGCCTGTTCTGCGCCATCTGAATTAACCGGACCTGCATAGAGCACTTCCACATCCAGCGGGCCTGCGGCAGATAATTCGGCAGCCTTACGGATAGCGCCCAACCGACCCACTTCAAAAACGGGATTGTTGAGCCCTTTGGGAATCCATGCGATCGTAATCTTCCGGCGTGCTGGTCCGGTCGCACCGTTTTTTGTGGACGGCTGCCCAGGAGCAGTCTGACAGGCGGCCAAGAAGACAAGGAAGACAAGCTGAAGCATCCGTGCGATATTGGTTTTCATTGGACCGGCCTGTTTTGTTGCCATAGATCCAATAGCAGAGCAAAAATAATCATCGAGCCGAGGGCGGCGGATTGCCAATAGGCCGGTATACCCAGGAGTACAAGACCATTCCGCAGCACCTGCATAAAAATAGCTCCCAATAAGACCCCCAGAACACTCCCCTGGCCACCAAGCAAGCTGGTACCGCCGATAATCACTGCTGCAATGATGTCCAACTCATAACCGGTGGCTGCCGTAGGCGCGGCTACACCCAGGCGGGCGGTCATCAATATTCCTCCAACTGCGGTCAGTGTGCCACAGAGTGTATAAACAATGATCTTAAGAGTCGGGAGTCTCACGCCGGTAACAATCAAAGCCTGCTCACTGTCGCCGAGCGTATAAATATACCGTCCAAGGATAGTGCCTCGCAACAGCATATAAACCAAAGCGGCCAGAAGCAGCATCACCAGAACCGGGACAGGAAACGAGAGCGACCCAAGAAGTATATCCGCCTGGCCAAGGAAGCGGAAACCTGAAGGGAGATCGAGGATTGGCCAGCCTCCGGCGAGGCCAAACATGATCCCGCGCACGATAGCGGCTGTGCCGAGAGTGACGATAAATGGGGGAAAATGGACGTGACCGACCAGAGCGCCATTTACCCAGCCAAGCAAGCTGCCAGCTGCCAAGCCAGACAGGATGGCGAGAGGGATCGAAAGGCCAAATCGCAATGCCAGAGCTGCCACAAGACCCGATAACCCCATCACGGCACCAACCGACAGATCGATACCCCCAATCAGGATAACCAGACTTTCACCAAAGGCCGGAATGGCAATCCAGGCCAGGTTTCTCGAAACGTTCTGCAGATTGTTAGCGGTCAGGAAAGTGGTTGTCGTCAGACTTAGGAATAAAATGGCAATCAGCAGAAGGATAAATACAAAAATCTCCTGGCGATTAATCCAATCAAACCAACGACGCTTGAGGCTAATTTGCATGATTATTCTGGCTGCAGATGATAGCGAAAGGGAAAAAACCAATTCATCAAACGGGGACGGGGGCGTAAAGTGATTCTAACATAGAAGATTGGACATGATTAATGACCAATCCCCTGACCAGTCTAGGGGATTTCCCTTTATCAGGCGAATTCTTGAAGTGGTAGGCGTAATATGCCTTCGTGGGTTAAAATATTGCCATGAAAAATATTCGTATCTTGCTGGCCGACGATCATGCTGTTGTGAGAACCGGGATCTGTAAAATTGTCGAGGAGATCCCAGGCGTACAAGTGGTTTCCGAGGCAGAAAACGGCCCGCAGGTTTTTTCAGCTTTAGAGCAGGAACCGATCGATTGCCTGATCATCGATGTCACGATGCCTGACTTTGAACCAATCTCAGCGATACGACAGATCCACACGCGTTTTCCAGATATGAAAATCCTGATCGTCAGCGCATATGACGATGATATTTACGTGCAGGGGCTTTTGAGCGCAGGCGTGAACGGCTATCACTTAAAAGATCAACCACTTAATGATCTAAAACTCGCCATTGAACGTGTGCTTGCGGGGGAACGCTGGTTATCTTCACCCCTGATAAATAGATTGGTCAGGAAATCCGAGCGAGGTGGAAATGCAGCCAGCCTGACAGGCCGCCAAAGGGATATGCTCCGTCATTTACGGGATGGCAAGGATAATCAATCGATCGCCCAGGAAATGGGGCTAAGCGTAAAGACGATTGAGAATCACCTGACCCGCCTGTATCGACAATTGAACGTTCAAAGCCGGCTCGAAGCGGTCAAGTATGTCATGCAACAACCCCATCTGCTCGGATTGGCAGGACAAGAAGCCGCCAGCACGCCCGAGGCGGCAGAGACGGATGAATATAAAAAGGTTTCAGTCATGGTGGTCGATGACAATAATCGTTACCGCTGGCACCTGCAACAAATGATCGGTAAAATATGCCCGCAAGCGATCATCTATGAAGCCGAAAATATTCAAACTGCCATCCACATCGTGAACCGGCTGGCACCCGATCTTATCTTTATCGATGTCGTTTTGGGAGATGAAGATGGAATCCAATGTACGCGCAGGATCAAAGCCATCTCTCCTGCCACGAGGATCGTATTGATCAGCGCCTACCCTGACAGGGAATTCCACCGGTTAGGGTTGGCAGCAGGAGCAATCGCTTTCCTGGATAAAAAGGATCTTGACCTGCCTGCCATACGACAGGTGGTCGAGGACGTCTTATAGGGCTAAAACCAAACTGATCGGGCAGTGATCAGAACCCATAATTTCTTCGTGGATGTCAGCGGCGAGAATACGGTCCTTAAGGTCGGGGGAGACCATGAAATAATCCAACCGCCAGCCAACGTTGCGCTCACGTGCACGCGTGACCTGATCCCACCAGGAATATTTGACCGTATCCGGATGCAGGTGGCGGAAGGTGTCGACAAGACCAGCCTCGAAGAACTCGCCCAAACCGAGGCGTTCCTCCGGCATGAAGCCGCTGTGGTTGACATTCTCCTTCGGGCGGGCCAGGTCGATCTCGGCGTAAGCAGTGTTGAAATCGCCGGTGGCAATCACCGGCCGACCGGCCTGCATGTAGCCCTGGGCCACTTCCAGGAAACGGCGGTAGAAAGCCAGTTTGTGCGCCACCCACTCCGGCCCGCGCCCGCCATTGGGGAAGTAGATGTTGAAGAAAACAAATGGCTCGAACTCATGGATGAGCACACGTCCCTCGGTGTCGAAGCGCGGGTCGCCCAGACCGGTAACCACTTTGAGAGGGTCGAGTCTGGAATAGGTGACGGTACCGCTGTAGCCCTTCTTTTCGGCGGCATTCCAGGCGGCCTGGTAACCGGAGGGGGTCAGCAGACCCGGAGAAAGCTGGTCGGGATGCGCCTTGGTCTCCTGCACAGCCACGAGGTCGGCGCCGCTGGCAGCCAGCCAGTCCAAAAAGCCTTTCTTTTCGGCGGCACGAATGCCATTCACATTCCATGAAATCAGTTTCCAATTCATCGCAGCTCTCCCTTGGGGAATATTCCAGAAATAGCATACCAAACAACATCACAGATTTCCATCATTTAAGCCTGTCCCCGCCGCCGGCTGTACATGCCAGCCACCTCGCCGCGCCAGTGTTCCTGATCCACCCCGCCATCCCTGGCAAAAAGCCGGTCGAGCAGTTCCACAACCTGATCGTGCGAGCCTGAGATCAGGTTATTACCGAAGGAACGGCTGGACTTGCCTGTCCGCAGGCTGATATGAAATGAATGGATCAACTGGTCGATCAGGAGCATCTTTTCGGCTGTTGTGCGCGCCTGCGGATAATCGTGCAGGTACGTTTCCATGGCGGGCTGTGCGGCGGTACCCAACAGGTCACGGTGTTTCCAGGATTCATGCCATTGTTGGGCAGTCGTCTCCCAGCCGCAGCCGGGACTTGGGCAAGGTTGTGAACCAGGCTGCAACTTCCAAATCCCATTCTCGCGCAGTTTAAAGACCGCGCCACAACGCGGACACTCGACCTGGCGGCGCGTGACCAGCCAGATGCTGCGGCAGCGGTGATACAGGCTGAAGCCCACTTCCTCCACCAGCAACTCATCCACGGTGCCACGGGCATCATTCTGGTAGAGCTGCCAAATCCTGGCCGGGCGGATTTTGGGGGACCAGAGGATCTTTTCCATACAGCGAATCCTTCGCAAGGGTGACCATTAATTGTACAACAAATTTTCCAGCATTGTTCAACCTAACCGGGCATGCCCCTCTGCCCGGGCAGGATCAACCTACAAAGCGCATGAAGACCTGGTTGCCGAGCAGGCGACCGCGAGGGGTCAGGCGCACCCTCACCCCTGTCCCCTCCCCCGAAGGGGGAGGGGAAGCAGCCCATTCCACCAGTCCCAGCCCAACCAATTCGTTAATTTCATTCCCGAACACATCCATCAATTCCCGTCCGAAACGGGCTTGAAACGCCTGCGCCGAAACACCCTCCTGTGTAAGGCGCAGACCGAGCATCAGCGTTTCCTGCATTTCAACGTAAGGGGTGAGTGCGGTCCGGGAGACGGTGGCGGGAGAAAGAGGAAATTCGAGAGAAGAGAGCAGATGAGGAGAGATCAGTGGATCAACGGAAAGGGGATGGGGGGAGGAAGAGAGGGGGGAATCAGGGGAGAGATGTTCGAGGTAGGTTTTTATTCGCAGGACATTGGATATGCGCAAGCCATTGGCGCAGCCGTGCGCACCGGCGCCGAAACCGAGATAGGGCTGGTTGCGCCAGTACTTGAGGTTATGCCGGCATTGAAAGCCCGGTTTTGACCAGTTGGAAATCTCATACTGCTCGTAGCCCTGCCCTGCCAGATAATCTGAGGCCGCCTCGTACATATCCGCGGCCAGGTCGGGGTCGGGTACGGGTAACAGGCCACGCGCAGCCCAGCGACCAAAGGGTGTGCCGTGTTCGATCGTCAAGGCATACAGGGAGAGATGCTGCGGAGCGAGATCAACGGCGCGGCGGAGGGATTCCTGCCAGCGCGCAAGGGTCTGCTCCGGCAGGCCATAGATAAGGTCGAGGTTGAGGTTCTCAAAACCGGCTTTACGCGCCCACCGAACGGCATCCAATACATCGAAAGGATCATGGATGCGTTCCAACAGGCGCAATTCGATCCGGATGAAATGATTGGACTCCGAAACTGATGCGGTTAAAGCCGGCCTGGCGAAGACCCTGAAGCGAGTCAAGGGTCACAGTGCCGGGATTGGCTTCGAGGGAGGTTTCCAGGGGGAAGGAGGTTTGTGAGGTTTCTGAGGTTCCAGAAGTTTCTGAGGGGGTGAGGGCGAAAACTGTACGGATGGTTTGAAGGATCTTTTCAAATTGGGCCGGAGAGAGGAGCGAGGGGGTGCCGCCTCCAAAGAATATTGTATGGACCGGAAGGCGTTCCGGGGCAGAGCCGGCGACAAAGCGGATCTCATTACACAAAGCATCCACATAGGCGGGGATAAGGGACTCCTGCCCGGCATAGGTGTTGAAGTCACAGTAGGCGCAACGGTGGGTGCAGAAGGGGATGTGGAAATAGAGAGAGTAATCCTGGTGTCATGTGTTCCAGTGTCATGTGTGCATGTTTATGTGTCAAGTGGTACGGAAGCGGAGGGATGACGGGGCAAGACCGACCAGCAGGGCGATGGGGCCAAGCAGGAGCAGCCACATGGCCAGGCGCAGGCCAAAGAACTGGGCGGCCAGGCCAATGCCAAATGGCAGGAGTTTGCCAAGCAGGCCGAAGATATTATCGAGGGTCATGACCGTGCCGGACTTGCCCGGCATGGATGAGTACAGCCGTCCTTTCAGGATGGCATACCAACCGGAATTGAAGAAACCCAGCAAGCCCAGCAGGATAAATTTTACGACCAGCGATCGTGCACGAGCAGGAAAGGCCGGGAAAAGCAGCAGCTCGAGCACCACGCTCAAGCGCAGATAATCGAGGCCGCGCACTTTTTCCAGCAGAGGAATGAGCAGGAAATCACCCAACAAACCGAGGCCGCTCCAGACCGCGATCCCCAGGGCAGCCTGACCAGCGCGTCAGGCCGGCCACATCCACAAAATAGAGCGCCAGGAAACCCAGCAGCACATCCAGCATCAGGTCGGAGAATTGGAGCAGCACCAGCCAGCGCAGGACTTCGCCGCGCCGCAGAGCCGAGAGCGCAGCCCGCACGCCGGACCATACCTCCGAGAAACGCGGCAGGGCTGGAGACACCTTCGGAGGCTTTTGGAACGCGCCGCCAGACGAAGAATAGCACCAGGACGGTCAGACCGGCCAGGGCAATGAAGACCCCGCGCCAGCCAAAACCGAGGAAGGCCATCCCGGAGAGCAGCAGCGGACCCAGCACCACCCCCAGCGACCCGGCAAAGGTCCAGCGGGCCATGTTGTGCTCGTGGCGGGCCGGGTCGGAGTCCATCAGGGCCGCCTGCGAGAGGCTGACGAAAGCCCCCGAGGAAGGATAGAAAACGCACAAAGCGAACAGCAGGATGGCGAAGCCGGTGCTGAGGCCGGTCAGGAGGCACGCCAGGGCAAAGAAGATCCCACCGCCCAGGATGAGCAGGCGCCGTTTCCAGACATCCCCGAGGATTCCCAGGAATGGTTCGATGATGGCAGAGACAATTCCCGGAATGGAGAGCAGAAGCCCGATCTGGAGGTAGCTCAAGGTGCAGGTCGGTGCGGATGAGCGGCCAGGCGGCCTCGTTCACGCCAAAGACAAGCTCGTCGAGGAATTCGATCAGGAGGAAGGGGAGGTTGGGCACGGGGAGATGAGGTAAGTCGAAGGTCGAAGGTCAAAGGTCAAGTAAGGTAAAGGTCAAGGTCGAGGGAAATCAGGGATCATGGGTAATTGGCAAAAGGTCAAGACTCAAGAGCTTTGAGGCATTCGCAGGCGGGCAACGAGGACGGGGGGGATTTCACTGAATTTACCACCCCAACTGAGTGGATCACTCTGCGGGTGATCAGGCGGAAAGGCGCGCTCCTCAAAGCCATCCAATACGAAGCCGTTCTGAAAGCCCAGGTTCAAGATAGTATTGCAGGGGGCGCTCAAAGTAAAGTTGCGGCCTGGGCTGGTTGCGCATGGCCAGCACCGTGAGCCTGATGAGGAGTCATATACTGCGAGACTTTCACAGAATAGATCGACTTGATCTCCCCTTCCATGATCCATTTCCTCGGCCACGTGCACCGCGGAAGTATTATTAAAGGCCGGATGCGTCAAAGAAAAGACAAAGTGTCCACCCGGTTTGAGCAGTTTTGGGAGAACATGGAAAAGCGGCTCGATATCCGCCATATCGAAGAGAGCCATGTTGCAGAGGGCGGAGTCGTAGGAGACGGAGGGGACTGAGGTACCTGAGGGAGCGAGGGTACGAAGGAGGGCGGTTTCATCTGTAGCGTCTAAAACGTAATATGTAATGCGTAAATCAGAAGAGGTGCGGGCTTGAGCCAGCTTAATGAGATCAGGGGAAAAATCAAAGGCTGTCACCTGTGCTCCCAAAGCAGCCAGACGGCGGGCTGTCAGGCCGTTGCCGGTGGCAATATCCAGAATACACTGACCAGGCTGCGGGTCAAGCAGACGCAGAGTGGCCGGCCAAATCAGGACATTGAAGAAATCGTTGCCTTCGGCCATTTTTTCATCCCAGAAAGCCGCATTGGCATTCCAGGCCTGACGGGTTTCCTCATTGGCATGCTGAATGTCATCATTAATGCTCATCTATGCACACCTTTCCAGAAAATAAAATGTTAATACAATCATAACAGATTCATCCTTTTAATTGATACAATCAGACTATTCCAAAGATGAGGTGTCGCATGCCCCGAAAAGCTATCACCGACGAAAAGCAGCGCAGGCGCCAGCACTGGGCCTGGTACATGTATGACTTCGGTAACTCGGCCTATGCGGCCGTTATCCTCCTGGCGGTCTTTTCCGCATATTTCAAGGGACAGGTGGTTGGCGGCGCGGCAGGGTCGCGCTTGTGGGGACTGGCGCTGGGGACAGCCATGCTGGTTGTGGCAGCTCTCTCCCCATTCCTGGGCGCCTTCGCAGATTTTGCGGCCTCCAAGAAAAGACTGTTGTTGATTTTCTCAGCCATTTCGTGGGTATTTACCGCGCTGCTGTTCTTCGTCCAAAAGGGCGACGTGGTGATGGGATTCATTTTCTTCGTTCTAGCCGAAATCGGCTACCGCGGCGGACAGGTTTTCTACAATGCCCTGCTGCCAGAGATCGCTTCGCCGGACGAGATCGGACAGGTCTCAGGGAGGGGCTGGGCAATCGGCTCGATCGGCGGAGTAGTCTGCCTGCTATTCATCCTGCCGGCCATCATCCTGACCAAGAGTAACCCGGCGCTTAACCTGCTGGTTGTACGCGGCTCGTTTGCCTTTTCAGCATTGTTCTTTGCAATATCGGCTTCCCTGCTCTTTTTCCGGGTCAAGGAAAGCCGCAAAGGCCGGACACTCCCGCCGGGTGAAAGCTATCTTTCCATCTCGGTCAAGCGATTGATCACCACTTTCAAAGCTGTACGCCACTTCCGCCAGTTCATCGCCTTCATCATCTCATTCCTGATCTACAACGATGGCATCCTGATGGCGCTGGATTTCGCCGCCATCATCGGTGCGGTGCTCTTCGGCATGACCCAAACCCAGCTGATCCTGTTCATGATCCTGGTGCAGGTCACAAGCGCGATCGGAGCCTATCTATTCGGACTGCTCGGGGAAAAGATCGGCTTCAAGAAGGCGCTGCTGATCGCGCTGGTCCTGATGATCATCGCGGTCGTATGGATGGTATTCAATCCGTCCCTGACCGGTTACTTCATCATCGGAGGGCTGGCCGGCTTCGCCCTGACGGGTGTCCAGTCCCTCAGCCGGACAATGACCGGGTTATTCGCACCGGCATCGAAAAGCGCCGAATTTTTCAGCTTCTTCGCCGTAGCAGGGAAATCCTCCTCGTTCATCGGACCAGCCACCTTTGGTCTGATCGCGGCCGGGCTTGCCAGGTACTTTGAGAAGAGTGGTTTGGATGCCCTGCATGCCGAGCAGGATCGGGACACGCGCCGGCCTGGTGGTGATCGCGATTTTCCTGCTGGTTGGATTGGTGATCCTGCTGTTCGTCAATGAGAAACGCGCCCGCCAGGCTGCCGAAGAATACATCCCGGCGGCGGATTGAAATGCCCCAGAACCTGCATCCTTTCCGGCGCAGGCCGGTGCGGTTCTTACTGAAGAAGCTCTCCATCCCGGCCTTTGCAGCCTTGACACGGCTGGAGATCCTCGGAGAAGAGAACCTGCCCAACTCCGGCCCACTCCTGGTGGCAGGCAACCATTTCAGTTTCATCGACCCGGTGGCATTCGTACGCATGGCACCCTGGCCGATCGAGTTCGTCGGCGGAGCCGAGATGCCGCATTCCCCGGCCTGGAGCCACATCATTCCATTCCTGTGGGGCTATCATAAACTCTACCGTGGCACCGGATCACGGGACGCCTTGCGAGCCGCCGAGGAGATCCTGAAGAACGGCGGATTTCTGGGGATGTTTCCGGAAGGGGGGAACTGGGCAACCGTCCTGCGCCCGCCACGCCCGGGGGTGTCCTTCCTGGCGACACGCAGTGAAGCAAGAATTTTGCCGGTCGGACTATATGGATTCACGGGGGTCTTCCCTGCCCTGGGGAAAGGGAAACGGGCACAAGTGACCATCAAGATCGGCAAGCCTTTCGGCCCGTTCACAGCCAGCGGGGCGGGACGCGAGCGCAGGAAGCAACTGGACGAGATCGGTCACGAAATCATGCGCCACATTGCCGAGCTGCTCCCGCCCGGCTTGCGCGGCCATTACTCAGACGATCCAGCCATCCGGGAAGCGGCGCGCGGGACAGAAATCTATCCCTGGGATCATAAGGTGGAAGGGGAAGTCAAGGGAGAAATCCATTAGCCGGCAGGGTTGGAACGAGCACGATCTCCGAGACCAGATCCCCCCAGTGATCGTCTTCCGCTGTCAGGCGGGAATTGCACACCACAGCAATCGGCGAGATATGAATATCATTCATCACTTTCCCACTCCAGCAACATGACCGGCGAATCCAAAACCTGGCCGACCTTGCGAAACCCGAGACGCTCGTAGAGAAGGCGGGCAGGACTGCTCCCGACCACGCTCAGGGAGAGGCCCGGAAAATGTCCCTTCGCCATCGTAATCACCGCATTTATCATGCGAGACCCCAATCCCTGGTTTCGATAATCCGGCAGGAGGGCGATCGAAAGTTCCGGGATGGCAGGGCTGACGTAGCCATAGCCTTTATGGTCACCGGTCCATTGACGTAACCAGACCGCACCGACGGGCGTATCTCCATCATAAGCCAGCAGTCCCCAATCGCCAGGACGGCCCCAGCCCTGCACATAACAGGCGATATCGGGATCCTGCAGGATTTCCCGGGGAAAGGGAGGCTTGCCAGGCGGTACATATAAGGCCAGGTAGAGCATCTCCCACAGGAAAGACTCATCCGAGGCGGAAAGAGGAGTAAGCCGGAATTCAGGCAATCTTATTCCTTTCAAACCAATCCAGCCACATATGCCCGTCCACCACTCGAATTTCGGGGTGGTCCACTGCAAACTGGCAGATACGCGGCTGGTGCGGACCGAGCGCCAGGCGGATCAACCAATCCGGGGCTTCTTCATTAAAAAGAGCGGCTGCATCGGAGGTCTGGAAGAGCCAGCCAGCGGCGGTTTTGATCGCCACCCCGCACTGGCCGCGGGTATGGCCGGGCAGCGGCAACAGCCACATTTCCGGCTCGAAAGGAAGGCGGACAGCATTGAAGTCGAACCACTTTTCGCCTGTATCGTCATAGAACGCCCAATCCGGGGCATGGGCGATATGCCGGCGGACGTAAGCCAAGTCGGTAAACTGGCGCGGCCTGTCGATGAAGGCCTCATATTCCTTGCGGTAAACATGAACCTTCGCCCAGGGGAAATCCGGCAAGCCACCGCAGTGATCGAAGTGCATGTGGGTCAACAGGATGTGACGCACATCCTGCGGTTTGTAGCCCAGACGGACGACCTGCCGGATGGCAGCCTCATCAGGATCCAGAGGAACAACCATAATGGCGCGAAAGAGCTTAAGGATGCCACTATGATGCACATAATCATCCAGGCCCAGGCCGGTATCCACCAAAACCAGGCCGTCGTTGGTCTCGACCAACAACTCTAGCGTGCCGCATTCCCAGCGACGGGGAAAGTTGGTGTTGCAGGTAAAGCCGTTAAGGAAGTGAATGGTCATCCGGAAACCTGCTTCTCAAAGAAATCCAAGCCCATGTGCCCCGCAAGCAAACGTACCTGCGGGTGTGCACTGGAAAATGCTTTCAGGCGCGGCACATGAGGGCCGATAATCAGCTTATAGATCCACTGCGGGAGTAAATCAAACCTGACATCGAAGGGCAAGGCATCCGCACATAAAAACAGCCAACCAGCGCCATCCCTGATCGCCACCCCGCAATGCCCACGCGTGTGCCCGGGCAGCGGGATCAGGAATATCTCAGGCTTGAAGTCCAGACGGATGGCTTCGAAGTCGAACCAGCGGGCGTTGATCTCGTCATGGAAAACCCACTTCGGGCCATGAGAAAAAGCCGGTTTGTTATAAGCCAGGCGTTCCACCAGGCCACGCGGCTTGCGCATGGCGGCATACTCCGGCTGATAGGTATGCACCCAGGCCTGCGGGAAATCCGGCAGACCGCCGGCATGGTCGAAGTGCAGGTGCGTCAGGATAATATGGCGGACCTTTTCGGGCTGCCAGCCGCAGCGGACCACCTGCCGGATGGCGGTGCGCTCCGGATCCCTGGCTATGGCAGTAGCGGCAATGTAAAAACGCACCAGGCGCGAGGGATGATCATAATCCTGCAGACCCAGGCCCGTATCCACCAACAGCGGACCTTCGTCCGTTTCGACCAGCAGGGAGACGCCACCAACGTGCCAGCGCGGCCAGAGGGGGTTCATTGAGACACAGTTCAGGATATGGATTCCCATGGCAATATAATAGCATAAAACGTTCCAAGGCTAAGATAACTCTCATCCCATGCAGGTATAATCATCGCATGTTCCTTCCTACAACAATGGATGAAGTCGAAACGGCTGGGCTGGGATGAGCTGGATGTTATCCTGGTGACGGGCGACAGCTATATCGACAGCCCCTTTATCGGTACGGCCGTCATCGGCAAAGTGCTCATGCAGGCCGGTTATCGCGTCGGCGTGATCGCCCAACCGGAACTCTCCGGCGTGGATGATATTGGCCGCCTGGGCGAGCCGCGTCTCTTCTGGGGGGTGACAGCCGGAAGCGTCAACTCGATGGTGGCCAATACCACCGCCTTGAAAAAACCACGTAAAAGCGACGATTACACCCCCGGCGGCGAGAATACCCGCCGTCCCGACCGGGCAACGATCGTTTACAGCAACCTGATCCGGCGTTTCTCGAAAAACGCCTCCGGCTCCACCCGGCCAATCGTGCTGGGCGGGATCGAAGCCAGCCTGCGGCGGGTTGCCCATTACGACTTCTGGGATGACGCCGTGCGCCGCTCGGTGCTGTTCGACGCCAAGGCCGATTATCATCCTGTACGGCATGGCCGAAAAAGCCGTCCTGGAATTCGCTGCGGCTGTGCGGGATGGCAGGGACCCGCGCAGCGTGCGCGGCCTGTGTTATATCGCCAAAGAGCCGCGCGAAGGCTATCTGGAACTGCCCGCCTACGAGACCGTCGCGCAGGATAAAGCCGCCTTCATCGAAATGTTCCACACTTTTTACCGCAACAACGACCCGGTCAGCGCGCACGGTCTTTATCAGAAACACGGCGACAGGTTCCTGATCCAGAACCCACCCGCGCTGACCGAGACACAGGCCGAATTGGATGCCATTTACGCGCTGGATTTCGAGCGCCGCCAGCATCCGTATTACGAGCAGCAGGGCAAGGTCAAGGCCCTGGAAACCATCGGATTCTCCATTTCCACGCACCGCGGCTGTTACGGCGAGTGCAACTTCTGCGCCATCGCGGTCCACGAAGGCACCACGGTGCGCTGGCGCAGTCCCGAGTCCATCCTGGCCGAGGCCGAACGGCTGACCCATCACCCCGACTTCAAAGGCTACATCCAGGACCTGGGCGGCCCGACCGCCAACATGTATGGCTTCGAATGCGACAAAAAACTCGCCAAGGGCATCTGCACAACGAAACGCTGCGTCTACTCCGGAAGTCTGCCCGTTGATGAAGGTGAACCACCAGCCACAGATCGACCTGCTGCGAAAGGTACGACAAATCCCAGGTGTGAAGAAAGTGTTCGTGGCCTCCGGTATCCGCTACGACATGCTGCTGTGCGACCACGACGCATGGCGAGGATTACCTGCGCGAAATGGTGGACGCAGCATGTCTCGGGACAGATGAAGGTGGCTCCGGAGCATACCGAAGAAAACGTGCTGAGGTATATGGGCAAACCGGGCAGCCCGGCATTGTTGGAGTTCAAACAGCGCTTCGACAGCCTGAACCGTGAGGCCGGAAAAAGGCAATTCCTGACCTACTACCTGATCGCCGCCCACCCGGGCTGCACGGAAGCCGACATGCAGCGCTTGCGCGACTTCGCCAGCCAGAAACTGCAGATCCACCCGGAGCAGGTGCAGATCTTCACCCCCACTCCTTCGACTTATTCCAGCCTGATGTACTACACCGAACTCGATCCCTTTACCGGCAAAGCGATCTTTGTGGAAAAGGATGCCCGACGCAAGGAGCGCCAGAAGGAGATCGTGACTGATAAGAAAACGATAAAGAATTTCAACCACGAAGAGCCACGCAGGGGTTTTAAAAAGCCTTTGTGATGCCATGGGTTCAACGTGGTGGAAAATAAAGGATCCAGATTCTGGACGCTTACTTCGCTGTGACCGCTCCCGGCCTCGAGCCATTTACCGCCGAAGAACTGCGCGGGCTCGAACTTGCACCCAGCCTTGAACCTGGCGGGGTGACCTTCAAAGGCGACCTGGCTGCACTGTACCGCGCCAACCTGCACCTGCGGACTGCCAGCCGGATCCTGGCGCGGCTTGGCAACTTCTTTTACGCCACCAGCTTCACTGAACTCCAAAAACGGGCTTCCCGCCTGCCGTGGGAACGCTTTCTGACCCCCGGACAGCCAATCGCCATGCGGGTCACCTGCCACAATTCGAAGCTTTACCACTCGGATGCGGTGGCGCGCAGCGTGACCGCCGGGCTGGATGAACGGCTTGGGAAGCCTTCCCTGCTGGTCAAAGCGGACGAGGAGACCGCAGGCCAGCCGCCGCAACGGATCATCGTGCGGCTGTCGGAGGATAAATGCATCGTCAGCGTCGACTCTTCCGGAGAACTGCTGCACAAACGCGGTTACCGGCAGGCAGTGGCCAAAGCACCCCTGCGCGAGACCCTGGCTGCGGCGGTCGTGATGGCCTCCGGATGGGACAAAACCGCACCCCTGCTGGATCCGTTCTGCGGGTCCGGCACGATCCCGATCGAAGCTGCCATGATGGCTTTAGACATCCCGCCGGGATCGAAACGGCGCTTTGCTTTCATGGACTGGCCTGGATATGATGAGAAACTCTGGCTTTCCATCCGGGATCAAGTTCGTCCAACTGCTTTCATCCGGCCAGCCTGTCCTGCTCGCATCCGACCGGGATGCCGGCGCGATCAAAATGGCACATGCCAACGCCGAGCGGGCCGGGGTCGAGCCAGCCATCGAATTCAAGCACCAGGCAGTTTCTTCCATCCAGCCACCAGCGCAAACGGGCTGGGTGGTGACCAACCCTCCCTACGGCTGGCGTATCAGCGAAGGCAAGGATTTGCGTAACCTGTATGCCCAGTTTGGGAATGTGCTGCGGGAGAAATGTCACAACTGGGACTTAGCAATGCTGTGCAATGACCCGATCCTGCTCGGCCAGATGCAGCTGGAACTGGATACTTCGCTCGGTTTCGATAATGGTGGGATCGCTGTACGGGTTGCCAGGGGACGAGTGGGATAGCCGGTAGATAAAGGACCATTAGTCAGAGAGCCTGCCACATTGAATGCCGGGGATCCAATTAGTGCAAGCAGAGAAAAGGAAAATTGAAAAAATAATAAAAATTCCCGGCAAAATATGCAGGGAATTTTAGTCCTATCACTGAAGGCAATCTCCGCTGGAATTATTTCCGGACGCTCACATCCGGGTTATGCGGACTGGCAGACATCCCAACCGGGTGGTAGGTCGGTTCGGGTTTCGGGGCGGGGTGGAAGGGTGTGGGGGCGGGCCGGACCGGCCACGGCAGGTTCGGGCTGCGGAACGGCTGCGGCGAGGGCTGCGCACGGAAGGCGCTTCCCGACAGCGAAGGCCGTTTCTCCGCCAGACTGAAAAGCCGTTCTCCCGCCATCGAGAACGTCCCGATGATGAGCACGCGGATCAACCAGACCATTAAGGCCACAAAAACCGGGACGATCTTTGTGATCGTATTTTGTCCAACGACCAGGGTGGAAAGTTCCTGGTGAGTGCGAACCGCCACTGCAACACCCCACCAGGTGAGGATGGCATTCATGGCCGCCGCCAACAGCCAGGCGCCGAAGAGATACCAGACTTCGGTGGGTTCATCGCGGCCCTGTTCGGGGGTAAAGAGCCGGGCGATCCCGGCAAAATCGATCCCACAGAAAGCCAGGGAGAGGATGGTGGCCCAGCGAATGCCAAGAAAACGCAGGCTGGAACCGAGCATATCGGTCAGGGCATAGTCGGTGGTCGAATAGTTGAATATTTCGAAGGCGAACAACGCCAGCAGCAGGATCCCGCCAAAGACTGCGCCCCGGCGCAGCGATAGACGCTTGATAAGAGAGAGAAAACGTTCAGGAGTAGTGTTCATTCAGGCCTCCGTTTCAAAAGAAACATAGGCCTTATTATAGAACAATTGTTCTATTTGTCAAGATAAAAAAGGGGTCCAGAATTCCTTTTTAGCGGCAAGGTCGACCCAAATATCGCTTAATCCCCAAAGGGACGATCATGAAACCCGGCATCGCGATACGGATGCCGGGTGATCACCTGCATGAAGCGCATGGACAGGGCTGCCAAGCGGGCTCACTTGTTATAGTCCGGATTCATACTCGTGTAAAGCGCAAGGGTATTGCCGGTTGGATCTTTGAACAATGCGAACCAGCCAGTTTTGGGGATTTCCGTCTTTTCAGAAAGGACCGTGCCACCCAGCGCCTTGATCTGTTTCAAGTCCGCCTCAATATCAGCGCTATCCACATAAACGAGGACATCGCCCGGTTTGACCGACTCATTGAGCGGGCTGAAGCCTCCACCCGGGGCCTGCAGCGGTTCCCACATGGTATAGTTCATCTTTGTATCGGTCACGATGTTCCAACCAAACAAGTCCTGGTAAAACTTCCCGGCCTTTAAAGCATCCATGGCAGGGATCTCGATATGAACGATATTTCTTTTTGACATCAGGAACTCCTCTCTTTGGGTTGAAAATAAACAGTTATTTTGTGCACAGTATTCGTTCCGCGGAACGAAGAAGGAACGAATAAATCCGAGGCAGAAAAATAACCTTCAAGCCGGGGATCTCTAGTATATGAGAGACAATTTGTCAGGATCTTCAGACACTTTCACAGACTCAACCTCCTTTTGATTACCTTCAGGGCAATGTGAAAAGGCAAAAACAAACCCGGCAGCATGATGATGCACTTCCATGCACAGCCAGGCCAATAATAGCTCAAATGTTCTATTTAAGCAAGGGTTAAAGCCGATGATCGGATCCAGTTGGCAGAATAGCGATGATCTCAGCCGAAAAGGTCTCTGGCCAACTTCTCCCCAGAAATGACAGGCGGATATGCCCGCATAAAGGCTTCGCTGCCACTGAACAAGCGCATAATGAAGCTGACCAATCCCCCACCCATGCGCCCGCCCCCCTGGCTGGCATGGCAGGCTCCAGCCTGCTCTTTTTTCTTGAGAACCGGACGGATATCGATGCGGGCATTGGTTGGATAATCGACTTCGGCGATCATGGTAATATCGATATCGCCATTGGTGCCGAATTTGTGCGGGTCTTTTCCGATCAGCGGCAGAAGTTTAACGGCGAATTTCAAAAATCCCTTCGGGAAAGATATGAAAATACAACTGTTCCGGCGCGTGGACAGGCAAATCGCCGGGGCAAATTCAGGGTTGGCGGCCTGCTCGAAGGCACGCACCGTGGCGCGCTGGATGGCGATATGGTCAGGGTGGCGGTAGCCGCCGATCGGGTCGAAGGTCAGAACGACCTGCGGTTTAAGCTCACGGATATAGCAGACCACATTGGCGGCAACCTCATCCAGGGATTGGGCTGCCAGGGCAAGCGGGTGTTGATTATCAAGCGAGCCAGGCATGCCTGAATCACGGTAATCGAGAAAGTGGACCCCCTTCAACCCCAGGATCCCGGCAGCACAGCGTAATTCGGACTCCCTTAACTCTGCAATGGACCGGAAGCCTTTCAACAATTCCGGAGCCACATCCCCCACCTCACCGCGCGTGGCGCAAACCAGATGAACATCCACGCCGCGGGAGGCGTACAGGGCGAGCGTCCCGCCCATGCCAAAGGATTCGTCGTCGGGGTGGGCCAGAACGGCTAAAATAGTTTGTTTGGACATGGCATCAATTGTACACTATTCCATATTGACAAAAAGGGCGAAATGTTCCATAATGGTTGCATTATGGAACCATTATGGAGGTTGCCATGGTCGCGATAACGGTAAAGAATATCCCAGCGGAGTTATACGAGCGGGTAAAAGAGCGCGCCAAAACGAACCACCGCAGTATCAATAATGAATTAATTACCATCCTTGAAGAATCTTTGCTGCCTACACCCCTTGACGTAGCCGAAGTGCTTGAACGGACGCGTCGAATCCGCGAACTCACCGCACATTACGTGATCACTGATAATGAGATCACACGCATGAAAAACCAAGGCAGAAAATGATCGTTGTCGACACCAACATCATTGTGCACCTGCATATAACCAGTGAAAGAACTCCCCAAGTTCTTGAAATCCTGCAGAAGGATGCTTACTGGTTCTCGCCTCCGCTCTGGCAGAGCGAATTCCGCAATGTTCTGAGCGGCGCCATGCGGAAAAAGATCATCGACCTTGGTCAAGCCGGGCAAATCATGGAAGCGGCCCTCGAGACAATGGCCGGACGTGAAATCCCGGTTTCATCCAGGCGTGTATTGGAACTGGCCGCAGCGAGTTCTTGCACAGCTTATGATTGCGAGTTTGTCGCCCTGGCGCAGGAATTGGGTGTGAAACTCGTCACATTGGATAAACAAATTTTGGCATGCTTCCCGGAGACGGCAGTAGAACCGGTTGAATTTACCAGGAATTTAATTTTATAAAAAGGAAAACCATGGCAAAAATTGCAATCATCGGAGCAGGGTTCGGCGGCATGGCGGCAGCGTGGGACCTGCGCCGGGCCGGACACGAAGTCACCATCTTCGAAGCGGCTGATTATGTGGGCGGGCTGGCAAGCGGGTTCAAGGAACCCGGCTGGGATTGGACGGTGGAGAAGTTCTACCACCACTGGTTCGCCAGCGACAGGCACATGCTCGGCCTGATCAAGGAGCTGGGCTGGGAGGATAAAGTCCTGTTCCCGCGCCCACTGACGGTGATGTACCACAAAGGGAAGTTCTATCCTTTCGATTCCATCATCAAGGCGTTGCTGTTCCCAGGGCTGGGGTTCGGCATCAACAAGATCCGCTTCGGGCTGGTGGGACTGTATCTGCGCCTGACGAACAACTGGAAGCCACTGGAGCGGACGCACTGTGGATGCCTGGATGCGCAAATGGGCCGGGGAAAAAGTCTACAAGCTGATGTGGGAGCCGCTGGTGATCGGCAAGTTCGGCGAACACTATTACAAGCAGGTGAACATGGCCTGGATGTGGGCACGCTTGAAGGCCCGCACCACCCGCCTGGGCACGTTCGAGGGCGGGTTCCAGAATTTCGCGAACATGTTCGCGGAAAAATTACGGGAGATGGGCGTGGAAATCCGGCTCAAGGCCCCGGTCACGCAGATCGACCGGGAGACAGGCTCCGGGAAGGTCAGGATCCACGTCTGAAATGACGGAAGAGTATGACAAGGTCCTGGTTACGCTCTCGCCGGAGGCAATGAGCCGGCTCGTGCCATCCCTGCCCGAAGAATACCTGCACGGACTGCGCGAGATGAAGTCGATGGGGGCGGTGGTAATCACCCTGGCGCTCAAACACCAGCTCTCCGAGCAAGGTTACTACTGGTATAACCTGCCCAAGAGCGCCGGCTACCCGTTCCTGGCGCTGGTGGAGCATACCAACTTTGTTTCGCCGGAGCATTTCGGCGGCGACCACATCGTTTATATGGGCGATTACCTGGAGCCCGAGCACGAGTTCTTCAAGCTAAGCCAGGAGGAACTGCTGGATCGCTTTTTACCGGCGCTGACCAGGTTCAATCCGAAGTTCGAACGGGATTGGGTGAAGAAAGCCTGGCTGTTCCGCACCGCCTATGCCCAACCGGTGCCGCTGGTGAACCATTCCAGGAACATTCCGGCCATTAAAACGCCCATCGAAGGGATATATTTCGCTTCGATGAGCCAGGTCTATCCATGGGACCGCGGGACGAATTTCGCGGTGGAGATCGGGAGGCGCGCAGCGGGATTAATGATGGAAAGGAATAAGTAAAAAGGGAGAAGGAATAAGGAAGAATGTAGAAAGACGCCCTTTCCGGCTGGAGAGGGCGTCTTTTCTATGCAGGCAGTGACCCGTTCTCGTAGCAATCTTTAGTGGAAATAAGCACTACATGGACGGCGGCAGATTCTTATGGCGCCGGTTGGCAAGAACGAATAACCCAATCGCGATGATGTCCACCACGATACCGGTATAGGCCCACTTCATCTGGTGCGCCATCATACCGACCGGCAAAAGTCCGGTGCCCTGCAAAATATAGACCGTCCCCATCAAGAGCAGGAGAACGCCAAGGATATTCAGAACCCATTTCATCTTACACCTCTTTATTTGTAAATCGGATAATTCTTGTCCAGTATAACGCTCATTGGGAAGTATGACAAGATGCCGGATGGAAATTATTCGATATTTACAGTGAGTGCGAGCAGCGCCAGCAGCAGGACAACCACGATAATGATAATGCCGGTCCGTTCCTTGATCATCCGGCGGTTCCTCAAATAAGCCAGCACGGCGACAACCATCATCAAAACCCCCACCAGCCCGCATGTGAATAGTGAAGAATGGATGAGCTTGGCAACGTCCATACCGGTTCCTTTTTGTACTGAGGCTTATTCCCCCACCACAATTACGTACTTTATTTCGCCCGTCTGTCCGCTGACATTGGTGCCATAACACCAGACGCTGAGCGTGAAATCATACTTTCCGGCAACAGCCGGAGTGCCGCTGATCCTGGCAGTATGCAGATTTTCATCCATAATGAGTTCCAGTCCGGGCGGGAGCGTTCCAGTCGAGATGGAATAGTTACCGACCGGGGTTGCGTTGCCGGCAACCAGGATTTCCACGTCATAAGGTTGGCCGACCCTGGCATCCGGCATCTTGTCGGGCACGAATTGGAGGGCAGGGCGCGGGGTGAGACTGCAGAAGGTTGTACTCAGCAAGACCGCCAACCCGGACAGAGCAGCAAGAAGTACATTCTTCGGCATGGTTTACCATTCTCCGGCGTAATCGACCTTAAACGGTTCAGCCGCCTGGAGCGTGTAGGCCCAGTGCAGTTCCACCAATTGGCGCAGGTGCAATAAATCGTGCGCCGCCCAGGCAGCGAATATATCCCCGGCTGAGAACTGCCCGAAAGGCACTTTGACGGAAGTCTTCCAGGCGGGCGTTTCCAGCCCTTTCAGCCAGGCCAGGGATTTCTGGCGCTCTTTCAGGAAATCGTCCACGGATTGCGAGAGCTCGCGCTGGTTGTAGCCGCGCTCAAGCACCCAGCCTTGGGGATTGATGGGAGGCCAGGATTGGTCCGGGTGGTAGAGGATGTAATCCACGCGCACACGGAAGTCCTCACGCTCCTCATCGTACAGGTGGTTGATGACTTCCAGGATGGACCACGCCTCTGACCCCGGTTTCCAGCGGGCCTGCTCATCGGAGATGCCAAGGGTCAGGCTGTGGATCGCCCCGGCATGATTGTTCATTTGCCTGATAAGCAATTCAAGGTTCATATAAGCTCCTCCATTCTTACTCAAGCCGCTTTACTGCCTTCGAGTGTAAGGTTATGTAAACAGTATAGCACCACCCAGAGCGGGAAAAAAGTGGCGGATAAGGTCTGTTTACAGGGACTTGACTCTATTCTCCAAAGGTATTATACTAATGGTATAATACCTTTGGAAGGAGCGCTATGGAACAACCCAACCTGGAAACATTGCTGGCCCAATGGGAAGAATCCTACAAAAAGGGCTTGCTCAGCTTCTGGCTGCTATTATTGCTGGCGCAAAGGAAGGCATATCCATACGAGATCAAGTCTGCCATCAACGAAATGAGCCGCAACACGATCAACGCCGACGAGAACAGCATCTACCGGGCACTCAACCGCCTGGCGGATTCGGGGATCCTCGACAGCGAAGTCATCCCCTCCGGGACCGGTCCCAGCCGGCGCTATTTCTTCCTGACCAGCCTCGGCCGCGCACTACTCACCCGCTTCATCACCCGCAACATCCTGGTTTTCGAACAGCCGGAGGTGGCGGACTTGATCCAAAAAACACTTTCCTCCAATGGAAACCAGAAAGGATAATCCAATGCCCACCAACAACCTTACCCCCAAGCAAAAGAAACTCAAGAACCTGCGCACCATTCTATGGATCGTATTCAGCGCCATCGCAGTCACGATCCTGCTGGTGGGAAGCCTGTCCGTGCCGGCCGCCTTGTTAATCAACAAAACCAGCAACATATCCAGCCTGGTGAGCGGGGAAACAGGAATGCTCTTGTTATCCCTGGCAGCCATCGCGTTCGTGAAGATCGCAGTCAGCGGGATCATCTGCCTGGTGATCTACTACATCTTCAAGTATCGCCTGGAAAAGGATGACGATCTGTTTCTTTAAATCGAAAGAAAGGGAATTGCAATGAATTGGGCAATTGAGACCGAGAACCTGGGCAAGCGCTACGGAGAGGTGGCCGCAGTGGACAGCCTTTCCCTGCGGGTTGGCGAAGGCGAGATCTATGCCTTCCTGGGCCTGAACGGAGCTGGAAAGACGACCACCATGCGCATGCTGCTGGGGATGATCAAACCCACACAAGGAAACGCCACCGTTCTGGGGAAGCGCGTCCGGCTGGGCAGCCGGGAACCCTGGGCCGGGGTCGGATACCTGGTCGAAATGCCGCACGCCTACCCTGAACTGACTGTCATCGAGAACCTGGAAATCGCCCGGCGCCTGCATCCGGGGACGGAAAAGAAGTCCATCAGCCAGGCGATCGAACGCCTGGGGCTGACTGCATACGCCAACCGGCGGGCAGGCGTGCTCTGCCAGGGGAATGCCCAGCGGCTGGGGCTGGCCAAGGCGCTGCTGCATCACCCCAGATTGATCCTTCTGGACGAACCGGCCAATGGCCTGGACCCGGCCGGGATCGTCGAGATCCGCGAACTGCTGCTCGAACTGACCCGCCAGGAGGGAGTGACGGTTTTCATGTCAAGCCATATCCTGGCGGAAGTATCCCGCCTGGCGGACCGGATCGGGATCATCCATGAGGGCCGCCTGCTCCAGGAATTGGATATGGCCGAGCTGGAACGCAACCGACGCAGGCGGCTATTGGTACGGGCAAACGATATCGAGGCCGCCCGAAAGGCCCTGTCGGCCGCCGGACACAGCAGCAAAATCCTGCCGGGAGAGGTCCTGGAGCTCAACCAAAGCTCTGCAATCGATCATCCCGACAATATTGCCAGCCTGCTGGTGCAGGCCGGCAGCCCGCCCACGCAACTGCTGGTGGAAGAAGAGGAACTGGAAGCCTATTTCCTGCGGCTGGTCGGAGCGAACGGAGATAAAAAATGAAAATGATTGCAGATATGATCTGGATGGAGACGAGGAAAGCTCTACGCTCCAAAGTGCCCCTGTTTACGGCCATAGGAGCGCTGTTCATGCCGCTGGGAATAGGTTTCCTGCTGTTCGTCTCCAAGAACCCGGAGGTTTCCCGACAGATGGGCCTGATCAGCACCAAGGCGACCTTGCTGGCAGATACCGCCGCCAACTGGCCGGCCTACCTGGGCATGTTCGCCCAGGTACTTGCGCTCGGCGGCATGGTCCTGACGGTCATGATCGTCATCTGGGTGTTCGGGCGTGAATTCAGCGATGGGACCGTGAAAGACCTGCTGGCAGTACCTGTCCGGCGGGGCAACATTCTCCTGGCAAAATTTGTCGTCGCGGCGATCTGGTCGGCTGTGCTTGGAATGCTCAATTTCGGGCTCGGCCTGGGACTGGGCGGGCTGTTCCAACTCCCGGGAGGCTCAACCAGCGTGCTTCTGCAGGGACTTGCCCATGTTGGCATATCAGCCTGCCTGGGGATCATTGCCGGGCTGCCGTTTGCCTTCTTCGCCAGCCTGGGACGGGGTTACCTGTTCCCGATCGGCGTGCTCGTCCTCACCATGATCCTCACCAACCTGGTGACAGCGGCCGGGTGGGCCGAATATTTTCCCTGGGGAGTGCTGGGGCTGTATGCCCAGGGGGAAGCCCTGTCGCCGGCCAGTTTTCTGATCGTGGCCCTGACAAGCCTGGCGGGGTTGGCCGGAACGTATTCTGTGGTGGAAATATGCAGACCAAAACAGGTAAATAAAATTTGCCTATTGACTTTGATTTCAAACGGCATAAAATGATATTTGATAATCCATGACCCTCGTTAGGTGAGGCGTCTGCGTGAGACACAGGCCGCTGTCCCGAAATGTCCAAAGACACCAAGGGATAGACCAGGCAAGGCCGGATTAAGGCTTCGCTCAAAGTGGCTGGGAGTTCATCCCCTACGACACGCAGTGCCAAAACTCAACCAGGGGGGTAACCGGACGGTTTACAGCCGTTCGGGGTGTTGCATTACACAGCCTCCCTGGTTCCATGCCGGGAGGCTGTTTGATTTAGATCTCTGGAAACGATCCGGGCCGCGGGCCTGGTCAATTTTCAATAATTGGAGGTGAAATATGAACAGCACAACCAAAACTCAATCCGCGAACAAGCTGGACCGCTCGGGGATCAACCGCATCATTACCGTGCTCGCGATCGCTCGTGGTCATCGGCGTGATCCTGTTCAGCCTGGCCGGACGCCTGGATTGGTGGGAGGCCTGGGCCTTCCTGATCACTCTACCTGGGCGGCATCACTGCCAACGGCTTGTGGAGCCTGCGGCATAACCCGGAGGTGATCAACGAGCGCGGCCGGATCGGAAAGAATGCCAAAGCCTGGGATAAAGTGATCGGGATTTTCTACATGCATCTTCCTGTTCGGGACTATTCGTGATTGCCGGGCTGGACGTTCGCCTGGCCTGGTCGACGGCGCCGCTGTGGGTGAAGGTTCTGGGTGGGATTGGCCTTCGCTCTGTCAGCCTGGCCATCACCTTCTGGGCGATGAAAACCAACACGTTCCTCTCCACCTTCGTGCGCATCCAGGATGAGCGCGGCCATACAACGGTCACGCGGCGGGCCGTACCGCTTCGTCCGCCATCCCATGTACGTGGGCATCCTTTTCATGTCCTCGGGCATGCCCCTGCTGCTGGGTTCCTGGTGGGCGCTCATCCCGGGCTTGCTCACCATAATCCTGTTCTTCGTTCGCACGGCGCTTGAAGATAAAACCCTGCAAGCCGAGCTGCCCGGTTATGTGGAATACAGCCAGAAAGTACGCTACCGGCTGATCCCTGGGATCTGGTGAGCAGATCTGGAGCCGACAAAACAATGGGATACAGATCCCGGCACTTTCGGAGTGCCGGGAATCAACCATTTGAACCACTGAATTAAATTGCCAGGGCGGCAGAACTTGATGATGAAACTATTTATAATGCCTGGCAATCTCAGAAGCATATTTCATTCCGACCGTCTCCCGGTTGGCCTCCAACCAGTCGGAAAGCCGGGTCGACCCACGCGGCGGATCGGGCGAAACGAGCAAACCGGCCATCAAACCGTCCACTTCTTCCTGCGTGATCAGCACGTCCCCAATAAACAGGCTGATGAAACGGGCTGCCTGCAAGGCCATGGAGGCCGGGAAGTGCAGGATAGGCCGTGGGTGGCCGATCTTCCTTCCAATCAAACCGACCAGTTCATCGAAGGAATAGGTTTCCGGGCCGGTTACATCCAGCACAGTATTCTCCTGGTTGTAAAGCGTCTGGCAGGCGATCGCTGCCAGGTCTTCCACATAAACCGGCTGCAGCTTGTATTGGCCGTCTCCGATCTGGGCAAAAAGAGGGAAGCGCCGCAAGATCCAGGCGATATTATTGATCAGGATATCCTCTTTCCCGAAAATCAAGGTGGGACGCAGGATGCTGTAACTGATACCGGAATCGATCACGGTCTGTTCGTTGGCTGCCTTGCCGCTGAAATAGGGCAAATGTGAAACAGACGAGGGGTTGGTGATACTGATATGAACAATCCGTCGCACTCCTGCGGCCTGAGCCGCCCGAACCAAAATGCGGGTGTTTTCCACCGCGGCCGGCTGGGTGTTGGTTCCCCGGTCGAAGCGGACCCAATAGGTGTTGACCAGCACGTCGGCTCCGGCCATGCAGTCAGCCAGGCTGCCCGGCTGGGCAAAATCCAGCGGAAAGGCCTTGACCCTGCCTCCAAACGGATCCGGGCGGTCCGGGTGGTTCGTCAGTGTAATGACATCTTCGCCTTTGTCCAGCAAGCGGCGGGTGATATATTTTCCCGTATAGGAAAACGCACCAGTAACGACGATTCTCATGACTGCATCCTTTCTTTGTTTTCCTGCGGGCGCGGCGCCAGCAGGGCAAAAAACGAGACCACCACCCCGATGGAGATCAAGGCCATGACAAAACCCAACAGGTTCCAGCGTAATTGGCCGGCGATGCTAAAAAACGCATTGCCGCCCAGATCCCTGGCGGGTTGATACCCCATGCCAAAGATGACCGGAAGCGCGATCAACAGGAGGTTGGAAAATACCATCCAGAAATGGGCACGGGCTTCGGTCTTGCACAGATCCAGGAGCAGCTTCTTCAGGGCCGGTCGCAGGTAGGCCGTCAGCAGGAGGCAAACCAGCAAGGTCAGAAAAAGCTGGGTGAGATACATCGCAATTGCATTCATGGATACTCCTTTCAGTACCAAACAGGTACTCGAACCTAACCGGTGAGTTCATCCCGGTGAAAAAGGGAAGCGAAGATCAGTGCACTTCCGGGTTACTTAAGGATCTTCAAAACGGTCTGGACGGTATTCAACCCCAGGCTGTCCAGACGGGCGACCGCATTGACCAGCGAATCGATGGCGTCGAAGAAGTCTTTGAGCGCCCGCAGTCGTTTCACCAAAAAGGCTTGCTGCGGGTCTGAAACATCCCCCGACTCCAGTTTCTCCAATGTCAGCCGCACTGTCGCAACGGCGCGGTCGAAATCAGTGTTGCGGCGTTCCTGCAGGATGGCACGCACTGCCCGATAAAAATCCGTCTCGGCAATGTAGTAATCCTTGCGATCGCCCAACTGGGAGGCCGAATGGATCAAGCCCAGGCGGGCCAGGCCGCGGACATTGGTGCTGATGGCACCCTTGGTCAAGCCGGTTTGGGAAACAAGCTCATCCAGCGAGAGAGCACCGGGGGATAGATACAACACTGCGAAAATGGCTCCCATGCCTTTTGGAAAGCCCCAAAACCCGCTGATATTGCTCAAGCCTGAAATAAAATCCTGTTTGAGTTGTACAAGGTCTTCGGTCATGATATTATCTTTCATTTAGAACGTTTAGTTTGTACTAAACATAGTATATTACAAATTGGATAGTTTGTCAAGAAAAAAATAGAAAAATTCCCGGCACTTTGGATGCGCCGGGAATTTTTCGTTAGATCACAATACTGACCAGTTTCTTTTGCACCACGATCACCTTCTTGGGCGTCTTCCCCTCCAGATATTTCCGGACGGTCTCGCTCGCCAGCACAGCCGACCTGATCTCTTCTTCACTGGCATCCGCCGGGAAGACCAGGCGGTCGCGCAGCTTGCCGTTGACCTGCACCGGGATGGTGATCTCATCTTCCCGGGTGGCGGCCTCGTCCACTTTGGGCCAGGGCTGGGTGTGGATGGAATAGGGTTTGCCGAGACTCTCCCACAGTTCCTCGGCGATGTGCGGGCAGACCGGCGCCAGCATGCGCAGGTAGATATCCACCGCTTCATTCCATTCGGCGTGCCGACCGCGCCGGCCTCCCTGGCTTTGTACATCTCATTCAGCAGTTCCATCAGGCCGGAGACGATGGTATTGAACTCGAATTGCTCGAAGTCGCGCGTCACCTGCTTGAGGGTCTGGTGGAGCTTGCGGCGCAGCACCTTCAAGGTTTCAGGCGAGGCTGAAGGCTTCCCGCCGGGTTCCGTGAACAGGGCCCAGACGCGCTTCAGCCAGCGGTAGGTTCCCTCGATGCCGGTGCTGTTCCAGGGCGCACCCATGTCCCACTTGGCAAAGAAGATCAGGTAGGAGCGCACGGCATCCGCGCCATAGCGCTTGACCAGGTCATCCGGGGCAGTCACATTGCCGCGGCTCTTGGACATTTTTTCGTGGTCCTCACCCAGCACCATGCCCTGGTTGCGCAGCTGGATCATCGGCTCGGGGCCTTCGGTGATCTGCATGTCGCGCAGGGCCTTGTGGAAGAAGCGCGTGTACATCAGGTGCATGGTGGCGTGCTCGATGCCGCCGGTATAGGTGTCCACCGGCATCCAGTAGTTGTACTCGGCCTCGTCGAACGGGCCCTTATCATAATTCGGGGACAGGTAGCGCAGGTGGTACCACGAGGAGCACATGAAGGTGTCCATCGTGTCGGTCTCGCGCACGGCCGGCTCGCCGCACACCGGACAGTTGGCCTTTTTCCAGGTGGGATGCAGTTTCAGCGGCAATTCGCCGGTGGGCTTCCACTCCACATCATCAGGCAGCAGGACGGGCAGTTCATCCTCCGGGACCGGATTCCAGCCATCCTTCTCGCAGTAAGATCATCGGGATGGGCGCGCCCCAGTAACGCTGGCGGGAGATCAGCCAGTCGCGCAGTTTATAGGTGACGGCTTCCCTGCCAATGCCCTGCCTGTCCAGCCAGTCGATCACGGCGGTGATGCCCGGATTCTTGCGGCCTTTTTCCTCGTTGACGGCCGTGCCGTTGAACTGGGCCGAGTTGATCATGTGCCCGCCGCCGACATAGGCAACTTCCATTTTTTCGCCGTCCAGGTCGGGCACGCCCTCCGGCTGGATGACCGGGATGATCTTCAGCCCAAATTTGCGCGCAAAGGCAAAGTCACGCTCGTCGTGGGCCGGAACGGCCATGATGGCGCCGGTGCCATAGGTCATCAGGACGTAGTCGGCGATCCAGATGGGGATTTTCGCGCCGATTGACCGGGTTGACGGCATACGCGCCGGTGAAGACACCGGTTTTTTCCTTGTCGACCGCCTCGCGCTCAATATCGGACTGGCGGGCAGCCTGTTTCTTATAGGCTTCGACGGCCTCCCGGTGTTCGGGCGTGGTGAGCTTCTCCACCAGCGGATGCTCCGGGGAGAGCACCATGAAGGTGGCGCCCCACAGCGTATCGGGACGGGTGGTGAAGACTTCCAGCGAATCGCCCTGTTCGGTCTTGAAAATGACCGAAGCACCTTCGGAACGGCCAATCCAGTTGGTCTGCAGGGTGCGGACACGTTCGGGCCAGTCCATGCCGGCGTAGTTCAGCAGTTCGTCGGCATACTTGGTGATGCGGAAGAACCACTGCTCCAGGTCTTTCTTGATGACCGGTGTGCCGCAGCGCTCGCAGTGACGGTCCTCGCCCCAGACCTGCTCGCGCGCCAGGGTGGTGTTGCAGTGCGGGCAGAAATCCACCGGCGACATTTTGCGGTAGGCCAGCCCGTGCTTGTACAACTGGATGAAAAACCACTGGGTCCATTTGTAGTATTCCGGGTCCGCCGAAACGGCCTCGCGCCGCCAGTCGAACATGGCGCCCATCGAGCGCATCTGCTTGCGCATGTTCTCGATATTCTTATAGGTCCACACTTTCGGATGGATGCCGTGCTTGATGGCGGCATTCTCAGCCGGCAGGCCAAAGGCGTCGAAACCCATCGGGAAGAGCACGTTATAGCCGTTCATGCGCATGAAGCGGGCGCGTGCATCGGCAGGCGTCATGGCATACCAGTGACCGATGTGCAGGTCGCCGGAGGGATACGGCAGCATGGTCAGGGCATAGTGCTTGGGTTTTTTGGGATCAATATCGGAATGGTACAGGCCATCGGCTTCCCATTTGGCCTGCCATTTCGGTTCAATTTGGGTTGGAATATAGTCGCTCATTCTTTATCCTTGTGAATCAGGTTTCAGGGTAAGAATGTCAAAGGTTATAAGTTAATGGTCAGTAGGTTGAGTCTGTACTCGAACTTTAGACATTAGCTCATCGGAGGCGGCGCGAGAAGGCAGGGACGAACCTCATAGAATCATTCTGGAATATTTCAAACATGGCGCGCCTCCTTTCGGTCATCTTAACAAAAAATCCCTTCATCCACTCAGGGACGAAGGGTCAGCTCCGCGGTACCACCCGGATTACGTTAACAGTCGTATTTCAAGTTTGCACGTTTGAAATCTATCAACGTGGAAACTTGCCAACAGACTAACGTCACTCTTTCTGCGCTAACGGGCGTACCCGGCGCTGACTACTGGATTCACCAGCGCAGTCTCTCTTGCGAGGGCAGGCGAGTTCGGTCTCTAGCACCCTTGCGGGTGTGGCGCTCCCGCTGGCACCGTGAAGGGCTTCCACCTCGCTCTCCCTTCTCGCTGACGGGATGACCTACTACTCCTGTCATGACTTTCCATATATTTGTCTCATTATAGCACTATTAGCGACCAGCGTCAGCCAAGGCTAACCGCTAATCGCCAAAGGTTGTGTGGACCCAGAGAGATTCGAACTCTCGACCTTCTCAATGCCATTGAGACGCGCTCCCAACTGCGCTATGGGCCCGAATGTATGATTGTCGATTGATGATTTCGGATTGCAGATTGCTGCGACTGCCAATCAACAATCTGCAATCAGCAATCTACAATCCTGGTGGACCTGGAGAGATTCGAACTCTCGGCCTCCTCAGTGCGATTGAGGCGCGCTCCCAACTGCGCTACAGGCCCGTTTATGGGCGTGGGGTATTCTACCTGAGGCAGGGGGGAATGTCAAGGAAAGCCTGTCACCTTCGAATTGATACCATATTTACACCCATAATTCAATAAGTCGTCGTAAAATCAACGCCGAGGTCAATTCATGAAACCCTTCCAACTCATTTTCAACTATGCCCGCAGATACACGGCTTCACTGGTCGTGACCGCCCTGAGCATGCTGGCCCTGGTGGGCATCCAACTGCTGATCCCGTGGATCGTCAAACTGCTGATCGCGCGTGTCACCGATCCAGGCACCACCCTGGCCAACTATGAACTACGTCACCACCCTGACATTGATCGTGCTGGCAGCCTACATCGTCCGCGCCGGACTGGCTTTCGTCCGCTCGTACCTGGCCCACGTGGCCGGCTGGGGCGTGGTGGCGGATGTGCGCGAATACATCTACGAACATATGCAGCGCCTGTCGCCTGCGTTTCTACGAGGATAAACAGGTCGGGAACCTGATGTCGAATGTGGTCAACGATACCGACCTGTTCGAACAACTGATCGCCCATGCCATCCCGGATGTGGTGGTCAACCTGGTCACCCTGGTCGGCGTGTCGGTCGTCCTGTTCAGCCTGAATTGGAAGCTGACCCTGTTCAGCCTGATCCCGATCCCGCTGGTGTTCCTGTCCCTGCGTGTCTATGCGAAATACGTCCGCCCGGCTTTCCGCAACCGCCAGAAGGTGCTGGGCGATCTGAATGCCCTGCTGAACGACAACCTTTCGGGCATCCGCGAGATCAAGGCCTTCACGCGCGAAGCCGAGGAGGCCAAACGCGTCCACGCCGGGATCGAAAATTACCGCAAATCCCAGTTGAGCGCCCTGAAACTGATGGCAACCTTCCAGCCGTTCGTGGAATTCACATCTTCGCTCGGAACATTGATCGTCATTTACTTCGGCGGGCGGCTGGCACTGCAGGGATCCCTGCCGGTGGCGGACCTGGTGGCATTCTTCCTCTACCTGCAGAGTTTCTACGCCCCGGTCCAGAACTTGAGCGCCGCCTGGGAGGCCATCCAATCCTCGCT
This sequence comes from uncultured Chloroflexia bacterium, assembly GCA_963830665.1. Lineage (GTDB taxonomy): Bacteria > Chloroflexota > Anaerolineae > Anaerolineales > Villigracilaceae > UBA877. The sequence goes on from CAWHNM010000011.1 coordinate 87,954, forward strand.
GGCAGGCGCGGACCGGGTGGCAGGCCTGATCGCAGAGCCGCACGAGCCGCAGAACATGCGCGGCGCCGGGCCGGTGACAGGCCGGGTAAAGGGCGAGTTCGTCTTCAAGAACGTCTCCTTTGAATACACCCCCGGCATGCCGGTGCTGGAGAACATTTCCCTGACCATCCCGGCAAAATCGGTGGCGGCGCTGGTGGGACCGACGGGCGTGGGCAAGACCACGCTGGTCAGCCTGATCCCACGTTTCTACGATGTGACCGAGCGGCTCGATCACGCTGGATGGGCGCGACCTGCGCGACTACACGCTGGACAGCCTGCGCAAGCAGGTCAGCATTGTCTTGCAGGATGTATTCCTGTTCTATGGGACGGTGCGCGAGAACCTGCTGTTTGGCCGACCGGAGGCCGGCGAGGCCGAGATGGTGGCGGCCGCCCAGGCTGCCAATGCCCATGAGTTCATCATGGAACTGCCCGGAGGGGTATGATACTCTGATCGGCGAGCGCGGCGTCAAACTCTCCGGCGGGCAAAAGCAGCGCCTTTCGATCGCACGCGCCATCCTGAAAGACGCCCCGATCCTGATCCTTGACGAAGCCACTTCCTCGGTGGATACCGGGACCGAACTGCTCATCCAGCAGGCGCTCGAGCGCCTGATGCAGGGGCGCACCACCCTGATCATCGCCCACCGCCTTTCGACCGTGCGCAATGCCGACCAGATCGTCGTGCTGGAAGACAAGTCCATCCGCGAGATGGGGACGCACGCGGAGTTGATCAAACTAAAAGACGGGTTGTACCGGAAATTATATACGGTGCAGAGGAACCTGGAACCGGTGACCCAGTAGAGGAATGAGTTCCCCCAATAATCCGATCAGCATGCCCTGCCAATTATAAGATATTCCTTCAACTGCCTGGCCCTTCTCGGATGACGCAGCCGCCGCAGGGCTTTCCCTTCGATCTGGCGGATGCGTTCGCGGGTCAGTCCGAACTTCTCCCCCACCTCTTCCAGCGTGAAGGGGACGCCCGTATCCAGCCCGAAACGCATGCGCAGGACGCGCGCCTCACGGGGTGTCAGCGTACCCAGCACTTCCTCGATCTTGTCCTTGAGCATGGACTGGTAGGCACTCTGGATCGGGGTCGGGCTGAGCTCATCTTCGATGAACATGCCCAATTCCGAGTCCTCGTCATCACCGACCGGAGCTCTCCAGCGAGAGCGGCAGCCAGGAGACTTTTAGGATCCACTGCACCTTCTCCAGATCCATCTTCACTTCCGCCGCCAGTTCCTCCGGAGTGGGCACACGCCCCAGGCGCTGTTCCAGGTCATGGGTGGCCTTGTAGATCTGACGGATGCGGTCATTCATGTGGACGGGGAGACGGATGGTGCGGGCCTGGTCGGCGATGGCGCGTGTGATGGTCTGGCGGATCCACCAGGTGGCATAGGTGGAAAAACGGAAACCGCGATGGACATCGTATTTCTCGACCGCCTTCATCAGGCCAAGGTTGCCCTCCTGGATCAAATCGAGGAAGGCCACGCCGCGGCCCATGTAACGTTTGGCAATGCTGACCACCAGGCGGGTATTGGCCTTGATGATGTGTTCGCGTGCCAGTATCCCATCCTGCACCAGGGCTTCCAGGCGCTGTCGTTCCAGGCTGCGTTTGCGGCCCGGGCAACGTAACAAATCCGTTCTGGCCTTCCGTCCATCTTCAATGCGGACAGCGATTTCAAATTCCTCGTCTGCCTTCAGCAGTGGGACCCGTGACATTTCCTTGAGATACATCCCGACCGAGTCATCACTGGTATAGTCGAGAGTTTCCGGCTCTGCCCAGGATTCCATTTCGGGCGCAACCAGTGACTCGGCGGAGACGGATTCGAAATCGGGATCCACCACATCCACGCCACGGTGACGCAAGGCCAGCATGATGACCGACAAGCGTTCGGCATCCTCGCCCACTTCCGGTGAGATATCCAGCAGATCATCGGTAGTCAAATAGCCCTGTACGGAGGCCTTCTCCAGCAGCAGGCTCAGGACTTCCCGGTTGTGTCGTCGGTCAAGTGGCGCCATCTCTAACCCTCCTCTTCAGGCGCTTGCTACTTCAACAGGTCCTTCAACACCGCGAACGGTGAATCGGGTTCGGGACGATGCCCGCAATCGGTCTTATTCAGGTTCTCACCACAGACCGGGCACAGGCCTTTGCAGTCCGGTGTATGCAACCGGACTGATCGGGAATTTCCAACAAAGCATACTCTCGCAGCAACGGTTCCAGGTCAATCTGACCATCTTCCGGTACGAGCAACCCAGATTCGGTCATATTCCGCTTGTCAAAAGCATACAGGTCAGTGACCGACCATTTCAAGAGCTGGGAATAGGTTTCCAGGCAGCGGACACATTCAAGATCTGTATGCGCAGAAAACTCACCCTGGAGTAGAAATCCCTGCGGAGTGCGGCTGAAACGCGCCACCCCGATGAAATCGCGCACGGTGAGATCGTCCCCCAGACGCATGGTTTCGTAATCGAAATTAAAATCACGGCTCGTGCCGATCGTTGCATTGATCAGGAATCCGACGTTGAGCCGAAGTGGACGACGAGGGTTAGTCAATGGATACTTCTATACGCAAGTATTGGGACATGCACATTCTAGCACAGCGGAGTCTTGAAGTCAAGAAGTTTTTTAAGGTTCAGCCGGTATATACAAGTTTATCAGGCTACCAGCCTTGATCAGCCCAGGTGTCCTCCCTGGAGGAAGAAAAAAAGGTTCGCCAGCAGCTCCGGTAAACCTTTTTTTGCCTTACTTTTCAACTTTAATAATGATGGATCGTCAAAATTCTCATCCCAGAGAATGAACGGCCAGCATGGTTACATCATCATCCTGGGAAGCGCCGGATTGATAATTGTTCAAGGCTACCCGAAGGGCTTCACAAACCTGCTGCCCGCTCTTCCCCGCCAGGCTGCCCAATAATTCCCGGACACGCGCATGCCCGAATGACTGCCCATGCGGATCGCGGCAGTCTGTCAAGCCATCGGTAAACAGAAGCATGGTCCCACCCGCCGGCAGGGAGAAGGAATTCTCATCCAGGAGCAGATCATCGAACATACCGATCGCCTGGCCGGTAGCATGCGGAAGGATCTGAACTTTCCCATCTGAACACAGGATCATGGGCAGTTCATGCCCGGCGCGGGCAAAATCGATCCTGCCACTGGCGCAATCCATGATACCCAGCAGAACCGTCACAAACTGGTCGGATTGTCCCAGCTTGATGAGATGAGTATTCACGCGCCGCAGGATCTCCCCCGGCGTTCCACCATGCTGGGCTTCAGACATGATCAGGGCATGTGAGCGGGCCATAAAGATGGCGGATGGAATACCCTTATCGGATACATCTCCGACAACCAGACCGATGCGTCCCTGATCCAATCCAAAAATATCATAGAAATCACCGCCGACCAGGCGGGCTGGGCACATGATCGCTCCGAAATCATAGCCAGGGATACGCGGGAGTTCCTGCGGTAAGATACTGACCTGGATTTGAGCGCCCACCTGCAACTCATGTTCCAGCCGTTCCTTCTCTATGATTTGAATCTGGGCAGCCTTTAGATCGTCATATGCCTGCTGCAAGCTGCCGGTTCTTTTCCTGGAGATCACGGAAAGACAGGGTGGTTGTAACGTCCAACCGTTTTGTCAGCGTCTGCACAATGGTATAAGCCAGTTTCGGTTGGCGGACAAGCAAACCGTCGAAATCATTATGGGTCATCATCCACAAGCGACAAGCCTGGACTGCCCTGACAGAGGCGGTACGCGCCCGGCCGGGAATAAGGAGGCTCATCTCGCCGATAAACTCGCCAGGCCCAAAGGCAGCCAGCCGCCTTTCATCAGATGTACCGAGAGCCAGGATGACTTCCAACTGGCCTTCCAAAATGATAAATAAACTTTCTCCCGGTTCTCCTTCGCGGAAGAGCACATCGCCCGGTGCCAGATTAACAACCTGGAGAGTGGCCACCAGATGATCCAATTCATTGCGCGGTAAATCACTTAAAGAGGAACTTTTTTGAAGAGAATGGTTTGAGCCATAGGAACCCTGCAAGTGTCAAATCAATGTCTGGTAAAAAAAGGAAGGATTTTATCCAAAACACCAACGCGGATGCCTGAAGCGATCAGGGATACAACGATCACGATCAAGAGAATTGTAAAGAACATGCCAAGGTAACTCAGCGCCAAGCCCCAGGCTGCCCGTCCGCGACCAGGGGTTCCAGTACGTTTGATCTGGGCAAGCGCCACATGCCCGCTCACGATGCTGATCAACCAGAGCACGAAAGGCAGGAGATCCAAGGCGGTCGCACAGATGGTGCTGACCCCGGCGGATACTACAGCCAGGAGCAGGCCGATGGTCAAATCGAAGCACCACTGCATAAGATAGATGATCCATCCCAGGATTCCGAAGGTCAGGCTATTGGTGGCGAGCTTATTGGAGACGGGTCTCGGGTCCATGCAGGTGGATATGGGACGGCACCAGGGTTGCAGGACTATTCCATCGCCGACCAGGAGGTCCGAAGCAGGTAGATCAAAATTATTACCGAGGAAAGCTCAAATAAGACCGGAAAAATTGGGACCTGGCCGACGAATTTCAAGGTGCACAGCACGAAAGAGGCGATCCCGAAAGCCCAAACACTCCAGCGCAAGCCATTCCAGATGACCAGCAGGAAAGCATAGTTGGCCAACGCCAACGCGGCAACCAGCAGCGCGGCCCAAAATGCCAGAGGAGTATCCTGAACAGAGGCATGCGCAGTAACGAGAAAATTCAAGATCGTGACCGTATTCGTGATCAACATTAAAACGATGAAAAACTTTACCAGGATCCAATGTTGAAAATCCCGCCTTCCCAGACCGAACGTTGCGTAGATGCCCAGCAGGGTCAGTCCTGGCAGAAAGGTGAACAGGAACCATTGATATTGCACAATGATAGGGCGGTCGAGACCATATTGGCGGGTCAACTGCGCAATCTGTTGAGGCGTGCTTCCAGGCGGAAGGATGGTTTCCCGAGACGCGTAATCCATAGATAACAAATGAAGCCAGCACAAGCCCGATACCGATGCCAAGGACAAGGAAATTACGCCAGTTCTTCACTTAAATTCTCCAATACCAGAATGCGATCTTCCTAGAATTATGGACTGCATACTACTTTCATGACTGGCTGAAATCGATCTCTTCCTTGCCACCCAGTTTCTCCTGGATACGCTCCACCACAAGTTCCAGCGCCATGGGTTGGTGGACAAAATCCACATCGTCGGTGTGGATGGTCAGCACGGGACACATGTCGAAAGACAGCAACCATTCGTCATAAAAAGATTCGAGCAGGCTCAGATACTCGGCAGTGATGCCCGTCTCCATGTTTCGGGCACGCTTACGGATGCGTTCCATCAGGATCGCGGCCGGGCATTTCAGATAAACCAGCAAATTCGGCAAAGGCAGGCTGCTCACAACCAGGTCGAACAATTTGCGATAGGCCAGGTAATCGCGCTCAGATAGATTTCCCATATGATGCAGGGCACGCGAAAAGATATAGGCATCCTCGTAAATACTCCGGTCGAGAATGACCGGGCGCGGGTCACGCGCCGCTTCGAGGTACTGGTCGGCGCGATGGCCAAGAAAATAGATCTGCAAATGGAAGGACCAGGCACGCATATCGGCGTAAAAATCAGGCAGATAGGGATTATCGGCAACAGACTCAAAGTCTGTACGCCAGCCCAAGCGGGAGCCAATTCGCTCGGTGAGTGAAGTTTTTCCCACCCCGATATTTCCAGCTACGACGACCAATCTTTTTGGCATAGCACCTCCTTGAAAATCTTAGATAATTGTACACCCGGTTTTGCCATATCGGGCGGAGCCACAAAGGCCTCGCTTATGGGAAAGTGCAATGGTTCCTAATACCCCTGGCAAGGAAATCTATGGCTGCCTGCGAATATCCGGCAGGAAGACCCAGGCAGCAATCGCCAGCACCAGCAACATGGCGGCGCCCAGCATCACGGTAAGCGGTTCACCGATCCATTGGCAGCCAGGCTGCCTGCCAATAACGAACCAATCGGCATCGAACCGAAGAATATCAGGGTGTAGACGCCCATGACCCGGCCGCGTAGATTATCAGGCACAAGGGATTGCACGATGGCCTGGCTGTTATTCAAAACCATCATGAAACCCCAACCGACCCCGACCAAAGTAACCAGGGAGAGCGGCAGCCAGCGGAGCCAGGCAAAAATGAACAGCGTCACCGGCATGACAAAATGCGCCATACGTCCACAACTTGCCGCGCAACTTTCCGGGCGCCCCAATAGGCCAGCATAAGGGCGCTGATCAGCGATCCAAAGCCACGCGCCGAAACCAGCCAGCCATTGGTGGTCACATCGCCGTGCATTACATCCACTGCCCAGGCGGGCAGCAGGTTCATCATTCCAATCCCAAAAATGCTGACGATCCCTACAGCTACGATCAGGCTGAGGATCATGCGATTCCGCAGCACATAGCGGATCCCTTCACCCAATTCCGCCAGGGCAGGCGCATGACGGGCGGGTCGTGGCTCCAGTTTGATCCGCATCAGCAGCAGCGCAATGATCACAGCAATGAAGGAGAGCCCGTTCAAGGTAAAACACCAGGCCGGGCCGATGGCGGCATAGGTCAAGCCTGCCACCGAGGGTCCGACAACCGTGGCAATGTTGAACATGGTCGAGTTCAGGGCAATGGCGTTGGTCATTGTTTCGCGGTCGACCAGTTCCAGGACAAAGGAGGTCCGGGCAGGCGCGTCAAAGGCATTTGCAACCCCCAACAGGAAGGCCAGGACAAGAATGTGCCAGGGGAGGACCGTGTTGGTGAAAGTGAGGGCTGCCAGGATGAATGCCAGGATCATCATGGCAGCCTGGGTAATGACCAGGAGTTTCCGGCGCGGCAGGCGATCAGCAATCACTCCACCGAACAGGGTAAACAACAAGGTCGGCACACCGCCGAACAAATCCCACCAGGCCCAGATACGCAGGAGAACTTGGTTAATTGATAAATCAAATATCCCTGGGCAGTACTCTGCATCCAGGTTCCGACCAGGGATACCACCTGGCCTGCAAACCATAACCGGTAATTGTAGTGCTTGAGGGCCGCAAATGTCTCCTGAAGACGTACGCGTCGAGTTCTCCCGGTCGGTAGTTCATTGATCGCCAAAATGCACCTCGAATGGATAAATATTGGCGAATTATACAAGGATTTTGCCGGAACACGTTCTTTTGGAAGAATGGGATTGTTCTGGAACCAAAAAGCAGTCAGCCTGGGTAAGCTGACTGCCTTATTTTGGATCAGATAGTCGTTCTCAGGCCACCCAGAAGTTGAAGGCGAACAACATTGCCAGCAAACCCATCAAGAGAATACTGGCAACCGTCCAGGCCCGGTCGAAGACGGAATTTTTGCCCCACCTGGCCAGCATGACAAAAACTGCCGGGGCGCCCAATATGTAGCGGATGATACCCTGCGCCGGTCCGCTGCCCCAGGAGATGAGCAGGACTGCCAGGCTGAAAAAGGCGATCTCGGGGTAATACTTTATACATGTAAAACAGGTCACCACGCCAATGATCAGGCCGATGAATTCGGTCAGGAAGTAAGCGCTGCGTTCAGGGAGATGGACGAACATGCTGTGGAAAGCCCCGGCCCAATTGTAATAAGCGCTGCCAAAATCGAGGAAGCCGCGGCCGAAGTAGTTGGTTTCGACAATATCGAAGTTCAAGCCCAAGGTGGGAGAACTTCCAGACCAGGTAGGCGATCAATGGGGCAAAGGCCAGCAGCATTTTGCCGAACGAAACCACCACCACCAACTCTTTGCGGAGCCAGGACCATTCCGGATCATCCGGTTTATGGATGCCGAAGATACTCCGGAAAATTTTACGAACTGCCAGGAACAATGCCCGCCAGGATTCCTTCCACCAATAATAGATCTGGCGCCATTCCAGGTCGATATCCAGCCAATCACCGGTGCGGAACCAGGTGAGCGCCATCGGGATGATCAGCGCCACTCCTACAGCACGCGTCAGGGTGGCGGCTGCCCCCAGCAGCGCAGCCGGCAGCCATTTTCCCCGTCTTAGCATGGCCAGGCAGCTGAATGCCAAGCCCAACGAACAGGCCCTCGGTGTAGACCTGGACCAGGAAGAAGCCGGTCGGGAAGATCAGCAGGTAGAACGCAGCCCGCATGGCGCCCTCATCGCCGAGCGAATCGCTGGTCAGATCATAGAGGGCCAGCATGGCCAGCAAGGCCCCCAGGGCAGAGACGATCACACCTGCCAGAGTGGCGGTGGCAGTAAGATTGAGTCCGATCAATTTGAGCGGTTGGGACAAAGAGCCACATCACCCAGGGATAAAACGGGAAGAAGGCATAATTCAAAGAGAGCGATTCGCCGTTATAGCGATTCCCACCGATGAGCATGCCATCCTGCCAGTAAGTGGTCGATGCCAAAGGGCGTCAGATGCGGGACCTTGGGATCGTCATACCCGCCGAGGGCAATGCTGATGTAATACTCCGAGTCCCAACACACCTGGTCGTTCATGAACGGTTCAACGAGGTAGGGACGGCCGATCTGGTAAGTCGCCGGGCAGGGTATAGGTAGCCGTCCATTCCTGGGCTCGGTCAGGAAAGACCGGCTGGAAACGGGCTGTGGCCAAGGCCTGGAAGCCGATCACGATCAACGCCCAGGCCAGCCAGATCAGGAAGATCTTTCGAAAGGCAATTTTATTCATGATTACTTCTCCATTCCCGTGACCACCATATCCTGCATGAAGAAGCGCTGCGACAGGAAGAGCACCAACAGGGGGATCGCCATGAGCATGACCGCGCTGGTCTGCAAAATCTCAGGCGTGAACCCATAGGTGGGGAAAGCTTGCGCAGCTGAATGCGATCGTCTGCAGGTCCGGCCGGATGGCCAGGTACAGGCTGGACATGCGCAATTCGTTCCAGGTATTGAAGAAGTGCAGCAGCGCCACTGTCACGATGGCAGGGACTGCCTGGGGGATCATGATCGAGATCAGGATGCGCAACGGCCCGGCCCCATCCAGCATGGCTGCCTCGTCCAGGTCACGCGGGATGCTCCTGAAATTCTGCCTGAGCAGGAAGATATAGATGGCGCTCCCAAAGAACGCCGGGACGATCAACGGATAATACGTCCCGTTCCAGGGCAGGATGCGGGTGAAGATGACATAGCTTGGAACCAGGGTAATGCTATCGGGAATGACGATGGTCGCGATCAGGAGGAAGAACAGGAAGCTTCCACCCGGGATCCTGAAACGGGAAAACCCATAAGCGACCGCGATCGATGAAAGCAAGATCCCGATCTCACTCAAGACCACGATGATGAGGGTGTTCTTTAGCAATGAAATATAAGGGACCGCCTTCCAGATGCCGGTATAATTGTCCCAATAGATGCGGAAGCGGAAAACCCCGTTGAGGGCACGCCAGGAACCCTGCCAGGTAATCAGGCCCTGTTCCGGGTGAGCCGGGTCAATAAACTGGCTGGAGAGGCGGCTGGGGATAACCAGGGCCCATTGGTGGATGACGCCATCCGGTGTGGGGACCTTGTAGAGCTGGTAGGTTGTTCCTTGATAATCATATGTCAGACGCTCAGCCGGATAGGGCGGGGCCGAACGATCACGGAATTCATCCTGTGACCGCAGGGAAGTCACCATCATATAAGACAGCGGGGAAAGGAAGACCAGCAGGAAAATCCAGATGAACAAGGTCAATAACGCCGTCCCGGTAAATTCCCAGGTGCGCAGGGTCAGCGTCGAGGACTGACTGCGAAAAGGGTTTTTAGATTTCATCATTGTTCGGTTTCCTCTGGGAAGTGAACCCAGTAACGGGCCGAACGGAACAAGAGGATCGTGATGACCATTACCAGAATGAACATGATCCAGGCCAACGCACTGGCATAACCCAGGTTCATAAATGAAAACATTTGATAGGTAATGTAAGATTCCATCGGGGAAAGGCTCTGGCTGTAGGACAGGCCTCGGTCGAGCAGCGCCACTCCGCCGAAAGAACTGATCATGTTAATCACCAGCGAGAAGAAGATCGCCGGCGAACACATCGGGATGGTGATCGAGACAAACCGGTTGATCGGCCCAGCCCCGTCGACGCGGGCCGCCTCGTAAAGCTCCTTCGGAACAGCTTGCATGGCTCCCAGCATGATCAGGAAGCCGGGGCCGATCGTCCAGAGGGATAGGATGATCGGGAAAAGAGTATAGAGCGGTACGGAACTGGAAAGGTGGAAAAGCCGGGTGATCCAACCGGTATTTGGATCTATCAACCCAGAAATGATGATGAAGATCGCAATGGCCGGGATGATGCTGGGCATGAAGAAGAGGGTGCGCATGATGCGCTTTCCCTGCAAACGGTCACTGGTAAAGACCGCCGCCAGGAAGAGCGCGACCACCATTTCAAGGGGAACAGACAAAATGAAGTAACTGATCGACCCGAAAAGGCTGGCACCGGCGGAGGAATCCCTGAAAAAGGTCAGGTAGTTGGCCAGGCCGATGAAGCGGGTTTTTTCAGGTTCCAGCATCTTGAAAGTTCGTAAAGGAAAATCCCAACGCGGCCAGGATCGGGATGGCTTTAAATAACAAGAATCCCAGCAACCACGGCAGTAGGAAAAGGAACCCGACCGTCGCTTCATATTTTCTGAGGCGAGATGTTTGTTCGGCTTTTGGCGATCCTGCGCCTGGGCGCAAGTGCGCGTTTCACGGTGAACATGAACTTGTCTCCTTGAAGGTCCCGGGCAGTGCCAGACCTTGCCACACCCGCCCAAAACCCTGCCAGGCTGGTACACTTAATGAAAATTGTGTTCCGATTTATGCCGGGAAAATAATTTTATCTTATCTATACCAACTATAGGACATATTTTAACGCAATTCCTCCATTGTCAGGAGAGTCTTGGGCCTGGTCAGGGGGATAGTTTCGACTGGTCAAGTGGACAGGTTTTTTATCCTGTGGAGTCTTGTAATAAATATCCATCCTACGCTGAGCCATGAAAACCCAGGCGCCCGAATGGGCGCCTGGGGAAGAAATTATTCTCTTACCTCTTCCAGCGTATACAAAGCGGAAGAAGAATTCACAAACAAGCTAACACTCACTATAGCCGCAGCTATAACATTTCCGGCAGCCCTCTTCATTCACCATGCTGGCCTCGCCGCACTCCGGGCAAAGTTCGCTCGTTTTGAGCGCCATCTGCCGGGCCGAAACCGCCAGTTGGGGGTTTTGATTTGCCGCAACTGTCAGCAGATCCGGCACGGATTCTTCGATGATGACTCTGGCTTGTCCGGCTTCTCCCCGACGTCATCGACCTGGTGAGTTGTCCGGCCAGTTAAATACTCGTCCAGCACCTGCCCAACCCCATCCGGCAGGGAACGAACCCGATTCGGTCCAAAGCCCAGCGAACGTCCACCGCCTATGCCGGAAAGCTGGCGAACCACTTCAGCCATGCGCTCACGCGGCGGGATGGGTGAGGCCAGGCGCAGAACGTACGAGATGAGCCGGCCGATCGCCTCTGAAACGGCAGCCGTCTCAGAACCAGCCTTGGCCGTGTTGATGAAAACTTCAAAAGGATGGCCGCCGCCATTCTGGTTGACCGTGATGAAAGCCTTGCCAAGCGGTGTTTCCACGCTGAATGTGCGGCCAACCAGGGTATGGGGACGCGGCTTCTTGGTCTCGTGCCAGGCCGCCAGCTGCGTGGCAATTTCAGCATCCGCCACACTGGCCGGGGCAGCATCCCCGGTAGCAGATGGCCAATAGGGCATGGCCAGGCTGCTGGTATTCTGCGGTTGTTTTTTCTCGGCGGTGGCTTTGGTTTCCAGGACCACTTTGTCACGTGAGCCGGTCACGTAGACGGTAATGCCCTTGCAACCCAACTCCCATGCCAGCATATAAACCTCGGCCACATCCTCCACGGTTGCACCTTCGGGAAAATTGACCGTCTTTGACAATGAATTATCCACGAACGCCTGGAGGGCAGCCTGCATACGGACGTGTTCTTCGGCAGTGATATCACCAGCCACCACAAATACATTCCGAACCGATTCCGGTACTTCTGGAATATCCTGGCAAGTGCCTTGTTCCATTACTCTCTCGATGATCTCCTGCCGGGCTTCTCCGACAATGCCGGCCTTTTCCAGAGCCAGGTCGAAGCGCGGACTGGCATAAGTCAATTGTAAGGTCTTTTCCCTGGTCGTTAACGTGGCGGACATATGCCAGCGCGAAGACCGGCTCACATCCATACCCCTCGCAGCCGGCCACCGTTGCAATGGTCCCGGTTGGTGCAACGGTGGTCTGCGCCGCATTGCGGATGCCATATTTCTTGATCCCATCCAGGATTTCATCCCATTCCACTGCCGGACGCCCCCAATCATGCTGGTAAGCCGCGAGCGGCTGTGGAGGCGTCCAACGCAAATCTTCAAAGTCGTAGATACTGCCTTTGATGGCCGGGAAGGCTCCGCGTTCGCGTGCCAGGGCAACACTCGTCCGCATGGCATGGTAACGGACGAATTCCATCACCTGCGCGCCAAACTCCTGCCCTTCCTGCGAACCGTAGCGCACACCCACGTGATACATTAAATCCGCCAGGCCCATGATACCCAGACCGATGCGGCGGGCTCTATGAGCAGCCGCTTTCAGTTGCGGGACTGCCGGAACGTAGGCATTAACATCCACCACATCGTCCAGGAAGCGCGTTGAGAGTTCCACGCCGTTACGCAGGCCATCCCAATCCACTGCACCATCCTGCGCCGCAATATTCGGCCAGGTTGATCGATCCAAGGCAGCAGTTTTCATATGGTCCAAGCCACTGTTCACCACATGGATTGGTGGCTTCCAGAGGGTACAAATGTGGCACGGGGTTGGACCGGTTGGCCGCATCCAGGAACAACATTCCCGGCTCACCGTTATGATGCGCCTGGTTGACGATCTTTTGGAAAAGGTCGCGTGCCCGAACCGTTTTATAAGTACGGAGCGGTACGCCTCTGGCTTCAGCCTGCTCCGGCGTACCACTGAAACCACGGTATTCCGGCGACATGACATCCGGGAAACGCAGTTCCCAATCGGTATCATCTTTGACCGCCTGCATGAAAGCGTCGGTAATACCCACCGAGATATTAAAATTGGTGATCTGGTTTTCATCAATCTTGCAAGTGATGAATTCGTCAATATCCGGATGGTCCACGCGCAGGACACCCATGTTGGCTCCGCGCCGTGTGCCACCCTGGGCGATTTCACCAAAGGCATGATCGTAAACCCGCAGGAAGCCCACCGGACCGGTGGCCTGCCCGGCAGACGATTTGACCAGTGACCCCTTTGGGCGGAGGCGCGAGAAGGAAAAGCCATTCCCGCCACCGGTCTGCTGGATGAGCGCGGCATCCCGCAGGGATTGGAAGATACCCGCCGGGTCACGACCCATATCGTCCGTGATCGGCAGGACAAAACAAGCCGCCAATTGTCCCAAGCGGTGTGCCCGCGCCGGTAAAGGTGGGGGAATTGGGGAAGAATTTTCTGGAGGTCAATAAAAGATAAAACTCACGCGCACGCGCAATTCCATCGCCGCCATAGGTTTCTTCAGCCCTGGCAATATGATAAGCCACCCGCCAGAACATTTCCTCAACGGATTCAACAGGCTGACCATCATCGCCGCGGCGGACATAGCGACGTACCAGCACCTGCTGGGCATTCTCGGTCAATTCCGCACCTGGCAGATCATCGGGTATGGCCGGAGTAGGAAGCAAACCTTTTTTTGACATTGCCGGTAAACTTGCCATTATTTAATTCTCCTATTCTTTAATTAGTAAACTCTGGCAATCCAGTAAACAATCGATTCAATGGAACAGCTCAATGAACTCCATAGACACCGATTCTCCGCCCCACGGAACGGAGAATGCGGCGTCAGGAAAGAATTATGATTCTAATAACAGATGATCAATTTCATTACGCAGGGAATGTAAATCATCCAGACGCAGATAGACAATGGCATAGCGGATATAGGCGATCTGGTCCATTTCTTTCAAGCCCTTGATGACCAGGTCACCGACGACGCGCGAGCTGATTTCGGATTTTCCCAGCCGCTGCAACTCGGCTTCCACCTGCCCCACCAGACGCTCAATATCCGCCGCGGAGACCGGTCGTTTGGCACAGGAAATACGGATGCCGCGCTCCAGTTTCTCCCGGTCGAACTCTTCGCGCGTGCCATCCTGCTTGACGATCAACGGTGTTGCCAGGATCGGGCGCTCATAGCTGCTGAATCGCTGCCCACAGTTCAAGCATTCCCGCCGCCTGCGAATGCCGCCGTGGCTATCGTGAGTGGTGTCGATAACTTTCGAGTCATCGTTCTGACAGTATGGACAACGCATGCTCATCGCTCCGTATTATTAGAACAAATGTAACCACCATATATGGTGTATTATTACACAATCACCCCTATATATGGGGAATTACTGTTATTATTTTAACATATTTGTCAGGACAAAACAAGAGGACGAATGGGTGATTTACCTTAAAATTTTAAAGTTGCTATTATGGCAACGAAAACGCTCCGGTCGTTTTTCCGACCGGAGCGTTTATTTATGTGCCGTGGATCATATACCAGTATTTGTCTTCGCTTCCTGCCAGAGCGCTTCCATTTCATCGAGGGTCAAGTCTGATACCTGCCTGGTTTGTTTTTTTGCCCCCGCCTCAATATATCCAAACCGCTGCCTGAAGCGTGAATTGGTGCCACGCAAAGCAGACTCGGCGTCTATCTTTTTCCAGCGCGCCAGGTTGACCAGGGCAAAGAACAAGTCTCCCAATTCACCGGCCAGTTCTTCTGCATTGGCAGCATCCCGAACTTCCTGGATTTCTTCGGCAATTTTATCAAGAACGCCTTCTATCTCCGGCCAGTCAAAACCAACCCGGGCAGCCCGGTCCTGATATTCCTGAGCCTGGATCAGCGCCGGCAACGCCAGTGGAACGCCGCCCAGCAAGCCTTTTTCTGGCTCACCACTTCCGGCGCGTTCTTCCGCCTTGAGGTTTTCCCAGTTCTTCAACACACCTCCCACCCCATCCACCTTGACCGTTCCAAAGACATGCGGATGACGCCGGATGATCTTGTCGTAGATACCTTTAAGCACATCCGACATATCGAATTCGCCTTCCTCGCTGGCGATCTGGGCATTCAACACGATCTGGAGCAGCAAATCGCCAAATTCCTCGGCCATTTTTTGGGTGTCTCCGGAGTCGAGGGCTGCCAGGGTTTCGTACGACTTCTTCCAATAAATGTGCGCGCAGCGATTGATGCGTTTGTTCGATGTCCCAGGGGCAACCATCCGGGGCGCGTAAATGAGCAATGATCTCTTGAAAAGCCTCGAACGAGGTGCCTTCACCCAGGGATGGGACGTATAGCACGGTTAGCAAACCGATATGATCCGAACGGTCGATTTCATAGAGGGGTAATTCCTCCACCAATTCGTCGCTGCGTTCCAGCAGCATGCACAAGGCGAACCGGATGTTCATCGGGGTAAACGGCATTGAGGGTCATCTTGACTTCCGCGGCCACCATGCGGGAGTAGATCTGGGCAATCAGAACGGGAGTATCCGGCGGGAAGGCCGGGATGTGGGCCTCACTCAGTTCCAACGCGTCCACCAGGGTCAGGCGCGGGTATGGATCCAGACCAAGCGCGGCAAAAACCGGCTCGAGGAAGGATAGCCCGCTGACTATTTTTAACGGCAGACCGAGCGGTACGGGCACGTTGTGCGATCACCGGGCAGGTGGCTTCTGCCATGAACGGGTCGCCGGGAACAGCATAGACCACCCCTTCCGGTCTCTGCCCCAATTCCAGCACTTTTTCGACAATCCCGGAATAGACTTCTTCGAAAGAGTCGCTCCCGTCATATAAATCATCGAAGGAGTGAACTGTAAGGGTGACAGGAAAACCGGTTACAGTTGGATGCTGTTTCGTACGCACCCAGATCTCACGAATGGAACCAAGCACGTCCCAGGCTTCACGCGTGAGTCTTGGCGGGATCGCCAGGACCAAGACCGAGAAGAGTAATTCCTGCCATAAAATCCTCCTGATCAGACGATCAGAAACTTAAATGTAAAACGTAATGCGCAAAACGTAACAAGTCAAGTTACGGATCACGCATTACGTTATGCGAATGGATAGATCGAATTAACGCTTGGTGTAGGTCGGAGCCTTGCGGGCACGCTTGAGACCGGGCTTCTTGCGTTCCTTGACGCGGGCATCGCGTGTCAGGAAGCCACCCTTGCGCATGGCAGAGACATTTTCGGGATTCATCTTGACCATGGCACGTGCCAGGCCGAGCTGAACCGAATCGGTCTGACCGGTAACACCACCGCCAGTGACCATGACGGTAATATCATAAGCTACTGGCATCCTGTCCGGCTGCTTTCAAGACAGCCAGGATGGCGTCGACATCTCCCAAACGGTTAAAGTAAGCCGGAGCTTCCTTATCGTTGACAATAAACCGTCCTGAACCGTTCATTATGCGCACACGGGCGATGCTTTGCTTGCGGCGTCCAACACCTTCATAATATTGCACAGACATATTCCTGCTCCTTTATGCGACCGTCTTCGGACTTTGCGTGGTATGCGGATGCTCGGCGCCACCATAGACCCGAAGCCGTGTCATAAGGTGGTGACCCATCTTGTTGTGCGGCAACATGCCCCAGACAGCGGAGCGAATGACGCGGTCCGGGTGGGTCTGCCAACTGGTCGCGCAGGCTGATCGTTTTCAAGCCGCCGGGATAACCAGAATGGTGATGGTACATTTTTTCGGTCAGCTTTGTGTGGGTCTTTGTGCCAGTGACGGCAATTTTCTGGGCATTGATAACGATCACGAAATCGCCCATTTCCACGCCAGGCGTAAAAGTTGGTTTGTGCTTTCCCAGCAGGAGTCCGGCGAGCTGGGTGGCCAAACGGCCCAGAGTCTCACCGTTGGCATCCACCAACAACCACTGGCGGTTAATTTCAGCAGCTTTAGGATAGTAAGATTTATACACTTTCGTTTCTCCAAAATTACAGACTAATCAAATTCATACCAGATCATCGTAACGAACTTCGACCAACGTCAGACCACAGGCCGGGGCAAGGCTGGCAGGGATTTGCGCCTGCGCTTCCTGCCGAATATCCGGCCGGTCATCCAGAGCCCGTGCCAACATTTCCGCCGAAAGTCTCGCCTGCCCAACAGCCACCTGGGCATAGACCAGCCTGCGTACCATCCGGTACAGGAAGGCATCGGCCTGGATCTCGAAGATCCACTCATCCGCCTGCTGTTGCCATTTGGCGGACAGGACGGTCCGTACCGTGCTGCCTCCAGTGCGAGGTGGTGTACCGAAAGCGGCGAAATCGTGCGTCCCGGGCCAAATATCGGCCAGTGGCGTCAAGTCCGTTACTGCAGGCCACACCCGCCAGGCATACCGTTCCCGTAAAGGATCCCGTACGCTGGCGCAGTAACAGCCGGTAACGGTAGCGACGGGAAGCTGGCATCAAAGCGCGGGTGGAAACCATCCGCAACTGCTTTGACTGCCCTGACGGCCATATCACGGGGCAGATGGGCGTTCAGGGCATCCTGCAGTTTTTCAAGCCCGTGACCCCATTCGAGGTCGAAGGCCGCCACCTGCCCACTGGCATGAGTGCCGGTATCTGTCCGGCCGGCCAGGTAGACCGTCTGTCCATGCCAGCCAAGTTTCCGCAAGGCTTTTTCAAGTTCGCTCTGTGCTGTCCGGGAACTCGCCTGCCGCTGACTTCCAAGGAAGCCTGTGCCGTCGTAAGCGAGGATAATCTGGTAACGTGCCATTTTGGAATGCAGAAGGTTGAAGGATGAATGATGAATTATGGATCGAGAACCATTTCAACATTCATCATTCTTCATTCATCATTCCGAATTACTCTTCCACGAGTTCAATCAATGCCATTTCAGCCTTGTCGCCGAAACGTGGGCCGAGCTTCATGACCCGGGTATAACCGCCAGCGCGGTCGGCAAAACGAGGCGCAATTTCGTCGAATAATTTCTTCACGGCCTCGTTGCTGTTATTGCCCAGTCTGCCAGCAATCAGGCGACGGGCCGCCACTTTTTCAGCATCCGTGGCATCCGTGACCTTACGTGCGATGGTGATCATCCGTTCAGCTTCGCCACGAATAGCGGCCGCCTTGGTATGTGGTGGTGCGGATGCGCTCGTGAGTGAAAAACTGTTTGATCAAATTCCGGCGCAGAGCGATACGCCCGCCTTTGGTACGATTGAGTTTATAACCTGCTACTTGGTGTCGCATCTCTAAATTACTCCGACTCTTTCTTTTGTTCGTCCTTCAAATAGCCCTTCTCCTGCATCTTGGCACGCAGTTCATCCAGGCTCTTCTCGCCAAAATTGCGAATGGACATGACCGCCTGATCGCCCTTCTCGAGCAATTCAAGCACGTCACCGACGGTGGTAATGCCGGTACGTTTGAGTGAGTTGAAAACTCGCACCGAAAGGTCAAGGGATTCCACCGGCGTTTCGGCTACTTCACTGGTCAGGTGTGAACCGGAGGTTTCCTTTTCCATCGTGATGGTCAGTGTCTCTTCGCTGATGCCAGCCACATAACGCAGGTGCTCGATCAAGATCTTGGCAGATGCACTCAAAGCCTTTTCAGGCGAGATGGCGCCATCCGTCCAGATCTCCAAGACAAGTTTGTCGTAATTGGTGCTCTGACCAACGCGGGCCGCCAGGACTTCCCAATTGACACGCTTGACCGGGCTGAAAATGGCATCCACCGGGAGTTCACCGATGGGCATGCGTCCACGTTCATTGGATGGAGCATAGCCGCGCCCACGTTCAACAATGAACTCGAAATCGAGGCGGGTCTTGGAACTATCAGCCGTGAAGAGGTACAGGTCCGGGTTGATGATTTTGACTTCAGGCGAAGTAATAATATCCGCAGCAGTGACCACACCTTCACCACGCACTTCCAGGTGCATACGGGTGGCGTCCACACCTTCCAGGATCAGGCGTAATTGCTTGACCTGCAACATGACCTGCAGGACATCTTCGCGCACGCCTGGAATATCACTGAACTCGTGCAAGATATCCACAATGCGGATGGATGTCACGGCTGCGCCTTCCAGCGAGGAAAGCAGCACACGCCTCAAGGCATTGCCCAGTGTCACGCCATAACCGTGCTCCAATGGGCTGATAACAAACTTGCCATAATTACGAGCTTCTGCTTCGCGCTCGATCTTCGGCATCACCATGTTCGTGATAGTCACGATTCACCTCTCCCGGCGTACGGAACGGTACGCCGCGTCAAAGAGAACAGACTCGGATTAGCGCGAGTAGTACTCGACGATTAATTGCTCGTTCAGGTTTCCGTCAATCTCAGGGCGTTCCGGTAAGCGCAGGAAATTACCTGAGAGAGATTTTATGTCACGGTTCAGCCAGGCCGGAATATTACGAGCCTCGGCCAATGGAGCCAATTCTTTGAAATACGTGGCGTCCAAAGAACCCTCACGAACCGAAATAACATCACCGGCGCCCAAGGTCATTGACGGAATGTCCGTTCGACGGCCATTGACGGTGAAATGACCATGCGTTACCAGCAGACGAGCCTGGGAGCGGCTTGATGCAAAGCCCAGCCGGAAGATCACATTGTCCAGACGGGATTCAAGGATCTGTAAAAGCATGAGGCCGGTAATGCCGCGGGCCTTCAACGCTTTTCCATAATAGCGCCGGAACTGGGCCTCGTAAATGCCATAGATGCGGCGTGCCTTCTGCTTGGCGCGCAACTGCTTGGCATAATCCGATTCGCGACCCTGGCCACCGCGCCCACCACGTCCGCCGGAACGGCCATGCTGACCGGGTGCAAATCCACGACGCTCAAATGCACATTTGGGAGTAAAACAACGCTCTCCCTTGAGGAATAATTTTTCACCTTCACGCCGGCACAGTTTACAGGCCGGACCAGTATATTTCGCCATACCTACTTACCTCTTTCACCAGAACTAAACGCGGCGCTTCTTGGGAGGCCGGCAACCATTGTGCGCAACCGGCGTCAAATCCGAAATGGATTTGACTTTTAGACCCATCGATTGGACGGCACGGATCGCGGATTCACGTCCAGGCCCAGGACCCTTGACGAACAAGTCCACTTCCTGGATGCCGATCGTCTGAGCAGCCTTGATCGCCTGTTCAGCAGCCAGACGGGCCGCAAACGGGGTACTCTTGCGCGAGCCTTTGAAACCGACTGAACCGGCGCTGCCCCAGCACAGGGTGTTACCGTCCGGATCAGTCACGGTCACAATAGTGTTATTAAACGATGCGAAGACGTGCACCTGTCCAGAAGACAGGCTGCGCTTCCCTTTTTAGCGCCGCCGGAGCGACGCGCTGAACGTACAGTCTGGAGCCATAAAACCTCTTTCGTCCCTGTTAGCAGGTTATTTCTTACCGCCCTTGCGGCGTCCGCGTCCGGCCACGGTCTTCTTGGGACCTTTGGCTGTGCGTGCATTGGTGCGCGTACGTTGTCCATGGACAGGTAAATTGCGACGGTGACGCAGGCCGCGGTAGCAGCCAATTTCAACCAGGCGCTTGATATTCAACTGTTCCTGACGGCGCAGGTCGCCTTCGACTTTCCAATTCTTCGTGATATATTCACGGATCTGTTGGACTTCGGATTCAGTCAAATCTTTGACGCGTGTATCCGGGGAGATTTTGGTCGCCGCCAGAATCTCGCGCGAGCGGGTTGGGCCAATGCCGAACAGGTAATTCAGGCCCACTTCAACGCGTTTATTACGCGGGAGGTCAACACCTTCAATTCTTGCCATGTTCTACTATCCTTGTCGCTGTTTATGCTTAGGATTTTCGCAGATGATATACAATCTGCCCTTGCGCTTGACAACCTTGCACTTCGCGCAGCGTTTACGAATGGAAGGACCTACTTTCATGATTGCGTTCTCCTTACTTCAGTTGTTCAACCAAAGGTTGAATTATACATGTACAATGGTTTTCCGTCCAGTTTCGGCGATGTCTTGCTGTCAGGTTACGGGACAGTCAGGACGAGAGGGTCGCCTTCGGTAACGGCTACGGAGTGTTCGTAATGCGCCGTCAAAGCCCCATCAGCAGATACAACCGTCCACTGGTTGGACAGAACACGGGTCCGGTATGTGCCGACGAGAACCATCGGCTCAAGGGCAATTGTCATACCGGGTTTTAGCAAAACCCCGGTACCCGGGGTGCCATAATTAGGCACCTGCGGCCCTTCGTGCATTTTCCGGCCAACACCGTGTCCGGTATATTCACGGACGACCTGGAACCCCTGCGCTTCCACAAATTGCTGGATGGCTGCAGAGACGTCGCCCGTTTTGTTACCAGCGCGCATCATCGCGATGCCAACAAAAAGCGCCTGCCTGGTCACCTCGATAAGTTTGCTCGCATTCGGGGATATTTGCCCTATGCCAGCCGTGAAGGCTGCATCGCCGACATAACCCTCGACGACCGCTCCACAATCTATTGAGATGATGTCACCTTCCTTGAGCTTGCGTTTTCCAGGGATACCATGTACCAATTCTTCATTTACGCTGGCACAAATCGATCCGGGGAAAGGTGGTTGACCATAGTTCTTGAAAGGCGAGTAAGCGCCATGTTTCCGCAGAGTTTCCTCAGCAGCCGCGTTGAGGTCTGCAGTAGTGACGCCGGGTTGTAAAAGTTCTCGTACAGCCGCCAACGCCAGAGCGTTGACACGTCCAGCTTCGCGCATCAGCACAAGTTCAGCCGGACTTTTGATGTTTACATCACGTTCCCAAGCCATTTTATTTACCGAGAACCGCCAACAATTCCAGGCTGACTTGCTCGATCGGCCGGGCGCCGTCAATTTCGGACAGCAAGCCGCGTTCCCGATAATAAGCGATCAATGGCGCAGTTTGAGCAAAATAAACCTGGATGCGCCGTGTGACCGTCTCGGCTTTGTCATCGTCGCGTTGATAAAGATCCGAACCATCCAGATCACACACGCCCGGGGTCTTTGGCGGATTGTACTTCTCGTGGAAAATATGGCCCTGTGACTTGCAGGTCCAACGTCCACTCAAACGCTCCACCAGGGTTGCCTCAGAAGCTGCGATGTATGGTACATAATTAACCGTGCCACCGAACTCCGCCAGTAGTTTTTCAAGAGCTTCGGCCTGGACCGTGGTGCGGGGAAAACCATCCAGCAATGCTCCTGCGCGGCAATCGGGACGGGAGAGTCGATCCCGGATCATACCGATCGTGACATCATCCGGCACCAGTTCACCTTTATTCATAAAGGATTGGGCCAGTTTGCCGAGATCGGTTGCATTTTTTATGTTCTCCCGGAATAGATCGCCAGACGAGATATGCGGCAAACCGGTGGACTTGGCAATGATTTCTGCCTGAGTACCTTTGCCAACGCCTGGGGGACCGAGAAGAACAATATAGGTTTGCATGGTCAGCTTATTTCACCAACCGGGCGTCATCGTACCCATGAAGTTTCAGTTCGGCATCGATATTCAGGAATGTGTCGCGCACCACACCGACAACGATTAGCAGGCCTGCAGCCGAAACCAGGAAAATGGTTGAGGAGGAGGCCGTTCCACCAATGCCAACCGCTTTCAGGATCAAATTGATGATATAGCCCAGGACCGCAACAACTCCAAGGAATAACGCACCAGGGAGAGTGATGCGGCGTTGAACCTTGGTCAGGTATTTCTGGGTCGGTGATCCGCGGTTCACACCCGGGATCTGAGCGCCAACTTTCTTGAGATTCTCTCCATAATTTTGTTGGGAGAACATCACATCGGTATAGAAGAATGTGAAGCTTACAACCATCAGGAAATATAGGATATAGTACAGCCAGTCCCGCCGTTGAAATGTGACCTGTGTAGCCGAAGCAAATTTTGCCACGGCTGCGTTCGACGAATTGACAAAGTAGCTGGCAATAATGGCCGGGAACTGCAGGATGGCGCTGGCGAAAATGAGCGGGATCATGCCTGCCAGGTTTACCATCAAAGGCAATGTGCCTTTCACCGGCATGGACATGCGGCTGCCAACACGGCGACCAGGGTACATGACCGGCACATAACGGCGGCCTTGCTGGACGTAAACGATGGCATAGATGACAGCCACCATCACTACTGACCATCGAGATGACCAGGATCCAGCCATGCTGCTTATCTGCCAGCAGCCCGGCAAAACTGGCCGGCATACGGGCTACGATTCCCGCAAAGATGATCAGTGACAGCCCCTGGCCGCGAATACCGTACTCGGAAATCAACTCGCCCAGCCAGATGGCGAACATGGTGCCGCCGATCATGGTCAACAGCAGGGTCAATGAAGGCAGCCAGAGGGCGCTCGTAAACCCAAAGGGTACGATCTGGCCCTGACCACCTTGCACCGAGTAGGAGTTGAAAAGGTTGATCTGGCCAAGGGCTGAAAGTGCAGCCATTGGGACAGCCAGATAATAGGTCCATTTTTCCTGCCATTTGCGGCCCTCACGCGGATCTTCTTCCATCTTGCGCTGCAGCGCCGGGAAAATGGGGGTCAGCAATTGCAGGATGATCTGCGCTGTAATATACGGATAGACGCCCATGGACAGCAGGGAAAAATGGGAGATGGTACCGCCAGAGAGCAGGTCAAGGAAAGCAAAAAACGACCCGGAACCATTCGCACCCTGTAAAAGCGCTTTCAGGGCTAGCTCCGTTAATCCCCGGCACAGGGACATTCGCCGCCAAGCGGAATATGACCAGAAGAACCAGGGTCACAAACAACTTGCGGCGGATGTCTTGCGACGTCCAGAGATAACGCCATCCCGTAAATGCGTTTTTCATATAAGGTCTCCTCGAGAGGACGAGTTATGCAATCAGTTCCACCGAACCGCCGGCAGCTTCAATCTTAGCCTTGGCACTCTTTGTAACACGGTGAACACGCACTTTAATGGCGGTCTTCAATTCACCCCGACCCAGGATCGCAACCGGGTTACGCGGATCGCGCAACATGTGGGCTTTCTGAAGCGTTTCGGGGTTGATTTCAACTTCGGTCTTGAACGAAGCCAACTGGTCAAGGTTCACCTCATTGAACTCAACTTCATAAGGCGGGGTAAAACCTTTACCACGTACGAATGGCAAACGGCGGAAGAAAGGCAGATTGCCACCTTGCCGGTAAAGACGTCCTCCGGTACCAGTGCGGGAGCCTTCGCCCTTCGTACCACGACCAGCCGTCTTTCCCTGACCGGCAGAAATACCACGGCCAACGCGTTTGCGTTGTTTCTTGTCCAAATTAGGTTTGAGATCGTTCAGTTTCATCTTCTTGCCTACTCTTCAATACGAATCAAGTGAATGACTTTGGCCATCATCCCACGTATTACAGGCGTGTCTTCGTGCTCCACGGTCTGGTGTAAACGGTGAAATCCCAGGGCCCGTACAGTCGCCTTTTGCGGCTCCGGGAAGCCAATCGGGCTGCGCACCAGAGTTAATTTGATCATCTTGCCTTCGGCCTTCTTAGCCATTCTTCTTTCTCCTTTCCCAGTACGGCAGCAAATCTTCAACTGACTTACCGCGCCGGGCGGCTTCATCCTTAGGCGACTTAAGCGCCTCAAGCGCCTGAAGAGTGGCCTGAACAGAGTTCAGGACATTCGAGGAACCAAGCGACTTGGTCAGGATATCATGGATGCCAACTGCTTCGAGAACAGCACGGACACCGCCGCCGGCAATTACGCCTGTACCGGGGGAAGCCGGTTTGAGCAGGACGACCGAACCACCCACCTTGCCGGTGGACTGGTGCGGGATGGTCGTCTTGGAAAGATTGACAGGATGCATGTTCTTGCGGGCACGATCCGTCGCCTTGCGCATTGCATCCGGTACCGCGTTCGCCTTGCCGACACCCATGCCCACCTTGCCGTGGTTGTCGCCCATGATCAGCGTCACACGGAACTGGAAACGGCGTCCACCTTTCACCACTTTTGCCACGCGGGCGATCTCAATGACGCGCTCGTCGAGGCTCTCTGCTTGCTGATCAACTTCCGTTACCGGGTAATTCATCATAACGTTCTCCAATCAGGCCCTAGAATTCCAGGCCGCCTTCACGGGCGCCATCAGCCAGGGCTTTGACCCGGCCGCTATATTTGAAACCGCCGCGGTCGAATACGACCGACTGCACACCTTTATCCTTGGCGCGCGCAGCCAACGTTTGACCGACCATCTTAGCCTGTTCAGATTTCTTCAGGCCTTTCATCTTTCCACGCAGTTCCTGGTCGATGGTGGAAGCTGAAGCAATGGTGTGTCCGGCTTTGTCGTCAATCACCTGCGCGTAAATCTCAGAGAGGCTGCGGAAGACACTCAAACGAGGTCGTTGCTGCGTGCCTTGCACATTGATCGCGCACACGTGCATGCCGCCTGATGCGAGCCTCAGAACGATTTTTCTCAGCCATAGATTACTTTGCTGCCTTTCCGGCCTTGCCGGCCTTGCGGCGAATCTTCTCGCCAAGGTAATGCAAACCTTTGCCATGATAGGGTTCCGGCGGGCGCACGTTACGGACATTCGCCGCAACCTGGCCGACCAATTCCTTATCAAAACCACGCACAAACACCTGGCGGGCTTTCTGGTCCACGTCAAAGGAAATACCTGAGGGCGGTTCCATTTCTACCGGGTGAGAATATCCCATATGTAGAACAAGCTTCTTGCCATTCATCTCAGCCCGGTAACCAACACCTTCGATCTCCAGGACACGCTCAAAACCAGCACTGACGCCATGAACCATGTTTGCAAGTACGGCACGTGTTGTGCCATGCAATGCGCGCTCGGCAGGCTGGTCAGATTTACGGGTGATGATGACCTGGCCATTCTCCATCGCAATCCCGATCAACGGGGAGAATGTCCGCTTCATTTCACCTTTCGGACCTTTCACGCCAATATTCGCGCCATTAATTTCTATCTGCACACCGGTCGGGATGACCACGGGCATACGTCCAACTCGAGACACTGTAATACTCCTCTCTACCAGACCTTGCAGAGGATCTCGCCGCCCACACCCAACTGGCGGGCACGCTGACCGGTCATGATACCCTTGGGTGTGGACAGTATGGCTACGCCAATACCGGAAAGCACCCAGGGAATATCCTGTTTCTTGGTATAAACACGGCGACCAGGGCGGCTGATGCGTTCGATACCAGTGATCACAGGCTTGCGCTCACGACGCTCACCAAAATACTTGATCTTCAGGCGCAGCACTTTCTGGCTCGGACGTTCGCCATCTGCAACTTCAAAATTTTCCAGGTAGCCCTCTTCTTTAAGGATCTTGGCAATTTCTCCCTTGATCTTTGAAAAAGGCATAGCCGTCATAGCCTGACCGCTCATCATGGAATTTCGGATGCGGGTCAGCATATCAGCGATAGGATCAGTCATGCTCATTTCTTACCTCCACCCGGTTACCAGGATGCCTTCATAACGCCGGGGATTTTTCCTTCGAGCGCCAACTCGCGGAAGCAAATCCGGCATAGACCAAAACGGCGAATATAGCCGCGCGGGCGTCCGCATTTCGTGCAGCGGTTGCGTATCTGGTTGGGATACTTGCGGCGGAGTTCACGATACTTCATGCAAGTGCTAGCCATAATTATGCTTCCTTCTTGAACGGCATGCCCAGCAGTTGCAACATCAGCCGCGCATGGTCATCAGATTTGGCTGTGGTCACAATTGTGACCTCCATGCCTCTTAATTTGTCGATCTTGTCGTATTCGATCTCCGGGAAAATCAACTGGTCGCGCAGACCCAGCGTGTAATTGCCGCGCCCATCGAAAGCGTCCGGGGACACCCCTCGGAAGTCACGAACACGGGGAAGGGCAGTGTTCAACAGGCGGTCCAGGAACGCCCACATCTTGTCACCGCGCAGAGTCACCTTGGTGCCAATGATGCGGCCCTCGCGCAACTTGAAGTTCGCGATGCTCGTGCGGGCTTTCGTCATGACCGGTTTCTGCCCGGAAATGGTTGTCATATCGCCCATGGCGGCCTCGAGGGCTTTGGCGTTGTCCTGCTCGCTACCCAGGCCGATGTTCAACACGACCTTGCTGATATGCGGAACCTGCATGACATTCTTATACTGGAACGCCTTAAGCAGGGCCGGGACAGCTTCCTTCTGATATCGTTCTTGCATTCTATTCATAAATCGATGCTCCACCGGCGGCTAATCTATCAACGACTGGCATTTTTTGCAGACGCGGTGTACGCCGTCCTCGCCACGTTGGACATTCACACGGGTCGCCTGACTGCACTTGGGGCAGATCAGCATAACGTTCGAGATATCAAGCGGGGCTTCAAATTTGATCCGACCGGGGTTGATGGTGCGGCCCTGGGTCTGGACCTGCTTTTGATGCTTGGTATGGATGTTCAGGCCCTGGACGACCACGCGCCTCTCGTCCGGCAGAACCTTGATCACCTCACCGCGCTTTCCCTTCTCCTCGATCTTCCCGCTGATAATTTCAACGGTATCACCTTTACGGATCTTGACTTTCATCGTTCACTCCTCAACCGGCCTAAAGCACTTCTGGGGCCAGTGAAACAATCTTCATGAAGCCCTTTTCACGCAGCTCACGTGCAACTGGTCCGAAAATGCGGCTACCCTTAGGGTTCTGACCATCTGTATCCAAAATCACGGCTGCATTATCATCGAACCGGATTGTGGAGCCATCATCCCGCCGCCATTCTTTCGTGCAACGGACGATGACAGCCTTGACGATCTCAGACTTTTTGACAGACCCCTGTGGGGTCGCTGACTGAACTGCTCCAACAACAATATCGCCGATCCGGCCATAACGACGGGTTGAACCGCCCATCACATGGATGACCGTTATTTCCCGGGCACCGGTGTTATCGGCAATTTTCAATTTGGATTCGTGCTGGATCATGGCTGAGCCTCCACCGGGGGTTCGGCAGCCACAGGCTCGCTCTCTTCAGCAGCAGGTTCTGCAACGATCTCTGGAACACCAGCATCAGCCGTACGGATCTCGTGCTTGACGATCAACTCAACAACCCAGCGCTTATCACGCGAAAGAGGACGGCTTTCAACGATCTGGACCTGGTCCCCAATCTGGCAGCCCAGCTCATCGTGCGCCTTGACGCGTTTGCTCAAGTGGACAACCTTGCGATAGAGGGGGTGCCGGAATTTTCGGCCGATCTCCACCACAACGGTTTTCATCATCTTGTTACTGGTGACAACCCCAGTGATTCTACGACGGTCGTTCATGCTTCACCTTCCTGTCCAGCCGCATTTTTAGGCTCATTCAAGATCGTCTCAAAACGGGCTATATCACGCCGCAGTTGACGAAGGCGGTTGGTATCCGTTAATTGACCGGTCACCTGCTGGAAACGGAGTTTCATTAACTCCTCGCGGCTATCCGATAGCTTAACCTGGATTTCTCCGACATTCATTTTTCGAATCTCTACCGCCTTCATGCCTGCTCTCCTAAAGTCGCATCATGACGGGCAATCACCTTGGTCTTGATGGCAAATTTCCGGCGGGCGAGACCCAAAGCTTCACGCGCAGTTGCCTCATCCAGGCCGCCGACCTCAAACATGACACGGCCAGGCTTGACAACAGCTACCCAGTATTCCACATTCCCCTTGCCCTTACCCATACGGGTCTCCGGGGGTTTCTGGGTATAAGGCTTATCCGGGAAAATCCGGATCCAGACCTTACCACGGCGTTTCATGGCATGGACGAGCGTGCGGCGGGCTGCTTCGATCTGACGGGCAGTCACCCATCCCGGCTCCATCGCCAGCAAACCGTATTCGCCGAAGGAGATCTCAACACCACGTGATTCCTTGCCCTTCATGCGACCACGCATCTGCTTGCGATACTTCACACGTTTTGGCATTAACATAGCATCAACCTCACTCCACAGACACCGCGGCTACTCACTAATGTAGACGCCTTCGGTCGTCTCAACTTTTTCTTCCACTTCGGTTTTCATTTCACCGTGATAGACCCAGACTTTGACACCGATCTGACCATACGTTGTTGAGGCTTCTGTACGGGCAAATTCGATATCCGCGCGCAGAGTCTGCAACGGTACACGTCCATCACGCAGCCAGACTGTGCGAGCCATTTCTGCGCCCGACAACCTTCCGGCAACCTCGATCTTGATGCCCTGCGCTCCCTGGCGCATGGCCTGCTGGATGGCACGTTTCATGGCACGCCGGTAACTGATGCGGCGCTCAAGCTGGTCGGCAATATTGCGGGACACCAAAAAGGCATCGCAATCCGGGGCCTTGATTTCTTTAATATCCAGGTCAACCTTCTTGCCGGTCAACTCTTCCAAACTGACACGGATCTTCTTGATACCTTCGCCCTTGCGACCGATCAGAATGCCTGGCTTGGCGGTGAATACGGATACTTTCAATTTCCCTGGATAACGTTCCACATCAATCCGGGAAACACCCGCACGGCCAGTCTCTTGATAAATCATGTCGCGGATGGCGAAATCCTGCCCCAGTTGCTCGCGATATTGGGCACCTTCGGCAAACCAACGACCACGCCAGTCCTGATTGACATTCAGGCGAAAACCAATCGGATGAACTTTTCGACCCATAAGATCTCCTTCGTCTTTTCTTTGCCGGTTAGGCAGCCTCGCGTTCGCGCAGGACAACAGTCACATGCGACGATCGACGCATAATCGGCTTGAAGCGGCCACGTGCCCCGAAGCGACGCCACTTGCGGGTGGGCGCTTCATCAGCAAAGATTTTTGCAACGAACAGGTCGTCGCGGCTGACGCCGAAATTCTCTTCGGCATTGGCAACTGCGGAAGCCAGCAGTTTTGCCACCGGCACGGCAGCGCTCTGGGGTGCAAATCGCAGAATTTCCAGTGCCTGCACCGCATTCTTTCCACGCACCAAGTCAACAACCAGGCGAACCTTCTGGGCTGATATGGTCAGATAACTTAATCTAGCATGAATATCGTGAGTCATCTGGTTGCTCCTACACCGCCGGCTTTGACGACTTCTCAGCCGCCATATGGCCACGGAACAAGCGCGTCGGCGCGAATTCGCCCAGGCGATGGCCGACCATATTTTCGGTGATGTAGATGGGCACATGACGACGGCCATCATGGATCGCGATCGTGTGGCCTACCATCTGAGGAAAGATCACGCTGGCGCGGCTCCAGGTACGGATGACCTTCTTCTCGCCTTTTAGGTTCATCGCTTCAATCTTCTTCAAAAGTTTCGGGGCAATGAAGGGCCCTTTTTTCAATGAACGAGACATATTTGCTTACCTCGCATCCTACTCAGCGCCTTAGCGGCTAGCCTTGCTGCGGTGGCGCACGATGTACTTATCTGTCCGCTTAATGCGGCGGGTTTTATAACCACGGGCGGGTTTACCCCACGGGGTTTTCGGACCTGGCATACCGGTCGGCTG
Source organism: uncultured Chloroflexia bacterium (assembly GCA_963830665.1). Lineage (GTDB taxonomy): Bacteria > Chloroflexota > Anaerolineae > Anaerolineales > Villigracilaceae > UBA877. The sequence continues at coordinate 118,381 of CAWHNM010000011.1, forward strand.
CCGGCCTTCGCCACCGCCGTGCGGATGGTCACGTGGGGACATGGCAGTCCCGCGCACCGTTGGACGGATGCCCATATGGCGCTTTCGGCCCGCCTTGCCCAACTTGATGTTGTTGTGATCCAGGTTGCCGACCTGACCGATCGTCGCGTAACAGGTCTGGCGAACCAGGCGTACTTCGCCGGATGGCAGGCGGATCTGGGCATATTCGCCTTCCTTGGCCAACAACTGCGCCGAACCGCCGGCTGTACGGACCAACTGCGCTCCCTTGCCCTCTTGCAACTCAAGGTTGTGTACCAATGTACCAACGGGAATATTCGAGAGCGGGAGGCAATTACCGGGTCGAATTTCGGCCTGGGGTCCGGAAAAGAGTGTGTCACCAACCTTGATCCCGAGCGGAGCGATGATATAGCGCTTCTCACCATCCGCATAGAACAGCAAGGCCAGGCGGGCAGTACGGTTCGGATCATATTCGATCGCGGCAACTTTGGCGGGAATGTTGTGCTTCTCGCGCTTGAAATCGATGATGCGAATGTAGCGGCGATTCCCACCGCCACGATGACGGACGGTAATGCGGCCGGTGGTGTCGCGTCCGCCATAACTACGCGGATGGACGATCAGGCTGCGTTCGGGAGTCGACTTGGTGATCTCTTCGAACGTATAACCGGTCATCCCCCGCTGGCCGGGCGTCGTGGGTTTATATTTCTTGACAGCCATTACTTCACCCCTTCAAAGATCTCGAGGGTGCTTCCCTCGGCCAGGGTAACGATTGCTTTCTTGATACCAGGAGCCCGCACCTGCAGGCGCCGGTTGCGACGACGACTGCGCTTGGCAGCCGTGTTCATGATATTCACGCTTACAACCTTGACATCGAACAGCGTCTCAATGGCATCTTTCACCAGGGTACGAGTGGCTTCTGAGGCCACCTCAAAGGAATACTGGTGAAGTTTGTTCGACTGATAGTTCGACTTCTCGGTGACCAATGGGCGGCGGATTACATCATATATCGTTGTCATGCTGCCCTCCTACACTAGAAAAGTCTTCAACACGTCCAATGCCTTGAGGGGCATGACGAGTTTGTCGTAGCCAAGTAAGTCCCGGATATTCAGGTAATTCGCCATCAGTAATTTGGCATCCGGGAGGTTATTGGTCGAGCGAGCCACCATCTCATATGCATCATCCTTTTCGGCTGCCAGGACAAGCACCGTGGCATCCCCGACCAGCAAATTCAAGGCCTGCGCCATCAGGCGGGTCTTGGGCTCGTCGAGAACAAGTTCATCCACAACCACCACGTCCGGCATCAGCCGCCTTGGCAGATAATGCTGAACGCAGAGCCGCCCGGCGCATTTTGATCGGCATATGTTGGGTGTACTTGCGTGGGCGGGGTGTATGGATCTTACCACCATGTACCCACTGTGGAGCACGCGTGGAACCCTGACGAGCCCGACCTGTGCCCTTTTGCTTCCAGGGCTTCTTGCCACCACCGGATACTTCGCTGCGGGTCTTGGTCTTAGACGTGCCGAGACGGGCATTGGCCATCTGTTGGATGTAAGCCTGGTGCATCAAATCTACATTCACTTGGGTTTCAAAGATCTCGGCCGGCAATTCCACGGTCTTGACCTTTTCACCTTTCATGTTGAAAACATCTGCTTTCATAATACCCATACTCCCATCATCGGCGCTTACTGCTTGCGCGCATCCTGAATCATGACCAAGCCGCCTCTCGGCCCGGGAACGGCGCCACGCACACCCAGCAGGTTGCGCTCGACATCCACCAGTACGACCTTCAGACTCTGAGAGGTAACACGCTCGTGTCCCATATGTCCGGGACGACGTGAACCCTTATAAACGCGGCCCGGGGTGGTCGTTGAACCGTTCGAGCCAGGGCCACGTAAGCGGTCAGATGCACCATGCGACTTTGGGCCACCCGCAAAATGGTAACGCTTCACCACACCTGCGAAACCCTTGCCTTTACTGGTGCCAACCACATCCACGTGCTCGCCCACGCCGAAGACCTCGACTGTCAGTTTATCGCCAGCCTTAAGCCCGGCATCTTTCACCCGGAACTCGCGCAAAAAACGCAGCGGAGGCAATTCGCTCTTCTTGAGGTGACCAAGTTCGCCTGAGGTCAGGTGCTTGGTCTTTGCCTCGCTGAATCCGAGTTGCACCGCTGCGTAGCCTTCCTTCTCGGGAAGGCGTACCTGCGTAACATAACATGGCCCAGCTTCGATCAGAGTTACCGGAACAGCCGCACCGGTCTCATCGAAGATCTGGGTCATGCCGATCTTCTTGCCAATCAGCCCTTTCAACATGCTCGGTTTTCTCCTTCTAAACGTTTCTCAAGACTGTCAGCCTGGGCAAGGCTGCATCATCTCGGTCACAGCACAGTCAACTCGGTCTGCCGCGGCACACAGGGTAGTAGGGCCCACGAACAGAACCGTTCTTATGCTGCCCATCCAATCCAGCTGGTCCGAAAAGTCCAAATATCAGACCAGCTGGACGAACAGACAATGTATGCTAAATTTTGATCTCGATATCCACACCCGCTGGCAGATTGAGCCGCATCAACATATCGATCGTCTTCGAATCAGGATCAAGAACATCAATAAGACGATTATGCGTGCGGATTTCAAAGTGCTCATGCAAGTCTTTGTCAATGAAAGTCGAGCGGCGTATTGTAAACCGTTCTTTCTTCGTTGGCAAGGGTACGGGGCCAACAACATGGGCGCCGGAGCGCTCGGCGGTTTCGACAATCCGCTTGGCAGACTGGTCGAGGACACGATGGTCGTATGCCTTAAGGCGGATGCGGATCTTCTGCTTCGTCATATTGTTTATTCTACCTATTGGATGATCTTGGTGATGACACCCGCGCCGACGGTCAGGCCGCCTTCACGAATGGCGAACTTGGAGCCCTGCTCGAGCGCCACCGGGACGATCAGGGTCACGGTCAGGTCGACATTGTCGCCCGGCAGAACCATTTCCACGCCCGCCGGCAGTTCCACGTTGCCGGTCACATCCATCGTGCGGATGTAGAACTGCGGCCGGTAGCCATTGAAGAATGCACTGTGCCGCCCGCCTTCTTCCTTCTTCAGCACATACACTTTCGCTTCGAACTTGGTGTGCGGGGTGATCGAACCCGGCTTGGCCACCACCTGGCCGCGCTCCACGTCCGTGCGCTCGATGCCGCGCAGCAGCAGACCCAGATTGTCACCGGCCATGCCTTCGTCCATCATCTTGTGGAACATTTCCACGCCCGTGCACACCGAAGCTGCGCGTCTCGCGCAAGCCAATGATCTCCACCGGCTCGCCCACCTTGATGCGGCCCCGGTCCACACGTCCGGTCACCACCGTCCCACGACCCTTGATCGAGAACACGTCTTCGATCGGCATCATGAACGGCTTGTCCGTCTCGCGCTTCGGCTCGGGAATATACTCGTCGATCACCCGCAGCAATTCCTTGATGCTGGCATACTCGGGCGCATTCGGGTCGGTCGAGGTGCTCTCCAAGGCCTTCAGGGCGCTGCCGCGCACGATCGGGGTCGTGTCGCCCGGGAAACCCTGGTTCGTCAGCAGTTCGCGCAGTTCCATCTCGACCAGTTCCAGCAGCTCCGGGTCATCCATCTGGTCGACCTTGTTCAGGTACACCACGATGCTCGGCACTTCCACCTGGCGCGCCAGCAGCACATGCTCATGCGTCTGCGGCATCGGCCCGTCCGGCGCCGCCACCACCAGGATGGCTCCATCCACCTGCGCCGCACCCGTGATCATGTTCTTGATGTAGTCACGGTGCCCGGGCATGTCCACGTGGGCATAGTGACGCTTGTCCGTCTCGTATTCCACGTGCGCAATGTTGATCGTGATGCCGCGCGCCTTCTCTTCCGGCGCATTGTCGATCGAGTCGTACGCCCGGAACTGCGCCTTCCCCAGAAATTGGCTGTACTTCGTGATCGCCGCCGTCAACGTCGTCTTGCCGTGGTCGATGTGTCCCATCGTCCCTACGTTCATGTGCGGTTTGTTCCGCTCATACTTCTGCTTCGCCATGAATAATCTCTCCTTCTAGAACTTAGAACTATGCGTTTAAGATTTCCTGCGCCACCGAAGCGGGTACCGGCGCATAATGATCAAATTCCATCGAAAACACACCCCGGCCCTGGGTGGCTGAACGCAGTTCGGTCGCATACCCGAACATTTCGCCCAGTGGCACGGTCGCATTGACTGCCTGGGCATTTCCCGGCCGCATTTCCATGCCCCGGATGGTTGCCCGACGACCATTCAATCCGCCAATAATATCTCCCAGGAATTCCTCAGGAGCAACCGCTTCCACTTTCATGATCGGCTCCAGGAGGACCGGTCCACCTTTTTGGACACCTTCCTTGAAGGCAAAGGTGGCAGCCATCTTGAAAGCCATTTCGTTCGAATCCACTTCGTGGAACGATCCGTCGAACAATCTCACTTTCAGATCAACCACCGGGTATCCGGCCAGCACACCACTTTCTGAGGCTTCCTTGATACCCTTTTCCACTGCCGGGATGTATTCACGCGGGATTGCGCCACCGACAATTTTATTTTCAAAAACGATACCGCTACCGCGTTCACCCGGTTCCAGCGAGATAACCACATGCCCATACTGGCCGTGGCCACCTGTCTGCTTGACATACTTGTAATTGACTTCTTTCACTGGCCGTGTGATTGATTCGCGGTATGCCACGCGCGGCCTGCCAACATTGGCCTGCACACGGAATTCGCGCATCATGCGATCTACGATCACTTCCAGGTGCAACTCACCCATGCCTTCGATGATGGTCTGACCGGTATTCTCATCAGAGTGAACCCGGAAGGTGGGATCTTCCTCGGAGAGTTTGCGCAGGGCTTCACCCATCCTGGCCTGATCAGCATTCGTTTTGGGCTCTATGGCAACGTTGATGACCGGCTCAGGGAAGGTTATATTTTCGAGAACCACCAGTTTATTGTCGCAAAGGGTATCACCGGTAAAGGTTTCCTTGAAACCCAGAACTGCGGCAATATCTCCCGCACGCACTTCGGTGACATCATCGCGGTGGTCAGCATACATGCGCAACAAACGTCCAATGCGTTCCCGCTTCCCTTTGGTGGAGTTGGTGACCATCTGGCCCTGGCTCAAAGTTCCGGAATAGACACGGAAGTAAGCCAGGCGTCCCACATATGGATCGGTAACAATTTTAAAGACCAGTGCACTCAACAGCGCATCATCCTGGGGCGGCAGTTCGACAACTTCATCGGTTCGAGGGTCCGTGCCGGTTATGGCAGGGACATCCAACGGTGAAGGCAGGTAATCGATCACCGCATCCAACACCAGTTGAACACCTTTATTGCGCAATGAACTGCCACAGAAAACCGGCGTGGCTTTGCTTGCGATCACAGCCCGCCGGAGGGCGTCTTTCAATTCATCATTACTGATTTCTCCGCCCTCAAGATATTTGACCGTCAGGGCATCATCCAATTCGGCGATACGCTCAACCATCGCATGGCGGCGTTCTTCGGCTTCAGCCTTCAGATCGGCGGGGATTTCAGCTTCGCGTGGTTCCTTGCCCAGTTCATCATCCCAGAAGACAGCTTTCATTGTCATCAGGTCAATGACGCCCTTGAAGGAGGCTTCCATCCCGATTGGCATTTGCATTGCAATCGGATTGGCCCCCAGGCGCTGTTTGATGGTATCGATTGTGCGCTCATAGGAAGCGCCAACACGATCCATCTTATTTGCAAAACAAATCCTGGGTACGCCATAACGGTCGGCCTGGCGCCAGACCGTCTCGCTCTGCGGTTCCACACCCTGAACGGAGTCGAAGACGACAACACCGCCGTCCAACACGCGCAACGAACGTTGCACTTCCGCAGTAAAGTCAATGTGGCCAGGTGTATCAATGATATTGACCTGATAACCCTTCCACTCGGCTGTCACTGCCGCGGAAACGATCGTAATTCCACGTTCGCGCTCCTGCTCCATCCAATCGGTGACAGTGGTGCCATCATCCACGGAACCGATGCGATGGGTCATCCCGGTGTAGAACAGGATGCGCTCGGTGGTAGTCGTTTTACCGGCATCAATATGAGCAATGATGCCGATGTTTCGATACCGTTCGAGCGGGAACGCACGTGTCATGAATACTCTGCTTGGTAAGGTTCAATAACCGCTAATTACATGCGGTAGTGAGAGAAGGCGCGATTTGCCTCGGCCATCTTGTGGGTTTCTTCGCGTTTACGAATGGAAGCGCCTTCGTTTTTATAGGCATCCATTAATTCATCCGCCAGTTTCTCAGCGAATGATTTACCGGCGCGCGCCTTGGCCGAATCAAGCACCCAGCGGATCGCCAGGGTGGTACGACGAACCGGCGGGACTTCCATCGGGACCTGGTAGGTGGCACCACCTACACGGCGGGGCTTTACTTCCATGGCAGGCGCGACATTCCGCATGGCAGTATCGAAGACCTCAACCGGGTCTTTACCGCCGCTGCGCTCGCGGATAATATCCAGAGTATCATACATCACATTCACCGCCGTGCTTTTCTTGCCACGGTGCAGCATGTGATGGATCATGGTCTGGATGGTTACACTGTTATAGCGGATATCGGGAAGGATCTCACGCTTTTCTGGCTTCGCTCGACGCATATCATTACTCCATCAAATCAACTAGGCCGCTGTTTCTTTCGGGCGCTTGGCACCGTACTTTGAACGGCTCTGCTTCCGGTTATTAACGCCAGTCGTATCGAGCGAACCACGCACGATGTGATAACGCACGCCCGGCAGATCCTTGACACGGCCGCCACGCACCAATACGACAGAGTGCTCCTGCAATTGATGGCCCTCGCCTGGAATGTAGGCGGTGACTTCAAGGCCGTTGGTCAGGCGCACGCGTGCAATCTTACGCAGCGCCGAGTTCGGCTTCTTGGGAGTTGTGGTACGGACTACCGTGCACACGCCGCGCTTTTGCGGTGCACCTTTGGGCTGGCGCACACGGCGCTGCTTCTTGGTATTCAGCGTATACAATAATGCCGGAGCCTTGCTCTTGATTTTCTTGGACTGGCGTCCTTTGCGGATCAGTTGGTTAATTGTGGGCACACTCGCCTCCGAAACAAATTTCCTATGCAAATTACTCATTCTGTCAATAAGTGAGGCCATCACGAACTTGCCCTGATGGCCTCACTCCTACGAAACAACGCAGTGGGCAGCGCGACGCAACAGCCCTTTTAGGCAACGAAGCGCAATTCTATCATGACGGGGGGACGCCCGTCAAGGCAAATCAAATGGATTCTTTGATTCCTGTGCCTTTCATCAAGTCTTCGCCGATATCCATCAGACCGGTTGTGTATTTTGGCGGATGGACTTTTTCCTCATCCTTGCCGAACTTTATGACTTCACCATTATCGGTGACGGCTTCCACGGCCAAACCCAACGACTGCAATTCCTTGACCAACACCCGGAAGGAGGCCGGAATACTCGGTTCTTCAATCGGCTCTCCTTTGACAATGGCTTCGTAAGCATTCACGCGACCCTGTACATCGTCAGATTTGACTGTCAGCATTTCCTGCAGGGTATATGCCGCGCCGTAAGCCTCCAGCGCCCATACTTCCATTTCACCGAAACGCTGGCCACCAAATTGGGCTTTGCCACCCAGAGGCTGCTGGGTAACCAGGCTGTAAGGTCCAGTGGAGCGGGCGTGAACTTTGTCTTCGACCAGGTGATGCAATTTAAGCATGCTCATCACACCAACTGTGACAGGCTGATCATACGGAACTCCCGTCTTGCCATCGCGCAGGACCTGCTTGCCAAGGGTAGGAGCCGGGATGCCCCATTCCAGCATCGTAGCTCTTCATCTTGGTTTCAAGTTCCTTGTCAGGAACATTGTCGATGGCCATAAGTATGCAGCCAGAGCTTTATACAGGCACGGATGGCATTCTCATTGAACATTTTTCGTTGAGAAGGTGCCGGGATCTTGTCTGTAAAGACAGTTGACGGGTCAATATCATGATCGCGCAACCACTCGGTTACAGTCGCATGACGGGCATAATCGACTTCATTCAATCGATAAACATCGTACCCGCGTTCGCCCAGCCACTGTTCCAGGTAGAGACGGCGGACTTCGTCGTCGTCTTCGATCATCTCAGGGCTGTATTCCTGACCTTTGAGCCAGATCCAGGCAGTCTTGGCGGTTTCCTTCCAGGCATAATCCACCATCCAGGCACGCGCCAATTCCGACTCGATCTCGTCTTCCCGGGCGCCATCAAATACCGGAGTGATGGCACGGAAACCAAGTTTCTGTCGCCGCCCAACCCAGATGAACTTCCAACACCTGGCCCAGGTTCATACGTCCAGGCACACCGGTCGGGTTCAAGACAATATCCACAGGTGTCCCATCGTCCAGGAATGGCATATCCTCTTCACGGACGACGCGGGACACAACACCTTTATTGCCATGGCGTCCAGCCATCTTATCACCAGCGGTGATCTTGCGGCGTTGCGCCACCGAAACACGCACCATCATATCCACACCTGCAGATAGGTCAGCGTTGTCTTCACGAGTAAAGACTTTCACATCCACAACTTTACCGCGCTCGCCATGAGGCATGCGCAGGGAGGTATCCTTTACGTCGCGGGACTTCTCACCAAAAATGGCGCGCAACAGGCGCTCTTCAGGCGTCAATTCCTTTTCACCTTTGGGCGTGATCTTGCCAACCAGGATATCATTCGGACCCACTTCTGCACCGATGCGAATTATGCCGCCCTCATCCAGGTCCTTGATGGCATCCTCACCAACATTCGGTATATCACGGGTGATTTCTTCCGGGCCAAGCTTGGTATCGCGGGCCTCGACCTCGTACTTTTCGATATGGATCGAGGTAAAGCGATCTTCCTGGACCAATCGTTCGGAGATGACAATGGCATCTTCGAAATTGGCACCTTCCCAGGACATGAAAGCCACGGTGACATTCTGGCCAAGGCCCAATTCTCCACTTTCAGTCGAGGAAGAATCGGCGATGATATCGCCCTTGTGAGAAACCTGGCCCTTTGATCACTGCCGGGCGCTGATCGATACATGTGGACTGGTTCGAGCGCTGGTACTTGCGCAAATTATATGTGTGCAAGGCACCGCCCTTTTCCTTGACCACGATGGAGGAGCCTGTCACCGATACCACATCCCCGTCTGCCTCGGCCACGATCACCTGACCGGAATCCAGGGCGGCGTAACGCTCCATACCGGTCGAGACGATCGGGATCTCCGGTCGCACCAGCGGCACGGCCTGGGCCATCATGTTCGAACCCATCAGGGCACGGTTGGCATCATCGTGCTCCAGGAAGGGAATCAGAGCCGCACTGATACCGACCACCTGATGAGGAGCTACATCCATGTAATCCAGGTTTTCAGGTGCAGTGAAAATAAAGCCGGAATGGTACCGGCAGGAGACACGCTGTGCTTTCGTATTCGCGGAATTCGTTCAATACCGCATTGGCCTGGGCGATCACATACTTGTCCTCGGCATCCGCGGAGAGATATTCATACTCATCCGAAACGTAAGGGACTATCGCCACATCCCGCTTGGTTTTGGCAATCGTCTTGAGCATTTTAGTGGTGATGCGTTCCCCGGCTTTGAATCAATACTTCCCCACCCTTGGAGTCGGTCAAATCTTCACGCAAAGCATGGCCTTCCAACGCCGGATCATCACAAGCCATCTGCCTGATGACACGGCGATAGGGAGTCTCAATGAAACCATATTCATTGACACGCGCAAAAGATGCCAGCCGGCCGATCAAACCGATGTTTGGACCTTCCGGGGTCTCGATCGGGCAAATGCGTCCATAGTGGGAATGGTGGACATCGCGCACATCAAAGCCGGCGCGCTCACGCCGCAAGCCACCCGGACCCAGTGCCGAAAGGGTGCGTTTATGTCGCAATTCAGCCAGGGGGTTGGTCTGATCCATGAATTGCGAGAGCTGGCTGGAACCAAAGAACTCACGCAGGGCGGCCACCACCGGGCGGATATTTACCAGCGTCACCGGGGATAATTGTTCCTGATCACGGATGGACATGCGTTCTTTAATGACCCGCTCCATACGGCGCAGGCCAATGCGAAGTTTATTCTGGATAAGTTCGCCGACGGTCTTGACGCGGCGATTACCAAGGTGGTCAATATCATCCGGCGGTTCAACGCCATTATTGATGAGGATCATCCGCCGCAAAAGCGAAATAATATCTGCTTTGGTTACGGTACGGTGCGGGATGGGAATATGCAGATCAAGTTTTTGATTCAATTTGTAGCGGCCCACCCGCTCCAGGTCATAATGCCGCTGATCAAACAACTGCTCTTCGAGGAAGGCTCGGGCATTGTCCAGGGTCGCCGGGTCGCCAGGGCGCATGCGTTTAAAGAATTCGATCAGAGCCGCTTCGGCGATCGTCAAGCCTCCGGAAAGATCCCATTCGGGTTCCTGGCGCAAGGTGGATGCAATGAACATACGCTCAGGATTGGTGTCCACATCTTTGAAGAGGTTGATGAGTTCCTCATCTGTACCGGTTGTAAGCAGCTGATCAGAGCCATTCCCATCATCCACGGTCGACAAAGCCCGCAGAAAGACGCTGATGGGCACGGTGCGCTTGCGGTTGAATTTCAGGATGATGTAATCACTTTTGCGCGTCTCAAACTCCATCCAGGCCCCACGGTCAGGAATGAGTTTCGCCATCGCCAGCGGACGACCGGTTGCCCGGTCCGTGGGCGCTTCGAAATAAACGCCTGGGGAACGGATCAACTGGGAAACGACGACACGCTCCGTCCCATTGATGATGAAGGTTCCCTTATCGGTCATTTCAGGGAAATCGCCCAGGAAGATATCCTGTTTGATCGGTTCGGGAACATCCGGTCCGGCCAGCAATACTGAGATGTAGAGCGGGCTGGCGAATGTCAGGTCACGCTCGACACATTCTTCAATATCGTGCTTCGGGTCACCAAACCAATATTTCAGCCCCCATTGTTTCGATTCGGGACCGCGGCTGGGGAAGAAAAGCTTCATCCCCTTGTTGTAAGATTCGATCGGCGAAATTTCGTGAAGGAGATCCCCCAGTCCTTCTGCTTTCAAACGTTCAAACGAGTCCAGCTGAACTTCGATAAGATTGGGCAGGTTAAGCGTAACCGGGATACGCGCGTAATTCTTCTCGGGTAGGACAGATGCCATAGATTTCTCCTGAATTTGGGTACTCTGGCGGAAAGACAACTGCCGCATGCAACATCCCACTTGGGGCAGTAGCAACGACAGATATGCAAAGGTTGATTATACCCATTCAATAAGACAAAGTCAAGTACTTTTAGTCAGATTTTGGCTATTTTTGCCTTTTTTTTGCCAGAATCGTTGACAAAATGGATGCCCCATAGTAACATCGAAGCCGCTTGCCGAGGTAGCTCAGTGGTAGAGCAGGGGACTCATAAGCCCTTGGTCGTGGGATCGACTCCCACCCTCGGCACAGAAAATCCCTATTTCGTCCCACTTGGGACCTGAAAACAGGGATTTTTTGCTTCCTATTACCATCCCCATGTGTCGGCCAGAGTTGCAGGGCAGCTTCTACTTCCTTAATCACACTCGCCTGCTGGACTGCAGGCATCATGGCGAATTCGGGGTCCACCAATTTGGCGTTTTCTTCCACCGTTAGTTGCGAATTTTTCTCCTTATTTCCCAGGGCCCATGACTCGCGCTCCGTTACAATTTCATTCCGGAATTCACGTATGCCTCGTGCAAACGTGCCAGCAGCGGCTGGATATCGAACTCGAGGTTGGCGGTGTATAATCAAAAAATAAGTTTTCGCGGTTAAATACAATGCAGCTCAAAAATTTTCGAATTCCTTATAGCAAGTCGACCATTGAATTCAGTCTACCTGCCAGCATGCAGGTCGATCTGGCAGTCTCGCGGCCAGTTGAACCGATTCCGGATGTATCCGGCGCGATCAAAACAGCACTTGCCCATCCCATCGGCTCAGTGCCTCTGAATGAACTTGCCAGCGCCGGACAACGTGTGTGCATTGTTTTCACCGATATCACCCGCGCCAGTCCGGACCATTTATTGGTGCCTGCCTTGTTGACAGAGTTGGAAAAAGCCGGGGTGCAGGACAAAGACATTACCCTCCTGTGCGGTATCGGCATGCATCGCCCATCCACCCTTTCAGAAAAAATACTGAAATTGGGGCCTGGTATCATCGAGCGCTACCGGGTCATTGACAATGAACCACAAAACCCGGCTGCGTTGGTGGACCTGGGTATTACCCCTGGTGATGTACCCGTTCTGATCCACCGCGCCGCCGTCGAGACAGACCTGCTGATTGCCACCGGCATCGTCGAACCGCACCAATATGCAGGTTACTCCGGTGGGCGCAAGACCGTAGCCGTGGGCGCGGCCGGGGAAGCCCTCATTGCTCACACGCACGGCCCGGCTTTCGTGGATCACCCCGGTACCCGCCTTGGACGCGTTGAAGGCAACCCTTTCCATGAAGCCATAAGCGAGGCCGCTCGGCGTGCCAACCTGCGTTTCATCCTTAATGTGGTCCTGGACGATGACAAACGCATTTTACGCGTTGCGGCCGGAGACCCGGAACTGGCTTTCCGCGAATTGGTCGGTTTCGCGCGCTCTGTTTATGAGGTCCCCATTCCGCACCAGTATGATATTGCCATTGGTGGTGTTGGCTATCCCAAGGATTGTAATCTGTACCAGGCCAGCCGCGCCCCATCTTTTCTCTTTTTTGCTCCAAGATCCGTTATCCGTCCAGGTGGATTTTTCATTATCCCGGCCCGTTGCGAGGAAGGCGCTGGCGCAGGAGTGGGTGAACAGCGTTTTCTGGCTGCCATGCGCGCTGCTCCCAACTTGCAGTTCATCCTGGAGGATGCCCGTCGCAATGGATATCCACCCGGGCAACAGCGTGCTTTCGTCATGGCCAAGGTGCTTGAACAGACCAAAGTTATTATCGTGGGCAGTGAATGCCCGGACCTGGTGGCTGCCTGTAAAATGATCCCGGCCGCGACCATGGATGAAGCTCTGGAACTCGCTGCGAACAAACTCGGGCCGGCCTGTCAGGTTCTGGTTGTACCGCACGCCATGCTCACCCTTCCGGTCATCCAGGAAGGTCCGGGAAATTAATGGATACCATGAAAGCACTGCAGGTCACCCGGCCACGCACAATGGAAGTACTGCACACCGTTCGGAACGGGACATTCTAATGGGATCCACCCGATATTTGCATCGAGGCGGTCGGTCATCAGATGGACACCCTTAATGATTGTCTGGAAATGGTCTCCCAGCGCGGCACCGTGGTCGCTTTTGGCGTTCCGGATCATCCGGTCTACGCAATTGAATATGAAACCTTCTTCCGGAAAAATGCACATCTCATAGCCGTTGTTACGCCAGAGTGGAGTGAACACACCTGCTCAAGGCACGCGACCTGTTTCTTGAAAACCGAAATGAGTTGGAGAAGCTGGTCACACACCGGCTGCAGATCCAGGTTGCGCCCAAAACCTTCACGCTCTACGAACGCCATGAGGATGGCATTCTCAAAGCACTGATCGACATTACTTACTGGTAAAACAGGAAACCATGAACATTCTAGATACCCTCGAAAGACCATCCGAAAAAGAATATTTGAATTGCATCCGCTGTGGATTATGCCTGGCCGTCTGTCCAACTTACCGCGAGCATCTCAACGAGGCAGCTTCGCCGCGCGGCCGCGTCGCACTGGCGCGCAAAGGTCTGGAAGGGGAACTCCAGCTCAGCCCGAACCTGATGGAGCAAATGTACGGGTGCTTTGCCTGCATGGCGTGCAATGAACTCTGCCCGGTCGGAATCAAACCTGCCGAGTTGACACTTTCCATGCGAGACATCCAAGAACATATCCAACCTGCCGGATGGAAGGAGATCCTTTTCGGGAAATTGATCCCTCGTCCGGTCCGTATGGAAGCTGCCACCTTGCCATTGCGGATCTATGAACGCTCGGGCTTGCGCAAGCTGGTTTACCTGTTGAGATTGAATCGGCTCCTTCCGGGTCAGCTGCGTGACCTGGAAGCCATGCTGCCTCACTTACCGCAGCGCCCATTGCGCCGCGTCCTGCCGGAAATCACGCCGGCGCGCGGTCAGGAAAAATACCGGGTCGGTTTTTTCCTGGGCTGTGCCCAGAGCCTGCTGTTCGCCGAAGAAAGCGCGGCCAGCGTGCGCGTGTTGGCGCGCAATGGCTGCACCGTAATTACTCCCAAGGAGGTCGAGTGCTGCGGCATGCCGGCGCGCGGCTATGGCCGGCTGGACCTGGTGCGGAAGCAGGCCAAACACAACATTGAGGTATTCGAAAAGACCGGTGTAGAGACCATCGTCACCGACTGCGCCACCTGCGGGTCGACGCTGAAGGATTATGGGACACTGCTCGTAAAAGAACCCGAATGGGCAGAGCGGGCCGCACTCTTCAGCGCCCGGGTCCGCGACATAAGCGAGTTCCTGGCTGTGATCCCTCTCGAAAAGCCCCGTGGACGTGTGGATGCACGTGTGACCTACCACGACCCATGTCACTTGCGCCGGGCGCAAAATGTCTGGAAACAACCGCGCGCCCTGCTTTCGCTTATTGACGGTCTGGATTTTGTCGAGCTTCCGGAAGCCGACTGGTGCTGCGGCTCGGCCGGCAGCCAACTCATTTCCCATTACGAAACATCCGTAAAAGTCATGGACCGCAAGTTGGATAACCTCGCCAGCACCGAGGCCCAGGTGGTCGCTTCAGGCTGCCCGGGCTGCCAGATGCAATTGAACACTGCCGTCAAGCGGCGGGGACTTGATATGCGGGTCGTCCACCCGGTCACACTGCTGGATGAAGCTTACGAGGCGGAGAATGAATAGTCAACTGATCGATCGGCTTTTGAAAACAATTGGCAAAGCCAATGTGCTGTATTCGCCAGAGGACCTGGCAGTTTACAGTTACGATGGCACCTTTGCCGAGGGACATCCGGATGTTGTGGTGCTGCCGGAAACGACCGAACAGGTCAGCCAGGTAGTCAGGCTGGCCGCGGAGACACGCACGCCGATAGTGCCGCGCGGCATGGGGTCTGGCCTGGCGGCAGGTTCCGTGGCACTGCCAACCGGCGGGATCATTCTCTGCCTGACACGCATGAACCATATCCTGGAGATCGACAAGGAAAATGCCACCGTGCGGGTTGAAGCGGGCGTCATCACTGCAGACCTGCAATCAGCAGTGGAAAAACTCAACTTTTTCTATCCTCCCGACCCCTCCAGCCAGCGCCATTCCACCATTGGCGGGAATGTGGCTTGCAATGCCGGGGGGCCGCGCTGCCTGAAGTACGGCGTGACCGGCGATTATGTTCTTGGCCTGACAGTTGTGCTGGCAGACGGGCAGATCTTGAGGACTGGCCAAAAAACGATCAAAGATGTCACCGGCTATGATCTCAACGGTCTCTTTACCGGCTCGGAAGGTACACTCTGCCTGGTGACCGAAGTGCTCCTGCGCCTGGTTGCCAAACCCCGCTTTGCAAAGACCGCGCTGGCAGAGTATAACTCCCTGGTGGATGCGTCGCGTACTGTCAATGCCATCCTGACTGCCGGAATTGTCCCGGCCTCCTTGGAATTGATGGATCAGACTGCCATTGCATGCATTGAAGAGGCCATGCACATGGGCCTGCAGACAGACGTGGCTGCATCCCTGATCATCGAAACCGATGGTACAGATGAACAAACCGTCCTGCGGGAGATCGAGGCAGCTGCCAGGATCTGCCAGGAAAATGGAGCGCGTTCCGTAAAAATGGCAAAGACCGAAGCGGAACGCGGCAACCTGTGGAAAGCCCGCCGCTCCATCTCTCCGGCGCTTGCACGTCTTGCACCCAACAAAATGGGTGAAGACATCACGGTACCACGCAGTGCCATTCCTGAAGTAGTCCAGCGATTGCGCACCATCAGCGCCAATCATGGCTTGCCCATTGCAATTTTTGGCCACGCTGGAGATGGAAATCTGCATCCCAATATCCTGTTCGACAAACGCCAGCCCGATCAATGGGAAAAGGCTGAGAAAATGGTGGGCGAAGTTTTTGCCGCTTCCCTGGCCGTGGGCGGCACCCTCTCGGGAGAGCACGGTGTGGGCGTGATGAAACGACCCTATCTTGAAGGTGCCCTCGGACCATTATCGATCGAGATCCAGCGCAAGATCAAACAGGCTCTCGATCCGCTGAATATCTTGAACCCCGGGAAAATATTTCCGGAAAAAGCCCAACCTTAGGAGAGTGGAAATGCCAGAACAAAGTGTTTATGTCCCCGTCAAGAAATTGGTTGATTTCATGGTCGCTGCCTTGCTTTAGATGGGCGTTCCGATAGATCCGTAAATGATGCCCAAATACAAATGCCCTTTCCCCGCGGATCGGGCATTTCCATCCAGGTACGTTAAGTCCTCTACCAACAGGATTTAGGTTTCCAGGATCAATTTCCCCATGACCGAAATATCATACCCGGGCATGGACATGACCGCCGCACGGAATTCCCTTCCAGCGATGACATCGAATAGAGGCGCCAACAGGTCGCTTTCCGCGTGTACCTTTGGAATGACCAGATCGTAGCGTTCCTGGAACAATGGGAGAAAGTCCAGATCGAGCGCCTGGGCTGCGGCCGCAATGCCAAGACCGCAGTCGGCACGCCCCGAGGCAATAGCCGCAGCAACGCCCAGATGGGTATATTCCTCCTGGTTGTACCCCCGGATGGATTCAGAGGATATTCCATTCAAGTTCAGGTGATAATCGAGTAAAACCCGCGTCCCTGCACCGCGCTGCCGGTTCACAAAGCGGATTCCGGGATTGCTGATATCGGCCAGTTTTTTTATATTCCTGGGGTTTCCCCTTTTTACCAAAAACCCCTGTTCACGCAACAGCAATGCCACCAGGCGGACCGGGATTCCCGGCAAATATTGGGGCAGATAGGTCACATTGTATTCACCAGTTTCCGGGTCAAGCAGGTGCGAACCGGCCAGATGCGCCTCGCCGCGTGATAGGGCAACCAAGCCACCCTGCGAGCCCACATTGGCCGAGACCAGCCGGCGGTCGCGCCCGGCCAGGAATTGGGCCAGCACATCAAGGGTCAGGTCATGCGAACCAATGCAAAAGATCGTCCGTTCAATGTCGGTTTTCCGGGTATAAAGCTGCACCGACACCGTCTCACCTGCTTCTGCACCCTGTACACCGCGCGGCAACACCAACAGCCCATCTGCATGAATAAGCGAAGTGATGATCCCGGCGCCGCGTGCCAGAGGCGCAGCCAATGTAGCTTCTCCGACCTTTCCCAGGACCACACGTATATAGTCATCATCGCCGCCTGGAGAGCTTACCTTGCGGGTCAGCTTCGCCATTTCAACCGGCAGTTCGTTTTCCCGCCGGCCCAGCCATTTGGCGAGCAGCGGTTCCACAAAGATCTCCCCTGTCATGGCCGAAGAGACCGGGTAGCCGGGCACACCGATGACCGGGAGACTACGCTTGCCGGCATTCAGGAATCCCAGAATGACCGGGTGACCCGGCCTTACCGCTACACCGTGCACCAACAGGGTCCCAAGCTTTTCCACGACTTTCGCTGAAAAATCTTCGGCCCCCGCGGAGGAACCCGCGCCCAACAGGATCAGGTCATGCTCGGGGGCGGCTTCCTCCACACATGCGCAGATGGCATCAAAATCATCCGGGGTGATTGGCAGCCGGGTGGCCAGGCCGCCCCAAATTTGCACCTGAGCTGCCAGGACAAGCGAGTTGTATTCCAGGATGTTCCCGGGCTCCAACTTGCCGCCGATCGGGATCAGTTCCGTTCCGGTTGGCAGAATCGCCACACGCGGTCTCCGGGCTACTTTGATTTCCTGGTATCCCGCCGCGGCGATCCCACCCAGGTCCACCGGACGCAGTGACTGTCCGGTTGCCAGCACAAGTTGTGTGGCAATGATATCCTCTCCCATCAGGCGGACGTGCGACCAGGGTGTCACTGCATTCCGGATGCGAACAGCCTTCGGTTTGCGGATATCCTTTGTGATCGCTCCGGATCCATCCAGAGATTCTACATTCTCGATCGGAATAACCGCATCAAAGCCTTCGGGCACAGGATCTCCCGTATCCACGTATTTAGTTTGATCGCCTGCAAACAGCACGAGCGGTGTGGAAGGTTGCGCCCCGATTGTTTGATCAGCACGAACAGCAAATCCATCCATCGCCGCGGCATGATAATGTGGCGAAGATACTTTCGCTATAATCGGTTCCGCCAAGACGCGCCCAAGTGCATTGACATCCAGCGGTATCGTCTCTTGCCCCAACATACCCCCAAGGCCTGCCTCCTTCAAGGCAGCTTCAAAGCGGATCTTGGCTTCTTCAAGTGGAATATCATGTAGATATACAGACATATTCTGATTTAATCCTTTGCTCCAGGCCTGGGACTTAGGCTCCTTCAAACATTGCCGGCAATACTCCTGCCATATTCCATCGATTATCTATGATCAAACGGCAGAGCCTCTACAAAAGGAAAACCCGTACTAGTTCCCCCGCCTCCAATCCAGTTGCATCTTGTGAAATACAAAACAAGCCATCAGCAGCAACCAGGGAGAAAATGAGATTGCTTTTCGCGAAGATGGGATCTGCCAGCCAACCCTCGCCCGCCCCACTCCCGGCAGCGCCAGGAATTAATTTCACTGCAATCCAATCTTCCCGTCCGGCTTGCGAGGCAACATTCACGGTAAGCTCGGCCAGGCAGGACGCGGTTGGACGTTCCAATTTCAAACCCAGCAATTTCTTGATCACTGGAACAACGAACAGGCCCGCTATCACCATTGCACTGACCGGATTACCAGGCAGGCCGATCACTGCCTTGTTTCCACACACCGCCAGAATGGTCGGCTTTCCCGGCCTCACATTGACTCCATGCACCAGCACCCCGGGAATACCCAGGGCAGCGATCGCATCGGCGGTCTTGTCGCGTGCGCTGGCGGACGAACCGGCGGTGATCACCACCGCCTGACATTCGGATAAAGCCCTTGCCGCGCTCGCCTTCATTACTTCGAGCCGGTCTGGAACAATACCATACAACACAGGTTCCCCACCCGCTTCGGTTACCAACGCGGAGAGAGTATAAGAATTTACATCACGTACCTGGCCCGGATCAAGCTGACGTTCTGGTGGAACAATCTCATCACCACTCGAGATGATTCCAATTTTAGGTTTCGCCGCCACCCGGATTTGGGTGATCCCAAGGGCCATGCAACCGCCTACCTCCACCGGGCGGATCCGGATCCCGCCTGGTATCACGATTTGACCTTCCATGACATCCTCCCCCAACATGATCACATTCTCGCCCTTCGCAACCGCACGCAGGATCTCAATTTCGCCGGGTCGGGCGACCTCTGTCTGTTCCAGAGCCACGACCGCATCCGAATTCTGGGGGAGCATCCCCCCGGTATGGATCACGGCAGCCTGTCCGGGTTGTAAAGCAAAGGCTGGCTCGGATCCCATCGGTACTTCCCCGGCAAGCACCAGGTACCCGGGGATTGATTCGGATGCTCCATAGGTATCACTGGCTCGGACGGCGTAGCCATCCATGCTGCTGCGGGTAAAGGATGGCAATGAACAGGGCGCCAGAACCTTCTCTGCGGTAACGCGACCCACCGCATGGAGTGTGTCAACCCACTCCCCGCAAGGCTCCTGGGCGGGCAGCGAACCCATGAGAAGGGTCAGGGCTTCGGACGGAGAGATTAGTTTCAGAAATTCAGGCATAACGTGGTTCCGAGAATATTATCTACCTTGTTTGGTTTATGTTCAAAATCAGACTTTTGCCAATAAGGCCTCGAGCGCTTTCCTGGAGGATTTCTCGATCTCCGCATGCAGGCTGCCGCCGTGCGAATCCATCGTCACAACCACGGGGAAATCTTTGACCTCGATCACCCACATCGCCTCGGGTACGCCAAAATCCAATTTGTAGACGCCCAACACCCGGGTCACCGTCTGGGCGATCCACGAGGCTGCGCCGCCGATCGCGTGCAGGTAGGCCCCGCCCGTTTCCTGGCAGCCCTTGAGCGTTTTGACGCCCATGCCGCCCTTGCCAATCACACCCCGAACGTTAAAATGGCGCATAACATCGGCCTGATATGGTTCCTCGCGGATACTGGTGGTCGGACCGGCTGCGATGAATTGGTATTGGCGGGTATCCAGCCCGGCAACTACCGGCCCGCAATGGTAGATTACACCCCCGTCCAATAATGGTCGGATCGCATCATACACTTCCAGATCATCTCCCTGCGGGGCGCGGACTTTCTTGATAAACGTATCGTTCATCCATTTGTGGACGGTATCACGCCCGGTGATCATAACGCCCGTGAGTGTCACCGGATCGCCAACTTTCAAGCTGCGAATAACTTCATCGCTAATGGGGATGTTTATTGCGCGCATAGGTTTCTCCTAAGTAATCGACAAGAATTTCTCTTGTTGCGTCAATCGCATCATTCGTATTTGATACCATTATCATGTACTGTCATCCGGCGTCGGCGGTAAGCCCAGCACATGTAAGATATGGTCACAAAGTAGCTGGCGGGAAGTCGGTGCATGCCGGTGATCTTCGTCCCGAGCACGGTCGTCTTGCCGCCGAACCCCATCGGGCCGATGCCCATCTGGTTGGATTCCTCGGTAAGTTGCTGCTCGAGAACTTCCAGCTTTGGGTCCGTGTTCGCATCATCCAGCTTGCGGTAAAGCACTTCTTTTGAAGCAGCATAGCCGGTTCCCCGATCGCCCCCAATCGAAACGCCCAGCACACCCGGGGCGCAGCCCTGTCCCTGGGCTTTTTGCACAGCCTCCAGCACCACCTTACGAACCCCGGCCAGATCTCGCCCGGCCCCCAGATCGTTATAGGGCAGGGAGTACTGCGCACCGACATTCTCGCAGCCCCCGCCCTTGAGCATCAGCTCGATGGTCAGCGAGTTGCCATCCACCTCCTCAAAATGGATAACCGGGAAGTGATCACCTCCCAGATTATTCCCGGAATTCTTCTCGGTTAGCGCATTGACTGAATTGGGACGCAGATAAGATCGTTTTGTGGCTTCGACGACCGCTTTTTTGATCGTCTCACCCAGGGTACGGGTGCTCATGCCTTCCGGGTGATGTACATAGAAGATGGGAGTGCCAGTATCCTGACAGATGGGGGTGGAATTCTTGCGTGATAGTTCCACATTTTTCAGGATCGTTTCCAGTGCGCCGCGCGCGGCTGAGCCGGGTGCCTCTTGCTCGACCGAACGCCGCAAAGAAGTTTCAATATCCGCAGGAAGATTGGTGGATGTGATCCGAACCAGCTCTAAAATGGGTTCAAACAGGTCTAGCATGCTGCCTCCTTGATCGAATAGTATAGATAGTGGCTACAAAATCTCTATGGATTATTTACTCAAGTTTCATCCACTGAAATGTTTTATCATCAAGCGATACGAAGAATGCCAGATAAAGAAATCAAGCCTGCACAGACCGCAAACAATCGGCAAACCGGCCACTTTAATCTGCCCGATCAGCCTGGGAAAGACGCAAAAAGCCGTCTCTCCATTACGGACACAATCCATACCTGCTAATGAACCGGAAGCACAAACCAAATTATAACCCTGACCCAGGAAACGGCTGGAAACTACGGTAAAGGGGGACGCAGGCTGCTATACAAAACGCACACACAGTATATACCCCTTCCATTCCTTGGCCCACCCGGCTGAGTTCCTGCTGACCACAAATCCAAGCGATAAATCCTTTTCTTCACCCAATCTTTACAAGACATTCTAGCCTTAGATTGGTTCGATGAGATCGGTTCGATTTATGTTTTACAGAGAGAACATTTGTCAAAACCAGTAAATAAAATTCGAGCAGTCACAAATCCACCCTTTCCCCGAGATAGGCAGACTCAATTATTCTATCAGGAGCTCGTTCCAGAATCTGTCTTCTGACTGGTTGAAAATGCTCTTTATCCCAATATTCATCTATGGTTCGACCAAATTCCTCCAGATGGGTCACTATGATCCGCTTTGGTTGTAACTCCAGGCAGAAAGAGCAAAAGGCATCCAACAGGGGCGGCTTTTCGTTGAGGGCACAACCGCGCCCCAGCCAGAGGTGGGCGAAGAGACCATCCACAGGACCGAAAGACGGCAGTTGGCTTGCGTCGAAGGTGCGCGTATCGCCAGGAAATAGCCAGCGCTTGCCTGAGAATTCCACCAGATAACCGGTCGCCGGGACGCCGCGCCGGCCATCCGGATAAGTGGAGTCAACCTCCCAGTGCAGACCATCGAACGGGGTGATCTTGATACCCTCTAGTTCGAGCGGTTCCATCGCTTTCGGGACAATTATCTTCGCCCGGGATAGCCCGGTTTTCGCAACTTCCGCAAGCAGGGGTTCAGGGATGACCCAAAGGATGGGAAGCGCTCGCAAGTTGTGTACCAGGTCAAGATCCAGATGGTCGGCGTGACGGTGGGTCAGGATGATAAAAGATAGATGCCTTAAATCCTGGGCTGTGTCCATTTGAGGCGCTTTGGGAATGCGCCAATGCAGCGCCAAAGGGTCGAGTGCCCAACGGATGCCCTGCGTACGAAACAGATAGTTGGCAGAATATAACAGCCACGCCCGGTCGCTTTCTTCCGGGCGTTGCCATTCCGAAACCATTTGCCGCCATACCCTTGGGTATTCGGCCAAGATGGTAGTTTTTCTGTGTTCTATTTTCGCTTGTTTCTTAGTTAAGCGATCCATGATCATAACGGGCATTGATAAGATTCTCTACATCGCTGACAGACTGGTCGAACGGGCCCAGCTTCTCCATCTTCAGGCTGGTAACCGCCGCGGCCCAGATGCCGGCCTCGAGTGGATCCTTCGTCAGACGCATGGCCACGTAGCTGCCGATGCAGGTGTCGCCGCGTCCACTGCGCCCGCTTAAATTCGCCGGATAAAAACCAAATTCGTGGAATTTTCCATCGGCATGGACAAGTAGACCGTCTTTGTGGGTTAGAACAATCTCCTTTGGTCCCATGGCTGCATAGGTTTTTGCGGCCTTGAAGATATCTGCCTCGCCGGTCAGGAATTCGGCTTCGACCGCATCGCTCTTAAGGATATCCAGGTAAGCAAGGGTAATCTCCATTTCAGGCCAGGGCTCATATTTAAGATCATTGCAGTCTAATACCCGGACATATCCCTGCATATCAGCAGCTAGCGTGACATTTTTCTCTTTTAACTTCTTGATGACATCCAGGCCCACTTCCCCGCGCAGGCTGGAATTGATCACGGCTGACTTCATCTCCAGATTCTCCACCTCTCTGGCGGTGATCGCGCCGGCTGTCCCGGTGACAGTCAAAGTGCGGATATCCGGGTCCGTGGTCGGGTATTCCAGTTTCATCAAGGTAGATTGGGGGGTATAGGTTGGATAACAATCGATCCCGGCCAGGCAGAATTTGGCGACTACATGAATATCCTCCCGTGACAGTCGTGTGACGACTGCCGCCTTCAAGCCCAGGCGGGCTGCCGCATAGGCGGCATAACGCGACCCGCCGCCGTCCACATAGCGGGTGCCGGCAGGAGTGATAATGGTATCCTTGGTGTAATTTCCAATACAGACAACATCATATATTTGGTTATCCATAGCACCCTTTCAAAACCATCTCAATTATCAAATAAATTGTGTGATCACCCAATACAGGCCCGCTGCCAGCAGGCCGGTCGCTGGAATGGTCAGCAGCCAGGCCATGGCGATATCCTGGGCCACACCCCAGCGGACCTTGTTCACTCTTTCGGCGGCACCCACACCCATGATGGCTGAACTGACCACCTGGGTGGTGCTGACCGGGCCTCCAGCCAAGCGAGGCGCCCAGGATAACGACCGCGGAGGCCAGTTGGGAGGCAAAACCATCCACCGGACGGATCTTATAAAATTTACCGCCCAGGGTTTTTATTAACTTATTTCCGCCCACTGCAGTTCCAAGGGCGATCATCGAGGCACACAAAATAATTACCCAGACGGGAACTGCAAAGACATCCAGAACCCCTCCGGTGACCAATGCCAGGGTGATGATCCCCATCGTTTTCTGGGCATCGTTGGTGCCGTGGCTCAATGCCAAAGTCAAAGCGGTAAGGATCTGGGCACGTTTGAAAGAATGCATTTACACGCATGGTGGCATTCCGGGAAAGCAATAATATGAGTCTTAAGAACGAGGTAACCGACTAAAAATCCAATGATGGGTGAGATGAAAAGGGCGATCAGGATTTTTTCAATCCCATGCAATAAAATGGCCTGCCAACCTGCTGCGATCACCACGGCGCCGACAAAACCACCGATCAGGGCATGCGAGGAACTGCTTGGGAAACCAAGCACCCAGGTCAGGATATTCCAGAAGATGGCACTGACCAAAGCTGCTACGAGCACTGAGTCGTTGATGGAATCAGCCGCGACTACTTCATGACCAATGGTATTCGCAACTGCCACGCCGAAAATGAACGGGCCGAAGAAGTTTGCCACGGCAGTCATCCATAATGCAACCCGCGGCGAAAGTGCCCGTGAAGAGATCATGGTGGCAACCACATTGCTGGAATCGTGAACACCATTCAAGAAGTCAAAAATGAGTGCTAAGACGATCACTATGATCAGGACAGGGGTCATTTATGCATCCTTTCCATGATGCAATTCATCCATCGCCATTGGCAGACCTGCAAAAAGTGTAATTCACCTGGCCAATCATTCTTATAAGGGAATGATCCGGATGATGACCCAGAAAAGTCCGGCCGCAACCAGGGCGCTGGCCGGGATGGTCAACAGCCAGGCCGTGGCGATCTCCTGTGCAACTGTCCAGCGGACCTTATTCGCTCTCTCGGCAGCGCCCACACCCATGATGGTTGAGCTGACCACCTGGGTGGTGCTCACCGGGCCACCAACCAGGGATGCGCTCAAGATGACCACTGCCGAGGCCAATTGAGAAGCAAAACCATCCACAGGGCGGATCTTGTAGAATTTGGCCCCCAGGGTTCGGATCAATCTCCAACCACCCACAGAAGTACCCAAGGCGATCATCCCGCCAGACATGAGAATGACCCATATGGGGACTGCGAATACCTTCAAATATCCTCCGGTAACCAGTGCCAGGGTGATGATGCCCATGGTTTTTTGGGCATCATTGGCACCATGGCTCAATGCCAGGACAAGCCCGGTAAAGATCTGGCTGCGTTTAAAAAATTCGTTGATGCTCGGTTTGGATTTCCAACACAACCAGATAATCAGTTTGAGAATGAAGATACCCGAATATAAAACCGATAAATGGGGAAGTGAACAAGGCGATCAGTATTTTCATCAAACCGGGAATTTGGACAGCCTGCCAGCCTACTCCCATTACTACTGCACCGATGAAACCGCCAACCAATGCATGCGAAGAACTGCTTGGAAAACCAAGGTACCAGGTGAGCAAATTCCACAAAATCGCACTGACCAGAGCTGCCAGGATCACCTGCAAACTGATCGCATTGGCATCCACCACTTCGTGCCCGATCGTATTTGCAACTGCCACTCCGAAGATCAATGGTCCGCAAAATTCCGCAACTGCTGTCATTCCCAAGGCAAGCCGCGGAGGCAGGGCCCGGGAGGAAATCATGGTTGCCACAACATTGCTCGAATCGTGAATACCATTCAAGAAATCGAAACAGAGCGCCAGAACAATAACTGCAATAATGATTGGTGACATCTAATCGATTTCTCTCAGGCAATCTTGACGACAATATCGGCGATCACGTTGGCAGCCTCATCACCCCGGTCGGCAGCATTGCTCAGGTGGCGGTAGACTTCGCGCAGTTTCAGCATCTTGACCACATGCTCGATATCTTCCGCACCGCTGAAGAGATCCGCCAGGGCTTCCCGATAGACTTCCTCCACCCGGTTTTCAAGGGCTTTGGCGCGCTGGGCATGGTCATTGGAAACCCCGGGATGCTCATCCAACCGGTCCGCTGCCATCGAAAGTTCGAAGGCCGCATCCCTGAGCAGGGAAGCCATGCGCTGCATGAACGGAGTCGGCTCCACCTTCAGGATCTCCATCTCGATCACGGTGCTGTAGGCATAATCGAGCACATCATCGATCGTCCGGGAAAGGTTGAATATATCCTCCCGGTCAAAGGGGGTGACAAAGGTCTTGTTCAATTCATCGATCAGGATGCGGCGGGCTTCATCGGCCTCTTTTTCACTCTTGGTCAGGTTGGCAGCCGCATCCGGATCCTGTCCGCCCATGTAGGCTTTTAGACGCTTCCATCCCTTGCAGGGTCAGGTTCGCCTGATCCTGGATGAGCTTGATAAATACACTGTGGCGCTTTCTGAAAAGTTTACGCATCGATGATTCTCCTTATTCGATCAAGTCTGACACAACCTGTGTCAACCAAAATCTGCATGCCTGCTTTGATCTGCTCAGGCGTGTTGAAACTCTGGACTTCCAGGGCGCGATAGGCCTCCTTGGGTAAATAGGATGCCACCATCCGGAAATCCACCTCGCCCAGACCGGGAGCCCGATGGTCGTCCACTCCGGTCACATCATGCAGGTGCACGCCGATGATCCGGCTGGCATACCGCTTCAGCCATTCCTCGTGGGGAGAAAACCCCAGCCGGTCCAGGGTCTGGGCGTGACCGACATCATACAGGAACCCAAGCCGGTCCGGACCGGCCAGGGCACAGTAGCTCGCCCATCTCGTCCAGGGTGGGGATATCAAGGCAATGGAAGCGATTCTCAATTCCGAGGCGAATTTTGAAACGGCTGGCATAATCAAGCAGTTCAAGCAGGCTCTTCTTCACGGCCTCAATATAGGGACGCACAAGCGAAGCACGCAATTCAGCCAGACGGTCTTCGCGTTTCGGAAAATTGCTGCGAATACGCCTGGCCGTTTTTGAACAAGGTGCGCAGTTCATTCTCCAGTGTTCCATCCGCCTGAACCTGGCCCGGGTGGACCACCACCGTATGTGCGCCCAACTCGTGCGCCAGGTCAATGCTGGGCTTGATGGAGTTCACACCTTGCTGCCGGCGTTCCTCGTCAGGGGAGGAGATCAATAAATCCTGCTCTTTGAGCACATGCGCGGAAATGACTGCCGGGCAGGGTTCATGGATGCTGCTGACGTGGCAGCCATTCAGATCGATACCTGCCAGCATGGCCGGACTGACCTGGTGGTTCAACTCGATACTTGAAAAACCCAGCCGTGGGGCGGCCAGGAAGAAATCACTGAACGCACTGAATTGTCTTCATCCCCCACATGGTGGAGAGGGAGGCATCATATACCCGGTCATTGGAGGCCGGTTTCTGCCCTTTATGCAGGGGTGGAAAGATATCCAGCAATTCCTTCAGGTTGTCGATGAAATGGTCCGGGAGCAGGGATGGATCAGCTGGCAGTTCGACGGGTCTGTGTGGATCGCGCAGGATGACCGTCCGGCTGAACCCGGCTTTGCGGGCTGCAGCGACATCCCGGTCCGGCAGGTTGCCAATATAAGCACATTGCTCAGGCAGGATCCCCATCCGCCTTGTCGCTTCAAGCAGGATGGCCGCACCCGGTTTGCGTTTCCCCACCTGGCAGGACAGGATGACAGCCTCAAAACAACCGGCGATCCCATGTTCGGCCAGGAGACGCGGCGCCTCTATACTGCTGGTGGTGTTGCTGACCAAACCCAGCCGGTAGCCAGCCCGGAAAAGGTCCAGGACCGTCTCCCGTGTTTCGGGGAAGATCTGATATTTCCTGTCATGCATCCCGCCAGATCTGGTTGAGTTTCACCGCCATCCCACTGATCTTATCGGCCGGGAAATCAGGCAGCATCCAGCGGGTCCACAGATCGATTTCGTTCACTTCACGCAAATTCAACTTTGCCCATTTTTGGTAAGCTTTGGCTCGGGTCGTCAACAAATCGGTGAAATCCACCGGATCCGCATCTGACCCGATGAGTTCCAGGATCTGTCTACAAATTTGTACCTTTTCAGAGAACTCACGATCAGTGGCTCGCCGCAGTGTCCCGCCCATATCGAAAAGGATCGCTGTAATGTTTTCAGGCATTTTCATTAAACCAATCCAAAAGGCTCATTTTGGTGAGAGGATGGGAACTTTTAATAAGTCGGAAAATTCATTAATATAAAATTCTGCTTTGGCTCTTTTGCCAAAGTTAAATGCGATTGTCTTCATCCCGGCTGTCCGTGCTCCCTCCAATTCGTCCACATCATGGCCAATGAAAACCGCCTGGCAGGCTGACAGTCCAAGTTGTTGCAAGGCGGCCGCGATAGATCGCGGGATCCGGTTTCTGGACGCCAATTCCTGAGATGAGATGATCGAATCCCAAACGTGTACAAAACCGCCGTTCTCGAACCATCTCAATTTTACGGAGAGCGAATTAGCTGTATCTGTGATGATGCCAAGCAGGTAGCCTTCGTCTTTCAACGCAATGAGCGTCTCCCGCACCCCATTGAAAAACTGGATATTGTTATCATCCTCTTCCATGGCCTGTTTGCCGCGTTCGATTTGCTCAGGGGTATCCACTCCATACAAACGCAGATCAGCCTCCCGGAATTGTTCCTGTGAAATCAAACCCTGAAATGCCTGTTGTTTCAGGGCATCTCTATCTCCAGCCGGGATCTTTATTTCCGCCAAACCGAATTCTTTCAAAAAAGCCTGAAATTTTTGACCTCGTTCAGGCCGGAAATAAAGGATATCGCCTGCATCAAACAGGAGGGCGCGCACCTGGTCGCGAGTGCTGGCCGGAGCAAGGTGTGTGGGCATCGATCCATCCATCTCGATCCTTAAGGATATCCACCAGTTCAGTCATATCTGGAGATGACGGCATCCGGTGTGGCACCCTCATCCACTTCTCCATGATCATAATCGTGGACGAATCTGAACCGCCAACCGAAAACCGGCGCGCCTGGCACCGAGGATATCCCGGGCAATTCGGTCGCCAATATAGACACAGTCGCTGGTGGGGACATTCGCCAGGCGGGCGGCATAATGGAAGATGGCCGGGTCGGGTTTGCGGCGGCCATATTCGCTGGATAACACGATCGGGTCGAAGTAATGACGGATGCCATACTGCTCCAGGTTGGCAGGCACCTGGCCCCGGCTGTTGACATTGCTGATCAGGCCGATCTTCAAGCCCATTTTATGGATGGCTTCCAGCACACCCGGCACTTCAGGGCGCATGGCACGCTGATAATAGTGGGTTTCGATGAAGAACATCAAGTCTTCTGCCATTGCGGCAAGTTTTTCCTGGTCGACGGGTAGCCTGCAAAGATAAATTCGTTCCAGACGCGCTGGGAGGCAATTCATCCATGGTTTGCAGGCTTACCTGATGATATGCATCAAGCCCGGCGGAAATGATCTCATATAATTGCTTGTCAGTTAAACCCAAATGAATCCCGGCCTGCGCAAGGCGCTGCCGGATGCCAGCTGTCTGCCTGGATGCGCAATTCAGGAGTCCATCCATAGGTTTCGATGGTGCCACCCATATCGAAAAAAACTGCCTGGATGGTCATACCGATTTCTCCACATATCAGGAATACACTAACACCACACCTGGCCTGGATCATTGCTATCCAGGCATGTTCACATTGAATCTGTTATTCGAATGGCTTGATAAATACTGATGAATGATTTCTGGATTTCTTTGGACACGGACAAGCTGCGTCCGTGTCCAAAGAAATCCATTCAATTCCTGCAAAACTCGTTCTATTCTTATTACTTAGGAGTAAGCAGGCTGATCGCCCAGAAGTCGCGCACCTTGGCGCCCATTCCCAGTCGAAGATGGGATTCATCAGCCAGACCTTCGCCATCACTTCCTCAAAAGGCAGGCATGCCTTCGGCAACCGGGATAGACGGTTGAGCCGGGTAAGATGCCAAGCTCGTCCCAGGGCTTGATAGCCATCCGGCGAGAGAGCAAATTTGATGAACAGCTTGGCTGCATTGGGGTGCGGAGCCTTATTGGCAACGGCCAGATAGCTGGTTTTTATGATGCCAAGGGACGGTTTCATATCCAGGCAGGGCGCCATGACAATATCTCCAGCCTCGGTATCCTCAACGCTGGTCCAACCGGTCCAGCCAATACCCCGGTTCTACTGTTGGAGTCCATGCCCACCGACGCATAGGCTATATCGATCTCATCGACAACAGACGGGATGGTTCTGAGCCATCTTCTTGAGCCACAGCCAGCCCGCATTCGGAACTTCCTGCCCAAAGGCATCCTTCTGCAGCAGCCGGGTCGGTGGTCCAATCCTTGCCGTAGAGATCCTTATAGGCCGTAGCCATTTCGTCGCCGTGTTCAGCAACGGTGGCCCATTTGGCCATCGTGCTGACATCGGTCATCGGATCCTCCATAAAGACTTTCCCTTCCAATGCCGGCTCGGTCAACTGCCACCAGTTGGTGATCGGGCAGCCGTCCGGGTGAATCTCGCTGTTGTAACCCCACACATCGATGGAGTGGCGCGCAATCGCAAACGGCTGCTCTGCGGTCAATTCCGGTTCGACCACATCCCTGGGGACGAACGACCAGATCCATTGATTGGGCACAAATTCCCCGTACAGGATGTGACCATCGCTGTTGAACCAGACATCCCCGACGACATTCCCGGCTTCCTGCTCGGCGCGCATTTTGACGTCGATACCATCGGTGTCACCGCAATCAAACTTGATGTCCGGGTATAAGCGCCTTCCAGGCATTCGTGCAATTTTCGTAATTTTGGAAGAGTTGGCATAAACACATACTTGACCCTTCCAGCTTTGCCGCGGCTTCGATCGCCGCCCAGTCATCGGTGGCGGGTTGGTATGGGCCAAGACCATTATCCTTGGCCCATTGCTCATTGGCGGTGAGAGAGCTCGGTTCAGCGACAGGGGCCATGGTGGCGGTGGGCAGTAGCACGGGTACTGCCGGAGCCTGGGTGGCAGGCGCGCTGGGTGCGGTTGCCGGTGTGCCGCCGCAGCTGACGACGAGACTGAACAGCACGATCAGGGTCATTAACTTTACGAACGTTTTCATTTCTTCCTCCTCAACATAGTTGGAAACGGATTGAATTATGAACGAGCCATCTTTCCTTGAATATCTTCTTATTTTCGCGCCTCCTTTCACATGATCATCATTCGGTATATGCAGTTCGGAGACAAAACAAGGCCATCTGCTCCGGTTGTTTTCAGGATGCAATCAGATTGCCACTTTCCTTGTCGTACAGGTTCAGGGTTTGTGGATCGAATTTCAGCCAGATCTTTTCATCCATCTTGATCTTGCTGATGCCCATCACCCTGATGGTGAGTTCCACCTCACCCAGGCGGGCAACAATGGTCGAGTCGGCCCCGGAGGGCAGGACGGAATAGGCGCTGAACTCCACTGCTCCCAGGTTCAGGGCGCTCCGAGATGGCGATATCTTCCGGCCGGATGCCGACCACCACTTTGCCGGTGGCATTAGAGGTGTTCATCGGGATCTTGAATTTCCCAAGATCGACTGAATTTTTACCACTCACAACACCATCCAGCAGGTTCACTTTTGGGTTGCCAATGAAATCCGCCACAAAAAGGTTGGCCGGGAAATGGTAGATCTTGTCGGGGGTATCGAACTGCTGAATGACACCTTCCTTCATCACGGCGATATTGGTTGACATGGTCAAAGCTTCCACCTGGTCGTGGGTGACATAGATGGTGGTGGCACCGGAGATATGGTGCAGGCGTTTGAGCTCCGCGCGCATGTCCATGCGCAGGCGGGCATCCAGGTTGGAGAGCGGTTCATCCATCAGGAAGACCTTGGGGCGGTAGGCCAGCATGCGCGCCAGGGCAATGCGCTGCTGCTGCCCGCCGCTCATCTCGCGCGGATAGCGGTCTTCGTAGCCTTCCATTTGCACTTCCTTGAGCGATTCTTTTACCCGCTTTTCCATTTCATCCTTGGGCATCTTCTGGATCTCCAGGGCAAAGGTGATATTCTTATCCACCTTCATATGCGGCCACAAGGCATAATTCTGGAAGACCAGCCCCAGGTCGCGCTTGCCCGGGGGCAGCGATATGCCCTTGTCGTAGGAAAAAACCAGTTTATCGCCGATGTAGATCTCGCCGCCATCCGGGTCTTCCAGACCGGCCACGCAGCGCAGCAGGGTGGTCTTGCCGCAGCCGGAGGGACCCAGCAGGGTCACGAATGTTCCCGGTTCGATGACCAGGCTGACATTGTCAAGTGCAACGACTTTACCAAAATGTTTGCTAAGATTTTTAATTGTGATGGTTGTGCTCATGATTTCCTCTCGTTACATTCCAAGACCTTTTTGAAGACTGCCGCCCCGGCTGAACCTTCCGATGATGAAATTGCCAACCACAACGATGGCGATCAGGATCAGAATGACCACATTCGCCATCTGGGCGTCTCCATTTTCGGTATAGAACATGGTCTGGCTGGCCAGCAGCTGGGTGGCAGGCGTGACCAGCAGGATGATCAAAGATAGTTCGCGCATGGTGGTGATGAACGTCAGCAGAAAACCGGACATAAAGCCGCTGCTGGTCAGCGGGAAGATGATGCGCCTGAAACGCTGCCAGACATTGGCGCCAGCCACCTGGCCGGCCTCCTCCAGCTCATGCCCGACCTGCATCATGGCCGAGACCCCCGAACGGGAAGAGTAGGGAAGATGTTTGGCCACCGAGACGATCACCAGCAGGGCAAAGGTCCCATACAAAGGCGGGAACGGTCCCAGCTTTCTGGCAAACATGGCAATGTACACTGCGCCAAAGGCGATGCCCGGGATGACATACGGGATATAGGCCAGCTGCTCGACCAGCTTGGACAAGCCGGGTGCCGCGTCCCTTGACGATGGCATAGCCGAGAACGACACCCAGCAGAGCTGTGAAAAAGGCCGTAAAGAGGGATAACTTGATGGAGTTCCAGGCGGTTTGCATAGATCTTCGGGTTGAGCAGAACCCCCGGCTCTCCATTGTTATAAATGTGTATTGCCGCTCCAATCCAGTGCTGCAAGGTGAGATTGCTCAAGCTGTAATTCCCATCGATCAACATCAATGTGTTATAGAGCAGAAGGCCCAGCGGAACGGCGATGACCAGGATCTGAAAAATGATCACGGCAATTAGAAAGACACGTTTGCATTTTCCCAGCTTGCTCAGCTGCGCCACAAAACCGCGCCCGCCGATCGTCTCATAACTCCTGCGCGTGCCGACCAGCCTCTGGTTGAGTGAAATGGTGATAATGGCAAACAGGATCAACACGATCGCCAGCACAAAGGCATCCGCCTTGTCTCCAGCCGCCAGACTGCCGCGGATCATGGTGGCAACCACATAGTACCTGACCGGCGAGCCCAGGATATTCGGCCCACCAAAGGTGCCCATCACCTTGGAAAAGGTCATGATGACACCCGAGAGGATTGCCGGCAGGACGAGCGGGAAGGTGATCTTGCGCAGGATGCGCCAGCGGCTGGCGCCCATCAGTTCCCCGGCTTCTTCCAGGTTGGAATCGATCGACATCAGCGCCGCCGACACGAACAGGAAAAAGAAGGTGTAGTAATGCAGCGCGCTGCAGATGATGATCGGCACCGGCCCATACGACAGCCAGTCGGGCGGAGCTCTGTCCCACCAGGAATTCAAATACTCCCGGTGTTCCGCCAGTAAGCCTGTTCTTGAACAACACGAGCCAGGCCTGGGCCAGGGTCCAGGAGGGCATGATGTAGGGCAGCACCGCCAGTTGATTGATGAGTTTCCTGCCCGGCATATCGGTGCGCACCACCAGCCAGGCCAACGATCCGCCGATCAACAGCGCCAGCAGGGTGGATCCAATGGCAATGGTCATCGAATGCTGCAGCGGGGTATAGGTATAAATTTTGCCCAATATGCCTGTCAACATCCTGACCCAGTGAAAAATGGTAAATTCACCCACCACAGCATCCGGGACGCGGGTGAGATCCGTGAGCCTGCCAGGTCACCGTGGTCTCAACCAGTTGATACAAAGGGATGATGACCATGTACGAACATTATCACCAGCATGATCAACGACAGGACAACCTGCGGCTCGGTCAACCAGCGGAAAAACCTTCGGGAAGCTGGCCAGCAGGCGTTGGGAAGAGGGTTGTGGAGCTATTGCGGGATACAGCCATGATATGTTCTCCTATTATCAGCGAGTCTTATTACGTGTGAGAGCCGTTGGTTTTCTTGAGACGCTCACGCAATTGATCCAGTTTGTCCAGGTTTGTCATCACTTTTTCCTGGTCCACCGAACTCAGGGCCAGGAGCAGGGCATTGATGATCGTCATCGGGACGGTCAGAGAATGGAAGGCGGATACCGGTCCACGGCGGGCTGCGAGAACCACATCTGCCTTATCGCCCACCATCGGGCCAAGCGTGTCGGTCAACAGGATGACCGGCGTCTTATTCTGGTTGGCATAATCCAGCACCATCTGCAGGCTGGGGGTCAGGTTGAAAAAGCCGATCGCAATGAGCAGATCACTGCTCGTTCATCAGCAGCATGGGCTCGAGCATCTCCCGCCCGGAAGTATTCAGCGGGATCACATGCCGGGCGAACGGGTCAGACGGATTTCGAGCAGGTCCACCAGGGAAAGGGAAGGTCCCAGCCCAAAAACAAAAACGCGCTGGTGAGTACGGAGTAACTCAACGGCCGCGTTAAAGGCCTTCCGGTCAACGGTTTGCAGGGCTTCGGTCAGGTAATCGATCTCGGAAGCCACAAGCCGTTCAAAAATATCACCGGCTTCGCGCAGATCATCCAGGCGGCTGCGCAGCCGGGATGAATGCGTCAACCGGTGACGGAAATTATCCTGCAAGGCCACCCGCATGGCCGGGTAATTGTCGAAACCCAGGGTACGTGCAAACCGCACCATGGTGGCTTCACTCAGTTGCAGCCGATCGGCTATTTCGCCAGCCGAAAGGAAAGCCGCCTCATCCTGATTCTGATTCAGATAATTGGCAATACGTTTCTCGCTTTTCGTAAGCTGGGAAAAACATTCACTGATCAATTGGCTGAAGCCAACCGGATTTTGAATTTCCTGGTTCATCGCTTCACCTCTTCCACATGGAGCAACTAAAAGAAACTTTCAACATTACGTTTTTTGCAATTTAACTTTCATTTGTATATCTTACAACAATTTTTTCAATATGTGCAAGTATTCTTTCATAGAAACATGCTCTTTGTCATCCTGAAGCGTGTCAAACAGCGATAATTTCTCCTTTGACCAGCATGTCTCCGTTCTCAATTCTGATCCAATATTCTGGCAATTTCGGGCGTCGCCCAGAGTGCCGCCCCAGTGGTATCCACGACAATATCGCACACCTTCATTAGAGGCTGGTAACATTCCTCAGCTCTTAGGAACTGAGTCCGAAAGAACCTGTTCCTGAAATAGGCTGGATCGTATTTTTTCCGGTAATCGATATCGCGCTTCCATTTCCGTTTCAACCGGATGGGATCATCAGTCAAATACACGGCTTTGATCCCAATCAGGTTGGAAAGTTCTTCCATATGGAATGGAAAATTTCCTTCCATAAAAATAATATCGGCCGGTTCAATTTCAAGGGGAATGCAATCTGGGCTTCAAGTTGCCATCCAGATCATGACTGGAAGTGGCGTAAACAAAATCATACCTGGGGATGGTGATCTTTTTCCCTTGAAGAATCATCTCAAGACTGCGCATGAACAGTCCAAAATGAGTCGATTCTTTCCCCATCGGTTTATCGTCGCGATATTCCCTATCGAGCAGGAAATTGTCCACTTCAATGGTGGTGGATTTTCTCCCTGTTTGTTCAAACCGTTTGAGAAGGCGTTCCGTTATCTCAGTCTTGCCTGCCGCAGTGGGTCCGGCAAGCGTGATTATCAAGGGAAGGCCACGTGCATCAATGAGTGTCTGTAAACTCTCGATAAAAGCCTGGTCGATCTCCGAATTTGCTTCCTTGAAATCCTTGTAACCAATCTCCTGAAGGCGTTCAAAGCGTTTTTGTCTTTGTTCGAAAGATTTATATGGTTTTCCTCCAAAATGGGCCAGCACTGCCTCCGTAAAATAGACCGTTCGAGGTACGAAGTAAAAACCTCTTATATCGAAATAAAAATGTCTCCTCAACCACTCTTCAGGATATTTTCCGCTCACAAGACCTGTAAAAAGCATGCGGGTCAGGCAGAGGATATTTTCATCCAGCACAATCCTGTCACCCGCCCGGGGTCTCAGTTGGATGCGCGTATAGAAATCACGGCTGACCAATTCGTCGTTCGATCTCCTCCTGCTTGTCCAATACCACTGAGTCCCAACCCTCCTCAGGGTGTATATTGTCAAGCGCGTAGCGGAATTCATACAACTCCAGTTCCTCGATTCCTGCGTTGATACGCTTCATTGCCTCAAAGAGAAATGCAGAAAATATTTCCGGGGTGTACAACCTATCCGTCCCAGACATGTGTATTCCTATCAGACTGCCATCAGGATCTTGGAGATTTCAGGCGTCACCCACAGGGCCGCGCCGGTGGTGTCGACGGTCATATCGCAGACCTCCATTTGAGGTAAATAGGCGATCTGGGCCATGATGAATTGATCTTTGAAAAACCGGTTTCGGAGATAGGAAGGATCATATTTCTTGCGATAGTCAATGTCGCGTTTCCATTTGCGCTTGATTCGAACGGGGTCGTCGGTCAGGTAAACCACTTTTATGCCAATCAAATGGGACAACTTCCTCCAATAAAAAGGGAAAATTACCTTCAATAAATATTATGTCGGCCGGTTCGATCTCGATCGGTACACCCTCCGGTTTCAAGTTGCCGTCCAGGTCATGGCTGGAAGTGCCATATACCGTATCATAACGGGGGATGCTGATCTTTTTCCCGTGTGTGATATCTTCCAGGCTTTGCTTGAAGAGTTCGAAATGCATGGCTCGCTTGCCTTCCGAGTGAATACCCTTCGCCTCACGGTATTCCCGGTCGGTCAGGAAATTATCCAGTTCGATGGAGGTGACTTGCTGGCCCGCCTGCTCAAAAGCGCTGCGCAGACGTTCGACGATCTCGGTCTTGCCGGCAGCGGTCGGCCCGGCAATGGCAAGCAGGATCGGAGTTCCGCGGAACGCAATGATCTTCTTCACGCTCTCGATGAAAAGCGCATCTATATCGGCATTTGCTTCTTTGAAATCCTTATACCCCAGAGCCTGATGCCGCTCAAAGTGCTTTTGTTTTTGCTCGAACTGTTTGAACGGTCTCCCGCCAAAATGCGCCAGCACATTTTCCGTAAAATAGAGCGTTCGGTGCAGGAAGTAAAAGCCCCGAATATCGAAGTAGAAATGCATCTTTATCCAGTCCTGCTCATACTCACCAGTGATCAGGCCGACAAAGAGCATCTGCGCCAGCCGGATAATCTGTTCATCAAGCACAATCCGGTCAGCCACTTTTGGTTTAATCTGGATGGCATCGTAGAAAGCACGGCTGTTTAGGCGCTTTTCAATTTCTTCCTTCGGATCCAGTTTTACGAATCCCCAGCCTTTTTCGGGAATCAGATCGTTCAGCCCGTAGCGAAATTCATAGAGTTCCAAATCCGAAATGCCCGGATTGATCTGTTTCATTTTTTCAAAAAGAACTTCCGAAAAAGCATTCGAGTCATTCAAATCTATTGTGGTCATGCAAGTATCCATTTTTCTAAGAGTTGGGAAGATCTGGTTCTTGAGAGAATAATCGAAAAGGTGAGTTAATATCAGTAATTCTGCCAGGAAAATCTACTGACAACTCATCAATTCAGGCACTAAATTTAGCCAGGCGTTGGGCATTGGCAAGGGCGATCGGCATGATATGCTTGGCCGGCAGGACGCCCAGGCTGCCGTGCGCGCAGGCATGTTCCCCGAATTCGGCAATGCCATCCGCCCGCACGTATTTGCCATGGATCAACGTCGGGACAGGATGCCAGGAATGCCCTTTGAGCGCCGCCGGTGTGGAGTGGTCTCCACTGACGATGACCACATCCGGCTTAAGCGCCATCAAACGCGGCATCAAACTGTCCACTTCCTCGATGATGTTCACCTTGCGGGCAAAGTCGCCGTCCTCGCCGGCAAGATCCGTTTCCTTAATATGCAGGTAGAAAAAGTCAAAGTCATTCCAGTTCTTTTCCAGGGTTGAGAATTCGTCCGCCGCAGTGCTTCCATCAATCGGCAACACCTGCATACCAACCAGCTTGGCGATCCCGCGATAGGTTGGATACACCGCGATGGCGGCCGCGCGTAAACCAAACAAGTTTGGAAACAATGGAAATTTGGGGTAACTGTCAAAACCACGCATGATAAGCATATTTGCGGGTGGTTTCGGAGAATAAGCTCCGATAACCTGGCATGCTCTTTCCACAAATTGGTTCACCACACTCGCTGTTTTCTCAGCCTCCAGTGTGAGGGCACGTATAGGCAACGGCTTATGACCGTTCTTCAGTGGATCGGAGCCGGTTACATCGGCGCTCAATCCGGGTCCGCGCATGACGATAGCCAGGCGGTGTTCTCTGACTGTTTCCACCAGGAAAGTGACATCTTCAACCTGAGTTGACAGAAGCCTGGAGAGTTCTCTGCTCACGTTAGTGGCTATGCGTCCGGCGCGCCGATCCATCACTACCCCAGCCGCGTCTACTGCGCAGTAATTGCCGCGTACCGCAACATCGTTTGGCCCCAAGTCGATTCCGACACCAACCGCCTCCAACACGCCACGCCCGATCCTGAACTGGAGCGGGTCATAACCAAAAATGGCAAGATGGCCAGGACCACTCTCCACAGTGATACCAGGTCCGACCGGTTCCGAAAGACCCAGGGCAGATATCTCCGCGAGTGCATCCAGATGAGGCGTGTGCGCGCTTTCCAATTCGGTTTTCCCGCCCGGTTCGAGCGGCAGACCGCCCAATCCATCCATAATGATCATGGCAATTTTGGTCTTGGCCGGAGTGATCAATTTTTGGAGGAATTCAAAATCCATAAGTTCCCATCCTTTATCTCGCTTTGGAGGCTTTTCCAACACCGTTCACAAAAGCTTCGAAGGCACGTTGAATCCTGGTGTAGTTACCGTCCCGGTCAAGTGCGAATCCCCGCCCCACCCCGGAGACGACCTGCCCGACTCCTATCTCATTGATCTGGTCTTCAAGTTTTTCAAGGTACGCTGGTGCACTGCCGGGCTCTGTACTTCGCCCGTCGAAGATGATATGCAGGAACACTTTTTCCAACCCATGCTTTTTAGCCATCTTTAATAGCGCCAGAGGATAATCTATCGAGCCATGCGAGCTTTTTTCCGTCAGCAGGCCGATCAGGTGGAGGTTGGCGCCGCTTTCCTTTACATCCTCAATCGCCTGGAGAAAAACCTCATTGGTATAAAACGTACCATCCTGCAAGGCCTGGTCAAGACGGACATCATCCTGCGGAACCACGCGACCGGCGCCGATATTCATATGACCGGCTTCTGAATTTCCAGCCTTGCCTGCCTTTAATCCTACCCATTCCCCGGCAGCTTTCAATTGGCTGTAAGGATAATTCCTGACCAAATCATCCCAAACCGGTGTATCTGCGAGGAATATTGGATTGGTGCCATCTTTCCTGCCCAGACCCCATCCATCCAGGATGATAAGAAGTACGCGTCGTTTCCCGCCCCAATTGTAGCCAGGTGCGAGAGTATCGCCTTTCATGCTGTCCGGCTGTTGGATTCCGAGGGCAGACAAAATTGTCGGTGCCAGGTCGGATAATTTCCCATCCCGGGTGCATGCAGTCGAAGACCAGGCAGGGTCGATTAAAATGAATGGCACAAGGTTGGTTGTATGCGATACATTGGTTGTGCCATCAAGATTGGTCATTTCTTCAAGGTTGCCGTGGTCAGCAGTGATGAGAGTCACATACCCGGCTCTTTTAGCCGCTTCGAGCACTTGCCCAAGCCGATAGTCGACCAGGCTGGCGCACTGGATCTTGGCTTCGTTATTGGAAGTATGCCCGATCACATCGCCGTTGGCGAAGTTGGTCACGATCAAATCGTATTTCATTTCCAGGCCAAGCTGCACCTGTTCAACAACCTGCGGCAGGCTCAGTTCCGGTATCTGGTCGAAAGGTATACCCTTGGGGGAGGCGATGCAAATGTCATTCTCCCCGGCGAAAGGCTGGTTATTGCCACCATTGAAGAAAAAGGTGACGTGTGCAAATTTTTCAGACTCGGATGTATGCAACTGGCGTAGTCCTGCGCGGCTAACCGTCTCGGCAAGTGTGTCCTTGATCTTCGAAGGGGCAAAGGCAACCGGCAGATCCTTGAATTTCTCGTGATAAAGAGTCAGTAAAATAAATTTCAGATTCCGAAGATCGGAACGCGGAAAATGGCTGAACCCTGCTTCAGTAAAAGCTTCTGTAAGCTCAACTTCGCGTTCACCACGGCGGCAGCAGAATATAACCGTGTCACCGTTCTGGATCCGGCCAAGCGGCGTTCCTGCACTGTCAGCCAGAACGAGCGGTTCCAGAGAGTAATCTGTTTGCCCTTCGGCGTACAGAGCTTTTACGCATCCAGCGAGGGCGGTCGCACCACGGGGAGGATGGCTGGCGGGCATAGGACCTCCTTTTATTTGCGTGGGGGAAAAACATCCAGTAGTTGTCGAAACTTATGAATAAACATATCCGGCCGGTTCTCATCGGTGATGGTGGCTTCAGCCAGTTCTTCAGGGGAGATCATGATGATCACCATCCCAAATCCGGCTTCTCGCGAACCTGTGACATCGCGCTTAAGGTTGTCGCCTACATACACACTATTCACCGGTTCGACCCCCGCTTTTCGAGTGGCTTCGTGATAGATGGATGGGTCCGGTTTTCTTTTTCCATAAATGGAAGAAAGCACCACTGCCTGAAAATATGGCGTAAAACCATCTTCTTCCATCCATTCCGCAATCTCGCGTGTGCCAATAAGATTGCTGATGATACCCAGGGTATATCCGCGCCTATGCAGTTCGATCACCACATCCTTTCCCCCGTCTACCACCACCCGCCGTCCCATCGACTGGCGGAATTGAAAAGTTAATTCCCCTCCTAAAGAAGCGATCTTCTCGGCAGGAAATTCGGGTGTCAACCAATGCGTCCACATTTCTGATTCTGGAGCTTCGGCAAGGTTCTCGAATGCCCATTTACGATAGACCTTGTAACGCTCGTCCAGTTTGGCGCAGAAGGTCACAGGGTTTTCGTCTGTACCCACCAATTCAACAATTTTTTGGCGTGCCCGCGCCATGTGCGCCTCATCCTTGATCAAGATACGCAGCGTGTTGCCCAGG
Organism: uncultured Chloroflexia bacterium; assembly: GCA_963830665.1. GTDB lineage: Bacteria > Chloroflexota > Anaerolineae > Anaerolineales > Villigracilaceae > UBA877. The sequence continues at coordinate 159,633 of CAWHNM010000011.1, forward strand.
TCAAGAAAAATACCTTCGATGTTTGGGAGCATATTTTCTCCATTCACCGCTGTGGAAATATGTCCAGCAGGTCGCTGCATTCATGGATGACATAATCGGGTTTGATCTCGCCGGTGGGAGGCTCCTTGGCTTGCGTTGCCGGCTCATAAAATAAGATAAACATTCCGTAACCAGCCGCGCGCGTGCCCTCGAAATCCCGGACCGGGTTATCACCCACATAAACGCAATGCGCCGGTTCAATACCGATCCTGCGGGCCGCCTCCCAGTAGATCTCAGGGTTGGGCTTTCGGATTCCCACTTTTGACGAGAGTATTACCGTTTTAAAATAACTGCTGATACCATCCGATTCCATCCAATCCGGAATTTCGGTCTCTGTGATCGTATTTGCGATGAGACCCAGAAGATAGCCGCGCTTGCTTAATTCAATCACCACCTTCTTGACATCCGGACGTGGCACCCGGCGCCCGTCACAATCTCGCCACAAGCGGGTCAACTTCGAGGACAACGGGGCAATCTTATCTGTTGGAAAATCCGGCAGCATCCATTTGGTCCACATTTCCTTTTCGGAGGCTTCAATTAATTTCTCTTTCGCCCGCTTCCGCAAGACCTTATATCTTTCTGTTAATAACTCGTGTAACGCTTCCGGTGACATTTTCGCACCGGTTAACTCGACCAATTGCTGTTTGGATTGGGCTATAAACGCTTCATCTGGGATGACGATACGTAGTGTGTTGCCAACATCCAGGAAAATGGCTTCAATGTCGGTGTTCTTTTTCATATCGGTTTTACCTTCCTCGTTGCAATGGTTTCACTTTTACTGTAATTTCAAAAAAACAGGTTTTGAAATATTGCTTTCATTTGCAAATAATACATCATTTTCACAAATAATGCAAGTACTCTTTCAAAGGATTGACTTAATTCTAGAGAATTGTGTAAACTATCCAAAATCCTTGCACACGTGTGCATTTTGACCAGCTTGAAGGAGCCCGGATGCCAGTTACAATCAAGGATGTTGCCAAGCAGGCCGGCGTTGCTCACACCACCGTCTCGCGCGCGTCTGAGAGGCAGCACGTTGATATCCGCCGAAACAACACAACATATCCGGAGAATTGCTTCAGAAATGGGCTACAGTCCAAGTGCAGCTGCCCGCACGTTGAAGACCAACCGTTCGCAGGCGCTGGGCGTCATCATCCGCAACATCGACGACCCATTCTTTAGCGAGATCCTGCAGGGTATCGAAGAAGTGGCTCAGGCCCACGGCTACAGCCTGTTCATGGCCGCTTCGCAGCAGGATCATGAGCATGAGCAGACCATCGTTCAGGATATGGTCGAACGCCGGGTGGATGGAATTATCATCTGCTCCACTCCGGTCAGCACCGAACAGAGCCGCCAACTCGCCAGCTTTGGCGTACCCATTGTAATGGTCAACAATCAGGCCGCCGAGCAATATCGCTATTCCATCTACCACGATGACGTGGACGGCAGCCGCCAGGTAACCCGCCACCTTATCGAACTGGGACACCGCAAAATAGCCTATCTTGGCAATGCGAACGCCGGGCGCAGCACATTTGACCGGCAGGCTGGTTTCCAGCAGGAGATGGATTTGGCCGGAATTACCGTCCCAGCCTCCTTCATTCACCAGGTCCCGGGCGGCCGCCCTGAAAACGGTCTGTCCGGGCTGGGACATTTCCTTACTCTCCCGGTCCTCCCCACCGCGTTGGTTTGTTATAACGATATGATCGCCATTCGGCGTTTTGCAGGGTCTGCAATCAGCCGGTATTCATGTCCCGGCGCAGATATCCGTTGCCGGGTTCGACAACATCATCTTTTCCGCATACACCAATCCCCCTCTGACTACATTTGACCAGCCCAAACAATTCATCGGAGCCGAAGCAGCCCGCCTTGTGCTTGGATTGCTCAATGGAAGCGAAGAAAGCGCTGGCCCCAAAATACAGACCTTGAAAGGCAGTCTGCTCGTCCGCGCTTCAACGGCCAGACCTGCTTGAGGAGCATAATGACCAATCTGACATCTTCCAACCTAAATCTTTTTCCTCACTCGCTGACCATCCAGGATGGCATCGAATTCGGGCTGGCAAAAACAGAGCATGGGAACAGGTTGGCCGTACTGGCCGATCTGCCTCCGGTTGATTTCGAAGGCGAGCGGACCGAACTTGGCGTCGGTACGCTCAGCCTGTGCGCCCTAACGCCCAAGAACACCGCTGCGCTTCGATCCCACCTGGCCTGGCTCCTGCCGCGTCCGCTCGGGTTGCAGACCTCTGCTGGATTGGGCGACCGAATTGGTCTGGCAACGCCTGGCCATGTACGCGCCTGCCGCGCTGCCGGTGGCAGGATTGCACCGATCTTCGCCCAGCAGTCCATCCGCGAGATGACCCGCACGGGCGCACACCCCAGCAGGTGATGGATGATGCCACTTGGGGGATTTTCCAGGAAGGCTGGCAGGAGGGATTTGGCGCAGACGCCGACCACCTCAAGACCCCGGCCGATATCGATGCCTGTTTGGCAGCCGGTTACACCTTCTTCACAGTCGACCCCGGGGATCATGTAAATAACCATGCCGAGTCCGCCAGCCTGGGCGAATTGCGCGAACTTTCCACCGTGTTGCCCGAGCGAGGTGAGTGTCAAAGTCTTCCGGCTTGCTTGGGAAGACTTTTATCATTGAAGACCTGTCAATTACCTTTGACGAACCTACCCTGCTAAAAGCAGCCGTCAAGTACGGTAATGCGGTTGCTCACGTGGCAGACATGTATCAGCATCTGGTACAGGCTGCCGGTACACGACCGTTTGAGTTTGAAGTCTCTGTGGATGAGACTGAACAGCCCACCTCGCACGCCGAACATATCTATATTGCCAGCGAGCTGAACAGGTTGGGCGTGAAATGGATCAGTCTGGCGCCGCGTTACGTCGGGCGCTTTGAAAAAGGTGTGGATTATATCGGTGACCTGGCTGCTTTTGAAACCGACTTTGCTGGTCATGCCGCTATAGCCCGGCATTTTGGCCCATACAAACTCAGCCTGCATTCCGGCTCGGATAAGTTCAGCATCTATCCCATTGCCACCCGCCATACGGGCGGCCTGGTCCATCTTAAGACCGCCGGGACAAGTTATCTCGAAGCTCTGCGCACAATCGCCGCAGTTGATCCATCCTTCTTCCGGGAAATCTACGAATTTGCACCTGAGCGTTACAATACTGACCGGGTCAGTTACCACGTCTCGGCAGAACTTAAGCGTGCCCCATTGCCAAATTCAGTCAGTAACTGGCCGGCACTGCTCGATCAATTCGATGCCCGTGAAATCCTGCATGTGACCTTTGGCTCGGTCCTGACCGATAAAACGGCCTTGGGCGATTGGCGTTTCCGTACCCGGTTCATGGATTTCCTGCGCGCCAACCCAGAAGCTTACGCCGCCAATCTTGAAAAACATTTCGTCCGCCATCTGACCCTCTTCGCTTTGGAATAGGTGCGATATGGATACTGCCAATATTCAAAGTTCCTTTGACCTTGCAGGCAAAATTGCGGTTGTAACCGGGGGCGCGGGTGTACTGTGCGCCAGCCATGTGCGAAAGGTTGGCTGCTGGCGGGGTGAAAGTCGCCGTTCTGGACCTGAACGCTGAGGCCGCCGAATGCCTGGCAGTAAAAATCCGCTCCAGGTAGTGGAAATGCCATCGGCGTGGCCTGCAATGTGCTTGACAAGGCTAGCCGTGGAAATTGCGGCCCAGACCGTGCTTTCTAAATTCAGCCGCGTGGACATCCTGATCAATGGTGCGGGTGGCAACAAGCCGGCTGCCACCACCAATCCGGATCAGCGTTTCTTCGATCTGCCCTGCAGACGCCCTGCGCTGGGTTTTTGACCTGAACCTGATGGGTACCATCCTACCGTGCCAGGTGTTTGGCAGGATGATGGCAGAGCAAAAATCAGGCGTCATCCTGAACATTTCTTCCATGAATGCATTCCGCCCTCTGACCCGCATCGCGGCTTATTCCGCCGCCAAGGCGGGGGTGAGTAATTTCACCCAATGGCTGGCCGTCCACATGGCGCAGGAATATTCGCCGGAAATCCGTGTCAATGCGATCGCTCCCGGTTTTTTCCTGACCGAGCAGAATCGCTTCCTGCTGACCGATAAAAACACCGGCGAGTTGACTGCCACGCGGCAAATCCATCCTCAGCCACACCCCCATGGGCCGCTTTGGCACTCCGGACGATCTGATCGGCACGGTCCTATGGCTGCTTTCGCCGGCCTCGGCTTTCGTCACCGGTATCGTTGTCCCGGTGGATGGCGGGTTTTCCGCTTTCAGTGGAGTGTAACGGCTATGTTGATTGGCAAAGGATTTTCCGACCGGATCCTGACGGATGACGAAACGAGCGCCTTGGTGGGCGAAGCTCTGAGCACGCTGCCTGTGGATGGTAAGCGTGTGCTCATCATCATCCCGGATGGCACGCGCAGCATGCCCATGCCGTTCATGTTCGGCTTGTTTGACCAGTTCCTCGGCCCGCGCGTAAGCGCTTTGGATTACCTGGTGGCGCTGGGGACACACCAGCCCATGAACGATGCCCAATTGAGCAGACTGGTGGGCCGCCAGGTGGTCAACGGCCTGGCAGGTGAACAGTCATATCTTCAATCACAAGTGGAATGATCCGGATCAGTTCACCTGCATTGGAGCCATCTCCTCCGAGCGATATTGATTCACATTACCGACGGATTGATGCGGCAATGCGTACCGGTCAGCCTCAACCGCCTGATCTTCGATTATGACCAGATCATCATCTGCGGACCGGTTTTCCCTCACGAGGTGGTCGGCTTTTCCGGAGGCAACAAGTATTTCTTCCCTGGCATTGCCGGCCCGGAGATCATCAACTTCACCCACTGGCTGGGTGCGGTCATCACCAATTACAAGGTGATCGGCACCGGGCTACACTCCGGTGCGCGCGGTCATTGACCGGGCTGCCGCTTTGATCGATCGTCCCAAAGCCTGCTTCAGCCTGGTCGTCACCCATGCCGGCCTGTCCGGGATCTATTTCGGCTCCCCGGAAGAAGCCTGGCAGGCTGCGGCAGACCTTCTCAGCACAGAAACACATCACGTACGTGGATAAACCTTTCCAGCGTGTCCTGTCGGTCATGCCGGAGATGTACGATGATCTATGGACAGCCGCCAAAGGCATGTACAAGGTGGAACCGGTCGTAGCCGATGGTGGCGAGGTGGTCATCTATGCCCCCCACATCACTGAGGTCAGTTACACCCACGGCAAGCTTTTGGACGAGATCGGCTATCACTGCCGGGATTATTTCATGAAGCAATGGGATAAATTCAAGGATTATCCGGGCGGCGTGCTGGCTCATTCGACCCACCTGAAAGGTCTGGGTCAATACGATGCCGCGACCGGCGTCGAGACTCCCCGCATCAGCGTCACACTGGCGACTGGCATCCCGCAAGAACACTGCCAGCGCATCAACCTGGGTTACCTCGACCCGGCTGCAGTTCACCCGGACGAGTGGGCTGACCGCGAAGATGAAGGGATTTTGCTCGTTCCGCGCGCAGGCGAGATGTTATTCCGTATCAAACCTTGAGCATCTGTGGGATCTTTACGACCCTGGAGAATAATATGAAATACAAAATTGGAGTAGTCGGATTGGGTGTGATGGGTCACAACCTGGCCCTCAACATGGAACGGAATGGTTTCCCGGTGGCCGGGTACGATCTGGACCCCGCCAAGACCAAAGCCTTCCTGGATGGGCCTGGCTCCGGTAAGCAAATCATCGGCGTGGACTCACCCTCCGAACTTGATGGCTGCCCTGGAAAAGCCCCGCCGCATTCTGATGATGGTCCCGGCCGGTGCGCCGGTGGACAGCGCCATCGCCCACCTCAAGCCGCATATGGAAGCGGGTGACATCCTGATGGATGGCGGCAACTCCTTCTTCCTGGATACCGAACGTCGCAACAAAGAACTCGAAGCCGAAGGGTTTAACTTCATCGGCACCGGCGTTTCGGGCGGGGAAGAGGGCGCCCTGTGGGGGCCGGCCATCATGCCCGGCGGCCAGCGATCCGCCTGGGAAGCGGTCGCGCCCATTCTGCAGGCCATCGCCGCCAAGGCCGAGGATGGCCAGCCCTGCGTGGAATACATGGGGCCGCGTGGCGCCGGCCACTATGTCAAGATGGTACACAACGGGATCGAATACGGCGATATGCAATTGATCGCCGAGGTTTACGACCTGCTCGCCCGCGGCCTGGGTCTTTCGGGCCAGGAACTGCATGAAATTTTTGCAGATTGGAACACAGGTGAGCTGAAATCCTACCTGATCGAGATTACTGCCAAAATATTCCTGAAAAGGGACGACGAAACCGGTCACCCGCTGCTTGATCTGATCCTGGACGAGGCCCAGCAGAAGGGCACCGGCAAATGGGCTTCTCAGAACGCCCTGGATGTGGGCGCGCCCATCCCCACCATCAATGCCGCCGTGGAGAGCCGCATTCTTTCCAGCCTGAAAGAGCAGCGCGTAGCAGCCAGCAAGCTGATCCGCGGCCCTGCAGCTGGAATACAAGGGCGACCGGCAGGAACTGATCGAGGCAGCCCGCCAGGCCTTATACGCCAGCAAGGTCACCTCCTATGCCCAGGGATTGGGCCTGCTCAAGATCGCTTCCGACGAATTCAAATATGACCTGAAAATGGGCGAGATCGCTAAAATCTGGCGGGCCGGCTGCATCATCCGCGCCGACCTGTTGGGCGACATCATGTCTGCTTACCAGCGTAATCCGGTGCTGGTCAATCTGTTCTGGATGAGTCATTCCGGGCGGCGGTTGAAAATCGCCAGGACAGCCTGGCGCTTTGTGGTGCAGACGGCGGTCGGGATGGGCATCCCTGTGCTGGCGTTGGGCGCCTCGCTCAGCTACTTTGACGCCTACCGCAGCGAGCGCCTGCCAGCCAACCTGACCCAGGCCCAGCGCGATTACTTCGGTGCCCACACTTACCGCGGACCGATCGCGCCGGCACTTTCCACACCGAGTGGATGGCATAACCATAAGGAGGACATACATGAAATACGGTCTGAACATTCCCCCAGCATGGAGCGCTGGACCTGGTTTCCCTGGGTGCACTCAACCACCGTGTGGATTCAGGGATCGTCCCATTCAGTAAGGCGACCTCCTGGGATGTCTACCCCAGCGGAGGGGAGTACAACGTTGCCGCCGACTTGTCCGACTGTTTCCGTTTGCGCACCGGCCTGGTCTCAGCCATCGTTGATTATCCCATCGGCGATCTGATTGCCGAGCGGGTTCGCACCATGGGAATCACGCCCTTTTACAAGCATTTCAAGCATAATGGTGTCAATGGTCCCAACATGGCTACCATTTACAGCGACCGCGGCTTTGGTGTGCGCGCACCGGTCGTATTCTACAATCGTGCCAACGAGGCCGCCGCCCAGCTCAAACCTGGTGACTTCGATTGGCCAGCGATCCTATCAAATGGGGTGCGCTGGCTGCACAGTGGCGGGATTTTCGCTTCCCTTTCGGAAACGACCGGCCAGGTGATCATAGAAGGCATGCAGGCCGCCAGGCAGGCCGGGGCCGTCATCTCGTTCGATCTGAACTATCGCGCCAAGCTTTGGAACATCTGGGGCGGTCCCGAGCGTGCCCAATCTGTCATCGGACGGATCGTAGAGAATGTGGATGTTCTGGTTGGTAACGAGGAGGATCTGCAAATGGGCCTGGGCATCTCCGGCCCACAGGTGGCGGCTAAATCCAAGCTCGATCCGAGCGCCTTCTTTGGCATGATTGACCAGGTCGTGAAGAAATTCCCGCAAATCAAGGTGGTCGCGACCACCTTGCGTGAAGTCCATTCCACCAATCGCCATTCGTGGGGTGCAGTTGCCTGGATCAATGGCCAGACGTTTATCTCTCCCACCTGCGAACTGGATGTTTATGATCGGGTTGGCGGCGGAGACGGTTTTGCAGCGGGTCTTTTTTACGGACTACTGACCGGCGAACCGGAACAGGAGGCCCTGAACCTGGGCTGGGCGCATGGCGCACTGATAACCACTTTCCCGGGCGATACGACCATGGCAACGGTTGAGCAGGTGCGGACCTTTGCCAAAGGCGGCTCGGCGCGCATCCAGAGATAGCACCCTGGCAGGGGCAGGATTTCGGGATTGAGATATCAACCCGGTCTTGGAAATAATCGCCCCTGTCATTTTTTGTAATTTTATGCACACGTGTGCAAACTCCAATAAGAGCATACATTCGATTGTAAAGGAGACAAACCATGGAAAAGATGAAAGCGTACGTGATCAAGGAAGTAGGCAACCTCGTTTTCGAGGAAAAAGCCATCCCGCATGTCAAGGATCCGGATGATGTGCTTCTCAAGGTCAAGGCTGTGGGTATCTGCGGCTCGGACATCAAGATCATCGAGGGCAAGCACCATTTCAGACCAAATACGATTATCGGCCATGAGTTTTGCGGCGAAGTCATCGAAATCGGAACGCATGTCCAGCACGTCAAGCTTGGAGACCGGGTGGCGATTGACAATAACATCCGCTGTGGGTTCTGCTCGTTCTGCCGCATGGGCCTCACCAGCCAATGCGAGGATATCAAGACCACCGCCCTGGGCGTGATGCGGGATGGCGGCTATGCTGAGTATTGTCTTGTCCCGGAAAAACAATGTTTCGTTGTACCGGATAGTATCGATGATATCTTGGGTACACAGGTCGAGACATTAGCCACAGTGGTTAACGGCATGAACACCCTGCTGATGCTGCCTTATGAGTACGTCATGATCATCGGCTTTGGTCCAATAGGCTATTTATTCGCACAGTTTGCCAAGAACATAGCCGCCAAGGTGGCTGTAACCGAAATCGACCCATTCCGCATCAGCGTTGCGAAGGAGTGCGGTCTCACGGTCTGGAACCCAAATGAAGTGGACGTGGTCCAGAAGATCACCGACTTTACCTATGGGCGCAAGGCCGACATCGTTATCGAAGCCACCGGCAACGCTCTCGAGTCAGGCGCTCCAGTGTGTCACTCCGGGTGGAAAGGTGTTGCCTTTCGGGATGGATTCATCCATCCAGTCGACGATTACCCCCAATGAGGTAACCCGCTGGGCCACCAAGATCCTGGGCCTGTATCTGGGCCAGAACACCATGGTGCCTTCCATCCGGCTGTACCAGGAAAACCGTCTCAATATGGGACCGTTCTTCACCAAAGTCATCCCATTTGATGAAGGTCTCGGCGCCTTTGACCTGCTTGGATTGGATCTGAAGACACTCCAGCATCATCCAAAAAGCGCCATGAAGATCGTGATGAAGATGTAAATCCCTTGCAAAAACCCCCTCCGGGTGAACCTATCTGCTCATGATCCATTGGCGCAAGAACTGTTCATAAACCACATTGGCTTGGCAGTGTAACTGACATTTGCCAGGCAGAAAGGAGACCGATGCAATTGGCCTTCCATGGTGCAACAACGATGACGAGCGACCTCGAACGTGATGTCGAAGTCAGCACATACGCCGGTTTCAAGACACTTGAAGTGTGGGCAAAAAAATTGGATCGCTACCTGTCAGTTCACTCGCTGTCCGATCTCAATGCGTTGTTTGTAAATCATAACGTAATGCCGCTCGCACTCAACTCGATAGAGTTTATTGCGTTTCGTGGCAGTGAGTATTCCCAGGTTCAAGCGCGTTTACATGAACTGGGCAAGATCGCACAAGCGATCGGGTGTCCGAGCGTCATCGTTGTGCCCAGCCCTTTGCCAGACCGCGATCTGCCCTGGGCAGACATCTTCGCCGAGTATGTTGAGGTGTTGCGTGACTTGAGCGACATTGCCCGCCTCTATCAAATTAAATTATCGTTTGAATTCCTGGGTTTTGGGTGGTGCAGTGTCCGTACGCCGCGCGCTGCGTTTGAGATCATCCAAAAAGTGGACCGCGCAAACGTCGGTTTGACTATTGACGCAGCCCATTTTTTCGGTGGCGGCGGGCAAATGAGCGAACTCGACCAACTGGATCCCAGCCGTATCTTTGCATTTCATCTGGATGATCTTGAGGATACTCCGAAGGAAGCCATTCGGGATGACACACGGCTCCTGCCAGGTTTGGGCATGGTACCGCTGGATGAGATCTGCAAGCGCTTGAAGCGTATCGGCTATGATGGACCATGCGCGGTCGAGTTGTTCCGGCCTGAGTATTGGAATTGGGATCCCCAGGTATTGGCGCTCAAAGCCCGCGAAGCAGCCATCAAGGTGCTCTCGCCGCATTTTCAGATCGAATAAGATCCATGAAAAAATATTTTGAATAAAGAGAGGCTGAAATGACTAGAAAAGTGAAGATTGCCGTAATCGGCACAGGACGCATGGGCAGCGTGCATGTCCGCAACATTGCCCGGCAGATCCCCGAAGCAGACCTGGTTGCGGTCTGTGACATTCGGCTGGAGGTCGCCCAGGCCGTCGCGGACGAGTGTGGCATTCAGCGGGTGGTCAAAGATTACCACGAGTTGCTGGCCGACCCGGATATCGAAGCCATCTTGATCGCCTCCAGCACGGACACACATGCATTTATTATGAAAGATGTGGCCGCGGCAGGCAAGCATATTTTCTGCGAAAAGCCACTGGCCCTCGAATTGGACAAAATTGATGAGGCATTGGCTGCCGTGGAAGAAGCCGGGGTCAAGCTGCAGGTCGGGTTCAACCGTCGTTTTGACAAGAGTTTCCAGCGTGTTAAGGAGATCGTTACATCGGGCGAGATCGGGCGTCCATGTATCCTGCGGATTACCAACCGCGATCCCGATTTCCCAGCCATGGAGTTCCTGCGCGTCTCTGGCGGGATATTCCTTGACCTTGCAATTCACGATTTCGACATGATTCGCTTCCAGCTCGGCGAGGTACAGGAAATCTACGCCGCCGGCGGCGTGCTGATCGAGCCGAAACTGAAGGAATTCAACGATATCGACACGGACGTAGTTATTCTCAAGTTCGCCAACGGCGCGGTAGGGACCATCGACAACAGCCGCAAGGCGGTCTATGGCTATGACCAGCGCCTGGAGGTTTTTTGCTCCAACGGCACAGCCCTGGCAAATAATGAGGCTGAGACAGTCACCGTGAAAGGCAACCAGGATGGCTTCCTATCTGCCAAGCCGCCTTACTTTTTCATGCAGCGTTATGCCCCCTGCTATGTCGAGGAAGTGCGCCAGTTCGTCAAATGTGTTCTTGAGGATAAGCCCACCCCAACTACCGGGGTGGATGGTCGCGCTGCCGTGGTACTTGGTTACGCCGCCTGGAAATCTCTGCGCGAGAACCGGCCGGTAAAGATTAGTGAGATTGGATGAATTGTGTCAATCCAAGATGGCTTCTGTACAGTAATGTAACCAATTGGTTGTTGATCCATACCTATCTTATAAGGAGTCAAAAATGTCAGATCAAAAGGTACCTCAAGGATTTTTGTCCACAAGCCAGCCCGATTTATTCTTCGAAGACAATGCCGTCGGACGGCTTAAAAAAGAAGTCTGGGAAGCCAGCGATGAGCAGATCGATGCCATCCTGACCGACTACGGCATCCCTTCGCCGGTCGAATGGGCCAACCCTGGTTCTTATATCCAGACAACCACCCGTTGGAAAGTCGAGCAGAACCGCAAGAAGAACGACGTTGTTTTCATACCGGTTGGTTGCACCGAGCTGCATGGACAGCACCTGCCCAGCGCAGCCGATACACTCTACGTCAGTGCGATCTGCGAAGGTGTGCGCCGTTACACCGCCAAGCGCGGCGCCCCGATCAACCTTGCCCTGCCCCCACTGATGTATGGCGGCCATCCGTACCACCATATGGGCATGCCGGGGACGGTGGTGGTACGCGAGCACGTGGTGCGCGAGATGATGATCGACGTTATGCTCGGACTGTGGAACGATGGTTTCCGCAAGCAGATCATTGTCAACAACCATGGCCAGCTTTGGATGCTGGAGTCGGCGGTCCAGGAGTTCATGAAACGCTACCAGCTGCCGGGCATTTTCCGGGTGATCGACTGGCACCGGGGTGTGCGTGAGTTTTTCCGCCCGGCCGAGCGCGGCGGGCAAATGAGCACCAACTTCGTTCATGCCGACGAGTCAGAGACCTCTCTCAGCCTGCTGCTGCACCCCGAGATGGTCGACATGGATTATGCGGTGGATACCGAGGGCAAGAATTACCTGCCCGAGGGTCACTTTGATAAATCGGTTGACCCGTTCGGCCGCCCCAGCCGCTGGTCAGAGGGCGAGGGCCACTTTGCCATCGAGATCGCCGCGACCCCCGAAGGCGTAGTCGGCAAAGCCAGGTCAGGCGTGGCCCAAAAGGCCAAACGACCAATGGCGGCCATCCTGAAATACCTGACAATGTGGAACGACGATGTTCTGGCGGCTTTCCCGGCCGGTACTGTCCCACCCGTGGAGGAAGTCACGCTGCGGACTGAAAAAGATATGGAACCCTATCTGCGCGAACCGCTCAGCGAGGGCTGGAAACCGGTCTATGGAATTCCGCGCATTGGGCAGGGCACGGAAGTGTAGTGAAAAAAAAGAGCGCAAAGGACAAAATTGGCCAAAGAAAATAAAAAGGCAAAAAACAAGATCCCTTGTGGATCACCTTCCCACCCCTTTGTGCTGTATGTGCCTAATCCTTATATGAGGAGATGAATATATGAAAGGCAAAATGCAAGGTGTAACCTTGATCGCAGACTGGGCTCCCAAGCCTGGTTTCAAGCTCGGTTCCAAAGACATCGAAGGCCGCCAGACCTACCTGGGCAGCCAGGTCTGGCGTAACCCGCGCCTGGAGATCCGTGAGTATGACATTCCCACCCCCGGCCCCGAGGAAGTATTGATGGAAGTCAAGGCATGCGGCATCTGCGGATCCGACGTCCACATGGCGCAGGCAGACCAGGATGGCTACATTTATTACCCCGGCCTGACCGGTTTCCCGTCCATCCTGGGGCACGAATTCTCTGGCGTGGTGGTGGAAGCGGGCAGGAACGCCCGTGACAAGCGCACCAACAAGCCCTTCAAAGGCGGCGAAGCAGTCACCTCCGAAGAAATGCTGTGGTGTGGGCAGTGCAAGCCCTGTGCGGACGGCCAGCCCAACCACTGCGAACAATTGGATGAGGTTGGCTTCAACGTCAACGGCGCCTACACCAGGTACATCCTCCTGCCCTCCCGTACCATCTGGAGCCTGGAACCTTTGCGTAAAAACTACTCAGAAGAGGATTTATTCATCGCCGGGAGTCTGGTGGAGCCAAACAGCGTGGCCTACAATGCCGCAATCGAGCGCGGCGGCGGCATCCATCCTGGTGATCGTGTTGTCATCCTGGGCGCTGGACCGGTCGGCATCGCGGCTTGCGCCATCCTCAAGCGCGCGGGCGCTTCGCAGGTCATTATCTCCGAAACCCAACCCGAACGCGCTGCCATGGCCCTCAAATTGGGCGCCGATTACCACGTCAACCCGCTCAAGGAAGATTTCGCCGAGCGTGTGCTCGAGATCACCGATGGCATGGGCGCCGACATGTTCATGGAAGCCACCGGCCTGCCGACGGTCGTCTATCCCGGCATCGAGCGTGTCATCTGGGAAGGCCGCACTTTGTTGAGCACGGTGGTCGTCACCGCCCGAGCGGATGCCAAGATGCCGGTGACCGGCGAAGTGCTGCAGGTGCGCAAGGCGCGCATTGTTGGCGCACAGGGTCACTCCGGTCATGGCAATTTCCCGCGCGTGATCGAGTGTATGGCCAGCGGCATGGACATGACCCCCATGAGCACCAAGAAGATCAGTCTGGAAGAGCTGCCGGAGAATATCCTCAAGCTCCAGACCGATCGCTCGGAATGCAAAATCACCTACGTTGCAGATAAGAAATAACTGCCCAGGTGGCTCTTCTCATCTTCCTCATAATCCCCTTCTCCTCTTAGCCAGAGGAGAAGGGGAAACTGGCTCCCATACTTTTCAATGGTGAGATCGTGGCCATCCTGTGCAAGAAGCAATACAAGAAATAGTTGTTATTGTTCATTTCGCTTTCGAACCGGCAAAAAACTGTGACTTTATCTCCTGCCAGCAACATCCCAGCTTCCCAGCCCCGCATACTGATGCGCTGCTTCGGCTTTCTGCGACCGCATTGGAAGCTGACCGTCGGCGCCTATCTTATGTTGGTATTGATCGACGGCTTTAATATGGTCCAACCCCAGCTTATCCGCTGGATCATCGATAAGGGTATCAGTGTTGGGAATACCACATTGCTGACCGTGGCAGTCGTGACTTTGCTGATTTTGGTGGTATTCAAAGGGGTGTTCACCTTTTTTCAGGGCAGATGGACCGAAATCGCCTCACAAAATGTGGCCTACGATCTGCGTAACGACCTCCAGCGCCAGATCACCCGGCTCTCGTTCGCTTTTCACGACCGGTCCGAGGCGGGCGACTTGCTGTCGCGTGCCATCCAGGATGTAGACCGGGTCCGGTTCCTCACCGGTCGGGCAACCTTTCGCGTGGTCGAAGGCCTATTCCTGCTGCTGATCACTGCCGGGGTGATGATCTGGATGAATCCGCGTTTGGGACTCCTGGCGATCGTTGCCATGCCGCTCCTGGCATTCCAGTCGATCCGTTTTGGCCGGGTCTTTCGTCCGCTCTCCGCCCAGATCCAAAAACAACTTGCCGTTCTGACCACCCGGGTGGAACAGAACCTGCGCGGGGCCAGGGTGGTTAAAACCTTCGCCCAGGAGCAGGCGGAGATCGAGCGCTTCGAAGTGGAGAACCGGCGCTGGTTCGACCTTTCAGCCTATTCGGCCCGTTTACAGTCGGCTGGCGTGCCATTGTTGAACCTGATCGCCAACCTTGGCAGCGTGGCGATCCTTTTTTACGGCGGGATAATGGTGATAAACGGCCGATCTAACCCTCGGCGAACTGGTGGCCTTCACGACTTATATGGCCCAGCTTGTTTCGCCGGTGCGTTACCTGGGGATGATCCTCCCGGCGATCGCCATGGCAACCGCTTCCGCCGCGCGTGTCTTCGAGATCCTGGATACGGTACCCGGCGTGGTTGAAGAACCCGGAGCGCAGCCCCTCCCCATCCCGCGTGGGCATGTGCGCTTCGAGAATGTCTCGTTCTCTTACAGCCGGCAGGCGCTTAAGAACATTGCCAGCGATGTGTTGAAGGATATCTCATTCGAGGCCTTCCCCAACCAGGTGATTGCCCTGTTGGGCCCAACCGGTTCTGGGAAGACCTCTATTGTCAACCTGATTCCTCGGTTCTATGACCCAACCGCCGGGCGTATCACTATTGACGGGATCGATATCCAAAAGGCGACCCTCTTCTCGCTGCGCAGCCAGGTCGGAATGGTTCTGCAGGAGACAACCCTCTTTGCGGCTTCTATCAAAGAAAATATCACTTTCGGGAAACCGGACGCCTCCCAGGAAGATATCGAGGCAGCCGCCCAGGCCGCCCAGGCGCATGCCTTTATCATGCAAATGAAAAACGGTTATGAGACCGAAGTGGGCGAACGTGGCGTGACGCTATCCGGCGGTCAAAAGCAGCGCCTGGCAATTGCCCGCGCTATTTTGACCGACCCGCGTATCCTCATCCTTGACGATGCCACCTCCAGTGTGGATACTGAGACGGAGCAATTGATACAGCTTGCACTGGACCAGGTTATGCGCAGTAACCGCCCCGGGATGCCGCGCACAACTTTCGTTATTGCCCACCGGCTGAGCACGGTGCAGCGCGCCGATCTGATCCTGGTATTGGATAAAGGTCGAATCGCTGCCCGCGGGCAGCATGCAGAATTGTTGAAAACTTCCCCCCTTTATCACAGCATCTACAATCAACAACTAAAGCCAAAAGATAAAGCTGTTCGGGAAGCGTTATGAAAGGGATACTCTCACGGCGATACCAGACGGGCAGAAGGCAGAAAAGGTAGCTTATGGGTTTTGGAAGTGGCGTTTCTAATCCAGGAATGGGACCCAGGAGCACACTCAGCAAATATGCAGCCGGCCAGGATGCGCGTGGCCAGATCTTTAACCCACGCGTGGTTCTGAGGCTGCTGGCCTATTTGCGCCCGTACGCAAAGCAAATGGCGCTGGCCTTTGTGGTAATGCTGGCCGTCTCGGCACTGACCTTGTTGACGCCCTACCTGCTCAAGGTGGCAGTCGATCAATATATTACGAAAGGCGACCAGCCTGGACTGGTACGCGTCTCGCTTCTGACAGCCGCCGCGTTTGCCGGTCTCTACATCACCAACGCCGGCCTGCAATACATCCTCTCTTGGGTAGGGCAGCGGGTCCTGGCGAACTTACGCAGTGCATTATTCGATCACCTGCAGCATCTTTCCCTCGGCTACCACGATACGCACATTGTCGGTGTGACCGTTTCACGTGTGATGAACGATGTCGCCACGATCAACGAATTGCTCTCCCAGGGTGTGATCACACTCTTCGGAGATACCCTGGTTTTGGCAGGGATCATCTTTATCATGCTGGACATGAGTCCCAAACTGGCGCTGCTGACTTTTATGGTATTGCCGCTGATGATATTGGTGACGATGTGGTTCTCGCGCCGTGCCCGTGTTGCATTTCGGGAGACGCGTACACGCGTTGCCAGGGTGGTGGGTGACCTGGCAGAGGGCATTGCCGGGGTGCGGGTGATCCAGGCCTTTGGACAGGAAAGCTCCACCCAGGAACGTTTTACTGAAGTCAATGATGCCAACCGGGTGGCCAACATTAATGCAATGAACCTCTCCTTCATTTTTCTTCCAGCAATCGAATTCCTGGGAGTCCTTTCGACTGCCATTGTTCTGTGGTTTGGCGGCCGAATGGTCGGGCAGGGACAGGTGACGTTGGGCGTATTGGTGGCTTTCCTGGCGTATGTAACGCGCTTTTTTCAGCCTTTGGAAGAGTTGAGCCGGATGTTTACCACATTGCAGACCGCCATGGCCGGTGGGGAACAGGTCCTGAACCTTCTGGACACTCCGCCGGATGTGGCAGACCTGCCTGATGCGGGTGATATGCCTCCCATCCTCGGAAATGTGAAATTTGATCACGTTTCCTTTCATTACCGCCCGGACCTGCCTGAAGTGCTGCATGATCTTAGCCTGACCATCGAAGCAGGACAAACAATTGCCCTGGTGGGTCCGACCGGTGCGGGAAAAACTTCGATCGGCAACCTGATCGCTCGTTTTTACGATGTCAGCGGCGGAACGATCAGCATCGACGGGGTGGATGTGCGCAGCGTGGCCCAGCGTTCTCTGCACCGGCAAATCGGGTTGGTACCGCAGGATTCTTTCCTTTTCGCCAGTACGATCGCTGATAACATCCGCTTCGGTCGCCCGGAAGCTTCCGATGATGATGTGGAAAGAGCAGCCAGGCTGGCAAACGCTCACGAGTTCATCGCCGCCAAGCCGGAGGGGTACCAAACGCGTGTGCTCGAAGGCGCGGCCAACCTGTCAGTGGGCCAGCGCCAATTGATCTGCATCGCCCGCGTCATTTTGACCGACCCGCGCATCCTGATAATGGATGAAGCCACCGCGAATGTGGACAGCCTGACTGAAAGCCTGATCCAGGATGCGCTGCGCAACCTGCTGCGCGGGCGCACCGCAGTAGTAATCGCACATCGCTTGAGCACTGTACGGGGTGCCGACCAGTTGCTGGTCATCAAAGATGGCGGTATCATCGAACGCGGCACGCATGACCAGTTGATTGAACAGCAGGGTTTTTACCGGCATATGTATATGAGCCAGTTCTATGAAAAAGGCATGTAAATGTCCAAATGATTGATTGCTCTCACCTGGAGCAATATCATGGAAGCTATTCTGGATTGGAGCTAATATCATGAAATTATCCATTGTTCTCTCTACCCAGTCTGCCCGTTTCGAGGCAGTCGCTTTCAAGGGTGATTTGGAAACGAATATCACAAGAATTGCCGGCTGGGGCTATGATGGCGTTGAACTTGCCATCCGTGACCCGCGTCTTGTTGACGCCGAGGCTATGGAGCAAGTCGTGACAGACCACAGGCTGAAAGTACCTGCCATCGGCACCGGACAGGCCTGGGGGGAGGAAAAGCTTTCGTTTACCAGCACTGATCCAGCGGTGCGGAAAACCGCAGTCGAACGCATCCAAAGTCATATACCATTGGCCAACCGCTTTAATGCTGTCGTCATCCTAGGACTTATCCGGGGCACTACTCCACAGGGGCAGACCCATGAAAAGTCTTTGAGTTATCTCGTGGAAAACCTGCGGGAGTGTGCCGAAGCGGGCGCTGCGCAAGGCGTACGGTTCGCACTCGAACCCATCAACCGTTATGAGACGGATCTCATCCATACCGTCTCCGAGGGGCTGGACCTCCTGGAGCAAGTCGGCGCAGATAACCTGGGCCTTTTACTGGATACCTTCCACATGAATATTGAAGAGCCGGGCATTGAGCAAAGCATCCGATTGTGTGGAAAGCGCATCTTCCACTTCCATGTGGCCGATTCCAACCGCTGGTATCCTGGCGCGGGGCACCTCAATTTCCGATCCATCCTGGAGGCACTCGACGATACGGGCTACCAGGGCTGGGTTTCCGGCGAATTCATGCCCAATCCCGACCCCCGTACAGCTGCCATGGAGGGCATTACTCATTTGCGCCAGCTCTAAGCTCTTTTTATTCGTACCAGACACTTATCCCGAAGTCCTGGAAGGAACGTACGCGAATGGATTCATCCACTCTGGAAGGTAATATCGAAGCCATTTTCTTTGATATGAACGGAACACTGCGCATGCGCCTCCCCGATGACGTGTGGCAGCGGCAGTCTGTTAACCGTTTATTGGCAATGCTGGGAAAACCCGGCGCGCCGGTTCATTACCTGGATGAATTAATCCGGCGCTATAAAGCCTATACCCGCTGGGCGGACGAAAATGAAACCAGTCTGCCCGAGCCGGAGATCTGGACCAGGTGGATCACCCCAGATCTGCCACGTGAACGGATCGAACCGCAGGCTGTTGAGTTAATGCTGGTATTTCGCAACTGCAAAGGCCGCTCCATCCTGAAGCCAGGCGCCGCCGATATCCTGATTGAGTTGAGAAGACGCGGCTACCGGATAGGCGTGATCAGTAATACAACTTCCACTGCGGATTTGCCCCGCTTCATTGAGAATTGCGGCTTGGAGAATTTATTCGAAGTTGTCATACTTTCGTCGGTATTCGGTATT
Organism: uncultured Chloroflexia bacterium; assembly: GCA_963830665.1. GTDB lineage: Bacteria > Chloroflexota > Anaerolineae > Anaerolineales > Villigracilaceae > UBA877. The sequence goes on from CAWHNM010000011.1 coordinate 178,808, forward strand.
CGCAAACCCAGTCCTGGGTTATTCGAGCAGGCCACCCGCCTGATGCACCTCGATCCTGCCCGCTGCGCTTATCTTGGAAACAAGATCGCCAATGATATCGTCGGCGCACATCGGGCAGGTTTTGGAATGGCCATGCTTGTCACGCCAAAAGATGCTCCATCTGCCGCTGAAGGAGATCCGATCAAAAAACCCGATAAAATTATCCATGAATTGGCCGAATTATTGGAAGTTTTTTCACCACGTTCGCAGTGAATATGTACCTTCTCAATAAATAAGGGTAAGGGCGTGTGTACTACGGCACTTCCCAAAAATTGCTGAACAACCGGCTTGAAAGGGAAAAATCTGCCTGATCGGGCGAACCCGGAAGTGGACTAGATGGAAACCGGCTTGCCACTCTTCGCCAACTCCAGCAGAGCCAGGATGGCGGTAATATTGAGGCGGCTGTCGGCCAGACTGACAACCGGCGGCTTGCCAAGCAGGATGGTGTCCGCCAAATCCTCCACCTCGCCAATATAGGTATCCGCGCCTTTGATCGGGATGGCCTGGGTCTTTTTATTCATGGTCAGATAGATGGTCTCCCCTGTCTTTGGAGTAAAGGGATGAGGAATGACCAGCGTGCCTGCCTCGCCAACGAACTCCATGAAGGTGTGATAAGGGATTCTGAAGCTGCAATCAAATTGCACCAGCACATCTTCCGGGAAGCGTAATTGGGCCATGAAGGTCTCATCCACCCCACTTGGACCGAGAACCTGCCAGCCAAAGACCTCCTGCGGTTCAGTTCCCAGAACCGAGCGGGTGTAGCTCAGCGGGTAGCAGCCAATATCCCACATGCTTCCTCCACCCATCTCTGGTCTCAAGCGGATATCGTCGGGGTCTTCCATCATGTAGGTGAATGAGCCGTGTACAGCTTTGATCCGGCCTAATTTACCGCCGTCGACGATCTCTTTCACCTTCAGGATTTGTGGATGGGTACGGTACATGAAAGCTTCTGCCACCGCCCTGCCATGGTCTTCGACCGCGCTGGCTATGGCGTCGACCTCGTCCAGACTGAGCGCCAGGGGTTTCTCGCACAGTACATGCTTACCCGCCTTTACGGCTTTAATCGTCCATTCAGCATGTAGATGGTTCGGGAGCGGGATGTAAACAGCATCAATTTCGGGGTCAGCCAGCAGTGCCTCGTAGGATCCAAAGGCATGCGGGATCTTCTTTTCGCGGGCGTAGGCTTCTGCCTTCTCCTGAGTGCGGCTGGCCACAGCCATCAACTTATTGCGTTTCGAGGTTTGGAGCGGTGGGATCAGAGCTCTGTTGATACCGGCGGTACCGAGCAGCCCCCATCGGAGTGGTTGAGCCATATATACCTCGCTTTCTTTGCATAAATTCCATGAGTCCTTTTTACCACAGAGCATGTGAAGCGCACAGAGTCTTGAGGAAATTTCTCCCCACCCAGACACACTTCTAGGTGGACTTATTTTTACCTGTAAGAATTGGGGCAAAAAACAGAAAAGGTTGCTAAAAAAGCCGTGGTCTTGACAAATCGGACAAGACAGGTAGAATAATTTTGGCCTAAGCCTGTTTTTATTACTTCAATAAGCGTAAATATGACACTCAACCAGACCTTCCCCACTGATCTTATGGAAACCATCCGGCGAGCGCTGGCCGAAGATATCGGCTCTGGCGATGTCACGACGGAAAGCATTGTCCCGGCGGAAGCCAGCATGCGCGGCCAGATCATTGCAAAACAGGCTGGCATCATTGCCGGGCTGGATATTGCCAAAGCAGTTTATCTGATTGTGGATCCTCAGGTGGACTTTCAATCTCAAATTGATGAAGGCTCACGCGTGGAGAACCGCCAGTCGCTGGCCCTGGTTTCCGGGCGGGCCCGCAGCCTGCTAACCGCAGAACGGACCGCCATGAACTTCCTCGGCCGCATGTCGGGGATCGCCACATTGACGCGTCTTTTCGTGGAGGCAGTTGCCGGGACGAAGGCAGTTATTCTCGATACCCGCAAGACCGCCCCCGGTTTGCGCAGCATGGATAAACTGGCCGTTCGGCGCGGCGGAGGGCAGAACCACCGGATTGGCCTTTATGACATGATCTTGATCAAGGACAACCACATCGATTACGCCGGATCCATCACTGAGGCAGTCAAGCGCGCCCGCGCTGCTGCCAGCGGCCTGGAGGTCGAGGTGGAGGTCCGTACGCTTGCGGATGTGCGTGAAGCCCTGGCAGTTCATGTCGAGCGGATCCTGCTCGATAATATGACCCCGGATAGCATGGCCGAGGCCGTAAAGCTGGCCGCCGGCCACGCCAAACTGGAAGCCTCCGGCAATGTTACCCTCGAAACCGTCCGCCGGATCGCCGAGACCGGCGTGGATTACATTTCCATTGGTGCCCTGACCCATTCGGCAAAAGTGTTTGATGTATCTTTTGATTACATAGCCTCACCCCCTGCCCCGCTTCTCATGGGACATGATTCGGGTGAGGCGGAGGCAAAATGAATACGCAGGAAATGTACGAGAAAATGAGATCCCGGCTTGAAAAGATCGTTCCGGATGTGGAACTGCGCATCAAGGCCGAGATTGCAGTTGAGATTGAAGAATTAAAGGCACAGAAGAACGCTGTCATCCTCGGACACAATTATATGGAACCGGCCTTGTTCTATTCCATTCCCGACTTTACCGGGGACTCGCTTGATCTGAGCCGCAAGGCTGCCCGGACCGATAAAAACGTCATCGTCTTTTGCGGTGTGCGCTTTATGGCAGAGACCGCCAAGATCCTCAACCCTACGAAGACTGTGCTTCTTCCCGCCGAAAAAGCCGGCTGTTCACTGGCCGCCAGTATCACTGCCGAAGATGTGCGGGACCTCAAGACACGCTTCCCGGGCGTGCCGGTGGTGACATATGTCAACACCTATGCGGATGTGAAGGCCGAATCGGATATTTGCTGCACCTCTTCCAATGCGATCGCAGTGGTCGAATCTCTTCATACGGACACGGTCATCTTTCTGCCGGACGAATACCTGGCGAAAAACGTCGCCAACGAAACCGGCAAGCATATCATCTTTCCAACCCCCGGCGGACGCAACTTCGTAGATTCCGGGTTGGATTACCAGATGATCGGCTGGCATGGTCGCTGCGAGGTGCATGAGAAATTCACGGTGGCAGATATCCAGGCCGTGCGCGCCCAGTTCCCGGATGTGGTCGTTCTGACCCACCCGGAGTGTAGTCCGGAGGTCGTGGCTGCCTCGGATTTCTCCGGCAGTACGAATGCCATGATCCGGTATGTACAGGAAACGAAAGCCAGGCGCTACCTGGTACTGACGGAGTGCGCCATGGGGGACAATATCGCCGCGGCCAACCCGGAAAAGGATATGCTGCGTCTTTGCATGGTGCGCTGCCCACACATGAATACCATTACCATGGAAGAAACGCGGGATGCTCTGAAATACAACCGCTATGTGATCGAGGTCCCGGAAGAGGTGCGTGTCAAGGCCTCCCGGGCCGTGCAGAGAATGATCGAGATCGGGTAAGGGAGAGGGAGAGCAGAGAAAAGGGAATCGAGAACGTTGGAGAGAATAATGTGTTATTCTCGATTCACTAATCTCCAATAACAGGCCTATGAAGACCACTGACGTACTTATCATCGGCTCCGGGATTGCGGGGGCGACGGCTGCGCTGCGGCTGGCACGCAACCCCATCCGCCGCATCGTTCTTATCACGCGTGCCCCCGACCCGCACGAATCGAATTCACGCTATGCCCAGGGTGGTATCATCAGCCGTGGGCAGGATGATAGCGCCGATCTTCTGGAAAAAGATATCCTGGCGGCCGGAGCCGGTGCTTCGCTTCCCAGGGCCGCCGAGATCCTGGCTGAGGAAGGACCACAATTACTCCAGGAAATCCTGGTACAGGCTGCCGGGATCAATTTTGATCATAATTCAAACGGCGAACCGGAATATGGCCAGGAGGCCGCTCACAGCCGGCGGCGCATCCTGCACGTGGGGGATGGGACCGGCCTGGCTATCATGCAGGGTCTGGTCAAAGCGCTCAAGCGGATGCCGAACGTCGAAATTGAAGCCAACGTTACTGCGGTTGACCTGATCACCTATCCCCACCATTCACGTGACCCGCTCTCAGCCTATGAGCCGATCACCTGCCACGGCGCGTACATTTTTGACCGCGCCGGCCACACCATCCATCGCACCCTGGCAGCGGCGACCATCCTGGCCACTGGCGGCCTGGGGCGGATCTATCGCAACACCACGAATCCCGTCGGCGCACGCGGTGACGGACTGGCCATGGCCAGCCGGGCCGGGGCGCGCATCACGAACGCCGAATATATCCAATTCCACCCGACTGCTCTGGCCGTTCCGGGAGCCGAGGGTTTCCTGATCAGTGAGGCAGTGCGCGGTGAAGGCGGCAGATTGCTCACTCCCGAAGGCCAGCCATTCATGGAGAAATATTCACCGGAATGGAAAGATCTCGCCCCACGCGATGTGGTTGCACGCGCCATCCATAACGAAATGGAAGATCACAACTACTCGTATGTCCTGCTGGATCTTGCTTCGCACATGCAATCAGCCGAGATCAAGGAACGCTTCCCGAATATCTACGCGGAATGTAAACGAGTCGGGGTTGATATCACGCGCGAGGCCATCCCGGTCGTCCCGGCGGCGCATTATTCCTGCGGTGGTGTAGCTGTGGATGAATGGGGGCGCAGCAGCATCCAGAATCTGTATGCGGTTGGAGAAGTTAGTTGCACCGGCCTGCATGGAGCCAACCGTCTGGCTTCAACCTCCTTGTTGGAGGGATTGGTGTGGGGCAACCGGGCTGCCCTCGATATCGAATCCCGGCTTTCCTCAGACTCACTGCCTGCCAGCCCGCCCCTCGATGAGGTTCCTCCATGGGACGAGTCCGGTCTGACCGAGGATTCCGACCCGGCCCTCATCCAGGGAGACATGCAGACCATCCAGAATATCATGTGGCATTACGTGGGGTTGATCCGCAGCAGTGAACGACTTTCACGGGCCATCCGTGAGCTGCGCCATCTGCAAAACGAAATCGAGACCTTTTATAGCGTCACCCGACTGAGCGACGGTCTGATCGGCCTGCGCAATGCCGTAGAGGTGGCGTTGATCGTAGCCCAGGCCGCCCGCCATAACCGCCAAAGCCGCGGTTGCCATTACCGTGTGGACGCGGTCCAGGTGGGCGACCGGTTGTTGTAATTAGTTTATTCGTTCGTCCGCATACTCGGGCGCCGGTAGCGTTTTTTGATCTCTGGTATGAAGTATTCATCGAAGAACTTATCCACATCATAATCCGGCTGCCAGCCCCATTCACGGCGTGCCAGGCAGTCGTCCACATCCTCCGGCCAGGAGTCCACAATACCCTGGCGGCGCGGGTTCGGCTGGAAGGAGATCTGGGCACTGGGAAAAGCCTGGAGCGCCCTCTGGCGGAATTCACCGGCCGTCAGGCTGAAACTGGCAATGTTGTAGACGACGTGCGATAAATTCTCACGCGGCGCCTCTGCCAGCATCAAGAGAGCCTTGATGGCATCCGGCATGGCCATAAATGAGATCTTGGTATCTGGTCGCACGAAACAGGCATACGGCCGGCCTTCCGCAGCCGCATGCAGCATATCGGGTCCATAATCGCTCGTCCCGCCGCTGGGCAGGGTGAAGGCACTGATCAGCCCCGGGAAGCGGATGGCACGGAAGTCGCACATCACCGGCGGCTGCGGGTCCAGGTGGCGCTGACCGTTGTAGCGGCTGTAATACATGCCAAGCTTCTCGCAGTAAAGTTTATTGCAGCCATACATCGTGTGCGGCGTGTTGCAGTCATCCTCCTTCACCGATCCGGCCGCCTGCTTGGCTGCCAGGTCTGCGAAACCATACACAGCAATCGAACTGGGGAAAAGGAATTTCACTTCTTTTTTATACTTCTCCGAGCGATAAGCTGCCAGCATCAGCAGCTGCATCGTCCCTTCCACATTGATGCGATGGGCTTCCTCGGTGGATATTTCAGCCTTCGACGAGAGCGAGGCGGCCAGGTGGAAAATGATGTCGAAATCGTAGTCGTAAAATATCTTAACCTTGTTGACCAGATCTCCCTGGACATGTTCCGCCGATAGCGGCCGGATGGTCTCCGGCAGCGCGGCCAGGTCGGCGGTCACGATGCGAAAACCTCCCTGCCGGGCCAGGTTCTGCACAAGCGCCTGACCGATCTCACCACAGGCACCAGTCACCAGGACAGTTTTTTCGCTCATATGGTTCTCCTTAAATTCCTCATTTCAAATGGCTGATCGGTCCTGCGACGGTCCAGAGTTAAACTGGAGTGTACTCTTATACCGGCAAACTCTATGGTACATTCCTGATTGCCAGATTCAGGCAACACGCAGTAGAATGAAGTGAAAGGCAGGCAGTATTTCAATGTTTAATTTGATTGTACAACACCTTGGGTCACAATTCTTCCGGTTTTTGGCACGATGAAACTCACCATTCTGGCAAAACGGATTTTGTACCTGATGCCTGGCCGCCTGTGGCCTGGTTCTGGCTGCCTGCACTGGCCCGATTCCCTTGCCAACCGAAACTGCCGACACCTTTCTCAACCGAAACACCCACCCCCACCATTGTCTGGTTTCCTCCCACCAATACCCCGACATTCTTCCCCACACAGCCTGCCACGCCAACGCAGGAATATCATCCCGGCGTGGGCAGCCTGATCTTTTCTGATTCCTTCGACCAGCCCGCTTTGTGGAACACAGCCAACTCGGCATCAGGCCAGCGCCACAGTTACTCGCAACCAGCTGGTTCTATCCATCAGCGGGCCGGGACCACTTTCGATCACCAGCCTGCGCAGCCAGCCGGAGATGGGCGACTTTTATGCTGAGGCCATGGTCGATATCAGCCTGTGCAGCGGCAAGGACCAGTACGGGATGATCTTTCGTGCCTCCGGCAGTGCGAATTATTATCGTTTCACCATCAATTGCAGTGGACAAATGCGCCTGGAACGCCTGCGCGCCGGGGAGACCTATCCCCTGCTCGACTGGCTGTCGAGCGGTGATGCCCCCTTTGGGGCGCCTGCCCAGGTAAAGATGGGCGTCTGGGCAGTCGGCCGGGAGATGCGCGTCTTCCTGAACGACCACTACCAGGTCAGCGTGCTCGACCCGGTCTTTTCCAGCGGGACAATTGGCTTTTTCGTTTTTGCCAGCGGGCAGACACCCGTTACCGTCTCCTTCTCCAACCTGTCCGTTTATTCGGTTTTCTACATTCCCCCAACCCCCACGCCGATCCCCTCCTGGACCCCCATCCCTGGCAGCGACCCCAAATCCATGAAAAACAAACTCAACGACCTCGACCCGAAGACCTGGCTCAAATTCCAGAAATCCTGGTTCATCCATAACCCGCCGCCGCGCAAAAAGGGCGTACTGGTCCACCCGGCCAAGTTCCCGGAGACAATGGCGCAGGAATTCATCGAATTCTTCACCAAGCGCGGGGAGACCGTGCTCGACCCGATGGCCGGGACCGGCTCCACGCTCGTGGCGGCCCTGCGAGCCGGGCGCAATTCCTACGGCATCGAGTTGAATCCCAAATACGCCGAAATTGCCCGCCAGCTCATTGACGAAGAACGCACTCCGCTGGGAAAGGCAGTCGAAGGTCTAACATCGAATGTCATTACTGGGGATGCCGCCCACGCCCTTGACTATCGGACTTCCGACAATCGACTATGTCCTGACTTCCCCGCCCTACTGGGACATGCTGCACGCCAAAGGCGCCGGGACACAGAAGAAACGCCGCACTTCAACGGAGCTGGATGTGTTTTACTCGGACGATCCGAACGATCTGGGCAATCTGCACGATTACGAGGAATTCCTGGCCAGGCTGGTCGCCATCTATCAAGGGCTGAAACCCCTGCTGCGCGAGAAAGCTTATCTGACCATCATCGTCAAGAACGTCAAGAAGGGCGGCAGGATCTATCCACTGGCCTGGGACCTGGGGCGCGAGCTCGGCAAAGATGTATACCCTCAAGGATGAAAAGCTCTGGCTGCAGGACAACCAGCGCCTGGCGCCCTACGGGCTGGGCTCCGCCTGGGTGAGCAACACCTTCCACCATTATTGTTTGCAGTTCAGGAATGAGTAAGAGCAGAGAGTATCAGAGAGATGAGAATAGAGAATATGAACTCGTCCAGCATCACCGTTACGAATGCTTCTAGTCATGAATCATGCTGCATCATGCTCATCTGACCTGCTCCACCTGCCCTACACCCCCGACCTGACCGAAGGCGGGATCGCCTATGCCTGCCGCTCGCTGGCCTGCACCACGACCGCATGGGCGACTCCCCGGTTGACCATCTGCGGCATATCGCCGGCGGGGTGGCAGTGGAGCTGGCTTTCCGGCGTTATCTTACCGAACAGGCTGTACCGTTCAAAGTGCTCGGAGCGACACCCTTCACCCATCCGGACCAGTACGATGTCGCGCTGGGCGGGCATCGCTGTATTGTAAAGAGTTTCCTGATCACCCACCGCAACCAGATCTCACAGATCCGCCGGGATCCGGGCAGCCTGCTCCAGGCGCCGGCACTGCTCCCGCTTGATCCAGTTCGCCGGCGAAGATCACAAGCCGGATGACCTGTACCTGTTTGCTTTTTTACTGGGGGTGGTGGCGGCTGCACCGGTCCGACTTGGAGAAAGCCATCGCCGCAGACCAGCCGGTCGCCATGATCCACCTGCTGCCGGAGGCCTGGGCCAGACCGAGGAACTGGCTCCCGCTCGAAAAACTGGCTCTGAAAAGCGAATGCGAAGTCCCCCGTGATCAGTGGAGATCGGCGGGCAGGATGTGGAACACAATTTCATCACCGCCGCATTGGAACTCCAGCCCAGGCAGCGCATGCTGGTGGAAAAAGGCTTCCACAGCCTGGCCTATATCCGCGCCCACAGCAAGCCCGAAGCCCGCATTGGGATCCACAGCCCGCGGCATGGCAAACCCTATCTCATCCCGCCGCATGCCTGGGGCAATATGTGGGTCTACGGCATGGATATTTTCCTGACCGGCTGGCTGACGCATGAAGACTTCCGCCGCAAGGCCAGTCTCTTGACTGCCGGGGCGCACACTTTCCAGGATCGACAACACACATTCGAAGAACTTGCTGGTTCCTGTCAGCGAACTAAATCCCCTTGGGAAGATTGCTCGAAAAGGTACAGCTTTGGGAGGTGGAAAAAACCCAGGCCTAACTCTTCTTCCTGACCTTCAACCGAAGACCTTCCACCTTTACCACTTCAACTCGAATCCCCCTGTGGATTTTTCCGGAGCCATCCACGGCATCCGCACTCCAGAGCTCACCGGCCACCTGGACCTGTCCGGACGGGTCAATATCACTGGTGGCAAGGCCGGTTTGTCCGACCAGGCTTTCCCTCCCGGTAATGACCGGCCGCCGCTGGGCCCGCAGGGCATAGCCCAGGATGACGGCGAAGATCGAGCCGATGAAAACACCCACAAAGATTACCAGGGGCAGCGAGACACGCTCAAAACGCGGTGTCCCGGCGGAATTGAACAGGACCAGCGCGCCGATGATGAACGACGTGACGCCGGCCACTGGTCAGGGCGCCATGCGTGGGCGTTTTGATATCCAGGATGAAGAGCACGAAGGCCGTGACGATAAAGATCAGCCCAAACCAGTTGACCGGCAGGAAGCCCAGCCCATAGGCTGCCAGGGAAAGGCAGACCACGCCAAAGAAGGCCGGCACCCAGGCGCCCGGATGGGTTAATTCGATCAGCAGGGCCTGCACGCCGATCGCCAGCAGCAGGAAGACAATGTTGGGATCGACCAGGAACTGCAGCAATTGTTCGATGAAAGACATCGGCAAGGGTTTGCTGAGTGGCAGCCGGAGGTATGCAGGACAAGTGGACCGGTTGCCATCTGGACAGTGAATCCATCCAACTGCGTTGAGCAGGTCGCTGACATCATTGGCAATGAAATCCACCAGGTGGGCCTTGAGGGCTTCCGTGGCAGAGACGGCTTTGGCGCTTTCGATGGTCGCTTCGGCCAGGGCCACCGCTTCCGGGCCGCGCCGTTCGGCCAGGGAGCGGACGGTGGCCTTCATGATCTCGGTGGCCTTGGCCTGTTCGGTCGTGCCCAGGTTTTCCCCCTGGCTGCCAACCGGGCTGGCCGCGCCGATGGCCGTCTCAGGTGCCATGGCGGCGGCCTGGCCCGCCAGCGTGATGATCGTCCCGGCAGAACCGGCCCAGGCGCCGCGCGGGGTTACATAGACCACCACCGGCACGCGGCTGGCGCGGATGGCCTCGGCCATGCCTTGCATCGGTCCAAGCCCGCCGCCGGGGGTGTTGAGCTGCAGGATGATCACCTGGACGTCATTTTGTTCGGCGGCCTGGATACCGCGTGTGAGATAACCCTGCGTAGCCGGGGTGATGGCCCCGTCAATGGTCATTACCAGGGCCACCGGCCCGGAAGCGGCCGCGTGGATAGGTTGCAGCAGGAAAAGGCTCAGGAATAGGAATACCAGTAAAACGCGTATGGTTTTCATTTGTAACGCTCCATCTCACAGGTATTATAAACCCGCTACCGGACTTCCATTAATTGTTTCGCCCACCAGGCCGCTTCCTTGTCCGCCAGAGGAAGCTGGCTTATACTGACCCCATGCACAGCATTGACCCCAAATGGACGGATCTCGCGGCGGGTTACCAGAACATCCTGTTTTTACAGGCCAGGCTGGAGAGCGAATTTGGCCGGGCCGTGCAGGCCGGCAACAAGCAGAATTTCCGCAGGCAACTGACCGAATGGCAGAAAAAACGCCGGATCTTTTTCGTGATGGCCGCCCTCGCGCCGCTCTCCATCATCACGCTGTGCCTGGCTGCTTATTACTTTCGCGAAGCTGCCTGTGTGATCGTCTATTGGGCGATGCTGGTCCTGATCATCCTGGTCACGCTGGCAGTGGCCGGGCGCAACTACATCCGGGAGGTGATGAACCGTCCCAGCCTGGATACCTTCAAATCACAAACAATTGACCTGGAACAGCGCTGGTGGGAAAGCCTGTCCCCAGCAGGAACCGGAGCTGGACAATGCGGATGAAAAGGAGAATAAGCGCCTTCATGAGAATGATCCACCAGTCTGTGCCCGGAGACCTGTCTGGCGATCCGCACACCAGATCTTTTGCTGTTCAGCCCGGCTGGGATATGGCTTTTTCAGGCCGGAGACTGGAGCGGGACGATCATCCGGCAGGAAGGGGTTTGGAAGCAGATTCAGGTCATCCGGGAGAAATTGGTACAGACACGCAGCCAGGAACAACCAATCGAACCAGCTCCGGATGAAGCGTGGCTTCAACAGAAAAACGAGCTCGTCCGTATTCTCAACGAACGCCTGCCGCAACAGGCCTGGATCGGAAGCCTGATCCAGGGCGGCGTAGTGTTCACCCATCCAAAAGCCCAGCCTGACAAAGCCCGTATCCAGGGCAATACCGCCGCATATGGCACGGCGAAAGGCTGGGTGGAGCGCATCCGCCGGGCCCCAACTGCAGATGGATTCCCGCTGGAAATCCAATTGGAAATCGTGGACGCGCTGCATGAGCCCGAGGAGGTACAGACGTTCTCGGCCAAAGAGCAGGCCGGGCAGTTGTACCAGGCAGCCGCGGATGAATTGCGCCAATCCATCGCAAAAATGGTGAATTGACAGGTTGACCGTCCGTGCCCGTCACGGTAGAATAGGGCGCATGCGGGCGTAGTTCAGTGGTAGAACGCTTGCCCTCCAAGCAAGATATCGTCGGTTCGAATCCGATCGCCCGCTCTCAATTAGCGATTAGCTGTTGGCTATTAGCGATTGGCAGGTACGCTAACCGCTAAAGCAAATGGCCAATCGCTTTTTTATACCCTTCCCTATGAATATTTCCGTCGTCATCCCGGTCTATCAAGAGTCAGGCCACGCTGCCAGAGTTGGTGGAGACGGCTGGATAAAGTGCTATCCGGCCTGTCTGACCATTATGAAGTGATCCTGGTAAATGATGACAGCCCGGACCAGAGCTGGGACGTTATCGTGGCCCTTTCAAAACAATATGCCTGCGTGCGAGGCGATCGACCTGATGCGCAATTACGGGCAGCATAATGCCACCCTGTGCGGGATCCGGCTGGCCCGGTATGAAGTTATCAGTCACCATGGATGATGACCTCCAGCACCCGCCCGAGGAAATGCATTTCCTGCTGGAGAAACTGGACGAAGGTTATGACGTGGTCTACGGCGTTCCCAAAAAGCTTCCGCATTCCTGGTGGCGCAACCTCGGATCGATCCTGACCAAATTGATGGTGGCTTCTGCGATCGGCATCAAAACGATCCGGGACGTGAGCGCCTTCCGCGCCTTTCGGACGGATCTGCGGCAGGCCTTCGAGGGGTACGATAACCCGGACGTGATGCTGGATGTGCTGCTTTCTTGGGGAACCACGCGCTTTGCAACGGTCCCGGTGGACGAGCAGCCGCGCAGTGTTGGAAAATCCAACTACACCTTCGGCAGGCTCCTGCGCATGTCCCTGTTGTATCTGACCAACTTCAGCACCAAGCCGCTGCGCTTCAGCAACATTATCGGTTTCTTTTTCACCCTGATCGGTTTTATCGGTTTCATTTACGTGATCACGATCTATTTCGTGGAAGGGTCTGTCCCGGGTTTCCCGTTCCTGGCCTCTGCGATCATGGTCTTCAGCGGCGTGCAGCTCTTCGCGCTTGGGATCATCGGGGAATACCTGGCGCGCGTCTTCGAACGGACGGCCGGCCGCAGACCGTATACGATCGAAAGAACCACTTCCGGAGACGCCGTCCAGATCAGCCATGAATTGTGTCATCCTGCAGCCATCCTACATCCCCTGGCGTGGGTATTTCGACCAGATCAACCGGGCGGATGTATTTATTTTTTACGATGATGTCCAGTACGATAAACACGGCTGGCGCAATCGCAACCAGATCAAAACGGCGCAGGGCCGGCAGTGGCTGACCATCCCGGTGCACAGCGCCGGCGTGGTGGAAAAGTCGATCCCGATCAAACAGGTGGAGATCGATTGGAGCAAGCCCTGGAACGAAGCCCACTGGAAGGCATTGACCTTTGCCTATGGGCGGGCGCCTTTTTTCCGGACCTATGCCCCACTGCTCGAATCCTTCTACCAGCGCCAGGATGTCTTCCTGGCGGATTTCACGATCGACCTGACGGTTGCCCTGGCACGCGAATTGGGCATCCAGCATACACGCTTCATGCGCTCGTCGGAGATGGAAGCGACCGGGCAAAAAACCGACCGGCTCGTGCAGATCCTGGCGCAGGTGGGCGCAAACCACTATATCAGCGGACCATCCGCCCGGGATTACATCGAGAACGATAAATTTGCTTCCGCCGGGATCACACTGGAATACATGGATTACAATTACCCGGAATATCCGCAGCTCCATCCGCCCTTCGATCCAAATCTATCCATCCTGGATCTGTTATTCATGACCGGGCCGGAAGCCATGCGTTATATTGCAAGGTGACAATGCCTGAGAATGCACTCCCTGCTGATCGACTTCAACCGTCCCGTGGTGGTGGGCAAAGAGAACGAATATATGGCGCAGGCCATCGCAGCGGCCAAGTTTTCCGGGGACGGACCTTTCACCCGGAAGGCCAGCGCCCTGCTCGAAGAGCAACTTGGGGTCCCGAAAGTCCTGCTGACCACCTCCTGCACCCACGCGCTGGAGATGTTCGCCTTCCTGCTGGACATCCAGCCGGGCGATGAAGTCATCGTGCCGTCCTTCACCTTTGTTTCGACGGTGAATGCCTTCGTTCTGCGCGGCGCCAGGCCGGTCTTCGCAGATATCCGGCCGGATACGCTCAACCTGGACGAAACCAGGCTCGAAGCGCTGATCACGCCGCGCACAAAAGCCATCATCCCGGTGCATTATGCCGGCGTCGGCTGCGAAATGGATGCCATCCTGGAAATCGCCGGCCGCCACCAGGTGGCCGTGGCGGAGGACAATGCCCACGGGCTGTTCGGCAAATACAAGGGCAGGAACCTGGGCACATTCGGCGTCCTGGCGGCGCAGAGTTTCCACGAGACCAAGAATTTCACCTGCGGCGAAGGCGGCGCGCTGCTGATCAACGACCCGGGACTGGTCGAGCGGGCCGAGATCATCCGCGAAAAAGGCACCAACCGCAGCCGCTTCTTCCGCGGCCAGGTGGACAAGTACACCTGGGTGGATGTCGGTTCCAGCTACCTGCCGTCGGATATCCTGGCGGCCTTCCTGCTGGCCCAGCTGGAACAGCGCGAGAAGATCCAGAGCCACCGCCAAAAGGTCTGGAACTTCTACCATGAGCAGCTGACAGGATTGGGCGCTGGCGCATGAGGTGCAGCTGCCGTACGTCCCCGCCTATTGCGAGCAGGCCTATCACATGTTCTACATGCTCCTGCCAACGCTCGAACTGCGCCAGGGGTTGATCGCGCATCTGCGCCAGCGCGGCATTGAAAGCGTGTTCCACTACCTGCCGCTGCATCTCTCGGATATGGGCCGGAAATTCGGCGGACAGCCCGGCGACTGCCCGGTGACCGAGCGCGTCAGCGACCAGCTGGTGCGCCTGCCGTTCCATAATGCGCTGACGGAGGAGGAGATGAATAGAGTGGTGGAGGCGGTGCGGGAGTTTGATTTCTAATGTCATTGCGAGGAGATCGGTGTTCGCCTTCCCCGACAGATTTCCCGCGGTGAATCCGGACGAAGTACGGCTGCTCGCTATTACATAGGTATAGTAGATGAAACCAAAGCATCTTCTATCATTTTTGATCATCGTTTCCCTGGAAGGGATCCTGGTTGAAATTGTGCTGCTGGGTATGCGATTTGACCCGGGCAGGGGGCATATTTTTAACTATGCAACTTTAAGGCTGGCGCTGGTTGGGGTGGTTTTTGTGGTTTTACTGGCCCTGCTGGGTCTCATCATCGCAGGGTGGCTGGCACCAGAGTGGCGAAATCGCCGGGTGGCCTGGCTGGATACGCAATTGGCCGGCCCAAAAAAGCGTCTGTTCCTTGTTCAGGGAGCTTTGATCGTTGCGAGCGTGTTCCTGTTCGAATTTTTTCTACTGACCTACCTGGCCTTCCCGATCCCGATGCGCCCGCTGTTCTTGTGGGCCGGCTTGACCGGCTTGCAGGCCTGGCTGGTCTTGCGGATCGCCTATCGCCGGGATGTATCGCCAGCGGCCCAACCTGCCGGTATGCGCTCCAGACGAAATGGAACGGATTGGCAACCGGTGCAGCAGAAAGTATTTACCATCCTGGCACTGCTTGGGCTTGGTCTATTTCCTGGTGTTTATCCCTTTCAACCTGCTTCAGGAACGAGTTCGGACAATTCTATCTACTCCAGGATGAGCAGGTGATCTATCCGGATGTAGTCCAGGCGTTTGCCCCGCAAGCCAATTTCGGCGCGACCGTCCAAAATGTGCTGGGATCCTGGAACTGGGCGTACGGCTATCCTTACCTGCCGATCTCTGCCAGTGTATTGATCCTGCCACGCCTGATCTTCGGAAGCGAATTTTCCCAGCATGTCCAGCTGAATATCTTCCTGATGCGCCAATTCGTCAGCGTCCTGCCGATGGTGCTGGCGTTGATGCTGGCGGTCTACCTGGTGACGCGTTACAGATCAACCCGCCTATCGGTCAGCCTGTTCGTGTTCCTGGCTGTTGATCCCGGGGGTGGTAAAGATCTGTTACCGGTTCTGGCATCCCGATTCGATCATATTATTGCTGGTGCTGCTGACGATCTATTTCCTGCAAAAAGATGAGCTGCGTTTCGGACGGTTTTTTTACCTGGCCGCGGTCGCGATCGGCCTGACGACTGCCATCAAATTGTGGGGCCTTTTCTTCTTCCTGGCGATTGCCGGTTACCTGGTGGCCGGATTGATCCAGCACGAACTGTCCTACAAAAAACTCATCCTTTCAGGAGCGCTTTTCATCCTGACCATGCTGGGCAGCTTTCATCATTTCCAGCCCTTCCATGCTGGTACCTTATGTAGCCCGGGGTGCGCTGGCAAGCTGGACAGACCAGCAGAACAAGATCCTGCTGGGCCCCGAACGGTTCGACACCAGCGGGATCTATGAAACGACCCTGACGAACTGGCTGAAGTATTTCGGCCAGCATTTCATGAAGGCCTATTTCTTCTACTTCGCAGTCTTTGCGCTGGCGGCGGGGTCTTTGTGGGGAGCTATGAAGAAATTAAACCGGATCCTGCTGGCCTGGAGCGTGCCGGTGATCATCTTCCTGGCCTATTTCTCGACCATGAAGAGCTTCCAGTACATGCTGCCGGTGGCGCATACCGCTCTACTGCGGGGCGCTGCTTTTCCCAGCCATCACCGATAATCCACCCAATTCAAAATGGCTGGGGTTCCTGGCCAAACCGCAGGCCGGGAAAATTACTTGGGGAATCACGCTGGCTTTCTTTACAAGCCAATGGATCATCAACCTGGTGATTTTGGTTCTTTTTGCACAAAGGGGACGCTAGTCATGCTATAATTTCGCTTCCGGGGCCCGTGGCGCAGTGGTTAGCGCAGACGACTCATAATCGTTTGGTCGCAGGTCCGACTCCTGCCGGGCCCACTCAACAATGATCGACTTGACATTGGATGTCAGGTCGATTTTTTGTTGGACTGGCAGATAACGAAAAGACACTCTTCAATAAATTACGAACAGCTTCTTTTCCGCAGGCTCATCCCTCGATCGGAATGAGCAGGATCGGGAGATTTGTCCGGCGGACAACATCCGGGGCGACGCTATGCGCCCAGAATGCTCCCAAACCTGCACGACGATGTGTGCTGAGTATGATCATGTCTGCCTGGATGTGTTCGGCAACGTGGACGATGGTCTGGGCGGGGTCGCCACGCGCAACCTCTGAAAAAGCGCGAAAACCCGCCCGAAGCAGAACGTTCATATGATCCTGTATATGCAGCCTCGCATCTTCTTCGTTCATATTCAAAATGGCATTCGTGGTTGCCGGTAGTGCATTTCCGGTGGCCGCCGCTTCATCGTGCAGAGCCGTCAAGGTCGGGATGACACACAGCAGGCTGAGATCCGCATCATAAAAAGAGGCCAGGCTCTGCGCAACCGGCAGACTTTCATCGTGTAAAAACTCGTTGTCGATGGGGATTAAAATCTTCCTGAGGTGGAAAACGGTTGGGTGCGAAGTCATGGGTTGCAGCAACAGCACAGGGGTCGCACTCTGTGAAATCACCTGCTGTGCAATGCTGCCAAACAGGAGATCACGGATTCCGCCTTTTCCATGGGCACACATCACAACCAGATCCGGTTTAAACTCGCCGGTGTGCTCGACAATACTGGCAGGCACGTCTTTCACTTCCGCAGTGTGGACATGCGTTCCCACCTTAACCCCTTGAAGCAAGCCACGTGCAGCGACCTCCCGCAGATAATCCTCGGCCTCACCAGGGTCGGTCAAGTGCCGGTCATGATGGACTTCCTGCGGCGCATTCTTCTCGATCACATGCAAAAGCATGACGGATGCTCCAAGAGTCGCCGCAAGCGATGCAGCCGGCTCAAGGGCTGCCTCGGCCAGGTTGGAGCCGTCCAGCGGAACAAGAATATTTTTAAACATGGCTAACTCCCAAAAATGAGCTGGTAAAGAAGAAAAATGTTCAAAGATACGATCAATGTGGCCACCAGACTGGCAACGATCGTTGTGACCTTGCCATTGGCCAACACGCCCATAAGGGATCGATCAGCTGTGTAAACGACCAGAGGGATGATCGCAAACGGCAAGCCAAAGCTCAGCACAACCTGACTCAAGACCAATGTCCGGGTTGGGTCAAGCCGTAACGCGATCACAATAAACGAGGGCAGCATGGTGAGAAACCGGCGTATCCACATGGGGATCTTGCGGTGCAGAAAGCCCTGCATGATGATCTGGCCCGCCATCGTCCCCACAGTGGAGGAGGAATGTCCCGAAGCCAGCAATGAGATCGCAAAAACCGTACCCGCGGCAGGTCCCAGCAGCGGGGTAAGCATTCGATAAGCCTCTTCGATCGTACCAATGCTGCTCAAGCCGTTCGCATGAAAAGTCGAGGCTGCCATGATCAGCATGGCCAGATTGACAGCCCCGGCGATTCCCATGGCGATCAGCACATCGACCAGTTCGAAATGAAAAAGCCTGCGCAGTTTGGCCGGATCGCGGGTAACAATTCTTCCCTGGGTCAGGCCGGAGTGCAGGAAAATGGCATGCGGCATGACCGTTGCGCCCAGGATCCCGGTCGCGAGCAGGATGCTTTCCACTCCGGAAAATTGCGGGACAACTGCATGAAAAGCGACCACCCTCCACTCAGGCCGGTCGAGGATCGTCTCGATCAGGAAACAAACCGCCACCACTCCCACCAATCCGGTGATCAGAGCCTCGAGCGGCCTGAAGCCACCGTGTTCAAGCAATAGTACCACCAGGGTTAAAAGACCCATCAAAATAGCGGGAATCAGTAAATTGGGCAAGCCGGTCAGAGCTCCGAGCTTCTGGAACAGCACCGGGAAAAGCAGGTAGACTCCCAGGGCAGCGCCGAGGAATTCCGCCAGGTCTGTGGCCATGGCAACCAGTTCCATGATGACCCACATCCCAATACCTGCCCAGCGCGGGTAATGGTCCCGCATCATTTCGGCCAAATTCTTTCCGGTACTAATACCGAGTTTGGCTGCCAACGATTGGATCAGCATCGCCATGAGATTGCTGGCTACGATGACCCACAACAATTGATAGCCAAACTGCGCACCACCCTGGATGTTGGTGGCATAATTTCCCGGATCGATATAGGCCACGCTGGCGATGAACGCCGGCCCCAGGAACGGCAGCAGACGCGCCAGCCAGCCTTTTTTGCTGGTTCCCGAAAGTACCTCGTTGGCGGTATTCAGGGTGCCGGCATCTGCCGGCCGAATGGTATCCTCGGACTCCAGCTTGATTTTGGTATTGTCAATTTTATTCATAGCCAATTATTAAATTCCTTCCACTATAAAATATCTATAAAAACCTGGCGGGTGATGCCCTCCCCTACGGTGACATCCCCGGCCTGGCGGCCAACATGCAGACGAAGGTTATTATCAAACGGAGAGAAGTCCAAAGCCTTGATATTTACCCCGGGGATGAGGCCCAGACTTTCAAGATGGCGCAGCAAGGCGGAGTCTGCGTCGCGTATATAGCGGATGACCGCCTTCTGGTTTGGACGAAGATCGGATAGAGGGATCGACTTATCGATGGGCATCGTCAAGGCCGCAGTAGGGATGAATTCACCGTGAGGGTCGTGCTCCGGGTCACCAAGGGCTCTGGCAATGCGGGCTTCCAAATCCTCCGATATAACATGCTCCAGCCGATCCGCTTCTTCATGGACTTCATCCCAACGGTAACCGAGCGTTTTTACCAGAAAAGTCTCGATCAAACGATGGCGACGGATGATATCCAGGGCGGCCAGCTCGCCTGCGGACGTCAGGCTGACTCCGCGATATTTTTCATACGCGACCAACGGCGTACCGGCGGAAGCCAGGTGCTGGAGCATGCCGGTCACCGAGGCGGGAGTGATCCCCAAGCGCTCAGCCAGAGCGGTAGTGCTGGCGACGTTGTGCCCTTCCGTGAGGTCAAAAATCGTCTTCAGGTAATCCTGGATCGCCGGGGTCGAAAAATCTAGTTTTCCCATAAATAATATTTTGGAACTCCTAAATAAATATACCAAATAATACCTATAATGTCAATATTAAACTTCGGGACAGAATGTAGATGAAACGTCCCGAAGGTTCACTCGAGCAGCCTAAATCGATTGCTCAAACCTTCGGGACGTTTTCCAGAATTGGGTCTGGAACCCATAAGCAGCCTGTCAGCGGCAGGAGGCTGCCGATCGATGCTCATGGCCTACAGGCATTCCCCTCAGACCGGATTCACCACCCGGCCGATGAACAGGAGGCTGCCGGTTTCTTTCTCGCGGATCAAGAATACAAACGGATGGTCGGCGCGGAAAACGATGGATGGGAAGGCGACCGTTTTCAACTGCATGACCACAGCCGTGGCGGCGGCTGCTTCTGTGCCTTGCTCGTTGACCGCCACAAAGGCCTTGTGCAGTACAGCCCCGATAAAGAGCGTCCGGCTGGCATCCATGGCTGAGAAGTCGGCTTTGTCCGAAAAGGCATCGACCATCCCCATGGATTTCAACATATCGTCCAGCCGGAATGGGAAGGTCAATTCGAAGCTAGGCAGTGAGACCTGCACCTCCGTCTCCGCCAGGTTCCGGATCCACTCATCCAGTTTCTCATTTACCAGAGAGTCTTCCAGTTTTGCCAGGCCTTCGTTCTCCCTGGGCAGGAGCACGAGCATGGACAGACTGTCCCCGGCATAGGGCAGCTCCAGGATCTGCAAGTCTTCGGATTCTACGTACCGGAAGAGCTTTTTCCGGTTCATCATCGGCGTCCTGGTAAAGCATGACGGTCCAACTTCCGCCCTGGATCCGGCTGGGGGCGTGAACCCGGCCACCGGGGCAGATTGCCCACCCGGAGCCTGCGTGGCGATATTGGCGACCGGCGCCTGGTCAGTCGGGTAGCCGGTATCGGTGGTACCTCCAAGCAACTGGCCGAGGAAACCCTTCCCGCCAAAAATCAGCAGGAGAATGAATATGACGATGATCATCCAGGGGGGCAGTCGCAGGCCGCCACTCCTCCCTCCGCCGGAGGAAGGCTGAAAACCGCCTCCCCCTGTGCCGCCGCCTTCCGGGCGATAGACCGGCGCATCGGCGCGGCCTTCCGGCCCGGAGCCCTTGCGGCGCCGCTGCGCGTCAATTTCTTCCGAAAACTTCAGCGCCCGGCTGGCAGCAGGGAAAAAAGGAAATGATCGGAACACCCTTATATTGGATCGGAGTGGATTCTGCATTCTGCCTCGCTTATATTGATAAATTGAACCGGTGAAACACTGATCCGCTTGGTTTTCTTTATTTTACAACAATTCCAATCGTAAGAATCACACGAATAAATCCAGAATGGCGCGCAAGGCATGCGTGCGGCGGGCAAACGACTGAAATATTATAGTAAAATAAATACAGGAAAGAGCGTTCTTTTCAGATCAACGTAAAGTTATTCTGTTCCCTTATGCGCTGGTGGTAATGTAGACTTATTTTCCGTCCGGGCAGGTTGGCAGTCAGGTGCCAGGGTTCTTCTTCCCTTATTACGAATAGGAGGTACAAATGAAAAACAAATTTCTCCTGGTAGTAGCGATCTTACTATTCATTCTTTCAATTTCTGCATGTGGATCAAATCCACCCGCGGCAACTGCAGCCTCCGCCAATCAACCAGAAAACCCTCCGGTCTCACAGGCTTCACCACCACCGGCCTATGCAGAACCCTCCCCAAATGTGCCAGGATCAAATCCTGCACCGGTGGTGGCTACAACAAAGGATAATCCAGCGCCCGTTGGTTCAGCAGTTCTTGTCGATAATATGAAAATTGTCGTTATTGGAAAGGTTCGTCCAGCAGACGACCTTGTGGCAAAGGGGAATATGTTTACGGATACACCCGCTGCTGGCCAGGAATATATGTTTGTTACTATAAGCGCATCCTGCGAACAAGCGACGGATAAGCAGTGCAATTTTGACACTTACAATTTCAAGACGCTTGGTTCTGACGGAGTTGTAAAAGATTTCAAACAGGTTACTGCCATTGATGGGCTGCTAAAATATACAACTTTTAATGGTGGATCTACACTCACAGGAATTCTTTCTTTCCTGGTGGCTCAAAATGACACAAAAATCCTGCTGGTGTACCAACCCTCTTCAGGAGACAGTTCCTATCTTGCCATCCCGTAAAAAATGTTGGAATTACTGAAAAGCCTGGCCACATGAGGGTCGGGTGTCAGAGCAGAGGATAATGCTGAATTCAGACAAAGAGATCAGCATTAGAGATCCTTTGAGTGGGTCACCTTGGCCAGGCTGTCCCTAAAATTCCCTTTTAGAGAGTAATCGCCGTACTTTCCGAAGCTTGCATCACTTCTTCGGCAGTGACCTCCCGCCCCAGGCGGTCGGAGAGATAAATAGCTTCTGAGATCAGCATGGTGCTGAGAGCCAGCCCGGCAGTCGGCAGCAGCTCAACCCGGCCCTGCAGCACCCTGACCCAGTGCTGCTGCGGGCTATCGCCGGGGCCGGTCTTGGAGCGCAAGTCATGCGTGCGGCGGGCGAACGACTCAAGGTCAACCGAAGTGTCCAGGTCCAGGTCGCCCAGGCTCTGAAAAAAGCCGAATGGCTCCAGGCGGATGCCGCCCTTGTCCCCCACCAGGCTGCTGCCTTCCAACCCACCCAGGGATATCGCCCAGGCTTCGAGGATGTCGAGGGTGACCCCGCCAGCCAGTCTTACCAAGCCCAGCCCAAGTTCCTCGACATTGTAACCACTCAGGGCACGCCGTTCTGCATCCATCTCCAGCTCCTGGTAGACCTTGCCTGAGACGCGCAGAACCTGGGGGTTATCCAACAAGTACAGCAAGCTCGAAATGTGATAAACGCCCATATCGTACATGGCCCCGCCCCCGGAATTGCGTTTCTGGACAAAGGGCGGGCTGCCATAGCCATCCACATAGGGACGCCCGCGCCGGCGGAAACCGACCGAACGGGCGTGATAGGGCTTCCCCAGCCAGCCCTGATCGATCAGCAACCGGGCTGCCCGGGTCTCCCACGAAAACAGCGTGCCAAGTTGGATGGAAAGCTTCAGCCCGAACGACTGGGCAGTCTGGTACATTTTTTCGGCATCCCGGTAGGAGCCGGCCATGGGCTTTTCACAATAAACGTGTTTCCCAGCCTGCAGCGCAGCCACGCTGACCGGCATGTGCAGGTTGTTATGCAGGCAGACATCCACGGCCTGGATATCCTCACGACGCAACAGTTCGTGGAAATCCACGTACACATCCGGAATGCCATAGAGCCCTGCCACGCGCGTGCCAAGCTCCTGGTTCGTGTCGGCGATAGCCACCACTGTGACTTCCGGAATGGCCTGGTAGTTGTCCAGGTGGACCTGTCCGATCTGGCCAACTCCTATAATGCCTATGCGCAATTTTTCATCCATACTTACCTCCTTCACATTTTATTATTAGGGATTGACCACGAAGTCACCGAGACACCAAAATTAATGTGGGTTCCCCTGATCTTGTATGACCTGAGGGTACATCATCCAGATTACTGTATAAAAGCAATTACCGATAAATTATAGTATGAAAAAGGATGCACTGGTCATGGAAGCGCACGGGCTAGGCTCGATTGATCCCAATAGAATCGCAACAGGCCGACCCATCCGATCGACCTGTTGCTCAAACCCACTAACCCATCCGGTATTTATTTACTGGGGATATCGATAACGTGGCTAACGAGCGCCATTCACTAAGAGTGCTTGTTCCTCATATAGAACAGGCTTTGTACTCCAATGAAGATCAAGGTCAGCACACCCACGGCAATGCGGGTCCACCAGGAACTCAAGGTACCATTAAACTGGAGGATGGAGACGATGGTCTGATTGATCATAACTCCAAACAGGGTGCCAATCACATTCCCCACCCCGCCGGTCAACAGTGTGCCGCCGATCACGACCGAGGCGATCGCATCCAGTTCCATCCCGGGCGCATAGCCGCCATAACCTGAAAGTAATGAAATACTCCATACGATGCCTGCCAGTGCGGAACAAAAGCCGCTGAAGGCATAGACGGTGATTTTCGTGCGACCGACGGGCAGCCCCATCAGCCTGGCAGATTGCTCGTTATTCCCAATCGCATAAACGGTACGGCCGAAGCGGGTGAAGAAGGATAGATAGATCACCACCAGTAACAAAACCGGGCCGACCAGGGAAGGGAGATATACATATGCATTGGCAAAGAAAGGGATATGCACTTGCGTCAATGCTAAAACCCGATAGGTTGCATCCTGGATCGGTAAGGCTTCAAGGGTGATGACATAGGCCATCCCGCGTGCAAAAAAGAGGCCCATCAAGGTCACGATAAAGGGCTCGACTTTCAAGAAATGGATGATGGATCCCAACGTCGATCCAAATACAATTCCCATGACCAACATCAGGGGCACAACAAGGAATGGACTGGCACCATGCGCCAATAAATAGGCCGAAGCGGCGGAAGTCAGGGCGATCATGCCTGCGACGGACAGATCGATCCCCTTGGTAATGATCGCAAAAGTCATTCCAATGGAGACAATCAACAGGCTGGCCGCGTTGATAAACAGGTTAAAGAACACCTGCGGCTTTTGCATGTTGGGATATAACACGCCTCCACCCACATAGATGAGGATAAATATCACGATCGCGGTCAGCATGGGACCGTTGTTCAAAAAAAAGGGCTTAATTCGTTGTACCATGTTGAGACCCTTTCCGTTCCAGGATATTATTCAACAAGCGGCGGGCATAATCCGAATAGAGCAGAATCACCACCAGGACAAGCACGGCTCTACCAGCCAACAAGGCATTGGCCGGTACTCCGAATGTGTACATGGTGATCGTGAATGTCCAAATAATGAGCGCACCGAGCATGCTCGCGAATAAGGAAAAACGCCCGCCCCGCATCAATGTACCACCGATGACCACCGCCAGGATGGCATCCAGTTCATAATTTAGACCATTATTGTTGCCATCGGCGCTGTGGAGGTAGGAACTCAGGATCAGTCCAGCGATTGCCGAACAAAAGCCGCAAAAAATATACACAACCAATTTGACATTTTTTTCGCTGATACCGCTGTAATAGGTCGATTTCGCATTGATCCCAACTGATTCGATGAACAAGCCAATCGAGGTCTTCCGGACCAGAACCCATGCAATAATGAAGACTACTGCCACAATATAGATCGAAACCGGGAGTCCAAAAATAAACCCGTTCCCAAAGTAGAAATACGGCGTGTAATAAATGGTCATGATTTGACCATTTGTGATCAATTGGGCGATCCCTCGTCCAGCCACCATGAGAATTAGGGTTGCCACCATCGGCTGGATCTTTCCTCTTGAAACCAGGAACCCATTCCACAAGCCCACACAGGGTGCCAGCCGCCAGGTCAGCCGCAATGATCAACCATAAGGGGGTATTCGTGATATCTTTCGTCAAAATGGCATTGGAAATAAGTTTATTGCCGAGGGCCGGATTGATCAACACAGCGCCCATGGCAGCCGAAATGGCGATCACGGCGCCCACCGAAAGATCGACGCCTCCGGTGGCAATCACCAAGGTCATTCCGAGTGCCACCAGCATCAAGGGAGCTGAATTGTTGAAAACATCAATCAGGTTCCCATACAGGTGCCCCTCCAAAATCCCGATCTTAAAGAATCCGGGGGCGAAAATGGCATCCGTTAGAAGGATGAGTGCCAGCGCAACCAGGGGCCAGAACAAACGGCTCTCACGAACACGTTTGAGCAAGGGAATGTTATTTTTCATGAATTGCCTGCCATTGTTTGAATAATTGTCTTTTCATCCACATTACCGGGGAATTCAGCAATCTTTTTCCGATCCCGCAATACAACAACACGATGGCTGATGCGCAGTACTTCTTCCAATTCAGATGAAATGAACATTATCGATTTACCCTCTTCAGCCAGCATTAGCACCAGTTTTTGAATTTCCGCTTTCGCTCCCACATCAATTCCGCGGGTGGGTTCATCCAGGATCAAAACCTGCGGGTTCGTGGCAAGCCAACGCGCCAGAATCACCTTTTGCTGATTACCGCCACTCAAGTTTTTTACCAATTGGTCGGCAGAGGGGGTTGCGATCCCCAAAAGCTGGATATATTTTTGTGCAATCTCATTTTGTTTCTGAATGCCTATGAATTTGAACCAGCCATACCTGGCCTGCAGAGCCAGCACGATATTTTCACGAATGGTTAGATCGCCCACAACTCCTTCGTCTTTGCGGTCTTCCGGGCATAAGGCAATCCCATTTTCAAGTGATTCCAACGGTGAAAAACGGCTGACTTGCTTTCCCTTGAGCCTGAGGGAGCCTGTATCGGGTATATCGATGCCAAAAAGCAAATTGGCCATTTCAGTACGTCCGGATCCCAACAAGCCAGCAATTCCAACCACTTCACTTGCGTGAAGTTCCAGATCAAAGGCGTCAAGAGACCCCGAACGCCCAAGTCCGTTTGCATCCAGCATGCATTCCTGATTCTCCACTTGTTCGCCTGAGGATTTCTTTTTTGACACCTGCGCCAGGTCTGTGGTGGTGCGTCCCAGCATCTTGGAAATTAACTCAAGGCGGCCCAACGAAGCAGAAAAATAGGTGCCTACCAGCTTGCCATTGCGGAGTACCGTGATCCGGTCAGAAACCTGATAGACCTGATCCAGGAAATGGGTAATAAAAATAATACCGATGCCTTCGCTTTTTAATTTCAACATCACATCAAAGAGCCGGCCTGCTTCATGAACATCCAGGCTCGAGGTGGGTTCATCGAGAATGAGGATTTTGGCAGAGGCAATTTCCAGCGAACGTGCAATCGCCGCCATTTGTTGGATGGCGACCGAATAATTCCCCAATGGTTGGGTGACATCAATATCAACATCCAGCTTTTTCAACGCCTGCATGGCAAAGGCGTTCATTTTTCTCTTGTCAATGCTGCCATACCGATGCGGTTCAAATCCAAGCATGATATTTTCGGCGACAGATATATTGGTGCACAGGTTGACTTCCTGATAAACTGTGCTGATACCAATTTCCTGAGAAAACTGGGGAGACCGGACTTGAATGAGTTTGCCATCCAATTCGATGGTGCCAGAATCAGGATGTTCCACACCGGTGAGGATTTTGATCAGGGTGGATTTCCCGGCTCCATTCTCGCCGATCAGTGCATGGATCTCACCCCGTTTCAAGGAAAAGTCAACATTTTCCAAGGCGATCACACCTGGAAATGTTTTCGAAATACCATTCATGGACAGAAGCAGATCGTTAGTATTTGTCATTGGAGCTGCCTATTTAGAGGTTTTGGCGCCTTTTTTTTGAGAAGCGGCGCTTTGGGACGCCGCTTCTCATTATACAATAACTCTGGTTTGTGGATTGTCACGAGTGGCCCAAACACTCATGCACAAATTGGGAGATTTAGTACTTGCGGGTCGGCAGCAGTTCTGCAGCCTTGTCGGGATAGTAGACACTCTCGTCGGTGAGAGCTTCGTGGACAATGGCTTGGCCGTTCATCAGTTTGAGGGCCAGGTCCATAACCTGCGGTCCAAGCAGAGGATTGCATTCGACATCCGCCTGCAGCCAGCCATCGATCATGAGTTGGAAACCACCGCGGGTACCATCGACCGAAACCATCTTTAGATCGCCGGGTTTGACGCCTGCGGCTTTGATGGCTTCAACGGCTCCAATCGCCATGTCATCATTGTGGAAGAACACGCCCTGGAACTGACCAGCGTATTTCTTCAGGAAGGCTTCCATAACGGGCTTGCCTTCGGCGCGGGTGAAGTTGCCGGTCTGTGAATCGAGGATCTTGATATTGGCATTCAGAGCTTCGCGGAAACCCTTGGCGCGGCCGACGGCGGCGCCGGAACCGGTGGTGCCAGAGAGTTCAAGGACGCTGCCGCCATCCGGGAGCAACTTATTGAATTCTGCGGCTGCGCGTTTGCCTTCGATTTCCATGTCAGAGCCAATATGAGCTGCATACATGGTGCCACGAGCCGATACAGAGCGGTCGACAACGATCACCGGGATACCGGCAGTCTTGGCTTCCTGAAGAACAGCGTCCCAACCGGTTTCAACCACTGGAGGTAGGGCAATGACATTCACACCCTGCTGGATGCAGGAGCGCAGGGCGGAAATCTGGTTTTCCTGTTTCTGCTGGGCATCCGAGAAGATCAATTTGACGCCCAATTTCGCGGCCGTATCTTTGAATGAAGCGGAATTGGCGGTGCGCCAGTCGCTTTCGGCGCCGAGCTGTGGGTAGCACAATGTCATATCTTTGTAGGTGCAATTGGGTCCGCATTTTGCTTCGCCAAAGGTTTTTGCCGGTGCAGCAGTTGCAGCGGGAGCCTTGGAACCGCAAGCGCTCAACGCCATGCTGAGCACGACGATGAGATAAAGAACTGTGAGCATATTCTTTTTGTTCATTAGCTTCTCCTCATAGGAATTTGAAAGTTTTCAGAAAGAAATTAATTGAGCGACTAAACTCTTCATAACGAGATTACTCGCTTTACCCGGGAATGCTCTGGATGTATCAAATACGGTAGAGCATTTCCTCAATAAACTTGACTATCGATCACCTCCTTTACTTATGGATTAATTACTTTGCCACATGATCAATTGCGGAATAAGTAAATGATTATTCGGTAGACAAGACTTGGATTCTCGAATCGCTACAATGATGCAAGCATTACTAATTTAGTTTACAACCTCAACAGGTCAGAGTCTATGATTTTCCTTTGGGGAGAAGTTAAAGTTTCCATGTAATCCACCCGAAAAGAAACTGCCTTTCTCTTGGAAAGGCAGTTTCTTTCGATAGAAGTTAATTTTCTTTTTACAGTTTTCAAGATCAGTACTTTCGGGTCGGCAGGACCCGCAGAGCATCATTCGGAAAGAAAATTCCCTCAATAGAAGGAACCCGCTTTGGAACAGCTTCGCCGTTGACCACCTTGAGAGCCAATTCAAAGAACTGCGGACCAAGCAAAGGGTTGCACTCGACTGTTGCATTCAATTTCCCGGCGATCATGGCTTCAAAAGCGCCCTTGGCCGCATCGACAGAAACGATCTTGATATCTGCTCCTGGCGTCAAGCCATATTCTTCGATCGCCTGGATGGCACCCAGGGCCATATCGTCATTATGGGCGTAGACGGCTGTGATGGCATTGCCATGCTTTTGCATCATAGATCTCATTACTTCCAGGCCTCTTGCACGCGTAAAGTCGCCTGATTCGGAATCAATGATCTTCATTAAAGGGTAATTCGCCAGGATCTCTCGAAAACCTTTATAACGGCCATTGGCCGGTGCAGAATCGATCGTCCCCACCAGTTCCACGATGTTGGCATTGCCATTGGTCAGGCTAACCATCACACGGGCGGCTTTGCGGCCTTCTTCCAGAAAATCCGAACCTAAATAAGTCACATATTGATCTTCGGGGACATCCGCGAAACGGTCAACCAGGATGATCGGAATACCCGCGTCCTTCGCCTCCTGGAAGACTTCCTCCCAGCCTGTTTCCACGACTGCCGGAATACCGATCACATCCACTTTTTCCGCTATGAATGTTCTGAGCGCCAGGATCTGGTTTTCCTGTTTTTGCTGCGCATCCATGAATTTTAGTTCCACACCCAAACGCTCCGCTTCCTGTTTGATCGAGGTGGTGTTGGCCGTGCGCCATTCACTTTCCGCTCCAATCTGCGCATACCCGACCACCAGATCCTGATAGGTTTTCTTTGGCTTGGCAGATAATGCTGCTCCTTGCGGGCCGGGCGCTTGCGAGGATTGTAGGGTGCAACCCTGCGCTATAAGGAGCAGCAGCGCGATCTGCCAAAAAAGTTTTAGAGATTCTCATATTACCATCTCCATATCGGGAGTCACCGGGCTGTCTTGAGAGGATCCAGATATAGCGTCCAGCACGGATCTTGTATCCTCAATTCCATCATCTTTCCTGGCAGGGATAACGAACGACACATGCGTCCCGGTTTGATAATCACTCTTTACGGAAAGACCATACTGCTTTCCATAATATAGTTTTATCCGTTGGTTCACGTTGCCAATCCCAAAGCCGCTTTCCTGTTTAATTTCGCCGGAATTATCTGCCAATTCGGCCTGAAGTTGAGCGAGCTTGTCAGGAGTAAATCCTATCCCATTATCCTCAACTTCCAGAATGACCTCCTGGTCATTGTTGAATTTGGCCCGAACAGAAATTGTGCCGCCCTCGCGTTTATTCTTGATGCCATGATAAATGGCATTTTCCACAAGCGGTTGGAGAATTAATTTCAACACGGTGTGGTCTGCAACTTCTTCATCAATATCAATTTTGAAATCCATAATATCCTGGTAACGTATCTTCTGAATGGTAAGGTAACTCTTGATCCGTTCGATTTCTTCTCCGATGGTGATCCAGTCCTTGCCCTTGCTAAGGCTGATACGGA
Source organism: uncultured Chloroflexia bacterium (assembly GCA_963830665.1). Classification (GTDB taxonomy): domain Bacteria; phylum Chloroflexota; class Anaerolineae; order Anaerolineales; family Villigracilaceae; genus UBA877. Next base: position 208,897 of record CAWHNM010000011.1, read on the forward strand.
AAAAATTCGACAAAGCACTCACTACTTCAACGATCTGATCGGTTTTTTTGGCTTCTGCCATCCATATGATCGTATCCAGGGTATTGTAAAGAAAATGCGGATTTATTTGGGATTGCAATGCTCTCATTTCAGCTTTTCTTAGGTTCTCCTGCTCCCTGATCTTATCATCCAGGAGATCCCTGATTTTTCCGATCATGATATTGAAACTCAATCCCAATTCAGTGATCTCATCAACGTTGTCGCTTGTCACAAGGGCCTGGAGATCATTCTGGGTGATTGTCTTGGTTACGTCGTGCAGCTTCTTTATGGGTGTGTAAATGCTTCTGGATAGAGCCCAGGCAGCCACAATTGAAAAAACAATTGCGCCTAAGGTGAGGGTGACCGCCAGGGTCTCCCAGAGAATAAACCCAGCCCGCATTTGCTGGTATTGGCCATTGGTTCGGTTCACTTCAAATAGCACATAATCCTGAACTACACTCTCAACCACCCCGGTAACAAACCTGATCTTTTCCAGGACAGCTTCATTCTCGGTTGCCGTACTGTTTAGGGCGATCTGGCTTCCCATGATATCAACATTTTGTGTAAGAGTTTGCATTGTCCTGAGGATCACATCCAGTTTTACTTTGGCCTTTTGAGAATCGGTATGTCCCATCATCCACTGCACTTTGCTATTGACACTATCAATGATCTCGTACTGTTTTCCCTCGTTGAATTGGATTTTTCCTGCCACGATTTTCCACATTTCGTGATCGATATCAGCTTTGATACTCCCACTGATGCTGTTTGCCGTGGTAATGTTATTGATGATGGCATCATATTGGCGGCTGTAATTCAACATTTGAAGCACGACCAGGACATTGGCAGTCCCCATCAACAAGATCACAATACACAGAGACAGCAGGATTTTCGCCCGGATGGATAAATGCAAACCGGCGAAGGTATTGATGAATCGCTTTGCCAATTTTGGCGGAGAATTTCGCTGCGAATTTGATCCCAACCGAATTCTGGTTATGAAATGCCTGAAACCCAGAGCCATCGTTTTTTTGCTCACTTTATTCTCCTGCACCTATCAATAATATCCATTAACTGTCTGTTCCAATCTGGATATCATCCTATTCAGTCTGCGTTTGAGACCGGAATTCAGTTGGCGAGACACCAGTATTCTTTTTGAAAACGTAACTAAAATAATGTGGATCGTTAAATCCGACTTGATAAGAAATATCATTCGAACTCAGCGAGGTTGTACGCAGCAATTCCTTGGCCTTATTGATCCTGGTCGTCGTCAGATATTCTTTAAAAGTTTGGCATGTCTCCTGGCTAAAGACCATGCTGAAATGACTGGAACTTAGATTTACCAGCGAAGCAATTTCATAGAGGGATAAATCGGGCTCCATATAGTGTTGATCGATATAATCTTTTGCCTGACGGATCACCTTTGTATGCTGGCTGCTGGTTTGGCTATCCCTGAATGTCATGGCACTTAGCCATCATCTTGGATATTTCATCCTTAAGTTGTTCGATTGGTTTTGATATTTGCCAGGATCGTTTCAATAGAATTTAGCTCCGGTATGACAATATCAATGTTCCCCCCCAGTTCATTCACCAGCTTGGCGGTTGCCACAACAACATCCATAAAGAGATAATTTTTAATAAGATATGACTTGAGCGCTGTTTCCCCTAAAGGCTGAATATAACCATTAAAGAATTCTTCGAAATCTTCTATAACCCCACAATTCAAGTACGTTTCAACCGCGGACTTGTTCACTTTAAGTAATTCGGCTTTTTCCACCGCCTGATTCGCGCCTTCTTTTCCCCTGTCGGCTGTTTTTTGAATAGCTCACAAATGCTTCAATAAAAGATTGGTATATATCAGCAATCCGATTCTTTTGCGTACCAACTCCAATGGTGAGTTGATATCTGGTCTTCTCCATCTCTTTCTTGATCGAACCCAGAAGCAATCCGTTTTCTTCTTCAAGGTATTGGGGAATATTTCCTTTCATCAACAATACTAGTTCTTTCCAATCTTTTTTAATCAGAAAAATATCCGGGTTATTTCCGACCAAACCTGACACAATATTCTGGATCTGTTGGTACTCATCATAATCAAACTGTTCCGAGCGATCGCTGATCTCAAACTTGAGGATAACAATAAGATAGCATCTGGCAATCAGATCCAGGCCAAGGGATTGACCCTTCTCTATCGCTTCCGTCGAAGCGACCGCTCCGGTTACCACTTTCAACAAAAGGTCTTTCCCTGAGCATGGCTTGGTTCTCCTCCAGCTGTTCCTGCATCTTTTGAAAGTTTTCCTGTTCTTTTCTCTCCTGATCAAGTTGCCGGCCAAGTTTCTGAAGGACTTTATGCATATCCTGTACGGTGATAGGTTTTAATAAATATTCAGTAACCCCAATATTGATGGCCTCCTTGGCATATTCGAATTCGTCATGCCCGCTAAGGATAATGATCTTTATCCATGGCATGTGTTCCCGAACGATCTTGCCAAGTTGCAGGCCATCCATAAACGGCATCTTTATATCAGTGATAAGGATATCCGGTTTTACAGTTCGTAATAGGAGCAGAGCTGTTTCGCCATCGGCTGCTTCGCCGCAATAATCAAAACCGTTGGCTTTCCAGTCGACATTATCGCGTATCCCCTCCCTGGTTACGATTTCGTCTTCAACAAGGAATACTTTATATTGCATACCTGGCTCTTTTTTTATGGAGGATCGTTTCTTTGGATGATACCTTTATTTTATATCCATTTGAGAGGGAGTGGATGATATCAATATCATTATAACAAGGAGCAGATAAAGGGCAGTAACAACTTTAACAGGATCATTGGCATAACAACCATGATCGTTTATTTCGAGGAGTGCTGGAGTAAATCACATTAGGAACAGAAGGCAAAATGATTCAATATTGACAAATCCCAAAAAACTGGTTAATATGGAATGTGAACGATAACGGGAACGATAACAGATACAATATCATGGAAGAATTATGATTATCAAACAAACGTGCCACGATAAAAGATGTTGCCAGGGCGGCGGGTGATCTCCACCCAGACCGTTTCCCGGGTGATCAATGATCGCCCGGATGTTTCCCCGGAAACGCGCGAGCGCATCCAGCAGGTTATCGAGGAATTGGATTACCAGCCCAGCGCCCTGGCCCGCAGCCTGATCTCACAGCGCAGTTTCACCCTGGGGGTTGTCACCGCCGGGTTGAAATATATCGGCCCCTCCCGCACGTTGAATGGCATTACCAGCATGGCTGAGGAATTGAAGTATGCCCTTCTGCTCGAGGAACTCCCGCATTTCGATACCGAAGATATAAAGCCACTCTTGCAGGATTTGCTCGCCCGCCATGTGGATGGGATCGTTTGGGCAGTGCCTGAAGTGGGCGACAACCGCAGGTGGGTGGATGAAATATTGCATGGATGTGCGTGTCCCGGTGGTTTTTTTAACCATGCAGCCTCGTCCGGGAATAACCACCGTTATCGGTCGATAATTATGCCGGTGGTGTCCTGGCAACCCAGCATTTATTGGATCAAGGCTGCCGGCAGATCGGCCATATCTCCGGGCCTTTGGATTGGTGGGAAGCCCGCCAGCGTAAGCAGGCCTGGCAGGATACTCTGAAAAAAGCCGGTATTGCAGATAGCAGAGGATCATGCGCCGAAGGGAATTGGTCATCCTCCAGCGGAGAAATCGCCTTCATGCAATTGCTGGAGTCCTATCCCGAAATGGATGCCGTTTTTGTGGGAAATGACCAGATGGCGCTTTCCGTACTGCAGATCGCCCATCGCCAGGGCCTGCGAGTGCCCAAGGATCTGGCGGTTGCCGGGTTCGATAATATGGCTGAAATCCGCTTATTTCTGGCCTGCCCTGACAACCATCAACCACAATCAACATGAATTGGGTTGCCGGGCAGTTCAGGAAACGGTTAAACAGATTGAAGCAGTCCATGGCGGAATGAAAAATTGGAACCGCAAACCATTTTGCTTTCACCTGAACTGATCGTCCGTGAAAGTTCACGTTCATCCGATTAAGCCAATGAGTACACTGATCTCGAATCCATTTCTGATTTCAGGAGGCTAATATGATCGATTTCAAAATGTTCGAAGTATGGTTCGTGACAGGCAGCCAGCATTTATATGGCGAAGAAACGCTCAAGAAAGTGGCGGAGCATTCACAGGAAATGGCACAGAGTCTGACCCAGTCGGGCAAGTTGCCGGTGAAGGTGGTCTTCAAGCCGGTGGTGACAACCCCGGATGCGATCACCGAACTCTGCCGGGAAGCCAACAACACGCAAAATTGCATCGGCCTGATCACCTGGATGCATACCTTTTCCCCGGCGAAAATGTGGATTGCCGGTTTGAGCGTCCTGAGCAAACCATTCGTGCACCTGCATACCCAATACAACCGTGATCTGCCCTGGTCTGAGATCGATATGGATTTCATGAATCTCAACCAGTCTGCCCACGGCGACCGGGAATTTGGTTTCATCGGCAGCCGCATGCGCCTGAACCGGAAGGTCATCGTCGGTTTTTGGCAGGATGAGGATGTTCTCTCCGAACTTGCCACCTGGATGCGCGCCGCGCGCCTGGCACGATGCCCAGGGAGCACGCGTGGCCCGCTTCGGCGACAATATGCGCGAAGTGGCCGTCACCGAGGGCGACAAGGTGGAAGCCCAGATCCGGCTGGGATATTCGGTCAACGGGTATGGCATCGGCGACCTGGTCAAGGTCGTCAACACCGTCAGCGATGCCGAGATCGACCGGCTGGTGGCTGAATATGATGATACCTATACCGTTGCCGAGGAACTGCGTCCCAAGGGCAACCAGCGCCAGTCCTGCGCGAAGCTGCCCGCATCGAACTGGGCATGCGCGCTTTCCTCGAAAACGGCGGTTTCAAAGCCTTTACCACCACCTTCGAAGACCTGAACGGACTGGCGCAATTGCCCGGCCTGGCAGTCCAGCGCCTGATGGCGGACGGCTATGGCTTTGGCGCGGAAGGCGACTGGAAGACCGCCGCCCTGGTGCGCGCCATGAAGGTCATGGGCGCCGGTTTGAAGGGCGGCACCTCCTTCATGGAAGATTACACCTACGATCTTGAACAAGGAAAACCCAAAAGTGCTCGGCGCACATATGCTCGAGGTCTGCGCTTCGATCGCCGGAGCGAAACCCCGCCTGGAGATCCACCCGCTTTCGATCGGCGGCAAGGATGATCCGCCCGGCTGGTCTTCACCGTGCCCAGCGGACCGGCGGTCAATGCCACGCTGCTCGATATGGGCAACCGTTTCCGCATGCTGGTGAACGAAGTGGATGTGATCCAGCCGGAAAAACCGCTCGCGAAACTACCGGTGGCCAGCGCCGTCTGGGTGCCACGACCCAACCTGAAAGTCGCCGCGGCAGCCTGGATCCTGGCGGGCGGTGCCCACCATACCGGTTTCAGCCAATCAGTCACGACCGCCCACCTGGAAGATTTTGCCGACATGGCCGGGTTGGAATTCCTGGTGATCGACAGCGAGACCAGGCTTTCCGATTTCAAGAAAGAACTGCGCTGGAACGATCTGTACTACCACCTGTCCAAAGGATTGTAGATCATATGAAAGTCATCCGTTTGCACGCTCCCAGATGATCTACGCCAGCATGATGAACCAAAACCGGAACCCGGCCCTGGCGAGACGTTGGTGCGCGTCAAGGCAGTCGGTATCTGCGGCTCGGACCTGCATTGGTTCAGCGAGGCCGGTATCGGCGATGCCAGGCTGCAAAAGCCGCTCGTGCTCGGGCATGAATTCGCCGGCGTGATCGCCGAAGGCCCGCGCCAGGGGGAACGGGTGGTGGTCGACCCGGCAATCCCGTGTCACGCCTGCGAGTATTGTTTGCAAGGAAATCCCAACCTGTGCGAACATATGCGCTTCGCCGGGCATGGATCGGAAGATGGAGCGCTTGCGTGAATATATCGCCTGGCCGGAAGAATGCCTGTTCCCACTGCCCGATCGCTCTCGGATGCAGATGGGGTGATGCTCGAACCCTGGGGGTGGCCATCCATGCCGTGGACCTGGCTCACCTGCGGGTGGGCATGTCGGTTGGCGTCTTCGGCTGCGGACCGATCGGGCTGCTCGTGATCCAGCTGGCGCGCCTGGCCGGAGCGACGAGATATTTTCGTCACAGAGCCGCTGCCCCACCGCCTGGAAGCTGCGCTCAGCTCTGGGCGCCCGGGAGTGGACGCCTGGTCAGGCGGTGGATGTGTCCTTCGAAGTCGCCGGGGAGGATGCGCGGTGGATGACTGCCATTCACCGCCGTCAAACCCGGCGGGCGTGTCATCCTGGCCGGCATCCCGGCCGATGACCGCACATCCTTTCCGGCCTCGCTTGCCCGCCGCAAAGGATTGACCATCAAACTGGTCCGGCGGATGAAATTCACCTACCCGCGCGCCATCCAATTGGTGGAAAGCGGAAAAGTGGATGTGCGTTCGCTGGTCACGCACACGCTTTCCGCTCGAGCAGGCTGCCGAGGCTTTCAAGATGGCAGAGCGGCGGGAAGGTTTGAAGGTGATCGTGGAATGCTGATTCAAATCATGGGAGATGAACATGAATCAAAACGATACCCAAAAAGCAATTGAAAGCGGAAAGACCGCGCTTGGCATCGAGTTCGGCTCGACGCGCATCAAGGCGGTACTGATCGGCGAGGACCATGCGCCGATCGCCTCGGGAAGCTATGAGTGGGAAAACCGATACGAAAACGGCGTCTGGACATACCATCTCGAGGATGTTTGGACAGGTTTGCAGGAAAGTTATCGGAAGCTCAGCAGCGAAGTGTTTGGAGAAATACAACACCCCGCTCAAAACCATTGGCGCCATCGGCTTCAGCGCCATGATGCATGGCTATCTGGCATTTCGATAAGGATGGAAATCTGCTCGTCCCGTTTCGCACATGGCGAAACACCATCACCGGACAGGCAGCCGAGAAACTCACCGATTTGTTCCAATTCAATATTCCCCAGCGCTGGAGCATCGCGCACCTCTATCAGGCGATCTTGAACAAAGAACCCCATGTCAAGGACATCAGCTTTCAGACCACGCTGGCAGGCTATGTCCATTGGAAACTGACGGGACAAAAAGTGCTTGGGCGTTGGCGAAGCCTCGGGCATGTTCCCAATCGACAGCAAAACCAATGACTACGATGAACGCATGCTCAAACTGTTCAACGAACAGCTCAAGGCGGAGAAGCATCCCGTGGAAGCTCCAGGATATCCTGCCCAAAGTCCTTATGGCAGGAGATGCCGCAGGCGTTCTGACCGAAGAAGGCGCAAGGCTGCTCGATCCTACGGGCCAACTACAGAGCGGGCATCCCGCTCTGTCCGCCCGAGGGCGACGCAGGCACAGGCATGGTCGCGACCAACAGCGTGGCAGAGCGAACGGGCAATGTTTCCGCAGGGACATCCGTCTTTGCCATGATCGTTTTGGAAAAGGCTCTGTCGAAGGTATATCCCGAGATCGACATGGTGACAACGCCCACCGGCAAGCCTGTGGCAATGGTGCATAGCAACAACTGCACGTCTGATCTCAATGCATGGGTCGAACTGTTCCAGGAATTCACCCATGCGCTCGGCGTGGAGATCAGTCAATCCAGGCTGTTTGAAATGCTGTTCAATAAGGCGCTCACGGGCGATGCGGATTGCGGCGGGCTGCTTGCCTACAATTATTTTTCGGGCGAGCATCATCACGCATCTTGAGGAGGGGCGTCCACTCTTCGTCCGTACACCCGAAAGCCGTTTCACTCTTTCGAACTTCATGCGTGTGCACTTGTTCTCGGCGCTCGGGCTCATTGAAGATCGGGATGGATATTCTCTTTGAAAAAGAGACAAGTGAAGATCGATCAAATCCTCGGTCATGGCGGCTTTTTCAAAACAAAGGAAGTCGGTCAAAAGATCATGGCAGCGGCGATGAATGTCCCCGTTTCCGTGATGGAGACCGCCGGCGAGGGCGGAGCATGGGGGATTGCATTGCTGGCCTCTTATATGCTCCATAAGGCAGCGAATGAACCCCTGGAAGCCTATCTCGCCAGGAAGGTCTTTGCCGGGGAAAACGGCACAACGATAGCGCCCGATCAAACGGATGTCGCCGGCTTTACGGCGTTCATGGAACGCTACAAGAAAGGACTTGTCATCGAAAGAGCCGCCGTGGATGGGCTGCGGTAGATATACACCCGGCAAGCACGGAATGAATGTATTCGAAAAACGAGCCAGCCAAAACGGTGGCGAAAATATTGTGATGAAGACTCTTAAGAAAATCAAGGTTGAGGTGAAACATGCTTCTTGATGAATTGCGTTCGGTTGTCTGCCGCCTGAATGTCGAACTGCCCCACCACAACCTGGTGGCATGGACCTCCGGCAACGTTTCGGCGCGCGACCCGGGGACCGGCTTGGTCGTCATCAAACCCAGCGGTATCCGCTATGAAGATCTGACTCCCGAATCGATGGTGGTGGTGGACCTGGATGGAAAGGTGGTCGAAGGCAAGTACAAACCATCCTCCGACACCTTTGCACATGTCTATATTTACCGCCACCGGCCGGACGTAAACGGAGTGGTTCATACGCACTCCACCTTTGCCACAGCCTGGGCAGCCGCCGGTAAGCCCATCCCGCCTGTGCTGACGGCCATCTGCGACGAGTTCGGCGGACCAATCCCGGTTGGCGCATATGCTAAAATTGGTGGTGACGAAATCGGCCAGGAGATCATTCGCTCGATTGGCTCCAGCCCGGCCATCCTGATGAAGAACCATGGCGTTTTCACAATCGGCAAAACGCCCGAGGCGGCCGTCAAGGCTGCTGTGATGGTTGAGGATGTGGCTCGCACTGTGTTTTATGCCATGCAATTGGGCCAACCGCGACGAAATCCCGGCCGAAGAAGTCGCCCGCGCTCATCGTCGCTATCTCGAAGAGTACGGGCAATCCGAATAAGGAATGGTGATAATTATATGAGCGACCTTCAAGAACGTGCCATCAACACCCTGCGTTTCCTCTCTGCAGATATGGTCCAGCAGGCCAATTCCGGGTCATCCCGGCCTGCCGATGGGCTGCGCCGCAGCTCGCGTACACCATCTGGACCCGGCACCTGCGTCACAATCCGCGCAACCCGTCCTGGCCGGAACGTGACCGCTTCATCCTTTCCGGCGGGCATGGCTGCGCGCTGCTCTATTCGCTGCTGCACCTGACCGGTTATGACCTTCCGCTGGATGAACTGAAACATTTCCGGCAATGGGGCAGCAAAACCCCCGGCCATCCCGAATATGGACTGACACCCGGCGTGGAAGTCACCACCGGTCCGCTCGGGCAGGGCTTTTCCAATGGGGTTGGGATGGCAATTGCCGAAGCCCACCTGGCGGCGGAGTTCAACGAGGCCGGTCATGAAGTCGTCGATCATTTTGTCTACGCCATCGTGACCGATGGCGACCTGATGGAAGGCATCTCTTCCGAGGCCGCTTCGCTGGCCGGGCATTTGAAGACTGGGCAAGCTCATCTATCTCTACGACGACAACCGTATCTCGATCGACGGTTCGACCGATATCGCCTTCACCGAAGACCGCGCCGCCCGTTTCGAAGCCTATGACTGGCATGTACAGCACGTCGAGGATGGCAATGATGTGGAAGCCATCGACGCGGCCATTCAAGCTGCCAAAAAAGACCCGCGCCCGTCTTTGATCGTTTGCCGCACGCATATCGGTTTCGGCCTGCCCACCCGCCAGGATACCAGCAAGGCGCATGGCGAACCGCCCGGCAATGAAGAACTGGATGGCGCCAAGGATAAACTCGGCTGGCCAAAGGAACCGCGCTTCTTCATCCCCGAGGATGTGCTGACCTATTTCCGCAACGCAGTCGAGCACGGCAAGGAACTGGAAACCGAATGGCAGACAAAGCTGAAGGCTTACCAAGCCATCTTCCCGCAGAAACACGCCGAACTGGAACGCCGCCTGGCAGGCAAATTGCCAGAGGATTGGGAATCCGCCTTGCCGGTCTTCCCGGCAGATGCGAAGGGCATGGCGACACGCATCGCTTCCGGGAAAGTGATCAATGCCCTGGCAGCCAAAATCCCCGAACTGATCGGCGGCTCCGCCGACCTGGCGCCTTCCACCAAGACCTGGATGGACGGCTTCACCGGCTTTTGAACCGGAGACTCCCGGCGGGCGCAATTTCCATTTCGGGGTGCGCGAACATGCCATGGGTGCCATCGTCAACGGCATGGCCGTCCACGGCGGGGTCATCCCCTTCGGAGCCACCTTCCTGACCTTTGCCGATTACATGCGCGAGCCCATCCGGCTTTCAGCCTTCTCACACTATCCCAGCATCTGGGTCTTCACCCACGACAGCATCGGCGTGGGAGAGGATGGACCGACCCACCAGCCGGTGGAGCAACTGACCTCCCTGCGGGCCATCCCGCACCTGATCGTGATCCGCCCGGCGGATGCCAACGAAACCGTGGCAGCCTGGAAAGTGGCGCTTGGAACGGCGTCATGCACCGACCGTCCTGGCGTTCACCCGCCAGAACGTCCCAACCCTTGACCGGAGCCTGTTCGCCCCGGCCGACGGCCTGGAGCGCGGCGCGTACATCCTGGCCGACCTGGGCGTCCACGGCAACCCCGACCTGATCCTGATGGCCTCCGGCTCTGAAGTGGGCTTGATCGTGGAAGCCGGCCGAAAGCTGGCTGCTCAATCCCTGGCCGTGCGGCTGGTCTCCTTCCCATCCTGGGAATTATTCGCCGCACAAGAGCCAGGAATACCGCGACAACGTCCTGCCGGAAGCGATCAAGGCCAGGCTGGCAGTGGAAGCGGGCGTCTCGATGGGCTGGGAACGCTGGGTCGGAGAAAACGGCAGCGTGATTGCCGTCGACCGCTTCGGCGCCTCGGCTCCGTGCGGAAACTGTTTATCGCGAGCTTGGCCTGACGGTTGAGAATATTATTGCCCGGGCATTAAGCCTGATACGCTAAAAAATTTTCTCCTTGTATGGATAAGAGCCGGGGTCGAGCCCCCGGCTCTTGTTTTTTCATACTAAACCCGTCTGGCTGTACCAAAGGTTTCATAGAGGTTGCCGCACCAATGGGAATATGCGGATCGAATGCCTTCGTAAATATCGAACATGCTGGCCTCCGGCTTGGAGGCAGCCTTACGCATGTTGTCAGCGGCTGTGTTCATGATACTGGTCGCAAAGTTGATCTTGCTGATGCCGGCTGCAATCGCACCGCGGAACTGATCGTCGGATAGGCCCGTCCCGCCATGCATTACGAGCGGCACACCCACGCGTCGCCGGATCTCAGCAACCAGATCCAGATCCAAATGTGGTTCGCCTTTGTAAAGCCCATGGGCATTGCCAAATGCAATCGCCAGGAAATCAACACCGGTCTTCTTCACAAAATATTCCACATCTTCGGGATCGGTGAAGCCGAGTCTTCGGCCTCCAAGAGAATCATATTGGTCCCCCATGCCGACATGCCCCAATTCGGCCTCGACGCTCACACCTACGGCATGGGCTGACTCGACCACTCGTTTCGTGTTGGTAATATTCTCTTCGAGCGGCAGTTTGGAGCCGTCATACATCACGTCGGTAAAACCATAAGAAAGCATTTCCAAACACTGCTCGACGCTTGATCCATGGTCAAGCATCAACGAGACAGGTATGTGAATATTTTCCACCCGGCATCGGATATACGCCGCGAGGGCGGGGCAATTGGGCAACGCCGCGTAAGGCGAGTAAATGCCAATGATGGTGGGGGCATTTTTCTCCATCAAGGCGTCCATTACACCCTCCATCCCCTGCATTTCAAACACATCAAACAGGGGGATCGCATAATGGCCTAGTGATGCCTTGGTTAATTCATTTTTAATCGAGACCAGAGTCATTTTTGCACCTATTGACTTGAATTATTTTCACACTATTCCTGGAATTCTTCCCCCTAAGCCGCCAAATCTCGCACATAATCGGCCATCAACGGCCACAGGCGTTGGTATTTGGCAAATCGTTCATTATACAGACGGTGCTTCTGCGGCTCAGGTTCGAAAGACCGATCCAATTGAACCATAACATCAACACCGGCTTCCAGGGAAGGGAAAACCCCGCATCCCACACCCGCCAGAATGGCTGCACCTAAAACACCGGCCTCATTAAATTTGGGACGGACAAAAGGACGCCCCAAAATATCGGCGCTGATTTGAATCCAGGCATCTGATTTGCTTCCGCCGCCCACAGCGCGAAAATCTGTAACATCAATACCCGCTCCGGGCAATTTCTCGAATACTTCCCGGATGTAAAATGTCATCCCTTCAACCAGTCCTTTTAATATTTCGCCACGCGACGTCTCCAATTTCAGGCCTGCCATCACGCCGCTCGAATCAGCAATAAAGTCCGGGGGACCGGTGGAAGTAAAATGTGGCAGCACCATTACCCGGCTCAGATCCTCGGGCATTTCTGCCAGTAATCGCGAATAAAGATTTTCTCCGCCAGGCTGGATCTGCGTGCGTTCTGCAGCCGAAAATGTGTTGCGGAACCACTTGACCAGTGCCCCGCCCTGATTGTAGAGGAAACTGACAAATTGCCCCGGAGCAGCGTGATTTTCGGTGTTCAGGCCGCGCTGGATCATGGCCGTCGCTGCGGGGCGCTTATCAAAGACCGGCGTAAGGCACAAGTAAGTCCCCATCCCATACATGGCCTGTCCCGGTTCAAGCACTCCACTACCAACACAATTACAGCACTGATCGTGCCCGCCACTAACAATCGGAATGCCTGTAGGTAAACCCAGTTCAGTGGCAATGGTGTTTGTGACCGAACCGATCACAATCCCCGAGGGAACCGTGGGAGCTAATTTTTCCCTGTCCAGTTGTGCCAAATCCAGCATCGTATCCGACCAATCCCTGCGTTCGATGTCGAAAAGCAAGGTACGGTTCGCCAGTGAGTAATCCACTTTGGCGTCCGCCCCCAACATGAAGGAAACAAGACCGCTCCAGGGCAGAAAGACCTGCGTTTGCTGATAAAGGTCCGGTTGGTGCTGCTTGAGCCACATTAACTTGGGCAGTGTAAACTGGTTGCCGAGTGTATTACCGTTCGTCTGATATAACTGATGATCGCTGATCAGTCCCCGTAACCCATCCAGATACTCCTCGCCGCGTGTGTCAAAATTCAACAAGGCCGGACCGAGAATTTGACGGTTGGCCGTGACTGGCACAACACTCTCGCCCAACGAAGAAACACATAACGCCTTGACCGGATCCCGCCTGGCCTTGGTCATTACCTGCCGAATTATATTTTTTGCCTGTTTCCATATCATGAAAGAATCCAACTCAGCCCAGCCCGGTTGCGGGCACCGATAATCGTACTCCTCATAGGCCAGTCCCAGAAGATGCCCGTCTTCTGAGAAGACAGCTGCCTTGCATCCACTTGTCCCAATATCGATACCCAACAGACTCATAATTTCTCTCTCATCCGCGATCCTGAGGCAAGGCTACTTCAAAGTCAAGATAGGATTCCAGAGCCTGGCGTAACGGCGCCTGTACAGAACCAGGCGTAATGCTGACGTGGTGCCGGTGCCCATTCATACCAATATGAAGCAGCACATCCTGTAAATTACGGATTTCGGCCACGCCGGCCACGCCGAAGAAGTTATCCGGGATTGGATCGTGTGTGAAGCGACCCTCACCCAGATACATTTTCACCCGGCCTTCGTCAGTCATCAGGCTGCCAAAGGTGAACTGCATTGGCTTGATGCGGCCCATGTTGCAGCCGTAGGAATTCCCATCTCCAACTGCGTTCGCGAGAATTGCATGGTCGGCGATACGCCCACGCCCATCCATCAGGCTGGACGGCATGGGTCCGCAGTGAAATAGGATGCATTTATCGTCTTCATCACCGTAATTGTTGTTCCAGTCGAGCAGACCGACCGGCTCATAAGAGGCAAGGTGCAGGGCGCGCATGACTACGGCATTTCCAAGGTCGACTTCGCAGGCGGAAGCAAGTCCAGTCTCATTGAGGATCCCCATCGTGACACAGGGACTGATGCCCATCTGCGTTTGCATTTCGGTCCAGCAGCGGATTGCCATGGCATCCAGCCGGGCCTCTTTGGCCATAAGATCCAGCGTCACACCTAATCTCACCAGGTTGTCAAAAGCCCGATCAGGCACTCCCTCCCAGGATGAATTATCGCGCAGGACTTTGGCTTTATCCGAATAGGCTGCTCCCTGTGGTTTGACCGCCTTCATACGCTGGAAGATATCCGACAGGTCGAAAGTCTCGATTGTGATCCCATGGCGCTGTAAGGCGACCTCATCGATTCGCACGGTCTTGAAAGGCGTGGTGCGCGCTCCAATTGCGCCGACAACCATGCCCTTCACACCTCCAACCACCCGGCAGATCCGGTCGAACTCATCCACATTGGCCTTGAAGGCTTCGCTGCCCGGTTTGACGGTATGCGGTTTGAGGGCAGTGAATTTCACGCTATATTGGCGAAATACATCCATGATCGATATTTTTCCACAAAACGAATCCCGCCGCAGGGAAGGGCTCATTTTGTCATATTCGTCCGGGTAGGCTTGGATCCATATCGGCACACCGGCTTCCTGCAGAGCTGCCACCGCGCCAGTCTCGTCACCAAAATTGGGCAAGCTGACAATCACGCCGCCGAACTTGCCGCGATTGGCACGCAGAAAGTTGGCATAGACCTCACCCTCCTGCGGTGTCTCGACCGCGCCGTAACGCGTGGCTTCTGAGTTCCAGCATCATGACCTCATGCCCAAGGGCATTTAGCTCGCGTTTCATTTCCTCACGCGCACTGGCGATCAAAGAGGCCGGGAAGAAACCACGGTTACCAAAGAACAGCGCAAAAGAAGTTTTATTCATGGAAACCACCTCGCTTTTGGATTGTGAACAAACTAATTTAGTTTGGGTGTGCTGTGACTACCGGGATAATATAGAAATAAGTAGGGCTTGTTATAACAAGTTCTCTTTGTGAAGCCGGAATATTTTCAATTGATTCTATCAGATGTAGTGAAGTCACAGACCTTTATGTCAGCCATTAACAAATATTTTGGCCTGGTAATCAGCCAGGCCAAAACTGCTCAGATCGAATCGATCGAGGGGGAGAAATACTTCTTCAGGTTCCCCAATTGTGCGGCCAGGTACTCGGCGCTTGCTTTTTAAGTACAGGAAAGGAAAATAACTACTGGAGAGGTTATATCCGCGGAAAATGATTCAGATCAATTTCCCAAGCCACTTGCGCACATCCTGTGGTGAATCCAGGAGGTAATCTGCATTCGGAAACCTGGATGAGTGTGCGGGATGAGCGACCTGGATGTTAATTCCGCCCAAAGCATGCACCGTCTGAAACGCTTCCGCATCCTTATCGTCATCTCCAATATAGACAAGGCCTGCGTATCCGAAAAAGGGAATTTGCTGAGCAGGTAGCGAACTGTTTTGCCTTTATGCGCTTTGAGCGGTGCAATCTCGAGGAAATTGGAACTTGCGAACCTGCGGAATCGACCCGCAGGTAAGATCTTTTTTGCTGTTCGCCGGGCAGACATTAAAACGGGTCTGGCCAGATCCACTTCAACTGCAAGCGCATGCAGAGCCAGCGACCAGTTCTTGTCCTCCAGGAAAAAACCGGTCTGCCCGGTTACAAGTGTTTCCCAGAGCGGTTTTAACTTGTCAAGGAATGGGCGGATGGACCCATATTCCTCCCGGTGGATCAGCTCGCCCGTAGGTGTTTGTATTTCGACGCCGTAAACGCCCGCCAGGAAAATCCCCGACAATGGCAGGAGTTCCCGAATGGCCTGCATCTTCCTGCCACTGATGATCGTCACTCGAAGGCGAGGATTGCAGGAAAGCTGGCGAACGAGACCTACAATTTCCGGTTGTATATTTAACCCGGTCAGGCGATTCGGAAAAATCGGCCAGAGTGCCGTCATAGTCCAGAAACAGCCATAATTGGGAGCCGGCTACCGCCCAGCGATTAAGTTCATCCAAAGTTGAGGCCATCAACTTTGTGCACCCTCTTCCAGCAGTGGGAGGATATCGTGGTTGAATATCGCCTGCCAGGTAAAGCTTTGACGGACGCGCTGGCGTAATTTGTGTTGGCTGCCGTTTTCCACCCGGCTCGTGATCAGTTCCGCAACATCATTAGGGGAGGCATTCTCCGGAAAGGCAATGACATCCTTCCCTCCAATCTCTTGCGCGGCTGGGAATTGGGCACACACAACCGGCAAACCCACCAGACCAGCCTCCAGGATTGGCATCCCGAAGCCCTCACGCAGGCTGGGAGAGAAGAGCAGATCGCTCATACGAAATAATTCTCCAACGATGCCGCGAGCCGATCAGGTATGGCGTGCCTTTTTGTGGGCCAGAGTCGTAAACGAACTTGGTTTCGTGCTCGATCTGTAAGCTGTGACTCTGTTGCTGCAAGCTCTGATAGTATTCCATATTTTCTTGATCGTGCGGATCGGGTGGGCCAGTGATAACCAATGTTGGTTTGACCCCGCGCGCCTTGAGAACGGCAGTCACGTGCAGCGCAAACTCGATATTCTTTGCTTGTGTAACCCGGACTGGCATCAGTATGACCAGGTTGCTATTCATCAAGTCCAATCGTTCAATCAGAGCCTGGCCTTCTGGGGAAAAGCCCAAAAGGCTCTCAGGATCAACGCCGTTATAGATCACCTTTATACTCTTTTTTTGTACGCCCAGTAACCCGGCTAATTCATTCTGCCGGGACTTGGATACGCTGACATAGGTTAGTTCCGGCCGGTAGGTGCGCAGGAGGTCCCATGGGTAACCGGGATGAACCTTGGACCGGGAATGAGAACTGGACCAGCTAAAATCGTGACACCAGGCAATTCCTCCACGCAGGCTGCCTTCGTCAATCAAACGATAAAGAGCTGCGGTCAGCGGCAGGTTGAAGTGTTTGGTGAACAGGTTGTGAGCAATGACGTGGTCAAAAGGAGCAAGGATGGGTGTAAGAATCTCTTCGAGGCGGCCGGTTAATTCTTCGAACGTTGGGGGTATTCTGCCTTGTTCCAATTCCAGGCTGGCCTGTAAAACTTTGGGGCTTTGTGAGTCCATCTCCGGGATTAATTTGAACTCCACAGCGCTGGGAAGCGCCTGGCTTTCCCCTCTGCCGGCAATCACGGTAACGTCTTTGCCTGCCTCGGCTAACATTTTGGCATGCTCCTCGATGACAGCCTCGACTCCCCCCACGACCGGCGGGGCGGAATAATGCAGGATGGCGATTCTTGTTGGCATATATCTAAATGCCAAGTGAGGCGATGGATTCCAACTGGAAGCACAACCAGTCAACGATATCTTCATCTTCGATCAAACGGCGCAACCGGTCACTTTTTTCCCGTCGTTCAACCATTGGCATAACCAGTGCCTGGTGCAGCGCTTCCGCAGTTGCATATACATCCAAAGGTGAAATGGTCAGCGCTCCCGGTTCCAGTTGCTGGTAGGCGCCTGTCCGTTCAGAGAGGATCAAAACACCATCCAGGCGGTTCACCACCGGCCCTTCCTTGGCGACCAGGTTCATACCATCCGCCAGGGAATTAACCAACAGAACGTCGTACATTTCCATCGCAGCCACTGCGCGGGGATAATTTTCACCCGTTAGGATTCGGATCGGTTCCCACTCGGCCCGGCCATATTTTACGTTGACCTTGCCAGCCGCGGCCATTATTTCTGCCAGGTAATCCTGGTATTTATCCATTTCCATCCGGGATGGCACCAACAATGCCAGGAATTGGATCTTTTCCAGGTGTTCAGGATAAAGGTCCAAGCAATTCCTCAAAGGCCTGGAAACCGCGCACGATGTTCTTGCTGGGTTCGATCCGGTCGATGCGGACGATAAGTTGTTGCCCGTTGTAACTCTCAACGAAAGAGCGCCGGTACTCGTCCACTTCCGGAGAATCTGCTAATTGTTTTAACGATCCTATGTCAATTGAGATGGGGAAATCCCTGATATACGTCATGTGATTGCGATACCAGACACGGCCATTTTTGAAGTTGACATAGGCACGTGGCAAATAGGATTCACATGTGCGCAGGAAGTTCCTGCCATCCTCGCGGGTCTGGAAACCAAGCAGGTCCACTGCACACAGTCCATCCAGGATCGCCAGCCGCATCTTGGGAGGCAGAAGCCCCCAATCTTCCGCACCTGGCCACGGAATATGGATAAAGTGCATGAGTGTATATCCCGTTCTCGACATGATTGCATTGCGCACGAGGCGAGGGGCCAGATAAAGATGGTAATCTTGCAGCATCACCAGAGTTGGCCGTTGTGAGGAGCGGATCTGCCGGGCAATGGATTTCAGCGAATAGGGCATTCACAGCCACATAGCCATCCTTCCAATCCTGCCAGGTTTTGCGGTCGATGGTTGGTGTGCGGGTAATATCCAGCATGGAATGCTGAAGAAACCAAAGCAGTGAATTTGAAATTCCATTATAGTAACCGTCGTAAGCAGCCGGTTCCGAAGATAAGAACTGCACATCAATAGTCCTGTCACTGCCATCCAACGAGACTGGCCCGCGACCCCACTTGCGGTCTTCCTCGCTTTGGGCACTGGCGATCCAATGCGCGTCTGTCAGGTTGGCCAGTCCGGTCAGGGCGGTCACAAGTCCGCCTCCGCCACGCTTGGACTCCAGTTCTCCATTATCAGCCTTATTGAAGGATACCGGGCCACGGTTGGACGCAATAATTAATGACCTGTTCTGAAGGATCTGGCCAATCAAGTTGCAGTCAGCTTCCTTAGCGTTCAGGCCAACCTGGTATTGGTCTAGATTCATCCTTATCACTGTATCATCCATGGACGATTGCCTCCTTGTTCCTGGCGGAGAGTGTCGTTATATACTGTCACCCCAGGGGATCATTTCTGCTGTTCATGGTTTGGATCGTGCTTGACACCGATTCGATTGAATACCTTGGCCTTAACCTGGGTATCGTAGACCTGCCACTTCAATCCCATATACTCTTCGTTCGGGTCGCCGGTCAGGAATTCGATCGGGATGTTAAAGCCTCCGGCGGTGTGCTTCCCGCCGCCATAATAATGGCCATCTGCGCTGACCCCAAAAACCTCTTTGATAAACTCATCCGGATCGAAGATCAACTTTGAAGTGCGCAGGGAACCAGTCAGTACTTCCATCTGGTTTTCGTCCCTCACGATCCCATAAACGATGGCTGTGTGGACATTCTCCTCGTTCACCAGGAAATCTGCAGCTTGTGGGATGGCATCCCGGTCTTCCGACCTAAGATAACCTATCCCGGCAATCGAATGGTTTTCAACTACAGTGCGGTTCTCGAGCGCACGACGGATAACATCCATGACTTTCTTGGAGCGGGTCTGGTTCATGATCTGTTCAAGCAGGTTTGGATCACTGAACTGGCTCAGAAAAGCGGCAGATTGAAAATCCTCCTGGTCGGCCCGGATAAAACCTCCGGTATCGGTTAGGATGCCATGCATGAGAGCGGTGGCCATGGCAACGTGTTCTTTCAGGCCTTTCTGAACTTGAAGCAGCCCATGTTCCAAATAGTGTGCATATATCGTGGCGGTGGAACCGCTTTTTTGAATGTCGGTGAAGGCTGCCTTGACAATATCTTGCGGTTCGTGATGGTCAACTACAATCAGCACAGGCACATTGGCAGCTTCGAGCGCCTTTAGGGTCCCGTTGGCGTTTGCACCCTGGTGATCCAAAAAGACGGCGCCCTGGTACTGTTTGAGATCCAAGCTGCTTTTATATGGGATCAGATCGATCCCCAGCAGCTTTACCAGGGCCACATTCTGACTGCGGCTGATCTTCCCGGAATAAAGGATATCCACCTCGATGTCGTATTCTGCTGAGATCAACCGATGGGCAAAAGCCGATGAGATCGCATCCGGGTCGGGGTAATCATGCAACACCACCAGGTGCTTCTCACCGTGATGCCTTTCCAATATCTCAGCGATCTTCAATTTCTCGGCCATTCTTTGACTCTCCTCATTTTCGGAGCGGAGTGCTTATTTCAATGTGCATCCTAGAAAATTCCAAGGCTGGGGGTGCACATCAAACAGGTTCAGGAAACCTATCCTGGCCTGATCCAACCATGTCAGCCATCCACAAGATCGTGAATTGGTGTGCAACAAGGCCGCCACACCTTTCCAGCCCTGGCTGAACCAGTGACTGATTGGCAGTAGGGTTCCCTTTTGGAAAGCTGCCAGGTCACCCTGAATCTGTAATCTGATCATTCTCACGTTTTGGGTAGCGCTCACCTGTAACTGCTCAGTTGTTTTTCGTAGCTGGTTATTTGCCCGTAATTCGCTTTGTGGCGGTATCGATATAGCGAGCAAAATCAGGATGATGACGCCGGCAACCAGGCCGATTAGAAAGCTCCTGGGATGAAGAACTTGCGTTTTCATAACTGACTCTTTTGCATGCCTATTCAATATCATAATTCACCTTTTTATCACTCTGCTATGCCATATTGTAGAAATCCGGTTAATAATATTCTGTCTTTATAGGACCCAATATAGGCTGATTCAAAACCAGAAACAATGGGGAATCGTCCTTGCTAGAGGTAGGGATTTCCCCTACGACAATCCATTCTATATTTGATATTTAATAAGAGAATGCCAGGATTGTCAGGCTTTATGAAAGACAATTGCAGGTGACCAATTAACTATTACAAATTTAGATGATTAATACTATAATTATCATAATATTCGAAATAGTGACCGAATCGGATGAAATATGGATATTCAAGACAGTCACTGGTACGAAAAACTGTTCGATGCGGTTTACCAATTTGTTGGCATATTGGATGAACAGGGGAAAGTTGTCAAGGTAAATCAAGCTGCCCTCGAGATGACCGGCCTAACCCAATCCGATCTGAATGGGCGCTCTTTATGGGACGTGCCCTGGCAAGCTCTTTCAAAATTAAACAGACGGGAGATCAAGCGGGCAGTCAATCAAGCCATGCGGGGGGATTTTGTACGCATTGAAATTGAAGTCCATCTGCGCAATAAGCCTGTCGAGACAATCGATTTCACGTTCAAACCCATCCGGGATGACAAAATGGCGGTTGTTTTTGTGATTGCTGAGGGTCGCAACGTCAGTGTTTATAAAAGAACCAACGAGGCGCTCTTTCAAAGCAAGGCACGCTTTGCTACGATCTTTGAAAAGGCCGGGATAGGCATCGTGATCAAAGGCCCGGATAGCAAGATAATCGACTGTAACCCGGCCTTCCTGGGAATGCTTGGATACCAGCCCGACGAGATCAAGGAGCATGATTACCTCGAGATCACTCACCCTCAGGACAGAGCGGTCAGCCGGAGATTGTTTGACGAGCTGTTGGATGGCAAAAAGGAAAGTTACAGCTTGGAGAAGCGCTACCTGGGCAAGACGGGGGAAACTATCTGGGTATCCATCAATGCCTCAACGGTGCGCAGCAGGGATGGAAAAGTCCAGTTCATCATCGTCATGGCGGAAAACATAACCATCCAGAAACAGATCGAAGCCGAATTGGTTGAACTCCGACGCAGGCTTACACATGGTCGCGAAATGGAACGCTTGCAATTGGCGCAGGATCTGCATGATGGCCCGCTGCAGGAGATCATCGGGGTATCCTACCAACTCAAGGAGCTGGAAGGCATAATCCAGGACAAAGCCAGCAGCGAGCAACTGGAGGTCACCCAGATTGCATTGCAGCAAGTCGCCAGATCCATCCGCAGCATCTGCAGTGAGCTGAGACCATCCACGTTGATGCCTTTCGGGCTTGAAAAGGCCATCCTTTCCCATTCGGAAGAATTCCAGGCTACCCATCCAGATATAACAATCGAATTGGACATGGCCCAGGATGGGCAGGCATTGCCTGAACAGGTTCGCATTGCGCTTTTTCGCATTTATCAAGAGTCTTTGAATAACATCCTGCGGCACTCCCAGGCCAGCAAGGTCTCGGTCCACTTTTGGCTGGACGAAGACCAGGCGCTCCTGGAGGTAAATGATGATGGCAGGGGGTTTAAACCGCCCGAGCATTGGATTGATCTGGCACGCAAAGGACATTTGGGGCTGGTTGGGGCGATCGAACGCGCACAGGAAGTTGGTGGTCATTTGGATGTAAATTCAGTTACGGGGAAAGGCACAAAGATTCGAGCCAGCTTACCCATCCGGGGTGAGGCTATTCTGGATCAATATCAAAAGGAATAAACCAGGCATGAGTGCAATCCGTGTCATTTTGGTTGATGACCATCCGGTCGTACGTAATGGTATACGGGAGCTGCTAAAAAGCGCCAACGATATCGAGATTGTTGGCGAGGCAGACAACGGGGAAATGGCTTTGCGAGTGGTTGAAGAGGCAGCCGCAGATGTATTGCTGCTGGATATGGAACTGCCGGATATCCCAGGCACCCAGGTGGCGTTGCAGGTAAAAAAAAGTCATCCCGGGCTAAAAATCCTGTCGCTCAGCGCCCACGACGATTCGATATACGTCCGACAGGTGCTTGAACTGGGAGCTTCTGGCTATTTGATGAAGGAAGAAGCCCCTGAAGTAATCCTTGAAGCTGTGAGAGGGGTCGCACAAGGCCAGCAGGGTTGGATCAGCCGGGGAGTTGCCGCCCAGATGGCTGGTTGGATGCAGGCGGGAGGAGTGGAAGGGTCAAATTTGACCCGGCGCGAACAGGAAACCCTACGCCTGCTTGTCCAGGGCAAAACCAACCAGGCCATCGCCGTAGACCTGAAGATCAGCGAAAAAACAGTCGAGAAGCATATCAAAGCGATATACGATAAGTTAAATGTGAATTCCCGCGTCGAAGCGGCAGTTGTTGCGATAAAACAAGGAATGGTTAAAAATTGAAGTAGGATTTCCCCTACCCCAAGATAGGGACATTCCGGCCTTGAATCCTCCCGCGAGGCTGTATACAATGCAAGAAAGATTCATCGTAGGGACTGTTTTCAAGGAGGTTCATATGGGCGTAATATCCTGGATCATCGTTGGATTGACCGCTGGTTGGTTGGCTGAACAATTCTTTTGCCATCCCAGGTTCGGATTGATGCGGCTGACCTGTAGAACTCTAAGCCATGCCATCCAAGATTACCCGGGTGGTGCTTGCCGAAGATAATAAAGCGGTTCGTAAAGGCATCAAACGGTTTTTAAATAATGCCCCTGAGATTGAAGTGGTAGGAGAAGCTGAGGATGGGGTCGCGGCTCTGCAATTGGTCGACGAGCTGCTACCAGATTTACTTGTATTGGATGTAGAGATGCCTAGGCTAAACGGCATCGAAGTTGCTAAACAGTTAAAAAAGAGCAGAATCAAGACCCGCATTCTGGTCTTGAGCGCATATGATGATAAGGAATATATCCAGTCCATGCTGGCTAGTGGGGTCTCAGGCTACCTTATCAAAGATGAGGCTCCCGAACGTATCCTTGAAGCTGTTCGTGGAGTTGCGTTGGGAGAAGCGGGCTGGGTAAGTCCGCCGGTCAAGGCCCGGCTCAACAACAAGAAAGCAAAAAGAAGCTAGCAACGTCAAACTGTGTTTCTAAAGGGTTACAGGCATCGAGGCAATGATCCCAACAGTGCAGTCCGCTTTCCTGGAAATTTTGAAGAACCGGATCAACCTGATCGACATCCCCTTCAGTGAGCGCGGTTCCCGTTTGATGGTTTTTCGCTCAGGCAATAGCTTCTCGGTCAGGCTGGCCGAACGCTGGCTTAAGTTGAGCCGCCAATTAACAGCCTATCGTGAGCGACCTGCACTCATCGATCAATGTAAGTTCACGGATAGAGACGGCAACGAGCTGGATCTTGATATCACCACCTACCCACACATGATAGAAGCCAGGACCAGAGTAGGGATATTTTCCCTGGCATTCCTGGATGAAGAAACCCTTCTGGTAGGCCTTCCGGCCGGCCGGATTGGAGTGTCATTTCAGGCCAGAATGAATAAAGTTTGTGTGGACAGGCGCGGCGGTGTCCTGGGCCTGGCCGGCGAAATTCGCAGGAACCTGGCCTATACAAGCAACGCCCGCATCCTGAGCAACGAAATGACCCCGCATGGTCAGGAGCTAATGCGGGTGAACCTCCTTCTGGAAGTAAAACCCGGCAATGCCCTATTGCTGAATATCACACCCAGACTTGGCTTTAATCGCCACATACCGGCGACGGAAGATGTTTTTCAGGCGGCAGCGAAACGCTGGAACGAATGGTTTAGCGCTGCACCAGCCGTGGCCGAGGAATACCGCAGCCAATATTATTTTGCCTGGTGGGTAATGAGGGCCGGTCTGATTTCGCCGCGCTTTTATATTACGCGTGAGGCCATGGCTCCATCCAAGATCCGTTACGTGGGCGTCTGGCAATGGGATGCTTGTTTCCATTCCCTGGCTTATCGTTATATGAACATGGATTTGGCCCGCAATCAACTCCGCGTTTTCCTGGATCATCAGCGTGAAGACGGCATGATCCCGGATGCCATCCACGATGAAGGCGTTGTGACGCACCTTCCTTACCCGGTCGATTCCGATGTGACCAAGCCTCCGCTGGTCGCCTGGGCGACCTGGAAACTCCACCAGCAGCAACCCGATCTTGAATTTCTGAACGAAGTATATGAACCTCTCAAACGGTGCATAAACTGGTGGCTCGATAAGAACGACCTGGACGGCAATGGTCTGTGCGAATACCAGCACCCATATTCATCCGGACTGGATGACAGCCCATTGTGGGATGGAGGCATGCCAGTTGAATCGCCGGATCTGAACACCTATCTCTGTCTGGAGCACGAGGCCCTGGCTAAGATTGCTGGCGCCATTGACGAACCGGGAGAGGCAATCAAATGGTCGGATGGCGCCAATGCGCTTGCTCAACGGATCATTGATCGTTCCTGGGATGCTCAGAGCGGTTACTTTTGGGCCAAAAAGGATGGAAATAGGGTAAAAGTGCGGACGCCCTTCAACTTGTTTCCACTCATTACCGGCCGCCTTCCTACCGATATCTCAGACCGCCTGGTGGCCCACCTGACCAACCCGCACGAGTTCTGGCCGCGTTACCCCGTCCCAAGCGTTGCTTTGGATGATCCCACCTACAACCCCAGCCAGATGTGGCGGGGACCGACCTGGGTCAACGTGAACTACTTGTTAATCGAGGGGTTGCAGCGCAGCGGCTATCCGGATGTGGCTAGAAACCTGCGACGTTCCACTCTGCAAATGATTTGCAGACAGGACGACATATACGAGTACTACCATCCGGAAACCGGTGAAAGACCTGCAGAAGCCGCATCGGCTTTTGGCTGGTCTTCAGCAATCTTGATCGACCTGGCAATCCAGGATGCACGCGAAAGCACATCAATCTGATCACCTGACTTCCCAAATCCCCCGCCTAAAAAATCTCCTGGCTGCCATCCATGCAGCCAGGAGATCGTTCTAAATGTTCCCTTATAGGAATTACTTGACTGGAGCCTGGAGATCCGCCGGAGCAATGCTCTCCAGTGCCTTCATCTCCCGGTAGGTCAGAGTCCATACGTTGGATTCGAAGATCGTGTACCAGCCGCTGATCAGGGTAAGCGGTGCAAATACCACCAGGAAGAAGAAAGGCAGGGCCGCCAGAATACCCAGGATCCAGGCCAGGGGTCCGCTGGCAAAGATGCTGGTGATCCCAAATACAGCCAGTCCGGGGATGGCGCCTACGATGACAGCCGGCAGGACCAGTACGATATAGGCCGGGATGAGCAGGAAGAAGATGATCAGCATAACGATCCCGGCGGCAATGCCAATGCCCAGCATGACCAGCCACATCAAGCCGGCGCTCTTCCAATTGACGTTTGAACATCTCCCAGCCCTTTCGGAAGGAATCACCGATGCCAGTAGTTTTCCAGGGCGGCCTTCCGTACAAAGAACTGGCGCAGCAGACCAAGCAGGACCATCAGAACGATGAAGGCAAAGATGAACAGGAAGGCGCACCCGATGGTGGCAATGACACTGGTCGCGATGGCCGCCTGGGAGCCATTTTTCACACTGAAATAGACCAGCAGGCCCAGACCGCCCAGCACCGCCAGGAGCAGAATCACGGGCAGGCTGACCACCAGGTCGATCACCCACACGCGGAAGGCACGCCGGTTCCAACCCATCTTCCAGCCTTGCTTGAAGCCGACCTTCGTACCGGTCTGTTCATACTCATCCACCATGCGGATGACGGCCGTCTCGGTCGGGTAGCGCACCAACGCAAACAGGGCGCTAACGATCAGGATGAACAGGAACAGGGCTACCCCTATCCAGACGAATGTGGCGATGTGCTGTTCAGGGTGAACGAAAACTGGTTCGACATTCTGCATGAAACCAGCGGTTGAGTTCCTGAATTGTCGGGTTGGTGCTCGGGTTGACACCCTGAAAGCCGTTATTACCCTGGTAGCCGCTGCTGCCGCCGCCACCGTTGCCACCGCCGCCCCGTCCTGCACCGGTGATGGCCAGCAGGATGCCGAAGATCCACAGAACTCGATAGTTCCACAGGATGTGCCAGGCACGCTTGAGGATCTTTCCAATGTTGATCATATTATTTTCTCCTTTTCAAAAAGAATTGATTATCGCTTTGTCAATAATGCATGGGCTGCGGGCGGCGATTGAACCACCAGAACAACAACCAGCCACAATAGAGCAGGACGATCAAAGCCTGCCAGAGGAACCCCATCAACAGGTTCACGCCGATAATATCCAGTCCGTTCATCAGGGAGAGCGTCGACTGCAGCCCGCCTGCCTGTGTGCCCGAGAAGCTGGTCATTGCAGAGAACCAGAGCGTCTGCTGCCCGCCTCCCAGCCAGGTGGCTGCCTGCCCGAGCAGACCGGTCGCCTGTGCCGCCGTGACCATATTGGCGAGTATGAATACCGTCTGCACGAAGAACCAGGCGCCCAACAACCCGGCCGGTACCAGCCACCCGGCCAGTGAACCGGGTTTGGGAGGCAGGTCGTGCAGGCTGCGGCGCGGCAGGCGCAAGTTCAGGTTGGAAACGAAACGTTCAGCGGGCATAAACTCCGGGATCGGGAGCAGCCTGTAACAGGTTTGAAACCAGGCTTCAGTTCCCTAAGTTCGTTCCGGCAGGATTCGCACGAGACAAGATGACGTTTCATCTCCTGACAGGCGTGTACCGTGCAGTTCACCGTCCAGATAAGCATTCAGCAGTGAGCGCATGTCTTCATGCATATTCGTTCTCCATTTGGAGCAATTGATCTTTCAACAGTTCCCGCAGCCGGTTACGGGCATAATTCAGACGGGACATGACCGTACCGACCGGCACATCCAGTACGCTGGCAATTTCCTGGTAGGAGAGCCCGCCGTATTCGCGCAATACCAGGACGGAACGGGCTGCCTCTGGCAGGGATTGCATGGCCTGTTGGAGCTGGGCCACTCTTTCTTTTTCAATCAAGGCCGTTTCCGGGCCGGCTGTCTGATCAGCAAGCATCTGCGCTTCCTCGTCTTCGAGCGTCTCTTCCGGTCTGCGCCGCAGCACATCCAGGGTTGCGTTGACGGCAATGCGATACAGCCAGTTGCGCAGTGAGGATTGAGGGTGGAAGGATGGCAGGTTGATCCAGGCTCGCAGAAAAGTTTCCTGGGCCATATCTTCCGCCAAGTCCGGCGTCACCGCACAGGCGATAAACCACCTGTAACAACTCCTGGATAGTTACAGGCGCACCAGCTCTCCGAAGGCATTGCGGTCACCAAGTCTGGGCCTTTTCAATCAGGCCGGCTTCAGCGTCTGCAGTTTGGGGTTGAACCACCTGACATCCTTTTTGCCATTTGATCTGCTCTCACAAACTTAACGAGATTCACCCTTATTTTATTCGGAATTGTTCCGATTCGAATTCGAAGGTGTGCATGCATCTGGGAAAATCTTTTCAGGATGGAAACCTTTTTTATCCAATATCCTTGTACAACTGGTCATTTTTAATACCAGGTTTATTGATATTTTATTCCCGTCGATGTTCATTTTCGCGAAACCCAAGCGGATAATGATGGCGGCTTTTTATCCAATGGTTTACTTATTTATATACGCTGCGGGAATACCAAATTGGTCATAACCCCCACACGCCAATAACCACGTTTTAGGATTACAAAGAGTTGGCGAAGCACCTACAATGGGCGTAGATGAAACGGGAAGGATCCGTTTTCCATTTCTTTATGACACCGAAAGTAAATATGTATCTTGGTCAGCATCAATTATTCCTGGAAAATGACCGGCAAATTGCCATCCCGGAGACCATTCCGCGAACTGTTCGCGGATGGCGCTTACATTACCCGGGGATTCGAACAAAACCTTTTGATCATGAGCGACAGGGTTTTTCAAGAGTTATACAAGCGGGTGGCGTCATTAAATATCGCCGATCCACTTGCACGTCTCCTGCTCCGGCTGATCATTGGCAATGCGTCCAGGCTTGATATCAGCGCCTCCGGGCATATCCTCATTCCGGAAGCCCTGAAGGTCATTTGCCGGCCTGGATAAAGAAATCATCCTGGTTGGACAGGGGAATTATTTCGAAGTTTGGGCACCGGTAGATTGGGAAAAACAAACCGCCAATTTGCTGGATACCGAAGCCAATGCCGGACGGTTTGCGCAGCTCGATCTGGCTTTGAATTAAGACCTTCGCAAACACTCCTTAATTCGGCCCTTCGAACAATAAGAGGACACAATGAGCGAATTTGAATACATTACGGCCACCGATTTTGACCGAGCCTGGTTGAATTTCGAGCTTGACCTGCCGCTTAAACCCGGCCCGAATGGGGAGCCCAATCGCTTCTATGTAAACCGGCCCGGTAACCCGATCGCTGAATTAATCGACGCCCTTTTGGCGCCCTTTTATCGTCCTCCCAAGTTCTTCTTTTCCGGGCACCGGGGCTGCGGAAAATCGACCGAGTTGCTGCACCTGATGGCCAACCCCGGGATACAGAAAAAATATTGGCCGTTAAATTTCAGCATCCGTGAAGAAGCCGATATTATCGACCTGGATTTTCGTGACATCCTGCTGGCCATCGGCAGCCGCATGTTCCGGGATTACCGTAAAGCCGGTGGAAAATTGCCCGACCAGTTGCTCAAGGAGCTGAACAGCTGGCGCGGCAAGGTTGAAGAGGAAGTAAAAACGATCCACACCGGGCGTGCGGCTTATGAAATTGGAGCAGGCATTGATGCCTTTTTCTCGAATACCGGCCTGAAAATGAAACTGGAACCAGCCACCCGGGCTGAATTACGCCAGGTATTTGAAAAAGATATTACCGGCCTCATTTCCGTCATCAACAATATTGCCACTGCCATCTACAGCAAGGAGCATCGCATCCCCCTCATCCTGATCGACGATCTGGATAAGCCAAATTTGGAGGAGGCGCGTGCGATCTTCCATGATCGTCGCAATATCATGATGCAACCGAATTGCGCCATCATCTATACCGTTTCAAGCGCGTTATTCTATACGAAGGAATTTGAAGCCATCCGTGATCAGGCCATCTTCCTGCCAAATATAAAATTGCACCCGTATAAGCGAACCGGAAGTGAAAGACCGGGAGGGATACCAAACCCTGCGCCGTTTTGTCCAGATCAGGATCAATCCCAACCTTGTCGACCCCCTGGCGCTCGAAGAAGCCATTTCGAACAGCGGCGGAGTTTTCCGTGAAATGGCCCGGATCATGCGTACAGCCATTGGGCGTGCCAGGCGGCGCAGAGCAGCCAGGGTCGAAAATATTGATGTGGAATGGGCAACAACCGAGATCCGCAACGAGTATCGGCGCATCCTGGATAAGGATGATATCGAGATATTAAAAAAGGTCCACCAACAAAACCGTCTGGAATACGATGACCGCTTGCGGCCTCTCTTGCAGTTACTGGCAGTTCTGGAATACCGAAATGGCGACAATTGGTGCGATATCCATCCCGTCTTAAGGAGATTGATAGAATGATGAATACCTGCCTGTCGGTATCTATCGAGAACAACTATCTTGAACCTTTTGAAGACCGGATCGACATTCTATTTCGTGAACTGGAGCTGGCCACAAAGTGGCAGCGCCCGTCTGTTTTACTGGCTGTCTACAGTTCGGAATATGTCCGGGCTGATGCTGATATTGCACTGGAGAATCGCCTGCACAACCTGGGACAGAGCGCCTACCATATAAAAATAAAGAACCGGGAAGGTGCAGATGTTTCTTTACAGATCTCCGAATTGGCCAATCTGGATAATGTGGTCTTTTTTGTGGAAGGCCTGCGCTGGGGCGCGGATCAGGATGACTGTTTTGCCTATCAAACCCTTAATAACCGCCGGGATTTTTTCATCGAGAATCAGATCCGGGTTGTCTTCTGGCTGACCGAAAAGGAAGCGATAGATCTGGCTCACTATGCTCCCGATTATTGGGCCTTCCGCCACAGAGTGATCGAGTTCGTCGACTCACCCAAACCCGATCAAATCTCGCCCCATCTTCTGGAAACAGCCTGGCAATGGACAGGCGAATTTACCGATACCACCGAGGATCTGGATGCCAAAATTGCCCTGCGAACTGCATTATTGACTGATCTCCCATCGGGAAACGAATCGACTGCCGCACGCGCGAACCTCTTGCTAACCCTGGGCATCTTGCACTGGCGCAGGGGTGATTACGAAAGAGCCACCCAGTTCCTGAATACCGCCCTGGATCTGGCTGCCAGGCTCGAGGATAACTCCTTCGAAGCGCTGTGCTTCAATGCCATCGCGCTCGTCCAAACAGACCTGGGAAGGACCGAAGAAGCCATTCAAGCCTACCAAAATGCAATTGGCCTGGCGCCTGAGACGATCTCTCCCTGGAATAATCTGGGCCATCTTTACAGGAAGCTCGGACGGCATACAGACGCGCTGACGGCTTTCCAAAAATCCATCGAGCAAAATGAAGCCGATGCAGTCGGCTGGAATGGCCTGGGCGATCTGTATCACGAAACCGGTCGTAATGATGATGCCATTTACGCCTATCTGAAAGCCATCGAATTCTCCCCTGATTTCGCCCATTCCTGGTGCGGCCTGGGAAATTCCCATATGGAAGAAGGGCGCTTCGACGAGGCTCTGGCTGCACACCAAAAAGCGATCGAGATCGATCGGCATACGGTCAATTCCTGGCTTGGCCTGGGGAATATACACAAAATGCAGGGAAATTTCGAGAATGCCAGCATGGCCTTGCAGACGGCGCTTGAGCTGGATCCCAGAAACGCGCTGGCCTGGAACGAATTGGGCAACCTTTTTTACAATGCCGGCTCATACGACGAAGCCATGCGGTCTTATCAAAAGAGTATCGAGTTCAATCAAGACAGTCACCTGACCTATGGCAACCTGGCATCAATCTATAGTCTCAAAGGCATGCATGCAGAAGCGATCCCCCTGCTCCAAAGAGAACTCAAATTATCCTCTGATGGAACGACCTCAGCCAGACTTTGGAACCAGCTCGGGGATGCGTACCGGCGGCTGGAAGATTACGACAATGCCATTGCCGCCTATCGCAAGGCCGACTCGCTCGTCTTGCAAACCATCCCGGCACAAACTGAACCAATAGCACCCCTACCGGATTCACAGGCCACACTACCAGAAAGCGCTGATCCTCTACCGGCATTACATCTCAGAGCAAGCCCCAGCCAGGGAAGAGCCGCTGCAATCAGAGGCCTCTACACCTGCCAGGTTTGAGTCGCCCGAAGTCTGCCCTGATCCCGGAGAGTACAGACGCTCCAACCAGGCCGGATCCTGAGTTTGTAAACTGGCTGGATGGACTGGCATCCGTGCTGCCGGTGACCGCACAATCTGAAATGGCAGGCACAGACGGTTCAAGCCCGATTGGGGCAGGGCAAGTTGGTGAAGATATTAATTCCGGAACGGAGGCTGACTTCCAGGCCTACCCAGCCGGCCTACCAACCCTGACAGTTGAAGATGAAACTTACTATTCAAGTGAAACCTCGGCTGAAATCCCCGGCTTCCAAAGTCTCCCAGCCACGCCACTCGAAGAAGAGGGTTGCTTACACTCCAATCAGGTATCCACGGAAATAACCGAAGAAACCGATCCGGTCCTGGTATACGATGACCAGGATTACCTGGAAAAAGAAGAGGCAAACATTTTTGAAGAGACAGCTCCACAAGCCGGCAGCCTGGATGACGGGCAGGATGGCGAGGCCGAGGGGGCGATCAACGAAAAGAATGCCCAAATTTGGAATGAGTTGGGCAATATTTATTACAACACCGGCGCGTTCGATGAAGCCATGCATGCCTTTGAAATGGCGATTGAACTGGATCCATCCTACGGCTGGTCATATAACAACCTTGCTTCTGTCCACTTCCATCAGAAAAACTATGCAGATGCAATTCCGTTGTACCAAAAAGGGCTTGAATTACTGGATGACTATAAGGATAAGGCCATGCTCTGGAACCGGCTGGGAGATGCTTACCGGAGATTGGACGACCAGGACCAGGCGGCCGCGGCTTATCGCAAAGCCATTGAACTTGACCCGGATAATGTCTCTTTGCTGACCCGGGCGCGTTTCAGTTTGCTGGGAAACCTGCGGGCCTGATGAAAATGCTTTTCCCAAGGTGAGGCGGTTATGAGCGAACTTGAGTTATGGAATGAACTTGGAAATATTTATTATAGGACCGGCGCATTTGCTGAAGCCATTCGCACCTATCAAAAGGTGATTGAGCTTGATCCGGGTTGCGACCAGCCATATGACAATCTGGCATCCATTTATGTCAGTCAAGGGCGTTATGCTGAAGCAATCCGTATGTTTCAAAAAAGGATTGAACGGATGGGCGCGGCACTCGACCAGGCCTCTCTTTGGAATCAGGTGGGAGATGCCTATCGTAAATTGGAAGATCATGAAAACGCCTGCCTCGCGTATCGTAAAGCCATCGAACTCGACCCTCACTGTGATGCTTTCCAGCAAAACCTGGCTGAAGTTGAAATGGCTTCCTGGATCTCCAAATCAGCGCTTGTGGCTGGCACCGAACAGAATCCCCTTCCTTCTGACTCGCCGGATAGCGCAGGCCCGGCTTCGCCTGAAATTAGCGGCTCCGGGGTTTCCGAGCCCGCACCAGCCTGCTGGGTGTTCGACGAAAACAGTTCATCTTTACAGGCTGAAAATAAAGCCTCAACTTCATTTGAAGCCTCACCCGTCATTCTTGGCAACCGTTCCCTCGACCTGGCTGATGGAATATCACCGCTCGATCCATCTGAGCCGGTTCAATCCATTGAGGCGAGCACATACGGGTTATTGCGGTTGGGCATCCTGCACTGGCGTAAAGCAGAGTATGAAAGGGCGATCCTGTTCCTGAAGATCGCTCTCGATTCCGCCGGCAGGTCACAAAACCAATTCCATCAAGCGCTTTCCTATTACATTCTCGCCAAGGTCGAGACGAACATGGGGAAGGTCGAAGATGCCATCCAGGCTTATCAAAGCGCTGCGAATCTCGCGCCCGAAAATTTTTTCCCCTGGAACAACCTGGGCGATTTGAATTGCATGCTTGGCCGTTACGAAGATGCACGGGCTGCTTTCCAGGAAGCGATCGAACACGACCCCAAGAATTCGGTCAGTTGGAATGGCCTGGGGGATGTGAATCACAAGCTCGGTCGCAATGAGGACGCAATTGCGGCCTATCAACTTGGAAATGTGTTTGAGAACCAACAAAAAGCCGAGGACCCTCTCGAAGTAGTGGAAAAAGCGATTGAGACTGACCAGGAGAACCCGCAAATTTGGGATGAGGCGGGGAATATTTATTTTGATATCTGCGCGTACGGCGATGCAGTTGCATCTTATCGCAAAGCCAGCGAACTTGGTCCGGCCAATGCCAATTTCCGGGCCCATCTGGCCAGGGCAGAACAGGCTTTGCAAGGGGTCAATCCCAGTAGCGTCCTTCCAGACCCGGATGCCTTGTCCGGGAGCGAACCTGAACCTCTCCTGCATTGTGAACCTTTTATCGCAGAAGAGCCCTCGCAGGAGCCCGAAACAACCAATAGAGCCGAACCTGAACCGATCGAGACAGAACAAGCGCAGGTCGACGAGGCACTTCCGGAGATCTTTTCCAGCCCGGCAATTGCAGTGAACGAACCCGAACCCGCCTTCTGGATGTTCAAACCCGCTCCTCAGGATGACCATACCCAGCAACAGGATAGACACTACCTTCCCTTGGTTGATGAAGAAGAACTGGTCACCGCCGGACCATCCGCATCATTCGCACTGCAAACACGCCGTGAGCAGGCATTCTCCTGCGATCAATTGCTTACTGATACCTTCCATGACAACGCCAGTATTCTGGTTCAATTGACACCCCGGAGCGTGAAACCAGCCAGGATCGAAGAGATCGACAATTTTCCTGCAGCAAAGCTGAGCCAGGAGAGTGCCCCGCTAACAACAGAGCTGCGTAATTCCTACTCCGTTGCAGCGCAGGTCAAGACCGGCGGCTCCACCCCTGAGTTGATCACGACCGAGGACCAGCCGGCCGACCAGGCCGCGCTGGATCTCCAGATAATTGAGCATGATATAACGGCTTACCGCCGGGTGACTGAAATAAACCCGAAGAACGACCGCGCCTGGGATACCCTTGGAAATATGTATGAGAATATCGGTTTGCACAGCCAGGCGGTGACTGCCTTCGAACAGGCTATCGCACTTGCTCCGCATAAAGAGGTTTACTACTACCACCTGGGGATCGCCCTGGGGTATCAAATGCAATACAACCAGGCCATCCAGGCCCTGCAAAAAGTGGTCGAACTGAATCCCGATTATATGCTCGCACATTGCGCTTTGGCCGGGTACTATCGCCGGCTTGGCCGGGAAGCTGAGGCCCAGGCGCACATGGAGATCGCCCGGCCAAGCATGGAGCATGAGAATGAATACAACCAGGCTTGTTTCGAATCGATCGGCGGGAATGCAGATCGGGCGATTGCGTTGCTGGAAATCGCCCTGAAAACAGGTGCAGGTCCAGCCGAGTCTGGTTCAGAGCGACCCGGACCTCGATTTCATCCGGAAGGATCCGCGCTTTAAAGAATTGCTTGCCAGGAACAGTATGATCCGTTAAAAATTGGACCTCATAAAACGTCCCGCAGGATCTACTGCTCAACCTGGTTGAGAAGTAGAACTTGCGGGACGTTGCTTGTCTTCAATTATTTTTTTATTGGATACCCGGCAGCACCAACGGCACATCGGCAAATGGATGGGGGATCACCTGCACCGGTAGATGGTATGCCGCCGAAATGATCTCCGGAGTTAATACCTGCCGCGGCTGTCCCGGCGGCTTTGACTTCGCCCGCGACCAGCAATGCCACCCGGTCGGCGTACCGGGCAGCCAGGTTCAGATCGTGCAAGGCGATCAATACGGCCAGATGATCGGCATGCGCCAGGGTCCGGACGATTTCCATCAGGTTTACCTGATGCTGCAAATCCAGGTGGACGGTCGGTTCATCCAACAACAGGATGGGAGTGGACTGGGCCAGGGCGCGCGCCAGCAGGACGCGCTGGCTGTTCCCCGCCGGAAAGTTCACCCACACGCCGTTCGGCGAGATCGAGCGCATCCACTTTTTGGAGAGCCAGGCGGGCAATTTCTTCATCCTTTTTCGAGACCTGGCCAAGAAAATTGAGATAGGGTGTGCGGCCCAGCAGGACCGTCTCCCAGACAGTAAACGCCGGGGGCATGGATACCGCCTGTGGGACAACCGCCAGGTAGCGGGCGCGTCTCATCACCGGCAGGCCGAGCAGATCATCGCCATTGACATCCACCTTTCCAGCCTGTACCGGGATGACCCCGCTCGCGGCACGCACCAGCGTCGACTTGCCCGCCCCGTTTGGACCGATCAATGCCAGCACCTCGCCGGCCTGCACATCCAGAGATACGGAATGCAGTACCCGGCGAAGCCCGTAGGAAACCGACAAATCACTTCAACATATTTGAATCCATCAAGTGATCACCAATATCCCTGGTTTTTCGCCCGCCGGAGTACCCACAGGAAGAACGGCGCACCAAACAGAGCCGTGACGATCCCCACCGGCAATTCCTGCGGGGCAATGATCACGCGCGCCAGAACATCCGACAGCAGGAGCGCGGCCGCACCGCCGATCAGGCTGAGCGGCAGCAGGCGGCGATAATCTGCACCAAACCAAAGGCGCATTACATGCGGAACGATCAGTCCGATGAAACCGATGATGCCCGAAAAGGAAACCGCCGCGGCCGTAGCCAATGAAGCCGCCAGCAGGATCAGGGTGCGGGTGCGGGTGATGGGAAGACCCATCTGCTGGGCCTGGTCATCCCCAAATTGCAGCAGGTTCAGGGCATGTCCGCTCAGGAGCAGGATGCCCAATCCGATCGCCAGGTAAGGCAGGACAGTCAGCACCGGCCCCCAGCCGGCCTGGGACGAGCCGCCCAGCAGCCAGGAAATCGCCCGGCGCAGTTCACCCGTCGAACGCAGCATCAGGAAGGATGTCACGGCGGTTGCGAAGGAACTGAAAGCCACACCCGCCAGGATCAGGTTGGTCGTTGGGACAGTTTTTCCGATCCGGGCCAGGCATATACACGATGAATACGGTCAGGAGCGCGCCGATGAAAGCGGCCGATGGAACAGCCATCAGACCCCAGAAGGAGCATGGCCATTGGATGTTCATCGCCAGCACCGCGCCCAGCCCCGCTCCGGAGGCCACCCCGATCAGATAGGGGTCGGCCAGCGGGTTGCGGAACAGGCCCTGGTAGGCCGCGCCGGAACCACCCAGCGCTGCGCCGGTCAGCAGCACCAGGGCAGTGCGCGGCAGGCGCAGGGCCAGGATGATCGTTGCAGCCTGGGTGACCGTCTGGGGTGACTGACCGGTCAGCACACGCCATATATCCGCGATTGGGATGAAAACCGCCCCGACTGCGATGGAAAGGATCACAGTCAGGAGCAGGAAAAAGACAGGCTAGTAGAGATAACAGGGACGAATTTTCATTGTCTCTCTTGGAGAATCCGGATGCAGTTTCGCCAGCGCCTCCAACCCATCCACCAGGCGCGGACCGGGGCGGCTGACCAGGTTGTCATCGAATGGGTAGATCTGGCCGGTTTGGACGGCAGCCAGTGCCGCCCCAGCCGGCGCGCTGCTTGACCAAATCGGCGCTGATCGCCATAGGCCGAGTCACCCAGCACAATGATGGTGGGATTGTCGACCACCAGCTGCTCCAGGCTGATCTGCGCCCATTGGCTCGTGCAGACTTTCACCAATATTGGTCCCACCTGCCCGGGAGATCAGCAGGTCCACGAAGGTGCCGGGACCGGCAGTATATGGCTTGGTCGGGTCGCTGGCATCCAATTCATAATAGACGCGTCGGACGGGAATTGAGCGGCAGGATTCTGGCATCCACTGCTGCCACTCGCTTCTGAAGGCTGGTCAACCAGTGTGCCTGCTTCGGAGCCGTGACCGGTCAATTGGCCAACCGTTTCGAGGTTGGCATACATCGCCTCCAGCGTGGTGGGATTGGAGAGGATAATAGACCGTCAGCCCAAGCTGCTCAGCGAGGCCACCAGTTCGGGAGTGTTGATCTCGCCTGCCAGCACCAGGTCGGGATGCAGGGCGACAATGGCCTCAGTGTTGTACTTGCCCATCGATCCGCCGATATCCTGGACGGATTTGGCCTCGGCCGGGTAATCGGAGAAGCTATCCCGGCCCACGACTTGCTTCCCTGCCCCCACGGCAAATAAGATCTCGGTATTCGAAGGAGCCAGTGAAACAATCCGTTGGGCTTTGCCTTTCAATTTTACGGTCCGGTTCAGACCGTCAGTACGTGAGGTCGTGCACGCCGCCAGGAATAACACGGCGGCAAATATTGCTGAAAAGTATTTTCGATACATTTAGAATCTCCTTTTTTATGTCATTGCGAGGGCCGGTGATCCCCGCCTGTCCTGCCTGCCTGGCGTTTTCCAAGGGCACCTTGCCGCACTTGACCTGCTGTCCTGGCGGATGGCCAGGGCGTACCCTGAACTGTCCGTCGGACAGGCTAGCGCAGGCAGACACAGGTGGCCGCATAAGCCAGGGAAGCAATCCCCGGGCAAGAGAAGATTGCTTACCTGCCTACATACACCGCAGGTACAGGTCGTCGCCATGAACGTTCCTCGCAATGACATCGATTTCCAAGTAGCAAAATCCCCTGCCGCAAGGACAGGGGAGGAAGGATTGGCAATCCAACAAGCCGTTCCCACCTCCTTTCCACGAGAGTGTGGCGGAACTGGTCGGGGCGGGCGGCCTGACTTATTAGCGTTGCTTTACATTAGCGAAGGCGTTATTACCGCTATCGCCAACTGCAAACGCTAATTAACAGTTGCGGGACAGTGCCGGACTAAAACCGGCTTCGCCGTTGGGCCTTCCCATCCGGGGGCAAGGCACCCTGACCATTATTTAATTGTGACGGTATTGTATGCGCGTGGGCTGGAAAACGTCAATCACTTGGCGAGGATCAACCTGAAGGGAGGTGTGCTTCCCGGTCGTCACCCTGATCCCCACAAGCAGGCTATTCGCGAATTATGGTTAGCAGAATATTTGACATATGTTATAATTTGCATAAGTAGTTGTTATATAAATTCAACCCTAATTGGTAACCTAATGACTGTAACCCCCACCCGTGACCGGGTCATTAACCCCGAAAACATCCTCCCCACTCCACTCCGCCGCCCGGACTGGATCAAAGTCCGCGCCCCCTCCGGCGAGACCTATGAGCAGCTGCAAACGCTGATGCGCTCCAAGGCCCTGCATACCGTCTGCGAGGAAGCCATGTGCCCGAATATGGGCGAGTGCTGGGGTTCGGGCACGGCCACTTTCCTGATGTTGGGCGACGTGTGCACGCGCACCTGCGGCTTTTGCGATATCAAGCATGGCCGCCCCGCAGCACTGGACTGGCTGGAGCCGGAACGCGTGGCCCAGGCGGTCAAATCCATGAACCTGAAACATGCCGTCATCACCTCTGTCAACCGTGACGACCGCAAGGATGGCGGCGCGCCGCTCTTCGCCATGGTCATCCGCCGTATCCGCGCACCTCCTGCCGGGCTGCTCGGTGGAAGTGCTCATCCCGGATTTCAAAGGCTCGCTGGAAGCGCTGAAAATCGTCATGGATGCCCGCCCGGAAATCCTGAACCACAACGTGGAGACCGTGCCGAGACTGTTCAAACAAGTCCAGCCGCAGGATCATTACGAGTGGAGCGCGGCCATCCTCAGCAACGCCAAAAAACTCGATCCCGAGGTGCTGACGAAATCCGGAATCATGGTCGGCTTGGGTGAGGAGTTGGAGGAAGTCAAGGCGGTCATGCGCGACCAGCGCAGCTGGGGAGTCGACATCCTGACGCTCGGCCAGTACCTCCAGCCTTCCAAGAAGCATTTGCCGATATCCCGTTATTACACGCTGGAAGAATTCAAGGAATTGCGCCAATATGGGCGTGAGATCGGATTCAAGTGGGTGGAAGCTGCGCCGCTGGTGAGATCGTCCTACCATGCCGCCGAGCAGGTGCGGGCGTTAAGCATCGTGCATCACAAGTTGTACGGGGAGGATGGGTTGGGCGATCGAGTAATCAGCGACGAGCGGTCTACCAACCTTTCGGTGCGAAGGAGGCGATGTTATGAGTACTTGTAATCAGTCTCACAAGCACAGGGACGTGTTCCGGTAACCGTTCTTACAGCTTCAAGACCGGGTCAACCTGGGAAACACGACGGAATTGGAGCAGGCTGCCAGGCAAGCGTTCGCCGGTGGGGCACGTGACATGGTGATGGACCTGTCCAAGGCGCCCTCCATTACCAGCGCCGGGATCCGGGCGATGATGATGATCCATAATATGCTGTCAAACGATGGGAAGGACAAGACCCGGCATCTAAAATTGGTAAGTCCAACGGATTACGTGCGGGATGTTCTGGATGTAACCGGTTTGCTGGATTACCTTGAGGTTTTTCCCAGCCTGGAGTTGGCTGTGGCTTCGTTCTAATCAATTGGACAAATTTTTTCCAACAATAAAGCGAGACGCTGCATTCCAGCGTCTTTTTCATTTTACCGAATTCAGAGCATTTATAAAGACTCCCACCATTTTCTCCAAATTTATTTCTTCTGCAACGATGCGATAGCTTTCGGCACCCTTGTTCCGCAAAAGTGCTGCATCCGAAAGAGCCATCCGCAGGGATTCCGTCAACGCAGAAAGGTTGTCCGGTGGGATTTGCCAGCCATTTTCAGGCACGGACCAGGTCATCGTTCGTACCGTCGCCCTGCCCCATGATGACCGGCAGACCATGTGACATGGCCTCCTGCACCGCCAGTCCGCCGGTGCCGGGCAGGACAAACAAATCCGCACTGGAAAAATAGCTGTCCAAGTTCCTGCCCATGTTTGGCGCCCGGAAATTCTGATGCAGGATAAATTGATTTTGCCAGTATTTCCAGCGCATTGCGCTCCGGTCCGTCTCCCACGATGATCAGGCGCGGCTGGAGCGCGGTGGGAAGCGCCGCACAGGCCTGCAGCAGCAGGTCCACGCGCTTGCGTGCTTGCAGGCGGCCAACGAAGAGCACATTCGGCTT
Source organism: uncultured Chloroflexia bacterium (assembly GCA_963830665.1). Classification (GTDB taxonomy): domain Bacteria; phylum Chloroflexota; class Anaerolineae; order Anaerolineales; family Villigracilaceae; genus UBA877. The sequence goes on from CAWHNM010000011.1 coordinate 249,415, forward strand.
GCCGTCAAATGTGACCGGCCGCGCTGGCAGTCGGACTGGATGGGCGCGCGGCCGCTGCATTGGGCGCCACGAAAATTTTATCAGCGGGAAAACCCAGGGCGGCATACTCATCCGCGCCACGCCGGCTGTACGTGATCAGGGCATCAAATGGTCTCAAGAAGGATAATCTGCGGGATTTTCGCAGGCCGGCCAGGGGCCCGGAGAGCGGCGGAGCGCCCAATCCCCACCCAAGCACCGGCCGGCCGCGGCTCTTCATCCAACGCACAGCGGCAGGCGTCGAAAGGTAACGCGGGTTGGCCTCCACGATCAGGGCATCCGGGGAGCAGTCTTCCAACCAGGCCAGTAAGCCGACCTGGTAACAAAGGTAGAAGGGACCTTTAAGGATGTGGTTGTTTCGAATTGAAACACTTTTGGCGAATATGCAATTTGTCGGTAATGGCAATGGATTCTTCCGGGCGAGGCAGCCCGGCGCATACGCTCAACCCTCCATCGCATGCCTGGGCCAGGGCATCGAAAAAGGGGGCGCGGTAAGCCGTCAGGACCCGCTGCTGGAGGGCAAGCTTGCCAGGAAAAGTTACGCTATGAATCGCCATTGCAGAAAGCCAAAAAGCATCATAATTTCCAGGATGAATGAGAGCGTCCACAATCCCAGCCGAAGCCGCCGGCTGCGTATTTTCGCCAGGATAAAGAAGGCCGGGAACACTACCAGCAGGTAACGGCTGAAACTCATCAGCAGGGTGGGCGGCGTGCCGCGCGTGAACAGGACTGCTATTGTCAACCAGGAGTATAGTGAAAGAGCCGGGTCGAGTCGGCGCAGGCCAATCACCAGCAGGACCAGCATGATCACCAGAAAAGTCAGGTCCAGGAAGTCGATGAAAATAAGCTGCGTGGTGAAAAGCCGGTTTATAAAAAGTGCCACACCTGTCCAGGGCATGACCGGACGGATATCCCAGTATGAATTAAAGGTATCTGATATGGAAGTTAAGTTCAGGAGACGCATGACCAGCGAATATCCGCCAAGTGTTAATACCGGGATAAGGCTGCCCACCCAGGCCGGATGGCGGAGGGACGCCAGAATGGTTCGCCAGCCGGAACGGCTGGTCAGAAGCCCCATAACCTGCCGCGCCTGCGCGACCGGCCCGATCCCGGCAGAGCCTGCCTCAACCAACGACGCCAGCCAGAGCCAGGCAAGAACAACGCTCAAGATCACACCCTGAATGCGGCACAGGGTTGCCAATCCGCCCAGCAAACCGGCCAGAAGCCAGGCTTTGCGCCGGGCGGCCAGCCAGAAGCCCAGCACAAGGGCCAGGAAGAGCGATTCGGTGTAGGCCGCAAAAAGGAAGAAAGCGGTTGGAAACAGGACAAAGAACATGACAACGCCCAGGGAAGTTCTTGAGTTCAGCCCTTCGAGTTTCGCCGCTTCGTATAACAGGCAGAAAACCGCCAGTGCAGCCAGGTTGGAAATGATCAACGCGGAAAACAGGTAATTTCCGGTCAGGATGGCCAGGCCGTGGATCAACCAGGAATAAAGCGGCATGAAGGCGATATTCCCACCGCCGGGAATATAGCCAAAAGCCGCGATCTGGAGATACCAGCCGGTATCCCAGCGGTACCAAACGTTGACCAGCAATTGAGATATTTTGTCCAGATGCAGCAGTGGGATGGTGGAATCATATTCTGCACCGGAAGCCTGTGGTACCGGGCTTGGGCCCAGGGCAACTGCCAGTCCGATCGCCGAGAAGAGCAGGCGCAGCACCAGGAACAGGATGATCAGCAGGGTCCAGTCTCGCTTCCATTTCAAACGCATGGATTATTTTCCTCCACAGGCCCCACGCTGGTAAAGCACCGCCACCGGATCACGCTGAAGTTCACACCAGGTCGGAGAGGTTTCCAGCGCCGACAAGAGCTCCGGCTGGTTCTGTATCGAGACCAGCAGCAAGTTTGCGCCGGTGGCATCCAACAAGCCTGCCCAGTCGAAGCGGGCGGAAGAGATGCTTTCATACGCCTGCCATTGCTCCACCGGGAACACTTCGAAACGCGTGTCTATCCATGTCGGGCGTCCGGGAAGGGCAAATTCGAGGTAACTTGAAAAGCCGATCTCGCTCCATAATGGACCAGGCAGGCCGGGATGGGCTGCCAGCCATTCCGTGGCAGCCACCGGCGTATTTTCTACCGGGGCAGGGCTCTGCTTCCACCACTGCTCGCGCACACCCGGCAGGAGCGCCAGCGGCAGGAGTATGAAAAAGAAGCCCAGGACCAGGTTAAAGACCGGCTGGGTCTGCTCGGGATTACCCAGATATTTATTCTCCCAATCGCTCAGCAAGCGGGCGGTCAAAACGACCAGGATGAAGACAAACCAGATGATGTAGCGTTCACCCCACAGTGCCAGCACTCCAAAACCCAGGAACCAGGCCCATTCCAGGCGGTTGGGTTTACGCAGACTCAATCCTGCCAGCAAAGGGAAACCCAGCAGCCACAGGAAAAAAATATTCATCTGCCAGCCGGCGTTGACCGGCGGAAGCCACTCGGCAGAGAACTGCTGGCTGGATTGGACCGTCAGGGAATTGAAAACATAAGTCCACGCACCCAAGCCGCGTGGATTGACCAGCGTGGCAAGCACCGCCCCCGCAAAAGCCAGGGCCAGGCTACGCCGGTCTCCACGGCCAAATACGACCGCCGCGCCGGCCAGCAGGATCAACATTATGAAGGAACCATGCAGGTTGACCCACACCAGGCTGATGAACGGCAGCCCCCAAATGACTTTTTTCTCCCCGTTTTGCCACTTATAAAGGATAAATAAGGCCAGCGCAAAAAGTGGGTAGGCAAACAATTGTGGACGGATCGACCAGTTATTGCTGGATGCCAGCACCGCTGCCAGCAGAACCAGGCTTGCCCCCAGCCTTGCGGCCCCAGCCTGGCGAGCCGTAACCCACACCAGTACAAAAGCGGCAGCCAGCAACACACCCCGCAGAAGCACCGTTAACGGCAGCCCGCCCAGCTGGTAGATCAGCCAGAAAAGCACTGCTGCGCCCCAGGAGTGATAGACCACCGGCGTCCCGGCCTGGCTGAAGGTGAGTGTGTCCAGGCGCGGTACTGCGCCGGACTGCAGCGTGTCATGCCCGATGCGCAGGTACCACCAGTAGTCCTGCGGAGTGACCGGCAGCAGGAAGGCAATGCACAAGGCGACCATCAGCACCAACGCCAGCCAGAGGAACGAAGCAGTGTCGGAATGGAATTTCATTCGCATATTAGGTCGATCTCTTCGCTTCCATTGTGTGCTTTGGATCCAATCGCTTTCGGCCTGGCGACTATATATGCCTTCCAGCCCATCGCTTCCAAGCGATGGGATCTCCGGGTAACCATGCCGCATCCAGCAGATTTGATAGCCGGCCTCGGTCAAGCTTTCCCAGGCCACCCGGCTGGCTTCAGGTCCGTGCAGTTCCATCAGCATCAATGGACGCGCCTCCGCCAGCACCCGCTGCATACCCGGCAAGAGCGAGCACTTCACCGCCCTCGATATCCATTTTGACGACTTGTGGCGGCGGGTTGCCCTGCCCATAAACAAACTCATCCAGCGAGATCCCGGGAACGCTGACTTCAGACAGATAATGGTCCTGGCGTCCGGCAGACCCGGCGGCTTTGCCCATCCCACCGGAGGCATGCACCAGGAAGCGTACAGGTCCGCTGGCCTGTGTGACTGCTCCGGCGAAGAGATTCAAGCGGGTTTCCATTCCATTGAGCACCATGTTTTTGTGCCAGCGCTCGGCATTCTCCGGCAGCGCCTCGAAACCATAGACTTTACCAGTTTCTCCGGAGGCTTTCGCCAGCAGGAGGCTGACGTACCCTATATTGGCGCCCACATCATAGATGATCGCACCGGGCGGGACCAGCTCGCGCAGGGCCGCCTGCAGTTCCGGCTCATAGGTGCCGAGCCAGTAGTCCTTATCCACCTGCATGTCCAGTAGAATGCTGTAACCGGCCAGGTCACCCGCCGCGATCCTGACCTGTGTCAATCCGGTTGGTGCGGCGCGGTTCAGTCCGCGCCGGATGAAGCCAGCCAGCGGACTTGTTCCTGTAGATGGCCTGCTTGAGGGAATTCGGCAGGATTTTTGCAGCCAGTGCCGCAATGTTTAGAGTAAGTTTTCGCATGATATCGGTGGATAGCCCTTAACAATTACCCAAGAAGAACTTGAAGATATTTATCAATCATCTGTTCCAATCCAAAGTCCTGCTCGGCATTTTGTCGGGCAGCCTTTCGGAAACGCTCCTGGTTTTGGAGGATCTCTGCCGCCGCCTGTGCCAGCGCAGGGATATCCGGCCTGTCCAGCTTCCATGGATCCCCGCCGTACGGGACCAACCTGCCCGGAATCGCCTGTTACCAGTTCAGGCAGCGCGCCGGTTGCAAAAGCCGCCACGGGCAGGCCGCAGGCCAGCGCCTCGATGACCGAATTCGGGCAGGCTGCATTCAGGTCGGCGGAATAGAGCAGATGGGCGGACCGGTCGAGCGCCGGGATCTGTGTGTGCGGCACCAGTCCGACCCAGCGGATCGGGACGCGGCTCTTTTTATCAGAAACGGTCTTGACGGCTTCTGAAACGCGGCCGGCCACCGCCAGTTCGAGTGGATGTGTTTCGAGCCAGTCTTTCGGCCAGCTCAAGGGCAGTTTCCAAACCCGCTTCGTAGCCCCCTTGCAGGCTGCCTTCCACCAGTAACAGGCGGAAGCGCTGGGCTGGGCGTTCGTGCGGACCCTCTGGCGTGAACACTGCCAGGTCAACGCCATTGTGGATGACGATGGATCGGACTGCTCCGGCCCGAAGCGTTCCTTCCACCAGCCATGCACGAACTCGGACTGATAGACGATCTGGCTGACAAAGCGGGAACGCAGTAGTGCCAGCAGGCGGTTGCCGTATTCCGCCCGCAGGAAATGCCGCGCACCGGTGCGGAGGCGGCGATGCAGCCAGTTGATTCCGTCCAGGCGCTGGACGATGCGGGCGCCATTCCGGCGGGCGCGCCAGAGACCCGCCAGATCCCGGACACCCCCGGTGAGCAAGACTGCCTCGTAAGGCCGTTCAGCAAGGTTGAAACAGGTCTGGATTCCACGCACGCCAAGTCCAGCCGCCATTTTGGCCTGAAAGGAAGTCACACCACCGGTATTGGTCGCCTTCGGGATGATGCATATACGCGTCACGAGGGGATTATACCGTAACAGGCCCATGATATAATTTAGACAGGAGTTGTCATATATGTTTGGTTTTGAAGGTCCCGACCGCAGGAAGGAGGAAGCAACGCCTCCGCAATCGAAAACCGTCTGCCCCCGGGCCAGGCGCTGACGCTCAAATTTCCGGTGCTGCATTATGGGCCGGTGCCATCCTTCAATCCGGCCACATGGGATTTTCGCGTGTGGGGCGAAGTGGAAAAAGAAGTCCGTTGGACCTGGGACGAATTCAACCAATTACCGCGCATAAAAGTTGACCATCGACCTGCACTGCGTGACGCGCTGGAGCAAGGCCGATACTGACTGGGAGGGCGTCTCGGTGCGGACGCTGGTGGAGCAGGGTCTCATAAATATCAGGCCGGCCGCACAGTTCGTCATGCAGCATGCCGAGTTCGGTTTCACGGTCAACCTGCCGCTGGAAGTGGTATTACAGGATAATTTTCTGCTGGCGACGCACTTCAACGGCAAACCGATCGAACCCGACCATGGCTATCCCCTGCGGGGTGTCGTCGGCGCCATCCCCGGTCGGGACGATCTCCAGACCCCCTATCTTTGGAAAGGCGCCAAATGGCTGCGCGGGTTGGAATTCATGAGCCGCGACCGCCTGGGCTTCTGGGAAAAGGCCGGTTATAGCAACACTGCCGATGTATGGAAAGAAGAACGTTTCGCCTAAATCTCTGCAATATTTTAGCTTTGGATTAAAAGTGAGCGGTACAAAACACCGCTCACTTTTTGTTCTAGCATTCCACTGCCCTTTCGGCGGATCGCGAAGCATCTCGGAGCGTAGCGGAGGAAGGGCCAGGGGAGGAATGTAGGGCTGAGGGCACTTTACGGACGGGCGCCCAGTGTAAGCTTGACATCCACCTTCTGGTCGCCGCGCAGGACAGTCAGGGTGACCGTATCGCCGGGCGATTTATGCAGGATCAAATAGCGCATCAGATCGTCGAATACCAGCACCGGTTTGACCATCCACGGCAACGATCAGATCGCCGCCGGATGATAGGTTCGGAATACTGGTTGCGGTAGTCCCGGCCCGGAGGCCGGCTTTGTCTGCCGGGCCGTTGGCTACGACAGTCATCACATATGCGCCGGTGGTGCTCTTCAAACCCAGCGTATTGATAACATCCAACGGCAAATTATCCTGGGTTGAGATGCCCAAATAAGGATAAGCGAATTTCCCAGTCTGGATCAATTCCGGGATCACACGTTTGACCGTGTTGACGGAGATGGCATACCCGATCCCGGAAGAAGCGCCGCTCTGGGTATCAACCTGGATTGCCCAGTTGACACCGACCACTTGTCCATCCAGATTGAGCAGCGGGCCGCCGGAATTGCCATGGTTGAGCAGGGCATCCGTCTGGATGATATCACCGGTGGCATAATTTCCACCACTTGTCGCCTGAACGCTGGAGGGCTGGCTGCGTCCCAGCGCCGAAATGATGCCCGTGGTCATCGAACCCAGCAGCAGTTCGGGATCGCCAATGGCGGCCACAGTCTGGCCAACCTTGAGGTTGTCCGAGTCGCCCAGGGAAAGCGGGTGTAATTGATCGGCCGACACAGTCACCTTGATGACCGCCAGGTCCGAGTTCTGGTCCGCGCCGACGACATTTCCAAAAACCTTCGTGCCGGTCGGGAAATCCACCTCGACTTTCGTCTCAGTACCCACCACATGCGCATTCGTGACGATATACCCGTCCGAGCTGTAGATCCAGCCGGAGCCCAAGCCTGTCGTGGTCTGGACGGTGACCACACCCGGGCTGACCGCCTGGTAGAGGGCCACCAGTTTATCCTGATTGATTAGTCACATCCGCTGACTGGGCTGAGGACGGGAGCGCCGCGGATACGGTGGGAGTTGGCATGGGAATGCCGGTTGGAACCAGGCCGCTGAATTGGCAGGCCAGCATGGTGGCTGTTAGAACCACCACAACTAACGATAATGCAACTTTTTTGTTCATATTATTTCTCCAGTTCACCTGCCGATTGGAAAGACTTTTTTTGATCCTTTCCATTTACGCAGGAAGATGCGGGCCGATTATTTTGATTTTGAGGCTTGTTCCAGCAGGGATTTCTGCCGGGCATTCAACCCTTTCGGAATTTGCACTTTTACGAGTACGAACAGGTCACCTTTCGCTGCCTCGGTTCTTTCAAAAGTGGCATGCCACGCCCAGCCAGCCGGAAGACCTGTTCAGGTTGGGTACCAGGCGGAATGGTCAGAACGACCTTCCCACCCAGGGTCTTGACTTCCACTTCGCCGCCCAGAATGGCTTTGAAAACATCGATCGTGACCTGGGTGTGCAGGTCATTTCCATCCCGTTCGAAGGCGGGATCCTCGGCCACATCCATGACCAGGTACAGGTCAGACGGTCTGCCATCGGCTCCGGCCGGACCCGCTGCCGGTACCCGGATTTTTGTGCCCTGGCGTGCACCGGCCGGAAGTTTCACCTCGACCCGCCGGTTGCCGGTCTGCAGGGTGCGGGTGGTGCCGCTGTAAGCTTCCTTCAGACTGATGGAAACCGGCTGCTGGACCGAAGGCGTTCCACGCCCGCTCCGTCCCCGGACAGTCTGCCCGGCGCCCATCCCACCGAAAATGGAGCGGAAGAAATCCGAGAAGGCGCCGTCGCCGAACAGGTCGTCAAAATTGACCTCCTGCACTCCCGGCTGGGCAGTCCACTGGCCCCAGTTGAAGTTGCCAGGCGTACCATTCTGCTGCCATTGTGAATAAGACTCGCCCAACTGGTCGTAACGGGCGCGTTTCTGCGGGTCAGACAGAACCTGGTAGGCTTCGTTCATCTCCTTAAAACGTTCTTCGGCCTGCTTATCCCCGGGATTGCGGTCGGGGTGATATTGCATGGCCAGTTTACGGTAAGCGCCTTTGATCTCATCGGCGCTTGCACCGCGGGCGACACCCAGGATCTTGTAATAATCTTTGTATTCCATAAATATTCAACTACCAGTTTATCATTCTAGACCCCGCCCGAAGGCAGGTCAAGCGCTGGACAGCCAATCTAATAGAACTCTAACATGGTTGAATGGGAATCTGAGCAGCTTTCTGGAAGATAGTGGGTTCTTAAACTATCATGACGAATTCCCAATAATCATAGTTGATCAGTATTCTATCCTGACAAGATGAACATATCATGACAAATCGTTTCTGGTTTGGAGTGAAGAGCGGCGAGCCAGGCCCTCAAGCCATCCAGAGGTGCACTTCTTCACCATGCCAGCGTAGGCAATTAAAGCAGTCTGGAATATACTTGCGCTATGAAATCCATCTGTGTTTACTGCGGCTCTGCCAACCAGGCCTCCCAAAAATTTTTCCTGGCCGCCCGCCGGATGGGCGAGACACTTGCCCGGGAGGGCCTGACTCTTGTCTATGGAGGCGGCCGGACCGGCCTGATGGGGGCGCTGGCTGACAGCGTACTCGACCAGAACGGTCAGGTGATTGGCGTCATCGTTGAGAGCATGAACACGCCTGAACTGGCTCACACCCGTCTGTCCCGATTGGAAGTGACGGCTACCATCCACCAGCGAAAAGCCCGCATGTATGCCCTGGCAGACGGGTACATCGCACTGCCAGGCGGATATGGCACGCTCGACGAACTTTTTGAGACACTCACCTGGGCGCAGATCGGCGAACACCAGAAACCGGTCGGGCTCCTCAATGTGGATGGCTACTATGATCCGTTGCTGACCATGCTCGATCGTGCAGTTGATGAAAAATTCCTTTTCCCCGAACATCGCCGGTCCCTGCTGTGTGAGACCGATCCGGACAAACTCCTCGAAGGCCATGGCAGCTCACCATTACCCACACGAGGCGGTCCAGCGCTGGATGCGGCAGGATTAGCAGTAGACACTTCAAACACGAATTCTTACAACAAAATGCCCTTGACTGGCTGAGGGGGCAGCCAATCAAGGGCAGGGTCATTATTCCACAGGTTGGTTCACAAGTCAAGCAGGTTCTTAAATCAATATTGCGGTTGATCATGATCATTCCTGTCAGAAGGTTCCTGGAAACAGTAAAAAGCCAGGTGTGCCGAATCAAATCTTGTTACAAGGAGTGGGGTTATAAATAGCGATAAACCAGCTTTCCGGCTGGTTTATTTGGAAGATATGGTGCTTCTCAAAATGTGGACAGGGGTGGGGGAAGTGAGCCTATCCTCGCCCTGCGCGCACTCCCCGCCCCGGATTATTGAGATGATCCATAGATACCCGCAAATAGGTGTGAAGCAATGCAATTTCTGAAAAAAATTAAACTCATCCAGGGCGGCATGGGCGTTTATGTATCCAACTGGCGGCTGGCCCGGGCGGTTTCAATGGAGCGACCCGGCACTACCGCCGGGACGGTCTCTGGTACCGGTCTGGATGTTGTCTATGTACGGCTTCTGCAGTTGGGGGATCCGGGCGGACATGTTCGGCGCGCCCTGGCTGCATTTGATGCGCAGTTTGATGTCGCCATCGGTCAAAAGATTCTTGACCGCTATTTCATCGAAGGGGGCAAAGCGCCGAATGCCCGCTTCAAGAATGCCCCCAAGCAGGTTGTGCATGCACAGAATGGGAGTGACTCGATCCCCATGCCCATCCAGCCGGCGGGACCGGTAATGCTCACTCTTGATCAGGAGATCGTCGAACTACTCATTGCGACCGGCTTCGCCGAAGTCTGGCTTGCCCGACAGGGGCAAAGCACCCCGCAGGGGATTAGTTCCCAGCTTGAACCTGCTGCCAGAATATTCATCAACTTTCTGCATAAGATCGAATTACCCCTCATCTACACCATGTACGGAGCGATGTTGGCCGGCGTTGATGGAGTTGTCGTAGGGGCCGGCAATCCTGACGGTCTGCCCGCCATCTGCTCCCGCCTGGCAGAACACGCGGCTGTCACCCATGATCTATCGGTTCTATACCGGGAAGCCGGGGAAGCCTTCAACATCACATTCGATCCCCGCAAAGTGGCGGACGGCAAACTGGCAAGGCAACCGCTTCAGCGGCCGGCCTTTTTGGCGATTGTCTCGCTGGAAAACCTGGTTCAGGCGCTGGCGCAAAGTCAAACTGAAGCACCCGATGGATTTATCATCGAGCACCACACCGCCGGCGGGCACAACGCCGGTCCCCAGGGGCCGCTCAAAAAGGACGACAGGGGACAGCCCATCTATGGTCTTCAAGATGAGCCTGACCTGCAGGCGATCCGCCAGGTGGGCCGGCCCTTCTGGTTGGCCGGTGGTTATGGCAGCCGTGAGAAACTGAGTCAGGCCCAGGCTCTCGGAGCCACCGGGGTTCAGGTGGGCTCGGTCTTTGCCTTGGCCGAAGAATCCGGCATGAAATCGACCTATCGCGCTGCCATCCTGAATGCATTAAAAAAGGGACGGACGATTCCAACCTGGTGATGACGACCTTGTTTTCACCAACCGGGTTCCCGTTCAAGGTCGCACAACTGGACGGTACACTTGCAGACGCTGAAGTATTTTCCCTCCGTCGCCGGGTCTGCGATATTGGCCTTTTGCAGCAGCGCGGCCTCAGCAAACCGGCTGAAGACGGCACACGCCGGCTCTTCCAACGCTGCCCGGCCGCCCCGCTGGATGATTTTGTCAGTAAGCGCGGCCTGGCTACTCAACACCGAAGACCGGCGCTGCCTGTGCAACGGCCTGCTCGCCTGCGTCGGCCTGGGTCAGACTGGTATTCAGAATGGGGAACAAATGGAAGAACCCGCCATCGTCACCCTTGGCAATCACCTGGACGGCATACGGCGTCTTTCACGTAATGGGCAAAGCCCTTACTGGGCGCGTGACGTTGTGGCAGATATCCTTCCTCAGGGTTGAGTCCGCAAACTTCAATCGAAAAATATCAACCCATAACAGCGGTTTTCAACCGGACGCCCAAACCATTTCGCCCAAAACCGGTCCGGACGTGCCTCCAGCAGCCGAAAGCCCATTTTCTCGTACAGCCGGCAGGCAGCTTCGTTCAAGCTGGTGGTGTCCAGGTAGACGCCTTTCACTCCCAGATCGCGCAATTGCTGCAGGTAGGCTTCCATCAACCGTTGGCCAAGTCGATGACCGCGCCAGGCCGGAATCCACGTTGATATGCAGGTGGGCCGGATAGATATCCAGGTCAGTATGGGTCAGCTCACCGCGCAGCACGCCGCCCAGCATCCCGGTAAGATAACCGAAAGAACGCTTTCCAAAGCGGTACTTGCCACGCAGGATATTGTCGATCAAGCCCGGCAGGATGAAACGCCGGTATTTCCGTCCGTGCAAACGCGAGTCTATGCAGCCGGTCAGGAAGCCGACCACTGTCTCGTCAGCGCAGGCCACCCAGGTGTGTTCCGGCTCAAGGTCTGTGTAATACGCATAAAAAGCATCCAGGAAAACATTCCGGTCTTCCATGTACGCTTCGATCGGGTCGCCGAAGAAGGCAGTATCTGCTCCGATCCGAAAGACGGATTCCCTGTCCTCCGGTTGGTAGGGACGAACCATGAAATCAGTCATGCAACCCGCATCATGGAACCTGCTTTACGGCGACCAGTTGCCAGCCGGTCTGGTCCATCACGCCTCCGCCCCGCTTCCACATCCGTGCCCACAAAGATCGCCCAGGGATTGCCAAGTTCGGCCAGACTGACCTGGGCACAACTATATACCCCGGAACGGGTGGCTTTTTTCCACCCGGATTGTACTGCTCCGGTCCGCGCTGCGTATGCCAGAATACCATTCGCATCCAGAGCCTTCAGGCGCAGGCGATAGGTCAATCCGGTGAAATTTTCTTCGTGTGCCTGAGAACAAATCCAGAGATTGTTGGATGTATCCCGGGCGAGGTAGGCTGCCACCAGGTCCCCGCCGGGGACGGCCTTGCGCATAAAGAAATCGCCCACCGGATCGCGTTCCACCGGCTGGGATGGGATTCCCATTTGCGTCGATCCAGGTGGAGGGATCAAGCGGGTTGCCCCTTGGCGACAACCGGAAGGGTCACATTCTCCACTGGTGCAAAGAGTTCATTGGTCCGCACAAAACTATCCATCAAGCCGTGTAAAAGGGGCAGTTGGCTGCGATAGGCCTGCACTGCCTGTGCCTTGCGCTGGACATCCGCGGGCGTCAAGTCCAGGCGAACCCAATCGGGATATAACGCAAACAAGGCTGGCGGTGGTACAAGACTTTCCTGACGGCTTTAGACCCCGGATCGTCGGGAAATCAGGCCGGTGGATCAGGTAGGTTAGCTGGGTGGGTCGAAAGGTTGCATCGCCATGCGTCACTTCGGCGATTGCCAGCCGTGTAAAAACATTCAGCCCCCAATGATCGGGATGTACATCATCAGGATGGGGGTAAACGATCAGGTCGGGCCGGTAGCTCTTCAATATGGACATGATGTCGGCCAGGTAATCCTCGCCTGCGTAGACCGACTTCGGGTTATACGTAAGAGGATATGGGCTTTTGGTATCCTGGCTGTACGGCGAGCGATAGGGATCCTGCGCAGACCAGTAGTCATTCCATTCAGCAGGCGTGCCGCGGTCGGGATAACTCAGGAAGGTGACCTGGTCCGCTTTCACGCCCAGGATTTTCAAGGCTGCAAGGCTTTCCTGCTGTCGTAATTCACCAAAGCGAATGAAATCCTGCGCGTCGCGGGTACACCTTGCGGAAATCCTGGGCAGTTGCAAAGAAATATCCATCTCCATTGGTGGCGATCACCACCCGGACCTGGATGCCGGCCCGCTCTGCCGCCAGGATCAAACCCGCCGAACCGAGTGTCTCGTCATCGCAGTGCGGGGCAAGGATCAACAGCCGGTGATAGCCAGCCAGGGAAAACGGCTTCAGGTCTGCGGCCGTTGCACCGGAGACCGGTCGAGTCAACAGCCGGGTAAAGAAAACAACCGCCGATAGGAATAAGAGAATGAGCACCAACTTTCCCCCAGCGCATCCGGAATATTCTGAGATAAGTCAAACATATCTTTATTCACCAGTCGAATCATAAGGCAATGATGATATTTTTACGGTCCATCCACAAGGCCACGCGACGAAATGACAACCAGCAGGAAGACCATCTCCAGGAGCACCAGCCAGAGTGGAGCCGTGGCATACAGACATGGGAATACCAGGCAGGAAGAAAATCCCGATCAGGAGATAGTGCAAAAAGTATAAGATCAACGGATTCTTGCCCCAGGCCAGCAGGAGCCGGCTGTTCCAGTTCCGGATATCCGAAATCCAGTGGAATAAAAGAAACAGCAGCGCACTGATCCCCAGGCTGATGAGTACATACGAAGCCGAAACACGGTGCTTGCTGACCGGTGAAAAGAAAGCCAGCGACAATCCCCGCCGCCAGGATCGCCAGGGAGACCCATGGGAAGGCTTTTTTCGCCCGCCCTTCGGCCGATGGAACAGGTCAGCCAGGGCAGTGCCCAGGATCATCATGGCAGACCAATCCAATGAGCCAAAAAGGCCGCCATGCGGAGAACGCAGGGTCAGATTCAGCAGGAAGTGATCCAGGATGAGCTGGTAGACCACCAGGATCCCGGCGCCGATCAGCCAGCGGTAGATCGAAGGCAGGCGGATGACGAGCAGGGTCACCAATCCGGCCATGCCGATGGCCTGCAGGACACCCCAATCGATCCCGCTGGGATTCTGACCGGAGGCCGTCTCAGCCGCCGAGATGATCGCACCCAGGCCGATGATCGCCAGATAGCGGGTCAGGAAATAACTGTATGTATCGAAAGGCCCCATCCCGCTCGATCCGACGATTGAAGGATAGTCCGATAGGTCAGGCTGATGGCAAAGATGAAGAATGGGGCGATCAGATCGATGACCGTCAGGCCGATATCCGGGGCATGTTTCAGCCAGGCCGGAATGATTTGAATGCCGACCATGAAATTCGCCGGTACCATTGTCAGGATGGCAAAGCCGCGGAACTGGTCAATGGAAGAAATTCGTTTTGTTTCGCATATTCATCTCCACAGGGAAGATAATTATAATCAAAATAAGATTATTTACCTCGTGCAAAATACTCAAAATAACTCCTTATCCAACATAGGGAGACTTGTCACACCGAAATGGCGACGTTTTGTTTTGACGTTCCATCTCCTCTACGCTATACTATAGTTGTCCGACAAGTTATCAATTTCAACCAGGGACTTTGCCTGGACTTCCAGACATTTTCAAGGAGGCTCTGATATGACCGAATTCAAATTAACCTATGCGACCATGTTCAACCCACCGGAAGAACTGCATACCCGCTTCGACGCAGCCCTGGCCAAAGTCAAAGCAGACCTCGGCAAGGAATACGCCATGATCATCAACAATAAGGATGTCTTCGCCGACGAAAAATTCGAGGACCACTCGCCGGTCAACACCGACTGGGTCCTGGCAGTGATGCAAAAAGGCAACGAAGCAGCATGCCCGCCAGGCCCTGGCTGCCGCCCGCAAAGCCTTCCCCGGCTGGAGCCACACACCCTGGCAGGAGCGCGTCAGGCTGCTGCGCAAAGCGGCTGACCTGATCGACCAGCGCATGTTCGAGATGGGGCCGGTCATGGCCCTGGAAGTCGGCAAGAACCGCATGGAAAGCCTGGGCGACATCGCCGAGACCGCCGACCTGATCCGCTACGCCTGCGACCAGATGGAGGCCAATAACGGTTATATCGTCGAAATGGGCAAGGACCCGCTGGTCGGCTACGATGCCACCAACATCTCGGTCCTGCGGCCTTACGGCGTCTGGCTGGTTGTTCAGCCCGTTCAACTTCCCCTTCGCCCTGACGGGCGGCCCGGCCGGCGCGGCGCTCGTCGCCGGCAACACCATCGTCATCAAACCCGCCACCGATACTGCCTGGATCGTCCGCCTGCTGGCCGAATGCTTCCGGGATGCCGGCCTGCCGGACGGTGTCTGCAACTTCGTCACCGGCCCGGGCCGGACCCTCGGCCAGGCCCTGGTCGACAGCCCGGAAGTGGACGGGGTGACCTTCACCGGCTCCTTCGATGTGGGCATGAAGATGTTCCAGGACTTTGCCCGACGGCAAATACGTCCGCCCGATCATCCTGGAACTGGGCGGCAAAAACCCGGCCATCGTCTCGCGCCACGCCGACCTGGAACGCGCCGCTGCCGGCATCGTCCGCTCGGCCTTCGGCTTGCAGGGACAGAAATGTTCGGCCGCCTCGCGCGTCTTATATCGAAGAGCCGGTCTACGATGAACTGGTCGCAAAGCTGAAAGACGCTGACCGAAAAACTGACCATCGGCGACCCAACCGAGCGCGCCAACTTCCTCGGTCCGGTGATCAACCAGAGCTCCTACCAGGACTTCAAGAACTTCACCGAAGAGATCAACCAGGCCGGCGGCAAGTTCCTGACCGGCGGCAAGGTCAAGAGCGGCGGTATCTTCGACAAAGGTTATTTCTGCGAACCCACCTTCGTCACCGACCTGCCCTTGACGCACCGTCTGTGGAAGCATGAAATGTTCCTGCCCATCACCACCATCGCCAAAGGTCAAGAACCTGGAAGAAGCCATGCAGCATGCCAACGATGTCAACTACGGCCTGACGGCCGGTTTCTACGGCTCGACGGAAGAAGTGGAATGGTTCTTCGACAAGATCGAAGCCGGTGTTACCTATGCCAACCGTCCGCAGGGCGCCACAACCGGTGCCTGGCCGGGCTTCCAACCTTTTGGCGGCTGGAAAGGCTCCGGCTCCAGCGGCAAGAATGCCGGCGGCCATTACTACCTGCCGCTTTACATGCACGAACAGATCCGCACCCTGATCAAGTAAAGTTTTCATGCAGGGGCACAGCGGCGCTGTGCCCCTTTCTTTACTAAATATGGAAACGCTGCATCGTCTCGGTACATTCTTCATCTTGGTTGGCCTTGCCCTGATGGTCATGTTCGTTGGATCGATCATGAGCAAGGAAATCAACGTTGTATACCTTTTTTTGTCCCTGGTTGCTTTATTTGTTGCATTCCTGCTCCGGCGCAATAAACCTGTCAATGAAAGCGGGCGTTTTCGGATAGTCCGCCAGGCCAATCGAGCGCAGCCGCCAGCGCCGTGATGACAGAATGAACAACAGATATAAGCGGAGTGATTCGCCTGGCGGACGAAGGCAACCACCTGCGCCTGGAAAAGAAAATCACCAGAACAAATCAGAGAAATGAAATAATACCCATGAGTAAACTGATCCCCCTTTCAGAAGCTGTCTCCCAATTTGTGCACGACGGCGATACTGTCTATGCCGCCGGGTTCACCCACCTGATCCCCTTTGCAGCCGGGCATGAGATCATCCGCCAGCGCAAACGGGACCTGGTGCTGGCACGCGCCACCCCCGACCTGATCTACGACCAGATGGTGGCAGCCGGCTGTGCCCGCAAAGTGATTTTTTCCTACATGGGCAACCCGGGCGTCGGGTCCCTGCGCATCGTTCGCACTGCCATCGAAAAGGGCGAATTGGAATGGGAGGAATACTCCCATTTCGGCATGATCTCGCGCCTGCAGGCCGGCGCGGCCGGTCTGCCTTTCATGCCGATGAACCAGACCGCCGCCACCGACCTGGAACGGGCCAACCCGCTCATCCGCCGGGTGGTCGACCCATATTCCGGCCAGGAAGTCATCACCGTCCCGGCGCTGAACCCGGATGTGGCCATCGTCCATGTCCAGCGCGCCGATGCGAATGGCAACGCTCATCTCTGGGGGATCATCGGCGAGCAGAAGGAGTCCGCTTTCGCGGCGAAACGCCTCATCCTGACCGCCGAAGAGATCGTGGATGAAGCCGTCATCCGCTCCGACCCCAACCGGACCCTCATCCCCGGTTTCATCGTCAGTGCGGTCTGTCACGTTCCATATGCTTCCCATCCTTCCTACGCGCAGGGATATTACGACCGGGACAACGATTTCTACTTGAAATGGGACAAGATCAGCGAGTCGGCCGGGACGGTAAAAGCTTACCTGGACGAATGGGTCTATGGTGTCAAAGACCGGGCTGAATACTGGCAAAAGCTGGGTCCCGAAACGCATGAACGCCTCAAAGTCCGCCCCAGGCTCAGTGAGGCGGTCAATTATGGAGATTATTAGGGTAAAGGTATGGGTATCGCATAAATTCTATGCATGAAACCCCTGCCCCCTATTCCCCTACCCCTTTTAGTGATGACGAAAATGAAATGGGAGAAGACATGCCATGACAGAACTGAATTACTCTTCTTCGGAATTAATGATCGTCAACGCCGCCCGGCTGTTGAAAAATGGCGATGTGGTCTTCGTGGGTGTCGGACAGCCCAACCTGGCCTGCAACCTCGCCAAGCGTACACACGCCCCGGACCTGGTGATGATCTACGAAGCCGGCGTCATCGGAGCGGAACCCGCCCGTCTTCCGCTCTCCATCGGCGATCCGACGCTGGTCAGCGGGGCGTTATCAGTGGTCAGCATGTACGACATTTTTGCGAACTACCTCCAGCGCGGCAACGTGGATGTGGGCTTCCTGGGCGGGGCGCAGATCGACAAATACGGCAACATCAACGCCACCGTCATTGGCAACTGACTATGCGCATCCCAAGGTGCGGCTGCCTGGCTCCGGCGGAGCCCAGGAGATCGCCGCCTGGGCCAACCGCTGTTACATCATGACCCCCCACCAGAAACGCCGTTTCCCCGAAAAAGTGGACTTCCTGACCTCCGCCGGTTACCTGGACGGACAGGGCGGTCGCGCAGAAGGCCGGCCTGCGTGGCCAGGGACCGATCGGCGTGGTCACCGACATTGGTTATCATGCAGCCCGACGAAACCGGAGAACTGGTGTTGACAGCCCTGCATCCCGGCAAAACAGCCCAGGAAGCCATTGAAAACACCGGTTGGGCGCTGAAAGTGTCCGGGAATTTGCGCATCACCGAACCTGTCACCGAAAAGGAACTTGGGATCCTTCGTGAAGAATTGGATCCGACCGGTATTTATTCAAAAAGCGGTTAGCAACAAAGAATCGAAACCTAAAAACATTTCATCCGTATGTATGGGTAACACATAATACGGAGAATATCTTATGAATGCAACCACCCAACACAATCCCTTGCGCCGTTCCCGGCACGACCGCATCATTGCCGGCGTTTGCGGCGGCCTGGCCGAGTTCTTTGGGATCAGCCCCTTTTGGTTCCGGCTGGCCTTTCTGATCGCGCTGATCCCGGGCGGCGTCCCCGGACTGGGACTCTACCTGCTGTTCTGGTTGATCCTCCCCAAGTCTTGTGATTGACCGGAGAATTTTATATGGGGAATGGGACATGCCAAACTGGCATGTCCCATTTTTTGTTATTTGGGATACAAACAAGTAAGAAAATAATCCAAACAACCCTATTAATAGGGGTGTGCCGCCTGAACTTACACGCTATAATTCAGTCATCATGTCCCGTCCTTTTTCCGCGCTGAATGTCATCTTCTTCGATCTCGGTTCCACCCTGATCTACTCGAAAGACCCCTGGCCTCCGATCTATGAGCGTGCCGACCGGGCACTGGTGGAAGTGCTGCGAAAGGCCGGCATACCTCTTGAAATTAAAGGCTTCTTCAGCGAATTCGAAACATTTCTGGATTCCTACTATGCCGGGCGAAGTGGAAGTACAGTAGAGAAGACCACTTTTTCCGTCTTGAGTGAACTATTGGAGCAAAATGGGTTTCGGGATATTCCAGCTTCCGAGGTGCGGACAGCCCTGGATGCCATGTACTCCATCACGCAGGAGAACTGGTATCTCGAAGCTGACGCCCTGCCTACCCTTAAAACTCTCCGGGAAAAAGGGTATCGGTTGGGAATGATCTCCAACACCTCTGATGACAAGAACGTCCAGCAATTGGTTGACCGGTACGACCTGCGCCCGTTTTTCGATAGCATCATCACCTCCGCAGGTTGCGGCATCCGCAAACCGGATCAGCGCATTTTTCAACTCGCCCTGGATTATTTCGGAGTCCCGCCGGAACAGACTGCCATGGTTGGCGATATCCCGGAAGCGGATATTCTTGGAGCCAACCAGTTGGGTATGTACAGCATTTGG
This sequence comes from uncultured Chloroflexia bacterium, assembly GCA_963830665.1. Taxonomy (GTDB): domain Bacteria; phylum Chloroflexota; class Anaerolineae; order Anaerolineales; family Villigracilaceae; genus UBA877. The sequence goes on from CAWHNM010000011.1 coordinate 268,595, forward strand.
ATCACTCGCCGGGTCAGTATCCCGGACGAAGGCGAACTGACGATCCAGCCGCAGGCAGTCATCACGGCGCTGGACCAAATCCCGGGTCTGCTTGCTGAGATCGAGAACGATGCGCCATGATCCCTGGCTAAGGCGCGTTTCTTCTATTTACTGGGAGTAACTTTTTCCTGTTATCGAGGAGGAGATCATGTACCTTCAGGAAATTCTCGAAGTTGCCATCGGCCTGATTTTCGTATGGCTGGTATTAAGCGTGGCAACGATGTCCTGTGCAGGAATGGATTGGGAACCTCGTAAATCTTCGTGCCAGGGATATGGAAAAAGCCATTATCCGGATGTTGAGCAACAAGGACTTTGCCCGCCGGTTGTATGAATATCCGCTGATTGCCAATCTTATATCCAAGTCCGAAGAGACCCGGCCGAAAGGGACGTCTACCTTCTTATATCCCGCCCGAAAAATTCGCAGCAACGATGTTTGAGCTGATCGTACAGGCCGGGACGGACAATTCACCCGTCAGAATCCATGACTCACGAAATGGATAATCAACTGGGTTTCATCGAAAGCCCGGAGCAGCAGCAACTTGCCAGGCAGGATTGGGAGGCCATTTTGGTGACTGCCAGGAATATTGCCTCATCCGGTGCGGGGACTGCCGCGCTGGACAGCCTCAAGTTCCAGGTACAGTCTACTGGGTGAGAAATATCCCGAACTTGGGCCCACCCTGGACGTACTTATCCCGCAAGTGGAGGCATACTATGGGCCATTTGTCGAAGACCAGCGCACTGTTGCGGAGACAGGAGCCGATACCGGTCTTGCCATGCGCCAGTTCCGTCTCGGCATCCTGGCACTGCAGGGAACCAATCCGGGCCTGAATGAATCGGTCAGCGCCATCCTGAGACAGACGGATGTCCATGCCCTGCGCGGAGAACAGGCTGTCAGCCAAAACCCTGGCCAACCTGGAATCCTGGTTCAACGATGCGATGGACCGGCTTTCCGAAGCTTACAAGCGCAGGGCTCAGGCGATCGCTTTCATAATCGGCCTTATCCTGGCCCTGATACTAAATGTGGATTCCATCAGTGTGGCAACCAGCCTCTGGCGTGAACCGACCTTGCGCCAGGCGATCATCGCCCAGGCCCAAAACTATCCACCACCTGCCGCTGGCCAGATAAGTACCGCAACCAGTCCATTGGAGAATATCCCGGCGTTGGAAACACAATTACAGGCGTTGAATATCCCCTTGGCTGGACAATCGTTCCGATTGATACCGGTGGGAGCCAATGCTCCATCCTGCCCGTCAAGGCAGGCCAGGTTATGGGAATTCCCATCCTGAAGCAATCAGGGTCAGCCAATCTGCAATGGAATTAAGAACCTGCCAGTGGATCTGAATGGCTGGCTGACAAAAATCCTGGGATTGTTGATAACCGGCGCGGCTGCTGCCCAGGGTGCACCCTTCTGGTTCGACATTTTGAAAAAAGCCATGAGCGTGCTCGGCGCGAGCCCAAAACCGGCTGAACAAAAAGCCGTCGCATTAGGTTCTGCGATCTCATCAGACAGGGCTGCCTTCCGGCAGCCCTGTTTTATTTTCCCGGAACATCAATTATAATTCGGCATCTTATCGAAAGGAAAAAGGTTACCGGGAATTCCTGTGAACGAGTAAAAACGTGGATTTTCCAGGTTTTTACTCGATTGACGCGGTGATTCCCCTGAACCAAGGTAGAAAAGAATGCCCAGCAAAGTTTATTTCGGAACAGCCCATCAGGCTCTTTTGGAAGCCAAAGAAACCTTACCGGCAAAACTCGACTTGATCCTTGAGCAACTCCATCTGCGCGACCGGGTCAAGGATGAACGGGTGGTCATCAAGATGCACACCGCCAACAATATCGGTTACTCGACCATCCACCCGGTTTTTGTGCGCAAGGTGGTCCAGGCCATCAAGGATGGCGGTGGCAAGCCTTTCGTTGCCGATGTCCCGTGGGATACAGACGGCGCAGAAATGCGCGGTTACTCAGCCGAAGTTCTGGGCTGCCCGGTTTATCCCGCCGCCGGGCCGGACGAAAAATATTTTTACGAACACGAACGGCCTTATAAAAACATCCAGAATTGGAAGGTAGCCGGGTTTATCCAGGATGCAACTTTCATGGTCAACTTCTCGCATGTCAAGGGACATCCGACCAATGGCTTTGGAGCAGCCATCAAGAATCTTGCCCTGGGATGCATGACCGGTGAGACGCGTGGCCAGATGCACGACGCCATGCATTTCGACCAGTACTGGTTTCCCGAGAATTGCCCGGATCCGGCTACTGCCATCCCACAGATTGCCGCATCCTGCCCATTCGAGGCCATCGTGGAAGATAAAAAGGTTCCCGGCACGATGCACTTGCACATGGAACAATGCAACCAGTGCGGACGCTGCCTGATTGTAGCCCCTCCGGGGAGCTTGAAGATCGACAAGGCTAACTTCCACACTTTCATGGAAGCCTGCGCCATTTCAGTCAGCGAAACAATGTCCACTTTCCAGCCGGGCAAAGCCATTCACCTCAACCTTGCCATTCAAATGACTCCCCTGTGTGACTGCTTTGGTTTTACCGGCATGCCCGTACTGCCGGATGTGGGTATCTTCGGTTCGGATGACATTGTGGCCGTGGAACAGGCCACACTGGATGCCATTGCCCGGACCAGATTGATCGAAGAGAATGTCCCGCTGGCAATGGAAGTCCATTTCCGCGAAGGTCATCCTTTCCGGCAGTTGCACGGCCCGCTTAAGGATCCTTATGGCACCACCGAATACGCCGAAAAATACGGGCTTGGCAGCCGCGACTATGAACTGGTGGATGTTTATCCCATTGAAAAAACTCGATCGTGCAGCCCTGCCTTACACACCTGCAAATTAATCCTCCCCCAAAAAAACGTCGCTGGAATCTTGGAAAAGCCAACTTCCCTGGCAGCATGCTGCCAGGGAAGTTTTGTATAATTTGTATACACGCATCACTCAACGATGCGCTTTAGAGAACGGGTTTTGGGTTTAACAGATCGTCTGATGGTCGGTTCCCCGTCAGCTATTTCAAGCTCGGGCGAATTCGTCAAGATCCCCAATTGTTGAGCTTTCGCAATAGCCGCCGCGCGTGTGCGAACGCCCAGGCGGAGATACGCACCAGACAACAAGTTTCTCAGTGTGGAACCGGTGATTCCCAGCTTCCCAGCCAGCGTAATCGTGTCACCATCCGGACAGGAGCCGCACAAGGACAATGCCTCCAGTTGGCGTGGAGTGAGCAGGGAACCAACTGGTTCGTCGTGCGCATCCCGGTATGCCCCCTGGCTGAAATAAATCCCGCCTTTGGCGATTATTTCCACAATTTTATCCAACTTTTGGATGGAAGCCTGGTCATCTTTGAAAATGTAACCACTGATGCCAGTATTGACCAGGGCATCGATCAATGAATGTTGCGTGAACATGGAAATGATCAGGATGTTCAAATTTGGATAATTCTCCAAAAGATGGGGAATAATATGCAGAACAGGATATGGGTTGTGATCCTCCGGAGAGTTGGGAACACTGACATCCAGTAGCAGTACATCCACTTCTTTATCGGCGATCATCGGCTCGAGGTCTTCCCCGTAAATGGCTGTACCAACGATCAGGATCCTGGGATCCATGGAAAGACGGTAGGTAAATCCATCAATGATGCTTTGATGGTCATCCAGAATGGCGACACGGATTTGAGGTAACATCGCATGACCTTTCTGATGTATTCAACATTAAATCATATCTTGATTAATAGAATAAACAGGGGAACAGGGTGTGCGGGCGGTCGCGCAACCTCGCCGGGTATCCTGGCTGCCTGTCCCGCGTTTTCTAAGCGGTATACCCCAGAAAGGCGCCTTGATACTCATAAGGTGCGGAGCCGCCCGCATCCCCATCCTCCCCCTCCCCCTGGATATGCATCCCATCCTCCCCCTCCCCAAGCATATTTGTTGGTTCAAGGCTATTATAGTGGTCAATGAACGTATTTTTTTCTCTCTCATACAAATGCCTATTCAATTCTGGAGCCCACCCAGGGTACACGTGCCACCAGCTTCGTGCCCCGCCCTTTATGTGAATGGACCTCCAGCTTGCCGCCTAGCAGCGCCAGGCGCTCCTTTATACCCAGTAATCCCAGCCCCTCCGACTGGAGGCTATTCTCAATCCCACGCCCATTATCCGCTACAGACAGGGAAATTCCGCCTTTCTGGTATTGCAATCTGACCTTCACTTCAGTGGCATGGGCATGTTTCAGGATATTCGTCAACGCTTCCTGCACGAAACGAAACAGACTGATACCCATCTCGTCTGGTAATCCGGGGATATCCAGCCCCTGGTAATAAATTGGGATCTTCGTTCGTTCAGTTATTTCCCGGCAATAATTCCTGCAGGCTCAGGTGGATTCCACCGATCTCCAATACCGGAGGCCGCAGGCGGTGAGACAGCGCCCGGATGTGCAGCATGGTCTGGTCGATGATCTTCATCGAATTCGGACAAACGTTGCCTTGGCAAGGTATCCGATATCGGGTAGCTCACTCTGGATCGCGGCAAGGCCGTATTTCAAGGTGATCAACGCCTGCCCGGCATCATCGTGCAGTTCCCGCGAGATGACACGCCTTTCCTCTTCTTGGGCAGTGATGGTTTGGGCGGTGAGAATGCGCAGTTTTTCCTGGCTGGCCATTAATTCCCTGGTTCGCACCGCAACACGTTCTTCCAGAAGGTCCCGGGCTTGTTGTAAGGCTTCTTCGGCTCTTTTCCGTTCAGTAATATCACGTGATACCCCTAATACGGAGGTGACTTCTCCCGAAGCATCCTTGAGGGGAACCAGCCAGGTGTTCAACCAGATCGTCTGATCAATGAACCGGTTGGCACTCTCCGCGGAGAGGGCTTCGCCTGTCCGGAAGACTTGCTGGATGTTATTTTCCTGGTGATCGCTGGTTTCCATTGGGAAGTAATCTGCCGCGCGGCTGGCCCACCAATTGCTCAGGCGGTCTTCCTAAAAATTTCGCCCCAAACGAATTTACATATTGGATGCGATCAGCCTGATTAATGATGAAGATCATATCATGAGCGGCTTCTGCCAACTCCCGGTATTGTTCCTCGCTGGCACGCAAAGCCTCCGAAACCCGTCTTTGCTCGGTGATATCGCGGGCAAAAACAGCCACACTCACCACTTTGCCAGAACCATCCATGATGGGATACAAGTTGTTCTCGAACCAGGTGCCTTCGCGCGAGTCTATATAGGTAATCGGTTTGCCAGAACTGATCACCTGGTCAAATGGTACCTTCCTGGCCCTGGCCACTTCTTCAGGCAGGATATCGTATAAAGAGGTTCCGGCCAGGCTGCTTGCTTCAATCCCCATTCTCTTGGTAAATTTATCATTCGAGGTAATCAGGGTTCCATCCGTATCCAGCAGAAATACCAATGCATCTGAAGCATTCAGGATTGTCTTCTGTACCCTTTCACTTTCCTGCAGCGCCGCCTCTGCTTTTTTGATATCTGACACATCTATGGCGGTTGTCATCAAGGCCGGCCTGCCCTGAAATTCCATGGCCACTGTCCTGGCTTCCACCCAGCGGATCTCACCATTTTTATGCATAACCCGCAAGGAATACCGTTCAGGCGGTGGAACATGGTCCAGGCGCGCCTGCAACCTGTCCTGGAACATGGCCCGGTCATCCGGATGTACCAGCATGATAATATCAGCCGGTGCAAGCGATTTTATTTCGTTCTGGGTATAACCAAGCGCATCCGTAACGGCCTGATTTACATAAGCGACCCCCATATCCTGGAACACGATCACACCCTGCATGGAATTTTCGAGCAATTCCCGGTAACGTCCTTCGCTTTCACGAAGAGTTTGTTCGATGATCTTTCTCTCACTGATATCCCGGACGAATGCCCACATCGCGGACGGATTGCCACTCTCGTCCCGCATAAGCGCCGATCGCAATTCCACTGGAAAGATAGTGCCATCCTTCCGGATGTATTCCTTCTCATAAATTTCGGAATAGCCTCTCGTCCATATCTGGTTCTTCGTGATCTCTGCCTCAAAATCATGCCATCTCTCGGGCGTAAGATCCATATAGGTTAATTTACGCAGTTCATCCGGTTCGTAGCCGAGCATACTTTCATAAGAGCGGTTAAATTGTTGGATTCTGCCATCCAGATCAACTTCAACATAAGCATCCATCATGCTTTCATAAAGGCTGCGGTACCTGGCTTCGGAATTCTTGAGGGTTTCCTCGGCATTTTTACGTTCGGTAATATCCGACCACGAACCGACATATTCCAGCGGAGTACCATCCATATCCCGCTGCAGCATTCTTTCGCCACGCAACCAGCAATATGTCCCATCTCTTTTCAGGAAACGATAATCGAATACTGATCTCTCCTGGTTGTCAGGCTGGTCCATTTGGTTGAGAAGGGATTCTCTTTCATCCGGATGGAGATGATCACGCCAAAAATTACTATCCTCGGTGAATAGGGCAGCTTGATAACCCAGGAGAGCAGAAACATTTTCGCTGACATAGGTCATTGCATGATCCGAAGGCCGGTAGCTGAAAATCACAGTTGGACCATGTTTGACCAATTCCTCCAGCCGCTCGGTGGTTTGTCTCAGCCGGAACGTTGTTTGATCCACCTTCGCCGCGAGAGTGTCTCTGGCTTCCCAAAGAAGCCTCTCCGTCTCTTTATGTGCGCTGATATCCCTGCCGACGCCGATGACGGTTTGCGGCTTGCCGGCCTCATCCACCACTAAAGCGGCATTAAATTCAGCAAAGAAAGGAACTTGATTCTTCCTGAGGGCCAGGCACTCGAATTCTTTCTGCTCTCCTAATTCCAGCGTTTTCTCGAAAAGACTTCGCCACGCGCGTCTGGTCTGCAGGCGCAATGAAGGTCGTTAAGTGTTTACCTTTTACCTCTTCGAGGCTCTCATAACCGAACAAATCCAGTCCATACTGGTTCACCATGACAATATTTCCATTCAAGTCAAGCAGTACCACCAGACCCGGTGAGGTCTCCACGAGCGTGCGATAACGCGCTTCGCTCATCCGCAACAATTCATTCGTGTTTTCAAGCTCATTCGCCAGCCGCGTGGTTTTCGCCAGGTTTTCCTCCAACCCGGTGACTACTGTTGTCAGGGAATAGATCAGCAGGATCCCCATCAAAAGGAAAATCGTTCCTCCAATTACCCAGACCAGGGGATCGGATTGGGGCAATCCCATGGGTATTTGGTAATGTCCGGCAACATTCATAAATGCCGATACGGAAACAGTCAAGCAGCCAAGTATAAGCGCCACCAATCCCCCTGCCAGATCCATAAGCAGGATCGCCATGGCAATAAAAGTGATAAAAAACAGGCCGGCATCCACATTTAATCCGTTCAAATAAAGGTTGATGCACCCAAAAATATACAGCATGCCCAGCCAACCTATCGCCCGGACACGATAAGGGAACCGTTTTACAAATGTGATCAGGATGGTCAATACATACAGAATGCCGTAGATCAGGATCGTCTGATATAACCTTTTTTGAAAAGCAGGGATCGAAGCGAAGCCAAAAAGCACGGTACCGGCCACAAATGAACTGACCAGCATCATTTTCAGAAGACCTTCGCGCAACTGCACCAGGGCCTGACTTTTTCCCGGTCTGCTCAAGAGGTATCTAATGGTTTTGTTCATGCATCCATCCAATAAGCCATACTTTTCTGGACGTTAAATAAATAAAGATCCCGTCTTGGAGGCTCACAGGCATACCTGCAGATTTGTTTCAAGCCTTACCCTCTTTTTCCCGTTCGATCTCCACCCCGACTGACCTGGAAAACCGCACTGCCCCAGGTTTTTCCACCCGTACCCGCACTTTTTCCACCCGCGGCTCTGCCAGGCATAACTTTGCCAGATCAGCCGCAAATGCTTCAACGGTCAGCCGTTTGGCCGTTTCGGCATGCGCCAATACTTTCTTCGCGATCGTCCGGTAATCCACACTGTCCTGGAGTTTGTCACTTTCGCCGGCTTTATGCAGGTCGGTGAACAGGACGATATTGATCAATATCTCCTGGGGCTTCTCACGTTCCCAGTCATTAATTCCGATGATCCCGCGTGCAACCAGATCTTTAATGACTATCTGATCCATTCCGATTCCTTTCACTGCATACTTGTAAATCTTTGAATCGTGACCTGTTTTTTTGGTTTTGGAAACGTTTTTCTCGCAAGTTAGGATTATATCTTGTTCAGGCCCGCTCCGCAAAATGAGACTGATCCCGTTTTCGGTTACAATCGCTCGCATGTCCATATCCATAGACAGGCTCGTTCGCACCCGCCGGAAGACGGTGGCAATCGTTGTCGAACGCGACGGCAGTCTGACGGTGCGCGCCCCGCTCCGGATGGCCGAGGCGCGCATCCACACTTTTGTCGAAAGTCACGAAAGTTGGATCGCAAAAACACCAGGCCAGGATCCGGGCCGCTCCGCCCGTACCATCCAAAAATTACTCGGAAGGCGAGACCTTTCTTTACCTGGGACAGTCTTACCCGCTCAGCCATCGTTCCACGCCAGCGTCCCGCCCTGTCTTTTGACGGGAGCTCTTTCCGGTTGGCGAAATCCGCCTTGCCGAAAGCGGAGCAAGCTTTCACACGCTGGTATAAGGAACAGGCGGCTTTGCTCCTTTCTGAACGAGTGCTCAGCATTGCTGGAAAACACGGCTTCACATATCAAAAGATCCGCATCTCGTCTGCCCGCACACGTTGGGGTTCGTGCAGTTCACGCGGCACGCTCAGCTTCACCTACCGGCTGGTCATGGCTCCGCCGGAGGTGGTGGATTACGTTGTCTTGCATGAATTGGTACACACGCAGATCCAGCAACCATTCCAAAACATTCTGGAACAGGCTGGGGGAACTCATGCCCGATTACAAGCGACGCCTTACCTGGTTGAAAAAGAATGGGAAATTCCTGATATAGACCTGTTGCGCCTTCTCTTATTCTCTGCTAGGATATTCCAAACAATTCGGAGACATCCCATGCACATCCACCCTGTCACAACCAGGAAAGACCTCGCCTCCTTCCTCGACCTTCCCTACCAGCTCTATAAGAACGACCCGGTCTGGGTCCCGCCGCTGCGCGACGAGCAGCGCGGCCAGTTCGATCCGAAACGCAATCCTCTGCTCGACCACTGCGAATGGCAGCTCTTCCTGTTGGAGCAGAACGGCAAATTCATCGGGCGCATTGCAGCCTTCATCGACAACCTGGCGATCGACTTTTGGAAGGAACGCATCGGACTCTTCGGTTACTACGAATGCATCCCTGATCCGCAGGCCTCCCGGCTCCTGCTCGAGGCCGCCCGGGATTGGCTGCGTACCAGGGACTGCACCTCCATGCGCGGACCGTGGACCTTTGTCACCCAGGAATGGGGACTGGTGGTGGAAGGTTTCGAACCATCCGCCGGTGGTGATGGCTCCCTACAACCCGCCATATTATGAAAAACATCTGACCGATTTCGGCCTGGTGAAAATCAAGGACCTGTTGTGCTGGTATATCTCGGCCGCAGCAGGGCTATCAGGTCCCCGACCGGATCCTGGAGTTGACCGAGGCAGTCCAGAAACGCTACAACGTGCGTATCCGCCAGTTGGACATGAAACGCTACGATGAAGAAGTCAAGATCATCATCGAGCTGGCCAACTCCACCATCATCGACAACTGGGGCTATTCGCCGGTCACCGAGGCGGAGGTGCAGGCCATGGCCCGGGACATGAAACCGGTGCTCCAGCCAAAGGGTGTTCTTTTTGCCGAAGACTCCAACGGCAAACCGATCGGCTTCGCCATCACCCTGCCGGATGTCAACAGCCTGCTCAAGGGATTGAACGGGCACATGTTCCCCTTCGGGTTCATCAAGCTGCTCACCGGCATCCCGCGCCTGCGACGCTACCGCATGTTCGCCCTGGGCGTGATCCCGGAATACCAGGGCAAAGCCATCGACAGCCTGATCTATCGCGCCATGCACGACACCCTGTATACATCCGATTTGTGGATGGAGATCAACTACGTGCTGGAAGACAACTGGCCGATGGTAAATGCCATCAAGAAGCTGGGTGCCACACCCCTGCGCCGCTACCGGGTGTACGAGATGACCATCTAAATCATTAATGGCTTTTTACATTTTATCGATCTGCCTCTCGGCGTTCCTGCTCTTCCTGGTTGAACCGATGATCGGGAAGGTGCTCCTGCCCTGGTTTGGCGGAACTCCGGCGGTCTGGTCCACGGCCATGCTGTTCTTCCAGGTCATGCTGACAGGCGGGTACGCCTACGCTGCCTGGCTGAGCCGCCGGACCCGCGCTCGCGGCAGTTCTACATTTGGTCCTTCTCGGCCTGTCCTTGATCCTTCTGCTGGGACTGGGCCTGGTCTGGAAATCTCCGCTCACTCCTTCGGCCGTCCTGAAACCAAGCGGGAGCCTCCCGCCGGTGCTGGACATCTTTTTACTGCTGTCCATCTCAGTCGGCCTTCCATTCTTTCTATTGGCTTCCAACAGCTCCATCATCCAGTCCTGGTTCAACCGGGCCTTTCCCAACCAGACTCCCTACCGGCTGTATGCCCTCTCCAACCTAAGCTCCCTGGCCGCCCTGGTCAGTTATCCCTTCCTGATCGAACCAAACCTGAGCCTGCCCGGGCAGGCCTGGATCTGGTCGGGCGGTTACTTGCTTTTCGCCGGGCTGGCAGCCTTCTTAACCCTCCGGTCAATCCATATTTCACCGGCTCCGGAACTGGTCGCGATGGATGTGGATACAAAACCGGCCTCCAGAGATTATCTTCTCTGGATTGCATTGAGCGCCTGTGCCTCGATACTTTTCCTGGCGACCACCTCCTATCTGACCCAGCAGGTGGCTGTGATCCCTTTCCTGTGGGTCCTGCCGCTGGCCATCTATCTGTTGACCTTTGCGCTGGCGTTTTCCGGGCAGCGCTGGTACTCCCGCCAGGTCTATATTTTCATGCTCCTGCCGGTGCTCCTGCTGTATGATTGGGCCATGGCCAACGGCTCTCTGGTTGGCATCCCCTTGCAGGGCTTCATTTTCAGCCTGGTGCTCTTCGTCGGTTGTATGGTCTCGCACGGCGAGTTGTACCTCCGGCGGCCCCATCCGCAGCGCCTGCCAACCTTCTACCTGACGGTCTCCGCCGGCGGGGCGCTGGGTGGGATCCTGATCACTTTCCTCGCCCCGGCCTTGTTCAAAGGTTTCTGGGAGCTGCCCTTGGGACTGGTGCTGTTCTGCGCCCTGTTCCTGGTGGTCGGCAGGAGCCCGCAGGTACCAGGGCTGAAGGCCGAGATCCTCGCCCGCATCAGTACCACCCTGCTGGCGGTGAGCGTGCTCATCACCGGCGTACGCGCCTTTCTATTCATCGGCGCCGACCTGACCGGCTCGATCCGCTCCCAGCGTAATTTTTACGGCGTGGTGCGCCTGCGCCAGATCGGGGCGCCAGGCGATCCCAATTATTCCTACCAACTCATCCATGGCAATACCGTCCATGGGGCGCAGTTCCTTGGGTCTGGCGGGCGGGATTTACCGACCGTTTATTATGGTCCGCACAGCGGTGTCGGACTGGCGCTGCTTAACCATCCCCGCCAAATTACAGGATTGCGGGTCGGGGCGCTCGGCCTGGGCGTCGGGACGATCGCCGCCTACGGTCAGCCGGGCGACCTTTACCGTTTCTATGAGATCAACCCGCTGGTCATCCAACTGGCACAGGGCCAGGGCGGCTACTTTTCCTTTCTGAAAGATTCAAAAGCAATAATTGATATCATCCCGGGCGACGCCCGTCTCTCCCTGGAGAGCGAACTCGCCGCCGGCCAGCCCCAGGGCTATGATGTGCTTGTACTGGATGTCTTTTCGAATGACGCCATTCCGGTCCATCTCCTGGACGAGCAGGCCTTCGAGCTCTACCTGCAATTTCTCCGGCCTGACGGTGTACTGGCTGTCCACATTTCCAATGGCTACCTGGACCTGGTGCCGGTCGTCTGGGGTCTGGCGGACCACTTCCACCTGGAGCGCGCCGTGATCGAAGACCCCGGCGACGGTCATTACACCACCGCCTCCACCTGGGTGCTGCTGGCGCATGACCCTGCCGTCCTGGCAGTGCCCGCCATATCCAGCCGGGCCAAACCGATGGCAGGTTACACCTCCTCCCTGCGCCTCTGGACGGACGACTACAGCAATTTATTCCAAATCCTTAAGAAATGAAAGCTCGATCTCTGCTCCCATGACAACCTCCCCAACTAATCCCGTTTACAGTTACGAATTCACCGTCCCCGCAGATGCCCTGGACCAGAATGGGCACGTCAATAATGTCCAATATGTGCAGTGGATGCAGGAGGCGGCTGTCCGTCATTACGAATCCCTTGGCGGGGTCCAGCCAGCGCAGGCGCTTGGAGCCACCTGGGTGGTGCGTTCCCACAATATCGAGTACCTGCGCCCGGCCTTTGCCGGTGACCGGATCGAAGTCCGCACCTGGGTGGTGGACATCCGCCGCGTGCGCTCCCTGCGGCGTTATCGCTTCACCCGCCTGTCGGATTCCAGGTTATTGGTAAAGGGGGAAACGGATTGGGTCTTTGTAGACGCCAAAACCGGTGCCCCGCGTCTCGTGCCGGAGGAAATCACCAGGATCTTTACGCTGTTGCCTGAAAAGTAGGGCCCAGGATTTGTAGGACCGATCCTGGAATCAAACGCAAAGAACACAAAGGCACACAATCCCCTAACCCCTTTCCCCTGATCCCATCCCCTATCCACTATTCTTCGATTCAATTTCTCGGTAATAATCCACGATCTGTTCGGCAAAATCCACCAGGCTTTTTCGCAGCGGTTCGGGCGAAAGCACCTCCACTGCCCGGCCCAGGCCGAGCAAGCGTGTCCGGGCGGTCACGAAGGAATCGAACGGCAGGTCCATTGTCACCCAGCCCTCCGGATCAGGTACAGATTGCAATTCCGGCAAATGCCGGGCGCGTTCTTCCAGGTAGTAGTGCAGGGTTGGCAGGACGGATGGCGCGAGGCGCACCTGCGCGACATAAGGCGCCTGGGACTCGTATTCGGCCGACCATTTCTCCCAGAATGCAGCCAGGTCGAAATCCACCGGACGGGCAAACGTGCCGGGCAGGATTTCGGCCGCCGTTACCTGCGAAAGCCGGGTCACCTGTACGCTGCCTGCCCGCCCATACACGAGATACCAGACGCTGGCCTTCGCCACCAGCCCATACGGCTCGGCTTCCTGTTCGAACTGGGTGTTGAAAAAGTCCCAGCGCACCTGCAAACGCAAGAGACGATCCTGCCAGAGCGCCTGCTGGACGGTTTGCAGGCAGGGCACTTCTTCCCCGGACTGGAACCACCAGGAGGAGTCGAGCAATATGCGGCTGCGGCCGCGGCTCTTGTTCGGCCCGGCGCGAATCCGGCAAGGCTGCCGAGAGCTTGAGCAGGGCCGCTTTGAATTCCTGCCCCACCCCCAATTGGGTCAGCGGGGCCGGGACGCGCATCATGAACAAAGCCCGTGTTTCATCCGGGGTCAGGCCGGTCAGCGTTGTGCGGTATTCCTCGACCAGGGACACCCCGCCTCCGGGCCCGCGTTCGGCATACACGGGCACACCCGAGGCGGAGAGGGCTGTCAGATCGCGGTAGATGGTCCGCTCGGTCACTTCCAACTCGCTTGCCAGTTCTCGGGCGGTCATCCGTCCGCGTGTTTGCAGCAGCATCAGCAGGGAGAGCAGTCGGTCAGCGCGCATCAATAAAGTGTATCATAATTCCTGACACTACATGTCATGTATTCCATGCTATCATGCCATCATCTCCGGAGAAAAAATTCATTCTTATCACCAGAAAAGGAGCGCTATGGAACAACTGGAAGTACGCATCGTAACGCTGCCCCCCATGCGGGTGGCGTGTGTCAACGGGTTCGGCGCAGGGCCGGAAAGCCAGGCCTTCGACAAGATGAAAGCCTGGGCGCTGGCCCACGACCTGATCGGCAAGCCTTACCGGCTGTTCGGCTACAACAATCCCGACCCGACCCCCGGCTCGCCCAACTATGGTTATGATGTCTGGATCACGCTGGACGACTCGCTTATGGCAGATGGCGAAGCCCGCATTATCGAATTCCCAGGCGGCCTGTATGCCGTGACCCGCTGTGAGGTCAGGAATCCCTGGGAAGATATCCCCGGCGCCTGGCAGAAAATGGTCAAATGGATGCAAGCCAGCCGGTACCATCACGGCCGCCACCAGTGGCTGGAGGAACACATCGTACCCCTGGAGGAAATGGGGAGTGACCGGCCCTTCACGCTTGACCTGCACCTGCCGATCAGCGAATAACCGTCTTTTTTGAGAAGAGATCCTCCCGGTTTTTCCGGGAGGATCCTTTGTCCACAGCTTCTGCCGGTCCCACAACCGCTCCTTTTATGACATTCCAGGGCAATTTTCAGCGTATTGCCCAAAAATTCGGGTGTACTTGGCGATAATAAAAAGCGTGCTATACTTATTAATGTGTAATTTCATTCTTGCAGCCAATTATTTTGAATTAATCCGAAAGCATTCCCTGCGAGGAACTGATTATGAGCCTGAATACTCATCCGTCGCTTCCTGATTTTGAGTATTACCGTCCTGAAACTCTCATCGAAGCCAGCGAATTCCTGGTGCGCCACCCTGCTGAAGCGCGTCCGTTCCTTGGAGGAACGGACATTTTTGTTCGTATGCGGGATGGCATGATAACACCCCAATTCCTGGTGGATGTCAAGAACCTGGAAGGAATGAACGACCTGCGCTTCGATCCGCAGGCGGGTTTGACCATCGGGGCGGCGGTCAATATGAACCGGGTGATCGCCTCGCCGGAAGTGCAGGCACATTATCCCTTGTTGGCGGAAGCTTGCCAATCTGTCGCCAGCTATCAACTGCGTACCCGCGCCACCATTGTCGGTAACATTTGCAATGCTTCCCCTGCCGGGGATACGATTGGGGCTTGTCTGGTTCTGGGTGGAGTTCTTAGCATCCACGGCTTAAACAGCTCGTGCCAGGTCCCATTGGCAGCGTTTTTCCTTGGCCCCGGTAAAACCACTTTAAAGCCCGGCGATATCGTCACCGCCATCCACTTTCCTCTCCCACCCAACGGCGCTCAGGGAACATATCTCAAGCTGGGACGTAACAGATTGAGCGACCTGTGCATCGTCGGTGTGACCGTTCTCGGCTACCCGGATACCAGTCTCCCATCCGGGTATCGCTTCCGCCTGGCGCTTGCCTCCGTTGCGCCCGTGCCTCTCCTCGTGGCGGATCTTGAAACCAGCCTGGCAGATCAGGCCATCACACCCGAAGTTCTGCGGGAAGCTGCCCGTTTGACCGCCGAGGCATGCTCGCCGATTGACGATGTGCGCGGCAGCGCCCGTTATCGCAAGCAGATGGTCAGGAATTTATCTGTAAAGGCCCTCAGCGAAGTATGGGAAAGACTGCACAGTTCAAATTGACCGGTCAGCATATTCTTTTACGAGTATTTCCCTGGAGGTAGTTATGGGATTTCATAAAATAAATCTCACCGTCAATGGCGGACTTGAACAGGTGGTTGTCCCATCCAATATGACCCTCCTGCGCATGTTGCGCGAAAGTCTGTCACTGACGGGAACGAAAAATGGTTGTTCCGCCGGAGAATGCGGCGCCTGCACCGTCTTGATGAATGGAGAACCGGTTAACAGTTGCATGGTCCTGGCTGTCGAGTGTGACGGAGCGAACATCCTGACCGTCGAGGGCCTGGCAGACGATAAGCGTCTCGACCCGATCCAGGAAGCCATGATGCAGGAGGGCGGCGTGCAATGTGGTTTTTGCACCCCCGGAGTTCTGATGTCTTCACGGGCTCTTCTGGATCGTAACCCGGATCCAAGTGAAGAAGAAATCCAAGCAGGCATTGGTCGGGAATTTGTGCCGCTGCACCGGATATGTGCGGATCTTTGAAAGCGTGAAGAAAGCCGCCAAAATGCAAAGGGTCACATCCTGATCGAGAGACAGGTGACAGTCACCTTTTCCCAATAACGATCCAGACTTGGCACTCCTATAAGGAAATACCTTATGGCAAACGATCCACAGAATACCAGCAGCCCGGTTGGAGAGAATTCCCCTCGTATCGATGCGCGCGAAAAAGTCACTGGCACGGCGCTTTATGCGGATGATATCCAGTTTGGGAATGCCCTGCTGTATGCGCGCATCAAACGCAGCCCGCACCCGCATGCCCTGATCAAGAAAATAAATACTGAGAAGGCGCGCGCCCTGCCCGGCGTGAAAGCTGTGGTCACGGGCGAGGATTTCCCCGGCTACATCGGGTTGTACCTGCAGGACCGCTTTATCTTTTGCCGCGACCGTGTGCGTTATGTGGGCGATCCGGTCGCCGGGGTGGCAGCCATCAGCGAGGAGATCGCCGAAAAGGCCCTCGACCTGATCGAGGTGGAGTATGAAGTTCTCGAACCGGTACTCGACCCCGAATTTGGCGCCAGCCCCGAAGCGCCAGTGCTCCATCCCGACCTCGGCCAGTATGTGGTGGCCAGTTTCATTTTTCCCAAAGCGGGAACGAATATTTCCAATCACTTCAAAATTCGCAAGGGCGATGTGGACAGCGCCTGGGAAAAATGTGCGGCGATCATCGAACGTTAGTATCGCATCCCCCATATCCAGCATGTGCCGCTTGAACCCCATATCGCCATTTCCAAAGTGGATGAAAAGGGAGAAGTTACGCTTGTGGACAAGTTCACAGTCGCCTTTCGCGCAGCGCAATCTGATTGCCCAAGCGCTGGGTATGTCTCAGAGCGATATGCGGGTGATCTCCCCCGCGGTGGGTGGCGGCTTTGGGGGCAAGGCCGGTGTCAGTATGGAAGCTCTGGCAGTTGCGATTGCCACGAAGGTAAAGGGGCATCCGGTGAAGTTGTGTCTGACGCGCGAAGAGGAGTTTTACACGGCCTTTGTACGCCAGGGATTGGTGGCTCATTTCAAAATGGGCTGCGATGAAAACGGCCAGCTGCTCGCCATGGAGAACCAGTTTTATTGGGATGGCGGAGCCTACACCGAATACGGCGTGAATATTACGCGTGCCGCCGGTTACAGTTGCACGGGGCCCTATGAAGTGCCCAATGTAAAGACCGACAGCTACTGTGTCTACACCAATCATCCCGTTGGCGGACCGATGCGCGGCTTTGGCATGCCGGAGATGCATGCCGGGTTGGAACAGTGCATCGATGAACTTGCCCTTAAAATCGGGATGGATGCGGTCGACTTCCGCAAACTGAATTGCTTGAAGGCCGATAGCATATTGGCGACGGGCGGCAGGATGCATCCGATCGGTTTGGTGGAATGCATCGAGAAAGTGCCGAAGCGATCGAGTGGGGCAGGAAAACTCCCCCAAGCGCCCCCAACAAACGCCGCGGCAAAGGTCTGGCAGCCGATGTGGAAGGCCCCGGCCATGCCGCCCAATGCCGGGTCGAGCGCCTGGGTGGAGTTGGCCGAAGACGGGAAGGTCAATGTGGGGGTTGGCGGGCAGGATCTTGGCCAGGGAGCCTTCACGATTTCCGCCCAGATGGCCGCAGCAACCCTGGGCGTTCCCTACGAATTGGTTCGCGTGGCGGCGCCGGTCGATACTCGTTACAGCCCATACGAGTGGCAGACGGTTGCCAGCCGGCTGACCTGGAGCATGGGCAATGCGATCGTCAACGCAGCCAGGGATGTGCGCAAGCAGGTCCTGGATTTGGTGGCGGAAGCCTGGGGAGAAACACCCGAAGACCTGAATATTGTCAACGGTGTGGTGATTTCGTACAAAAGCGAAAAAGAGATCCCGCTGAAGAATCTGGTGATCTATGGCCTGCCCAAACCCGATGGCAGCGGCTGGAAGGGCGGGCCGATCCTGGGGCGCGGCAACTTCATGCCCAGCGATGTCACCGGTCTCGATGCAGAGACCGGACAGGGGGAGCATGGCGTGGTTCACTACACCACCGGCGCCCAGGCTGTTGAATTGGAAGTGGACCTGGATACGGGCCGGATCGAGATCCTCAAGGCTGTGGCGGCCTTCGATGTCGGCAAAGCCATCAATCCGGATCTGGTCAAGGCGCAGATGGAAGGCGGTCTTGTCCAGGGCATTAGTTCAGCCCTGTTCGAATGCCTCCAGTTGAAAGATGGTGTTCGTGCAGAATCCCAGCTTTGTGGATTATCGCATTGCCACCTCCTCGGATATCCCCCCAGAGATCCAATCCATCATCGTCGAAGTTCCGCAGGCGGATGGCCCCTGGGGTGCGCGCGGCATCGGCGAACATTCGATGGTGCCCACCATCCCGGCGATTGCCAATGCCATCTATGATGCCATCGGGATCCGTTTTGACGGGCCGCCTTTCACGGCCGAAAAAGTATACCTGGCCATGCTGGATGCCGGGATTGTGAAAGGCTGGGAATGACAGTCAAAACCCTGGTCAAACCTAGTGAATACCACGATTCGGTCAGCCTGATGCTGGTGGCCCGCGAACTTTCCAACCTGGAAGGCGTGCAGGATGCCGCCGTGGTGATGGCGACCGAGGCGAACAAATCCATTCTGGAGGACGCCGGGCTGCTGACGGATGAAGCCAAAGCTGCCACCCCGAATGACCTGGTCATCGCTGTCAGCGCACAGACTGACTCTGTGGCGGATTCGCCCTGCAAAAAGCAGAAAGCCATGCTGAAAAAGAAAGCTGCTCCGGCCGAAGCGGGCGAATTCAAGCCCAAAACCATCCGCGGCGCGCTTTCCCTGCAATCCGGCTGCGAACGTGGCGGTCATCTCGGTGGCTGGCCGTTATGCCGCGGACGAAGCCTGGGAGGCCCTGCTGCACGGCCTGCACGTGCTTCTGTTCAGCGATAACGTCTCCCTGGAAGATGAAATTGCGCTGAAGGAATATGCCCGTGACCATGGTCTGCTGTTGATGGGTCCCGGAGCCGGGACCAGCATCCTCAACAATGTTGCCCTCGGTTTTGCGAACGTGCTCCCTGCCGGGCCGGTGGGCATTGTCTCCGCCGCCGGCACCGGCTTGCAGGAAGTCAGCACCCTGCTGGCCCGCCACGGCGTGGGCATCACCCAGGGCATTGGAACGGGCGGCCGCGACCTGAAAAAAGAAGTCGGCGGGATCATGATGCTGGAGGCGCTCAAAGCGCTCCAGCAGGACCCGGCCACGAACGTGCTCGTCCTGATCAGCAAACCCCCGGCTGAAGAAGTGGTGCAGTTGATCCTCAAGCAAGTCTCGGCGAGCAACAAGCCAACCGTGATCTGCTTTCTGGGCGGGGACACGGACGCGCTGGCGAACATTCCCAACGTCATCCCTGCCCGAACCTTGCAGGAATGTGCTTTCCTGGCCGCCCGGGCGGTCAAGCCCGAACTTGGCGACATGCAGGCCTATCTTGAGGCTGAAAATGACCAGCTTGCCCGAGCAAGCCAGCGAACTCAAGCAAAAACTGAACCCCGACCAGCGCTATCTGCGCGGCCTGTTCTCCGGCGGCACGCTCTGCTACGAGGCGCAGGTGATCTGGAAGGACATGCTGGACAGCCCGGTCTATTCCAATGCCCCCTTGCCGGGCGGACCGGCTCTGCCCGATTCCACCAAAAGTCAGGAGCATACGGCGGTGGATCTGGGCGAGGAGGAATTCACCGTCGGACGCCCGCACCCGATGATCGACAACGACCTGCGCATCCGCCGCCTGCTGCAGGAAGCGCGCGACCCGCAGGTGGCCGTCATCATGCTGGATGTGGTCATTGGCTATGGCGCGCATCCCGACCCGGCCTCCGAATTGGGCAAAGCCGTGGAAGACGCGCAAGGCACTGGCGCGCCGCGAAGGCCGCGAACTGCTGGTGGTCGCTTCGGTGACCGGCACGGAAGGTGACCCGCAAGGTCTGAGCCGGACCATCATCGACCTTGGACGCAAGCGGGCGTGATCGTTTGCGACAGCAATGCAGCCGCAGCCCGCCTGACGGGCATGCTCGTTTCAGGTTGAGCATGGAGTGGCTATGACAAAGATCAACGAATTATTTGGAAAAGACCTGACCGTCCTCAACCTCGGGCTGGCCAGCATGGCCAAGTCGGTCAGCGACCAGGGCGTGAAGGTGGTCGACCTTGACTGGCAGCCTCCCAAAGATGGCGTGCCCCGCCTGCACCGGACCAAGTCCGGGGTCAGCATGGATGCAGCCAACCAGGAAGTGGTCGATCGCATCAAGCGCGGCCAGGCTGTCTTGGTCGGCATGGGCATCGCCAGGGATGTCATCCCCGGCATGCACAAGCACATGATCCTGCACGCCGGGCCGCCGATCGAGTGGGAGCGCATGTGCGGGCCGACGCGCGGAGCGGTGATGGGCGCGCTTGATCTACGAAGGCCTGGCCGCAGACGAAGCGCGAAGCCGCAAAAGCTGGCGGCCTCCGGCGCGATTGAGTTTTCACCCTGTCACCATCACCACGCCGTCGGCCCGATGGCGGGCGTCGTTTCGCCCAGCATGCCGGTCTTCATCCTCGAAAACAAGACCTTCGGCAACCGCGCCTATTGCACCCAGAACGAAGGCCTGGGCAAGGTGCTGCGCTACGGCGGGATGGGTCCGGAAGTGTACGCCCGCCTGAAATGGATGGAAACCGACCTTTACCCGGCCCTCGACCGCGCCTTGCAAACCCTGCCCGAATGGCATCGACATCAAAAGCCTGATCGCCCAGGCCCTGCACATGGGCGACGAGTGCCACAACCGCAACCGCGCCGCCACCTCGCTGTTCCTGCGCGCGATTGGCCCGGCCCTGGCGCGCACCAACCAGGATAACGAAGTCCTGGCCAAGGTGATCGAGTTCATCGACCGCAACGACCACTTCTTCCTGAACCTGAGCATGCCGGCCGGGAAAGCCATGCTCGAACCGGCCGAGGGGATCGCCGGGCAGCACCATCGTCACGGTCATGGCGCGCAACGGCACCGATTTCGGCATCCGCCTGGCCTGCATGCCGGAGCGCTGGTTTACCGCCCCGGCCGGGAAAGTGCAGGGGTTGTATTTCCCGCAGTATCACCGAAAAAGATGCCAATCCCGATATCGGCGACAGCACCATCACCGAGACCGCCGGCTATGGCGGCATGGCCATGGCCGCCGCGCCTGCCATCACCCAGTTCGTCGGCGGCACGCCCGCAAATGGCAACCCAGACCACCCTCGAAATGTACGAGATCACCTTCGGCGAGCACGAAAACTTGACCATCCCGGCGCTGAACTTCCGCGGCACCCCGCTGGGCATTGACGTGCGCAAGGTGATGGAGACCGGCATCCTGCCGCAGATCAACACCGGCATTGCCCATAAAGATCCCGGTGTGGGCATGGTTGGGGCCGGCATCCTGCGCGCCCCGGAGAAGTGTTTTAAGGATGCGTTTGAGGCTTTGCAAGAAATGTAGGCATACCGTTTGGAAATCCAGATTTCTTCGTGTCATTGCGACTCATAGGTTAATCGCTATCGGACTCCGAAGTCTCACCGAATTCGACGAATCTCCGGACTTCAGAATCTCCAACATCCGGAGACCCTGAACACCGCTTACATTATTTCATTTCACTCGAAAAGGAGACAAACTATGAAATTCATCGATCTGACCATCCCCCTCGGCATTGCCACCCCGCCCTGGCCCACCTACGAGCCGCTGCAGGTGAAGTATTTCAAGCGCCTGGCGCCCAACGGGGCCAACGGGCAGGTGCTCACCCACTCCAACCATCTCGGCACCCACCTGGATGGCGAGATCCACTTCCACACCCCCGGCAAGGATATTGCCTCGCTGGATATGGATTTCCTGGTGCACGAAGCCGCCGTCGTTGACCTGAGCGACGTCTGCGGCGATTACGACATCTACACCAGCAAAATGGTCGAGGAGCGCGTCGAGGTCCGCGAGGGCGACATCCTCATCATCCACACCGGCTACCATCACTTCGGCTGGGACATGCCCACCGCCGACGAGATCCGCTACATGGTCAAGCACCCCGGCCCCGACCGCGAGTTTGCCGAGTGGGCCAAGGCCAAAAAACTGCGCTGGATCGGCGTGGACTGCGGCAGCGCCGACCACCCGATGAACACCATCATCCGCGACTGGATGCCGCGCCAGGCCCGCCAGGCCGACAAGGTTTTCAAGAAGAAATACGGCATGCCGCTGGCCGATTTCTTCGACGACAGCAAGTACCAGCTCATGCACCTGGAGATGTTCCCTTACGGCATCATCCACGCCGAGTGCCTGGGCGGCGAGATCGACCTGCTGCTCAACCGCCGCGTCACGATCGGCATGTTCCCCTGGCGCTTTGTGGATGGCGAATCGTGCATCTCGCGCTGCGTGGCGATGGTGGAGGATGCCGAATACGATGCAGCTGATGGCGAAGAAAGCCGCCATGCCCAAGACAAAATTCGGCGATGCCTACGACCCGGCGCATGTGGAAAGCATCAACGAGCTGAGCAAGGCGAACTATTAGGAGACGTTGAAGGTCGGAAGGTTGCAGTCAAGCCCATCCTTGACCTTTGACCTTAGACCTTCGACCTTCGACTTTTGACTCTTTCATATAAACCTGTAAACGGAGGTCTTGGAATGCCAATTGATATGGAACTCGAAATGGTCCTGCGGCCCCCGCAGATCCCGATGCCGCCTTACCCGCCCAAGATGATCACCCTGGCGAACGGCAAGAAAATGGTCATCCGCCAGGCTGTCCGCGAGGATGTGCCGGCGATCCTGAAGTCCGTCCATCCCTGCCTGTTCATCGAGCGGGATTATTACGATATCGTCAGCGCCCGCTTGTACGGCGAACTGCTGGCCTGGTATCGCTACCGCGTCAAGAGCGAATACTGCCTGATGGGACAGGTGGATGGCTACCTGGTGGGCGTCGTCAATGGCCGCCTGGAGAATGAGAAGGTCGGCATGAGCTACCACACCCTGGCGATCGACCGCGGCCTGCGCATCGGCTCGCACCTGTTCGCCGCCAAGATGGAATACCACATGGATTACCTGGGGCAGGACGAAGTCCTGATCGTGGCCGAAAGCCCGATCGGTTTCCGGCGCTGGATGGTCGAGTATCCGCTCGAACCGACCAAAATCCCGCACGAACTGGGCGGCGGCGACTCGTACCGCCTGACACGCGAAATCTATCTCAAGGCCAAGCCGCGCCTGGTGGTCGGCGACCGCCCGGTCCCGCAGGACCTGATGGACGAGGCCATGGCCGATATCAAGTTTGCCGACGATGACACCATCCGCGAGCGGATCGCCGGGCTGAAAGGGAGATGAGACGATGAGAGACGTTGCGATTATCGGCGCCGGCATGATCCCCTTTGGCCGGCGCGACGAAGATACCCTGATGGATATGCTGGCCTATGCCTCCCTGAAAGCCCTGGATGACGCCGGCCTGGGCGATAAATCCGTCGATGCGGTCTACGTCGCCAACATGGGCGGCGGAATGCTCCAGCACCAGTCGGCGATTGCCAGCTCGCTGGTGGATCGCCTCAGCCTGCTGCCTGCTGCCGCGGAGACCATCGAAAACGGCCCGGCCTCCGGGGCTTCGGCGGTCAAGAACGGGCTGCTGGCGATTGCTTCCGGTTACTACGATACCGTGCTGGTGGTCGGCGGCGAGAAGATGCGCGAGGTCACCGGCTGGCGCGCCACCGACTTCGTCGCCACCATGACCCACCCGCAGGCGGAATATCCCTACGGCATCACCCTGCCCGGCATGGCTGGCATGTTCACCCGGCTGTATATGGAAAAGTACGGCGTCACCCGCGAACATCTGCTGGCCATCTCCCTGAAGAACCAGGAGATGGGCACCCGGAATCCCTACGCGCACGTTGAGATGGCGCTCGACCGCGACGGCATCTTCGACAGCCCGCACGCCGTCGTCAACAACCCCGTTTCGGCTGACCCGCTGCACCTGTATGATCTGTGCCCGGTCAGCGATGGGGCCGCGGCGCTGGTCTTGTGCCACGGTGGAAATGGCCAAGAAAATCGGCAAGCCGTATGTCGTGATCGCCGGTTTCGGCCAGGCAACCGATACCCACACGCTGGCCGAGCGCGACGACCCGACCGATCTGAAGGCGGTCACCCTGGCAGCGCAGAAAGCCTTCGCCATGGCCAAACTCAAGCCATCCGATATCAACGTGGCCGAACTGCACGACGCTTTCACCATCCTGGAGATCGCCGAGAGCGAACACGTCGGCTTCTTCAAAAAAGGCGAAGGCGGAAAAGCCGCCGCAGCCGGGAAGACCCGCCTCGGCGGTCAGATCCCGATCAATCTTTCCGGGCGGGTTGAAAGCGCGCGGCCATCCCGTCGGCGCGACCGGCGTGGCCCAGATCGTGGATATCGTCTGGCAGTTGCGCCATGAGCTGCCTGAGAACCGGCAGGTGAAAAATGCCGAGATCGGCCTGACGGTCAACTTCGGCGGCTTCGGGAACAACGTCTTGTGCTTTATCCTGCGGAGAGTGCAGCCATGAAAAAAGAAATCGCCATTACAGCCTATAAGTGCAAGAAATGCGGAAAGTTGCACTACCCGTTCCACGACCGCTGCCTGGAATGCAAAGGCCGCGAGTTCGAGAAGGTCAAACCACAGGGAATGCCAGACTTCTGACCTACACGGCGATCTTCAACCTGCCGTGGGGCTTCGACCAGCGCTATCCTCGTCATCGGGGTGGCCGAATTCGAGAACAAGGTCAAAGCCATGGGACAGATCAAAGCCGATTCTGTCGATCAGCTAAAGATCGGTATGAAGGTGAAGCCCAGTTGGGAACCGATCCGCGTCGCAGTATGGCGAGGATGTCTACGGGCTGAAGTTCGAGCCGCTGAAATAGCCGCGGCATGTGTTGAGAATGGATTTGGCCTGGGCGGATACTCCTCACCCGGGCCATTTCTTCAAAGAAACCGGATTTATGGTTCTGGAAGCCTTGTCCCTCGGTTATGCGGTGCCCCGCCCGGCTTTCGACGCCAGCGTTCACAGTGTTTTCCAGTCTGCTGCCAACCTGCGCCTGACAAAAGGCGGGAAATTGCTCACCCTGGTTGTCTCCGCTGAACCTGACCTGCCACAGGGCCTCCGGGTGGATACGCCTGGGGATTTTTCATTTGAAGGGCTCCACGTGGGGGAACCGGTCACCTGCCGGGACAACCTCTTGCGCCTCGAGAGCCTCTCACTGACGGTTGACCTGCGTAAAGCGCACATCTGGAAATGCGATCTGCCAGCCCTAAACATCGACTTGACCAACCAGTCCGTGGCAGCCGCCTGGAGGACCGTTTGGCAGGCGCTGAACCGGCGCCAGACCAAGCTCCAGGGCTGACATCCTTGCAGAAGATTTATTCCGCGTTGGAGACGTGTCTCAGGCGGGCGTCCCCCAAAAAGCCGGGCAGGCCATGCAGGCGCTCCTCCAGGCCACCCGCAGATTTGACCTCCAGGCTGCCTCTGCCGTTCGGGAGTTGATCGGCCTCGGAACCGGCTTGACCCCCTCCGGTGATGACCTGCTCGTCGGCTGCCTGGCGGGTCTTTGGTGTACGCTTCGGGGCGACCCTCAACGCATTCAGTTTGTTTCAAACCTGGGCGAGACGATTATCCATCAATCCCACCAGACGACTGATATCAGTCGCACTTACCTCGAGCATGCCTCACTGGGTCAGGTTTCGAGTTTGTTGGTGGATCTGGTTGAGGCGATCCGTACGGGAGATGATTCCGATCGCCTGCTTAATTCCGCTGAAACCGCCATGCAAGTCGGGCATACCTCCGGCATGGACACCCTGACGGGTTTGTTGATCGGTCTGGCTGCCTGGGAGGCTGATCACCAACGCTGATAACTTGCCGGGTCTCCCGGGCTGCGATTATTGAACCATTGGCAAGACTTCCGGTCCTGTTTCTGTGAAAAACAGGGCCGGAAGTCAGTGCATCCTTATTCCAAATTGAACTTCGCCTTCAGCGCGGATATCCCGGCTCGAGCTCCCCACCAGCACTTCGAACTCACCCGGTTCGGCCACCCAGGCTTTCCTGTGTGGGTCGTAGAACGCCAGCGAGCGTTCATCCAGGCTGAAGGTCACTGTTTGGGATTCGTCCGGCTTGAGCGCCACCTTGATAAAACCCTTCAGTTCCTTGGGCGGGCGCGGCAGGGCAGACTTGAGGTCGCTCACATACAGCTGGACCACTTCCTTCCCGGCTGTTTTCCCGGTGTTCTTGACCGTCAGGCTGACCTCGATCTTCTGGCCGGCTTTGACCTTCCTGGGGACCTTCAAGCCGCTGTAAGCAAAAGTCGTGTAAGACAGCCCATGTCCGAATGGGAACAGCGGTGTCACATCTTTCTTATCATAATACCGGTAACCAACGAAGATCCCTTCGCCGTAATTGACCTCCCGGCGCCCGGATAAGAGGCATTGATATAAGCCGGGCTGTCCTCCAGCCGCACCGGGAAGGTCACCGGCAGCTTGCCGGACGGGTTGACCTTGCCCAACAGCACATCCGCAACCGCATTGCCATTTTCCATGCCGGGGTAGATAAGCTTCGACGATCGCCGCCACCTGGTCCACCCAGGGCATGCTCACCGGTGCGCCGGTGTTCAGTACCACCACAGTTCGCGGGTTGGCGGCTGCCACCGCCGAGATCAGTTCATTTTGTTTTCCCATTAGATCGATCGACGGCCGGTCTGTGCCTTCGGTCTCGTACGCATCCGGATACCCTGCAAAGACCACGCGCCACCTCACAGCGTTTGGCCAGTTCGACCGCCTGGCTTTGGCGTGGATCCTGGCCGGCCTCGAAGGTCAGGCCCATCCCCAGCGCATACATGACAACCTCCTGCTCCGGGTAGCGCACGTAATCCATGCGGAATTCATAGGATTTCCCTGCCTTTCAATTTCTGGATTGTCACAGCCGTGGAGCCCATATGCCGTTCGCCGGTCATCGCGGAATCGCTTTCCAGGATCAGCTTGCCGTCCAGGAAGAGTTTGACCTTGCCAACATGCTTCAGGGCGATCTTGAACGACCCGT
Organism: uncultured Chloroflexia bacterium; assembly: GCA_963830665.1. Taxonomy (GTDB): domain Bacteria; phylum Chloroflexota; class Anaerolineae; order Anaerolineales; family Villigracilaceae; genus UBA877. Next base: position 295,595 of record CAWHNM010000011.1, read on the forward strand.
CCATGGGAACGCTCAGGCTGCCTGTCCAGCGCATCGCCAGCGGTTTTATCTGCATCGGTGTCCAGGCAATATGCCACCAGAAATCCGCGCCAAAGCCATCCCGGGCTTCGAGCGGTTCGCCGCTGAAATCGGCCATCTCATAAAAGGCACCGTGCAGGCCGCCTTTCAACCAGGTGGTTGGGATGGTGAACGGCTCATCCATATTATCGCTGCCGCTGGCGTACTCGATCCTGACCTTGCCTTCCAGCCGTTTCTGCAGCGCTTCGAGCGGGCTCACCCGGTACAGCGGCGGCACCTTGGAACTGCCGCCCCCTTCGATCACCGCATCGGCGGCATTCGGTCCGATCACCGCGATACTTTTCACGCCCTTCCCCAGCGGCAGGACCCCGCCCTCGTTCTTCAGCAGGGTGATGGCTTCCTCGGCCAGTTGCTGTGCAGAGTTTCTGGTGCGCCGGAGTGTTGACCGCACCTTTCGACACTTTCTTGTCCATCCGCCCCGAGAGCAGGATCATCCGCAGAACGCGCCGGACCGCCTTGTCCACCGCCGCTTCGTCGATCTGCCAGCTCTGGACAGCCTCGCCCAGCAGTTTGTAGTATTTGGCGGGTCCGGGCATTTCCAGGTCCAGGCCGCCCTGGACCGATTCAAAAATGGTGTGGTTGGCGGCCCAGTCCGAAACGACCACTCCCTCGAAACCCCATTCATCCTTCAGGATTTCGTTCAGCAGGTGCTGGTTCTGGCTGGCATACACCCCGTTGATGCGGTTGTAGGAACACATCACCGTCCAGGGTTGGGCTTCCTTGACCGCCATCTCGAACTGCGCCAGGTAGATCTCCCGCAAGGTGCGTTCATCGACGTTTGTAGATGGCCCGGTCCCGTTCGATCTCGTAGTTGTTGGCGGCAAAATGTTTGAGCGAGGTGCCCACACCCCGGCTTTGAACACCTTTGATATAAGAAACCGCTGTCTGCCCGGTCAGATAGGGATCTTCCGAGAAGGTCTCGAAGTTGCGCCCGCCGCGCGGGTCCCGTACGATGTTGACGCATGGACCCAGCAGGATGTCACAATCCATGCGCACGCGTTTCCTCACCCAGCGCCTGCCCGACCTGTTCGACCAGTTCCGGGTTCCAGGCTGCCCCCATCGAGATGCCGGTCGGAAAGGCTGTGACCGCTCCCATCTTGCGGCCGGCTTCGGGAGCCGTGGAGCGCACCCCGTGCGGGCCGTCCGTCATCGTGATGGAAGGGATGCCCAGCCGTTTTACCGGTACGGTATTCCAGATATCCTGTCCGGACAGCAGGGCGACTTTCTCGCTCAGGGTTAGCTTCTTAAGAAGTTCTTCCACACGTTGTCTCGATTTCTTCTGCAATGCTCATATTTTCTCCTTGGATATAGTCCGCCAATCTTCACTTACCTGCAGGAATATTTCTCCGGATTGGCGTTATTGGTGTGGAATGGCGGATAAGCTTTTCACCTTCTATGAGTGCCTGACAAAACCTCGCTCTCGGCGGCGTCCTCGCCGCCGAGGAAAGTACCCAGAATGGGCACGCCGGCGGGAGCGGTTTTGTTAGGGGCTCTAACGGTAAAGACTGGTCTTAAGTCGATTCCAGTCTGATCTTAAGTTTATTGACGCTCGGCCTCATCTCATGTAAGATGATTGGGAGAAGTTCTCGGCTCAATTGTCATACAAATTCTAACACGACATCACCGATCGAACATTGTGAATCCCAAATCGTCCTTTGCCAAAATTCGCTTTCACTCCCGGCTTTGGCCGCTTCTGGCGATCCTGTTGGTTTTCCTGCAGCTGATCTGGCCGAACCGGGCCTGGAGCACGCTGCTGATCATCCTGGCCGGGAGCTGGTTGCTGAGTTTCTTCTGGACGCTCTCCCTGGCCCGCCGGATCTTCATGGACCGCAAGATGCGCTACGGCTGGGCCCAGGTTGGCGACCAGTTGGAAGAGCGTTTCACCGTTATAAATGACAGCTTCCTGCCTGGCCTGTGGCTGGAAGTGGACGACCATTCCAACCTGCCCGGTTACACCGCCGGGCGGGTCACTTCGATCGGCGGGAACCAGTCCATGGAATGGAAAACCGCAGGGAATCTGCACCCAGCGCGGTTTGTTCAACCTCGGGCCGACCACCCTGCGCTCCGGCGATCCGCTGGGACTTTGCAGCCTGGAATTGGTCCATCCGAACGCCACCGTCCTGCTGGTGGTGCCGCCGGTGCTGCCGCTGCCTGCCATCGAGATCGCCGCCGGTGGCCGGGCCGGCGAAGGCCGCCGGCCGCGCCGCGCCGCCCTGGAGACCACCGTCAGCGTGGAGACGGTGCGGGAGTATGCTCCCGGGCGACCCGCTCAAAGCCATCCACTGGCCCACCTCCGCCCGGCGGAATGCGCTGTACGTGCGCCAGTTCGAGCATATGCCTTCTTCCGACTGGTGGATCTTTCTCGACCTGGAAAAGCAAAGTCCAGGTGGGCAGCGGCTTTGAATCGACCGAAGAGCATGGCGTCATTCTGGCCGCCTCGCTTGCCCATCGCGGCCTGCGTGAAGGTCATTCGGTCGGCCTGGTGACGTGCAGCCCGGAATTGACCTGGATGCCCCCGCAGCATTCCTCCGGGCATTCGATGAGCATTCTGCGGGCTCTGGCGCTGGCCAAGCCGGGCCCGCGGCCTCTTTCCGATTTATTGGAGCATGCGCAGAAAGCCGTCCGGCATGGAGCCAGCCTGATCATCATCACCCCCAATGTGCAGGCCGATTGGGCTGCCGCCTTGCTGCAGCTGGTCAAAATTGGCATCACCCCCACCGTTCTGCTGCTCGACCCGCTTTCCTTTGGCGGGACAGAGTCCACTGCCGCTGCCGATGACCTGCTCAATGATTACGGCATCACCCATTACATCATCCAGAGCGACCTGCTCAACCGGCCGGAGGCCAGTCCGGGGCAGCAGGGCAAATGGGAATGGCGCGTCCTCGGGCGTGGCAAGGCCGTGGCGGTCCGGAAACCGGCCGATACCGGCTGGAGAACACTGGGATGATCGATCTTCTTGGGCGCTTCATGCGCTGGTTTGTCCGCCTGATCGGCGCTCCGACCTTGTTGCGCCTGGTTCTGCTTTGCCTGACAATGCTCTGCGTTGAGGGCGGACTGATCGCAATCGTAGGCCATATCCGCCCGGATTGGCTGGCTTCAACCGCCCTTTATGGAGTGCTGGTCGGGTGGCTGCTCGGGCGCTCGCGTCTGCCCGGTTGGGGGTCCGGGCTGGCGGCGCTTGGCATCGGGCTGGTCTGGCTGACCCTGTCCGTCGGCCAGATGAGCCTTCCCCTGGATGCTCTCCTGTCGACTTTACCGCCCATCCTGAAGCAGATCATCTTTCGCCTCAGCCTGGATTTGGCACCTCTTCAGGCTGCCTGGGCATTGTTCGCACAGGATCTGGCAGGCCTGATCGGCCGTCTCATCGCTGTGGATCCAGAACGCCGGTACCAGCACGCTGATCAATGACCCGGGCGTCACCAGCCTCGTCTGGGGCCTGGCGCTCTGGCTGGTGTCGCTCTGGGCGGCCTGGTGGCTGCGCCGGAGGGAGGCCCTGGGGGTTGGCGCTGCTCCCGGCGACGACCCTGCTCGTCTACAATGTCTATTACACCAATTCCAGCTTTGGCATCTATTGGCTTGTCTTGACAGGTGGAGGCTGGATCTTCCTCCAGGCGCTGGATGGTTACTTGAAAGCCCGCCGCCGCTGGCAGGAACGCCGCATGGGCCAGACCGAAATCGAGCCATTGCTGGCTACGGTTGTATTTCTACTCGCCGCCGGGTTGATGCTGGCAGGCGGCCTGCTGCCTTCCGTCTCCATCCAGAAAATCTCCGATACCTTCCAGCACATTTTTCAAAGCCGGCAGGATAAAACCCTGGCCGAATCGCTCGGGCTCCAGCAGACACCCGTGCTTGTTCCTGGGGGCGGCAGCGGCTACATCGGCCTGTCAGATACGCATGCGATTGGACCTGGTCCGCAGCTCTCCCAGGAGGTGATGTTGTATGTGACCGTCGATGGCTACACGCCACCGCCGCCGCCCGAAGTGTTGATCCACAACAACGTCGTCCAGCCCGAAGTGCGCTACTACTGGCGTTCACAGACCTTCGATTTTTATAACGGGCATGTCTGGGTTGCCAACACCGGCCCAGACCCAGGCCATGCCGGCCAATCGTCCCTACTATCCCAAACCTGGTCACTCTCCCGCAAAACTATCGCTTGGTCCGTCAGCACGTCGAGCGTCTCCAGCCCATGAAAGCGGCCTTGTTCGTGACCGGTGACCTGTTGAGCACCGACACAGCCTTCCACCGCCGACTGGCGCGCTTCCGGCGACCTGATCGACGCCCGCGACGAATGCCAATTCCTTCACGGCGGATTCGCGCATCCAATACGTGACCGTCGACCAACTGCGCCTCGCCGGGAACAACTACCCTGCCTCCATCCACAATTACCTGGCCCTGCCGGATGAATTACCCGAACGGGTGCGTGACCTGGCCGTCCGCCTGACCATCGACCAGCCCACCCCTTACGATCAGGTCATGGCGATCCAGGATTACTTGCGCCAGTTCCCCTACACGCTCAAGGTGCCCGGTGTACCCACCAACCGCGATGTCGCCGATTATTTCCTGTTCGACCTTCAAAAAGGCTATTGTGACTACTTTGCCACCACCATGGCCGTAATGGTGCGTGCCGTCGGCATCCCCGCCCGCCTGGTGACGGGCTTCTCCAGCGGGACGTACGATTACAATACCAACCGGTTCGTGGTTGTGGAGGCCAATGCGCATTCCTGGGTGGAGGTTTACTTCCCCGGGATCGGCTTGGTGGAGTTCGAACCGACCACCAACCAGGTGCCCTTTCAAACGACCGGGCGAGACGGCCAATCCGAACAAGCCCGCCATCAGTATCCCGCCGGTTGTCCCGCTCGCCAAACCGGGCGCTGCTCCGATCAATTGGGCTGTATTACGCCAGCCTCTCCTGGTCCTGGAATTCATCTTGGCTGGTCTGGCGCTTCTCCTGCTGGTCTGGGCTGCTCCTGCCGGTCGAAAGCTGGTTCCTGACCCTGCGCCCCGCCGAAAAGGCCATTCCGGCCATCCATCAGCGCCTCTACCGCCAGGGGCGTGTCTGGGGCGTGGCGCCCGACGCGGCCCGTACACCCGCATGAATTCGCCCAGGCCCTCTCGCTCAAACTGGAGCGTTTCAAAGCGAATCAACGCTTGGCTGCCGTCACTGTCTCCCTGCTGGCCGATCTGAACTGGCTGACAGCCCTGTATACCCGCCTGCTTTTCAGCCAGCACCCGCCTACACAAGCGGAGCACCGCCAGGCCGTCCAAAACTGGGCCCGCCTCCGCAAAGCCTTGCGCAAGATCCGCAATTCTTGAGCGGCATAAGGATCATAAAATCTCGCCTTGTAGTTATCCAACCCCAGCCCGGTGATTTCCTGTCGCCCGAGGCGGCCCACCTGTGCTTGCGCGCGGGCAGGCAAGCCGCCATCGGGCATCCCGGAGCCCTGTGGCTCCGGGGATAGCCCGTGTAACGCCGGTCGGTAATGGGACTCCCTGAGGGGTTGGGGTTGAGACTCCCTGTTTTGTAGCGCGTCTCGCCAAAGGGGTAATATCCCTGTGTCCCCATTACCGTGCCGCTGGCATCGGTCAAGCAGCTGGTTGAGCCTAATTGCCTGCCCTGACGGGCTTGGTCAGGGGTTCACCTAGGGTAAAGTATAGAATCCCGTCCACTCGCATGGCATCCGCCGCGTCGTAATATGTGGAAGTACATCCTGAAAAACAAATATTGGAGGGTAAGCTGTTCCGGGTTGAAAACTTGCACTAGTTTTCTTGTATTATGATAAAGTTCTCTACACGAAGATGTGCTGGCCAGTGTAAAAGCCGGCTTGTTCGCCTTTTGTTTAGTTCCGATTTTCTTTGAAAAAACTGGAACACCGAGAGCCCTACCTCAAAGTTATTTGTCTGCTAATAAAAGGCGAGCGGGCATGTAATTAACGGTCGATTGTCCCTATCTTTCTATGGATTAATAATTATTGTTGAAGTGGGTTTATTCCAGATAAAATCAGTAATCGCACTGTTTATATTAATATTCTCTAACAAGGTAACCTTTGAGATGCCAGACACTGAAATCGTGCCAAGGATTAATTTCCCTGTAGATCTACTTTTGATGAGATAGGCTAAATACTGAGAATTAGGCGACCAAGTAATCCTTTTTATTGTGTAATGGACCAGGATTTTCACAAAGTAGCTTGACGAAATAAAGAGATCTTCTCCAGTAAACTTGGGGTCGCCAAACCAACCAAGGAACCGGAGAAGATCCAGATGAATTATAACCACGTGCGGGAGCAGAACGAAAATGGATTAGTTTTTGATATTGAGAGTTTCTACGGCTACTTATCCAAGATAGAAGACACGCGAAAAGCAAAAGGGAAGCGGTACACGTTAGTCAGTCTACTGATCCTGATGTTGCTAGCCAAACTGGCAGGCGAAGACAAGCCGAGCGGCATAGCAGAGTGGATCGGGCACAGAAAAGAATTATGGGTGCAATACGAGATATTGGCACAACCGAAGACAGCCAGTCATATGACCTATCGGCGAGTATTGCAAGAAATGATTTCACCAGAAGAGTTTGAAGGGATTGTTCAGGCGTACCATCGACAGCGATTGAAAACCGAGCAAGGGATGGTGCTGAGTATCGATGGGAAAAGTATGCGTGGGACGATTCCGTATGGGGAGCAAAGGGGAGTGCATTTATTGGCAGTGTATGTACCCGGGCAAGGCCTGGTATTAGCGCAGGCCGAGGTGGATAAGAAGGAAAATGAGATTGTGATGGCTCCCAAAATCATTTCTCAGGTGGTTTTGGAGGGTGCAATTATTGTCGCAGATGCGATGCACACTCAAAGAGCCTTCTCCAACCAAATCGTGGAAGCAGGAGCAGACTTTGTTTGGACGGTAAAGGACAACCAATCCAGGACGCGCTGGGCAATTGAAAAGTTGTTTGTTCACGAAGTGTGTAACCTGCAAAAGAGGGCTCCCTTGTCCAAGGACATTCACATGGCTGTGAAAGTGAACAAGCAATGTGGCCGGGTTGAGCAGAGAACAATTCTGACCAGCACCCAATTGAATGACTACTTGGACTGGCCCCATGTGGCGCAAGTATTTCGAATTGAGCGAGTTGTCTATCATGCCCATAATTTGGGAAAGACACGCCAGATCGTTTATGGCCTCACCAGCCTATCTCCTGAGCAGGCTGGACCGGAGAAACTCCTGGAACTGTTCTGTGAGTACTGGGGCATTGAAAGTGGTTTACACTACCGCCGAGATGTTACTTTGCGAGAAGATGCTACTCGTTTCAAAGATGAGAAGGCTGCTCATAACATGGCCATCGTGAATAACTTGGTGATCGGATTGTGCCTTTCCAACGGTTTTTCCAATCTTGCAAGCGCTCGCCGCTTTTTTGATGCCCACCCAAAGGCCGCCCTGGATATGCTGATTTCCGTCCATTTTCCTACTTTGTGAAAAGCGTGGTAATGGACCCCAAAAACTGGACACCCAGGAAAGGGAGAAGTAGGATAGCAGGAAGGAGTCCAGATGGGCAAGACCACATCGAACGTACACACCGGAATTCAAAGTCCGGGTGGTGATGGAATTGATTGGCGGCAAGAAGAACTTGAGCGAAGCGAGCCGGGAATATGGCATCAAAGACTACGGTGATTTCACGCTGGCGGCAGGAATTTATGGAGCGAGCCCCACAGATATTTGAACAGCCTGGCAAACAGGATGCCCAGGCAGAGCGGATCGCCGAACTCGAGCGCATGCTTGGGCGCGTAACGCTGCAATTGGAAATGGCAAAAAAAGTCTTCGGGGATTCGGACTTTCTGTCCAAGGACGGCGGCTGATGGTTGGCGAACTGGTGCAGAAGCACGGGTATTCAGTCCGTCAGGCGTGTGCGTTGCTGGAGCTGGCGCCCAGCAGTTACTATTACCGCAGCCAGGCCGCTGAAGATCAGCAGATCGAGACCAACCTCAAGTTGGAGGCTGGCCAGCATCCCACCTATGGGACACGTCGTCTGATGCACCAATTGCGCCGCCAACCCTATGGCTATGTGGTCAATCGCAAGCGGATTCAGCGTCTGGCCCGCAGATTGGGCCTGCTGAGGCCGGTCAAACGCTGGAAAAAACGCACCACCAATAGCCAGCATCCCTATCCCCGCTATGCCAACCTGGTCAAGAACCTGGAAATCGTCCGTCCGGACCAGGTCTGGGTCAGTGACATCACCTATATCCGCCTGCAGAACGATTTTGTCTACCTGGCGATCGTCCTGGATGTGTTCACCCGGGCCGTGCGGGGTTGGTGCTTGAGCCGCTACGATTGATCAACAACTGACCCTGCAGGCTTTGCAGATGGCCTTGCTCGTTCGTTTCCCCCAGATCCACCACAGCGACCAGGGCTTACAATATGCCAGTGATGCCTACACAAATCTGCTCAAGTCCTATCAGATTCAAATCAGCATGGCTGCTGTTGGCAAGGCCGAAGAAAACGGCTATGCAGAACGCTTCATGCGCACCATCAAAGAAGAGGAGGTCGATTTATCTGAGTATCGCAATTTCAGCGATGCACTTCACCAGATCGGCAATTTTATCCAGGATGTGTACATCACCAAGCGCATCCATTCGTCCTTGGGATATTTGACCCCGGCTGAGTTTGAGAGCGCTTGGTGGCGCTCTCAAACTCAGCCAGTCGAAAAGGTTCCCTAAGAACCATCAAAATAGTGTCCAGTTCTATGGGTCCACCACATCCGTTCTCTACTCTCTGCTCTCTCCTCTCCTCTCTCCTCTCTTCCCCACCCATGATATAATTTCCTCACCGTACTGATTCAGGAGCACAAGGAATGACAGACACCCTGTAAAAAACCAACGCTTTTCCGGGCAACCCAACCCGCTGGTTTTGATTCCAGCCGGGGGCGTATGCCCCCGGTTTTCATTTATCTACAGGATCGTCTATGCTCTCTGCACATCACATCACCAAGACCTACGGCATCCACACCGTACTCCAGGATATCACCTTCAGCATCTCCGCCGGCGAACGCCTCGGCCTGATCGGCCCGAATGGCTGCGGCAAGACCACCCTCTTGCGCATCCTGACCGGCCAGGAACAGCCCGATTCCGGGATGGTGGCGCGCACCCGCCCCGACCTGCGCATCGGCTACCTCTCCCAGGGCTTCGACCTCGACCCGGCGCTGACCATCGCCGAGGCCTGTTCGCCCGCCTCTGCATCGAGACCCGGAGGCCGCGCTGGTCGAACTGGCCTCTGCACTTGGCCGCCAACCCCGCCGATAAGAATCTCCAGACTCGCATACGATGAAGCCCTCGCCAACTTTCGAACGTGCCGACCTTCGACCCGTCAACATGTCTGATCGCCGCTCGGCCTGGCAGACATCTCCCCTGAAAAACGCGTCGGCGAACTCTCCGGCGGGCAGAAGACCCGCCTCATGCTGGCGCGCCTGCTGCTCGCCGAACCCAACCTGCTCCTGCTCGACGAACCCACCAACCATCTCGACATCGCCATGCTCGAATGGCTGGAAGGCTGGCTGGCAGGTTTCTCCGGCGCGGCCTTGATCGTCTCGCACGACCGGGCCTTCCTGGATAACACCGTCTCCTCCATCCTCGAGCTCGATCCGCTCACGCATGCCATCACGCAATACGCCGGGCAACTACAGCGATTACGTCGAGCAGAAACTGGCCGAACGTGAACACCAGGCCGCAGGCCTATGCCGACCAGCAAGCCGAGATCGCCGAGCTGCAGGCCGCCGCGGCCCACCTGCGCGGCCTGGCAAAATTCCGCACAGGCGGCAAGGCCGATACCAATGACGGCTTCGCCCAGGGCTTTTTTGCCAATCGCGGCAAGGGCACGGTCGGACGCGCCAAGCACATCGAGCGTCGCATCGAACAGATCCTGAATGAGGAGAAGATCGAGAAACCGCGCCCCTCCTGGCAGATGAAACTGGACTTTGCCGCCCCCGAGCACCAGAGCCGGGATGTCCTTGTGACCGAGAACCTGTCCATCGGCTACCCCGGTCATCCGCCCCTGCTTGAAAATATCCGCCTGCACATCCGCGCCGGGGAACGCATCGCCCTCACCGGTCCGAACGGCTGCGGGAAGACCACCCTGCTGCGTACCATCGCCGGGAAACTGGAACCTGTCGCCGGGTCTCGTGCGGCTTGGCCCGTCCGCCAGGCTCGGCTATATGACCCAGGAACAGGAACACCTCGACCTGCCGAAAAGTCCCCTGGAGATCATCCAGGGCGCCGGGACCTTCAACCAGACCGAGGCGCGCCATTTCCTGCACTTCTTCCTGTTCAGCGGCGACGACCCGCTGCGGCCCTGCGGCGAGATGAGCTACGGTGAACGCTCCCGGCTGGAACTGGCCTTGCTGGTGGCGCAGGGCTGCACCTTCCTGCTGCTCGACGAACCCATCAACCACCTCGATATCCCCGCCCGGGCGCGCTTCGAGCAGGCCCTGGCCAAATACACCGGCACCGTGCTGGCGGTCATCCATGACCGCTATTTCATCGAGCAGTTCGCCACCCAGGTCTGGGTGGTCGAAGACGGGCGTGTCAGGAGCATGTAAATGCCAGCCCGGGCTACCAATCCTATTCCGTCCGACGCTCTGCCGCATCCTCTATACCCTCGAAAATGCTGCTATCGCCTCCAAGCCGGATGCCGCCCTTTGGGCGCAGGAAATTGGGCCGGCCCTGGGCCGCCCTGATCGAACTCGCCTGGGCCGGGCGCCATGACCCGGCCGTGCCGGCCTCGCAGGAGAACGTTAGTGAAACCCTCGCATTTATCCGCTTCATGTTGGATTATGGAAAGAGAGTGAATTATGAAACCATCCTCCGCAATTACCGTGACGAAAATGACTATTGGCTCATCCGCCAGTTTCTGCGGGATGTCATGCTCCTGAACGGCCTGCGGGAGTTGAGTTGGAGCGTTCAGCGCCTGGATTACTGGCGCTGGCATGGCATTATCAATATGCATTCCTGCGCCCCATTGGAGCAGGTGACCTTCATCTGGCAGACCACGGATGGAAAGATTGCCGCCGTCCTGAACCCGGAAGATTCTGGCAATGCTTTCCTGCAGATCCATCCCGCTTTCAAGACAGAGGATCTGGAGGAAGAGATGGTATCGGTTGCCGAGCAGCACCTCTCGATCCAGCCCGACGGGAAGCGCCGGGTCGCCATTTGGGTGGATTCCCAGGATGGTCTCAGGCGATCGATCCTGGAAGGGCGTGGATACACCCGGGGTCCGGAGGCGGAATCCCAGTGGCGCCGCGACCTGGACAAACCCATCCCGGATTGCCCGCTAGCCGAAGGGTATCTCATCCGTTCGCTGGGTGATGAGAGTGAATTACCCGCCCGCTCCTGGGCCTCCTGGCGCGGCTTCCATCCGAACGAACCGGATGAGAAATACCAGGGCTGGCAGTGGTACCACACCATCCAGCGTTGCCCGCTCTACCGCCGGGACCTGGACCTGGTGGCCGCCCGGCCCGGCGGGGAGATTGCCGCCATTGCCACCTTCTGGTTCGACGATGCCACCCGCACCGTTTACATCGAACCGGTCGCCACCGTTCCCGAACACCAGCGCCGCGGCCTGGCACGCGCCCTCATCACCGAGGGCCTGCGCCGGGTGCAGCGTCTGGGAGCGCTGAGAGCCTTCGTGGGCGGTTACGAGCCGGGGCCGGATTCGCTCTATTCGTCGGTGCTCTCGCCCCAGGCTGACCGCTCGGAACAATGGGTCAGGGAGTGGTAAATTCCCTTTCCCTGACCAAGACTTCAACACCTAGAGTGCCTGACAAAACCTCGCTTTAGGCGGCGTCCTCGCCGCCGAGGAAAGTACCCAGAATGGGCACGGCGGCGGGAGCGGTTTTGCTAGGGGTTCTAAGCAATCGGGGGAAACAGTTGAATTGATCCGGTTCACGCGCCAGATTGGGAGATTGGCCGCGCCTGAACGATCTGCATCAGATCAACCAGTATAGTATATCAAACTATACTATTACCCTTGACATACTGTATAATATACAGTATACTGTCGTCAATGGTGATACTATGACAAACGAATCCTTTGAAAACGTAATCCTTGAACTGCGGCGCGGGGTGATCGTGCTGGCGGTTCTGAGCCGTCTCGACCAGGAGCAATATGGCTACTCGCTCATCAAGAGTCTGGCCGATAACGGTCTCGAGATCGACCAGGGCACGCTCTACCCCCTGCTGCGCCGGCTGGAAGGCCAGGGACTGTTGCAGTCAGCCTGGCGGGTCGAAACCGACCGCCCGCGCCGTTATTATGTGCTCAGCGATGAAGGCAGGACGCTCCTGCCCAGGCTGAAAGAAGAATGGACCGGTATCGTGTCCATGATGAAGAAGATGCTGTAGATCGAAAGGAGAATGCAAATGAGTACAAACCTGATTGATACCTATGTTTCCGAAGTCGGGCGCCGCCTGCCCAGGAAGACCCGCTCCGATATCGAAGCCGAGATCCGCTCGATCCTGCAGGATATGCTCGAAGAGCGCAGCCGGAAGACCGGCAAACCGGTGGATGAAGAGATGACCCTGGAGGTCCTGAAAGAGTACGGTGCGCCCGAAAAAGTCGCCGCCACCTATCAGGGCGAACGCTACCTGATCGGCCCACGTCTGTACCCCATCTTTATGATGGTGCTGCGCATCGTGTTGATCGTGATCGGCGTTTTGGCCGCCATCGGCCTTGGGATCGCCTTGTATCAAGCCACGCTGTCTCCCCTGAATGCCTTCGAAACCATCCTCAGAGCCATCGCCAATTTTATCGCTTCCGCCTTTACCGCTCTCGGCAACATTGTCATCATCTTCGCCATCATGGAATGGGCGCTCTTCCGCGCCGGCGGGAAGTTGGACCTGAAAGGTCTTCCGGCGCAAAAAGAATGGGACCCGCGCTCGCTGACCAAACTCTCCGCCCCCAACCAGGTCAGGATGGGTGATACCATCGTGGAAATTGTCGGCTGTTTCATTGCCATCGTGATCTTCAATTTCTACCCGCAGATCATCGGCTTCACCCCCAGCCTGAACGGGGTGTTGGAGTCCGGCAATTGGGCCATTGGCTTTGGCAACCTCAACTTCGTGCCGCTCCTGTCCGAGGCCTTCTTCTACTTCGTGCCTTACCTGACCCTGGTCTGGGCGCTGACCATCCTCCTGGATATCGTCCTCCTGCGCATGGGCTACTGGACCGCCGTGACCCGCATTTGCCTGATCGGCTTGAAGATCGTCAACATCGTCATCGCAGCGGCCATGCTGGGCGTCCCCTCCCTGCTGGCGATCACAACCGCCTCCCTGACCGCTTCCATGGGCGATGCAGAAGCAGCCCGCATCCTGATGACCATGTTGAGCCAGTTCGTGCGGATCGCCCTCTGGATCGGCATCGTTGGGAACGCCATCGAGATCATCCGGGCTGTCTCCCGGCTCGCCACCAACGATATTCTGCCCCATATCACCGGGAAGAGCTGAAAGGATCTTTGATCAAAATTGAAACAGGTCCCGGTTTCTGTTAGGAACCGGGACCTTGCTTTTCTGGGTGGATGGGATTATCACGGCTGGAAATCTTTATTCCCCGGCACCCTCACCTGAACCAATCTGCCGATCACCGGGGTAAGGCAGGTTGTCTGGCTGCAAGCCTCATAGGTCACGCTTAGCAAGTCATCGTACCAGCCTGTGCCAGGCGGGAGGGTCACTGGAAACCGTAATGTCACCGGTCCGGCCGGATATACCAGCAAGGCGTCCGTTCCCATGCTTGAGACTTCATCAGGCACACTTGCGGTCATTTCACCTATGGAGCGTATTTGGCTTTGCGGTGTAAGTTCCAAAAGTGTCGGGCGGCCTTGTCCAGATACGCCTTCACGGGGAATATCCTTGCTGTACAGGTGATAGCCTTTGTCAGGAGTGAATTTCGCGGAAAGAAAGATCTTTTGCGACGGGTCCAGTTCCAGGAAAATATCCACAGACACGTAATTTTGGTTGAATGCGGCCAGAGGATACGGGGTAACAAGCCTTGTATTTCGTGGCGCTGCACAGGCCGTCAGAAACAGGCTAATGCCTAGCGATAAACGAATTATCCATTTCATGGATCAACGCCAATTTTCTCTAATGAACAACGGCTCTTTGGAACTTCGCAGGAAACGTAAGGATGGGTTCGGGTGTGCCGGGCCGACTCACCCATCATTCTTGTAAGGGGGCAGGATCCTTTAACATTATCCATATTCCGTGCTATACTGACAAAAATGAACTGGAATTATACTCCTGTTCGCGGCAGCATTGCACTTCACGGCAATCATCTCTGTTTGCGTTGTCTTGCTGCTCTCGCGCCGCAGGAACGCCCCGGGCATCGATGCTTTGATCCTGTTGATGTGCGCCGTGGCTGAATGGACTTTTGCTTCCGGAGTGGAAGCGGCTACGGTGGGAGCGGCTCAAAAAATTCTCTGGGCCAAATTGGAATATCTGGGGGCAGCTTCAGCGCCGACACTTTTCATGATTTTTACCTTGGAATACCGCCAGATGACCCGCTTCCTTTCACGCCGCTATCTGTTGCTTTATTCTGTCATCCCGCTGGTCGCATTCGCTCTGGCCGTAACGAATGATTGGCATGGGTTGATCTGGAACAGCATCAGGTCCAGCCCGATCGTGCCCAATATGCTCATCTACAGCCACGGTACCGGGTTCTATTTCCTGATGGTCTACGATTATTTGGTCGTCTTGGTTGGGTTGGCGATCATGCTGCACGCCTGGCTCCAATCCAAGAATTCGTATCGCAGGCAGACCGGTATTATTCTCATCAGCGCACTGTTCCCGATTTTGGGTGGACTTGCATATATCTTCGGGCTGAACGTTATCCATGGATTGGACCTGACCCCCATTTCGTTCCTGGTTACCGGTGCTTATCCTCGCCCTGGGTGTCTTCCAATTCCGTATATTTGACCTTGCACCGGTCGCGCGTCATATCCTCATTGAAAACATGAATGATGGCATTCTGGTGGTGGATGCCAATGATCGCATCTCAGATATTAACCCGATGGCAGAAAGTATCATCGCCGCTTCAGCCGCCAGCGTGCTCGGACAACCCATCTCGCACGTGCTCCAGTCGTGGGGACCGCTGCTGAAAACCATCAAGGAAACTGGCGAGCTCCAGGCAGAAGTCCTTTCAAGGGAGACCCCGCCCGTTATCATGACCTGCAAGTAAAGAGCTTGTTCGATGGAAACCAGAAACTGATCGGACGGCTTTTCGCTTTCCGTGATGTGACCGGTTACCGCCAGGCGGAAAACAACTGGCGCATCAGAACGAAGAACTCAGGATCATCGAGAGGATCAATCTCGCCATCACCGCTGGACTGGATATCAACCAGACCATCAAAACCCTGCATGAACAGTGCAGCCATGTAGCACCCATCGATTTGTTTTATGTCGCCTTATTGGATGAGAAACAATCCCTGGTCACCGTTCCCCTTTATTACGAACATGGCCATTACCAGACTGGCACTTTACGGGATATCAACGAGCGTCCTGGTACGATTGGCCAGGTTATCCGCACCCGCCAGATCCTGTACCTGCACGATAATATTCTCTCCTGTCACCGCGCCCCTGAATCCAAGGATGGCAGTGGAAAAACGGGCAAGGTCCTATATCGGCATCCCGCTTTTGGTCCGCGACAAAGTGGTGGGAGTGATGTCCATCCAGAGTTACCGGCCCAATGCCTATCGTGAGGACCAGATCCACATGCTCGAACGGATTTCGGTCCACGCCGCGATCGCGATCGAAAATGCCCGCCTGTACTCCGAAGTGCAGCGGCTCGCCATCATTGACGAACTGACCGGAATTTATAATTATCGCGGCCTGATGGAGCTCGGTGCGCGGGAAGTGGAACGTGCCCGCCGGTTTAACCACTCGCTCTCGATATTGTTTTTTGACATTGATGATTTCCGTCATTTTAATAATACCTACAGCCATTCCACCGGTAACATTGTGCTGCAAATGGTCGTTCAGCATTGCCGCACTGTTTTGCGCTCGGTGGATGTGTTTACGCGTTTCGGTGGCGATGAATTCGTTGCGCTCCTGCCCGAAACCGATCTGGCCGGTGCTGGCATCATTGCCCAAAGGTTGGTCGATGAGATCGCCGCGATTCCCGTTAAAACCTCTTATGGGGACTTGAATGTGACCGTCTCGATTGGAGTGGCCTCGCTGGGGAGCAGCACACCTGACCTGGCCGCCCTGATTGAGCATGCCAACCAGGCCGAAAGGCAGGCCAAAAAAGGCCAGAAAAGCATGGTTACCATCTCCACGTAGAACCTTTGCTTTTACGAAAAAGTCCGGACCTGAGTCCGGACTTTTTTAATTGACACCAAAGAACAATTCCCACCAGATACGCCAGTTTGGCAGGCTTTCCGTTTGCGTCACTGGCGGCGGTTCAGGAGTCGGCGTGACGCTCCCGGCCGGAACCAGTTCCACCGGATGCTCACCCACCCGCACCCATTTATTCTCATACGCCCATTGCTTCCACTGCCTGCGTCGGAGGTCGCATAGGCCACCTGGGTCACCAGCGCCGCCTGAGTCTGCATGACGGTTGTTCCCTCAGCGCGCACTGCCTCCAGTTTGGTGGTCAGACGGTTCAGTTCTTCCATGCGGCGATTGAAATCGATCAGCAAAACCACTGCAACGAACAGACCTAAAACGATCAGGATGTTCCGCCACTTGGGTTTCATGGCTATATCTTACCCTCTCCGAAGAGCTTTGGCAAGCGTTGGATAATTGAACAACATGGTATTACAAAGTCGAGGTTTGATGTGTTTGCGGGCGGTAAAGCCGCCCACAACCCCAAGAACTCTCTTCTTTTCCACCATTCGGCAAAAAAAAGCAGGGTTTTCAGAGTTACCGAAAGCTTGGGTCAAACAAAAACCCACGTTTCCGCGGGTCTGATGAAACATGGTGCCGAAGGAGGGACTTGAACCCTCACGACCTTGCGGCCACTAAGCCCTGAACCTAGCGCGTCTGCCAGTTCCGCCACTTCGGCATGCGGGCTGTATTTTATCCGAAAGTATGATTTTGTCAACCTGCAGAGTTGCACAGATGCCAGGATATGGCAGAAACCGGCTGATGCAAGCTACATGGAGATATATTCCCGCAAATTGTGCTCGACCGCATAAGCCGCAGCCTCGGCACGGTTGCTGACACCCAGTTTGGACAGGATGCTGGAGACGTAATTGCGTACAGTCCCTTCACCCAGGAAGAGCGCTTTGGCAATCTCACGGTTGGTCTTGCCTTCCGAGACGAGCAGCAGGACATGCTTCTCCTGCTGGCTGAGATGCGCAAAGGCAGAGGCTTCCTCCTCCTTGACCGCCCGGCGCACTTCCTGGAAAACGCGCTGTGTCACTGCCGGATCGAGCAGGGCTTCACCGCGCGCAACCGCTTCAAGCGCCCGCACCAATTCCTCACCGCCGATTTGTTTCAGAACGTAACCTGAAGCTCCGGCACGGATCGCAGAGAAGAGCATCTCATCTTCAGCATAGGAAGTCAGCATAAGCACGCGTGTTTCCGGAAAACGGCTGGTGATTTCTTCACAGGCTTCGATCCCGGATGTACCCGGCAGGCGGATATCCATCACCACCACATCCGGGTGGTTGTTTGCCACCTGCTCGAGGGCTTCACGCGCCGAAGAGGCCTCCCCGATGATATCAAATTGCGGGTGACGCTCCAGTAACGATTTCAGGCCAAGCCTGACAACTTCGTGATCATCCACCAGCAGAATGCGTTGTTTTACCATGGATTATTTATTCCTCCGATCATGAGTATATTCGAGTGCAGGTTGTCTGACAAGGATGAAATCGGCCAGGTCATATTCCGTTTTTGAGCCGAGGATCGGCTAAAGCCTCTAGATCAGGAACCAGGTGATCAGAAAATAGCCCAGGGCTGCCCCCCACAACCAGGAGTCGATCCGGTCCAGAACGCCTCCATGACCCGGAAAAATGTTGCTCGAATCTTTCACACCCGCCTGTCGTTTGAACATTGACTCGCCCAGGTCACCCAGGGTGGTCAGGATGGAAAGTGCCGCCCCCAGCGCAGCTCCC
The DNA here is from genome assembly GCA_963830665.1 of uncultured Chloroflexia bacterium. Classification (GTDB taxonomy): domain Bacteria; phylum Chloroflexota; class Anaerolineae; order Anaerolineales; family Villigracilaceae; genus UBA877. Next base: position 313,743 of record CAWHNM010000011.1, read on the forward strand.
TTCCACCATGCCACTGCCGGACCTCCAAGGCTGTGCCACAAAATCACCAACCCGACCGAACTGAGCGTACCGAAAACAACACCCGCCCAATAGCCCTCCCAGGTTTTTTTCGGGCTGAGCCGTGGGCTGAGAGGGTGTTTCCCAAAGCGGACTGCCCACGAAATAAGCCGCCATATCGGCCAGCCAGATGGTGGGAAGGACGATCAGCAGCCACCACAATCCACTCGGGCATGGTCCGCAAGTCGATCAGATAAGCCCCAATCCAACCCAGGTAAACGATCCCGGCGGTGGTGACAGCAAAGTCGGTCGCTGCCCGGTCACGTCCTTTTTCGTAATCAAACAGGTGCCAGGTCATGGCAGCCAGGATGGACAGGGTCAATGCGGCCGCAGCCAGGTCCGGGAAAAATGTCCGCGCCGTCGCGATCAGGACAACGCATCCGATCAGGAGCACTTCGGGAACCTTGCAATCCACTTTCCCGAAGATACGTCCGATATTCCCAGGCAGCCACCCCCAAAAAGAGCACGATCAAGGCAAAATAATAAACACCTCCCAGGATGATCGCCGGGATACCGATCAGCCGCCAGGACAAGGATGTAATGGTACGTTTAATCAGCATGGTAATCGTTTCCCCCGTCCAGTCTGAGACAGGCCGCCATATCGACGGTCGCGCTGGGCAAACGTATCCAATGCTTTCCGGAACTCATCCTTGTTGAAATCGGGCCAGTAGACGGAGGTAACGTACCATTCTGAATAAGCCCCCTGCCAGATCAGAAAGTTCGAGACGCGCAGTTCGCCCGGAGGTGCGAATGATCAAGTCCGGGTCCGGAACGCCGGCAGTAAAAAGATAGTGGCTGACCAGGTCGGAGGTCACTTCTTCCGCCTTGACTCCGTCCTTGATCATCTTTTGAATGGCATTCACGATTTCGTCGCGTCCCCCATAGTTGAAAGCAACATTCAAGACCAGGCGGTCGTTATGCTTGGTCAGTTCAATGGCATCCATGACTTTTTCCTGGAGTTTGGGATCCAGGCGCTCCAACCGCCCGATATGCCGTAATTGTACACCCTCTTTGTTCAACTCCGCCAGTTCGCGGTCGATCACATCTTCGAGAATGTTCATCAGGCCCTCGACTTCTTCGCGAGGGCGGCCCCAATTCTCCGTGGAAAAAGCGTAGATGGTCAGGTACTTGACGCCAAACTCAACGCATGCGGTAATGATGCGGCGTAGATTCTCGGTGCCGGCGCGATGACCTACCAGGCGAGGCAGGCCACGTGCGAGTGCCCAGCGCCCGTTCCCGTCCATAATGATGGCGACGTGGGTGGGAATTTGCGGCCGGGAGGCCGTGGACTTTTTTGCCATAATTTGGTAGTGACGCTTAATCCGTCACTACACCTCCATGATCTCCTGCTCTTTATGCAGGCCGTGTTTATTGATTTCTTCGATATAACGGTCTGTGACTTTCTGGAGTTCATCTTCGCCGCGCTTCAGGTCATCTTCGGAAATCAGTTTTTCCTTTTCGAACTCGCGCATATCGTTATGCAGGTCGCGGCGGATATTGCGGACAGCAATGCGGCATTCCTCCAGCCGGTTATGGACAACTTTCACAAGCTCCCGGCGGCGCTCTTCGGTAAGGGCAGGCAGGTTGAGGCGGATTTGTTTCCCATCGTTGTTGGGGGTCAGCCCCAGTTCCGAAACGAGGATGGCCCGCTCGATATTCTTTAGCGAAGTCGGATCGAAAGGCTTGATAAGCAAACTGCGCGGTTCCGGCACGGAAATGGATGCCAGTTGCACCAGGGGCGTGGGCGCGCCATAGTATTCAACCGGCAATCTCTCCACCAGTGCCGGAGTGGCCCGGCCCGGTACGGATCCCGGCCAGGTCATCATCCAGATTTTGGATTGCGGCGTGCATGCGTGTTTCGGCTTCTTTCAATAGCAGATCTTTTATCACGTCGGCCTCCTATATTGTAATTAAATGTCTGCCTTAAGGATACCCTAAAATCAGAAAAAATGCCACTACCGGGCGCCCAAAAAAATCAGGGCCATCCAAGATTACCTGGATGGCCCTCTCAAAAGGGTTCAAAAAGTATCCGTGAACTGTCTAAATCATGCCGAAACCAGCGTGCCCACTTTTTCACCGCGCAGGGCGCGTTCGAGCGCAGACGGATCCCATAGATTGACCACCAGGATGGGAAGATTATTATCCATGCACAGGGAGATGGCCGTGCTGTCCATCACTTCCAGGCGGCGGTTGAGTACATCAATGTAGGTAAGCGTATCAAACTTCTTGGCATCGGGATTCTTTTTCGGATCGGCATCGTAGACGCCGTCCACCTTGGTGGCCTTGATCAGCACATCCGCGTCGATTTCCACTGCCCGCAGCGCGGCGGCGGTATCGGTGGAGAAGAACGGGTTGCCGGTCCCCGCGCCGAAGATGACCACGCGCCCTTTCTCCAGGTGGCGGATGGCGCGCCGGCGGATATATGGTTCGGCCACGGCGCGCATCTCGATGGCCGATTGGACGCGTGTGAAGACGCCTCCGCGTTCCAGGGCATCCATCAGGGCCATGGCATTCATGACGGTCGCCAGCATGCCCATGTAGTCGGCCGTGGCGCGCTCCATGCCGCGGTCCAGGCCCTGCTTGCCGCGCCACAGGTTGCCTGCCCCGATGACGATTGCCACCTCGATCCCCATCGCGCGGACATCTTTGACACGTGCCGCAACCGCATCGGCTTGTTCGGGATCGATCCCGAAGCCGTTCGGACCGGCCAGGCTTTCGCCGCCCAATTTGAGCAGTACACGCTTGAATTTGAAATTCGCCATTTTTTCTCCTCTCAAATTCGACTTATTCATTATAATAAAAAAAAGCCAACCGGATGGTTGGCTTTCTTCTTAATTATCCACTTACCTCGCCCAATTCCCAGCGGACAAACCGCCGGATGACGATATTCTCTCCAATCGCAGCAACTTGTTCAAGCAGGAGGTTTCCAATCGTGACTTTGTCATCCCGGATGTATGCCTGGCGCAACAAAACGACTTCATCCTTGAATTTCTCCAGGCGCCCCTGGGCGATCTTCTCCAGCATGGCTTCCGGTTTGCCTTCTTCACGCGCACGCCCTTTGGCGATCTCGGTCTCGTGTCTCAAGCACATCCGCGGGAATATCCTCTTCCTTGATGTACTTCGGTGCAGCTGCCGCCACCTGCAAAGCGACTTCATGGGCAAACTTGACGAACTGCTCGGAGCGGGCCACAAAGTCGGTCTCGCAGTTGACTTCGACCATCACACCCACGCGGCCATTGCCGTGCGAATACAGCTCCACCATGCCATTGGAAGCCTGGCGGTCGGCACGCTTGGCAGCTGTCGCCAGGCCTTTTTCACGCAGAAAATCCACTGCCTTCTGATAGTCGCCGTCGGCAGCTTCCAGGGCTTTTCGGCAATCCAGCACACCGGCCTTGGTGGCTTCACGCAGTTCTTTGATCATTTGAGTCGTAATTTCCATGCAAACACCTCAGCTTACTTTTCTTGTTCTTCGTCTTCTTCGACGTCGACAATTTCTACATCTTCAACGGCTCCTCCACCTTGGGAGCCGGAGCAAGTTTGGCCAGGGTGGATTCTCCGAGTAATTTGGCATCCTCGAGCTCATCTTCCATCCCGGCGGTACGGGCAAGCTTGGCGGATTCATCCGTGCTTCGTCGACCGGCATGTCTCGCAAGTGCGGCTTCTGCTTCGAGTTCCTCATCCTTGCGCATCGCTTTGCCTTCTTCCACGGCATCCGCCATCTTCGCCACCATCAGTTTGATGGCACGGATGGCATCATCGTTGGACGGAATGACATAATCCACGTAGGAAGGATCGCAGTTCGTATCCACCAGGGCAATCACCGGGATATTCAGCAGGTTGGCTTCGTGGACAGCCGCATACTCGCGGTCCACATCGATGACAAAGACCAGGTCCGGCACGCGGGTCATGTTGCGGACGCCCGAGAGGCGCAGGTTCAGCCGGTTGATCTCGCGTTGGATCAGCAGGGCTTCTTTTTTGGTCAGCTTTTCGATATCGCCGGTGGCGAATAATTTCTCCATGCGCTCCAGTTCCTGGATGCGCTGGTACATCGTGGACCAGTTGGTCAACATGCCGCCCAGCCAGCGCTCGGTGACATATGGCATGCCGCAGCGCATGGCTTCATCACGCACCGTCTCCTGCGCCTGGCGCTTGGTGCCGACGAACATCACGACCCCGCCGGTGGAAACAGAATCACGGATCACGTTGAACGCGTTGTTGATCGCCTTCACCGTCTGCTGCAGATCAATGATGTGGATACCATTGCGCTCGGTGAAGATATACGGCTTCATGCCCGGGTTCCACTTATTGGTCCGGTGGCCGAAATGGACGCCGCTCTCGAGCAGCGCCTTCATGGAAACAACTGCCATTTTTTCTCCTTCTTTCCCGTCCTCCAATGCCGCCAGGTTGGGCGTGGGACGGGATGAGTTTAGCGGGGTTTGGATTTTCCCGCTCAGGGACGCTTGATGCCCGTCCCGGGCAAGATGTGCCTCCCTGTACCCGAACTTTATCGGTTCGGGCGCTTTCGGAAGCGGCGGGATTATACCATAATCCTGAATGTCTGGACGTTTTTTCAGCAGGCGGCTATACTACCCGCATGGACATCATCCCCCTCCCCTCCCAGATCGAAACACGCGCCGGCGAGATTCCGGCTGACCGCACAGACCGACATCCTGACCGACCTTCCCAATCGCTGGAATGCAGACTTATCTCCAGGCACTCCTGGCCGCCCCCACCGGCTTCCCGCTGCCGGTGCGCATCTCCGGACCAGGCCGGGACAGAACTCCATCCGCCTCCACCTGGACCCCGGACTGGAATCTCTCGGTCGTGAAGGCTACCGGCTGACGGTCTCACCCGACGGCAGTGACATTGGCTGCTCCGGAAACGACTGGCGTCTTTTACGGCATCCAATCCCTGCGCCAGTTGCTGCCCGATCGAAATCGAAGAACGCCAGCCCGTCTCCGGGGTGGATTGGCGCATTGCCTGTCTCGGAGATCACCGACCGGCCGCGTTTCGCCTGGCGCGGCTTCATGCTCGATGAAGGGCGTCACTTCCAGGGCCGGGAAACGGTCCTGCAGACGCTGGACCTGATGGCCCTGCAGAAATTGAATGTCTTCCACTGGCATCTCACCGAAGACCAGGGCTGGCGCATCGAAATCAAGAAATACCCCCGCCTGACGGAGATCGGCTCCAGGCGGCTCGGGACAAGGAAAGGATTTACCGCTGGAAAACACGATGGCATTCCGCACGGCGGGTTTTACACCCAGGCTGAGATCCGCGAGATCGTCGCCTACGCCGCCGAACGGCACATCACCGATCGTGCCGGAAGTGGAAATGCCGGGCCATTCGGTGGCCGCCCTGGCCGCCTACCCCGAACTTTCCTGCACCGGCGGACCGTTTGAAGTGGCCACGCATTTCGGCATTTTTCCGGATATCTTCTGCGCCGGCAAGGAAACCGTTTTCACCTTCCTGAAAGATGTGCTCGATGAAGTGCTGGAGCTCTTTCCTTCCCCCTACATCCATATCGGCGGGGATGAAGCGCCCAAAAAAGCGCTGGAAGGATTGCCCCGACTGCCAGCGCCGCATCCGGGAGGAGGGCCTGAAAGACGCCCATGCCCTGCAGGTTTACTTCACCAACCGCATCGCCGCCTACCTGGATTCAAAAGGCCGGCACACCATCGGCTGGAATGAGATCCTGCAGGACGGGCTGGCCGAGAGCGCCGTGGTGCAGTACTGGGCGAGAGGCCGCAAACGGCTCATCGAAGCCATCCGGACCGATCACCGCCCAATCGTCATGTCCTCCTGTTTCAACACCTACCTCGACTATCCTTACAACCTGATGCCTTTGCGCCGGATCTACCGCTACGAGCCTGTCCCGGCCGGATTGGACGAAAAGGCCGCCGCCTCCATCCTGGGAGTGGAGTCCCCGCTCTGGACCGAATGGGTGCCGAACCGCGCCCGCCTCGATTACCAGGTTTACCCGCGTCTCACCGCCCTGGCCGAGACCGGCTGGACGCCCAAGGACCGGAAAAGCCTGCCGGATTTCCGCCGCAGGCTGGAAAGCTTCCTGTCCAGGCTGGACCGTCTCGGTGTTCAACCCGCCTCGCTGCAGGAAGCCGATCCATCCCTGCTCAAGCAGTAATCAGACTTTTTTACCAGCCTCGTCTGAATGAATTGTTGCATCATCTGTCTATGATCGAGATTTCTTAGATCGGTTATATGCCTTCATCGGTGCAAAACTTTCTTCACTTAATTTTCAATTTCTTCAAGGAGATCGACCATGAACTTCTTTAAAAAACTTTTCACACCGCCGCCCTCCAACTCGGGCAAGTTCCACATTTTCGCCGTAAAGTGCAAACGCTGTGGTGAGATCATCCATGGACAGGTCAATGTCAATAATGAGCCCAGCCTGGAATATGACGAAAAGGGCCGACCTTATTACATCTGCCGCAAGGTGCTGGTGGGAAATCAACTGTGTTTCCAGCAGATCGAAGTCATCTTCAA
>CAWHNM010000012.1:0-258018 GCA_963830665.1 uncultured Chloroflexia bacterium
TGCCCATTGAATTGCCTGCCTTCTGCGTTATATAATGAAGATAGATTTTTCTTCAGCAAGGAGGACAAGAGCATGACCCTGAAACGTTTACTCCAGATCACCCTGATCCTGGCTGTGCTGGCGGGCGGCCTGGCGCTCCCGCGCCGCGCCGCAGCCGTCGGTCCGTGCGGAAGCGTCTATATCGTGCAGCCGGGCGACTGGCTGATCAAGATCGCCAACCGCTGCGGCGTCACGCTGGCCGCGCTGTATGCCGCCAATCCCGGCGTGGCGTACCAGCGTTATATCTACCCCGGGCAGGCCTTGAATATCCCCGGCGGGTCCGGAGTGGTTGTCCCGCTGCCGCCCGTGATCATTCCACCTCCGGTCTACAACACTCCTTCGTACTTTTATTATCCCAGCCTGCTAGCCACCCCGCACGTGGGCGGAAATTACTACTCGTCCGCCTCCACGGTCGGCGCGGAGCTCGCCTACCAGATCAGCGTCTACAATAACGGCAACACACCCTTGCAGATCAGCGCCAGCCTGGACCTGCCCTCGGATTGGCGTCTGGACGGCACATCTGCCGATTGCCCGGCAAACCTGGCGGCCCGGAGCGCCTGCACGCTGACCTGGCTGCTGACCCCGCAGGACACCGGCTATGCCTACCTGAGAGTGTATGTGCGCGGCTACTACACGGATCCTTCCGGCAATACCCAACGGGTGACCGGCTCTCCGGCCTTTCTCTTCGTGGTGAATCCATAAATAAGGGGGAGCAGCCTTTGAACAGACTTCCGAGTTCTTAAAGACGGAAGTCTTAATCCGGAGTTTTTGATCAACTCATTCAGGAGGCACACCGGAACGGATTCTTGAGGGGGTTCCAGCATGCAAGAATGAAACACCCACATTCGGAAATCAATCGAGAAACTCAACAGTTCCCTCCTTCCTCACGATCAACTATCCCAGTGGAGAGCCGGGCAGTTATTTCACCATCACAGGTGCGAATTACCCATCCGATAATACGGCGACCATTCAAGTCAATGGGAACACGCTTCGGTACGGTTCCAACAGATCCATCCGGGGGCTTTGTCTTTATCTTAAATACCGGTCTGGCGGACAGAAGGGCATTACGTTGTCACTGCAACCGTAAATGCAAGTGCATCCGTAGTGTTTTTGGTTGACTCTGGCGCACGCTCCGTGCACAGGAAGGAAGTGCAGCTATTCTCGATGTTCCGGCTGGTATTGCAGCCGCGCAGATGCTCTATTTACCGCTTGTCCGTCGATAATTTCACCGGATCGGGCGAGGTTTTTTGGTAAATCCGGGCCAGGGCAGGTAACCTGAAAGGAGCGAGAGGCATGAAAACTTTAAAGTCCTTTATCGTCCCGCTTACCGGTTTCATTTTAACGTTGAGTCTGATGATGTGGTTCCAGAGTGCGGTAAGAGCACAGGAGGCACCCCCTGCTCCTGGGAAGCCGGCAACTCTCCTGAACAACGATTCCCTGACCGGGTGGACGAATGCCGGCTTATACGGCGCCCACATCTACACGGCAGCCTTCGACCCGCTGCACGACGTGATCTTCCTGAGCGTGGCAGGGGGAACTTATAAAAGCAGCAACGCTGGTGCAAGCTGGACGCTCATCACCCAGGATGGCGTGCATGGATTGGCCGTGGATCCGGTCAACGGCACGGTTTACATTGGCGTGGTTACGTTCGCCCCGGGCCCGGATACGCACCAGATCTGGACGAGCGAGGATGGCGGGGAGAACTGGGTCAGCCATGATGTGCTTGGAGCCCTGCCCTTCTCAATCGGCCTGGATCCAAATAACGGGCAGGTGGCCTTTGTAGGAACCAACAGTTTCGACCACCCGCAGGGCGGCAAGGTCTTCCGCACGCTGAACGGCGGCGACACCTGGCAGGGCGTAAGCGTGGACCCGGGCTATTGCATCAGCTCGGTGGCGGTGGATCCGCTGAATGCCAACCGGGTCTGGGCGGTCAGCGGAGCATGTGATGGCTATCCAAACCACTCGGCCGTTTATCTGAGCACCGACCGCGGGCTGACATACAATCAGCAATATTACGCTTCAAATGGGTACGAGTACACACAGGTCGCTTTCGACAAGGCGGGCACCCTGTTCCTGATGGGGGATGGATTGCGTCACAGCGACGATGGCGGCCTCACCTTCAGCGCTCGAGATGGGCGATGAGACGATCCCCGCGTGGGACAATCTGTCACTCATATTTGATCCGGTCAGCGGCCGGGCATACCGCTCGGCGGTGGGCAACTGGTATTCGGATGACCACGGCGATAGTTGGAATCCGATCGATATGCCGCCCTTTCTTGCGATCAACCCCGAGAACCACGACAACATCCTCGCAAGCCGGCTGCCCGGCCTTGTGCGCAGCTCGGATGGGGGCGCCCACTGGCAGCCAGCCAACGTCGGGCTCGAGCATGTGGTTGTTGCGCACCTGGATGGCCCGGCATCCGAAAATGTGGTCTACGCCAGCACCCATAGTGGTTTTGGCCGCAGCCTGGATGGCGCCCAGACCTGGGATTTCCCCACCAACGGCGGCACGTACTGCCTGGCCGTAGACCCGACCACGCCGGGCAGGGTATTCACGCAGGAAGGTCCATCCACCTACACGGTCAGCACGGATTACGGAGCACATTGGACCAGCCAGGCGATCGCGAGTGTTAATTCGTTGGTCACTTCCATGGCAGTTGACCCGGCCAATGCAAACATTCTGTATGCCGGAAATTCGACCTGGCCAGCCGATCCGGGCGGCCCGGCGACCGGGTCAGGATTGTATGCTTCGTTGAATAACGGGACAACCTGGGACAGGGTCGGCCTGGTTGACCGGCAGGTTTATGTCATCAAAGCGGTCGCGCAGCCTGGCGGCACCCTGATCTATGCCGGGTTGAATTATGACGGCTCAGGTCATTTCGACGGCGGGCTCTATCGCGGCGCATCCGGTGGCAGTACCTGGGACCTGATCGGCTTCAGCGGCTCGGTCATCAATGACCTGGCAGTCGACCCTTCCAACCCATCCCACCTGCTGGCAGCCATCGGCCACTGGTACCCGACCCTGCAGACCATGGGCCTGTATGAAAGCCGCAATAAAGGCGACAATTGGACCAAGGTCCTCTTTGAGCCATCCAACGATATTGCCGCCAACGTCGTGTATTTCGATCCTTTTGACCCGGCCATTATTTATGTTGGGGCGGGGACCAGCCTGTATCGCAGCCGGGATGCTGGAACCACCTGGGTGCAGTTCGAAAAAACCACCAACCGGGATTTCCACAGCCTGTATATCCCGTTTAGTGAAGGGGAACACCTGTTTGCGGGAACCACCGAGGGCGCCTTCCATCGTCCTGTGGGCAGTCATAAAACGCTTGAAGCAGCCAGCGGCGGGACGTTGAATTTCTCGGATGGCCTGGGCTTCCAGGCGCACATCCTGGATGACGGCGGTGCAGTTACCGCGCCAACGGTCCTGCGTTATCTCGACCTGACACTCCAGGAACAGGCCAGCCAGGCAGGCATGACCGCAATCCATGCCTTCCAGTTGTACGCCTACCAGGGCGGCGCCCGTCTGGCCGGTTTCACTTTCCAGGAACCCATCACGCTGACGCTCGATTACCCTGACATGCCGGGGCAGGCTGAGACCAACCTCAGATTGTTATCCTGGACCGGAACAAGCTGGGAGGCTGCGGCCTGTGGTCCCATCCAACATGACCTGGCGGCCAACCGGCTGGTGGTGCCGGTATGTCATGCCGGTCCGTTCGGGTTGTTTGTCTCGCTGAATAATCTCTATCTGCCGATGGCCAGGCGCTGACATCCCGGCTCACAACCTGGCACGCTCTGCATGATCGCCGGGATGTCACCTTGAGAGAAGAGATATCGTAGGCCACTCTTTGTCGTGAATCCGTAACCAGGGGGAGCCTTTGACAGACTCCGAGGTAAGCTCGGAAGTCTTCCGAGTTCTTATCAACCATTCGGGAGGATACCGCCTGGAGCGCAGCGAGCACGTCAAGCAGCCGGCCTGGAATCCCACACCGGCCTGCCCCCGTCCCGGCATTATCCCGCGGAATGGGACTTCCGCGCTCTCGCGCGGGCTCTGCGGTGAAAATCCGGAAGAAGCTCACAAGATTATCCATTCCCCTCTTCTCCCTCACGGCAACCTCCCAGGCTGTGCTACAATCGTCCATATTTCAAGCGCCGGAGGAAGATCGTTTATGCCCGAAGATTTGTACAAGGATAACTTGATCCAGAGTTTGCGGCGCTCGAACAAGGAGCTCGACCGGGCCTGCAATGCCCTGATCGAGAAGTTTGCGCATGCCCTGGATATGCGCGAGGTCGAACCGCCCGGGCATACGCACCAATTGGCCGAGTTCACGCTGCGCCTGGCCAGGGCCATGGGGGTCGAGGAAGAGCAGCTTGCCCACATCCGGCGCGGGGCGCTCCTGCATGACATCGGCAAGATGGGCATCCCGGAACAGATCCTGCGCAAGGAGGAAGCTTTGACGGAAGACGAGTGGCGGCTGGTTTGCCTGCACCCCAAGTTCGCCTACGATCTGCTGGCCCAGATCGATTACCTGGTCCCGGCTCTGGAGATTCCCCAGTGTCACCATGAGCGATGGGATGGCAGCGGTTATCCGAGCCACTTGAAGGGAAAACAAATCCCGCTGGCCGCCCGCATTTTCTCCGTGGTGGATGTCTGGGATGCCCTCACCACCAACACTTTCTATCGCAAGGCCTGGTCAAACGAAAAAGCCATCCAGTACGTCCAGGAACACGCCGGGACTTATTTCGACCCGGAAGTGGTGAAAAAATTCCTGAGCATGGATTTCAAAAAGCCGTGGTAATACCGTTTATAAAAGATCTCCGGGTCCTTGATGAAGAACCCGGAGATCTTTATTTATTTCTTTTTGATGAAGGTGCCCTTTTCCAGTTCATCGAAGGCCTGGCGTAGTTCCGCCTCCGTGTTCATGACGATCGGGCCGTACCAGGCCACCGGCTCGCGGATCGGCCGGCCCGAGATGAGCAGGAAGCGCACCGGCAGGTCGGTGGTGCTGACCAGGATCTGTTCGCCGTCCTCGAAGACGATCAGGGTGCGGTCGCCCAGCCAGGGCTCGTGCGGCGTATCGAAATAGTTGCTGCCTTCGCGCTCGTAGGCGAAGGGATCGTTCTCGTCACAGAAAGTGGCCCGGCCGTCGATCACATAGGCGAAGACGGTATGCCCGGGCGGGGTCGGGAAGGTAAAGCGGGTTTTGGCCGGGAGGCTGAAATCCAGGTACTGCGGGTCGATGACGATATTCTCCACCGGTCCGCGCACGCCCGCCACCTCGCCGCAGATGACCCGCACCGTCACGCCGTCCGGCAGGCTCACGACCGGGATCTGGGCGTTTTTCACATCCTGGTAGCGCGGGGCCATCATTTTATGAGTGCGCGGCAGGTTGGCCCACAGTTGAAAACCGTACATGCGCCCGTCCGGGTCGCCCTGCGGCATTTCCTGGTGGAGGATGCCGTTCCCGGCGGTCATCCACTGCACGTCCCCGGCCGTGATCGAACCGGCATTGCCCATGCTGTCGCCGTGCTCCACGCTGCCGCGCAGCACATACGTGATCGTCTCGATGCCGCGGTGCGGGTGCCAGGGGAACCCGGGGGCGTAGAGAGCCGGGTTGTCGTTGCGAAAGTCGTCCAGCAGCAGGAAGGGGTCGAAGGTGCGCGTATCGCCAAAGCCAAAGGCGCGCTGCAGATGGACGCCTGCGCCTTCGATGGTCGGCTTGCTCCGGATCGTCTTGTGGATCTTGCGGGTTGTGGTCATTCTGCCTCCTTGAACGAGGTCATTATAATACCGTCAGGCTGGGCGTCCATTCGCCTGCCTACCAGACCCCCGGCAGCAGGCGATAATGCACCTGGCGGGCATACCCGGCATAGCCGCCCAGCTCGGACTGCAGGGTGCGGTCTTCGAGAGCGGTGCGCAGGATCAGCAGGAGCGCGCACACTCCGCCGGCGATGACCGCCCACCAGGAAGCCAGCAGGCTGGAAAGGGCCAGGTCGAACAGGATCATGGCGATGTAAGCCGGGTGGCGCACATACCGGTACGGGCCGCCGGTCGCGAGCGTGTGGCCGCGCTCGGACTGGATGCGCACAACCTGCGAGAAGAAGCGGTTGGAGGCCATCGCCCAGGCGAACAGGGCCGTGCCCAGGACACACACCCCCAAGGCAGCCACTTGAGCAGCCAGCGGAAAGCCGCCCGTCCAGCCATAGCGCTGGTCCAGTCCGGCCAGGATATAGCGCACCAACTGCGCCAGGCGCAGGACGCTCACGAGAGCCCTGTCCCAGCCCTTGGCCCCGCCGGGAGGCGCCAGGCGCTCCGCCATCAGCTCCGGGTTGAAACGCAGCAGGATGACATCGTTCGCCACAAACCAGACCAGCCAGACGGCCAGGACTGCCCAGGCCGGCCACCAGTCCATCCGCCCGGCTGACCAGAACATCGCCACGCCCACCGCGGCAAGACTGAGCACCTGTTCCAGGAGATAGACTGCCACAACCTTTGTGTTCATGCGCGCTCACGTGACAGGGCCGGCGGCCGAATGGCTCTTCAGATCACCCCTGCCCTTGTTCCTGTTCCTGTCCTTCAGCCGGTCTTTCCCCGGATTCTTCCGCCTCGATCCTGGCCAATTCTTCCCGGATTTCATCTACACCCGGCGCAGGTTTATTTTTGGCTTCCTGCAGGATCGCCCGGAACAGGCTCTCCTGGGGCTGGGGGACTTTTTCTTCAGGCAGCCTGGCTGGAGGCGGGCTGCTTATTTTCCTTTTTCGATCACGGTCTTTGATCAATATATAGATGACATACCCGATAAAAGCCAGCAAAAGCAAACCGACGATCGAAAAGAAGAGCACCAGGATGAGTGTATTCGAGATATTCATTTTTCCTCACAGCTCCTATAATATCACGCAGATCCTTTTTTGGCTTCTGCAGGAGTTCCATTACTGTTTGGTCACAACGATCAAAACATCCGTCTGTCCATCCTTGAGGCTGATCTGCAGGCTGGTCAGGCGCTCCGCCTTCTGCCAGATTTGCATGGTCTGACCTGAGCTGGCGTCCTCCGTGAGCAGGCTCCAACCGGCGGCAGCCATCCGGGTGCGATAGAACGCGGCAACCAGGTCGGGTGTATCCGGCGCAGTATATTCGATCCCCACGCCTCCCAGGGACTGCAGGTTCGTCGCGCCCGGATAGAGCGGAACGTCCTCTGGCAGGCCGCTCTTGGATGGGTCGATGGTCGGCTGCGGGCCCGCCGGGGTGGGGACGGCTGCGGGGGTGGCTGTGGGCGCGGCCGCCTGCTCAGCCAGGTTGTAGACCACCAGGTTGATCTCCAGGCCGCCGGTCTCCGCCGTGTCGAGATTGATCGAGAGCCGCTCGTCTCCGTTGGAGAATCCCAGGCCCAGCGGCAGTTTCAAATCGCCGGTCGGCTGTGGTTCTGCCGTCGTCCAGCCGAGTGGAATAAGATCATGATAATAAAGTTGGACCACCGCGCCTGCGCTGGAAGCCGTCTCGTAGCGCATATTCCCGCTGGTGCGGGTTAGATTGGCGGCATCCGGCATGGCCGGCAGGTCCACCGGAACGGGCTGGCAGCCTTTCGGGAGCGGCAGCGACTCGACGGTGTTGACCTGGCTCAGCTCGTAGACCACGGACTGGCCCACTTCCAGGCCTTTCCCGCTGCTCGTGGAGGGCTTCGAGGCATTCAGGCTGTATTTCACCAGGTAGCCGCCCGGCTCTGCCAGCCAGAACTCTCCACTGACAGTTGGTTTTGGGGCAGCCAGGGCCAGGCCGCTCTCGTCGAAACGGTAATGGATGGCGGCGATCTGGTTGACCGTCTCGCTGCCCACCCGGGTGGTCTTGAGCACGGGCAGGAGCAGCCCGGCCGGTTCGATGATCTCTCCCGCCAGCAGGGCCCCTGCCTCGCCCTGGCAGGACTCATCCACGCTATTCCAGCGATAGACAGCCTGGTCCGTCAGGATGGCGCGGAAAAAAGAAGGCAGCTCTTCGGTACCCTGGATGGCGCGCCTGAAGTCAGATTGCCCGGACAGGCGGCTCAACTCGATCTGGGTGGTGCGTTCGAAAGGACGCCCGTCCAGGCTGCCGGTCACCTTCTGCACAAAGGCGGCGTGGTAGCTTTTCAGGTCCGCCAGGCCGGTCGAGGGGTCCGTCAGCAGGTCGGGACTGCTTTGAAAAGAAACCGGTCCCGTTCCTTTGCCTGCGAAAGGATTGGAGAAGCTGCAGGCGAAAAGGAGAACAGCCGCCAGCGCGATCAAGATCCGAAGAAGAAGGGGATGAGGTTGTGTTTTCATTTCGGGGGCTTCTTTTCCAACGTCAGCGTGGCGGTATAGGATACGGAAAGGCCTTCAGCGCCGTTCAACTTGTTGAAGGGCACCTCGAACATGTCCAGTTTGATGGTTTGCTGTCCGCTGCCGGAGGGAAATCTTGCGCTGATCCAGGGGTCCGCTTCGCTGAGCGGATGGACGAAGGCCACCGTCTGGGCGTTTCCATCGCAGGCAAAGGATAGGTCCACATTCCAGGCCAGGTCCTTGGGCGCACCGAGTTTCAGGTCCATGCCGATGCCCATTGGGCCGGGGTCGGCTTTTGCATCGACATAGCCCATGCCCGTGCCGGGTTCGTACGTGAAAAGGGTGCATTTGGAGGAGCTCCAGGAGGTCACCACTGCGTTCAGCCTGACGACTTTATCCCTGGCCTCCAGATGGAGCGGCTGGTCCGGGTCCGGTGCGACCAGGGTGCCGTGCGACTTGATGGTATAGCGGGCCGTATAGGATAGACCCTCCGACGTAACGCCCAGGTTAAATTCACCGTTCAGGGTGTAAAAATATTCGCACGTCTCGACTTTGAAAGTGGTCGTGGCGATGGCATCGCTGCTGCCCCCGTTCCAGGCCACCGCGAACAGCTTTTCCGTGCCGGTCTTTTCGGCAATATAGGTGACCGTTTCGATGCCGCTGTTGGACCCCGGCGGGGGCGGGCTTTCCGGATAGAAATATCCCAGGCTGGCTTTGAGCTGGATCCGGCTCGGCCCGACCAGCGGGGTCAGGGGCGACAGGCCGTTCGTTTCATCCCCGTAGTGGCTCATATTGGGACCCCACTGGATGGTCACGATTGACCGCATCCCCCACGCAGATCGGGTCCCTGGACTGGGAGATATCCAGCGTGTAGATGTTGTCAGAGGCGGCTTGCGCTGGAGCCGGAAGCGGCCGCCGGGGGCGTCCCCAGGGCCAGCAGGAGGAACAGGAGCAGGAATATTCGTGGGATGCGGGTGAATTTTGGAGGTTGCGGCCGTGGTTTCATGGTGTCTCCTGTCAGAGCTGCTCCACCGGTTTGTATTTACACCTGTGGAGACGGGTTGTCATTAAAATAATACAATATCTGCCCGGCGCATACAAGTGGCAAATGGCACCCCTTAGGTACCCCCTGAGCCTATGTGGGGAGGTCCGATCAGACGGCCGGTCAGCCAGGCAATCGGGAATGAAAAAGGCGAGGTCTCTGGCCCGGCTCTCACCTGCTCGCCTGATGTTAAACTACCCATCGAATTGCCCGGCATCCGGGCCAAAGCCCCCAACCCTCATGCGTTAAAACATGCTGTTGTTGTTGGCGGCTTTTCCGGCACATCCTGCAACATCCCAATGCTCCACGATCTTTCCATCTTCCAGCCTGAAAATGTCCACCACCGCCACGCCCGCTCGCCGGGTTCCCGGACATGGCTGTGCATCACCACCAGATCGCCTTCTCCCACGCGCCACGTCCAGTCTAAAACGCCGTAAAGGGGCAAATCCTCACGACGAACCCCAATCGGATTTGAGGGGGGCCGGGAGGGGGTTGAGACGCACCCTCACCACCCCCTACAACGCCCGCCCCCCACAGCTGCCACTTATTTATATACCCCAAACCACCCCAGCAGGATCGCGATCAGCCCAGGGCAGCCAAGACAGAACGCCACCGCCAGGAATACGATCCCGAGGATCAGCCCGGCTGTGGAGCCGCCGGCTTTTCGCTCCAGCACCGCATTTCCAGGATCGGCCGGATCGTAATAGACCGTCACCTGCCCTCCGACCGGATACTTTATCAAGGCCGCCCGCGCTTTGGATTCGGAGCCATAGCCGGTGACAAAACCGAATCCGAGCTGGTCGCCGGTGTAATCGGCGTTGTCCGCGTGATAGGAGTAGCGCACGCGCGGGCTGTAAGAATCCCTTCGATCGCCATCACTGTCCGTTGAAACACCATGCTGCACATCCGCCGCGAGGATCTGGCCCGGGGTGGATGGCCAGCCCTGGCTGGCGTCCGCCTGCTGCTTGTTCTTGCGCGTGCGGAAGATCAGGAACACCCCGACCGCGCCAAAAGCCAGCACAAATATCCCCACGCAAAACAAGCCGATCAGCATTCCGATATTTGAAGTTGCAGCCATCTTTCCACCTCCTCGTCAGTTGCCTTTATTTTAATATAGATTCCCTTTCTGCAGGAGCGCCCGCTGCGTCGTTTTTTTTGAGTGCCTTTCCTCTTGACAGACAGAGTCATTAACTATATAATACAAATAACTTTGTATTGCAAAGTAATATTCAAGCAAAGGAGCATGCCATGTCTACCCAACTCAATCTCAAGGAAATCGAGCGGAAGGCCTTTCGCTCCACCTACCAGGATGGCCTGTGGGATATTTACATGGGCCTGGTCGTCCTGGGGATGGCCATCTTCGTCTACCGCCCGGCGGCAGGCTACAGCGTGATGAATATCCTCCTGATGGGTTTGATCCTCGCCCTGGCCTACGGCCTCTTCTGGACCGCGAAAAAGTACATCACGCTCCCGCGCATGGGCCAGGTCCGCTTCGGCTTGATCCGCAAACAGAAAAAGAAAACCCTGGCGCTCATCCTGGGCGTATTTGTCCTGCTCCAGGCCGGATTGGTCGTTTTGACTGCCTTCGGATGGTTGGATCGTGCGATGGGGACCGTGTTGAACGGTCTTTTCGCCGGGCTTGTTCCCGAAAGGGTCCTGGTGGCCGCGATCGGTTCGCTCATGCTTGGTTCAAGCATGATCGTGAGCGCCTTTTTCTCGGATTTTCCGCGCGGCTATTACCTGGCCTTGATGATGGCGCTGGCGGTCTTCCTGATGATCTACCTTAACCAGCCGGTTTATCCGCTCATCATCGCCGGGTTGATCATCCTGCCCGGGCTGGCGCTTTTCCTGCGGTTTCTGAAAACCTACCCCCTGCACAGGCAGGATGTCCCATGAGCAAGAACCCCGGTGCGGCCGATCTATCCGCGCTCACGCAGCTGGACCGGCTGGTGCATGAACCGGCCCGGCTGGCGGTCATGGCGCTGCTGTACGTGATCGATAGCGCGGATTTCATATTTCTGATGAACCAGACCGGCCTGACCTGGGGCAACCTGTCCGCCCACATGAGCAAGCTGGAGGAAGCCGGTTACCTTGAAGTGGAAAAGAGCTTCAAGGGCCGGCGGCCGAACACCACGCTCAGGCTGACTCCACAGGGACGCGCGGCTTTTCAAGCTTACGCGCTGAAGATGAAACAGGTTTTTGAGGATTTTCCGGCCTGATCCCGCCTCCGGCAAACCCACACCCATGCCTGGGTGCAGACAGGGCGGCTCACGCAGCCCCTGCCCGCCTGCAGGCTGCCCCCGGGGATGAAAACCCATTCACCTCCAGCCTGTCCGGAAGCGGCGCCTGGCGATGATCAAGGCAGCCAGCAGGACAGGTATTTCGATCATCAGCGTGATCGCCGTGATCCAATTAAATACTTGTTGTGCGACCGGCAGCTTCCAATTCACCTGGCGGCGGTTGATAAAATTTTGAAAGTTGGCCTGGTCTGAAACCGCGATCAGGCTGTATGGCCGGGTTCCATTCGCATCCGGATAAACATAGCCGGTCGGATTGATCAGGTTGTAGTACCCGGCGCGCATATCAGACACGGGTCCGGCATGCACGGCTTGCGCGAACTGCTTCGAGCGGCCCTTGAATAAGGGGTCATAAGGATCGATCAGGTTGGTGGCATATCTTTCGAATACCTTCCAACCGTTGGCATTCGGAATGACCGTTGTCACCGGAAAAGTAACCCCCGCTTTTCGCATCTTTGGGAAGACCGGCTCGACTTCGCTGATATTGAACAGGCGCTTCTGCAATTCAACCGCCGGGATTTGATTGTAAACATTCAACGAAATCAAGGCTAACCCATTCAACAGCAGGAAAACCACCAGCGCGCCGGTCTGGCTTTTCCAATTCTTGGTCCATTGATGGAAGATGGCTGCGCCCGTCATGGCCAGCGGGAATATGAAGGCAGCCGGAAAACGCACGTTGGCCCGCAGCGACCTGAGAACAGGCAAATCATGCAGCGCCGGGTAGATCAGCCCTTTTGCCAGGCTGAATTCAACCACAATCCAGACGAGAAAAACCAGGCCTGCCACGGCTATCAAGCGCTTCTTGTCAAAAGGCGCTGGCTTGATTCGTTTACGGAACAGACACGTAAACAGGCCGCCGGCAAGCACAAGGAGCAGCGCCGGCGAAAGGCTGATATCCAGCTCCCACATGCCGTAGCTTGCACCGGTGATCCGCGCCAGCGCATCGGCAAATTTGGGAGCCGCCAGCCAGAGCGTGCTTCCTTCCATCCAGGCCTGCAGGGGTATGACCGTCATGGAACCGAGCAGTTGGTAGATCATCCCGGCCAGGCCGGTCAGCGCATTGACCGTAGTACTGGTCGTCGGCCAGGCGCGGAGCGAACTGCATCAGGGAATAGATCGCATGGAATTTCGATCCACACGTGAGCACGGACAATCCCAACCCCCACGCGACAGTGAGCAGCAGGTGTCGCCAGTTGAAGAGAGCCGGCGCGATCAGGTAAATGATCGGCAGTGCGAGCAGGATCGAGAAAATAAAGATCACGATGATGAAAAAACTACCCGAATAGATCAACACGGCAGACACAAGCGACAGGAGCAAGCCTCCCACCCAGGCGGGTATCCTCCGGCTGAAAAGGATTAACAAGATCAGTACGATCAGGGGGAAGGTTTGAAAGGGCACAACGCCCACGGCCATTTGTTCAACGTAAAACCCACTGGCTGAGAAGAACACCGCTCCCAGCAGGCTGGCAAGAGCAGATAATCCCAGGGTATGCTGCAGGAAATAAGCAGTGGCAGTGAAGCCGATCACAACATAAAATGCGATCGATAAGCGAATCGCCTGCCAGGGGTTCACCAGCCAGGTCAGCAGCTGGGGCAGCGAAAATTGGATATCCTGAGGGTTTGGATAGACCGGCAGCCCACCGGCAAAACTGGGCGTGTACCAGTGGACAGCCAGGCCGTTGACCTTCTGGAAGAGATAGTTATCGATGAGGGTCGGGATAAAAAAACGGTAATCGTGTCCCACCCAGGGAGCGGTGCCAATGCAATAACGGAAGAAGAAGAAACCCAAAAAAGCGGCGTTTGCAACCAGCAGCGCCAGGACAAGCCGCGAGTTTTTTTTCAAGCAGGACTTTGGAGGGACCCCAATCGGTGCAGTGCCGGCCAGCCAGGCTCATCTTGTTTCTCCTTTCTTCCCAGGATGAGCCGCATCCCACCTGATTGTCGCGCAATTCATGCCAATTCGCACAACGAATTTATAAAACGAGAGCTGCGATCAAGTGCAGCTCTCGTTTATTCTCCCCCAGCCTCCGGGCAAGGCCATTGGTTATCAGTTTTCAGCAGCCGCGCGGCAGTGGCGTCAACATTACCAGTAACTCGCGTTCCGTTTTGAAAGCGATGTGTTTGTTGCCTGGCTGCGTGTGGCGGAGGGAATAATAAAAATATAAATGCGTCCTGACCATGGCGAATTTTCTGCTCGGAGTGCTCCACATCAGCACTTTGGCATCGTGGTGGTGGCTGATCGTTTTTTGCATGGCAATTTATATGGAAGACTATTGGAGGAAAAGGATAATACCAAGTAGTAAGACGATCTTCACAGCCGTTCCAAGCCTCCCGGAAATTACCCGGGTCCTGGTCAATATATTATCCAGAAAGCGGGTCGTTCCCAGGATCTCTTTCACAAGTGAATCGATCGGGTCAAAAACTCCACCCATAACGCGGCCTCCTATGTTGGTAATGGTTCCAGAGCATCAGGAAAAAGCAGGGAAATCCCTTAAAGTACACAAACAAGACGGAATGATCCGCTAAACGTTACCTGTAAATCATTACAAATCCATAAGAATCTTGATCCCGATTGCCTTGACCGGAATGACCGGAGAAAAAATGCAGCGAGAGCTGGCTTGCAAGGCAGCTCTCGTTCGTCCTACCAACCTCTAAAATTCGTTATCCGGAACGAGTTGATCACCAGCGGTCGATCGGCAGGGTGTGGTCCGCCGGCAGGTTGTTGCGGAAAGCGATCTGGACCGGACCGCCAGCCCGCTGATCCCTTAAATGTGCCTTTTATTCTTTGCCAGCAGGTATGCGAAAATATGGCTGCGCCAAGCATAATGCACCAATAGAAGATGAACTCGAACACCCCGAAGGCGAGCGCAGATATTGCGCTCGCCTGTGCCAGCAGAGGCACCCGCAGCAAGCCCCGGCTGATCCCGATGCCGTGGCCCGCCAGCGACACCAGGCCTCCCAGCAGGACGAACCAGACGGCCTGCCGCCTGGCAGCCAGGCGGCTCACCCGCCAGGACCCAAGCGCCAGCGCCCCAAACAGCAGGCCAAACCCGGCCGGGAGCAGCCAGCGCGCCCACCCGGGGAATATGGCCTTGTAGACCGTCTCCCAGAAATACAGCGAGCCATAAGTACCCCACAGGAGCGCGTAGACGACCAGGCCGGCTCCGGCCAGGTGCCACTTGAGCTCACGAAAGAGCCCGCTGGACACCCGGCGTGCGATCAGGACCAGGAGTGGCGCATCGATCAGCGCCGCGATCAAGGCCGCCCGCCAGAGCAATTCCGAGCTGAGGCTGCCTGTTTCCGTCACAAAACCACCGCCTTTCGATTCACGGCCGCCTGGCCAGGTGCGCGCTGCGTGCAGTCGATCCATCCTGCTCCCCCGCAGCAACAACAGATGTCCATTTTTGGCGCTTGTAGTGGCGACTTTAGTCGCTTTCTACACCAAAAAACGAAAGGAATCCCTTAATTTTAGGATGGGTTCTTAAAACAATCGCAGCCAGTCGGTCCGGGTGATCACGGCGCATGCCAGCAGGATCGCGATCAACAGGAAGATCAGGCCGCAGCCGGCTCCCGAGCAGCCCCGGCCAAAGCCGAACCTGCGTTGGAGCCAGTTGAACAATTTATCCAGCAGGAACAACTCCAGCAAGCTGGCCAGGCAGCCTTGTCGATTTTTCATTCTTCTTCCTCCTTGCAGATGATCGATTTACTGATATATACGGGGAACCGGCCTGGCCGGCGCGCGGACATGGGTGCAGGCGCTCACTCCTGCTGGAACCCGCAGTTGGAGCAGTAGCGCGCCTGCCCGGGCTGCTCAGACTGGCAGGCGGGGCAGAGCCTGCTTTTGTTGACGAGCGTGCCGAAGACCCGGTCGAAGAACAGGGTCGTGATAAAAACGAAGAATGCCGCCACCCGGCTGGCCTGCGAGCGGGCCGCGGAGGCAGCCTGATCTTTCAAAAACGGGAAACGCTTGTGTTGTCGAGATTCAGCTCGACTGCATCTTCGCGGGCTAGTGAAAAGCGATAGGGTTCAGCGTCCGGGAAATTGCAGAATTCCTGGATCAATGCGTATATTTTTCTGCCGGATGAGCCCCAGTTCAGTCTTTCGGAATATTCCCTGTAGGAGGACCGGGCCAATTGATCGTAGGCCGGTTTCGAGGCCATGAGTCTCTCGATGCAGTCGCAGAATTTTTCGGTGCAGCCTTCCAGAGGAAAAGTATGCCCATTTTTTCCATCGCTAACGGCGGATGGGATGCCCCCCACTTGCGTCGCCAGGGAGGGCAGCCCAAAGGAACTGGCGTCGGCAAAGACCGCCCCGAAGCATTCGGCCCTTGAAGGAAGGATCAAAAAGTGCGATTCGGTCATTAATTTTTTGAATAACGTTCTTCCCGCCTGGGTTCTTTTCGAGATATATCCGTGCAGTTTCACAAAGGCCGGGTAGCGGGCGGGCGGGTGACACCCAACGATGTTCAGCTCGGTCCGGATGCCGCGTTTGTTCAATCGCTCGGCAACTTTGATGGCAATATCGCCTCCTTTTCGATACCACTCCCCGCCGATGAAAAGGAGCTTGCATACCTCGAAGTCCTTGTTCTGTAAAAATGAATCGATCTCCTGGACGCTGCAATTGCAGTCATTGTTTGCCCCGAACGGGACCACCTGCACTTTTTTCGGATCGACATCATAGGATTGGATGGCCGTTTTTGCCGCCCACTCGGACGGATAAATGGCCATCCGGCATTTGGATAAGGCCAATTGCTCGATCCGGTTGCCTTTTTGGATGGTTTCCCGGCATAGGTTGCTGAAATTTGGATAAAAATTCACCATACCGGCAAAGGATGAATCGGTCCAAAAAACGATCGGTTTGTCGGTCTGTAAATATGCGATTGGAAATGTCCCCGGGCTGAAGACCACATCATAATCGACAGCTGCCAGGGCGCTCTCCACCTGGGCGGCGAAACCCTTCAGCACGCGCGGTTCACGATCACGATGGTAATTCCTCCCCAATAAGGCTGCATACAGGACCTTCTTCAGCCTGTATGCATAAATATACGGATCGCGCAGGTTTCCGATCACCTCGGTTTGCGCTCCGGCGCCCTGTAACGCCTGGAGCATGTAATAAGTCAGCCCCGACCAGCTGTTTACATCGGTTGGATCCAACGAGGTGGCATAAGCGATTTTCATTCCCGGTTTCCCTGATATGGATCGGATGGGAGGACAGGCACAGACCTGGCTGGTGACTGATTTCACAATCCATTTCTGTAATATTACCTAAAATTCCTTTTCGTAACATAATAAAATCATTTGGATATCCTCCCTTTGAGGGGCTCGACTTTCCCAACACTCCCGGCATTTTGTCGGGTAGACAACAAAACCGCCGGATTGTTGGTTGAAATCCTGCCAAATCGGACTATAATACAGCCAATATACAACACATGTTGTTTATGCAATAGGTGTTGGTTAACTGGTATCTATCCGAAAATTCTCGGAGGAACTTCTCTTTAATTCTCAGACACGTTCCCAGGCTGCTCAAGCCTGAGAAAGAGAGGCAGGAATATGTCAAACGCTAAAATGAAAGCCATCCAGATCGAGGATTACGGCGACCCTGCCGTGCTAAAGCTGGTTGAGACCGCCATTCCGCAGCCAGGCCAGGGCCAGGTGCTCATCCGGCTCCACGCGGCCGGGGTCAACCCGGCGGATTGGAAAGCGCGTGCCGGGCTTTACAAGCAATTCAGGCCATTGACGTTTCCGTGGACGCCCGGCCTGGATGGGGCCGGGGTGGTCGAAGCGTTGGGTCCCGGGGTGACCCGCTTCCGGCCAGGGCAGGCAGTCTACGGACCCATGGCCGGTCCTTATGCTGAATATGCCGTCGCCCCGGCCAGTGACCTGCAGGTCAAACCAGACCGGCTGAGCTTCGAAGAAGCTGCTTCCGTACCGGTGGGTGCGCTGACCGCCTGGGGAGCCCTGATCGATAAGGCGGACGTCCAGCCCGGCCAGCGCGTGCTGGTGCAGGGTGCTGCGGGAGGGGTCGGTCTGTTTGTGGTGCAGCTGGCAGGCTGGAAGGGCGCCCAGGTGATCGGTACGGCCTCCACCGCCAACCAGGAATACGTCCGTTCGTTGGGCGCGCAGAGCGCTCGACTACAGCACGGGACCGTTCGAGCAGAAAGTCCAGGATGTGGATGTGGTCATCGATACGGTCGGCGGCGAAATTCCCCAACGCTCGCTCCAGGTGATCCGTAAGGGTGGTACGCTGGTGACCGTGGCGGCCCAATTTGCGGAGGATTTTGGCAAGGCCCAGGGTATCCGGGCGGCCCGCGCCGGCCGCTGCTGCGGTGGAGAAGCTGATGGATCTTTCCCGGCTGATTGAGGCTGGCAAAATCAAGCCCCAGGTTTACAAAGTTTTTCCGCTGGCCGAAGCCCGCCAGGCGCATGAACTGAGCCAGACCGGCCACGGTCGCGGCCGGATCGTGCTGCACATCGCTGATTGAGCAGTCCGGGAAGCGGCTTTAAGAACTCCGGGTTCTCCATCACGGAACAATTCTGGAGAACCCGGCTTTTTTGTGCAGCTGCCCTGCCTGCACAATTATTAATTGGCTTTATTGCGTCGATTGAACCAGCGCCAGACGAACGGCAGGGAAGCCATGGCAACCAGAATGCTGATCAGCCATTTCCAATCGATGGATAGGATCCACTGGGCGAACGGCACTTTTACTTCGATATCCGTTTTGTATGTTTCCACCTCGCGCCAGTAATCCTCCCCCTGGAATTTCACCAACCGGTAAATGACCAGCACCAATTTCTGGCTGCCGCTTTTATTGGCCGTGACAAACCAGGACCATTTGGTTGTCTGGGAGCCGCTGATCAATTGAGTTTCCGGCTGGACGGGTTGGATGGTAAAAGCCTCTGCCAGCGGCGAAAGCAGCACGGCTTTCATCTGCGGGGTTAATTCGATCGAAGCCGTCGCCACGCTGCCGCTTTCCGTAACCTGGGTTGCCAATTCCTGTTCGGACACGGACGGATTAAGCAGGAGTTCGATCGTGGCCGTCTGTCCCAGGCTCATCGAGCCCGGTTTGTTGTAGGCGATGCTTCCGGTGATCTGCTGTTGTAATAGCGCGTCGATCTGCTTTAGTTGTGCGCTGATATCGACGGGCGGGGCTGGCGTGGCCACCGGCGTGTCCGCTGGGGCGGCAGGCGCAGAGGTCGCCGGGGCTGGCGCGGCGGTCACCGGGGCAGCCGGATAGGTCGCCGCCGCGCCGCAGCCGGTCAGGATCGCCAAAGCCAGGCAGACAGACGCAATCCATGCGATCATTCCCAACGCAGCATGAGATCTGTTTTCCTTCGGCATGGTTTTTTCAACCTCCATCGTCCCGGACCAGCGCTTGAAATGTTCCTGTTCGTGGATGTCGTCAGACCGGCTCATACGTTGGGACGGCTCATGGATTTACGCCGTCCAGATTCCAGAATTTGAAGTCGTCGAATTCAGCTCCAGCTACATTCCAGAAATCGCTGCCCGGGGTTTGATACGGATCGTTGTAGACAAAAATCCGATTGGATGTATGGGAAGTTGACAATTCATCCCCCTGGTAGAGCAATTGGTTGTTCAGAAAAATATAGGCATGCTTGCCCTTTGCGATCAATAACACTTTATTAAAAGTTCCCGGGTTGATCCCTTGATGGCCCTCTGCAATTGGCGCCTCATTTAAGTTCGTTTTCAAATCCCAATCCCCGGAAGAGTACAATGTAAAACGATAACCTGCCTCCATGCTCGATGTATCCAATGACAATGTAGAGCGAAATTGAATTCCGGTACTCTTCAGATCGTTGATCTTCACTTCAAATTGAAGAACAAAATCAGCGGCATCAAATAGCCCGACAAATGGGAAGGATACTCCTGGAACATAATAATCTGCCGGGACAGTTCCCGGATAATTGGGTTCGATATAATCCCGGATGATCAGAGTGTTTTCGTTCGTAAGCATGTCGGGGCTCAAACCATATCCTTCGCTGGTGTTTCCACCCCAGCCAGGCTTGATCTGTTTATTTGAAAAATCATCCATGAAGGTAGGGTCATGTGTATTGATATAAGTCAGCAGCGGGTCAAAGGATGCGGTCGGCCGAATGGTTGGCAGGGAGGTGGGAGAGGCTGTGGCGGCAGGGGTGGGTGAGGCTGTCGCCGGCGGGGTATTTGTTGAAGGTCTGCTTTCGGGAGTTGCTGTGGATGTCGGATCGATAAATGGCGTCGCGGTGGGCTGCGGTCGGGCCGGCAGGCCGCGGAGGAGACCGGGCGCCAGGAAAATTGCGGCAATGACCAGGATCCCCAAACCACCCAGCCCGGCCAGGCGCGGCAGCCGGGGTTTCCAGGTCCGCCAGGCCTGCTCCCGCCGTGACCGGTTGGCAGCCTGGCGCAATTGCTCTTCCGCCTGCCTGCGCAGGCGTTCCTCCGCCTGGGCGCGTTCCTGCTGTTCCTGGCGGGCCTGGCGCTCACGTGCCTGCACTTCCTTTTTGGCCTGCAGCGCGGCGCGTTCCGCCTGCCTGGCCTCCAGTTCTGCCTGTGAAGTTTGTTTTTCCTCCGCCGGCCGGATCTCCCGGTTTTGAACCTGCGCCTCCCATGGCTGCGTTGGCGGGCGGCTCAACCGGCGCGGGCGGCCCTCCCAGGGCCTTGAGCAGGCGCTCAAAGTTGAGGCTGTAATTCCTGCCCTGCAGGTCGATCGACTGCAAGTCCAGCATCCACATCGGCATCCGGCAGGGCAGGTATTGGAGCGGGATGACCTTGAGATTGCAGTCTTCGGCGAAAAGGAACTCGCGCTGCACCCACTTGGAGACGGTCGAGTTGGGCGAGAGCACTACCAGGAAGAACTGGCTTTTTTCAATGGCGCTCTGGATCTCAGTCCCCCAGGTGGTGCCGCCATCCAATCCAGACAGGTCATACCAAATGGAAAATCCGGCCGCCTTCAGGTCCCCGGCCAGCCGTTTTACGAATTTAATATCCTTGCGCGAATACGAGATGAATACCTGGGTCATCCTGGTAAATGTATAACGATAAAGAAGGATTTGCGGTTCGCGCCATGGACGATCAACGGCATTCGACTACGATCTTGATGGCCGTACGGACGTTGCCATCGATCTCCACATCCACGAATTCCGGGACGGAAATAATTTCGATCCCATCCCCCTTCAGGTAACTTGTGGCAATGATCAGGGCCTTCATCGCCTGGTTGACCGCCCCGGCCCCGATGGCCTGGACTTCCGCCCGCCTACGTTCGCGCACCATCCCTGCGATCGCTCCAGCCACCAAAGATGTTCGGGAAGTCGCGGCTACCTTAATCAGATCCATGGCATATCTCCCAAGCTTGAATCAGCGTTTATTCGGGGCATTATTTCCATAAGAATTGTACAATCATTGGCGAAACGATGCAAGCCGGACAGGCTGGTTTTTTAAATACTGGTCGTCTTCAGATCGATCACCGGCCTGTCTCAACGATCGTGATCTCCTTCGTTATCGTCCCCGCACGGGGGCACCCCGGTCCATCTGCGCATCCGTCCTCACCGGCGCGACCGGCGGGGCTCTTTCAATTATCGCGCAATTCCTGGCGATCCGCGTAAAAAAGTGCGGCGCACTTTGGGAGCGCGCCGCACATCTGTCCTTCAAATTTGTGGCCTTCAGGCTGACCCGCCGGTCGGGGGTTAGCCCGGGACAATTCCGATATAGATCGTGGCCTGTTTGATGGTCGTATCCAGGTTATAGGTAATGTTGATGGAGACAGTCCAGATATAGTTCCCGGCGATGGCCCGGTTGGTGCCCTTGTTGTTGGGAAAATCACCCGCGATCGCCATCACGTCGGTGCAAAGGTTCCCGGGATAAAGCTCTGAGAGCAATTTATTGACCACGGCCGCCTCGGCCTGCTCATTCTGCCCGTTCTTGTCTTTGCCATAATACAGCAGCGAGAAGGATTTATTGGTGTAATAATAGTCCGCGATCACGTTCAGGCTGGAGTTCTTGTAGGCGGAGCAGGCCGTACCGCAGGCCGAATCAAGCGTTTTATCGCGCTCGAAGCCATTGTTTAACAAAATCGTTTCCATGTCCGGAATGGCTGTATCGGTCGGCGCGAGCACAGGCGCAGGCGTGCGCGTGGGCGGCGGCTCGGTCGGCTGTACTGGTTCCGGCGGGAGCGCGGTCGGTTGGGGGGTGGGGCTGGGGACAGAGATGACGCCTGAAGTGGGGCTGGCGGCCGGCGCGAGCAGCGGACCAATTCCGCAAGCCAGGCTCACCAGGCTGACCGCCATGGCGGCCAGGAATAATCCAAGCATGCGCCTGTTCATGATCCTCCGGTGCTGTCACGGGCACCTCCGGCGGCTGCTCGAGCGAGCCGCAAGCCTTTTGATGAAGCTTTTCGGTCAAATAAAGCCATGGAAGGCCCGTAAGCATGCAGGCCATCCGGCCGGGACCAAAATTACGAGATTAATTGCCGGCAGCCGGCCGAACCCCCATCCAGACTGAATCCAGTATAACCCGCCGGACCGGGAGCCGCAATCCATCTGCGGTCATTCCCATTTCCGGTCTCCAAAGAGGGCCACCCCGGAATATTTACCCGGCCGCCTTTTCCGGCAGCCTTTCCACGGACAGGATTTGTTTGCCCAGGTCCAGGTAGTGGACCCGGTAGGTTGCGCCCTGCTCCAGGATGCCGGCCTGCTCTGGATCGGCCACCTCGAATTTGATCCCGCCGACCTTCCAATAATAAACAATATGCTTGTTGGCATGGTCTTCGGATCTCTCTTCCTTGATCGTACTGACCCAGCCTTCGACGGTCTTGAGCTTGTCGGCCGCCGTATCGACCGTCGACCTGCGCATTACCATGATCGCCAGGTAGATCCAGGTGATCAGCCAGACGGTCCAGATCAACCATAAGGCCGTTGCAGCGTGACGGTTGATCAGGAAGATGATCGGGACAAACGCCAGCACCATGAAAATAAACCCGGCGATCTCCAATAATAATTTCGGGGAACGCGCATCTTTTTTATCGCGCCCCTGCTGCCGCCTGGACAGGTAGCCTTTTCGATTGGCGTTCAGGTCCGTCTCATCGAAATCAAAGTACTTGCGCAGTTCTGCATCATTGTCCATGGGAAGGCTCCTTTGTCCGAGTGTACATTTATATGAAGAGACTCTGCCATCAAACCGTCAGCAGCACGATCCCGGCGATGGTCAGCAGGCCGCCGATGCCGGTCTTCCAGGTCAGCGGCTCGGCCCCGAAGAGCACCCCCATCAGGACCCCGAACAACGGGGAAGTGAAGGCGATCGGCATGACCTTGTTGAGCGGCGCGCCGTTGATGGCGGCATAATAGCACAGCATGCCGATCGACCCGGCCACCACCCCGCCGCCGATCACCATCATCAGGATGGCTTTCGTCCCGGCCTGCGGGAGCGTTTTCCACTGCGGCAGCGAGAGCGCCCCCAGGATCACCAGCGCCACGGCCGTCCGCAGGGTGATGCCCATTTGCGGCGAGAGCCCGCCCAGGTGCAGGCCTTTCTTTTCGAAGTAGCCGCCGACGCCCCAGGCCATGGCGGTCAGCAGGGCCAGGAATTGAGGATTCATGGTTGTCCTTTCCAAAGACAGCGGAGTGAGCCTGTAGTCCATATTACTCCACTATCCCACGAACCTCCAGGGCGGTTTCCTCGCAGCGCCGCCTTCTGGCGCAGCCTCAAGGCAGGTCTTCAAATGGGATGGTGAGGTTCAGCATGCCGTCCAGGCCGATTGCCGGAGCCGCCTGGCCATCGTTAGATCCGGCAGCGCCAACTCCGTATAACGCGGTAACTCTGAAATTATCAAAATAAGCATCGGTGACATGTTTGTTTATCCGATGCGCTCGAGACCAGGCCTGCACCGGTAAAGCCTGTGATCGTAGCATCTGTCCAGGTCTCCAACCTTGAACCGTTTGCTTCAACTGTAATTTGGTTGCCAAGCCGTGTGACCTTGAGATGGTTGGAAGCCGTTCCGCTGTTGATTTCCGGGGGATCGGATGTATTATAGCCGCCGATAAATACAAATCCACTGGAATCATAACGATACAGGTGATACCCTTCCCCCAACGGAACTGTCTCAATGATAAACATGTAAAACTGGTCAAAATTGGGGGTGATACCGAAAATCAGGCCGACGGAAGCTTCAGTGTACGTTTAAGTCCAGCGCACATCTACCTCAACAGTATAATCCTGGTGTTCGCAAATGGTGGGGGCGCGAAATAAATAATAATTTGGCACTTTGGAATTAACCCGAAACTCGCCGGCCTTATATTGAGAGCGAACATTGGCATTATTGATCACCGACCAGCCGCTGGCCGGGTTGCTGAAATCGTCAAAATAGTCCGAGCAGAACCTGGTCAAGCAAATCGGGAGATAAACCCGGGAAATGGTGTCAAAACTTGCTTCGTCAGAAATGGATGCACCCCCCCAGGAGGCGCTGGCCATATTGGTGATCTCGGTCCAATATGTTCCGACTTCACTGATCGCGGCCGCAAAGCTGATCACAGTCTGGGGGGAGTTGGAGACCGTGCCTTTCCATTGGATCGAATTTCCGACCTGCCTGGCCTGCACCATTCGTAAAAGTGAGCGAGCCTGGGACAAGGGAAAGGGTATCCGGTAGAGCATCCGCGACGATCACATCTGTAAATGCAGCCGGCAACTCGCTGTGGATCTTCAGAGTGTAGGTTACCTGGCCGCCGGGACGGAACACGCCGCTCACCTGGAGATCCATGGCCAGTCCGTCTCTCGTAAGCGCCGATATCGCAGCGACCCACGCGCGGCATACCCCGCTGGTCGGTCAGGCAGGAGGTTGCCTTGATTATCCAGGCATCCGCCAGGATTTCCGGCGTCAATTGCCGGGCTGTTCGATGCCAACGGATAATAGCCGTGCTCTATTACGATCGGCGATAAATGCCAGGATCAACCCCGACCAGGTTGCCGGTGAGATCATCAATGATCGAACATCCGGTCGTATTCTTGAATCAAATTGTATCCGTGAGAATTAAGGATCAGCCGAGCAATCCGGGGAGCTCGCCTGGCCCGGCATTATTTGCCAGGATTGAATTGCGTATCATCGATACCCAGGAAAGTAATATCCCGGATCAATGATGCAAATTCCTCCTCCATTCACTGTTGCAGTGTTGTTCACGATCGTCACGTTGTTAAGAGAAACATTTGATCCTGGTAATAAGAATAGATCCCACCGCCATCCATGTGCAGTGTTATTGGCAATGGTGCTGTTGGAAATATTCCAACGGGGCACCCATCGATTGACCAATACCCCCTCCACCATGGTTGCAGAGTTAAAACCGATGTAGCTGTTAGTGATCATAAGGGCTGCCTTCCATTCACAAATACCTCCTCCCGCATCGGCCGCATTATTCATGATGACAACTATTGCTCAGGGTCATATGTCCGCCATTGATATATCCTCCTCCACCCCATTTGCGTATTCACTTTATTATTGCAATTCCTGTACGAGAAAGCGATCTACAGTGACAACATTTAGCAAGTCCATTCTCCGACGCTCAATCCCCACACGTGTTATTCTGGCCGTCAATGATGGACAGGCCGGATTGTTCGGTAAAATCCGTTGATCCCACCCACCCAAAAGATAGATACTTTTGGTGATTCCACGACTGATAAGTCATGGGGCCGGTATATGCTCCCTGGGCAACTTCAATTGTGTCTCCCTCGGCTGCCTTGCCAAGGGCAGCATTGATCGTTGCACATGGGCTGGATGGAGAAAGACAGTCAGACAAATCATCCCCGCCGGGAGCGACATACCAGATCCCGGCAGCATGAACCGGCCGGACCTGGGATGGCCCCGCCATGCCTGCGAGCAGGATCAGCACAGCCAATCCAAAATTTACAATGCGTTTTACTTTCATATATCTCTCCCTCTTCCAATGAACTGCCTGAACACCCTAACCTACTTCTTATTTTACCCCACTCTCCCGTTTGAACCCGGAAGCGTTCCAAAAAGATGCCGCCGGCTCAATTTTTCCCGCCTCGAATCTTCCAATGGAAAAATAAATAAGATTCAAATCATGGTAATATTGCCTCGCTCGTCTCCAGGAAAGGAAATCCCTTGTCACCCGCTTCATCTTCCAGGTATCCTCCGTCCAGCGCACAGCGCCTCCGGGAACGCACGGCCATCCGCAGAAAGCGCATTTTGTGGGCCTTGCTGATCATTCTGATCATACTTCCTTTGTCGGGCGCGCTCTACCAGGTCATCGGCGCCTGGCTGGATAAACGCAATTACCCGCCGCCCGGGCAGCTGGTGGATGTGGGCGGCTACCGCCTGCACCTGTATTGCCTGGGAGAGAACACCCCCGGGCAGGCGACCGTTATTCTGGAAACCGGCCTGGGCGGGATCGGCGTGGCCTCGCCGGCCTGGGCCTGGGTCCAGCCGCAGGTCGCCAAAACGGCGCGCGTCTGCGCCTACGATCGGGCCGGCCTGGGTTGGAGCGATCCCGGTCCAAAGCCGCGCGACGCCCACCGGATCGCCGCCGAGCTGCATACGCTGCTCCAGAACTCGCACACCCCCGGCCCGTATGTCCTGGTCGGCTGGTCCTATGGGGGTTTATATATGCGTGCCTTTGCCGGTCAATATCGGGCGGAAGTGGCCGGCCTGGTATTGCTGGATAGTTCCTTCCCCGGGCAGTGCGACAGCAGCCCCGCTTTTCACGCCAACTGCGCTTCCAACGCCCGGTTCTCCGCCCTCGCGCCCTTCCTGGCCCGCCTGGGGATCCTGCGCCTGATCGGCCATTTCCAACCGGCCAGCGGCCTGCCGGACCTGCAAAGGCGGCAGCTTCTGGCGGCCTATTCATCGCCGCAGGATTGGGAAGCTCAGAATGCCGAGTTCCAGGCCGCCTCCGCAACCAACGCGCAAGTGCTCAAAACCACGACCTTCGGCGCCCTACCCCTGATGGTACTGACGGCCACACAACACGGGGCCTCACCCGACCTGGAGCAGCTCTGGCAGGGCTGGCAAACCGGTTACACCGCCCTTTCGACGAACAGCCTGCAATGGATCTTGCCCGGCACAACGCACGAGGCGCTCGTGTTTCAATCCGGGGATGCCAGTGTGACTGTCGAAGCCATCCTGGAAGTGCTCGAGTTCAGCCCGCACAGGCAAGCCGCTCAAGCGCTAGACGCAAGTTTGGTGGAAGAAAGCCAGGCGCACATGAAATTGCATCCAGTCAAGAAAATCCCCTTTTGGGCGGCCGTGGTCCTGATGGCCGCCGGCGCGCTCGTCTACGCAGCCCACCTGGTCGCCCAGTTCATCCTGCACGTGGATATCCTGCATTTGCAGATGATCGCCTTCCTGCTGGCCTCCACAGCTTTTGGGGTGCTTTTCCTGGGCATGATCCTCCCGGGCCAGCTTTTTGCCAGGAAAGCCGGATCGCCCGGGGACCCGGACCAAAGCCCGCTCCCTGAAAAGGGAAAACCTGCCGCCGGTCATCCGGTTGGACCGAAAAAGAAAGCCGTCCCCGCCTTGGTCGGAACCGAAAAGGCAGCCGTCCGCGCTGCGGGTAAAAAGAAAAAACCAGCCCTGCGCGCTGCGGTTGAAACCGAAGAGCCAACCACAGCCCGCATGGATGAAGCCAGCCAGCCGAAACAACGCCGCTCCGCCGGCAAGCTCAAATATTACCTGCTGGTTGCCATCCTGTTTGTCCTTTATCTCGGCCTGGGATTTTCTCCCTGGGCCACGTACCAGACCCCCTTCGCGTTATTCGTCGGCCTTCCGGCCGGTTTTTGGCTGATCTATAAATTGAGTCCGGACGAAAAGCCCGGCGAATAGGCCGGGCTTCCCCTCGCCCTACCTCGTCCGGCCGGGCGGGGTCTTGAGCGCCAGGATGGCAGCCTGTACCCGGTTATGCACCTGCAGCTTTTGAAAAATGTTCGTCACGTAATGTTTGACCGTTTTTTCCGTCAGGTGTAATTTCAGCCCAATTTCCTTGTTGCTCGTGCCGGCTGCGATCAACTCCAGGATCTCGCGCTCGCGCTCGGTCAGTTTTTCGAACGTGCCCTCGGCGGGTTCAGCGTGGGGACCTGTGGTCATTTCGGTCAGCAGGTTGGCCGCCAGCGCGGGGGTCACATAGATCTCGCCGGCTTGCACCGCATGCAGGATGTTCACCAGCTCACGCGCCGCCACACCCTTCAGCACATAGGCGCGCGCCCCGGTTTTGAGCGCGCGTCATCACGTGCGACTCGCCCTCGGAGCCGGTCAGGATGATGATCTTGACCACCGGGTAATTTTCAACGATCTCGCGGGCAGCATTCAAACCGCCGCCCGGCATGCTGATATCCAGGAAGATGATATCCGGCAGGAATTCGCGCGCCAGGCGCACCGCATCCTGCGCGTTTGCGCCCTCTCCGACGATCTCGAGATCCGGCTCCGTTTTCAGGACGGACAGCATGCCTTCAAGGAAGATGGAATGGTCGTCAACGATCGCAAGACGGATTTTATCCATAGGTTTCCTCACTTATCGGTTGGAGCGGCAGGCTGGCGCTCACGCGCGTCCCGTGACCGGTTTGGCTTTCCACGCTGAATGCGCCGCCCAGGCTTTCCACGCGCTCGCGCATCCCGGCCAGGCCCAGGTGCTGCTCCCAATCCAGGGATTGGCTGGCGTCGAAGCCGGGGCCCTGGTCCGAGACCTCGATCCGGATCCGGCCGGCCTCGCACCTGGCGCTGACCGCCTGCCCGGTTCCGCCGGCATGCCGGAAAGCGTTATTCAGCGCCTCCTGCACGATCCGGTAAACGGCGATCTTCATGGACAGGTCAGCCTGTTCCGGCAGGTCGGCCGTGCTCAGTTTTACCCGGCTGCCGGTGCGCCGTTCGTGTGAATTCACCACCCGCCTGAGCACCTCTTCCAATCCCAATCCCTCCAACTGCGGCAGCCCCAGGCCGCTTGCCAGCGCCCGCACCTCCTGGATGGCATTCTGCAGGGAGGTTTGGATGGCAGGCAGTTGTTCCTGGTAAATCCCGTCGCTGATGAGCGTTTGACCGGCCTGGTTCTGGCCGATCACACGATCCATGCGTAACAAGGCCGCCCCAAGCTCCTGGACCGGGCCATCGTGCAGTTCAGCGCTGATGCGGCGCAGGAAGCGTTCGTTCACCGCCGCGCTGTTGGCTGCCGCGCGCTGGACGCGCTCGCGCAGCTCCCCATTCTGTTTTAATAACTCGCTCAGACGCTGCACCTGTCTGGTCAATTCAATTCCCTGGCGTCCAATGGTATTGCTGGTCGTGCGCACAAAACCGAGCAGCGCCAGGTAGATCAACAGCATGGTCAGTCCCACCGCCAGCCAGGTTTGCCATCGGGCAGTGTTAATATCCGCTTGAAGGGCGTCCACCTTCTGGTAGAACTCGGCCACTGCGATGATCTGTCCGGTGCTGGTCAACCGGATCGGGCTGTAGATCTGAAAAAGCTGGGAGTATTTCTGCCGCTCTTCCACATTTTCATCGCCCTGCAAATTACTGATGTTGGCAGCCACTTTGCCCTGCCAGGCCGCCGTCAGGTCCTCGTCCATCGGAAAAACCCGCCCGATCAGGGCCGGGTTGGTGCTATAAATGATGCCGCCTTTCTGGTCCCAGACTTTGAATGTGACGATCTGGCGTCCAAGCACGGTTTGAGACAGCAAATGGCTGAGAAGTCCAGATGTGTTGGGACGTGAGTGTCCTGGAAGTGCTCAGTTCCTGCAGGTTCGGCGCGATGAAACTGTCCATGTAGAGCGCCGATGTGGAACCTGACTCACGGATCACCCCGGCTTTGATCTGCTCTCCCAGCCACCAGCCGATCCCGAATGTGCCCAG
Source organism: uncultured Chloroflexia bacterium (assembly GCA_963830665.1). Taxonomy (GTDB): domain Bacteria; phylum Chloroflexota; class Anaerolineae; order Anaerolineales; family Villigracilaceae; genus UBA877. The sequence goes on from CAWHNM010000012.1 coordinate 29,498, forward strand.
CACCAGGATGGCAAAGGCGATCAGCGTAAAGCGTTCGAAAATGCTCAAGCGTCTCATCGATACCGCCATTTCCTGTGATCACACCTTTATAAAGGCGCCTCGAAATTGGAGCGCCGGCCTCCGGCCAGGCTCATGCGACTTAAGTCGCATTGACCAAGGATGGGTCAATTTCTCGACCTTCGCCCGTGTTGCCGGATGGCGCTCGCAATTATTATATACCCAACACCATTCTACTTACCCTGGCAAATATTTGCCCGGATTCTTGATCGGAGGATCTAATGAAATCGAAATCTGTGTTCTTCAGCCTTACCATGATCGCTTTACTCGTTTCTGCGTGTGCTTCTGCCACGCCTGCGCCCGCCCCTGCCACGAGCGCGCCGGTGCTGCCGGTAACCGGGCCGGCCACTTCCACCCCGCTGCCTGCTCCGTCTGACACCCCGGCCCCTGCTCCGGCCAGCGGCGCCATGATCAATGTCGGTCAGGACGCCAGCCTGGGGTCCTTCCTGGTGGATTCGAAAGGCATGTCCCTGTATATCTTCACCAAGGACACCGCCAACACCAGCAACTGTTCGGGGACCTGTGCCGATAACTGGCCGCCTTTACTGTCAAATGGCGCGCCGGTGGCCGGATCGGGCGTCAATGCCGCTCTGCTCGGCGTCATCGCACGTGCGGATGGAAGCAGCCAGGTCACCTATAACAGCATGCCGCTCTATTACTTCGCTGCGGATAAGGCCGCCGGCGATGTCAAAGGCCAGGCTGTCAAGAGTGTCTGGTACGTCCTGGATGCCAGCGGAAAGCCGATCACCACGGCGCCTGCCGGCTCAGCTCCAGCGCCCAGCTCGGGCAGCGGCGCACTCGTCAATGTCGGTCAGAGTTCAGCCCTGGGTTCCTTCCTGGTCGATTCGAAAGGCATGACCCTGTATCTCTTCACCAAGGACACCCCCAATACCAGCACCTGCTATGGCGGTTGTGCCAAAGCCTGGCCGCCCCTGTTGACCACCGGAGCTCCTTCAGGCGGTGCGGGCGTAAATGCTTCCTTGCTGGGCACCACCGCACGGACAGATGGGACCACGCAGGTTACCTATAACGGCTGGCCGCTGTACTACTGGGCCAAAGACAAGGCCGCTGGCGATACCACCGGTCAGGGCGTACAAAATGTCTGGTATGTCATTGATCCTGCTGGAAAGTCGGTTACCACGGCTCCGGCGGCCGCCGCGCCAAGCGCCAGCAGCGGAGCCCTGATCAATATCGGTCAGAGTTCAGCCCTGGGTTCCTTCCTGGTCGATTCGAAAGGCATGACCCTGTATCTCTTCACCAAGGATACCCCCAATACGAGCAACTGCTACGGCAGCTGCGCCTCCTATTGGCCGCCTCTCCTGACCTCCGGTGCACCGGTTGCCGGATCGGGCGTCGACGCCTCCCTGCTCGGCACCACCAAGCGCACGGATGGGACCATGCAGGTGACGTATAACGGTTGGCCGCTGTACTACTATGTCAGCGACAAGGCCGCTGGCGATACCACCGGCGAAAACGTCCAGGCTGTCTGGTTTGTGATCACGCCGGCAGGAGTGCAGAAATAAGCAAATGACTTAGATCCCGCTCCTGCCTCATTGCAGCCTCCCCCATTTTCGACCAAGAAAATGGGGGAGGATTTTTGCTCTTTATTCAGCATTCTTTTCTTCGGTTGTGGCTCTCACCTCTTCAGGGAGTGATATTACTTTTCTTCTGATCGGTTTTGTTTTGCCATCATGATATTTATCCAGCATATACTTCTCAAGCATATACCTGGCATTCTTATTCTTTATCTTATCAACCAAATCTCCCAGGATCATTTTTAGTTCGTTGGCATACTCGACCAGATCCTGGATATCATTTTTTAGCGAATCATTCTCCAGTTGGAGCTCCCTGATTTCTTCCTGAAGCTGGGAGATCAGGTCCCTGGCACGTTTCTCGTCAAAATTCTCGGGATCAATTTCAATGCTCATATCACAACTCGAATAGACCCAAACCGGGCAGGCAGCCGTGCTCCTGGTTGTCCAGGCCGGACTTTCTTTATGGGGTCGGCGCGGCCGTGGGCAAATTGGGTTGTGAGATCGACCCGGTATAGGAGCCCTGGTAATAAGGCAGGGACTCGGGCAGCGTTTTGACGTGCAGGGCTTCGGCGATCCGGCCGACCACATCGCCGGGGATCTTGTTGCGTTCGGTGTTATAGGCCTGCACGGCATCATTCCAGTCCGATGCCGCAGGCATCGATCTTGTTGTACTGCTCGGTGGCGGTGTTCATCGCCGCCAGCACCGGGGCATCGCTCACCTGCGCCAGCGGGGCTTCCTGGAAGGCCTGGACGAACAGGCTGAACCCGCCGGCAACGCTGTCGGGCAGCGCATTCTGCTGCTGCCAGCGCGCCCAGGTCCAGCGAGGAAGCCGGCAGAGGGTTGCCGTTGGCATCCTTGTAATTCATGCAGGGTTTGCGCCAGGCGCGCCGAGGAATTATCCAGGGCCTGCCGCCACACCTTGGCTTTTTCGATATCGGCCTGCTGGTAATTCTGCAGGAAGGTGGCCTGGGTATAGATGGTGCCCATGGCAGTATCCACGCACAGCTGGAAATTGGAAGCCATTTTCTGGGCATTCTGATAATCCGTGATCAGGGTGTGATATTCATTCACCACACTGCCTGGCCGCGTTGCCGATGGCCTGGCAGGCGCTCAAGGCCAGCGCCAGGATCACCAGCAAAGTTATGACAAACCCAATTTTTTTCATTTTTTCTCTCCTTATTGAATTCGAATTGATCATTGATCATCACTCGAACCTGAACTATTTTACAACAGCTGTCAGGGTGTGGGCGTGGGTTGATGCGTGACCCATAACTGGCGCAGTTTTTCATCCGTGTTGCGCGCGATGGACAACCAGCGCGCCGTTAAAGTCACCCGCGTTGGCATAATTGGCGGCCTCCTTGAGGCCATCTGCATAATCAATGGCGGTGTACCAGTACAACCAGCGCGAGATTTCGATCGGTGATGCGCTGCTCGTCCGGTTTGGCATCCGGGCGGATCAACCACACCACCGAGCGGCTGTCCTGGACGCTGCCCATCTTGGCCCAGCGCGCCCAATCCCGCAGCCAGATCTTATCGTCATTGGTGCCGCCTTTGTTCACGATGCCCGTCTGGCAGATGATCGCCACCTCGGCAATCCCATCCGTGCGCAGTTTTTCGAACATCGCATCCGCGATCTTGACCTTTTCCAGGTCAAAACCGCAGCCATTATCGATGATCCAGTACTGCCCCAGCGCCGGGAAGGCCGGCTGCCCGGCGCGCGGCATGCCTACCTGCCATTCCACCGTGGGCGTGGGCGCGGGCGTGTTCGAACGGAGCGCGCTGCAGCCCATCAGGAGCGATCACGATCAGACAGCAGCTGAACAATAGGATGCCGGTCCGGTTCAATTTCATGATCTGTTCTTATCCCTGCCTGACTTTGAACAAGCTCGAGACATCAAAACCCTTGCGGCTGCAGCCCGCCCGGCCGCCGCCGGCACAGGCGCAGGCGCAGCCGCTGGAAACACACGCACAGCTCATGCCGCGCCCGCCGAACAATCCGCTGCCGCCGCCCGTCCGGCTGGGAATGCTCCCGCCGCCCCCACCGCCCCCGCCGCCTGAACCAGCCACCCGCCTCCGCCCAGCCAGCCGCCGCCGCGCGGATAGCCTCCCAAAAATCCACCCCCGCGATAGCTTCTGGCCGGCGCTGCCGATCAATCGCGGATACCACGATCAGAGACGACCAGGACCACGATCAGGAGCATGCACCCGCAAATGCAGGTGGACAGGGATAACGCTGGAATTGCAACCGGTGCCAAAGGAACCGTCGCACCCGAATCTCCCGGATGCGCTTGAGACCGCCGTGGGCGGAGCAGGTCCTTGCGTGGCCGGAGCGGAAGAACCGCGGCAGGCCGGTTTGAGCCGGGTTGAAATCGGGGAAGGCCGCTTTATCATAGACGACCGAAATCGGGTATTTCTCACCCGGCTGCAAAGCCAGACTCCCAGACCGCCTGGCTGTCAGTTTGAGTGGCCGGTTTTGGGGCCAGAGATTTCAATTGGGTTGCGATCGGACGGCAGGTGCCAGGTGACCTGTAAATGGTCCACCGGGACATCATTGAACCAGCCGGGGGTGAATTGAAAACCGATCTGGTCGGTGCTCTTATCCAGGTTCGCCAGCCCATATTGATGGATCTGCACGGTGAAATTGACACAATCGCCGGCATTCACCTCGCGCGGCAGGTCGATCCTGATCTTGTAATCGAAGCCTTCATTATCGGGTCTGACCGAGGCGACATCTCCGCTGGAACTCACGATCTGATATTGCTCGTTGGGCATGCCCAGCGTGATCCAGGTCAGCGGTCCGGCGGAATTGGAAATGACGCACCAATTGATGGCATAGGTATCCACCAGGCTGCCATCCGCCTGCGGAAGGATATCGATGGCGTAATCCTTGATCTCATCCGTACCGGCGCGCCTGGGCCAGCGCCACACCGGGCCGGATGCGAAACCGCCAGCATAAAGAATGAACGTGATGCGCGAGGATCCTTCGGCGGGTCATTGCGCCAGCCTCCTTCTCCAAGCGTTTCATTCAAGCGGGCAGCCCTCCTGGAGCGGTCCGGCGCATCTGCTTGCATTTGGAGTTATTCCAGATGTCGTGCCAGGGCGTGGTCAGCATATTACCCAGCCCGTCCGGGTCAGCCAGCCAGGACTGGCAGGCCGTGACCGCCCCATTGGGCATGACTGCCATGTTGGTCAGGCAGGCGCCGCAGATCGGCTCCGCAAGCCCCAGCTCCCGGATCTGTTCCTGCGTCAGCCAGCCGGGACTGGTGAACGTCAGGTCCAGGCCCAGGCTTTTGGCAGTCTCCACCGCTGTGCGCATGACCTCCATCAATTCGGCGTTCGAAAGCGCTGCCCCGGCCTTGATCTGGTCCTGCGCCGCGCCGGCCGGGATCAGGCCGGAACAGGAGACATATTTCACACCCAGCCCATGGATGAATTTGAGCGTTTCCTCATATTCTGAGTTCATGCGGACCAGCGGGGTATTGACGCTGACGCTCAGACCGGCCTCGAGCGCATTCTTGATGCCCTGGACGGTTTTTGGCCAGGCGCCTTGCCTGCCGACCAGGCTATCATGCACGCCGGCATCCTGGGAATACAAGCGTCACCTGCACGCGCGTCCAGGTTGGCATCGAACAGCTTTTTGGCATAGTCAGGAGTGAGATTGATGCCATTGGTATTCAAGCGGGTGACATGCCAGTGGGCATGATCGATCAATTCGATCAGATCCTCGCGCTGGGTGGGTTCGCCGCCGGTAAAGGTCACCTGCGGGATGCCGGCTTCACGGCATTTATCGATGATGGATTTCCATTCTTCCGTTGAAAGGGACTTGTCGATCTGCATGGCCGGCTGCCGGGTGGCATAACAGCCCTTGCAGTGCAGCGGGCAGACCCATTCGCCGGCTTCGATCATCGGCGATGACCAGCAGGTCCATGCGCTGGGGGGCTTTCATGTGCCTGCGCCAGTTCCTGCCAGGAAACCTCCTGCTGGATTTCAGGCGGCACTTCGGCGCCGTGGGCCACGGCAATACACAGCGCCACGATTTCGTTCAGGTCATCCAGCAGTGTTTCCCTGGGAACCGAGGGATACAGCGCGTGCATCTGTTCCACAACAGAATCGAGGATCCCATCCAGCTCAACCTGGGAAAGCTGCCGGCCGGGTTCTGTTTTTTTATAAAGAACATCGATGAAGGCACGTAAAAGATCCGCCCAGGATGGACCGATCAGGAACATATGCCAGCCGTTGATCAACACGATGCTGGGATTGCGTTTCAGGGTGCTGGTTCTTAAGGGGATCAAATGGATGCGGGTCACACCCGGTTTCTTGGGATCGAAGGTGGCCTGCAGCGGAGCCGGCGTCGCGGTCGGCTTGATAGCGGGTTATGGGGGAAAGCAGGTCTTTAACTTTCAAGTCCAACTCCTTTCCAGAATTATGGTTTCCGCAGGTCAATGGTTCTCCCCGCATCAGAATGATTAAGGAATTATATTCCTTTCTCGTGGGTTGACCGGCATGAATCAAGAACATCCGGCTTGGTATCAGGCTATTTGGCGCAGCCTGTAGAGGTTATTATGAGAGGGAAGTGTCCTACCTTCATATAAAGGGAGCCCTATATCTTTTCACCGGCGGTAAATGCAAAAAACGGTACCGGATGGGTTTGCGAGCGGATCGACAGCCCGGCTTGCTCGAACATGCGCCGCACCTGCCAGCCCGCCAGCGGATGGCCGTGGCGGGAAATGCTCATATCGGCCAGGATGAACAAACCGCCCCGGCGTAAAACGCGCACCGCCTCGCCGATCCCCCCGGCCTGGTCGCTCCAATGGTGAAAAGAGACTGTGCTGGTGACCAGGTCGACCGAGCCGCTCTCCAGGGGCAGGTGCTCGGCTGGCGCCTGGTAGATCGTGGCACCGGCGGTTCGCCTGCGCGCCTGGGCCAGCATGCCCTCGGCCAGGTCGACGCCTGTCAGGGCAGCCGCCGGCCAGCGTTTTTGCATCCGGCGCAGAAGCCGCCCGGTACCGCAGCCGATATCCAGCACCCTTGTGGGGGTAAAGTCCGCCGGTACGCGCCTCAGGACGCCCCGGTGAACCCGGTCGAAGAACAGCCACTGCGTGATGGAACGCTCATACGTCTCGGACCAGTGGTTGAAATGCTGGCGTTCGTTGATGTCGTCAGGCTGGCTCATGCTGTGCCTCAAGCGTTTATAAGATGGCCCATCGCCGCAGGGCACGGCGCAGCTCATTTTATCCCGCCCGCACCGGGCACCCGACCCGTCCGGTGCCGGCGATCTGCCTAAGGAGCCATGCCCTCGTCCATCCACTGCTTGAGCCTGGCGATCTGCTCTGCCGGCCAGGCCCCGTCGCTCGGCATCGAGCCGTCGGACAGGCGCTCGTAGATGTCGGCCGCGCGGGCGCACACATCTTCGTACTTCGAAAGGTCGAAGTCAGACTGGTACTTCATTTCTTCAACGTCCTCATCCCGGAACAGCGGCCGGATGGCCTGGGCAAAACTCAACGGAGACATGGCCTGTGGTCCTTTCTGCAGCAGGGCAAAGGATGGTCCGATTTCATCTCAACGAGTATATACCAACTCCCCCAGCCTCGCAACCAGCCAGGGCGACCACCACGGTCACCACCCGCGGCCTGGCCTCCCTGGCTCTGAGGCTGCCAGGCCGCTAGCCTCCCCTTAACCTTACCCTGGTCAGGAATTGCCCGCATGGCTGGCAATCCGGAACATTAAGATATAATTAAAAACAACTGGTGTGCAGTACAATATACACGCGGAAACATTACAGCCTTCATCGATCCGATCCATGCATTGTACAAAACCGAATACAATAAGTGTCCATAACCGTGGATGTTTGGCATTTAATTGAAACCAGGTTAACAAAATCGTGCAGAACCTTTGGGCCTTTTCTCCGTCATGCATGTGGGATTGCTGAAGCCGAGATCTATGGCAAAAAAGAAGCAGGATCCAGAACAAAAGAACCATCTGGATCAGAGTGCGCTGGCAGCAATCTTTGATCTGTATTCGCGTCCCATTTACAGGTACGCGCTGCGTTTATGCGAAGATCCTCTTGAAGCGGACCAGATCGTGGGCGACGTTTTTAATCAATTCCTTGAACAGGTGTCCCGAGGCGGAGGCCCCAAGACGAACCTGAGATCATACCTTTACCAGATCACCTATCATATCTTTATCGATCATGCCCGCGAGCGCAAACGAACCGTGCCCCTCGATGACGTCGACCGCAACCGGCAGGGCGATTCCGTTGACTCACAGGTGGAGGAACAAAACCTGCTGAAAGAATTATCCTCAGCCATCCAGAATGACCTGACTGAGGAACAGAAACATGTCATCATTCTGCGCTTCCAGGAAGAGCTTAGCCTGCAGGAAACCGCCAACATCCTGGGCAAAGACATCAATGCGATCAAATCCCTGCAAACACGCGCCATCCTGAAACTGCAGAAAAGCCTGGGTAGTAAGCCATGAAGAACAATGATGCAATGAACGCAAAAGAGATCAAGGCTTTATTATCCGGGCTCAAGGACAGCCAGGCGGAATATCCGCCTGAGCTTTTGTCGAAGCGGCGCGACAAATTCCTCGGCGCCGTTCCCGCCGCGGGGATCATGATTGCAAGTAAGCTAATCTTGCGAAGGATCCTGGGTGGCATCCAGGCCGGCTCAGCCGCCGCGACAAATGCGATCATCCTGTCGGTCGTCAGCATGATCTCCATCGGAGCGCTGGTAGTGGCCGCAACCAACCTGGGATGGTTCCGGTCCGTTAAGAATGATATCAACACCAAAATAACCGTCGTCGCCCCCTCCGCTCTGGTGGGTGGTACCGCCCCTGCGAACTCGGATGAAAGGATCACCCCAACCGATTCGGTCAAGACGGCCCTCCCAACGCAAACGACGGTCCTCACGCCCATCAGCACGTTTACCTCGACCGCTCTTCCCGATATTACTCCATCCCTCGCTCCGGATATTCTTGCCACCTCCACCTCCACCTCGACGCAGGATCCCGCCTCCAGCCCCACCCCGACCTTCACCAGGACAGCGACATCCACGCCAAGCAAGACCTCCACCCCGACCTATACGCCGACGCGCACGCCTACCTTCACATCCACTGGGACCATTACCCCCGCGCCGACGGATACCATCACCCGCACTCCGACTCGCACTCTTACCCCCGCGCCGACGGAAACCTTCACCCCCACTCCGACCCGTACCAACACCCCGACGCCCAGCTTGACCCCGACTCGCACCAATACTCCGTTGCCAACGGATACCTTCACCCCCTCTCCGACCGATCTTCCGCGCCCGACACCTACGATCACCCCGATCCCGACGGATACCCTCACGCCGCTTCCGTCCGATACCCCGCTGCCAACGGCCACCCTGAACTCCGGTCCCACCCCCTACCTTCACTCCGACCCGGGTCCCGACCAAGACGCCAAAGCCCACCTGCACTCCGCTTCCGACCAAAACCAAGAAGGTAACGCCTACGCCCCTTCCGACCCGGACCAGGACCAGTCTGACACTTGTTCCGATTGTCCAGGGAAAACACTTCGACCCGACTCCCGCCCCACCTCCCAACCCGGCCCCGCTGGAGGCCGGCCTGGCCGTTCCGGTCTGCTCCGGCTTTCCAGAAATAACGTCCTGCTGGGATGAAGCTCCTCTGTTCCCTCTGCTCCTGATTACACCGTAATATAACCATCCCGATTAAGCCCCCGACCCCGGGGGCTTTTTATTTCCCGCAACCCCCAGAACTGGCGCCTCCTCCCCACCTCCCACCCCATATGCAGCGCCTCCCTGGGAGGCCTCCCAGGGAGGTATTCCTTTTTTGCCGGGATATGCTACCCTGTATGCATGCTCACATCCATCGAACCCAAAGCTGGAAGTTTTATCCTCCTGGTCGGGCCGCGCAGCCTGAACGCCACCATGCTGACCGCCATCGCCCGTCTCGGGCAGCGCCAGGCCATCCGCGTGCTGGACGGCGGCAACCGTTTCAACGCCTATGGTCTGACCCGCCTGGCAGCCGGGCGGCCGGAAGTGCTGGAGCGCATCACGGTCGCGCGGGCCTTCACCTGCTACCAGGTGCTGGCGCTGCTCGAAAGCACCCCCGCCACACAGCAGCCCTTCGCCGTCCTGGACCTGCTCAACACGTTCTACGATGAGTTCGGTCCAGGCCGGGGAACGCAAGCGCCTGCTGCGCTCCTGCATCCTGCACCTGCACCGCCTGGAGCGGGCCGCCGGCGGCGTGGTCAGCGTCCATCCGCCGGCCGTCCCCAGCCAGACCGCCATCGAACTGCTCGGCATGCTCCAGCAGGCCACCCCAGAGGCGTATTTCATCCAGACCGCCCCCCCACCCCCCGAACCGCTCAGGTTGTTTTAATCGTTGGCACGTTTCAACGTTTGAACGTTCCAACGTGCCAACGTACTATCCGACTATCAGACTCTAAGACTATAGGACTAAAAAACCATGGGCCGAACCCTCCCCACCTCCACCATTGTCTTCCAGCAGGAAGAAGCCGCCTTTTCCCGCTTCCGGCGCGCCCTCCGGCGCTCGGACCAGCTCGCCCTGGATGACCTCTTCACCAGCGCCCGCCAGCACCTGGCGGCTGCCCAGTACGCCGCGCACGCCCTGCCCTTCGAAGTCTTCCTGCTTTCGATGCTGCTCGAGGAGCACAAGGAGGTCATGCGGCTGCGCGATGAGCAGGCCGCGCTGAGGGGCACGAAGTGCTCCGCCAGCAGGTCGGGCAGATCCTCCAGTCGCTTGGGACCACGCACGAGCATGCATAATCGGGATTTGGACGCCGATAAACGAATTTCTTAAAAAAAATATCTGTGTTTTAGGAGAGAGACTTACCGTTACGTTTGAACGTTTGAACGTTCAAACGTTGAAACGTTCAAGTCTGGAAAATGCCTTCAGGGATGGATAGCCGTGCTATACTCTATATGGTAGACAGGCTTTTCGCGTTCGAATAACCCTCTGGCGGGGTTTACTACCATGGAGGAAATTTATGAAATTCTGGATCCGTTTGGCAATCCTTGCGGCGCTCATCCTGTTCCCGGCCACAAGGATTTCACGCGCCCAGACCGGCAGCGATCCCTACCAGAATGTCGATGCCCTGGTCGTGCTGGATGCCAAAGCGAATACCAGCCCCAGCCAGGCGGTCGCCCTGATTGAAAGCCGCGGCGGCCGCATCACCCATATCCTTCCCCCCAGGATCCTGATGGGGCGCTTTCCGGCCGCGCTCGATCCGGCTTTGACCGGCCAGGCCGGCATCCAGGCCATCTACCGCGGCCTGGTTGATCCCCGGGTCATCGCAGGGCTGGACCCGTCCGGTCAGGCCGCCGTTCAAACCTGGGACCAGCTTTTCGTCGAACGCCGGCCGCTTTCGAAACTTCCCGAACCAGGCCAGCCGGCCCGCAGGGCGCTTATCAATGATGCGCTGGTCGTCCCGGCGCCGCAAAATCCCGGCCTCCAGCAGGCGCCCGGATATTACGACACCAGCAGTTATTTGATCGGCAGCGTTGCGGTCGGGATCGTCTTTCCGGAAAGCAGCGGGGCCATCGATGCGAACAGCGAGAACTGGACGAGCGCCCAGATGGACCAGTCGACCAGCGAGATCGTGTCCGGGCTGAATTGGTGGGCCGCCCAGGATTCACGCGCCAACCTCAGTTTCTACTATGAGGCCAGGCGCACCATCCCGACCGGCTACGAGCCGATCACACATGCCTCCAGCGATGAAGGGCTCTGGATCAACCAGGTGATGGACAATTTGGGGTATTCCGAGGCCTCCCAATTCGACCAGGTCAGGCACTATAACAACGACCTGCGCAGCGCCTATGGCACCCGGTGGGCTTTTACGATCTTCGTCGTCAATGATTACAATGATGTGGACAACTTATTCCCGAATGGGAATTTCGCTTACTCCTACATCAATGGCCCGTGGCTCGTGATGACCTATGATAATGACGGTTGGGGCATCAACAACATGGACAGTGTCCTGGCGCACGAAATGGGGCATACTTTTGGAGCCCTGGATGAATACGCCGGCGCCCAGGTGAAGTGCACCGACCGCAGCGGTTATCTTTACGGTGAAAGCCAGAACAGCGCCTACCAGAGCTGTGCCTCCAACACCAACTGCATCATGCGCAGCCAGACCATCGACTCGACCACCGTGGAGACCTATACGCGTGTCCAGATCGGTTGGCGGGATTCCGACGGGGACAATCTCTTCGATCCGGTCGACACCACCCCGCGTACCACCCTGAATGCGTATTCGCCCGACCCGACCGGGAATCACAGCCTCACCTATACCGGCAATGCCACCGACCTGCCCTACGATTCGCCCAATCTGAATGATGTCACCATCAATACGATCTCGAAGGTGGAATACCGTGTGGATGGCGGCGGCTGGACCGGCGCATCTGCCAGCGATGGGACTTTCAATTCGGACAACGAGAATTTCAGCTTTACCACTGCTTCCCTCGGCGATGGTGCGCATACCCTCGAAGCGCGTACGCTCAATTCGCGCGGCAATTATTCAGCCCTCGCCAGCGATTCGGTCACGATTTCATCGCTGGTCGACCTGCGCCCGTATGCGCCGCCCGGTTATCCAGATCCGGTCGTCGCCTCTTCCATCCAGGGCGGCCACACCCTCAATACGCTCTATGCCGGCGCGGCTGCATTCTTCGATTGGCATTTCATCAACAGCGCGGCCGCTACGGCAACCGGTCCCTTCTACGTGGAACTATGGGTGGATGATACCCGCTACGTGCGCTACGGCTATTCCAATTTCGGCGGCGGCTCCGTGGGCGGGTTCGATGATTGGCTCGAAACGATCCCATCGCCGGGTCTGCACACCGTCAGGCTGGTCACCGACGCGGACAATACCGTTGCAGAGTCAGATGAAACCAACAATACCTGGACAGGCCAGTTCACCTGGCAGCCCTTCCTGGGCTGGAAAGGGGAATATTTCAAAAATACCGGCCTGAGCGGGAATCCCTGGTTGACGCGCGATGATTTCGGGCTGGATTTCGACTGGCAGTACGACTCGCCCGATCCCGCCATTCCGGTGGATAATTTCTCAGGGCGCTGGACCCGCGCCTGGAATTTCCCGGCCGGCACCTACCGCTTCCACATGCTGCATGACGACGGGGCCAGGCTGTATGTGGACAACCTCCTGAAACTGGATGGCTGGGCCTCCTGCTGCGCCTGGGAAACGACGGACATCCCTTTGAGCGCCGGCGACCATACTGTCCGGATGGAAATGGTTGAAAACAGCGGCGCGGCCAACGCCAGGCTGTGGTGGGAACGCCTGGATATCACCGGCTGGCGCGGCGAATACTATAACAATCTCAGCCTCAGCGATCACCCGATCCTGGTAAGGGATGATGGCGATATTCTCAACTTCGATTGGCAGGCCCTCAGCCCCGATCCGCTTGTCACGCAGGATTTTTCTGCGCGTTGGACTCGTACGGTGAATTTTTCGGGCGGCGACTACCGCTTCGATTTTCTCCACGACGACGGCGCCCGCTTCTACGTTGATAATGTGCTGGTGGGGGATTGGTGGTGCAGCGGTTGCCGTCAAACCGACAGCCTCACCCTTCCCATGAAGTCCGGGGAGCATGCCCTCAAGCTGGAGATGGTGGATGGCGGTGGATCGGCCGCGGCCCAATTCAACTGGCAGTCTCTGACTCCCAGCACGCCCTCGCCCACACCCACCCGGACTGCTACTCCCACCTGGACGCGCACCCGGACGCCCTCCCCCACCCGCACGGGCACAATTACGCCCTCGCCGACCAGCACGCTTACGCCCACGCCGACCAGTACACCGACCCAGACATCCACTCCGACCCTGCTGCCGACATTCACCGCCACCATCGAGGCCTGCCCCCCGATCACCGAATGGAAGGGCGAGTACTGGAACAATATCAGCTTGAGCGGGTCGCCCGCGCTCTGCCGCAATGATGCCGCCCTCAACTTTGATTGGCTGGGGGATTCACCCGATCCGTTGATCACCCCGGATGCGTTTTCCGCCCGCTGGACCCGCACTGTGAACTTCACGGTTGGCGGGATTTATCGTTTCGATATGTTCCATGATGACGGTGCGCGCCTCTATATTGACGATGTACTTGAGATCGAGAACTGGTGCGATAACTGCCGGCTGACCGACAGCCTCAACATCGCCCTCACCGCCGGAACTCATACGATCAAGATGGAGATGTGGGAGAACGGCGGCTGGGCCGGCGCGCAGCTGTCCTGGCAGCCGTTATCTTCCGCTGGGAATTACCTGCCGCTCATTCAAAAATAACCGTTGGGCGGACCGGTTCCCAGACTGCTGGCCTGATAAAGCATGCAGATATGCTGCAGGCAGATCCGCTTTGAGGGCTGAATGAACCTTACCCTGTTTGGATCCAGGCCGCAGCCATCTCGCCGGCCTGGCGCACTTTACGGCCCACCCGCCGGATCTGGCTGTCATGTAGGCATTTGTCGAGAATAGCCAGGATCTCATCGGCTACCAGCGTGTCAATAATAAGCGGCGGGAAGAAACGCACACCATCCAGCGAGATCAGCGCGCCGTGCAGGCTGATATCCAGGACGATATCGAGCAGCTCGTCTTCGGAATAGGACTGCTTGGTCTGACGGTTCTTGACCAGTTCGATCTGGCACATCAACCCCGCCACGCGCACATCCCCAATGATCTCATGCGAGGCCTTGAGTTTTTCAAAGCCTGCTTTTATATAGCCGCCCATCCGGGCGGCGTTTTCCACCAGGTGCTCGCGCTCGATCAGGTCGATCGCCGCCAGCCCGACTGCTGCGCTGACTGGATGTCCGGAATGGGTTGACCCGCTTTTAAAACGCATCCCCTTGAAACGTTTGAAGATCGCTTCGGTTGTCAGAACGGCCGAGAGCGGCAGGTAGCCTCCCGAGATGATCTTACCAAGACAGAGAATGTCCGGCTGTGTTTCCCAGTCCTGCGTCGCAAACCACTTGCCCGTGCGCCCAAATCCGGTGGTCACCTCATCGGCAATGAGCAGCACGCCATTATTACGGCAGATCTCTCCAATGCGCTGGTAGTATTCAGGCGGCCCGGCAACCACGCCAAGTTCTCCCATAACGGGCTCCAGGATGAAGGCTGCCACCGTTTGAGGGCCTTCCGCCTGGATGGTTTTATCCAGCGCCTCCGCACACTCCAGCCCGCACTCTGGATATTTTTCATGGTTGTATGGGCAGCGGTAACAGTAGGGTGGATCGATGGGGATAAAACCGGGCAGCAGCGGCCCGAACAAGTTGGAGAACTCATCCGATCCAGCTGCGCTGACGGCCCCAAAACCAAGGCCATGATAACCGCCTCGGAGAGATATGATCTTGAAACGCTCACGCTCGTCCGGATCCGCACTCAAGCGGTGGTAATTGCGGGCCATTTTCATGGCCGTCTCCGTCGCCTCGGAGCCATTTGCACCCAGGTACACGTGGGAAAAATTTCCGGAGCTGATCTCGATCAGTTTTGCGCCCAGCTCGATGGCTTTAGGGTGGGAAAGTCCCCAGGTGGAACTAAAAGGCAGCTCATGCATCTGTCGGTTGGCGGCTTCGATCAATTCCTCCCGGCCGTAGCCAAGGGCTGTATTCCAGGTGCATGAATTGGCGTTGATGAAGCGTTTCCCCCGGTCGTTATATACATAAATTCCTTCCCCCCGCGTGATAATAGTGGGGCCAAACCCGAAAAATTTCAGATAAGTGTCCATGGGAGTCCACGGGTTCCATAAAACATAGGGAATACCATGGAACTTTTTGCCAGCCATAGCGAATCCTCCTCTCGGTCAAACAGAACGGACAAGAACAGCTATAAATCTGCCATGCATCCACTTTTATTATCGCGCAAATTCCCGCTGATCGCACCCCCCACCTGCACAGGCAGGTCCGGCTATTTGCCCCGTTAGCGGACTATAATGCAGCCAGGAGAATAAGAATGGACAAGACAACTATCATTAACCTCTTCAAATACCTGGCCGTTGCCGGGAACTTACTCTTTATCCTCTGGATAACCTACAATGGCATCAACGAAGGTTTCAAAGGCACGCTCATCCAGATCTTCTCCTATATCGGACTGTCGCTTCTGCTGGTGCTCAATTCGGTCCTGCTTTTACGGAAAGATTAGCGCGCAGGTTGGTTTTTGGATATTCAACCACACCTGTCTAGAGGGTAAGCCAGACAAGGGATGAATGACTTCAATCATTTTCGTGGTGAAAATGTTAGAAAATCTTAAGGATCACAGGTAAAAGAGGTAAAAGGGGTTATTATCGGGATAATTTATCCCCATGAACTTTTACCCCCGCATTTCCTTACGAAGAAACAGAAAGGAGAGAATTCTTATGTCATCCAATCAAAACCAATCCGGCCTCGCCCAGGATCTATTGCGGATCCACCGGGTCCTTACGCGTGCCCTTACCGTTACGCTTGCACGCGGTGAAGAGTTCATTCAAGCCGGTTTCCCGGACGCAGGTTTGCGCAAAGGGTACACCGACTATACGCATAGCCTGGCAGTGGTGCTGGATGGGCACCATGTCGGCGAAGACGAGATCGCCTTTCCGCTCCTGAAAGAGAAAATCCCTGCTGCGCCGTATGACCGGCTGGCCAAAAACCACCAGGAAATTGTCGTCCTGTTGGACTCTCTCCGGTCGGCAAACGACTCTGTCGCAGCCGACGGCGATGAGGCTGCCCTGACCCGCCTGGTCGACTGCGTGCGCCAGATCTATGATATCTGGAGGCCGCATATCCAGACCGAGGAACATTATTTCAACCCGGAAGCGTGGCTGAAGTGATGGATCCGGAAGAACAGGGCCGTGCCAGCGCCGGCATGGCAAAACATGCCCAGGAACATGCCAATCCGCCCTTCCTGGCCATCCCGTTTGTGCTGTTCAACCTGGAGCCCGAAGACCGGGCGATCATGGCCGCCGGCATGCCTCCCGAGCTGGTGAAGGAACTCGTCCCGCATGCCTGGAAGGATCAATGGGCGGCGATGAAACCATTTTTATTGGAATAACCTTTGGCCCGCCGCAGGTTGAGTGTTTTTATCCCCCGGCGGACCGGATAGCGAGACAGCCATGCCCACCTCTCTCAACCTGGCGCCCGTGCTCGGTTTCCTGGACGAATTGAGCCGCAACAATAACAAGGCCTGGTTCGACCAGCACCGCCCGGCCTACGAGTCCGCCCGCCTCACTTTCATGCAGCTGATCGACAGCCTGATCGATGAGCTGCGGGAATCCGACCATTTGGGAGGCCTGTCGGCCCGGGATTGTGTTGCGCGCATCTACCGGGATATCCGCTTTTCGAGGGACAAATCGCCCTACAAGACCAACATGGGCGCGATCATCGCCCCGGGTGGCTGGAGGTCCCAACCGCTCGGATATTACATCTCCATCCAGCCGCAGGGACAGTCGATGGTGGCGGGCGGGCTGCATAGTCCCACGCCGGAACAATTGACCGCACTTCCGGCAGGCCATCGACGCGCACCCGGCCGCCTTCAAACAGGTCACCCAGGCGCGTGCTTTCGTACAGGCCTTTGGGGCGGTCGGAGGCGAACGGCTCAAGACTGCGCCGAAAGGCTATGACCGCGACCATCCGGAGATCGAACTGCTCAAGCTCAAGCAGGTCACGGCTGCGCATACCTTCACGGACCAGGCAGTCCGCTCCGGCGATTTTGCCGGACAGGCGCTGGGTCTGTGCCGGAGCATGCGGCCGTTCCTGGACAGCCTGGACGCCATGCTGCGATCATGAAGATCGCAGTCATTGCCGACGTTCACAGCAATATTCACAGCCTGAATGCGGTTTTGGAGGATATCGCCGCCGAAAAACCTGATCTGATCGCTGGTGCCGGCGATATGGTCGGGAGCAGCGCCTACAGCGGGTCTCAGGCCGTCTGGGATATTCTGCGCGACCGGAAGATCCCGCTTGTATTGGGGAATGAAGAAGAACGCATACTACGTTTCCATGACCCTGCGCCGGATGAGCTGCTGAAAAACTCCATCCAGTTCATGCCGATGCGCTACCGGGCCAGGCAATTCTCTTCGAACCAGATCGAAGCCATGCGCTCTTTGCCCACCAGCCTTCTTCTGGATGGCCATCCAGGGCCGGCGGTCTTCATCTGCCATGCCTCGCCCGGCAGCCTGGACAGGAGCCCGATGCTGGAGATCGGCCCGCACATGCAGCAGGAGTTGAACGCAGTCCCTGCCGGGGTGGTGGTTGTGGGGCATCTCCATACAACCTGGCACCAGTACTGGCAGGGGAAATTGCTCGTCATGGCCGGAAGCGCCGGTTTGCCGCTGCGCGGCAGGCTGGATGAAGTCGATTATTTACTCCTGACCTGGTCCAGGCAGGCCTGGCATTTTGTACATAAGACCGTAAAATATGATCATCAAGCCGCCGTCCGGGATGCGCTCCAGACTGATTTCCTGGAGCAGTCCGGCCCGATCGGGTGGCTGATGTTCGATGAGATCCTGACGCAGGTGGACCGCCTGGTGCCGTTCCTTGGAGAGTATTGCCCCAGGGAAAAGCCGGATGACCTGGAAAACTGGAAGAAGCTGGTGGTCGGCTACCTGGAATGCATGCATCGCTGGGAGGCACTCAAGCCGTATGTTCAGGGCTTGTTATGAAAATGTATTTCACATTAAGTAACGTTCCGGCACCCACACGAAATGTAAAGGAATAAGGTAACCGTTGCGTGGAACGAGGTACGGGTAATAAGTAAGAAGTAAGGATAAAGAAGGATAAGGAGGTCCCGAATGAAAATCTCTGCACGGGTTGAAAACAGCCAGGGCCGGCATGACGTCACGCTGCGCACCAATGACGCTGTCCACAACCTTTCCATTCCTCCCCGTCCGACCGGGTTCGGCTCCAGCGCCAACGGCGGCGAGTTATTGTTCCTGGCCCTGGCCACCTGCTACTGCAACGATATTTACCGGGAAGCCGCCAAACTCGGCATTCAAGTCGAACAGGTCGAGGTGGAGGTGCAGGGCGATTTTGGAAACGAAGGCGATCCCGCCCGCAATGTCACCTACCATGCCAGAGTCACGGCCCGGGCGGGCGCAGACCAGATCCGGGAATTGATGCGCCAGACCGACCGGGTCGCCGAGATCCAGAATACCCTGCGGTCTGCGACGCCGGTCACCCTGGGCAGCCTCGAGGTTGTGACCATCTAGGCAAGGATTAATTGATGACCATCTCCATCCGTCCTTTGATCGATTCCGATCTGGAAGCAGTCGACGATATCCTGAAACTGGCCTTTCAGACCACCGCCAGCCGGTTGTCCGACCTGCAGTTCATCCGTCAGATCCAGCCGGATGGCTGGTTCGTGGCTGCCCGCGCTGATACTCCCGTTGGCGTGGTCGGGGCGGTTAGTTATGGCGAAGTTGCCCACGTCGGCTTCATGGCCGTCCACCCGCAGGCCCAGCGCCAGGGCATCGGCCTGGCCCTGATGCAGTTCGTGCTGGCCGACCTTGAGGAAAAAGGGGTACCCCTGGTGACGCTGGATGCCAGCGAAGCCGGCCGCCATTTGTATGAAAGCCTGGGCTTCGTCCCCTATGATGAGACAGTTGCGCTTACACGCCAGGGACATTCCGCCGCGCCGTCTGGCAATGCAACTGTAGAAAGCCTGACAGTGCCTGACCTGGATGAACTGGTTCAAGCCGACACGCCTGTATTTGGGGCCGACCGCCGCAAGCTGTTCCAGGCCCTGCTGGAGGCTTTTCCCGGGCGCGCTTTCCTGCAGCGGGATGCGGCCGGGCAGTTGGCCGGATACTTGTTTGCACAAACGCCCCGCATCGGCCCGTGGGTCATGCTCCAACCGCAATCCGCCGAAGCGCTGCTGCAGGCTGCGTTGGGTCTTTCATTCGAAGAATCGCTCTCGCTGCACGTCCCTGCCGGGAACCGGGCCGCCCTCGAGCTGCTGCAGCGGCACGGCTTCGAGCCGGTCCGCTACGATCTGCACATGGGGCGTGGTGTAAACGGTCCACCCGGTCAGCGCCACAAGATCTTCGCTCAAACCAGTCTTGCGGTGGGGTGATAAAAATTATGTCATCGCCCAATAGCGGAGTGAGCAAATCCTCTGGCATGCAGGACCGGCAGAGACATCAGCAGGAAGTCCTGGCTTTCCTGCAGGCACATTTCCCGGGCCGCTCCTGGGATTTCACGCTTCCGAAAGGGACCGGCCATGAAACCTATTTCGCTCACACTGGCGGGCGTACCTGCTTTGTTAAGTTGGGCGCGCAGGCTAGATCGCTACCGGGCAGTGGCCTCCCTCGGCCTGACGCCGCCCGTGCTGGCATACGGCTCCCTGCCAGACGGCACATCCATCCTGCGTTCAACCGTACATCCCTGGAAAAAATCCCTCCCGCCGCGACTATCGTGAACGTCTTGAACAATTTGCCTCAGCCATTGGGAAGGTTCATCACAGCCCCGCAGTCCAACAGGTCCTCCCGGAAGTACCCTTCAATCTTGTATTCCACTGCCGGATTGGAGGCGCTTGGCTGCCTTCAACAAAAATGGGAATGGTATCGGTCACAGGTCCCCCAGGTTGCCGGCTTCGTGGATGAAAGTCTCGCCCATCTCAGGCAGCAGGTCATGGCCTTTCAGGGGTCGGGCCTGGTGGCCTCGCACAACGATATCTGCAACGCCAACTGGCTGATCTCGTCGGGTGGGGAGCTTTACCTGATCGACCTGGATTCCATGACGCTGGATGACCCGGCCCTGGATATTGGCGCGACGCTCTGGTGGTATTATCCGCCCGGATTGCGCAATGGATTTCTGGCGGATGCAGGCTGCAGCAATGACGATTCATTTACAAAGCGTATGCAGGTGCGCATGGCGATGCATTGTCTCAACATACTCCTGCCGCGCCCGGGCAGCTTTGATGAGTTCGAACCCGGCGCTTTTGCCGGATCGCTGACCGATTTCAGGGCCATTCTGGCTGGTCAGGAAAACCCGCAAGGCTATCACGATTAAGGTTCGCACCAGGCAGGTTTGCGAAGGTTTATAAAGGTGATCTCCGCGCTCTCTGCGTGCTCTGCGGTGAGAAAAACTCAGCCAATCTTTATACCCACACCCGGGCCGCCCGGTGGATATTGACACCCGTGCTATACTTTAATCAGCAGTTCCATTCGAGAGGAGCATACCCATGCATATAACCCGGAAATTCCACCTTATCCTTGGCGGAGCCATCCTCGGGATGGCGCTGATTGCCTGCTCCTGCGGTTCGATCCTTCCCATGCTGACGGTCACAGTCACACCGGCCACCGCCCCCCTGCCGACCAACCCACCCGCGCCCACGCTTCCCCCGCCGCCTGCCAACCAGCCATCCGGTCTGGCCGGCTACTGGCAGATCGGGGAGGTGGTTTTTAGCATTGAATCACAGGCTGGCAAACCTGTCGTGACTGCCATCAACATGGCCGGGACAAGCACGCGCATCCTTGAAAACCAATCCTGGGACGGTACCAGCCTGAGCTGGACCTATACCTACACGGACGAGAACGGCAGCTCGACCGTCACCTACAAGACCGTATCGGTCGACGGGGATTTTCTGCGGGTCGAATATTCCACTTCCAGTGGCGGGTCCAGGGTTCGCCTGCTGCGCAAGGTCAATTCAAGGACACCGGATTACTACAGCCTGCCCTGGTCGGAAGATTTCAGCGATCCCGAAAGCGGTTGGGACATTTACAGCACCACGGACGATCAGGCGGGCTATCGGGATGGAGCCTATTTTGTGATCTCAAAAACGAACAAGTTCTCCTCTTTCGGCTCATCCAACCGGTTCTTCGGCAATACAGTCATGGATGTGGATGCCACCCCGGTCAGCGGGCCCGCCGCCAACGATTACAGCTACCACGTCGGCTGCCGGGTCCAATCGAATGCAGATGGTTACATCTTCGAAGTCGAAGCGGACGGTTATTACGCGGCCGGATACTACAAAGGCGGTGGGAATGACTACGTCTCGCTCCTGACCGGTGACGACTGGCAGCCTTCCAGCGCCATCAAACAGGGCCTGCAGGCCAACCATCTCACCGTCACCTGCTCCGGGAACCAGCTCAAGCTGGCAATCAATGGGCAGGTTGTCTATAGTGGGCAGGACTCCACCTTCACGGAAGGCGACATCGACCTGGGCGCAGCCACCTACGATAAAAACAATCAGCCGGCCGAGATCCAATTTACCGAACCTGGAAGTGAAGCTGCCCTAGCAGGCCGCGACGGACGATCATTCCCGGCAGCCTTTCCCTCACTCCACCCTGCTCCCGGAAGGAAAGGGACTCCTTCCCCAGCTGGGAATAGGCTGGGCAGGGCAACTCCCTTTCCCCAGCTGGGAATAGGCTGGGCAGGGGCAACTCCCTTCCCCCAGCTGGGAATAGGCTGGGGCAGGGGCAACTCCCTTTCCCCAGCTGGGAATAGGCTGGGGCAAGGGCAACTCCCTTCCCCCCTCGGGGGAAGGGCCGGGGATGAGGGAGATATGGGATAGGGTAAAACCATGAAAAATAATTCTCTGCTTACCAGGGTCCTGGCGATCCTGGGGGCAATGCTGGTGTTGTTCCCGCTGCTCGCGCCGGTCGTCCTGTCTGTCGCCAGGCTGATCGAGGCGCGTCGTTTCCTGTTCGATTACCTGATGCCGGCGGAGTTCTTCCCGCTCGTGCTGATCGGTGGATTCCTTCTGATGCTGGCGGCCATCCGCATGCGCAAATACCGCGCCCTGATCGGCTGGGGGCTCGGCGCACGCGCTGCTCCTGCTGGCAGGCAGCCAGGGACTGGCGGTCGCCACCGGCCTGGCCTCCGGCCGCACCACCCCGGGCGGCTGGCAGTGGGCGCTCGTCCTGGCGGGGCTGGTCGCATATATCCTGGCGGTGATCGTCACCGGGATTGGCGGTGTGCTGCTGCTGCGGGATCTGTTCAAGCCGCAGCCGCCAGCCGGCTAGGAAATATTGCCCATTTACCGCAGGATCCGTTATTGTTTATACTGGCATGGAATCAAACGAGCCAGGCCGGGGAATGAACCGAAAGTCATTCACCTGTCAAAGGAGCCGTAATGAATAATACAGTATATTCCTGGAAACGCGGGCGCGGCAAACTCGGGTCCTCTCGCGCCGCTGATCGGTGATTGGGAGGCCCAGGCGGAAACTCCCATGGGCCTCGTTCAGTGCACGCGCAGCTTCACACCCGTATTGGCCGGGACCTATATACAATTGATCGCCCGCTGGAATTTCAAGGCCGGCCTCTACGAGGAGCAGGCCTTTTTTGGCGTGGATGACAATCGGAAGCTCGCCTTCTGGTCGTTTACCTCGGATGGCAAACATTCCCAGGGCACCCAGGCCGATGTCAGTGATATTCACCCGCAGGCCGTCGGTTTCGAAGCACACATGCCGGCCGGGCTGGCGCGCATGCTCTACTGGCCGGATGAGCTGGGCGGGATGAATTGGGCTGTCGAAGCGAAAACGAAGAAGGGCTGGAAGCGCTTCACCGGGCATCATTATCAGCGGCTATAGCCCAGGCTCGACCGCTTGCCGTTCATCAGGAGCTGCTTTGGGTAGAACAGGGCATGGTCAAGAACAGGATCTCGAGCGGGAAGCCCAGCTCAAAATGCATGCGGGCGAGATCCCCATAGACATTGCACTCGTCAAACGTTTGCTGGCCGGGCAGTTTCCGCATCTGGCTGAACTGCCGGTAACGGTGGTCCGGTCGACAGGCACTGTCAACGCGATTTTTCGTCTTGGCGATGAATTCTGCGTCAGGTTGCCGCGCTTGAAGAAATGGGCAGACGGCCTTGAAAACGAATGGACCTGGCTGCCAAAACTCGCTCCCCATATTTCACTCGATATTCCAAAGCCGCTGGCGCGCGGAAAGCCTGCGCACGGCTATCCTTGTCCCTGGGCGGTATATCATTGGATCGAAGGGTCTCCATATCAGGATGATCTCATCACCGATGAGCGCCAGTTCGCTTATGATCTGGTTAACTTCATTTTGGAACTTCGCAGTCTGGATGGGACCGGAGCACCTCCCGGCGGCCGGCCTCCGTTATTGGAACTTGACGCGCAGACACGTTCAGCAATTGGATCGTCCCGCAGTGTCATCGATGTTGAAGCGGTCTCAACGCTCTGGGCGCATTCACTTGAGGCGCCTGCCTTGGAATGGTGATCCTGTCTGGATCCATGGGGATTTGCTGAAGTCCAATTTGCTCGTCCAGGCTGGCCGCCTGTGCGCGGTGATTGACTTTGGCGGAGTGGGCATCGGCGATCCGGCTGCGGATGTGGTTCCCGCATGGAGCGTTTTAACCCGGCCGGACGCGCCCTATTCAGACAGGCACTGGGCGTGGATGACGCGACCTGGTCGCGTGCACAAGGGTACGCTTTACACCAGGCATTGATGATCATTCCGTACTATCCCGAAACGAACCCGGAATTTGTTACGATGGCGAAACGCACGGTCAATCAGATCCTGGCTGATATTAAGTAGCTGAACTGCATTTATCCAATTTCCAGGCTGTTCCATCCAGGAAAGGATCAAGCTGGGCAGCGGCGCGAATTAAATTAAAAACCTGCCTTCGTGGAAAGCAGGCCGGCCTCAATATTGTTGTCTTCATTAACATTGTACGAAATTTAGAGCCAAATTTCAAGAGGCAAAACACACATTAAACTGGTGGGGGGTGATACTTTTTCCAGCCAAACCAAAGTCGTAAAATAAAAAGGGCAGGGAGAAGGTTTCTCCCATCCTGAAGTCGTTCAAGCAGTCTTTCACATCTTCCACTTGAAGCCTACAAGGAGAAATTGTCATTATGAACGATCCACGCATCGAGAATCTCGCCAGGATCCTGGTGCATTACTCCACCCAGGTCAAAGAGAACGACAAGGTGATCATTCGGGGGTATCCACTTGAACCCATCGCGACACCCTTGATTGCAGAGGTTTATCGTCAGGTGCTCAAAGCAGGCGGGCATCCGCACATCGCCGTCGATCTTGAGAATATCCGCTACATATTCCTCACCGAAGCCTCCGAACATCAACTTCTGCGGCCCGATCCTGTCTCAAAGCTGGTGGCTGAAGAATTCGATGTGGATATCCGGATCGGTTCTGATTCGAACACGCGCAGTTTGACGGGTGTAAAGCCTGAAAAGTGGAAATTGATCAATCGAGCCTATTCAGAGATCAATGAGACCTGGTCCCGAAGAACTGGCGCCGGTGAACTGCGCTGGGTCGTATCCCGCTATCCAACCCATGCCTATGCTCAGGATGCCGGTATGAGCCTGATCGAGTTCGGCGACTTTTTCTATCACAGTGTTTTTGCCGATCTGGAAGACCCGCTCTCGAAATGGAAACAAATGCAGGCGAGCCAGGAAAGACTGGTCCAGTGGCTGGATGGCAGGCAGCATGTCCGGATATTGGGAACGAACATTGATCTCGAAATGTCGATCGCCGGCAGGAAATTCATCAGTTGTCATGGCCGCGGCAACGTCCCGGATGGAGAGATTTTCACGGGTCCGGTGGAAGATTCTGTGAATGGCACGGTCAGGTTTTCATTTCCCTGTATTTGGGCCGGGACTGAGGTCAGCGGCGTTGAGCTTGTTTTTGAAAAGGGCCGGGTCGTCAAGGCCAGCGCCGAAAAGAATGAGGAATTCCTGCTGGAGATGCTAAAGACGGATGAAGGCGCACGCAGCCTGGGCGAATTCGGGATAGGGACCAACGATCAGATCATGCGCTTCACCCGCAACATGCTTTTTGACGAAAAGATCGGCGGCACCATCCATCTTGCGCTTGGAAATGGTTATTCCGTCAGCGGCTCGGTAAATAAGAGTGCCATTCATTGGGATATGCTGTGCGATATGCGCGCCGGTGGGCGGATCATTGTGGATGATGAATTGTTTTATGACTCAGGTGTGTTCAAGATTTGAGCAGCCGGATTTCTTCTTGCCGCTGCCATCCCGGACTCCAGCTGCTCCGCAAAGCAGTTGGGATGGGCAGCGGACCCTTGCATGATGCCCGGGATACCCCCAAAGTACCGGGTACAGGTCGGCAAAAATGATCCATAATTGGGTGCGAGTCTCGCCCACAGCGCGGCCTCCCTGCGCAGATAGCCTGCCGGGCAGGCGTGCTGCGCGCAGCCAAACCGTTGGGCGTTTTCACACTACGAAAGTCATATCAGGAGTTGTCTATGAGAAAGATCATTGTCTTAACGTTTGTTTCACTGGATGGCGTCATGCAGGCGCCGGGCGGTCCCGAAGAGGATGGCAGCGGTAATTTCAAGTATGGCGGCTGGACAGTGCCCTACTTTGATGATTCATTAGGCAAAGTAATGGGCGAGCAGATGGGTCACCCCTTCGATCTATTGTTGGGTCGGAAGACCTTTGAGATATTTGCAGCCTATTGGCCGCAGCATGAGGCTGAAGGCGCCGGCATCAACAACGCCACCAAGTATGTCGCTTCGAATACACTTTCATCACACGCCTGGAAAAAGTCGGTCTTTCTAAGGGATGACGTTGTAAAGGAAATAAAAAAGCTCAAACAGCAGGATGGCCCTGAATTGCAGGTGCACGGCAGCGGCAATCTCATCCAGACCCTCTTGGCGCATGATCTGGTGGATGAATTTTGGCTCAAAATATTTCCTGTCACCCTCGGTGTGGGAAAACGCCTGTTTGATAAAGGCACCATTCCGGCTGCCTTTAAATTGGTTGAATCCAAATCTTCACCCAGTGGAGTGATCATTGCCAATTTCACACGCGCCGGAGAAGTCAAAACCGGATCATTCTGAGCCATGGCAATGCTTAGCCATCCGGCGGCTGGGTGAAAGTAAAGGAATGCCTTCCAAAAGGTGTCAGCCATGCAGGATTATTACCAGGGCATAAAACAGCACTACCTGAATTCTCAGGGCGATTCGACCGGGTTGTTCGAAGAAATCTTGAAAGCCTCCAACACGATCGGGATGGATGCAGCCCTGGCATATTTGGCGCAGTGCGTGACCGAAAAAAGACTGGCCTGGTTGAAGGCTAATTTTGACGAAGTCGTCCATGCAGCTGACCCTCTACTGGAAGGCTATCATTGGTTTTACGAGCGCTATTTGCGGGTCTGCGTGCCTGGAGATGGTGAGATCGTTGAACGCACCCGGAAACGAATCGTAATGCGCTGGTGGAATCCCTGTCCCACTTTGGAAGCGTGTAAGAAATTGGGCCTGGATACCCGGGTCGTCTGTAAAAAAGCCTATCACATACCGGTTCAGGAGTTTCTGGAACACATCCATCCAAAGCTTCGCTTTGACAGGAACTATGCGAATATCCGGCCGCATGCAGCCTGGTGCGAAGAGATCATTGAATTGGAAGATTGAAGGACATAAAATCCGAAACTCTCCTTGACAAACTAGAATATGTGTTCTATCATCAGGCTGTGGACATCCTCTTGTCCACAAAAGGAGCGCAGCATGACAACTTCAACTCAGGGACAGGTCCAACATATCAATCCAGATGGTTTGATAAGAAACCCTGCTTTCACCAATGTAGTTACGGTTACCGGTCATGTAAAGACGGTCTACATCGGTGGGCAGGACGCAGTCGATGCCTCCAGGACGATCGTTGGCAAAGGCGATATCAAGCTGCAAACGGAACAGGTTCTGAAAAATCTGCAGGCCGCTCTCAAGGCTGGCGGCGCTGAGCTGGGCCAGGTCATCAAATGGAATGTCTACATCGTTCAAGGGCAGCCCCTTCAACCTGCTTTTGAAGTATTTCAGCGCCTTTGGGGCGACCGGCCTAACCCACCCGCCATAACAGGTGTGTTTGTATCCGGGTTGGCTAACCCGGATTTTCTGGTGGAAATGGACGCCATTGCTGTTGTCCCCGAAGAATAACAATATGGCTTCATCACAGGACAGCCTCTGGCGGCCTTTCGAGTTTCTTGTGGGCGTTTGGAAGGGTAAAGGGGGTGGCGAGCCCGGCATCGGTGAATACGAACGCAGCTATCACTTCACTCTTAACAAGAAATTCCTCCAGGTAAAAAATAAGTCGACCTACCCTCCAACCCGGGAAAATACCCGCGGCGAAATCCACAAGGATATCGGCTTTATTAGCTATGACAAAGTTCGCCGGAGCTTTGTTCTCAGGCAATTCCATATTGAAGGCTTTGTCAACCAGTACAGGCTCGACAGCATTTCCGCTGACGGAAGGAAGATCATTTTCGTTTCTGAAGCGATCGAGAATATTTCAGCCGGGTGGCGTGCAAAAGAAACCTACCAGGTGATCGGCGAAAACGAATTTTCCGAGACCTTTGAGTTGGCCCCGCCGGATAAGCCATTTGAAGTTTACACGTCGGTAACATTGCACCGCGAAAAATGATGCAAGCTAAGAACTTTGACGGCGCTTGAAACCGTGCATTCTTTTTGAAGTGGCGATAGAATCAAAATGACCAAGGAGGTCCCCGTGGCTGAAAATAAAACCCAACCAACCCTTGAAAGCGTCACGGATTATGTCAGCCGGATCCAGGAACCCGCGCGGCGGGAGGATTGCTTTGCCCTTCTCGCAATGATGGAAGCTGTCTCGAAAACAAAGCCCGTCATGTGGGGCAGCGCGATCATCGGCTTTGGCACATATCATTATGTCTATGAGAGCGGGCGGGAGGGCGACATGCCCATCCTCGGTTTCTCGCCAAGAAAACAGAACCTCACCATCTACCTCAAGGGCGGACTCGACCCATTGAAGGCTGAATTATCTGAACTTGGCAAACACAAAACCGGGAAGGGCTGCCTCTACATCAAGACCCTTAAAGATGTCGATCCGGCCATCCTGGAGAAGCTCCTTTCGAAAGCATTTAACAGCGTAAAATAAAAATAACGTTCATTCAAGCGGCTGCCCAACCGCTCAACCAGCATCGCATTACCAAAAATGGCAGGATGAAGGGAATGCAATGGACATTAAATTAAATTGGCTCGGGTTACACGTTTCGGACTTTGCAGCATCCCTGCGCTTTTATACCGGAGAGTTGGGAATGACTGCCACAGACATAAAACCCGATTGGGCCTACTTTGAAACAACCGGGATGACTTTCGAGCTATTTGGCGGCGGCAGCCCGCCCACCTCCGGCCGCTCCGCCTGGGGGCAGGCACAGTCAGTCAGGCCGGGCATCCAGGTCTCTGATCTGCGAGAGACGGTTTCTGAACTTCGCCGCCGGGGCATCCAATTTACCGGAGAGATCGAGAAAACAGCCTTCAGCGAATGGATCGAATTCATTGCACCTGAGAATATGCGCTGGACACTCGCCCAGGCGCCTGCCTACCCTTTCAGCCAGAAGTCTCCAACGACCACGTATCGGATGGATTGAAATGAAGGTCAATCGCCTGGTTGAACAGCAGGCCTTCTATCGGGATGTGATGGGTCTCAAACCGGAAGATGGTCCGGGCGGGCAGGTCGTTTTGCGGCAGGGGCCCGGAGAGCCGCTCTTGTTTATGGAATCCGGCGGGCAACGACACGCCGCTCTTCATATCGACCAGGGCATGTTTCAGCCATTGCCATCCCATCTGATAAGTTTTGAAACGGAGGATATCCAGGCAGCCGCTGACTGGCTCAGATCGCACCAGGTGCCCATCCTGATCGAAATCACCAGGAAAGACTGGGGCGGGATCGATCTATATATCGCGGATCCCGATGGTAACCCGATCCAGGTCGTGCAGTATCTGCCGCGGGATGGATGAATTCCCCCAACATGAATACCTGGCAGGACCTCTTCAACGAACTAAGCTATTACACCCTGGCCCACCCCGACCCGGCTTTTATCCATCAGCACATTGTGGATGCATTTGCCGCCCAGGCTGCGGATGAGCACACCAAACCGGTTAAAATCACTTTCGCGCTCGCCGGTCTGTACCTGCACGTCGAGAAAGGCTTTACCGGCCGGCAGGTCCAGTTGGCGCACATGCAGCTGGCCCGGAAAAAAGAGCCCTGGCCGGTCTTCAGCCTGCCCCTGGAACGCGGAACCATCACCGTCGTGGATGTCCTGGCTGCGTCTGCCGGACCCGTTCGCGATGACATGATCCATCAATGGTGCCTTTCCGTCTGGGAGGCTTTCAGTGAAAACCGGCCGGCCGTTGTGAGCCTGCTCAACCGGCATAAGATCATTTAGGAGAAAAGGATTTGCTGCTATGATCATTCGAGAGAAATCCTTCGAGATACGCCCCGTCACCCCGGCCGACCTGGAGACTCTCCTGGAGCTCTACCGGCAGTGCGAGGATTTCCTGGCGCTGGGGCCGGTGGCAACCGCTTCCATGGAAATGGTGCTGAAAGACATCCAGATCTCCCGGGATGAGGGCGGACTTTACTGCAGCCTGCACTTGCCGGACGGAAAAATGATCGGGGTCGTGGATTATATTCCCAACAATTATCATGGCGACCCTCATTCCGCTTATCTTTCCCTGCTCATGATCGCCGCCCCCTTTCGCGGTCAGGGCCTCGGGAAAGCCGTCCTCGAGGCGGTCGAGGCTGAGATCCAAAAAGATCCGTTCATAACGACCATCTTCCTGGGCGCGCAGGCCAATAATCCCCGGGCGGTCCAATTCTGGCAAAACAACGGCTATCGCATCATCGCCGGGCCTAAACTGCTGCCCGATCAAACCGTCTGTTATGATTTCCAAAAGGATCTGCCCCGCAAAGAGTAAAACGATGAGCGAAATGGTGACCATTCGGGAAATGACCGCCAGTGATCCTCCCATGATCGCGGAAGCTTTTACCGCGCAGGGCTGGAATAAACCGGTCAGCCTGTACCTGCGCTATTGGCAGGAAAGCCTGGCGGGCAAACGTCTCGTATTGCTGGCAGACTATGCCGGACAATTTGCCGGCTATACCACCGTTGTTTGGGAGTCGGATTATCCGCCCTTCCGCCAGGCGGGTATCCCGGAGATCGTCGACTTCAATGTGCTGATCAGGTTCCGCCGCTTGAAAATAGGCACCGCCCTGATGGACGAAGCCGAGGCACGCATCGCCGGCCGCTCGACGGTTGCAGGACTGAGTGTCTGCCTGCAGAGCGATTACGGCGCCGCCCAGGTCTTGTATGCCCGGCGCGGCTATGTGCCGGATGGTCGGGGCGTTTTTCAAACGGGACATTATCCCCAATATGGGGACAATGTCAGGATCGACGATGATCTGTGCCTGTACCTGACCAGACAGTTGAAATAAGATCCTATCCAAAAATGGCGGTAATTTTTTTGGGATGGTTAAAACTTCGCTGAAACCAGCCAAAAAAGAACACCCTCATCGAATTTTTAGATATAGATTACGTACTGCGCGGGAAAGGGGTTATGATATGGACATGCTTGCAAATGAAATTTCGCAGGTCAACCTGGCCGCTTTCATGCAGGCCGCCCTGCGGGAAGCGGAGTTGGCCGGTCAGGCCGGTGAATACCCGATCGGCGCGGTGATCGTCATCGATGGCGAAGTCATTGCACGCGGGCGCGCCACCCACAATGCCATGAAAAGCCAGGTCCGCCACGCCGAGCTTAATGCGATCCTGGCAGGCGGCGAGCCGCTCTGGCGCGATTTCCGGCGTGCGATCCTGTTCACCACGCTCGAGCCGTGTGTGCTTTGCCTGGGTGCGGCTGTCATGGCCGATATCCCCCACATCATCTTTGCCTTGCCTGATAAAAATATGCAATCCGGCCAGATCGTCGAGACCATTCCGTACGTCCGCCGGCATATCCAGAGCTACCATGGCGGCGTCCTGGCTGAAGAATCCGCCGCGCTGCTCGCCAAATACGATCCAAAGTCGTTGGAGTATATTCAAGGACAAATCCTCAACACGAATTAGGGAGCTCCAAACTGCACGATCATGATCACGAATGAACAAAAACCACAAACAATAAAAAATATTCGACCCACAACTCTTTTCGAGCGCATCCTCGCCATCCTGGCAGCGGTCATCTGCCTGTTCACCACGGGTTTCCTGTGGTGGAGCGTCAGCGCCGTGCAATCCATCTGGCCGCTGCCCGGGCTGTACTTCGTCGAAGTGGCCGCCCTTGGCCTCCTCGGCGCCTGCGCGTTTATCCGTGCCGGTCGGATCGAAAAATTCATCACCTGGGGCGTCACCGGCGCGCTGATCGGCTTTGCGATATTGGGCGCCCTCTCGGTCGGCTTTTTCTACCTGCCGGTCGCCTTGATCTTCGCCGCCATCTCCATCACCTCCGATCTGCGCAACCGACAGCCTCTCGCCGCTCACCTGGGCGTTTGCCTGCTCGCCGGGCTGGTCCAGGGGACGCTCATGCTGGCGGTCATTCAAGTGCTCCATTAGGCCCACATAAAGGCGGGATTATAAGATGAGAGAATATCGTCAAGCCGGAGAAACCTGTGTCCTGCGCGGCATCGTCAACAACCAGGTCTGGATGGCCCAATCCGTCATCGTGGTCAAAGACGGACCGCAGGAAAGCGTGCTTTTATTGCTCCCGGGCGCCCAATGCGCTTATCCCGAAGGCTGGTGGAATTGGAGTCACCAATCCACCTCCGGGCTGACCCGCTGGCAGGAAGCCCGCCGTGCAGACATTAAATTGCGGGAGTTAGCCTGGAACACCAACCGGGTTTTGATCTTCCTCGAACCGGAAAAATATTATTCCTGCTTCCTGTTCTGGGAGCATGCCACCGGTTTGTTCGATTCGTATTACATTAATTTCCAGCTCCCCTTCTCCCGCAGTCATTGCGGCTTTGACACCCTCGACCTGGACCTCGATATTGTGGTCGACCCGCACTATCACTGGGAGTGGAAGGACGAGGATGAGTACCAGGCCGGCATCCGGGAAGGCGGCATCCTGGACAACTGGGTCAAAGGCATTCAGCGTTCCCAGGCAGAAGTTTTCGACCGGATCGACCGGCGCTGCTATCCGATGGATGGCTCGTGGCTGGATTGGAAACCGGACCCAACCTGGCTTCCCCCGAGTTTGCCGGAAAGGTGGCAGGAGCTATGAATACTATGAAGCAGTCGATCCTCCATATTGCGCTGGTTGTGCGTGACTACGACGAAGCCATCGCCTTTTATTGCCACAAGCTCCATTTCACACTCGTCGAAGATACCTACCAGCCTGAACAGGACAAGCGCTGGGTGGTGGTCGCGCCGCCCGGCTCGACCGGCGCCAGCCTCCTGCTGGCACGCGCTTCAAAACCCGAACAGGAACCCTTCATTGGCAGGCAGACCGGCGGGCGGGTCTTCCTGTTCCTGCGGACGGATGATTTCTGGCGTGATTACAACGAGATGCTTTCCCTTGGGATAAAATTCATCCGGCCTCCCAAGACCGCCCCTTACGGTACCGTGGCCGTCTTCGAGGACCTGTATGGAAACCTGTGGGACCTGATCGGCCCAACCACCCTGGAGATCCCATAAAACCACGATTAAGGCCATTCCAGGCAAAACCTTTAACGGTGAATCTGTTTCATACTGTGCAGTTTAAAGAATGTTCTTATTTCTTTTTTTCTTTGGTGTTCTTCTGCCTCGCCGTATCGCGGTCGTGTTCTTCGTGGAGAAAGGCTTTTTCCTCCAACCAAAACGGTTCATCGTCGAATTGGATAATTTAAAGGAGCAGACATGAAAATTGGTGTTGTTTTTCCGCAAACCGAGATCGGCAACGACCCGGCGGCCATCCGTGATTACGCCCAGACCGCCGAAGGCCTGGGGTTCAGCCACGTGCTGGTCTATGACCATGTGTTGGGCGCGAATCCCAACCGCCCGGGCGGCTGGTCGGGCCCCTATACCTACCTGACGCCCTTTCACGAAATATTCGTGCTGCTCGGCTACATTG
This sequence comes from uncultured Chloroflexia bacterium, assembly GCA_963830665.1. GTDB lineage: Bacteria > Chloroflexota > Anaerolineae > Anaerolineales > Villigracilaceae > UBA877. The sequence goes on from CAWHNM010000012.1 coordinate 62,870, forward strand.
CCGGGGTGACCCAGAAGCTGGGGTTGGTCACCGGCGTGGTGATCCTGCCGCAGCGCCAGACCGCCCTGGTGGCCAAGCAGGCCGCCTCGCTGGACGTGCTCAGCGGCGGCCGGCTGCGCCTGGGTGTGGGGCTGGGCTGGAACGAGGTCGAATATATCTCCCTGAACGAGAACTTCCACAACCGCGGCAAACGCCTGGAGGAACAGATCACCCTGATGCGGCGTTTGTGGACCGAGCCGTTGATCGACTTCAAAGGCAAATGGCATACCGTCCCGGATGCCGGCCTCAACCCGCTGCCGGTCCAGCGGCCCATCCCGGTCTGGTTCGGTGGCAGCCATGAAGCCATGCTGCGGCGCCTGGCCCGCCTGGGGGATGGCTGGATCGTCCTGCACCGCAAAGCTGCGGATGCCCTTCCGGCCCTGGACATGCTCAGCCGTTTCATCGAGGCAGCCGGGCGGGAACGCAGCGCAGTCGGCCTGGAAGCGCGCCTGCCCTACGATACGGGTGATCCCAAGGCCTGGGAAACAGTCATGCACGACTGGCAGGCCGCCGGCGCCACCCATCTTTCCTTCAATACCATGAGCAGCGGCTTCACCACCCCCCAGGAACATATCCAGGCCCTCCGGAAATTTGCCCCAGTGGCGGAGATTTTTAAGGAGTAAGCGCAGAAACGCCAGCCGTGGCAGCCCCCAAAAGATAGGCGGGATTTGTCCCGCCCACCCATATGCTGCAAAACAAGATCAGAGGCCTCCATATCTGGCGGTCTCTGATTTTTCTTATGGCCTGACTGGACAGCCAGGTTTCTATTTGGGTCCTCACCCTTAAGGGCCCTGTCCAAAAACAACACTAATATGGTAATATATATCCATAAAACGCGGATTTTATCTTTTTCAATATGGCATATAAATATCCGATCGTTCCAGGGTCATGCCCACCGCCCAATTCCGGCCTGCCACCGGCGGTCAGTGAGATTGGTTGGGAAGCATTCTGATGGACTGGAAATACAAGCACTTCAACCAGGAGGCGGTCTACAAAGCGCCCCGCCAGGAAGTCCTCGCAGCGGCCCGCCTCAGCGCGGCTGGATCACTCGAGCTGGTCGCAGACACCGCTGAAGGTTTCATAGCGCGCGGCTATCTGGCCTGGCACCCCGCCATCGCGACGTTTACCCTCACATCCACCGGAGACGCGACGAGGCTGGCGGTCGAACTGCTGGTGGAACGCGCCGCCATGCGGGCCTACATGCTCGTGGATGTTGGCGGCTATTACAACAGCCAGATCGACAAATGGTTCTCGGGCATTGCGCAGCGTCTCGCTGGCGCGCAAGCACAAGCCCTGGTCAGTAAAACCACCTCCAACTATAGGGTCCGGCAGGGCCTGCTCACCGGCTGCCTGGTTTATCTCATTGTGGGAGCCTGTTTGGGGATAGCTGGGTTCGCGCTCGACCACAGCCTGAATCCACAATCTTCCGGATCGATCACGGGGCCTTTTGGCATCCTGGCATCTGGTATCGGTCTTTTGGCAGGTATTGCAGCTTTTCTCTACGTGATGAACCCTGATTCTGCAGTTGCGAAGTTCATTAGAGAGGGGCGACAAAGCGCCCGGAACAAGGAAAGACAATAATGGGGATAGCGTTATTTTTTCAGCAATTTCTGGAATCTGCCGCCGGCCAGGCGTGCAGCGGGTAGGAGATCAAAATGGAAACGATGATCAATATGGAAACCAGGATCGATGAAGCCCTGCTGGAAGAGGGCATGGTCAAGGTCGAGCAGGCCCGCAGCTGGAGCCCCAGGGTCATGTACAAATTGGAGAACACCGTCCGGGCCGGCAGCGATGAAGACCTTTTTCGCCTGAACCCGGTCCAATGGGCGCACGAGAAAAATGTCGATGAAAATGAAGCCATCGATCTGTTCCTGCACAGCGCCAAAGCCGGGCTGTTCTACATGGATTGGAACGTCATCTGTCCCTGCTGCGGCATGATCATGAAGAGCCTGCGCAGCCTGCACGGGATTCGCGCCGAGAACGTCTGCACGGTTTGCTTCAGGAAGGACCGCGCCACCCTGGATGACTATGTCCAGGTAACGTTCACGCTCTCGCCGTCCGTGCGTTTGCTCAGTTTTCACCATCCCGAGACTCTCTCGCTGGAGGATTATTGCTTTAAATATCTGTTCGATCGCGGCGCGCGCTTGATGGGCGGCGCATATTCGGTGGCTGAATTTATCAATACGCTCAAGGTCCATTTCTCGACCTTTTCACCCGGCGAAAGGATCACCGTCGAAACTGAGATCCCAAAACCTGGAATTCTTTTTTGCAGTGATGTGTACAGCCAGAAGACAATTGCCTTTATGGTAAACGGTGCGCCCATGCCGGAGACTCAAACCCTGAAGATCAGGCTGACCAGGGATGGCTTTGAAGTGCCCCTGCCTGCAATTCGCCCCGGTGAATTCCATGTGGGACACAAATCCATGCAATCAGATTTCATCTACGCGCTATCACCGGGCAAGCTCGTGCTTGAATTTGAACAGGCGACGGCGTCGATAGCCACGCTCGTGGTCTGGGGCGCCGATTTTGAAGAGGCCGTTTCAACGCCGGATGTCGAGTTTAAACCCAGCCTGACAGCCAAACGGTTGTTCACCAACCAGACCTTTCATGACCTGTTCCGCTCCGAAGTCTTCCAGGAATCGGAAGGCTTTGGCGTCAAGGATGTGACCATTCTGTTCACCGACCTGAAAAGCTCCACCCAGCTTTACAACCGCATCGGCGATTTGAACGCTTTTGCGTTGGTGCGCGAGCATTACGGCGTTTTGAGTAAGGCCATTTTGGATCAGCACGGGGCGGTGGTAAAGACCATCGGAGATGCCATCATGGCGACCTTCACACAGCCGCAGTCCGCCCTTGAGGCGGGGCTGCAGATGCTGCGTGAGCTCCATCAATTGAATAAGACTTCCCAATATGGTGACCTGGTTCTGAAGATCGGCATCCACAAAGGCGCCGCGATCTCGGTCAACCTGAATGAGCGCATCGATTATTTCGGCCAGACTGTCAACATCGCTTCGCGCGTGCAGGGCATCGCTGGCGGGGATGAGATCTATTTGACCGATGAGGTCTACTCTTCTTCAGGGGTTCCGGAGTTGCTGCAGCGGTTCCACTCCACCGTGGAGCCGCTTCAGATCGAGCTGAAAGGCATTGAAGGGGCTGAAAAAGTCTACAAAGTGACCGGCTCAGGCTGAGGCATATAACCGATGCCTCACCTCAAAGTTGGAATAATATGAAGTCAGTCATCAACACCGCGCCCAAAAAAGTGGGTTGGAGTTTTTGGATTGGGTGGGTGGGATTGACGATCATGGGTGGTCTGGCTGGCAACTACATCGCTGACATCCTGGGCCTGGGCATGCGAAGTGGGTCGACGGATGCAGGCATCTTGTTTTCCATGCTGGGGAGTGGAGTTTTCGCTCTATGCGTGAGTGCAGCTCAATGGTTCCTGTTGCGCCGCCTGTTCTCCAAAACCGCCTGGTGGTTGGTTGCCGGGACCTTTGGGCGCGCTTTGGGAATGCTGATCGGCTCGATCGCTCTCGATAATGATCAGTAACCAATTTAAGCTGCAGGCTGGTTTCTGGTCGACTGGTATATATTTGACTTTGCGTGGAGCTGTATTTGGCGTTTCCCAATGGTTAATATTAAAGCAGTGGCGCACCAAAGCGGGTTGGTGGGTTTTGGGGAGTGCCATCGGCTGGATGCTTGGTTCCGCATTACTGGATTTGCTTATCCCGGCGGGTGCGTTCAACACGACGATCATTGGCGATTTGATTGAGCTTGCGATATCCGGAGCAGTTACAGGCGCGGTTATGCTCTGGATAGTACGCCAGCCGGCCCCGCCGCCCGCGCAAGAAACCGGGGGCAGGAGGCTGATCGTTACATGGATTTCGGTTTGGGCGCTTAGTTGGGGAGTTTCCTGGGCGGTTGGGTGGAGTATTGTACGATATATGATCGGCTCAGGTTACATAGAAGCAGGTGGGCAGATTGGTGGCAGGATCGCTGGAGCACTTGCCGGGTTGATCGGTGGGGTTGGTTCAGCCATTGTTTTGAAACAGGCAAAACCTTCCAGCGGCCTAAAAACATACCATCTGGTTCTCATCGCCCTGGGCTGGGCCGGGATTGTTTTCTATGACTGGCTGGATGGATTCGCAGTCGCCGGGATTTCGGGCAGCCGGAACAAATTAGGGCTCGTGATCCCTGCATTTTCGGGCCATCCGATCAAATCCGGGATGGGTGGTTCGTTGAGCGGTTTGGTGGGCGGAATCCTTACAGCTCTTGTACTTCTATGGTTGGTCCGTTCCCTCAATTGGAAACAGCTCGGTCTGATCGTAATCGGTTGGGCATTCGGTTTTGCGGTGGGAGGTTGGATCGTTTGGTCGATCGGCTTTCCGATCGCTTTGAACTATGTCTACGCCTCGATCTATGGGAATGTTTCTGGCAGCAGCAGTTTAATCTTATTCAGCCTCATCAGCGCCCTGTTTGGTGCCCTGGCAGGCTGGAGTGGTGGCGCAGCGACATTAAAAGGGCTATCAACAACACCCTCCTTGAATAGGGATACAAATTCATTACCGGTACCAGTAAAGCCCAGGCAGGCTGATCTGTGAGTTGTACAAAGGCACCGGCTGTAATCAAGCTACGACCTCGCAGATAAAAAGGAACGAGATTTATCCCGCCCATCCAAATGATTTTATAGATCATCGTGATCTTCACATCCTTGTGCCCAAATAATTCCTGGACTGTGCGAATATCATAGCCGTTCCGGAGAAGCTGGGTAGCGAAGGAGTGTCTCTCGTACCTGATCCAGTAATTTGGGAGGTTTGGGATCCATTTTTACCTCGTGGGAAGGGTTATGTTATAATTTTCTCATCCTATTTTAATCTGGCGCTGGATAAAACCTAAAATCATTGGGGTTTTTCAATTATGCATGATCAGTTAAAACAAACAAGGCGACTTATCAAGCTGCTTTTTTTCGCACTGTTCTTGCTTGCTTGCAGTAGCATAACTATTGCAGTAGACAGCGACCGTCCAACTGCCGAATCTAGTATGCCAGCACAGCAGATTGGCTTTGATTTTGCCGGTCAAAGCCCAGCATTCCCTGAAGGCGACGCCTCTGCTTCACTTCATTTGTTTTTGCACAAGTATCATGTGCCAAATGATGGCGTTGTTACTGCGGTCACTTATCTTAATGATAGCGACACGATTCCAGAATCATTTGACTTGCTTATACTCCGTCCAGACAATACAGGCTGGAAGGTTGTGGATCGAATCAACGTATCAGACGATAGTCCACCGGCCAAAACAGGGATAACTGTATTAACGCTACCATCTCCATTATCCGTCAAAAAGGACGATATATTTGCTCATTGGCAATACGAAGCGGATGGCGCAATACCCTTGAATGCGGAGAATACCTGTCTCGATGGTTTCAGTGTAGGTCAATATGGTTTTCGTTCCTCTGATGTCAAAATTGGTCAACGCATTGGCAAGGATGGCTTCTCTGGACAACGAGACTATTTCATAAACATTATTTTCACGGCGACCCCATAAGAGTTGACGCGGGCTAACACAGCGTTCTCAGGACACGCATGTGTCCTTTCGGGGAAAAGGATGGCCCCGCCATCTTCTCGGGTGCACCCGACTGGTGGGACTGCCGCTTCGCGGCGTACGGCCCAGTGCAGGCAAACAGAGTCCACGCCCGCCCACACGCAGGTACCCTGTGAAAAACGCACCCTGAAGAAAGCCTTCATTGCAGGCGAGGCAGGCCGCAAACCGTTAGGTGGCTGGTCATGAATTTACACACCGAACTAGAATCCCGTCGTAAAATTGGGTCATGGACAAAATGACTTCTCAAAGCGACAGCTCAGTCAATAACTATCTTGCTTCACTTGATGATGAGCAAACCGTAAAAGACTGCCTTGTGCTTATTGAAATGATGCAGCGAATAAGCGGGCATGAGCCAAAGATGTGGAATGTGGGCACTATCGGGTTTGATACCTACCACTACAAATACGACAGCGGGCGCGAAGGCGACGGTCATATTATTGGTTTTTATCCAAGAAAAGGTAAGATAACCGTCTACCTGATGGACGGCACGCTACGCTACTCTGAATTGCTGGCTAAGTTAGGTAGACATACCGCTACTGGGTACTGTGTTTATATCAAGCGGCTTAGCGATGTAGAGCTGCCAATCCTTGAGCAAATCCTGCAAAAGTCATATGAGTATATAAAGTCTCAAGACGGGCATATTCACAAAATATTATGGAAAGCTGAAAAATAGAAATTTCTCCCCAAGGGCTTGAAAGTCTAGTTTGCTCAATGAAAACACCGCCCAATACCGCGTGCACCCGACTGGTGGGAGTCTCCGCGTTTTCACCTGTGCCGCACCACAGGTGCAGGCAAGCGTTTTGCGTCGCTTGAAGTTGGTTCCGGCAAAGTGACGTTGTGTCGTCCCGCCCACCGGCGGGCAACCCTCTTCCTCCTCCTCCCCCCCGCAAAGGGCATGCGGGGCAGGCCGCCAGCCGTTGACCGCGCTAAAGAAAGGAATCCGAAATTGAGAAACTTGTATCTCACTCTGTCAATCATTCTGGTATTCCTGCCAGGATGTACTGCCATAACTTACTCTCCCCAGCCCCGCTGGACCACCTATACGACCAGGGACGGACTGGCAAACAATCAGGTCCACGCGATTGCAGTTGGGCCCGACAATGCTTTATGGTTTGGCACCATCGGCGGCGGAGTCTCGCGTTTTGACAGGGAAGGCTGGACCACCTATGCCATCAACCAGGAGCCAGCGAGTAATCTCAATCAAATCATGGCGATGGATTTTGATTCAAACGGAACGCTCTGGTTGGGCACTCTCTGCATGGGTGTTCTCAGCCTCAACGCAGGTTCCTGGACCACGTATACCACCGAAAACGCCGGGCTGGCCGGTAACTGCATCAATACCGTCAAGGTGGCCCCGGACCATTCAGTCTGGATTGGCACCCCGTATGAAGTAATTCCAGACAGCGATCAGCAATTCAGCGGCGGCGTATCCCGCTGGGACGGCAAGGGCTGGTCCACCTCTATGCGGGACTTATCCGTGAATAGTATTTTTGTGGATTCCAACGGTGAGCTGTGGTTCGGCACCAATGAGGGTGCAGTCCGCTTCGGAAAGACAACGACAACTTATCAGGCTGGCAAAAACATTATATGTATGGCACAGGCCCGGGACGGCGCCTTATGGTTTTGTCTCGATAACGAGGGCGTGTCCCGTTTCAACGGAAAGAGTTGGACCAGATACTCCAGCGCGAATGGTTTGGCCAGTGATAGAGCAACCAGCATTGCCGGTGCGCCAAATGGGGACATCTGGGTCGGAACATGGGAGGCTGGCGTTTCCTGCTTTGATGGCCGCGCCTGGTTTACCTATACTGTTGAGGATGGTTTGGCAAGCAATCGCATCACCTCCATCGCCGTGGCTCCTGACAAGACCGTCTGGTTTGGCACCTGGGAAAGCGGCGTCTCACAGTTTGCCGGAAAATGTGGGAGAAGATGATGAACTCCAGCATTGAAAAATGTGCTGCGCCAGACATCCGCTCCACCCCGTTCGGGCGGAGATCCGCGGCGGCCATTTGGCAGAAAAAGTGGTTTCCAAAGCTGGTTGACCTGCTATAATCGGCGGGACATGAGCCATTCCACTGGGCGGCTTATATGTAAACTTTGGGAGTATTAAGTGTGGCAACTCTTTATTTGATGGTTGGGCTTCCATGTTCAGGAAAAACAACCCTTGCTCAAAAGCTTGAAAGTGAGAAAGCCGCGCTTCGATTGACGCCGGATGAATGGCAAGTGCGTCTCTTTGGTCAGGATGCAGAAGAACCAGAACATAACGCCAGGCATAGTCTGATCGAGGCCATGCTTTGGAACATAGCAAGTAGAGCGCTTGTATTGGGGACGAATGTGATCCTCGATTTTGGCTTCTGGGCACGCGAAGAACGTGAAGATTATCGGTTGCGGGCGAAGCAGCTTGGTGCCAGTAGTGAAGTCCATTTTCTGGATGTGCCGGAAGACGAGCTGTTGAGGAGACTCGCGGAAAGGAATTCACAACCTTCACACGAGAGCTTCTACATATCTGTCGAGATGATGAAGCCATGGATTGAGTTTTTCCAAAGGCCGACGCCGGATGAACTCGTGCGGAGAGAATAAAGGAATATAGTAACACCGTATGTAATGGCACCCTATGCACTTCCCAACGATGCGACTTATAAAATGCTGAAACAGACCATCGCAATCGGATCAATTCCCGCCCTCCTCTGGGGGCCTGCCTCTGACAATGTCTATATTTTCGTGCATGGCAAGCTGTCACGAAAAGAAGACGCCGAAGGATTCTCACAGATCGCAGGAAGCCAGGGCTGTCAGGTGATCAGCTTTGATCTCCCTGAACATGGGGCGAGGAAGGCCGAAGACTATCAATGCACCGTCCAAAACGCTGTCCATGATCTACGCATCATCAGTGACTACGTAACCAGCCAATGGAGCAATGTCTCATTATTCGCGAGCAGCCTGGGAGCGTACTTCAGCCTGGTTGCCTATCGGGATTTGAAGTTCAAGAAATGCCTCTTCCAGTCTCCGAGTCCTCGATAAGTGGTTAAAATTGAATATCTGGAAATAATGTCCTGAGCGCCTGATACCGGCGCCATCCTCGGGTCGTTCCTTGGGAGAATGCTCACATGAAAGACCAAAAATTTGTCGTCATCCCGGCTATGACCGGCACGCGTGTTGACGCAACGGTCACCATTCTTAACGCCACCTTTCTGGTAAAGAACGGATCGGCAAAACGTTATCCCGCTCCCGATTTTGGGTTCTGGCTGATCGAACAAATCTACACTGTGAATAAATTCCTGGCAGAAGCTGGTGGATTTTTCTTCAAGAAGAAATTCTATTGCCCAGTCTGCTCAACCGAATTGAATCCGGAGTTACGAAAGCCGGTTGAGACTGTCTACGAGTTGAAGTTTCGCGACTTCGATCCATTCACAATTAAGATCATGTTTCCGGTCGTAGCGTGCCCCAAATGTGGGAAGGATTGCGGAATAGAAATGAAGGGACCTCCTGGTAATCAGGTGGATGGAGCCATTCTCCAGGCCTTTGAGACAGAACACATAAAACCATAAAAAGGTCAACCGAGCAATTAAACTGCCTGCACTGCGGGATTTCTGGTTTTCGTTCTATAATCAGGAGGCGAGCAATTTCAGTTATCAGTATGAAAACAGGAGTTCCCTTATGACAGTCGTAAGCCTCGTAAAAGGAGATGACCGTTTTGAAAACGTGTTCATGGCATTGGAGGGCGCTGGAGATGAGCTGGCGGACAAGGTTCACGGAAACGTGATCATCAAGGTAAACACGGTCATGCATAAAGATGAAGGTGCTCTGGCGAATACGCAACCGGATGCCATCCGCGCAGTCTTGGAATACCTGAAGCGATTCAAAACCGGCCGCATCTGGGTGGGTGAAGCCAGTCGAAATCCCATGGATTTGTTCCGGGAAAACAATTATTTACATCTCAAAGATCAATACGATTTCGAATTCATTGACTTCAATACGCTGGGGTATGACGACTTTCAGACAACTTCGATTGACAATACTCCCATCAACGCCAAAATTAGCCGGGCTTATAAGGAGTTCGATTGTCTTATCTCCTTATCCGTCCCGAAAGCGCATAGTGATGCAGTCGTGACCTTATCGGGAAAAAATATGATGGGCTTCGTTAAGGAAGCTGATAAGGATAGCATCTGGCATGTCCATGGCGTGCGTGAGTTCGGGCGGGATGACAACCTTGCCCAATGTACGCACACCATCCATAAAAACCTGCGTACACTTTTAAAATTGGTCCGCCCGGACATTGCGGTATTGGATGCGTTTCATTCTTTTGAGGGCGGAACCGTACCGCAGTGTGCAAAAGGGGACTACGTGGAGCCGCGCTTTGCCCTGGCTGGAGCCGACTTTGTAGCAGTCGATACGATCGCCGCTACGCTGCTCGGTTTCAACCCGCTGGATGTGGGTTATCTCGTCTATGCCGCCGAAGATGGCTATGGCACGCTGGCCCTCTCCAGGATCACGATCGCAGGGAATTCATCCTTGGAGGAAGCTCGTTTCCCGCTCAAGCCCCCGCCGCGCTTTGAAAGACTTGTCCAGTGGGAGAGATTAACCCTCAAATCGGCCTTATTCCGTCCCACCCTCCTGTGGATAACGCCAGCCGTTTGGCGCTCATCCACATCCTGACACGAAAGGGTTGGAAGAAACATGAAACGATTTATTGATGCGCTTTGCCTACCCGTCCTCCTGATCGGTGCCCTGATTGGCTGTGCACCCTCCGCCCCTACACTACCTGAGCCTTCGCCTGAATTACCGGCCGGTGCTCCAACCCCGCAGTCTTTTGGTTTGACCAGCCCCGCCTTCCAGGCGGATGCGCTTATTCCGGATCGCTTTACCTGTCATGGTGCGGACCTGTCGCCCGCGCTTGCCTGGAGCACGCCGCCGGTTGGCACGCATAGCCTGGCCCTCGTGGTGGATGATCCCGATGCGGTCAAAGTGGCCGGCCATGTCTGGGACCACTGGCTGTTGTTCAATCTACCCGCCAGCACGCAATCCTTATCCGAAGGGATCCCGGCAGCCAACGAATTGCCGGATGGCAGCCGGCAGGGAAAGAACAGTTCCTCCGGGATTGGCTATACTGGTCCCTGTCCTCCCGGCGGCCAGACCCACGTTTATCGCTTCGTGTTATATGCCGTGGATATCGTTTTGGACCTCAAGCCGGGCACGACCAAGGCTGAGATCCTGCAAGCCATCCAGGGGCATATCCTGGCGCAGGCTGAATTGGATGGTCGCTACGCTTCGCCCTAGGGTATGATTGACTTTACCTGTCGCGGTTGCTGAATGTGGAGAGAAAAGATTGTTTACCAGCTGGAAACCTCTTCAGATAGTATTTACAGTTTGGGCTTTATTGGCTCTGGTTATTCTTTTTCCGGTAACGCAACTCCTGCATGGCGCGTTCCCCATTTTCACGGTCGTATGGATCGTTGTCCCCCTGCTGGCTGTCTGGCGGTCGAAAGACCCGGGCATGGTCGGTTTCCGCAGTGTACCCTGGCGCCGGCTGGTTCAGATCACCGCCATCAATCTCGGCCTCTTGCTCGTGCTGATGCTGCTGTTCGAGCCCTGGTCGCACACCTACCAGAAGCTGCTCAAGCTCGCATTGTCCAGCCAGGCGCCCGATACAACCTTTGCATGGCTGCTGCGCTTTCCACGCCTTCCGGCCCTGGCTGCGATGAGCCTCTACAGCGGGTTGGTCACCCTGTTCGGAGAAGAGCTCTTCTTTCGCGGCTGGCTCCTGCAGCTTTTTCAGAAGCGGCTGGGAGCGATCTGGGCCGTGCTCCTTCAGGCCCTGTTATTTGTTGTCCCCAATCTGCTGGTAGCGTTGGTTCTCCCGTCATTACAGGGCTTGTTGTATGTGCTGGTCTATACCTGGCTCGCCATCGGAATGGTCGGAGGCTGGGCCGCCTCACGCACGGGCAGTATTTGGCCGGGTCTGATCTCCGCCACGCTTTGCAATCTGGTTTTCGTGGCTCTGATTTTGTAGATGGATAAATGGGAGCAGAGATGAAGACTGATAAAACCATCCCATCTCAATCGATCCAGGCGCGCCAAATTGCTCCCTGCGGGATGAATTGCAGTCTCTGTCACGCCTATATCAGGGATAAAAATGTCTGCCCGGGTTGTCATGGGGATGATGATCTTAAGGCCAAATCCTGTGCGCACTGCCATATCAAGAATTGTGAGATAAGGCAGGCAGGCGGATTCAAATATTGTTTTGAATGCAGCCTTTTTCCATGTTTCTTGATAAAACGGATCGACAAGCGCTACAGGACCAAATATGCCATGAGTATGATCGAAAATTTGGAAACCATTAATCGATTTGGGATAAGAAAATTTATTGCACAGGAAAAGGGTAAATGGATTTGCCCGAATTGTGGCAAAATAATTTGTGTACATAAAAAGACCTGCATTTTTTGTGGCTACGATTGGCGTTTGGATATCCAATTTAACGGCTCAAAACCGGTTATTTAGCAAATCCCTGGAAAGGAGCAAGGGGCAGACAGTTTCGATGGATCCACCTTCTTCCCCTTGTGGATCGAGTGAAAATAACCCAACATGAACAAATCCCAAATGCTAGCCCTTTTTGACCAGGATCAAAGAATGGATATCGAGTATCCCGGCGCACGCCGGGAAGTCACGCCAGAAGTGGTGCGGCATGTCGACACGTCCGGCGCCGGGGAAGGCATGCTCCTTTACAGTCATCTGGATGCAGCCAATGCCGATCAGGTCATTCGCGAACAGGTGACCTATTTTGAAAGCCTCGGGCAGTCTTTTGAATGGAAAGTCTATGATCACGACCAGCCGCCTGACCTGAAGGAAAGATTAAGCTCATATGGGTTTGAAGTTGGGGAAGCCGAAGCGATCATGCTGCTCGACCTGGAAGAGGCCCCCCGGGTTTTGTGGCAGCCGGTCTCCCAGCATGTGCAGCGGATCGTCTCTCCGGAAAAAATGGCGGATGTTCTGACCGTTGAACAACAAGTCTGGAACGAAGATTTTTCCGGGCTGGGTCATTACCTGCGCGCAGCCCTCACCAATTATCCGGAACAGATGAGCGTATATGTGGCTTATATGGATGACCGGCCCGCCAGTACTGCCTGGGTATATTTCCCAAAACACAGTCAGTTTGCCAGTCTTTGGGGAGGCGCAAGTCTGAGCGGCTATCGCAAGCAGGGGCTGTATACTGCCCTCCTGGCAGTCCGGGCCCAGGAAGCCAGGGTCCGCCAGGTGCGCTATCTAACCGTGGATGCCAGCCCCATGAGCCGTCCCATCCTGGAGAAGTTTGGCTTTGAAATGATCGCCTGGTCATATCCTTGTAACTGGAAACTCAAGTCACCAAAACAAACGCATGCCACCTGACATGCTTCGTGAATGATCCGATGCAACCTGACTGAGGAATGAATGCTGGAAGCGCCTGCCTTTCTTTTGCCCAGACCCCCATTCGACTTGTCACCTGAAAAACAGGATTCTTTTGAAGATCTGTGGCAGTCAACGCGCCCGGGAGGTCTGGTCGAATATCACCTGTCCTATCCAAAATGGCAGTTTCTGTCCTTTCTCTGCCAGGCCAGGGAATTGGTGCTGCATGGTTCGCAGAATCAAGCGATTGGCATGCTTGAGCCTCGCCAGGCCAATGACGTCCGGGCCTTCAGCAACCAGCGTGCCATTTACGCAACCACGGATGGCATTTGGGTGATCTATTTCGCCATCCTTGACCGCAGGATGTATCCCGAAATGACATTATTCAACTCTTGTTTGCGTGCCCGGGTTTCTCCCGCTCAACTCAGTGAACCGCTGTATTTCTTTTCGATCACCCACTCGGTCTTGCTTCGAAGGCCGTGGTGTCAAGGCACGATCTACATCCTGCCGCGCCGGTCTTTTGAACAGGAAGCTCCACAGCAGTTGCAGGGAGTGGAGATCACTTTTCCGCATTGGATCAGCCCATTGCCCGCTGAACCGGTTGCCAGGCTGAACGTTGGGCCGCAGGATTTCCCTTTCCTCGCTCAAATTCATGGGCACGACGATGCGAAGCTGGTTCAATTGACTGCTGCCGATCCGGGTGGTTTTCCCTGGCCGCAGGCGCTGGAGAGTTAGTGATCGCGCTGGAGTCACAGGATTGCAAACACCGCCTGACATTGGCTCCTCCAAATACTACCTGTGCAGGCAAAGAACCGTAAGTATTTTTAAATAAAGGAGGATTCAGATGGATCGAGCGACCTGGTTAAAGAAAAAGCGCCGCGAAACCGAAGAGCAATACGACACGGTTTGGGCTCCACGCTACGGCGCAAAAACAACGGGAGTGTATGCCAATGCATCTCACCAACAGTTCATCCATGAGTTTCTGGGTCTTGTTCCAAAAAACAGCCTGCTCCTGGACGCGGCCTGCGGCGCCGGCAGGTATGAGCCAATGCTCCTGGCAGCCGGTCACACGGTCATCGGGATCGACCAGTCGCAGGGTATGCTCTCGGTTGCCCGGGTTGAATTTCCGAATGTCAAGTACGAGAAGGTTGGCCTGCAGGAAATGTCCTTTCAGGAAGTGTTCGACGGGGCAATTTGCATGGATGCCATGGAGAATGTTTCCCCTGAGGACTGGCCGCTTGTGCTCGCCAACTTCCACCGGGCGCTCAAGGGACAGGCTTGCTTCTATTTTACAGTCGAAACCATCGAGACTGCGGAAGATGCAAACGAGATCAAAAATGCCTACCAAAGGGCTCTTGAAGCCGGGCTCCCGGTTGTTAATGGAGAGTGGCCTGACGAAATTGTCTATCATTACCATCCGGCTGATGGGCAGGTCAGGCAGTGGGCTCAACAAGCCGGGTTTGAGATCCTTAAAGAAGGAGCCGGGGACAATTATTACCATATCATCCTCCGTAAGGCCTCCTTTGTTCAGTCGGCGTGAATTCAAAAAATGAGGGCCTCCAGATGAACCTGATGATCTGTTTGAGTGGCGAACCGGAACAGCTGCCCTTCCTGCCTGAAATTGCCGAACTCGGCGCCGGGGTGGAACTCGGCAGTTACGGCCTGTTTGGGATTCAATCCGAAGAGAATTGGGAAACCCGTTTCGGTTTGCACGCCGCCCTGCGTTCCCAATTCCAGGGCGTTATTGCCATCCATGGCCCTTTCCTTGGGATGGAATTTGCCCACACGGATCACCTGATCCGGGATGTCGTTAATCGCCGGCTGGATATGACCTTTGAGGCTGCTTTGAAACTCAGGGCAAGTCGGGTGGTCTTGCATAGTGGCTACACTCCGGAAACCGATCTCTTCAAACTGCAGGACGCCTGGATCAAGAAGAATGTTGCCTTCTGGCAGCATGAGATCAGCCGTTGGGCCGCCGCCGGAATCCAGATCGTGCTCGAGAATGACACGCAGAAGCTGCCGGACGTGATTGTCCGGGTTGTAAACGAAGTCGACCATCCCTTTTTAGGTCTTTGCCTGGATATCGGGCATCAGCACGTGTTTTCCGGGCTGGATGCGCTCGAATGGGTGCGCAGGATGGGCGACCGCCTCTTCCACATTCATTTGCACGACAATGATCGCACCGGTGATAAGCACTGGCCCATCGGTCGGGGAACGATCGATTTCGAGCCCTTCTACGCTGCACTATTGAGCCATGTTCCCCAGGCAACCATCTCCCTTGAAGTCGAAGACGAAATGGAGCGGAAGATGGGCGACCTCAGAGACCTCGCAGCACGCTTTGCCCCAAAAGATACTTTGCAGACTTCACTTGATTGACGGTTCTCGTGTCGGCCAGCGCGCTCAAACGGGCATAGGCAAGCTCGGTTTCCATCTGACAAATCTGTCCCTGGCATCCAATTCATAGGAGGCAAAATGGCATCCCTGCAAGAAACCATCCGGAAATTTGATCTGGCCTGCCGTACATTGGCATGCACGGATGAATCGCTGCATGATCGTTTGGAAGAGGCAATTTTCGAAATATCCACATTAAAAGACAGGGATTTTAATCAGGATTTTCGAAAAGGCTTTGTCCAGGTGATGGAAAAGATCCATTTCTATCGTCTGAGCGGAGATCGATCAGACCTGCAATCGGATACGGCCTTATCCATCCTTAAAATGTGCATAAGGTTGCACACTGAGACGATGGAATGACCGGAGCAGCCAGGGGCTATTTCCGTCGACGATCAAGGCCAGGACGATAACGGCAGGAGCTGGCGTGGGACGACTGGCGGACGATTGGATCTTCAGGGAAAGGATCGCTGCGCTTATCCCAATTTTCCGCAAACTCCATAGTATTATTATGATCCAGGAGACATGATTTTCGTGGATATACTTCGTCTGGACATTCCCACCCGCATGGAGACTGAACGCTTGCTCCTGCGCAGTTATGTTGCCGGCGATGTGCACTGGTATTATTTGATGAGCCAGAAGAACAAGCCTCACCTGGCGCGTTATGAGTCCGGCAATGCTGTGATGACGATCAATTCCGAAAGGGATACGCAGGCCGTGTTGCGTGGTTTTACGGCCGGCTGGAAGTCGTACACTGCTTTTTTCATGGGCGCTTTTCGTAAAGACACCCAGGCGTTTGCAGCCCAGATCTATATCGGGGCGGATAATTGGGATCTGCCGGAGTTCGAGCTCGGATACTTCGCAGACAGTGAACACGTCGGACAGGGCTACGTAACCGAGGCAGCCAGGGCCGCGCTGCGGTTTTGCTTTGAGCATTTGGGAGCGTATCGGGTCTGCCTGAAATGCGATGATACCAATCAACGCAGTTTTGCTGTTGCTGAACGGTGTGGGATGATCCGGGAAGGCCATCTTCGAGAGAACAAGAAGAGAGCAGATGGAAGTATCAGTGGTACATTATTGTATGGGCTTCTAAGAAATGAATTCGTGGCTTGTGAATAAATCCGGGAGAAATATGTCTAAATTTATCATTCGCATTTTTACTCGCGCGGATATCCCCCAGATCATGGCATTACAGCAAGCCTACCAGCAGGTTTACGCGCATGCCAGCGTCATACCCGCTGAAGTCTATTTATCCTCCGGTTTTGAGGCCGGGAAGAACATCTGCTGCGCCTTCGATGAGAGCGGCTCCCTGTTGGGCTATGCACCGCTTTTCCCTGCCCTGACGGAGGATCCAAAAATCCCGCACACGCTCTGGGTGGAAGTCAAGACCGGCCCGCAGCTGGGCGCTCCCCGGGAGGTCAAGGATGGGTTGTTCGCCGCGCCTTTTGGATCGCGCCGCTGAGATAACCTACCTCCATCCGGGCCATCGAACCCGCCTGACCTTCCAATACCACCCCTCGGAAACGCCTGCCATCGATTATGTTTTGTCCAAAGGCTGTGTCTATACCGAAAGTGTCTTTCGCTTGATGCGCGACCTTTCCGGGGAAATCCCGGTTGTTCCGCCGCCCTCCGGGATCCAGGTTCGCCCCTGGCGCATGCAGACTGAGCCCGAACAGCAGGCTTATGTCCAGGCCCGCAACGAAGCCTTCCCGGATGCGCCGGTCACCCTGGCAGATTGGCAGTACTTTCTGGGTTCGCCAGTCTGGCAGGAGGGCACCCACATCGCTGCTTTTGACGGGCAGGAAGTGGTCGGCTGTGTGAGCGTCTATTGGGATGAGGCCATCAGCCAGCCATCCGGTCGAAAAGGCGCTTATACCGAATATATCTTCGTCAGGGAAAAATGGCGTAAGACGCGGCATAGCGCCTTATATGATCTGTCAGGGTTTGGTGTTTCTGAAAGAACATGACCGTGAGGCCGCTTTCCTGGAAGTCAAGGCAGCCAACCAGCACACGCTGGATCTATATTACCGGTTGGGATACCAGCTCATCGACGAGACCCGCCTGTATGTTCTCGAATTATAATTCGGCTCGGGTAGCCTCCGTTTGGATTTTAGTGGACAGGATATGAGATCTCACATAAAGGTCGCGTTGTCGGGTGGCGGTGTTCCGGAAGATTCACCGTCCTCTGGATGATCTTTTCGCGTCCTGGATAGGGCCGCAGGGCAGGCTGCTCTACTGGCCGATTGCTCTCCGCGGCATGCGCCCGTTCCAGTCCTGCCTGGAGTGGATCACGGAAGCCCTTGCGCCTGTGAATATCTCGGACATCACCATGTGGACTGACCTCTCGGAACATCAGCCCGGGGAGCTTGATCAGTATTCTGCAGTTTATATCGGAGGCGGGAATACCTTCGCCCTCCTGGCTGAGCTGCAGAAAAGTGGTTTTGACCGCCACCTGCAAGGATTTATCCGACTCGGCAAGCCGGTTTATGGAGGCAGTGCCGGGGCCATTGTCCTGGGTCGCGATATCCGCACCGCCGAGCATTTCGACCGGAATGATATCGGCTTGCTGGACATGCAAGGCCTGGACTTGGCCGAAGGCCACGCCATCTGGCCGCATTACCGTCCCTCGCACGATGAAATGATCGTTTCATACGTCCAGCGCTACCAGCAGCCCGTTCTGGCGATCCCGGAACGCGCCGGCATTGTTCTCGATGAAGCCGGGTTGCGCACAGTCGGATTTGAACCGGGTTATCGCTTTGACACCCATGGTAGGAATGCAGTCTAAGCTTTCCCTGCTTGCCAGACAAGCCGTGCTCTTTTTTCTCGCGGCTGCCGGCCTGGCTGGATGCGCCAGCCCACCCGGCGCGGCGCTGCACCAGGTGTCCACTCCCATTTCACAGGTACATGCCTTTCCTCCAACTTCCAGCCCGGGTCAACCCTCCCGGCCCTTTGATATTTCCAGGTATGCTTTCCCCGCCGCCATTGACCCGGCCGGACATTATCTGTTTTATCTGCACGCGGAGATCATCGAAGACCAGGGCCTTCCTGCGGTAAGTCCGGATTATGGGACCTATGAATACCCGGCCATCCTGGAGAAACTTGGTTCGTATGGCCTGGTGGTCATCAGCGAACTGCGCGCCAAAAACACCGCTGGCCAGGCGTACGCCAAAAGGATTGCCGGGCAGGTTACACAATTGCTGAATTCCGGCGTCCCGGCCGGGAATATTACCGTCGCCGGTGCATCCAAGGGCGGCGCGATCGCCATCCTGGCATCCAGTCTGCTTGCAAATGACGCGCTAAACTATGTCCTGCTGGCCGCCTGCGACCCCGCCAGCCTGCAGGAGCTGAAGAATAATAATATCTCGCTGCATGGAAATGTCCTCTCCATATACGACTCCGCCGACCAGGTCGCCGGCTCCTGCCAGGAGCTATTCGCCTTCTCCACCGGGAAAGGGCTTTCCAAACATGCTGAGATCATCCTGCAGGTCGGTTCAGGGCATGGCGTGCTCTACAAACCGCTGGATGGCTGGATCATGCCCGCGTTGCGCTGGGCCGGAAGCCCGCAAAGACCGGATTGCGAGTGTAACGAGATACCGTCTGCAACACCTGATTAGGATGATTGGTTTACCGGTAACCAGGCTTGAAAAGCGAAAAACCCGGATCGATGAGGAATGACATGGAAAATTTGACAATGGAAGAACTCGAAGCAAATCTGGTTTTGATCGGCCAGTCGCCCAAGGATTTCGGTCGATTGGACCTGATCGTCCGCCGGCCCGCCGTTGACCAGCGCGAAGTGCTCGCCGAAGGGACCCTCGATCTGCGCCTCGGCCTGGCCGGCGATGGTTGGAGTTCCCGCAAAGGCTTAAAGATGGACGGCGGATTGCCCAACCCGGATACGACAATTGACCCTGATGAACTCGCGCGTGATCGCATTGCTGGCGCAGACGAAAGAGCGCTGGCCTCTGGCAGGCGACCAGCTCTTTGTTGACCTGGACCTCAGCGCCGCCAACCTCCCGCCCGGCACACGCTTGAAGATCGGGTCCGCTGTCATTGAAGTTACAGCCAAACCGCACATGGGCTGCGCCAAGTTCGAAGAGCGATTCGGGCGCGCTGCATTCCTGTTTGTGAACGGTCCTTCCCATAAAGATCTGCATCTGCGCGGCGTGAACGCCAGGGTTGTAGAACCGGGCCTGATCCACACGGGCGATAGCGTGGTGGTTATCCGGGCAACCACAGGCTGAGCGCGGCCTGGCCGCAGCTTGGAATTCCCAATAATGTCGGCGGAGGCAAGCCGCAGGCACGGCTTTCACAAAGTAGCTTGACAGAATGGGGTTTGGGGTGTGGTTGGTCGGCTGCGCCGACCAACCACACCCCAAAATCTCTTTTTCCGCCGCCCTGCCCCGCTCTTTTTGCGGGGTGCGGCGGGAGTCAGGCCAGGCTTTCACAAAGCTAGCGACTTTGTGAAAGCCCTGAAGGCGCAGGCGATGCACGTTGGGGGGATTGACAGGCGTGTTATACTTTAATCAGGATTAATTCGCGCACAACAGTGCGGAAGGTACTGGGCGGCCAAATGATGCCCTCAATCGCGCGGCAAGGAGGACCTACATGAAACCAGCTCTGCTCGTCATTGATGTCCAAAAAGAGTTCTTTAAATCTGATCCCCAAACCGTCCAATCCCTCCGGGACGCTATTGAATATATCAATGCCGCCATTGCGCTGTTCCGGGCAAAGAACCTGCCGGTTATTTGTATTCAACATGTGGATGAGAAGGAGGGTCTGGTCCCGGGGAAAGCCGGGTTTGAATTACCGGAAGGACTGAACATCCTCCCTTCGGACACCTGCATCCATAAAACCTACAGTAATGCTTTTAATAAGACCTCCCTTCTGAGCAAGTTAAATGAACTTCAAGTCGATACCGTCATCATCACCGGCTTTTGTGCTGAATATTGTGTATTGTCTACTTATCATGGAGCCATGGACCTCGATCTGACTCCAATTCTTCTGCGCAATTCCCTGGCAAGCGTTTCTTTGGAGAATATCAAGGTTGTGGAAAGTATCAGCGAAATTATTTCCTATGGAGCCTTGGAAAAGGTTTTGGGATAAGAGGATTGATCGAACGCCGCGCAGGGCAATACTGCCTGCCTTCGCCTGCACTGTGCCGTAGGCACACGTGGCGTTCTTCCAGGAGTACCCCGCACAGAAAGCAAGCTAAACCGGGCCAGCCTGCGATAGGGAAAAACGCATGAACAGCATTCTTTTGCGCCCAGCCATACCGGAAAATGATTTCGCAGAGATCGCCCTCCTGATCTCCAGCCAGGAGGATGAGCCAACCTCGGAAAATGCCCTTCAGGGAAGATTACGATGCCAGCAAAGCGTCGCTCATCCGGATGATGGCCGCCGAGGATGAGCAGGGGCAGCTGCTGGGTTTTCATTGGGCCTACCGTAACAAGGTCGAACCGGAGCGGGTCTCCTTCTACCTGGTGGTCAAGCCGGAACATAGAGGCCAGGGCGCCGGCCGGGTCTTATATGAGGATATGCTCCATGCAGTTCAAGCCGCCCAGGCCAGGAAGATCCGTACCAGCGTGCTTGATTCCTGCCCGGAAGGGCGGGCATTTGTCGAAAAGCGCGCTTTCAACGAGATCAGGCACCAGATCGGCATGGAGCTGGACCTGCAGGCCTTCGATGACCGGCCCTATGATGCCATCCTCGCCCGCTTGCAGAGCGAACGGCTTCTGCTTCACTACGATGTCGGAATTGGGGGATACGGAAGAAGCCCAGCGCAAACTTTACGCCCTGAACGATGCCGCCTCCGCCAGCACGCCCGGCCAGGGCGGCGAACACGCCTGGGCTTCGTTCGAGGATTTCCAGAAAAGCGTCTGCCAGTCGGATTGGTACAGGCCCGCCGGGCAGATCGTGGCCATCGACACGACCACCGGCGCCTGGGCCGGTATGAGCGCCATCACCCGCAGGCCGGGGCAGGATTACGCTTATAACCTGTTCACCGGCGTGGACCTGCCCTACCGCGGCCGCAAGCTCGGTCAGGCCGTCAAGGTGCTGGCGCTGCGCCATGCCAGGCTTGCCTTGCAGGCCAGGACCGTCCGCACCCATCACAACACGAAGAATCTGCCGATGATCGCGATCGATCAAAAGTTCGGCTACCGGCTGATTTCGGGTGCGTATTTGATGGAGAAGAACCTGGAATGACCACAGATGGGAGCAATAAGTAGCGAAAAGTGGAGGCAACCATCGGCAACAGTAAAAATGATCTCTGGCTGCGCTGGACGGTTGCCAACGGGCTGGCAGAACTGGTCGGTCTCGGGGCAACCTTCGCCACCATCGGCCTCCTGTTCTCCCGGATCGACACGCAGCACGCAGCCGGCATCCTGCTCGCCTTCCTTCTCAGCGTGGCGAGCGGCGCCATCGAAGCCACCCTGGTGGGCCTGGCGCAGTAGCTGGGCCATGCAGCCGGCTTTCCCGATCATCGAGCGTTTCGCCTGGTGGCGCGCCACCCTGATCGGCGCCCTGCTCGGTTACGTGCTGGGCTACCTGCCTTCCACCTTGATGAGCATGGGCGAGGCCGTCACTCAAACGCCCCAGGCCGAGCCGCCCCAATGGGTCACCCTGCTGCTGGCAGCCGGGCTGGGCGCGGCCGCCGGCGCAGTACTGTCCTTTGCCCAATGGCTGGTGCTGCGCGGCAAGGTCAGGCGGGCTGGCTTGTGGATCCCGGCCAACATGCTCGCCTGGGCCTGCGGGATGCCGGTCATCTTCTGGGGCATGGACCTGGCTTTCAAGCTGAGCGCGCTCTGGCAATCCGTTTTGGTGGTGGGCGGAGCGATCCTGGTCGCCGGTTTGGTGGTGGGAGCCATCCACGGGCGTTTCCTGGTGGTCATGGCCGGGGAGTGATGTGACGGTCACCTGGGAAATCGCTTCCACATACTGAAAGGATCCTTTGGAAAGCATGACGGGAGAGGAACATATGACAAACAAAGACGTGGAACTGATGTGTTCATATTGGACCATTGCCGGGATATTCCCCGGAAAGGCTGAGATCAGCCGGTTTGATTTCAAAGACCGGGTCAGGGCAGCCGCCAGGGCTGGTTTCAAGGGGATCGGGATCTGGCACACCGACCTGGAGCATATTCTCGCTAACAGAAGCCTCAAGGAAATGAAAAACATCCTGGATGATAATGGCATGAAATATCTCGAGCTCGAGTTCCTGACCGACTGGTTCCTGGAAGGCGTCCGCAAGGCTGAATCTGACAGCCGCAGGTGCTAGGCTGTTGGAGGCCTCTCAAGCGCTGGGAGCCAGCCATATCAAGGTCGGGGATTTTTACAACGAAAAAGTCTCACCCTGCAAGGTAAATGAATCCTTTGCAGCGTTGTGTGAAGAAGCGCAGAAGTACGGCGCATCCATCGGTTTCGAGGTCATGGGTTGTGCGATGATCGACAATATCCAGGATGCCGTCAGCATGCTGGAAAGCTCCGGGGCAACCAATGCCGGTTTGATCATCGACATTTACCAGGTCTCCAATCTTGGCTGGGAAAATGAGCAGATCAGCCGCATCCCGCTCAAGTATTTGATGGGTGTGGAGCTTAACGACGGCAGCCTGCCCGGAAGCCCGCAGCATGACCCGTCCAACCGCAGGTTCTGCGGCGAAGGCGAATACGATCTCCGCGGCCTCATTCGTTGCGTGGATGATATGGGCTACCGTGGTCCCTGGGCAGTCGAGGTCATCTCGGAAAAATTGGCGCCATTACCTTTGCAGGAGTTGAGCACGCGTGCATTTAATACCACCATGGCCGCTCTTGCATGCAGATAGTTCGTGGTTTCGCACTCCAACTGGACAAAAGGGTTTTCCAGGCGGGGACGATCAACTTTTCATGAGAAAGTCGTTGATTTTAAGCTGGCTTTCTTCTATACTATATTTGAATAACCGATGGACTGGAACCAGGTCGTGTAGAACGGAGTGCCGCGGGCTGTGGATGCACATGAATTGATCGAAGCGTATCAACATGGGCGCAGGGATTTTAAAGGGGTCGATCTGAAAGCGGTGAACCTGAAAGAGGCTCACCTGCGTGGGATCAACCTGGAAGGTGCCAATCTCAGGCTGGCGAACCTGGGCAGAGCAAACCTGATCCAGGCCAGCTTGAAAAGCGCCGACATGGGCATGGCTTCCCTTGACGAGGCCAGGCTGGTCGGGACAGATATGAGTGACGCCAACTTGAGCGGTGCAAACCTGAGCCGGGCTTTGCTGAAGGATGCTACCCTGGTCAATGCCATTTTGACCGGCGTTAATTTTAGCTTTACAGATCTGACCATGGTCCATCTGCCCAGAAGCCTGAGCAGGGCCATTCTTAAGTGGGTTCTCCTGGCACACACCGACCTGTCCGGGAACGACCTCAGTTTCGCTGACCTGACCGGAGCCGACCTGACCGGAGCTGACCTGGGGCCTGGTCAAAACGAAACCGCCACTGACCTGAGCGGAGCGAACCTGCACATTGCGACCCTGGTCATGACCGATCTGCGCAAGGCCAATCTGAGCGAGGCAAACCTGAGAGGGGCGCTCATGTTGGGAGCCATACTTGCCATGGCCAATCTGCGTGGGGCAAAAGTAACCGCTGAACAATTATCCAGCGCGGGAACCCTTAAAGGCGCCACCATGCCGGATGGCACGCTCTATGCATGAGCCTTGCCACCCGGCAGCCTGCCCACTTTGGCGACGCCCGCAGCCGTCGGTGGTCTGCCATCGGAGCGTTTTTCTTCTAAATCGCAGGCGGGGTTGGGAAGATTGCAGCCACAACTACACACCAGAATATTTTGAAGAGATCAGGCAGGAACGAATATGTCTGGACTGAATGATCAGCAAATCCTTTTTGCAGGTACCGCTATTCTTTTTCAAATCGCCCTGAACCTTCATTTCGCCTTGCGGAAATGGTTCTTCGATCGCTACATCATGAAGTACGGTTGGAGCTTTTATGCATTGAGCGTACCCGCGGCCGTAATAAGCCTGCTCCTGCTGGCGCGAGGCATGGCCTGGTCTTTCTGGCTGGGCGGGTTCATTTTCCTCATCTGGGCGCTGTTTGGCTATGTCATTGAGTACCGGATGGGCATCCAGTGGCGCAGCCCCATCCGCTGGGAGCTTTTTGGCCCGTATGTGCTCTTATATCTCGCCACGGTCATGTTCTACTGGTGGCCGCTGGCACAGATCTACAAGCCGCTGTGGGTTGCACAGGCGCTCCTGTTCGTCACCAGCACCATCCTCAATGTCACCTCCCATAAGGTGCGCTGAATTTGATAACCGCTTTAGAAGTTTCTGTCATACTCAGATGCCAGCAGGATTTCCTGTTGAAAATAACAGGTGTTGGTTTGTGAAAATAATCCTAAAATTGCTTTTCCCTGGATTGTCCTTATAATGACACTATGGATCTGTATTGTTGATCCAGCTATTGTCTTCCTTATCGGGTGACCAGTTGCAAGCGGCAAGCGCGGCGGAAATATCCTGCCGGATCAGATCATCCATAATGTAAAATAATATCCGTCTGGATATTAATTCGATCCACATACCCTTATGGAGCAGTTATGAATAAATCCTCCAGCCTCGCTTCCCCCCGTCTCGATATCGTGATCGCCATCCTGATCGCGATTGTTTCAACGACTTTTGCCCTGGCGGCCTGGCGCGTCAGCATGGTCTCATCCAGCGCAGGGGATGCCAACCGGCAGGGTATCCTTGACACCATCAAGAAGCAGGCTGCCATGAACGAAGATTGGCGCAAGACCTACGAGGAAGCTAATTATGCTGAAAGCTATGCCGCTTATCTCGCCGAAGTCAAAGCCCTGGAAACCAGTGGCGACCCTGCCGCGGCCGCCCAGGCGGCCAACCTGCGCCAATACCTGCTGCCAAGCCTGAAGCTGTTTGCCGCCCCCCTGGCCTCCGAACCGATCTATCAGAATCCGGACGGGACCTACGATCTCCAAAAACGTTTCGATAGCCTGGAGTCCGCGACTCCCGATCTGAGTAGTCTCAAACCGCAGGCGTCCTTTGAACTCGCCGGCCGCTACAACGCCGAACAGCGTTGGGTCACTGTCGTCGCGGTGCTGCTGGCCATCAGCCTGTTCTGGCTGGCGCTGGCTGAGATCGGCGGAAAGCGTTTACGCCTGTCGACCCTGATCATCGGTGCAGTCGTGTATGGAGTGGGATTGGTGGCTCTCGCCGTGATCGAAGTGGTTTTCTTTTTCCTCCGCGGAGGTGTGCTGTGACCGAAAACCTTCCCGAAGGGGCTTCCCAGCCGGCAAATCCAGATCGTTACAAGCTCCTCGTTGTAGTCCTGACCGTCGTCACGACCGTTCTCACAGCCCTGGTCTCTGGCCTGCAGGCCGATGTCAATATCCGCGCCTCCACCAGCAACAACGATTCACAAGTCAATGCCATCCTGGCGGCCGGGGAACTTCATCGCCTGGGTCTGCAATCCGCTTACGATACCAGCGTGCTTGCGGGTTTCCTTAAAGACTCTCAGGAAGCCACTGTTTTGCAGATAACCGCCCTCCAGCAGCAGGCCGGCGATCCGCAAAGCAGCCATGCCAGCCAGCAACGGGCAGCAGTGGCCCAGGCGCGTGCGGATACAGCCAGGCTGTTCTCCATTTTTTTCACAGACTCCCGTTACGCTCCGAAGAGCGCGGCAGGGACTGCCGGATATGCAGTCCTATCTCGCTGATACCTACGCGGCCGCCAACGATCTGGTGGCCAGGCAGAATGCTGCCGCCGACGATTACAATCGTTGGAACCGCAAGGGCGATTCCTATACCAGTGTGCTTGCGATCCTGGCCGTCGCTTTCTTCCTGTTTGGCCTGGCGCAAGCCCTCACCCCGCGCCTGCGCTTGCTCTTTGCCATTTTTGGACTGGTTGTCGTGGGCGCGGCGGGGTTTTGGACGGTCTTGATCCTTTTGGCCTGACCAAATGTATGGTTTTTGTATATGATATAATTTTGATATTAAATATCAAATTGGAGGAGGAGAACATGGCATTTGAACCCTGTTGTATCTGTGGAAAAAATGGAGAAAAGACAATTGGCAGGCGCTGGTTCTGCGCGGAGCACTATGAGAGTGCCACGCACGAACGCAAGGGCAGTTGGCGGTCGATTATCGCCCTGGTAGTGGTGCTGGTTGTTTTCGTGGTTGCCGTCTATGCGCTCGATGCAGCCATTAAGCCCGTTTTCACCGGGACCACCCTGGTTCTGACCGGGATCATGCTGGCCCTCGTACCGGCAGCCATCTGGCTGGCGTTCTTTTACCAGCAGGATCGCCTCGAGCCGGAGCCGGTCGGCTATGTCCTGGGAGTCTTCGCCCTGGGCGCATTGCTGGCTGCCGCCGTGGGTATCCCTTTGCTGGATAAGGTTTTTCGTGTCGGGAACTGGCTGTACGCGGATACCCTCACAACCATCCTCGGCAGCATCCTTGTGGTGGGCTTCACCCAGGAATTCCTGAAGTATGCCGCCGTACGATTCAGCCTCTACAACTCGGCTGAATTCGACGAACCCACCGACGGCATCATCTACGCCACCGCCGCCGGTCTCGGGTATGCGACCGTTCTCAACATCCAGTTCGTGGTCGCCAATGGCGGGGTGGACCTGGGCGCGGGCGTCATCGCCATGGCGGTGGTGGCGCTTGCCCAGGCCAGTTTCGCCGGCATCACGGGTTACTTCCTCGGCCGGGCCAAGTTCGAAGCCGATCCCATCTGGTGGATGCCGCTGGGGGTGACCCTGGCAGCCATCGCCAACGGCCTGTTCAACTGGCTGCGCGGCCTGATCACGCGCGGCGGCATCAACCTGTCAGGCAGTACAGGCAATTCCTGGCTGGGCCTGGTCCTGGCCGCGCTGGTGGCAGCTGCCATCCTGGGGCTGCTCCTCTGGCTGATCCGCCGGAACATCAAGTCCGCGCTGGCTGCGAAATAGGAGCAAACCATGACAGCAACTACTAAAACCAAAAGTTTTATCTCGCTGGGCGATCGTTATGGCGGGTTGGCCGTTATCCTGATCACGCTTGTCGCCCTGGCGGCCGGCTGGCTGTTGAAGTCAGGCGTTGAAAATCGCTTTCAGGCCTTTACCGGCGCGGGCATCACCGCCCAGACACCCGCCGGGTGGCTGGCATTGAACCCGGTCGGGAACGAGGTCTTGCACGTCACCGACCGCACATCCAGTGGTTTCGGGACGACATATCTGATCCAGCAGGAAGTTGTTCCGGCAGATGCCCAGGCTGGCCAGATCGTTGGCTTGCTGACCCTCGAGCGCGGCAACAGCCTGACCGGTTACCGTATACTCAACCAACAGGAGGTCCTGGTCCAGGGACGCAAGGCCATTCAGATCGATTATGTTTATGTCGAATCGGCTGCCAATTTGAACCATGCAGTCATGCCTGCAGTGGTCCATGGCCTGGATTACGTCTTTGTCAATGCCGGCAAGGCCGTGATCGTCAGTTATCGCGCCGACCAGTCTGCTTTTACGACTGACTTGGGACGGTTTTATCGCTTCCTGGTTTCGGTCAAATATTAGGCGTGGAGATATAAAATGAAGAAGAATTCGAAAATAATCCAAATTTGGTTGGCCGTGACCATGCTTGGCCTGGCAATTCTGGCCTGCGGACCAACTCCGGCGGTTGTCACGCCCGCTCAACCGGCTCAGGCAACACCTGAGAAGAACACCCCCGCCAACACCAATCCCGCTAACAATGCGGTAACCCCGCGTTCACAATTGATTGCGGCCACGGTCCAGATATTTGGCGTTCATATCAAGAGCGGCGCCATCAAGCCATTCTATGTGGGTTCCGGATCGTTGATCAGTTCAGATGGTTTGATCCTGACGAATGCGCATGTAGCTGACCCGTCTGCCGTGGGTGAAACCGGTCAGAACCCCGACGCGCTGGTGATCGGTATCGTTCAATCCGAGGACCAACCGCCCGTCTATTCCTACCGGGCCGAAGTGAAGGCGATTGACGGGTTTATGGATCTGGCCGTGATCCAGATCACATCCACCGTCAAAGGCGATGGCGTGGATCCATCCAGCTTGAATTTGCCCTACGTTCCCCTGGGCAATTCGGATAATGTCCATGTGGGAGACCACATTAACATCCTGGGTTTCCCGGCCATCGGCGGCAACACGATCACCTATACCTCCGGCGATGTCGCCGGCTTTAGCGCCGAGGACAAACTCGGCGACCGGGCCTGGATCAAGACAGATGCAACCATCTCGGGCGGCAACTCCGGAGGCATGGCTACCAACGACCAGGGACAGTTGATCGGCGTCCCCAGCATTGCCGCCTCCGGGAATGCCAACTCCGAAGCCACGGACTGCCGGGTCATCCAGGATACCAATGGCGATGGGGCGATCGATGAGAAGGACACCTGCATCCCGATCGGCGGTTTCATTAACGCCTTGCGCCCGGTCAACCTGGCCTTGCCGCTCATCAAAGCCGCCCAAAGCGGCCTGGCGTATTCCAGCCCGTTTGCGCAACAGTCCGATCAAAGTAACATCCCAGCCCACCGGCAGCGAACAGATTGGTCCGATCTCCTGGTTCACGGAGGACAGCCAGGGTAACGTTGGCGACAAGGTCACTTCCTATCCCAGCGGGACAACCCGGATGATCGCAGCGTTCAAATTCAGCGGTTTCGCCAACGGCGAACCGTGGAGCGAAACCTGGACCTCGGACGGGCAGACGGTCTATACCGGCAGCTACACCTGGGACCAGGGCAGCGATGGCACCTACGGCACCTCCCTCAGCAACCAGGGCGACCCCATCACGGACGGAAGCTATCATCTCGAGCTGTTCGCCGGCAGTGGCACAGATCCTCTGACCCAATCTGATGTGGTTGTCGGCAGCGGCTCGAGCAATCCACAGCCAGGTGCCAAGGGCGGCATCCAGGTCTCCGGCACTGTCACCGATCGAGCCACCGGTAACCCGATCCCGGATACCTACGTATTGATCCTGAACTCGGGTGTCAAATACGAAGACTTTGTGGCGGCGGGCTATCCCAAGTCCGACATCCTGATGTTCGCCAAGTCCGACGCCAATGGCCAGTATGTCCTGCCGAAAAAGCTGGCGCGCAACACCCCATACACGCTCGTCGCCAGCGCCCAGGGATATTATGACGTTTACGGCGAAGACCTGCTGTGGGATGACCAGAAACCGGCTGATTTCACCATGGATATCACCATGAGCAAGTGATCCGGTCGAGGCGCATGCTCGGGCAAGGCGTAAAACAAATTCGGAGACCACGTTCATGTGGTCTCCGAAATATTTTGTGCCCTTTTGGGACAGCTCTTTGTTTTTGATCTGTCAGATATTGGCCGCGAACGGGTTACGGCCAGATATCATGCGCAGTGAAGTCCACCCAGATGAGGTCGCTTGTATTCGGGACCCTGGAAAGAATGCCATTTCCGATGGTCTTGGGCGGGTCATTCAGCCGGCTCCACCAGGACCTGTCGGCGGCGTAGCCGTACTGGTAACCGACTTTGCCGTTACTAAAGTACTGCCCCCAGGCGGCGAATTCGGTCATCATGGCATCCATTGAGCGGAAACCCTGGCTGTCATCAATGAAGACCAATCCGTCGCGGTAGGTGGGCGGCATCTGGGAGGTCAGCCAGTGCTTGAGGAAGACCTTGTAATTGGGATTCTTGGTCCTGAACCTTTGCAACCCAGGCCTGCGCCTCGGCATCCGTGATGGGCTTGCCGTTGCGATATTGTTTGTTCAGATACCATTCGTCGTCAACACCGAATCCGATCACGCTGGGGTGGTTTCCATATTGCTTGAAAACAAGGTCGATCAACATGGGCATGTCGCAGCCGGAGCTCTCCACCTGCAGCCAGACCTTGATACCGGCCGAGTCAAAAGCGCTGAAGTCCGGCCCAAATAGATCGGTTGTATCGAACCTTACGCCCGGGTAATTCCCGCCATCCGGGTTGGGAAAGTGCGCCCAACACCCCGGACCTTTCATGCCATCGATTTCGACCACCACGGCGATCATGGCGCCCGTGGCGCTATTTGTGTTGGTAAAGCGTCCGGCCATCGAATTGATCGAGTTGACCCACCAGTCGGGAGTGGGCCAGGGGCTGATTCCGTAATTGGAGGCCCGCAGCCCGGCGCGCATGCCTGCCGGGACTGGCGGGATTGGCGGCGGCTGTGTGGGTGTGGGGGTGGGTTTGCCGGCGCTGGCAAGCGAAGTGCTGCCAAGGGCCATGATCACCACCAGGGCGACCACAAGGAATATGCGGGATCGATTCTTGGACATTTGTGCATCCTCCTGATATTGGATTGTCGGATAGTCAATGAGACAGGGAATGAATGGGCTATTCTTTCCATGGGGGTTTCTGGGTGTTCACCTCCTTGTCTGGTTATGGAAAGTGCTGGTTGCGAAATATTTAGCAAGAGCATTAAGATATTGATCAGGTGCTATTACATAATATGAATTTTTAACCCGGAAGTCAAGCCCGCACCGCTCAACCCAGGGCTTTCCTAAAGTCGGGGTCTGGGGTGGGGCAGCCACAGCCTTGGGACTTTTGGAGAGCCCTCGGCGATAAAAGGAGGCGGTTGATTTTAAGCTGAAATATCGCTACACTAATATCGAGGATTGCGAGTATGCCGTTTTGAGGAGTGTTGGTCCGTCAGGCCAGAGTCTCTAGGAGGTCGAAAATGAAAACACGCACACGGTTAATCGGGGCGGTTCTGGTGCTTTGTTACTTGGGTTTTCAACCGGGGTCGTTCGTCTCTGCCGCCCTCCTGCCAGCCCACTCGGCCCAGGTGGATTGTGAAGCGGTTTTGAGACAGCTAACTCAGGCACCCAACTGGATGGACCGGTTGATCGATCCAATCCTGGATTCACAACCCCAGGTTGAAGAACGGCTGGGATTTTACTCGCAGATGCATGCCTGCATACAAGCCGGCACCCGCGATATTAATTTGAATTACATCCGCGAATTAACGGAATACTTCATGATCTTCACTGGAGGCTACCAGACACCCTCGAATGGATCGGCGTTTACCATGCTGGATCTGGCCAGCTCAGACGATCCGGCCGTGACGGCCATCCGTCAAAAAGTGGGCATAGCTCCCCCACCGGGATACGTGTATGTGCGCTTTTATTACACGCGGGATGCCATGCCCGACCTGGTGAAGCAGGCATTTGCGAACCCGGACGTGCGCGGTGTGACCATATTCACGCGCTATGTGGCTGTCCTGGCAGATAATTCCGCCGTGCAGCTCAACGCGCTGCCAAAGACCGTCAGCCACGAGCTGGTGCATGCGTATTTGAAATCGGTGCAGGGGGTTGGCAACATGGACGCTTTCCCCATCTGGTACGATGAGGGCATGGCCGTACACTTCAGCGGCAGCAGCGAACCTTCCTGCATCTATACCACCCGGGATGGGGTCAGCGGTACCAGCTGCGAAACCTCCCCGGAAAATTACCTGCAGTATGGCGCCAACCTGGCTTACCTGGAGAATAAGCTCGGAGAGGCTAAATTCCTCCAGGTGGTCAAATATTCCTTCGAAAATCTCGACCCGGCCATCCTCTACCAGGCGGGTGGGTTTGAAACCTATCCGGATTTCTCCGTGGTCGCCAGGAATTGGAAAAGATGGCAGGACTTCCTGCCCAAGGCTGAGATTGGCGGCGCCTGTATCGCCCCGTTCGTCATTTTCCTGATCATCTGGTTCTGGCGGCAGATGCATGAAGGCGATGAAGAGAGAAAGAAAAACCTGGCGTATTCCAACCACTCGTATTCGCCGTACCAGGGTTCTTAAGGCTGGGTTTGAAGAACCCTTGCACCGGCGCCGGTCTGTCGTAGGCTATAATCGCTGCATGCTCCTCGCCGGTCCGGATATCCCAATTCTCAGGAGAGTATCAGGTAAATGAAGAAGGCCATCACAACTGTTGTTGCCGTTGTTTTTGTGTCTTTCGTGTTTATTTTCGGCTTTCTGGCCACGCGGGAAAAGGCAGCTTCCCCCACCTCCGCCTCTGTCTGGATTCCGGCCGATCCGCCAGGGATTCCGGCCGCCCAATCCCCCCTGCCTGCCCCTCCGGACCGGATCATCTTTAAATCTGACCGCAGCGGCAATTTCGAGATTTATGCAATGAATGCAGACGGCAGCGGACAAACCGCCCTGACGGACAACCCGGGCGACGATGTTTTGCCTGCCTGGTCTCCGGATGGAAAAACCATCGCTTTCATTTCCAATCGTGACGGGAATCGGGGCTTGTATTTAATGGATCCGGATGGCGCTGGACAAAAACTCCTGACAGCCAATATCTATCAGGTGGGACCGGAATATTCCTGGTCGCCGGATGGCACCCGCATCGCCTACCGCGCCGGCAAGGATGTTTACTTGATCAACACCGATGGCAGCGGGGACCGCAATATTTCGAACAGCCCGGCCGATTATTTTGGCTTGAGTTGGTCAGCGGATGGAAAGCGCATCGCGTTCATGTCCAGCCGGACAAATGTCAATTGGGTTTGGGTGGACATCTATTCGATCAATTCGGATGGCAGCGATGTGTTAAACCTGACGAACTACCAGGGCGGGCGAACCTTCAGCGATTGGCCAGCCTGGTCGCCCGTAGATATGCGCATTGCGTTCATGTACAATGTCGATGGGCAATGGGATATCTATGCAATGAATCCAGACGGCACTGGGAAAACGAACCTGTCGAATAATCCCGCCCGCGAGGGGCTTTTTTTCTGGTCACCGGATGGTACCCGCATCGCCTTCGTAAGCGACCGGGCTGGCAGCGATCAGTATTATGTTATGAATGCAGACGGGAGCGACCAAAGAAAATTGACAGATTTACAGGACGATAATATGGGTTTTTCGTGGTCGCCGGATGGAAGGCGCCTTGTTTTCGTCTCAAATAATGCCGGTAACGATGAAATATATGCGATCAATGCGGATGGGTCGGGGTTGTTGCGCCTGACTGAAAATTCCGCCAATGATATTCGTCCATCCTGGCAGCCGTAGTTTGCCTGGTTAAACCATGCAACAGGCGGCGGGAGTAGTTGGGTAGGGCTTCCCGGTGCGGGCGCATGCTACCCAAAAGAATGCTCAACCTGAGCATTCTTTTTTTACTCATTATCGCACCGGCGTGACCTCTCCCGGTAAGCTCTAATATAAGCTAC
The DNA here is from genome assembly GCA_963830665.1 of uncultured Chloroflexia bacterium. Taxonomy (GTDB): domain Bacteria; phylum Chloroflexota; class Anaerolineae; order Anaerolineales; family Villigracilaceae; genus UBA877. The sequence continues at coordinate 96,426 of CAWHNM010000012.1, forward strand.
TCCCCGCTTCGATCAAGCTTATTCTGCGCACCAGGCCGGTCGATCGCCAGGTCCAGGCCGTTTTCCCCCGGACCGCCGCAGGCTGACCAGTGCCAGGTGTGCCAGGCTTATCCAGCCGGTTCTACCATGCGGAAGGAGGTCGCGAAGAGTGCTGCACAGGCAGCCACCACCAGGATGCCCGAGAGCACCAGGGTCGGGAGCATCAGGTTCCGGCAGGCCATCATGTTGCCGGCGCAGACCCCGATCAGCGTGGTGGGGAATAGCACCACAAAAACGCCCAGGATGGCGCCCATTATGGAGAGAGATTGGCGCGTCTCCTTGCGCTTGCCGAAGAACAGCAACCCCCCCAAAGCAGCCAATGGGATCGACATGGCGAGTTCCGCAATGGCCGTCCAATGGCATTTCATGGGAGTGGTCATGCCGTTGGCAAGTTTCATTAAGGTCGAGCATTCTGTCAACAATGGAACAATTCCGATCACAAGTGCCAGTGCAAGAATGAACAGCCCAAGGTATTTCATAGTGTCCTCCTCCGGAAGAATAGGGTTGGATGCCGCTCCAGGATCATAAGGATCCGTCACTGACCGGGCGACATATTGTTATTGTTAGTGTAGCAAGGAACTTTTCTGCTGCCATTGGAAAATATTTGAAAAAATTGGGAATTTTTTCACAAATCATCCCGCCTGGGTTCATAATCTCATTAATTCTTTAAGCTGGGAGATGGCTCCATTCATGGAAAACGTGACCCCGCCGAAGCCCGACTGGAAACAATAGGCTTCCTCCACGTTTGCGAAACACAGGACCGAGGGTTCGCAACACAGGTTCACACTGCTCCCCATCACATAAGCCGCCTGGCGGGCGTTCACCATCCGCCCGTAAACGAAATCGCTTGCCAGGGCAGTCTGCGCGCCGTCCTGTTCCAGCGCCATCAACCCGCAATGGCAGCAGCATGCGTAGCGCTGCCCGCCATTCTGCAACTGGATAATGAAAATTGTCCGCTCGTGGACGACTCCACCGCAATAAGAACACTTTTTTTCCCGCGCTGACGGTTCTGCCGGGGATGCCAGGCTGACCCCGCGGCTGGCTTTTTCTGCCAACCCGGCCAGCATAAGAACGTGAATATCACGCGAAGCCGTGGCAGGCGAGATCTCAAAATGGGTCAGGATTTCTTTGGTCGTTATCCTGAGACGTGTCTGCAGGATTTCATACAACTGCTGTTGGCGGTCTGAGAGAGTTGGCATAGGCTGGCTCCCACGTCTGAACGAAGGTTCCATATCTCATTTATATTTTTACACCTTTTTCGGCATAATTAAATTGAATAATATTTGAAACAATTGGCGTAAGATGATCTCCCTGCCAGCAGAATCTTCTTTTTTCCCGCTTGGGGGCGGCGGTAGGAGGTCTCGCCCCCAGATATGGGTGGGGCAGGTGCGGCCTGCGGACTTCGGGACAGCCCTGCAACACTCCCGTCAGCCTGTACGCCGGAAAAGGGAAGTGATATCCTATGAGAAGAAGGAAAGATCATGCGCATTCAAGATCCAGGCATCCCCTTGCTTCCAACCCAGGTCAAACAGGCCGGCGCGCTAATGGCCCGGGCGTTCATGCAGGATCCATTTTTTACCTTTGTCTTCCCAAATGCTGACCGGCGGGAACGCATCCTGCCCTGGCTCTTTGAAAAGAACCTCCGCTATGGCCAACGCTACGGTATGGTCTTTACCACAGCCTCCCTGGATGGGATCGCGTGGTGGCTTGGACCTGAAAAACCCTCTCTGGAGTGGCTGGGGATTTTGCTGAGCGGCCTGTTCCTGATTCCATTAAAACTAAGCTGGCGGGAGCTGGAGAGAAGCCTGCGCCTGTCCGAATTCGCCGGGCATCTGCATAAGGAATCTATCTCGGGGCGGCACTTGTACCTGGTTGCGCTTGGCGTTGAACCCTCCCGGCAGGGCCGCGGAGTGGCAGGCGCGCTCCTGCAACCGGTCCTGGCTTTGGCCGACCAGGAAAAATTGGTCTGTTACCTGGACACGAACAATGCGAACAACCTAGCTTTCTATGAACGGTTTGGTTTTTGCCAGGCGGGCCTTGGACAGGCCAGCCAGGCCGGCCCGCATACCTGGGGCATGCTGAGGCAGCCGGCGTAATTCCAGGCTGTCCAACGATCATGACTCCACTGCATTCCAGGCACCCGCTTTAATGGACCTCACTCGCTCCAAACTCGCAGCTCGTAATAATGCAGACTGGTGTCAGAGTGTCTGTCAGGCTCATGGCGTACCGGGGGAATTCCTGCCGACGGTTTGGATAAACCGCGCCATTCCTCCTCCCTACCACCCGAACTTGATTGTAATTTCTCCTGCAGGTGATCCTGAAAAAATAGGCGAATCCATCCGTGAACTGGTTGACCTGCGCCTGCCGCCGAAATGGTCGATCAAGGACAGCTTCTCCACTCTCGCGCCTGAAAAACTGGGTTTTGACTTGTTGTTCGAGGCGTCGTGGATCTGGCGTGACCCAGCGCCGGTCGGCTCAGGCGCTTGGTCCTCCGGTATGCGTTGGAACCATATCGTGTCTCCGGAACGGCTGCTTGACTGGGAGGCGGCCTGGTCTGGGAACCCTCTCAATTCTGATGTGACCGGCCGGCCGGTCCAGTTCCCTGCTTCGATGCTTGAGGACCGGCAGATTGTTTTTTTCTCCGGCAGCCTGGGACAGGCGATCTGCGCGGGCGGCATCGCAAATTTCTCTGAAAATGTGGTTGGCGTATCCAATATTTTTGTCAACACAGGCAATCCTCGTGACGCATGGACCGGGCTGGTCGACCAGGTGCAGGCTGCTTTTCCCGGGCTGCCATTGGTCGGGTACGAACGCACCCCCGAACTCGAATCCGCTCTGGCCTGTGGCTTCAAGCCGGTCGGAAACCTGAGGGTTTGGACCCATCATGGTTAGCCCGATCAGGTTCAGCCTTCACCGCTGGCAGATGTTCGTGTTTCATCCATGGAGAATATGGGCATGAATCCGGATGAGCTGATTGGATCATGGAAAATGGAAGAACAGGCGCCCTTCACAGGCTGGGATTTTTCCCACCTGGATGGCCGGATGATCGAAGAGCAGGCCCCCTGGTCTTATTCCACCCGGGCGGCTGAACTGATGCGCCAGGCTTCATCGGTGATGGACATGGGCACGGGCGGGGCCGAGCGCTTGCTCCGGCTGCAGGCGCACTGGCCCGGGAAAGTTGTCGCGAACCGAAGACTATCCGCCCAACTTCAAGCTGGCAACGCAACGTCTCTCTCCCTTTGGCGTGCAGGTTGTGGATGTTATCCTGGCTGACGATGTCCCCATGCCCTTTGCGGATGGCGAGTTTGACCTGGTGCTCAACCGGCATTCCGGTTTGAATGCCGGGGAGGTTGCCCGCATCCTGGCGCCGGGTGGCACATTCCTGACCCAGCAGATCCATGGGCTGTGGGCGGAAGATCTGCTGGCAGCCTTTGGCGCCAAACCCCAATGGCCCAGCTCAACCCCGGCAAAGTATCTGCCTCAATTGAAAGCCGCCGGGTTGACCGTTGCCGACTTAAGGGAATGGCAGGGGCATCTTTCCTTTACAGATGTGGGCGCGATCGTTTACTACCTGAAGGCCGTACCCTGGTTCGGTGCCGGGCTTCTCGGTGGAAACGCACTTGAAGGACCTGCTCACCCTGCAGCGCCGGCTGGAAAAGGGCCAGCGTCTGGCTTTTTCAGCCCGGAAATACCTGATCGAGGCATACAAATAGTATTAAAAAAACATTTGGAAATAAATAGTAGAAATTCCACCACCAGCGTTGTATAATGGAATTGGTAAGCTTCCGGTATTTCCGATATGGAGGATGAGTAATGTCTGCAAAACGCCTGATCCAAATCGTCCTGGTATTCGCCGTGCTGGCGGCCAGCTTCTCGCTCCCGCGCGCGGCCTCCGCCTGGGGGGGTTGCGGTAGCACCTACGTGGTCCAGCCGGGTGACTGGCTCTCCAAGATCGCCACCCGCTGCGGCGTGACCCTGTCGGCCCTCTACGCAGCCAACCCGTGGGCGGCTTATTACCGCTATATCTACCCCGGCCAGGTGCTGAACATCCCCGGCGGACCTGCCCCTGTGCCAGGCGGCGGCGTCCAATATGGCTGCGGTCCCACCTACAGCGCGTATTATGGTAATTACTACGTGGTTTGCCGCGGCGACACCCTGCTCGGGATCGCGCTCTATTACGGAGAGAGCCTGTCCTACATCGCCTGGCATAACAACATCGCCAATCCGGACCGCATCTACGCCGGGCAGTTCATCTGGCCGTAACCCGGCCAGGAAATTTCCAGATATCCAGGCAGAGTTCTACCAACCCTCTCCAGGCCCGGGATCCTTTCGTCACCGGGTTCTGTTGACGCGTGGGGTCAGCACACTGTCCAGCCTTCGGCGCAGCTTTACCTGCCGTCTCCCGCCGGCATGTCGCCGGTGTATGCTTGTCCTGCCTGCGAGTAACGCAAGTATGGGTGTGAGGGTTATATCAATATCAAAGTTGGAAAAAATCCATTTTTCTGAATTTAGCAATGTCAACGTAATGATAAATCCTCACAAGGCTGGGTACAATTAACTACCAGTAAAATTTCTGTCAAATCGGGCCAGGTGAGGATGATGTGTCCTGTATGATGGAAAAAATCGACGGTTTGTTTGAAGGGATGGGATTGGGAAAATGGGACATATAAAAGGAATTAATGCTTGTTTGAAATGCTTCATAGCAGTCATCTTGCTCGGATTCATTTTGAGCTTTTCGGGCGTGGGAGGCGTCAGGGGCGTGGGTGCAAAAGGCGCCGGTCCGCAGACTTTCATTGGCGGGTTCAGTTGGGAATACCAGTTGGATTTTAATGCGGCCTCCTTGCCCGGCGCCAAACAACTGGCTGCCAGCCTGGACCCCGGCTTGAAGGGCCAGGGCGTTGCCTCCAGGGTGGAGCCCGTCGGGAATGGCATGTACCGGTTGAGCCTCACCGGCAGCCAGAGCATGCAGCAGGTCCGCCAGGTCGTGTTTTCATCCGCCCTGGCCGCGTTTATCGGTGGAGCCGCCGAGGTCGAGGTCTCCATGCCGGTTGGCAGTTTGCTGGATACAGTCTTCAAGCTGGAGAGCAACCCGAGCACCGGCTACGGGTGGGATCTGCTTCCTTCCAACGGCATCGCCTTCGCCCAGGCCGGAGAACCGGCCTATTACCATCCGGTCACGCGGCTATGGGGTGCCGGCCGTCGAGACTCTGGTACTGCATCCGGAATTTATCGGGAATGGCGTCATAAAATTGCTTTATCACCGCTCTTTTGAACCGGACCAGGCGATTACCCGTCATTTGCGCATCACGCTAAGTGCGCAGGCCCTGGAAATTGACCTGAGTGATCCCAACCCAAAGGTCCTCAATTTACCAGCTGACGTGCCTCCTGCGCCGGATACATCCGAACCCGATCGCTGAGATCCCGCTCAAAGGGACGCTGCCAGCTTCCTTGGACTGGCGCACCGCCGGGATCGTGCCCGCAGTCCGGAATCAGGAAACGTGCGGCGGTTGCTGGGCGTTTGGCACGGTCGGTGTGATGGAATCTGCCATCGCCAAAGCCGGCGGGCCCATGACCGACCTTTCCGAGCAGTTCCTGATCTCCTGCAACACCTCCGGAGCATGGAGCTGCAGTGGCGGCCTGACCGCGCATAAGTGGCATTACGATACTCTCGGGAAGAACCAGACTGCCATCGGGGCCGTCCTGGAAACCGATAAACCCTATACGGCATCCAACGGCACATGCACTTCAGCCTATAACCACCCTTACAAGTTATCCGGCTGGCAGTTTATCGTCGCGACTGAATTTACCATGCCCACGGTTGACCAGATCAAGAATGCCATCTATACCTACGGACCGGTCACTGCCGGTGTCTGCGCGGACAGCGGTTGGGACGGTTATACCGGCGGAGTTTACAATCCATCCTCGAATGGCTGCAGCGGTGGCACCAACCACCAGATCATCCTGGTGGGCTGGGACGATGCCACTTCCACCTGGATATTGCGCAATTCGTGGGGACCCTCCTGGGGTGAAAGCGGCTACATGCGCATCACATGGGATACGACCGGCACCAAATCCCGTGTCGGGGAAGGCACCTCCTGGGTCACCTGGGGCGGCGCTCAACCGGCTCCATTCGGCAAGACCAGCCCGGTGAATGGTACATTCGAAAACCCTTCCAATCCAAATTTGAGCTGGGAAACCAGCGCAAGCGCCACCTCCTACGAATATTGCATTGACACCAGCGACAACAGCTCCTGCGATACCAACAACTGGATCTCCACCGGCACCAGCACCAGCGTATCCTTGAGCGGCCTGGCAAATGGCGGTTATTCCTGGCAGGTGCGCGCCAGGAACGCCTCCGGCACCACCGATACCAATGCTGGCGCCTGGTGGAATTTTGCAGTGGGACCGGCCAGGAAAACCTTTCTGCCAATCGGCCTCCGGAATTTCTCCGGAACAGTTGCCTCTTTGATCAATGGCGACTTCGAGAGTGGTACCACCGGCTGGACGGAATACTCCACCCATGGCTGGTCGATCATTGGTACTACTCTTCCCAGCGGTGTGACTGCCCATAGCGGGAGTCAGGCCGCCTGGCTGGGAGGGGATGATGACGATACCAGTTATGTCCAGCAGCAGGTCAGCATTTCATCCGCAGCGCCCTACCTGGTCTACTGGCATTGGATCGCCTCCTCCGATACTTGCGGTCACGATTATGGAAGAGTCCTGGTGAATGGTGCCCAGGTGGATATCTACAACCTATGCTCATCTTCGAATACGGGCGGCTGGGTGACTCACACTGTCAATTTAAACGCCTACGCCGGCCAATCGGTCACGCTGCAGATCCGCGCCGAAACGGATGATGCGCTAAATAGTAACCTCCTTGTTGATGATGTATCCTTGCAGGCGAGTGCGCCGGCGTCCGCAAAGATCCGCCCTGCCATCCCGGACCTGGATGTCTCGTCCATACTCGGCAAGTCTGGGATTCTCGTGCCCTGAATCCGGCCTGAAACCGTTTTGCACGAAAAACCCTTTCGATCCTTCACCGGGTATGGACCTCATATCCGGTGGTTTTTTTATAAGTGGGCTTTTCCCACGCAACGCGAACGGTTACAATTACGCCGCATCCTTCCCGGAAATTCAATCATTGGAGACCCTCATTGGACAACCCCTCCCGATCTGTGAAGCTGACCGCCACCTTCGCCTATTATGCCACCTACATCACCCTCGGGGCGACCATGGCCATCAGCGGACCAGCCCTGCCCTGGCTGGCGCAGAACACTTCCAGCCGTATCGACCAGATCAGCATCATCTTCGTTGCCACCTCGCTCGGATACGCAGTCGGCTCCCTGTTCAGCGGGCGGACTTATGACCGCTTCCCGGGCCACCGCCTCCTGGCTCTTGTCCTGCTGGTGATCGCCGCTGAGCGCCGCACTGGTCCCGGTGCTGCATTCCCTGGCCTTCCTGGTGGCGGTGCTCTTCCTGTTGGGAGCTTTCCAGGGTGCCCTGGATGTGGGCTGCAATACCCTGCTGACCTGGATCCACGGCGAAAAGGTCGGGCCGTTCATGAACGGCCTGCATTTCATCTTCGGATTGGGCTCCTTCCTGGCTCCGCTGATCTTCGCCCGGGTGGTGCTGGCCGCCGACGAGATGCGCTGGGCCTACTGGTTCTTTTCCCTGCTGGCCCTGCCGGTGACGGCCTGGTTGTGGCTTCTGCCCAGCCCACCGATCCGCCGGAAGCCGCCTGAAGCCGCCCGCGCGCAGCTCGATCAACGGGCTGTTTGTGCTGATCGTCTTCTTCTTCATACTTAGCGTGGGGCTGGAGCTCGGCTATGGAAACTGGATCTTTACATTTTCTACCCGAACTTCCATGGCCAGTGCCAGCCAGGCAGCCTATCTGACCTCGGCCTTCTGGGGCGCCTTCACGGTCGGGCGTCTGCTTGGCATCGGCATCTCGAGGCGCCTGCGCCCGCAGACCATCCTCCTGACGGATGTGACCGGAAGCCTGGTTGCATTTGCCATCCTTCTGCTCTGGCCGGATTCCCGGCTGGTGCTCTGGGCCGGTACCATCTTGATGGGCTTGTCGATTGCCTCCGTCTTTGCCACCGGCATGGCTTTCGCCGAACGGCAAGTGCACCTCACCGGCGCCCTGGTGGGCTGGATCTTTGTCGGCGCCGGTCTCGGCGGGATGGTCCTGCCCTGGCTGGTGGGCCAGTTGTTCGAGCGCATCAGTCCGCGCGCCACCATGCCGACCCTGCTTGTCAACACCCTGGTTGAATTTTCCCTGCTGGTCGCCATGCTGCTGATGGTCCGGCGGAGCAGGGCCGCACGGCCTTCCTAAAGTCGGAATCTTCCTTCTCCCTGCCATGGGGTCGCCACAGCCTCGTGACCTTAGCAGAGCCCTGTGAAGGGCCGTTCGATAAAGTCCCGGGCAGGGATTTTGTTATATAATAAAATTAAGCTTCAGTCTTTCTGATCAAGAGAAAGGAGTCTCCCATGTCCGTTGCCCGTATTACCGAGATCAAGTCAGCCTCCTCGAAGAGTTTCGAAGACGCCATCCAGATCGGCGTTGCGCGTGCCGCGAAAACGTTGAGAAACATCAAATCAGCCTGGGTTGGGAGCCAGGAAGTGCTGGTGGATGAACAAGGCAGGGTCACTGAATACCGCGTGGAGATGAAGGTAACCTTCATACTCGAGGAATCAGACTGAAAGTTTAATTGCGCGAAACGCGCCCATGCCGCTTCCGCGCAGCCTCTGTGCGCAGGCCACGCTATACCCGCTGGTCTGTGTAAGCGCCATAAGCCTTAAGCGCCAGTTCATAGAACTTTGCCGCTGGCACTGCTCCGTAGTTGGGATAATAATTGTCGAAGAAATGGCGCTGGCGGCATTTGCGCGCTTGGAAGAAATCACAAGCATCAGGGTTTCAGGTCACAACCTGCAGGAACAGATTCGTACTCATTTATATATTTTACATACAGCATATCTGGCGATAGTTCGATGGATTGATCAAAATAGTTCTTAATGATCAAGCGAAAGTCATTCACAGGGGTAATGGTTGGATAAGGAGGGGACACAAGATCCCCGGGTAAATAATAAGCGCTTAAGATTTTATGGATATCCAGGCCACCGGTAAGTTTATGGATTCCATGGTCACCCTGGATGATTATGATTGGTTGTATTTCAGAATCCTTCAATAAATGGTCCACCAGTTGCAGGACCCGTTTATTGAGGTAAGTGATCTCATGCGCGTACAAAACCTTCTCAACTTCCGGGTCCAATGGGTTGCCTAAGGGGTATTGAAAAGAACCATCACTTTGAAATACATACGGACCATGCGGGGCGTTGATGTGAGCATAAACCAGGAAAGGCCCTGGTTTTTCGGGTATTTTCTCGAGTGAATCAAACATATAATTATTCTGGTAGTACCAAAAAGTAGCCTCTGCCAATTCAGGGTCGGCCTGCTGGTCCAAAGCCCACCATAAAGGCAGGCGGGAATATTTGGTTGGATTCTCACTGTACAGTTCGGTTAAGACCCGTAAGATGGTGGTATTGAAATAAAGGGCAGAGAATCTTTTCTGAGACAGATCGTCTTTACCTTTCTTATCGATAAAGTAATTTAGATAGATATCGGAGTTGGAAATATTGATGGCGGGGGTATACCCACGACCTGTGACAAAACTGTAGCCATATTGCTTGAAATAGTCCCTGACTTTGTTATTGATGATCCGTTTGGGATCTTCAGAGAAATCTTGCCCCATCTTTCTTCCGGAGACCTTCAGGTCCTGTAGAAAATCATAATTCAAGACCGAGGAAATCGTTAGGTTTGTTCCATCATAATTGGAAAAAGCGCAATCGGGGATATAGAAACCTCGATCCTTGAGCGCTTTCAGGAAATCTGAATTATCGTAGTTGAGAACTGTTTTTAGAACATCTTGCCTGGCATAGGCATCCAGGACAATATAATAAATATCCCTTTGTTTCGTATTGATATTTTGTGCCACCTTTGGGGTTTCCTGGGACTGTGGGTTTGGTTTGATCAATTTTATTTCATAAACAAGGATGGGAAATAAATTGATCATAAAAAGGATCGCTGCCATTAAAGTCAGCCAGGGTATCAGTTTTTTGGAGAGGTTTTTAATTCTAAAAACCAGGAGGACCAATAGAGAAAAAACGACCAGATATACCAGTAATAATTTTATGAATCCGATCGAAAATCCAAACAGCGTTTTTTGTCCTACGAGGTTGTAAAGGTGACCAAAGGAGAAAAAAAGTATGCATGTCAGGCAGGCCAATAAACCTGACTTTTCAAGCGATCGTGAAACCAAAAGCCATAGACCACTGGTCACTAAAATAAATAGGATCGTGACGAATAACGGTTGCAGTACTACCGCAGATTGAATTTGGCCCAGGTTTTGATTCCATAAATAAAATAACGGGGTTATGCCAGCTAGCAGTACCAGCAGGAGCACCCGCAATACGCGTGGCAGCCGGGAGGATTTAATTATTGAAGACATATTACGCTTTCCACTATTCTTTCAGGAAGGAGTAGGGCGCTTTAACCATAGTGCTCAATAATACTTTATTATCACCAAATTTTGTTATCCCTCTCAATTCACCCCCGCCACTCAATTTGCATCATTTTCTTCTCGGGAAACTTAAATCGCTTGATTTATGGAAACGCCGGAAACAAATGGATTTCCTGCAGGACTGACCAGACAATTGAGCTCCAGGGCCTGCCTCCGTCCCCTGCCCAATTGGAGGGTTGCAGTTGAGGCTTTGAGTGTAAAACCATGGCCTGATTCGAGATGACCGCCGGTGTATCCGACGGGGTGGCGCTGGGTGTTTCTGTTTCACTCGGGGCCAGGGTGAGTGTTGGAGTCTCCGTATCCGTCGGGATGAATGTGGAGGTGGGCGTCTCAGTTTCCGTTGGAATGAGTGTCAGGCTTGGCGTAAAAGTTTCTGTTGGGGTAAATGTATCTGCGGGCGTTAAAGTAATTGTGGGACTCAGCGAGGCTGTCAACGAAGGAGTCTCGGTGAAAATGGCCGAGGCGGTTCCGGTCGGAGAGATGGTCGGTGTAAAGGTCCGCGAAGCGGTCGGAGTCCTGGTTGGCGTCTTTGTTTTTGAAGGCGTCCGGGTTTTCGTGCTTGTGCGTGTGGGCGTGACAGTCCTGGTCTTGGTAGATGTTTTGGTGGGCGTTTTGGTGGGAGTCTTCGTGATGGTTGGGGTTTTTGAGGCCGTCGGCGTGGGAGTCTTCGTGCGCAGCCTGGTCGGGGTGGCGGTCGGCAACGGGATAAAATCAAACATCCAGGAAGAGCGCGCATGGTCATACGTCAGCGTGTAAGGAGAGTTGGAAGTGTCGATCTGCCCGGTGTAATAGTTTAATTGCAGGGTGACGTTGATGGCGCACAGGTCCCCCTGGCACGTGGAATAAACCTCCAACACGTTGGCCAGTTTGACTTTATCCCAAAATGTGACATAGTCCAGGTAGCGGTACTGTGCCGATCCGCCCAGGTTGTTCTTGTAACGATCCGTCAGGAACGTCCAGGTTTGGGTGTAATTCCTGGAATTGATATTATCGAAGTACCAGAAAATGAATTCGCGCACCGCCTGGGGTGGTAAAGCGGATATCTCCGTAGAGGTTTCTGTGAGGCTGGGTTGCGGGCTGGGTTGGGGAGTGGCGGACGGGAAAGCTGTCAGAAGTCTCCGCGACAGTGGTCCCGATCAGGTCGGTGTACGGATTGGCAGGGGTACCCGGACCGGATGGGGAAACCCAGCTGCAGGCCGAAAAGGCCACTAGCACCGCTACGACAAAAAAGGAAAGCAGCCTGGAACGATTCACGCGGGATCTCCTTCCTCGGAGAATCAAACAACCATCGACAAGGATCCCATTACCTGTAAAACGTTTCCCAATGCCAATAAGTTCCCTGAAAGCCAGGGTTTTGTTAATTCAAAGGGTTCAGGCGTTGATACACCCTCCGATTGGAAAACGCCGGGTTCGAACCACTTCTAATTATATATTATTACGTTTGAAGCGGTTAGCCGGTTGACTTTTGTTTCTGTTTATCGGATAATTAGCGGGAGCCAGGTCCCTGGGAAATTCTGGCGACCGGCGCCGGTAGGGTCGAATCCTGCAGATTTCACCGTAAAAGCGAGCCCCAATGAACATCCTCCCCAATGGATCCCCCCAAAATTTGTCCCTTCCTCCCGGCCAGCCTGCCGCCAAACGCAGCAGGTTGTTTTATGCCGGACTGGCAGGGATCATCGCCGGGGGGATTTGCTGCCTGCTGGGCGTTGTGGCATTGATACTGTATGCCGTTGTGGGTCATAAAGCCGCTCCGGCTGCGGTCGGTCTGCCGGCGAATAACCCGACCGCATCAGCCCCCCCGGCCGTCAGCACGTCCCTGCCGGTCAACACACCGACGAATACCATTCCGCCGGAAAACACACCCACACCCACCTTGCAAAGTACAGGCGGAAATGCGACCGAATTTACGGACGATTTTTCGAACACAAATGGCCGCTGGTATGTGGGCTCCACGGATAATTACGATGCCAGCTATTTCCAGGGCAGCTATACGCTGGGGGTAAAAAAGGCCAAATACTTTTTCGTTTCCCTGCTCCCTGATCCATTCCCCGACCCGATCAAGAATATCATCCTGACGGTGCGCGCCAAAAATGCCCCGGGAGGCCCTGGGGAGGTTGGGGTCGTTTGTGAGTACCAGGACATCGACAATTTCTATCTGTCAGCCGTGCGCGGCGACCAGTTCTACATTGGAAAAATGGTCAAAGGTACCTGGACCTACCTGACCAGTCCCGAAATGCAGCCTCTGATCGCCTATACTCCCGCCCAGGACGGTTACCTGACCATCGGCATGAGTTGCATTAATTCGTTCATCGTGCTGGACGTGAATGGGGTTGGCCAGGCGCATGTCACCGACGATACATTCAGCGCCGGTGATATCGGGCTGTACGTCTGGGGAGGCGACCAGTTGGCCCAGACCGGCTATTATGCCCGCGCCTTCTTTGACGATTTTTCGGCCAGGCTGCCGCAGCAATGAATATGAAATCAGCCACATTGAGGAGCGCTGAAATGCATCCAACCGGGTCGGGAAAAATGCGCGCAAGCAGGACCGCCAGCCTTGGGATCGCCTTCGTGGCGATGTTGGTCTCCTCTTTCATGCTCAGCGCTTCAGCCTGGAACACAAACCGGTCGTCAGTCCTGCTCGCGACCGAGCTTCCTCCCCACTGGGAGCTGGTCGATGTGACCACACGTGATACCTTTAATACAGATTGGGAGCCGGGCTCCACCTGGAACCCGTCTCTGGGTAATAATTCCGGCGGGGGGACCATCATTGACAAGAACGGTTCGGATTCAGTGCGCGTCGAGACCCGCTGTACATGGTCGGTCGGGGGCGATACGCAAACACTCTTTTCCGGTCAGACCTTGCAGGTGAGCCTGACAGTCGATACCGCAGTGACCGGTCTGACTGATGCAGCCAACCTGGCCGGATCAGATAGCGTCGGGGTTTTTGGGCTTGGCGGGGATTTTGTCCAGGTTAAGGATAAATACGCCGTTTCCGGTCTCAACTCTAACTCTGCTCAAGGGTCCACGAGCGGAAGCCTGGCCATTCCGGATGGTTCGACCGGGCAGACCAGGGCGATCGAGTTCCGCTGCGATGTCGACGCCGGGATGGGCACCACCTACACCGATTGGAATTATGCCTGGGTGGAAGGCCCCACTCCAACTCCCAGCATGACGCCCTCAATATCGCCGACCATAACCGGCACCCCAACGATTACCGAAACGCCAACCATTACCCCCACGCCAACGCTGACCGAAACGCCGACCATTACACCGACACCCACAATTACGCCTGCACCCGGGCCGTTGGGCCCTTTGCAGGGAGGCGACCTGACCGGCTTGTTGGGCGTGCTCGGCCTGGCAGCCGGTCTGATCGGCGCCATTCTGGTGGCCCTTGGTCTGACCGCCCTCCTGATCGACCGCGGCAAAGGCGGCAAGCCGGCTGCCCCCAAACCGTCTGGCCCCAAGCCGCCTCCCCCGGAACCGCCTCAGATCCGCTACATCCTGCAGGCAAATGCCAGTTCGCTCGAAGTCCATCCACAGGAACAGGTACCTGTATATTTTCAAGCCTTCCGGATCCCGCCCGAAGGCGAGCCTGTTCTTGCGCCCGAGGCGCTGATCAAGGTCATCCTGCCCGAGACGCCTGGGGGATTGGCAGCCTCGCCGACCAGCGGATTGGGCAGCCTGGAATGCAGCTTCTCCGTGCCTGCGCCAAAGGTCTGCGAAAGCGTGACCGTGCTGGCGGTCGCCATGCTGGGCGAGCAGGTCAAAGCCCGGGCGTACGTGCATGTGCGTATCCTGCCGCTGTATGAACTGGAACTGAAATGGGAAGACCCTCAGCAGCCGGCCTTGCAGGTGGATGGAAAGGAAATTCTCGCCTGGGCGGGCGTCAAAGCCATCCCGCCCGATCCCGATGCCTCCCCGGAAGTGCTGGCCAAATTGGTCGATGTCAGGGTGGAAGGACCCAACAGTAATTGGATCCGCCAGCCGCTCAGGCCCTATATCCAGTTTGAGCGGCAGTGGAACCCGATCGCGGCCGTCAACCCCGGCGCGGGAGCGGAAATGCAGCCAGGCAACCCGAGCCTGGTGGCCAACCTAACCGTCGGCCGCCAGTCTGTGGTGGCCCGGCTGCCGTTGGAGATCAACCAGGAGGTGGTCCTGGGCGCCTGGGTGAACGGCAAGAAGGAAGCCGATGCCGTCTTCCTGCGCAAGCAAACGCCGCCAGGCTGGGATTTTGCCGAGATCGTGACCTTTTTCCATGCTCCCGGTAATGATGGCAAACCGAGCCAGCCGACTTTCACGTATGGCTTTGACGCAGTCCCCATCGAAGCGGATCCGCCCATCCTGGAGGTGACAGAGGTCTTCGAAAGCGCCGTCGTAAAGGGCCAGTACGTTATCCGGGTTGTGCTCAAGGATGGCACCGACCTGGAAACCTGTTTTGGCGAGGCCCCAGCCGATCAGCGGGAGATCAAGGTGAAGGTATTTGCCAAAGATGACCAGGGAAAAGAATACCGGGATTACGTGACGTACCGGGTGCGGCCGATGGTCACATTCTGTGTTCACGCCTTCGAAGGCGCCCCAACCGCCCGCAATCCTCAGCACGAATACCGGCAGATTGGATTCAAAGAAGAAATGGGACTGGTGGCGAACGGCGATGACTGCCTCCGGCTGGCGGGGTATTTCATGCTTACCGAAGAACTGGCCAAAAGCGGTCCCGACCCGCAGAAACGACTCGATATTGGGGAAGGCTGCAGTTTTGCCTGGCGCGACTCCCAGGATGAGGCCGATTTTGGGGAGCCGCAAAGCGATGACAAGAACAGCCAGGATGGCTTTCTGTGCTTCGAACTCAGATCCAGGGAACCGCTCGAAGCCACACCCGGGCGGCTGGATTCGGTTCACGGTCTGATCATAAAACCGTCCCTGAGGTCGGATATTGTAACCGGTTACACGCTTGATGCGGAGGTTTTGGAAGTCAGGATCGCCATGCAGTTCCTCAGGCTGCGCCTGTGGGTGGTGCCGGGGGTCTACCGGCATACTTCCGAAGCGGTCGCCTACCTGGATGTTCTGCCGGCCCGCAAAGCCCTGCCTGAGCAGGAAGTCTACTTGAGCACGCAGGCTCCGGCCGGGATGGGCCTGAACCTGGATGAGTGCCCTGCCATGCTTTACACCTATGCGCAATCCATGCACGACCCGTGTGGATTGGGCGCGGCCAAATGGCGCTTGCGCTACTCCGGGATCACCTGGGATAACCTGCCCGCAGCGGAATTCACAGTCCAGGCCGGTCTCGAAGATCCCCCCGACGCGAAATGGCAGGCGCAGGCCGGCATCAATATGTACCAAAACCTGCTGGCGCTCTTGAACGCCTTGGCGGACGACACCGAACTCGCCCGGAAAATCAACAATCCCGGGAGGGATGGCCTGGTGCCCGTTTTGGGATTGCCTTCCCTGCCCACCTTCCGGCCGTGGGATACACCGGAGAATATCAAATTAAATCTGGACGAAGCAAAGAAGAATTTAAACTATCTGAAAGCCTGGCCGCAGTTTGTCACCACCCTGCCCCGGATCATCCGGGACAATCTGTACGGTCCGGTTTATAACGTCCAGAGCTGGTTCGGCGCTGGCAATGCCTTTGTGTGCGAAGCGATGCGCAGGAATATCGTTGACTGGCTGGAAAAACGGCGCTTCAAACAGACGCACGAGAGTGCCAGGGAGGCCTTGAAGCGTCTGGAAAAAATGAATGGCATCGATTTTGGGCATTATGCGCTCGTACCTGCCCACGTCTGGGCAGGCATATTCCCGGCCGGATCAGACCGGTTTTCCGAGTACCGGGCGCTGGACCCCTGGTGGGGTCAAAGCTGGCCGGAGGAATGGCGTCAGCCGGAAAACCTGATCACGCAAATGGGTGAAAATGCACGCGCGGCCATATTTAAGGCATTCAACTACGCCCTGATCTACCTGCTGATCCAGATCCGACCGGCTTTGACGGTGTACGACGCCACCCAGGCGATCCGGGCCTGGCTGAACGGCGAGGGGCGCGAACGAGTCATGGAGATCCTCGGCAGATTCGAGCTTTGGTGCCTGGTTTGATAGCCTCCAGTGTGACAGCGATAACGTGGCTGCAGATGGGAAATACTTTGTCGGAGTAGGTGTGGAGAAGTGGTTCCAGGCCCTCATCCAGGACCTGGGCTGAGTTCTTGGAAGAAGTTTTGGAAGGGAGTCTCCCATGCATGATCGTCCGATCTCCTTCTCTCTTGCGTTGATCTTCATTATGCTTAGTATGCTGATCTGGCTGGCATTAGGAGTGATCATAGCGCTGCATGCCCACCCGGCCCTCCCGGACAATCCCATCCTTCAGGGGGGAATGGCGGTCCTGTCATTCTGCGCTGCCGGCCTCCTGCTGGTGCTGTTCATTTTCCTGCGCAAACGCTATCGAATTGCCTGGTTTGCCGCGTTGGGCTTCCTGGCGATCACCTCCCTTCTGACCATTTTCGATGATTTCGGATGGACCGACCTGGTCGTCCTTGTCATCAATATTGTCCCCATTCTGTTGCTGTTGAAGGACCGGGCCTGGTACATGCAGGTTGGGTCTAAAGCTGCCTGAGAAACCGCCTGGAAAGCTGAACCTGAAGAAGAAAGCTTGCCCGTCAACCCTCGACAATACCGTAGGCGATACCGCTTTTTCCGTTCTTCTTGACGGAATACATCAAATCATCCGCTTTGACGATCAATTCGTCCGGGGTAAGGCGCCCATCCAGGCAAGTCAAAGTCCCGATGGAAAATGTAACCGGCCAGTGGTGGGATTGCATTTCATCCAGGAGCGCTGCTTGCATCTTGGTTGCGGCAGCCTGGGCAGCCTCGGGACCGGTTTCGGGTAATAGTATGATGAACTCATCACCGCCCAACCTGGCCAGGAAATCCGTTTTTCGCAGGTGGCGTCTGGCCCGGTTGACTAGCGCACACAGCAAGTGATCACCGACCTGGTGCCCCCATTGATCGTTGATGTCTTTGAAGCCGTCGATGTCAAAATAAAGCACCGAAAAAGGGCGCTGGTATCGTTGGGAACGTTCCAATTCTGCCTGCACCACCTCGAAGAAATGACGCCGGTTGGCAGCACCGGTCAGGTCGTCCTGGCGCGCCGCCAACCGTTCTTGCTCCAGACCTTTCAAAGCGGATAAAAGGAATGCCACAACAAAGAAAAAGCTCAAGCGTACTGCCGCATTCCAGAATGGAATTACAGAAGATAAATAAACCTGCCCGGCCAGAGTGTCCGCGCCAAACCACGCCACAGCGCTGGCAAGGCTTATGATCAGGCCGAATTTTCTACCTGCATACCAGGTAACCAGAACGATTGGGATCAGATAGAATAATGAAAATGCGATCTCCCTACCGGTCAGGTAATCCCCAGCCCCAACCAGGGCGACGCAAGTTAACCCGGTTATCACCCAGAAGGTGTGACTTTTAGACTTAAGCGAACCCAGCAGGCTTGTCATGGATATTCAATTAAGAGTATAGTTAAATTAACGTATCGGGTCAATAGAGAATTCATATCTTTCTCCAGGGTCGAGAACCCGGCCATTGGAGACAGACATTATATCAAACCGATAAAGGCATCGAGATGAACATTCCAACAATCCTCCCACCGGAGAAACGCAGCCTGCTGGAAACCCTGACCGGTAACCTGTCCAGGGTTCCGCAGATGCGGGCGGTTGTCCTGGGCGGTTCGTACGCCAGCGGGACGCAGCACAGCGCTTCCGACCTGGATATCGGCCTGTATTACCTCGAAGCGGAACCATTTTCCTTGTCTGCCATAAAAGAGATAGCCTGGCAAATTGCCCTGCCTGGCACCCAACCCACACTGACCGGTTTTTACGAATGGGGCGCCTGGGTCAACGGCGGGGCCTGGATCGAAACACAAGCAGGCAAGCTGGATTTCCTTTACCGCAACCTGGATCAGGTCCAAAAAACGATCCGGGAAGCCCAGGCTGGGATCTGCCGGCATGACTATGATCAGCAGCCTGCGCATGGTTATTACAGCGTGGGTTACCTGGCCGAAACCCAGATCTGCATCCCATTGTTTGACCCCGAAGGCCGGATCGCAGAGCTAAAAAGGCAAGTGCAGCGCTATCCTGCCCCCCTCAAGCAAAAGATCATCACCGACTCGCTATGGGCGGCGGAATTCACCCTCAAACACGCCCGCGGCTTTGCGGAGAAGGCGGATATCTACAATACGGCCGGCTGTCTGACGCGCGCGGCCGCCAATTTGACCCAGGCGCTTTTCGCTTTTAATGAAAAGTATTTCCTCACCGATAAGAAAGTCATGCAGACGCTGGCTTCATTTGAGATCCTGCCGGCAGGTTATACGCAAAACCTCCTGCGCAGCCTGTCCCATCCGGGCGAAACAAGGGAAGAACTGGAGGCGTCGGTGGCTGGATTGGAAGCCGCCTGGCAGAGCGTGGCTGGGCTGGCAGGCGAGGCATACAAACCCAAATTTTAAGAAGGGCGGAAACAACCCGATGAAGACACGCGATTTCCTGGGAAATGCCTGGGAGTACGACTGCATGGGGTGTGCGATTGCCCGGCAGAGTATGCAGGTGCCGGGCGGGTTTATCTGGAAGAGTGGGCTTTTTTGCGTGCACCAGGACCCGCTCATCCCGCTGGCTGGTTTCCTGGTGATCGCATCCATGCGGCATATCCGCTCCATTGCAGAAATGTACCAGGCGGAATATGCCGAATTCGCCGGGCTGGTCAGGCAGACACAGGCCGCCATCCGGCAGGCCGCCCAGGTTGAATATCTAACCCTTGTTCAAGAGGATCATTCCAGCCATTTCCACCTGTGGTTCTTCCCATGGCTGCCGGTTATCATCAGGGATCACGGAGAGCCATCCCTGGCAAAGATTCGCGGGATAATGGCAGAGCTTGCGAGGCAACCCATCAGCACGGAAGCATGGAGTGAATTGGAGAAAACCATCCAGGCTGTCAAAGTTCTTATGAATTGAGAGTTAAAACTGGTTCGTGGCTCAGGAGGTAAATATGAAATTACGCCATCTATTCACAATTAACATTTTCGTGGCAGCCTTCTTCGGGCTGGCCTGTGTGCTGTTCCCTGCCTGGGCGCTGCGCCTGTACGGCCTGGCTCCGGATGCTGGGTCCATCTGGATGACGCGTCTGACCGGCGGCTCGATTCTGGGCTTCGCGACATTGATGTGGTACGGCCGCACATCTGCAAGCATATCCGCGCAGAAGGCGATCGCGCTGGCGCTGATGGTGCAGGATATCGTTGGCGCGCTGGCCTCCCTCGAGATCCAGTTGCGCGGCAGCGTGAACGCGCTGGGCTGGTCGAACCCACTCCTGTACGCTTTGCTGGCCCTGGGATATGCCTGGTTCCGGTTCTTAAGACCGGAAAAAAGCTAGGCCAAGCCGCACAGCCGGGGGAAATGTACGCGATTAAGTTACTTGGATGCCCTTATTCATAGGAAAGAAGTGGGATGCTCGAAAACAATGCTTAATTATTGACAAATAAGGTAAGGTATATATAATTTAATTCTGAAAGGCTGGGTTCGAAGAAGCCGCCACAACTTGTACGTGCAGTGTACCCGCCTTACCTAAATAAACCCAAAGGTGGTCAGGAATGAGTGACATCCGACCGATTATCTGCTGGCCCAGGCCCCCAACGAAGTCGAACGACTGAGCGCCTGGGCAGATGCCTGGGAGCCGGCTGCCGAGGGATTGTTCGACCAGATCCCAGTTCAAGCCGGTTGGCGCTGCCTCGACCTGGGCTGCGGGCCGCGCGGGGTGCTTGCATCGCTTGCCCGGCGGGTGGGTCCGGCTGGTAAAGTCATCGGCGTCGATCTAAATCAGGCGAATATTAATGCTGCTAGTGAATATGTCATCAGTGCCGGATTGGACAACATCGAGTTGGTCCAGGCGGATTTCCTTCACACCGGTCTGCAGCATGGATCCTTTGATCTCGTGCATGTGCGTTGGATGTTCACGCCCCTGGGATTCAACACCGGCCTTCTAGGGGAAATGCTCGACCTTGCGTGTCCGGGCGGGCTGGTGGTGGCTCAGGAAACCTGTGAAGTAGGCTATGAATGTTACCCACCACAAGCTGCATGGCAGCGTCTCAAAGAAGTTACGATTTCCGCATTCACCCTGGCAGGCGGCGATTACAATGCCGGAAAACGTACCTACGAACTATTGCGCCAGGCTGGCTGTCAGGCGGTCAATGGCAAAACTGCGGTTCTGGCTCTGCCTTCCGGCCATCCTTTCCGGCGCTGGCCGGTGGAATCTGGCCTTGGCCCTGCACAGTCGCATCCTGGAGTCTGGCCTGATGAGTTCAGGGGAATTCGAATCCACGCTGGAGGACTGCCAGCGCATTGCCGATAATCCAGATATCTGGATGACCTCGTTCATGGTAACGCAAGTGTGGGGAAAAAAGCCACTCCACGCCTGAGCATATATATTCAGTTGTATAAGCAATCTACTTGCAATTCATTAGCGGTAAGCGGGTCGTGATAATATACGCAGATAAGTCGGAGTTTCAATGCAGGTTGCAAAGGGATCCTTCTAGTTCGACTGATGCAGAGATCCTTTTGGCATCTCTGGTATGATTAAAGCACCGCTGCGCGGGCAGTTGCCCGGTCGATTTCAGGCCAGCGGCATCCAGGAGCACCCATGGATCTTTCAAACAGGACTGTTCTGGTAACCGGAGGCTCCAGCGGCATCGGGCTCGGTATTGCGGAAGCCTTTCTCCAGGCGAAAAGCCGCGTGATCATCTGCGGACGGGATGTGGAGAAACTCCGGGTGGTGGAGAAGAGACACCCGGAGATCACAACCCTCCCCTGTGATGTCGGAGATGCCCCGCAAAGGCAGGCTCTTGCCCGGGAAGTGCTGCGCCGCTTTCCTGACCTCGACATCCTGGTCAACAATGCCGGCATACAAAGATATATCGATCTGAAAAAAGGGTATGAAGACCTTAAATCAGGCGAAGACGAGATCGCGATCAATTTTGTTTCCACGGTCGAGCTGACCGCCCTCTTCATCACCCATTTACTGAAAAGACCGGCTGCCTCGATCATCAATGTCAGTTCGGCGCTGGGGCTCATGCCAATGGTCAATATGCCGGTCTACTGCGCCACCAAGGCCGCCATCCATACCTATACCCTCGTGCTCCGGCAGCAGCTCAAAGGCACACCCGTCAAGGTGGTGGAGATCCTTCCGCCCACAGTCGAAACCGGTTTGAACCAGGCCGGGCGGAGCGCTGCCCGAAATAGATATAAAGGCATCCGCGTGGAAGAATATATGCCGACCGTCATCCAGGGGCTTGAAAGCGATACAGATATGATCTTTCATGGTGAAGGGACGGAACTTATGTCTCAACCGCGCCGTGAATCGGAAGGCCGCCTGCTCAATCTTTCCTGGTGAGCGGCAGGAGCTTCATTATTAAGGCGACCCACTTCCTGAAACGCATTCTGGGCGTGTACCTGGCCCCTTATTGGAAACAAGGCCTGCTCCTGCTGGGCTGCTTTGCCACGTTGATCGCGTTCGACACGCTCTTTCCCCTGGGGATCAAGTTCCTGATCGACCTGGCGATCACCCCGAGAGATGGCAGGATGCTCGGGGTGATCATCGCCGCGCTGGCGTTGCTGTACCTGCTCTCCTCCTTCGGCGGGATCAGTTCGGATTACCTGATTGCCTCCGTGACTGCCCGGCTCATGCACTACCTGCGCCAGAAGATGTTCGACCATTTGCAAAACCTGCCGGCCAGCTTTTACAGCCGCATCCACAGCGGGGATGTGCTTACACGCTTCAGCTCTGACCTGAGTGCCCTGGAATTTGCCCTGATCAACTCCGTCATGCCGGGCCTCCAGTATGTTTTGCAGCTTATCGCCAGTGTTGTGGTGCTCTTCCTGCTGAGTGCCCCGCTAACCCTGCTGACCTTGCTGCTCCTGCCTTTAAGCTTTGTCCTGCCGCAGCTGCTGGTGGATCGGGGCACCAAACTGGTAATGCAGCGTCGGGCGGAGGAATCGGGAATTTCCAGCGCCGTCCAGGAAAGTCTCCAGGCGCATGCTGTTACGCGTATATTTGGTCTGGGCGCCCTCCTGAGCGCCGGGTTTTCCCGCCAGCTCAAGCGCCTGGCCGGCACATCCACTCGTTCGGATTTCACGAGTTGGACGGCCAACCGGGCCACCAACATCGGGCAGTACCTGACCCAATTGCTGGTGATCGCGATCGGCGCCATTCAGGTCTTTAACCACCACCTGACCGTTGGATCGTTGGTGGGTTTTGTGAGTCTGCTGAATAGCCTGGCGGCAGCGGTCTCGCTGGTCTCAACCGCCATTGCGGGCTTGATCCCGGCTGTGGCCAGCCTGGAGCGCGTCGAGGGATTATTGAACGAGGACCTCCAGATCATCGACAACCCCACGCGAAACCTGCCGCGCTTCGCCAGGCAGATCCGATTCGAGCAGGTCAGTTTCAGTTATGCCGGGCTGGAAGGAAAACCGGCCCTCGACCGGATCGATTTCTCCATCCCGGCCGGGAACGCGGTCGCCTTCATCGGTCGTAGTGGTTCGGGAAAAAGCACCCTGCTGAACCTGTTGATGCGTTTTTACGACCCATCCCAGGGACGCATCCTGATCGACGACCAGGATATCCACAATGTCAGCCTGGCCTCGCTGCGCTCGCAAATGGCCGTGGTCTTCCAGGAGACGTTCCTGTTCAACCTCAGCCTGAGAGAAAACATCCGCATGGGCAAGTTGGATGCAAGCGACACCGAGGTGGAGGCAGCCGCGCAAGCCGCCGGAGTCCACGAGACGATCCTGCGCCTGCCAGGCGGATACGACACGCTCGCAGGGGAACAGGGCCGGCTTCTTTCGGGAGGCCAGCGCCAGCGCATTGCCCTGGCACGCGCCATTCTGCGCCGCCCGGCGCTGCTTTTACTGGATGAGTCGACCGCTGAACTCGATCCAGAGACTGAAACGCATATCTATGAAACCCTGAAAAAACTACGCGGCACCTGTACCATCCTGTCGGTCACCCACCGGCTGGCGCCCGTGGCGGATATGGACCAGATCGTTGTGCTGGATGTGGGCCGGGTCTGCGAGCAGGGCACCCATGCCGGGCTGATGAGCCGGCAGGGGTTGTATTACAACATGTACACCCAACAAAGCGGTTTCACGATCAGCTCGGATGGTCTTTACGCCGAAGTCACCCCGAAGCGCCTGGCCAGCATCCCGTTGTTCGACAAACTCGATCAGGCGGCCCTCGAGCTGCTTGCATCCAATTTCGTGACCGAACGGTACGAGGCAGGTCAGACGGTGATCGAGGAAGGCCAGGTTGGGGACAAGTTTTATATCATCGTGCGGGGTGAAGTTGCCGTCACGGTCATGGGGCCCGACCTGCAGCCGGCTCCTTTACGAAATTGGCAGGAAGGCGATTACTTTGGGGAACTCGCCCTATTGGAAGGCGGCCGACGCACGGCCACTGTCCGGACGATCTTGCCGAGTCTGTTCCTCTCCCTGGAACGCAAACATTTCCTGAACATGCTGGCCAGTCATCCGGCTGTGCGAACTGCCATCGAGCAGGAAGCCCGAAGCCGCCGCACTGGTTTGGATGCAATGCAAGTACCGGGAGGTGAGCCAAATCCATAGCGGAGGCAGGCGGTCTGCTTCTATTGACCAAAAAAAGCTGGGCGGCGGTTCTCGCGATCGGGTTGCTTTGCGGAGATGTCCTGGGGCGAATAGCCATGCTGATTTTTGGCCTTTATCCGGTCAATTCGTTCCGTCAGACATTCGGGATCGTGGTTGGTACCGCCATTGCGGCCTCCTTCGCAATTTATTTCGGCTTGAAATTGAGATCATTCCGATAAGGAACTTGCGGCCTTTCAGAAAGCCGCTGAGGTGTTTCTAACGGACCTGAAAATATAGGGGTAAAATATAAGGCTCCTAGAAGCACCTTCCGGGTTCGCTGCCTCCAGGGGAGCGTCCACACGGAATTAACGCCGATGCGCCAGCTATGCATGGGAATACCCCGGCATTCCTTCAGCTGCCAAAACAGGAAATATTCCAACGACGCATTCCAGTCTCAACACCAAACCATTCGTTGTGAAGCTATAATCTTGTTTAATGCTTAATAAAGTACAAAAAGCTCCCAATCTCTAAAGGAGAATATCATGCCCACCAGCAAGAATCCTTTCCGCCCTATCCTTATTGCCATAACTGTTTTGTTAATAGTGTCTGTTACCAGTGGCTGCGCTTCCGCCATCCAAACCCTGCCAGCCGTTGAAGGGAGCCGTACACAAAATGGACCTACAAAAACCCCCAGAAAAACCAAAACCCCCAACCCTGTCAAACCTCTTTTATCAACCGATACGCCTTTGCCAATTGATACCCCCAACCCTGTTTCAACACCGGCGACAGTCGCGCAGGGGCTGACGCGCAATAATCCCTATCCCGCTTCCACCCTTGTATCTGCTCCAAATTGGGATATCCAGGTGTTGGAATTCAAGCGCGGCGATGCCGCCTGGCAGGATATCCAGGCCGCCAACTCGTTCAACGAACCCGCCCCTGAAGGCATGGAATATCTTTTGGTGAAGTTGCATGTGAAAAGCAAATACACCGATGCCGATCAGCATAGCATTAGCGGCTGTGATTTCGCTGTGACCGGCGACCATCTGATCGACTACACTTGTGGCATGTCAGCCGAGATGGATCCCAGTCTGGACGCGGAATTATCCGCCGGCGAAGAATCCGAAGGTTGGGCGAGTTATCTCATCGCGAAAGGCGAAAAAAATCTGATCCTTGTTTTTCAAGAGCTTCTAAGTCTCGATGAGAACAGCACCCGCTATATCGCCCTCGATAAGGGGGCTTCGATCAGGATATCCTCTGACCTTGCGAATATCAAGCCTACCGACCTGGGCAAAACTCGCGATGCACCCGCGCCACGCGCTCAAAAACTCATCTCCCAGGACTGGGAACTTTCAATAACTGATGTTGTCCGCGGGCGCTGATGCCTGGACCATGCTCCAGGAAGCCAACGCATACAATGACCCACCGGCAGATGGGATGGAATACATTGCTGTCAAAATCCATGTGCGCTCTATCGGGACGGCAGACAAACCTGCCAGCATCGACGAGAGTCTCTTCACGAGCACAGGCAGCGCGGGTGTAACCTATGACCAGCCATCCGCCTCAGCGCCCGACCCGGCCCTTGAAATATCCCTTTTCCCAGGCGGCCAATATGATGGTTGGCTCGTCTTACAGGCCGCCCAGGCTGAGACCGGTATGATGCTGGTCTTTAATCCATCCTTTGATGGAACGAATGAAAATCAACGTTTCATATCCCTCGAACCATAAACATACCTGCATCGCAAGGCGCGGAACCATTCAGGGATAAGATTCGTCTGGATAGGGTGGCCTGATCGTTGATTCTTGTAATATTGCGATTCGGGCGCCATCGGAGATGGAATTATGAAAACCCGCTGGATCTTGCTTGCAAGCTCGGTTTTCCTGGCCCTGTTCAGCCTGGCCGGTTGTGGCCCGGGAGTATATCCTGTTTCCGGGGATAGCGGCAACGACCTCTCCACTCAGGCGACTCAACTACCAGCCCGGCTCATTTGGCACAGCTTTCGCAACCTCAAACGCTGACCCCGCCCGGCGATCAGTCGATTGAGAACGTGAAATCGGCCTCCCGGGATCTGGCTCAGAAGCTGGGGATCCCGGTAAGCGGCATAACAGTTTCCGCCATCATCGGCGAGGAATTTTCCACGATTGCATTCTATTGCAAGACAACCAAAGACCGGATCGCCAAAGACGATCCCCCGGCTGTGATATCGGGTTTCACCATCTTGTTGAATGCCTCGGGGCGGCGCTATGAGTATCATGCCAGCGGTCAAACTGTCGTTTTTTGCCGGCCTTTATCCTGAAAAGTCCTGCGGTTCACCGCACGGTAAATGCCATGCGCTGCAGGCAAAGGAATTGAAAAAAAAGCCATCGGGAGCTTGCATCCCGATGGCTTTTTTTAGTCACCTGCCCGTTTCAACCAGATCCGTCAGATCGATTGTTCACGATTGGATGTTCGTGGCAGGCTGCGTACTTTGGTGCTGTTTTTACTTTACAGTGCTGGAAATATCGGCCTCGGCGCCTGACGTATCATCTGCCAGGGTAGCCGTATTGGTGATCACGGTGGAAACCGGAACTCCCGCATTCACCCTTACCCAGAAATTGATCACCTTGGTCTGGTTCGGCTTGAGCACGCCGGTCCACTTGATGCTGTTGATGTCGGCGTGATAACCCGGACCTTTCTGGAACGTGGTGTTGGCGGGGATCGCGTTGGTGAGGGTGAAGGACTGCCGGGCGGGACTGGTATTCTTCACCTTGATCTGGTACTTGAGGGTCTTGCCTGCCGTGACCTCTGCCAGGTTGACCTTCATCTCAAGGCTGCCCAGGGACTTGGCATTCCAGACGACGATCTTGCCCCAGCTTCCATTGAGGGCCTTTTCGAGCACGGCGATGTTCAGGCCGTACTGCACGCCATCATCGCGCGGGTTGCCGCTGCCCAGGCCAAACCCGTAGTCAATCAGATCCGGGGTCTTGTCCAGGTTCGGTGATCCGGGTGGTGTAGTCGCCCGTGGCCGGTACCACCAGGCTGGCCGGTTTATCCCAGTAATAGATGAAATCACCGGTGCCGGGGTAATAGTAGCCAGGATAGTAGCCCAGGCTGTCGTGGAATTGCGAGACCGCCGGGAGGGATGGGAAGGTCTTTTTCTCGACGATCGCCCCCGTCGCGTCTCGATCGGCGCGCGGTGAACGATTTGGTGCCCTGGCTCGGGACGGTGAACGTGGCGTTGCCCGGTTGGCAGCGTGAGTTCAACCGCATGCCCGCGCCGGTGGTATATTTGTCGTTCCACTCGATCGGGAAGTAGTGGCTGTCGAGCACCAGTAGGGCGTGCTTCGGACCCACGCTGGGCGAGTCATTAATTGAGTTATACAGGGTGTAATCGAAATCCTGCGAGGCGTTACGCAGCCACAACAGCATACCAGGCACAGAGTATGGGCAGCGGTCCACCTGCCACTCATCATCGTCGCTGTATAGGGTTGTGTACGGATAGATCAAGCCCTTGTCGAAGCCGCTCAGGTTGCGCCACTCTACCAGGTAGTACATCGGGTAAGAGTTGGACTGCGGAACAATTTGGAAGGCATTGGTTGTCCAGCCGTTCGGCGGGTTTTCCACGTCATCCGTGAATTTCACGGTTGCGCCGTCCGCCAGCTGGAAGTTATCCGCCCACCAGCCGTCAAATTGCACACCCACGTCGCTGACGTCGTGCAAGCGCAGCGTGATGGTCTTGCCGGCATAAGCGGTCAGATCGAACTTGATGTTGCCCGTACCTATGTCATTCAGGGCATAGTTGGTTCCGCCGACACCGGTGTCCAGGGCCATAAACCCGGTCGTATCCTTCAGCTTGGTCCAGGTGGTGCCGCCATCGTCGGAGACTTCGAAGTAACCGTAATCATAATCCGTCTCGAAGCTCCAGTAGGTGTCGAAGGAAAAGATCGGAGCAGTGGTCCCGGTCAGATCAAAGGTATGCGCCAGGGTGAAGTCAGCCAGGTCGGATTTGGTTGACCACCAGGCTTTGCCAAGGCCTGCCCGGTTGGGGACTACGACCTGAGTGTCCGGCAGGTTGATCTTGACGCCCTGCTCGGTATTGGCCGGTCGTTGCGAGAGTTGGCCTACTTTGACCTTGGTTGCGGCCGTGGTGTAGTTCAGCTCGAGCGGGCTGGCCCAGCCGATGACGTAGCGGAACCACAGTGGGAAGGGCGCCGGCTGCATACCGCCGAGCTTGCCGTTCCACGAACCGGCTTCCATGATCGCCCAGTTGGATACGGAAGCCTGGGCATCGGTTGTGTAGATGTCGGGCAGGCCGAAGGCGGCGTGTCCGAACTCTTCGGAGATGACGCCTACATCCAGGTTCTCCGGATCCATGCTGTATTCACGCACGTAGATGTTCCGGTCCGGGCAGCCGGCTGCGCCTGCAGTGCAGGCCAGTTTGCCGGTCGGGTAGTTGATCGCCGAGGCATGCGACCAGATCGAGAAATCAAATTGCGCGCCTCCGCCGGCTTCCTGTCCCATGCCGGCATGCAGCACGGTGAAGTTATCCACAATGCCGTCGCCGTCGCCGTCGTAAGTCTCCCAGGCAAAGCTCGGGTTATCGACGTTAATGGCGTCCACTACTTCCACTACCAGGCTTCCGGCAAGCACATTGTGGTTGGAGGCGTCGCAGCTATCCGCGCCGTACCAGCCTTCTGAGTGCAAAGCCTGCAGCCACTTGGGATAAACCTCGCCCTTCGGGACGAATTGACCCTCGGATTGCTCCAGGTAATAGTTGGCCATGGTGTTACCGCGGAAGTCCAGGGTGCCCAGGTTCGGGTGATGGACGATCACGCCGGCTTTTGGCCCCACACCAAAGTAAAGGCTGTTGTACAACGCCGGTGTGGTATTGTCATACCAAATGGTGTTATTATCACGCGCTCCCGGAGCCGGGATCTCGTTGTGCAGCGGGCCAACCTGGGTGACTGAGTTACCACACCAGGTAAAGGTGTCGCTGTTGGGGAACTCCACCGGCACGGCCAGGCTCATGATCTGGGGCTCCGCAGCCACAGAGGCAGGGCTGATGCCGCCGCGTTCTCTGGCCAGGAGTTCCTGGAACTTCTGAGGGTTGGGAGTGGTGGGATTACGCTTGGCCCACTCGCTCTGGAACGCCTGGATGGCTGCATCCCGCACTTCTTGGCTGCCAAGCGGGATACCCTGCTCTTCCAGAAGCGTCCCGATCTGGTCGGTGTTCGGAGCGCGGTAGTGGACGGACCACTTGGGGGCGCTGAACATGGCCAGTGATTGGACACGTTTGATTGCATTATCTACCGGGTTAATTCGGACTGCAGAAACCACCCCTACCGCAGTAACAACTAATATTACGACTAGGCATATTGCCAACAACTTCTTTTTCATTGGATTCTCCTCAAGTTAATTGGAATTAGGGCCTTAATTTTTTCTCATCCATTCATTGGATTAAATACAAGAACTTATGCTTTCACCTCCTCTCCAAGCAAATCTTAAACCAAATGGAAATAAACAAAACCGCGTAACCAGATACTATCCAAAAGCTTGGCTAAATTCGGCAGGCTCGTGATCAGCTTTCAGACACACGCGGAATTTCATCCCGGTTTCACAGTGGGGTTAATTGATCGATTTTCCCTCAATACTTCTAAAGCAAAACTCAATACCTGTAAAGGTATTTAATTTTACAATGTTTCAATCGCAATTACAAGTGGGAATCCCGGGTTTCTCAAGGATTTCTCGAAGCCGACGATTTCCGTTTGCGGTCATTTTCTTCATCATCTTTACGGAAAGGTTCCTGTTGCCTGGCTCAAAGAGAACCAAATGAAAAATCGGCCGGTCATCCAAATGAACGTGTATAATCCTGATAACAATGCAGCTTTGCAGGAGGCATTTGCCCGCCTGGAGAAAGGCTTGATGGATGGTATTCGAACCACATCCCGAACTGGATGAGATTCTCAAAATGATGGGGGAAGCCGGCCGACACCTGGCGGATATCGGGGCTTCGGAAGGGGCCGCGGGAAATATTTCCGTCTGCCTGCGCTGGCCGGTGGAACTGCGCACCCGTTTTCAGCTTGTCGAGGAGATCGGCCTGCCTCAGCTTGTGCCGGAACTGGCCGGCGCAACCTTGCTGGTTAGCGGTTCCGGCAGGCGTTTGCGTGAGATCCTGGATGACCCGGAAGCCAATATTGGCTGCATCGTGGTAAACGAGGGCGGCTGGGCTGGCAGGCTCTATACCTCCAATCGCCGCCGCTTCGAGCGCGTGACCAGTGAGTTCAATTCACACCTCGCCGTTCATTACGATCAAATGCTGGCAAATGCTTTGAATTTCCATGCCATCATCCATGCCCAGCCGCTGCGCCTGACTTATCTGAGCCAGATCCCGCGCTACCAGGATGAAAAGTATCTCAACACCCACCTGCTGCGCTGGCAGCCGGAGACGATCATGAATCTACCCGAAGGGATCGGATTCATTCCTTTTCAAATACCCGGCTCGCTGGAGCTGAAAGCTGCCAATGTGGAAAGCATGCGCAGGCACCGCCTGGTCATCTGGGCCAAACATGGCCTGATGGCGCGTTCGGATGTTTCCGTCAAACGCGCCGCTGACCTGATCGAATATGCCGAAACGGCTGCCAGTTACGAATATCTCAACCTCAGCGGTGGCGAAAAAGGGGAGGGGCTGAGCGTTGAGGAGATCCGCGCCGTCTGCAAAACCTTCGGCATCCAACAGACCATTTTCTAAAGGCCTGAGGACGCCCCGCCTCACCTCCCAAAAGGTCGATCAAATAATCAATTTCCTTTTCTCAATCATCGGGAGATCGTCCCGCAGGTCGAGGCGGTTCCGTTCGTTCCCCTTAGGTCAGGAATAACACTGCCACGCCTGCCATCGCAACCACCGTCCCGGCAATCGCCTGCCAACCGAAACGCTCCTTGAAAATGAAGTAACTGATCGGCAGCATGAGCACCGGCGGCAGGGCCATCAGCGTGCTGGCCACGCCTATCTCGGCGTGCTGGACAGCCAGCAAGCTCGCTGAAACGCCAATGACCGGCCCGAACAGGGCGCCGAAGGCCACCCAGCCGAGCACCTTTGGGTGCCTGCGCATGCTTTCAACAGTGATCCCGGCCTGCCGCTGCAAAGAAGCCATTATCCATAGGGTAACGAATGCCGCGATCATGCGCATGAGTGTGCCGGCAAAAGGCGAAAAGTCCCCGGTCATCCCCTGTTGGGAGAGCACCAGGCCGGTTGCCTGTCCGAGAGAAGCCAGTATCCCAAAAAGGACACCCCTGCCGGTGACTTTGCGGACCTGTTCATTTCCTTCCTCGGGGCGGACCAGAACGACCCAGAAGATCCCCCCAAGCGTGACAACGATCCCGGCCATCTGCAGCAGGCTGAGCGCCTGCCCAAAGAACACCCACGCGATCACTGCCCCGAAGATGGGGGCCAGGCTGAGTAGCAGCAGCCCGAGCCGCGCTCCGATCTCACGGTAAGCTTGGAACAGGAAGGCATCCCCCAGGGATAGCCCAATGATGCCTGAAACGCTCAACCAGATCCAGCGGGAAGTGCCAGCGTGTAGCGGGACCGGCTGTCCGTACAGGACCGCGTTGATCAGGAGTAATGCCAGCAGGGCCAGCAGCACCCGCACACGGTTGGTGATCTGGGAGCCGACCTGCTGGGACGATTTTGGTAAATCCGATCGCCGAAAGGGACCAGCAGAATGATGTAAAAAGTGCAGCAATTTCGCCAATATAGGCCATATCACCTCTTAAAAAGCCGGAAGCACCGCTCCCGGTTTGGATCCTGATAATCGCTCAATTATATTGCGAAAACCGCCGCAACGTTGTCCTTGCGGATTTTTCGGTGGCTCAGTTCCACCTCCCTTCGCTGTTTACCCCCTCCGCTGGGGCAACCAGGCCCCCAGCAGGAAGACCCCCGCTTTAGCGAGGGTCTCGGGAAATTGGAGCCAACAGCCCGGCAACAATTGCCTCACTTATCGCTGGATGATTGGGATATTCAAGTAATGCAGAGGTAAACTCGCATCCACGCACGGAATTGTGCCGGAATCGAGCACGGCTCCATTCGCCGCACTCCGGAAGCTGAAAGTGGCATTCGTCGGGTTCAGCGTCAGGAACAGGGCGCCGAAGGCGGCCGGGTTGGCGTCCGTCCAGAAGGCCACTCGCGGATCTGAATTGACCACTGTCTGCAAGCTGTGCCCGCCCACCGCAAGTACGAATTCTGTCATCCCGCTCAGACTTGGCACGCCATTTCCATCCATCGGCGTCCAGCGCTCATAATCATGGTTGTGGCCATTCAGGACGATATCCACATGATTTTGCGCCAACAATTTCCAAATATCGCCCATGACCGCTTTCGTTCCTTCCGGACCAATGCTAAAGTAGGTATGGTGATAAAAAGCGATCGTACAGGGGCTGGTATTTGCTGCCAGGTCCGCTTGCAGCCATAAGTATTGAGGCGAAGTAGGCCCGACCCCGATAAAGGACGAGTTGGAGTTCAAACTGATAAAATGCCAGCCATTGGCGTTAAAGCTGTAATAATCCGGGATATTGTCCCAGTAATAGGTATAAGCCGACTTATCACCGGTAAGATAATCATGGTTCCCGATGGTTGGGTCCGTGATCGAACGGAATTGGTTAAAGAAGCTGCCCGAATTTCCATACCAGTTATAGTATTCAGCCACACTGCCCTTTTCATACACGTCGCCTATGTACAGGAACAGGTTCGGATTGAGGCTGGCGATCAGGTTGGTTACGCTGGTGGCGGTCGCCTCACCGCCGGCGCCATCCCCCACTGCCGCTACAACGAAAGGCTGGCCGTTGGCAGGTCTGCCGGAAGTGGGCGTGAAGGTATTCCCATTCACCGGTGGAGTCCCTGTCCCGGTGCTAAACGTGACCGGAATGCTCGCCCACGTTGTGAGAAAACCGTCTCGCATCAACGCTTCAGCGGAAAGCGTGTAGGCGCCGTCGACCCATCTGTTGGTGGGCAAGGTAAAAGTATACGGATTGGAATAATCTGTTAGCAGATAAACGCCGTTCAGGTAAAAAACCATCTGCTGTGTACCAGGAATGGTACCGCTCACCATGCTGACAGTTCCGGTGATGGTTCCATTCCCCGGCAGCGTCGCGCCGCTGGCAGGGCTGGTTATACAGACTTCAACTGTATAAAGTAATGACACCGGCGAACTGTCTGCGCAATTCGCAGGTGGGGCTGCCAATACAGGTCTCACCATATTGGTCGTGGGTGCGAATAATAAAACGAAGACCAATAAACCCATCAGACAAAATCGATAGCTTGTTTTCATGGTGCTCCTCCTTTACCTGCTGACTGTTCCGCCAATACACTTACTGGCGAGAGTTCGTCGCCAACTTTTATATCTCCAGGGGTGATTCGTTATTCAATTTGCTCGTCGATTTTTACAAACAGACGCTCATTCTGTACTGGTAAATAACGTATCAGCCTTCACCTGGTCTGGTGGGATGATGTCTGAACAGTATATCATCACAATTAAGACAGTCAATATCGTAATATTAAATTTAAATAATAAACTCCGGAATTGCAGAAACTACCGGATGGAAAATCATATTTACGTCTGACCAGGATTCTGGCTGGGAACTTGGACGTTAATCCTGCAGCCCCCGGAGATAATGTCCGCATCGAAAAGGATCACCATGTTTTTGCAAGCGATACTTACGTTACAATAAGCCCATGCAACCCCAGCCTCCCCCTCACCAACCACCCGCCTTAAACCGTATCGAACGCCGCATTGCCCGCTTCGATGCGCTCAGCCGCCGCTACACCTGGGTACGCTTGATCGTCTTTTTGGCAGGCGCTGCATTCACCTGGGGAGCAGCCGCGCGCTTTGGTTCACGCGCAGGCTGGGGAGCCTTCCTTGCCGCGCTGCTTTTATTCACTTTCGTTGTGATCCTGCACCGCCGGCTGGATCGCTGGAACGAGAAATTCCACATCTGGCGCGACTTGCAGACCGAGCAGGCCGCACGGCAGGCGCTCGATTGGGCGCACATCCCTGCCCCGGTTGCTTCCGCCCTTTCGACCTCCCCGCTGGCGCTCGACCTCGATCTGACCGGGCCGCGCTCCCTGCACCACCTGCTCGATCGGGCCGTTTCCCGCCAGGGCAGCGCCCGCCTGGCCGGGTGGTTGACCACGGGTGTGCCGGAGGATGGAAAAATTGTCACCCGCCAGGCAGTGGTGCGCGAGTTGAAGGCATTACCGCGCTTCTGCAATCGCCTGTTGCTCACTTTCCGTCTGCTCACCCGCCAGCCATTGGATGCCGACAAACTGCTCGGCTGGTTAAGTACTCCGCTCCCCGAAATCGCTCTGCGCCGGCTGCTGCCCTGGGCTGCGCTGCTGGCATTTGGAAATCTGGCGCTGTTTGCACTTTACGCAGTTGGATTGCTGCCGCCGTATTGGCTGCTTTCGTCGCTGGCATACGCTGCCCTTTACTTTTCCAGCCAGGGGCTGATCAGCCGGTTTTTGGCCGCCGTCATCCGTCTGGATGGCGAGTTGGCCACCTTTCAACCGCTTTTGCAATTCATCGAGAGTTATCCTTACGCCAAAGCCACCCATCTGGCAGCATTGTGCGCCCCATTCACCCACGGGCCGGACCGTCCTACCCGCCTGTTGCGCCAGGTCAAGGCAGCCGCGGCGCCCGCCGGGCTGCGCATGAACCCGGCCATGGGACTGCTGCTCAACCTGCTCACACCATGGGATTTTTGGGCCGCCTGGCTGGCCGGTCGTCAAAAAAAGCGTATGGCCCGCCTGCTGCCCGGCTGGCTCGATACCTTTCACGAGTTGGAGGCTCTGATCTCGCTCGGGATGTTCGCAGCTCAAAACCCGCATTACGCCTTCCCGCAAATAGGTCCCCTGGGAAAGCCGGCAAACGCCGGAGATCCGCCGCCTGGGCTGTTCTCGGCAACCCGGATGGGCCACCCTTTGCTGCCGCCCACTCAGCGGGTATGCAACGACTTCACCGGAAACTCCCTCGGCGAATTGAACCTGATCACCGGCTCGAACATGGCCGGGAAAAGCACCTTTATCCGCACGGTGGGAGTGAACCTGTGCCTGGCGTATGCTGGTGGACCGGTCTGCGCGGCCGCGTTGATCATGCGCCCCCTTCCGCTTGTATACCTGTATTCGCCTCAGTGATTCTCTCAGTGACGGCTATTCGTATTTCTACGCAGAGGTCAAACGCCTGAAAGGATTACTGGATGCGATCCACCCTCCCACATCTCAGGCTCAACCATCCGGCTTGACCGAGGCGGCCCCAACTGAATTGCCCCTGTTATACCTGATCGACGAGATTTTCCGCGGCACCAACAACCGTGAGCGTCTGATCGGCAGTCGCGCCTATATTAAAAAACTGCTCGAGGCGCCGGCCCTGGGCTTTCTGGCCACTCACGACCTCGAACTGGCAACGCTGGCCGATGCCAACCCGCAGGTGCGCAATTTTCACTTCCGGGACGACGTTAGCCGAGGAATGCTGACCTTCGATTACCGCATCCGCCCCGGCGCCAGCCCAACGACCAATGCGTTGAAGATCATGGCGCTGGAGGGGCTGCCGGTGGATGGAGAATAGTCCACAAAAGGAAGAGAAATCAAGACTTTCAAAATAAAAAGACCCTCATCATAGTGAGGGTCTGGGTCAGGCTGGGGGTTCTAAGAAAGCTGGGAACCGCCCTTGGGGTCCAAAATCGGGTTTGGTTGGCGCTCATATTCGTCCGCTTCCAATACAGCCTCCGTCTCAAGGATTTGTATGGCTGCATTGACAACCAGAGGATCGAACTGGGTGCCTGAAAACGTCCTCAGCTCATCGATCACCTGCGACATCGTAAACCGCTTACGATAGGGCCGGTCCGAGGTCATGGCTTCCAAAGCGTCTGCAACAGAAACGATCCTGGCTTCGATGGGTATCTGATTTCCGGTTAATTTTTCCGGGTAACCCATGCCATTATAGAATTCGTGGTGGTGGCGAATGATCGGGACAAGCGCCAGCAGCGAGGGGCTGTTTTTGACGAGGTTCCCGCCCAGATCGGCATGTTTTTTGATGGCTTCATATTCAACCGGGGTCAGGCGGCCGGGTTTCATTAGGATTTCGTTCGGAATGCCCAGCTTGCCAATATCGTGCAATAAACTGGCTTTATGGATAAGCCTCACTTGTTTTTCATTCAAACCCATTTTTTCCGCCAGCGCAACTGCATAAGCGGTTACCCGTTTTGAATGACCGAGCACATTCGGATCCCGCAAATCTATCACCTCTGCCAGGGTTTCCAGGAGGTTGTCGTTGAGGCGATTGATCTCCTCCGCATTTCTTTCCAGGACGATCCCCTTTTCCCGCAATTCTGTCACGACTTCGCGTGTGCGATCCACGTATTGTTTCTGGCTGATCCGCAAAACAAACAGGGGAACCATCATGAGCAGAATGCCGAGCACGCCTTCGACACGATAGCCAACAATATAAGCGGTTGCGATCAATCCAATCCCGATGTAAATTGTTACCAGCCAGAGATACTGTTCCATCCAGATCTTCCTGGCGGATTCATGGAGATCGATGCCCATGCCGAACGAGATCACCCAGGTGTTTATAAAATAAACGATCAGAGCTGACAGAAGGATCAGCAAAGCCTGGATGGCCAACGAATAACCACTCAGAGGTTTCCCCAAAAGGTGCAGGGCCAGCAGGTATATCACTGCAGCGATTACTTGATTGCTGAGATTAAAAACATACTTGTTGAATTTACTGCGGTACTTGATCCCCACGACAACAGCATAGGTAGTGCACAGGACAAGCCCCGCCACCGGGCCAAAAAGCAGCGTGCCTGCCAGGATCGGGACTGCAGAAGTGGATAGGGATGTCTTTCCATTGTAAAGATCGATTGAATACAGTTCCGTGATGACCACCAGCAGCGCGCTGGTAAGCAAGCCCGGCCAGATTAGCAGCCAATTGACCTGGTAAAGCGCCGGTGCGATACGGTAAAGACCGATCAGGAGGCAGAATGCCAGCACAGCCAGCCCGCTGATGTAAATATAGACCTGGCGGTAACGGCTTTTTGATTTCCCCGCGACCGCTGGTTTACCTTCTCCTTCTTGGGCCGATACCCCCGCGGGGTGCTTTGTCCCTGCCGGCTCGGAGACTGGCTCCCCCTGGGAATATTTCATTTCGGCGGCCGGGACAGTGTTGGCGGCCTCCAGCTGCGTGTCGTTCATTCAAGTCCTTTTCCACCTGGTCTCTCGGAATCGTCCCGTCGCTTCGGGCAATTCCAAAGAAGTTCAGGTAGCCATCATTCCGGTAGGCAGAAGATTTATTCCGCCCATTCAATTTTGAGTGATACAGCGCGGCATCCGCATTATGGATGATTTCTTCCGCAGTCTGGGTGAAGGATTCACGTTCAGCAAGACCAAGACTGATCGTGGCCTTGATCGACACAACGCTGGTTGGGATGATGAATGCCGCGCTTTCAATTTCGCGCCGGATCATCTCGGCGCGCTCAAAAGATTGTTTGACGGTTGTTTCCGGGAGCATGATGATGAATTCCTCGCCGCCAAAGCGAGCCACTACATCGTACTCACGTACCATCTTTTTCAGAATGTGGGCGATCCCGATCAAGACCTCATCACCTGCCAGATGCCCGTAGGTATTGTTGATATTCCGAAGCAGATCGAGATCGAGCATGATGATCGAAAGAGGCCGGTCAAAGCGCTTGGCTCGATCGAGTTCTTTCGCCAGGTGTTGCATAAAGTAATTGTGGTTGAATAGACCGGTCTTCTGGTCGATCTCGGTTTTACGCTCCAGATCGGGTATCCGCAGTGTGGCATAGATCAAATACAACGGAAACATGAATAGGATTAAAGCGTAAGGATTGGAATTGAACACCATGTTCAGTATGGCGCCAAAGGTCAGGAGCGTCAGATCCATCAACAAGGGAAAAGAATCGAAAACACCCGAGACCTTGAAGCTCTCTCCGCGCGCCAGCAAAACAATGATGCCCACCAGCAGGTGATTAAGCAAAGTGAAGACACCCATGCTGACCATTATGGCCAGGATGCCCGTAGTGGTCGACAACAAGCCTGAGGGATTGATCAGCACGTAGATAAAGTGAGCTGCGGCAAAAAGACTGATGTAGCAACAGGTATTGAATAATCGGATGAACCAGGGGGGTCTGTTCCAGGCCCACTCCACCAGGTTTGAAGCCAGGATCACCAGCATGGTTTCACCCAGGCTGAGATGCACGAAGGCAAAACCATAGATCAGAAAACTAAAGGTATAGTGGGAGCGGTTTGTCGCCCCTTTCGCCCTGAAGAATAAGAATAAGGATGCCAGTATCGATAAAATAACCGTCATCACCAGATCAACAGGCTTGGAATGAAAGACATACCAATAAAGGAATCCAAGACCTATCAAATAAATCACAATCAGATAGAGTTTCGATCTGGGAGAAAGGTCTTTCATTAGTTGTCTCGTTTTCCTCGTATTTTATCTAATTCTACCGCTTGGGGACGCATTTAAATCTTTTACTTACATGTTAAAAAGGCGGGACAGACAAAAATGCCTTTCACCGCCTTTTACAATCCTTTTTCTTTTGATGTTAATCGGGCGCTAGAATGCGTTTGTCCCGTCTACCATCAATCATTCCAACTGACGCTGTCCAGCTTCCTCCAACCCAGGCTGGTATTGTCGGTCTTATTGGATTGCTTTGTGACCTGTAAGATTGTTAGAGCGGCAATCAGAAAAACGCCCAACCCTGCTAAGGTATTGCACACCAATGTTATCATAGTATTATCCCATCCCTGAATTGTCTATTTCCAGTAATCGCTTTCCCAGCCGACGCTCTCCCAGCCGACGCTCTCCCAGCCCACGCTTTCCCAGCCCACGCTTTCCCAGCCGACACTTTCCCAACCAACGCTACCCCACGTGATCGGCTGTGAGCCGGTGGTAAGCAGGCTGCTTGGATGCAAGCCCATGTTGGAAAGTGTGGTGGTCGTCCCCTTGACCGCTGCGAACACATCCAGATACCCTGCTCCTGCCTTGCTAGCATTATATCCGCTCCAGGATTTGTTGGCCGTTGCCATCAGGCGGTACTTGACCTGGTCCGGCGTTAACCCTGGTTCATCCTGCAGCAGCAGCGCCACTGCGCCGGAAACCATCGGTGCCGCCATGGAGGTCCCTGACATCCTGAAATACTGGTTACCGACGATGTTGGCAGGATGAGCTGCCGCTATTCCCATGTTGAGATTGACCATCCGGGCGGTGATATTCGTTCCCGGTGCCACCAGATCCGGTTTCACCGCCCCATTTTCATCCTTCCCGTAGGCAGAGAAATTGGCGATCCCGTCATCCACGATGGTAGCGGTTCCTTTGTCATCCACCGCGCCCACGGTGATCACAAAGGGGTCATTGGCGGGCGGGTAGATCGCACCGGTCCCCTTGTTTCCGGCAGAAACCACCACCACCACCCCGTTGAACCATAAGATCTCGACCGCTGCATCCAATGGGTTGGTGTTATAAGACTCCGCCACCGGGCTGTTGAGTGAAAGGTTGACGATCCGGATGTTATAAGCGTTTTTATTGTTGAGTACCCACTGCAGCCCCGCGACAACATTCTTCATCATGGCGCTGCCGTCATCGTTGCTGACCTTCACATTGATGACATTCACCATCGGTGCAACGCCGATATACTTGCCGGATGATTCGCTGCCGTCGCCTGCGATGATGCTGGAAACGTGTGTCCCGTGCCCGTATCCGTCAAAAGTGTTCTGGTTATAGTCGTTGTTAAAGCGGACATTCGCCACCTGGCGGTTGATCCCCATGTTCGTATATAGATCACCGTTCGGATTGATTCCGCTGTCAACCACTGCTATCCCGATCCCCTGCCCCTGTATGTATGGGCTCGCATTCCAGACCTTGTCGGCACGGATCGCGCCGATATATGCATTTGCCAGCTTGGATGTATCCACGCATTGTGAGCAAACGCTCGATTCCATCACGGTATCCAGGGATACCCACCGCACGCCGCTGGTCTTCGCAAGCTGCAGGGCTGTGCTGGCGCTCATCTCCGCTGCAAAAGCATTGATGATCCGCAGGTCCTGGGTCACTTGCCCGCCCAGACTCGCAACGCGTTCTTCTACCCTGGATGCATCCTTGGCTTTCTGAACGATCACGCTCACGATCTGGCCGGGGTTCTGCGCGGCCATTTCGACCAATACTGGCTGGACATTTGGAGCCACTGGTCCTTGTGCCGGGGTCGCAGACCCAAACAAGCCCAGAACCAGAACCGCGATGATGACCGGTATTAAATTTTTTGACTTCATTTTTCCTCCGCTTGTCCATCCTTACATTTTTGATAACTCTAATTGTATTTTCCACCGAATGACGGGTTGTTTCAATACGTAGCTCTACGTATTTGCCTATGGGCGATTTCTGGATATCTCCGGGGTAAGAAAATCCCTCGGAATGCTTTCCGAAGGATGGAAGTTGGATAATATCGATTGGTTTGGCAGATGAAAATGGTTTGCGGGGATTCACTCGTCCATTGGCAGGATCCCGCGTCTGATCGCAAATCGGATCAGGTCCGCCTGGTTCTTGATCCCAAGTTTAATTGTCAGGTTGCTGCGGTGCACCTCAACCGTGCGGGGGCTGATCATAAGTTTATCCCCGATCTCTGTACTGGTTAGCCCTTCCGCAGTCATCTGGAGGATTTCACGCTCGCGTGGAGTAAGGGTTTCATAGGCATCCAGCGGCATATTTTCGATCTCTTTCCCGCTGCTCAGGAACCGCTCGGATAATTTGGCGCTGAGAAACTGGTTCCCTTTGATCACCTCCCGCACTGCGTTTACCAGTTCACCCGGGCCGGTTTCCTTGAGAACATAACCAGCAGCTCCATTTTTTAGCGCTTCAACCACATACGCGTCCGCGCTTTGCATTGAAAGCACGATGGTGCGCGTTGCCGGGGAAATTTTCCTGACCTGGCGTAACACTTCCAGCCCATTCACACCTGGCATCATCATATCGACCACCAGGATATCGGGCTTGAATAGTTCGGCCTTTTGAAGTGCTTCAATTCCATCTCCCGCCTCTGCCACGATGCGGAATTCAGGTTCACACTCCAGCAGATGCCGCAGCCCCTGTCGGACGATGGGATGATCGTCAGCCAGCAGCAGGGTTACGGACACGCGTTCTCCTTTCCACTGGCTTATTCTCCAAAGGAAGCATGGCCAGGATTTGTGTGCCTTCATTCGGCCCGGATTTGACCACCAGGTAACCTCCCAGCATATTGGCGCGTTCGCGCATACCGGTCAGCCCGGCTGTTGTTCCCTTGGTTATGTCAATGCCCGGGTCAAAACCTGCGCCGTGGTCAATAATTGCCACTCCGAGGGTTTCTTCCTGAAGGACCAATTGTACGAAAGCTTCCGTCACCTGGGCATACCGGGCGATATTGGTGAGTGCTTCCTGGATGATACGGTAAACGACGGTCTCAACCTCCGGGTTCAACCTTTGGGTTATCTCATTATGATTAAAGGAGACCTTTATCCCCGTCTGTTTCGTATAGCGCTCAAAGTGCCAGAGCAGGGTCGGCAGGAGACCAATATCATCCAGCATCGACGGGCGCAGGTTGAGGGACATTTCACGGATCTGCTCGATCAATCCACTCACGGTTTCCTGCGCGTCAGACAATAATTTCGAAAGCTCCGGGCTGGCCTGGTTTTTGGAAGACTCCAACGTGAATTGCAGGCCGGTCAATACCTGCCCAATTTCATCATGCAGTTCCCTGGCTATATGGCGGCGCTCGGTTTCCTGTATTTCCACCAGTCTGGTGGTTAGCGCTCTTTGGGATTCCCTGCCTTTGCGTACTTGTTCGAATAGGCTGGCATTGGTTATCGAAATGGTGGCCTGGTCAGCCAATCCCTTGAAAAAAACAGGTGTATCCTCGGGAAGCAGGATCGGATCCCCAATAAAAATCGAGATCACAACCCCCAGAAGGTCATGCTGCCTGTACATCCCTGCGATTCCCATCGTATGGATGTTTTGATCCTTGAAAAGTTCGGCATAGGGCATGTTGGGGCGACTCTGGATATCGGTGATGAAAGTCACCGGGGTATTTTCCGATATCATCGACTCTAATGTACTTCTGGGGATTTCATAAACCAATCCATTATATTTTTCCAAATTGCCTAACTGGGTTCTACCGGCTCTGAGTTGGAACACATGGCTCGTGGGCTCTTCCAGGAACACCGCAGTTCCGCTGGCATTCAAGGCCTGGTTGCAGTTGATACAGATGGCCTCAAGCACGGATGCATATTCGAGTTGTGCATTCAGACGCGCCGCGGTTTCCACCAATGCTTCTGCGCGCTGGCTTTGCCGCTGTATTTCGCGAAAGGCCTCACGCGATTTCGATATGTCTCGAAATACCAGTACCATTCCTGCGTCCAGGTTTTTTCCATCATCGATAAGAGTGATTTCTGCTTCCACGGGTGTGGTTCTGCCATCTTTGGAAAGCAGCATCCCTTCCAATCTGCTGCCGGCGCCTTTATAGTTCAATGCATGCAGGGCCCCTAGAACATCCACGCGTTTTTGCGAGGATTCATTGGTGAGTACAAACACCTCATCAAGGGTTTTATTCAATATCTCGATTTCACCCCAGCCGGTCAGGTGTTTTGCGATTGGGTTGATAAAACTTATCTTCCCTTTATCGTCGAGCGCCATCACGCCATCGTTGATCCCATCCAAAACTGCATTGAGCCACTGCCTGCCTTCGCGGAGTTCCGCTTCCAATTGGTGCCTCAGCAGGGCAGTTTCAACCATGGCATAGATCTGTTTATCGTCGAATGGCTTGAAAATATAACCAAACGGTCCGGTGGATTTTGCCCGCTGGATGGTTACCTGGCCGATGGTTCCGGTTATGTAGATAACGGGTTTGTTAAAGATGGAATGGATCAGTGCCCCGGTTTTGATTCCCTCCCTTTCCCCGTTCAATTGAATATCCGTCAGGATCAGATCCGGATTATATTCTTCGATTTTGGAGACGATTTCCTGGTTGGAGCTTGCGAATCCTGCAACGCCATACCCCATTCCCAAAAGACGCTCGTGCAGGTCATGGGCGACATTGGTGTCATTGATCGCGACTAATATTTTGGCAGGGGTCATAGTGGATAATTCATTTTATCCTAATTTTGGTATTTTATATATATATGTGACACCTGCCTGTTCTCCACCGCGAAAAAATATTGATCATGAATTATTCGGTCAAAAAATCTCTGTCAACGTAACAGGTCGTTCATGGGGCTGGCCGCGGCATCATTACTGGTCTGCGTCGGCAGCCCAAAGATATCCTCAATTGTGCGCAGCAATGAGAAATGTGTATAAGATACAGAAGAGCTTACGCCACCTGTCCTGGCTCCGGATCCGGCGAAAATGGTAAGGACCTGGTTGCCCTGGCTGCCGTTATCTTCATCCCAGGTCACGACCAGCAGGCATGTATCAGACGAGCAGGCTGGAGATGCGAGTATCGCTGGTAGATTGTCTTTTAGCCAGGTATCGCCTGTTCTGACAGAACAATCATGCATGTCGTCACATAAATTGGGTGTTATGAAGGCATAATTTGGCGTAGTAGTTGCAGCTTGCAAGTCGTTTGCCAGATCGGTGAAGGGCACTACCCCGGCATTGCAGCGCGCGTTATTGGTTCGGATATCATCAAAGTAAACGAATGGATTATGCCGGGGCGTATAGTTTCCGGAATTAACCAAGCTACATGGCGAAGGCATCGATTCCATATAGGCCTTCCATGTCAATCCCGCGGCTTCAAGATTATCTGCCAGGTTGGTGGCATTGATATGGCAGGAGGCGCTTGGGTTGCAATCGGTGGTAATACCATAGTTGCTCCCGCCAAATATATCCAAATAATTGGGCAAACTGGGGTGTGTGGTCGCATGAAAGTTGGTTGCGCGAGCATATGCTTTGCCCAGGCTGGTGATATAGGGGGATGAACTGGAATTCCAAACCTGGCTGTAACTGTGGTTTTCCATGACTACAACAAATACATGCTTGATAGGTGTGGATGATCCCCCATAACTGAGGATCAACTTGGGCCCTTTTGCGCCGGATTCACGTGCAGCTATCTTGATGGCGGGTAAGTCGAGGGTTGAGATCCCGAAACTATACGTGCCATCTCCGGTTACATAACCGGTCACATCCAGGGAGACCCAGCTTGCGGCATGTACCGCCGGGGAAACTGCCAGGCTGTTGCCCATCGCTGGAGCATTTTTGTAATTGATCTTTTTTTCTCCCCATGTGCTATCAGCCACGGAGTGAACGACCAGCCCCTGGGAAGACGCAGATTTTGTATAGACCAGAAGCTGGACCTGGTTTGGAACGCCGCTGGTTCCGGAAACGGTGAAACGGATATAGCTGTTCACAATAGGTGAATGGTCCAACCGCAAATTAATCCTTTTACCGTAATTGGTGCCCGGGTGAATTTCGTTCACGAACGAATCCG
Organism: uncultured Chloroflexia bacterium; assembly: GCA_963830665.1. Taxonomy (GTDB): domain Bacteria; phylum Chloroflexota; class Anaerolineae; order Anaerolineales; family Villigracilaceae; genus UBA877. The sequence goes on from CAWHNM010000012.1 coordinate 141,173, forward strand.
CACCTGCCTTAAAAGTTAGGTCTTGCGTTGTGGCTGCCGTAGGAATAAGGTTGAGGCTGGCAAACAATCCGGTGACCAGGAAAATTAGTGGAATCTTTAACAGTAAAAACTTTCGTGTGAACATGGGGTGTTCCTTATTTATACTATTAAGTGTTGTAAAACAGATGGCCGAGGGATCAAATTCAGTCTGGCCGGTCTGGTAACCCCTTGGCGAACACAGGTGGGATGATCATAAACAGCAATCACCTGATGCCGCCGAAGATTTGTTTGTGGTTAATTTAATTAACATAATACCAGGGACCAATTCAAACAATAGCCCGAGAGGGTCATAGCGAGATTCCGGGAAGGCTCCTCCAAGACCATGGAACAGATCAGATCAAAAAATCAAGACCCTCGCTCTGGCGGGGGTCTTGATATCATCTGGCTATCCTCATACCTACAGCGTCCCTATGGGTGGTTTTTCCTGACCAGGATTCGCATTGAGATTTAATACCCTGTTCAAGGCGCTGGCAGAGATTGGATAACTAACCAGATATCCTTGCACATTGTCACAAAATTGCAGCCGCAGAAAAGCAAGCTGCTCATCTTTTTCCACTCCCTCAGCAATTACTTCCAGGTCGAGCGAGCGGGCCATGGAAATAATTGCAGCCGTAATCGACTCCCCTTTCTTGTTGGTTTGAATTTCCTGGATAAAGGATTGGTCAATTTTCAGGCTTTTAAATGGGAAGCGTTTTAAGTAATTTAGGGATGAGTATCCGGTCCCAAAATCATCGAGAGAAGTGTAAACCCCTACCTTATCCAGTTCATTCAGGATCCTGATGGTATAGTCGATATCGTTGATGGCTACGCTTTCGGTTATCTCCAGGCGCAGTCCCTCGCCGGGCAAACCGGTTGCCTCCAGGATCCCTTTGATCTTTTCCACCAGGTTTTGATCCTGGAATTGGCGTGCGGATAAATTAACGGAGACCCAGGTTTTTACATGCCCGGCATCTCTCCAGATTTTGGCTTGTTTGCAGGCGGTGCGGAGTACAAATTCGCCTATAGGCAAAATCAGCCCGGTATCTTCAGCGACATGAATGAATCCCAGCGGGGGAATAATGCCGCGTTGCGGATGTTTCCAGCGTACCAGCGCTTCAACGCCAACGATCTGGCCGCTCACAATTGCAACGATCGGTTGATAATCTACCAGCAATTCCTGGCGAACGATGGCTCTTTTGAGTTCCCCTTCAAGTTTGATAAGTTCAACTGCAGTCGTATGCATGCTTTCATCGAACAACTGGTAACGGTTTCCTCCCATCGCCTTGGCGCGGTACATGGCCAGATCGGCATCGCGCAGCATGTCGCCCGGTTTTGCATAGCCTGGTTTGAAAAGGGCTATCCCAACGCTGGCGGTCGGAGAACGTTCAATGTTTTCGAGAATGGTTGTTGTCATTAGTCCAGCCCTGATCCGGTCCGCCACTTTGATCGCGTCACCGACCTCCTTTATATCGTTTATCAGGATGGCGAATTCATCCCCACTCAGACGGGATACAGTATCCTCTGGACGAAGGCACTGTCGCAGGCGAAAGGCGACAGTGATCAGGAGTTGATCGCCAACATCATGTCCCAGGCTGTCATTAACCACTTTGAAACGATCAAGGTCAATGAACATGACCGCAAAGTTTACATCCGGATTTCGCTTGACCTGGGCAAGCCGGTTTTCCAGGCGATCGATAAAAAGTCCCCGGTTTGGCAACCCTGTCAGGGTGTCATGCAGTGCGCCGTGCAGCAGGCGTTCTTCGGCAAACTTGCGCGCTGAAATATCCGATTGCGACCCTGCCATGCGATAAGGCGGCTCTTGTTCAATCCGGGCTGCTAAACCCCGGCTGAGCACCCAAATATATTTACCATTTGAATGCTGCATTCTGTACTCGCATTCAAAATAACGGGAAAATCCTTTGATATGTGCAACCAGATTAGCCTGGACCTGTTCTTTGTGATCCGGATGAATACGTTTAAACCAATCCTCCGGGTCATTCCCAATTTCATCCTCCTGATACCCAAGTATCTCTTTCCAGCGCGGAGAGAAATAAATTTCATTTGTCTTCAAGTTCCAATCCCAGATTCCATCATTGGCAGCCCGCACCGCCAGCGCGTAACGTTCTTCACTCTCGGTCAATTTGCGTTCCATGCTGTGCTTATACAGCGCTAAATCGATTGCAGAGCCAAGCTCGCCATTATCAAAAGGTTTGATCAGATATCCGAATGCACCGGTGAGGCGTGCCATTCCTAAGGTTGGCTCGTCTGCAAATTCTGTCAGGTAGATGATTGGAACGTCGCTGAAAGAACGGATACGCTTCGCGACTTCGATCCCATCAATGCCCCCATGTAATTTACTGTCCAGTATGATCAATTCAGGCGCCAGTTCCGCCACCATATGCACAGCCTGATCTTCAGAATCGGCAAAGCCTGCCACCTTGTGACCGAGAGAATCCAGTCTTTGTTGTATATCCCTGCCAATCAGGCTTTCATCTCCCACCACCATGATTCTGTTTGTCATTTGAGTACCTCCCTTAAATTACCTCAGCCTTGAATTGCCACACTTAACCTGGCTATGCCCGGATCTTTTGGCAGCAAATAAGGCAATATCCGCACATTTCAACAGAACGCTGGGGGTGGTATTTTCATCAGATATTGTTGCCATGCCAAAACGAATGGTTAACCTTAAAGATTGATCAGAACAGATTGAAAATGGGCAATCGACAATCGATTGTTGGACCGGTCCTGCCACTGGTTGCGCTCCGTTTCCACCAGTTTCAAGCCTCAATATTATATACTCTTCTCCCTATTCACGCGCAACGACATTCAACGTTTGAAGAATCAGTGCGGTCTGCGGCTTGACACTGCAGTTTCTGTTCTCTCTCATCAAGTGTGAGACCCAATACTTCGGGTTGGGCTGGAGGCAGGTCATTTTATGATCCTCACGGTAGAAAATGGTCTCACCCCCGCCTTCCGGACAGGGGTGAGACAAGGAGAGAGGGGATGAAAAAGCGCTAGTGAATGTAAGGTTTGACCGCCTCGCGGGCCAGGTAGAAGCCGCGTTTGACGACCTCTTCGCTGCCTTCGTATTCCCGGTCTTCATGCTCGATGCTGATGACATAATCGTAACCGGCCGCGGATAGCGCCCCGATAAACCTGGACCAGTCCATGTCGCCGCGGCCGGGCAGGCGCGGCACCTGCCAGCCCATCCCTTGCGAAAGGACGCCGTTCTGGTAGAGGCCTTCCCGGTCGATGTGCAAGTCCTTGGCATGCACGTGGAAGATCTTGTTGGAGAATTCGCGCACGACCCGCTCGTAATCGATCATTTGCAGGATCAGGTGGGATGGGTCCAGATTGAGTCCGAAATTGTCATCCGGTATGATCTCCCACATTTTTCGCCAGATGGCCGGCGTACTGGCAAGGTTTACCCCGCCCGGCCATTCGTCATAAGAGAAAAGCATCGGGCAGTTCTCGATGCCGATCTTGACACCATACTCCTTGGCGAATTTGACGATCGGCGGCCAGATTTTGGCATAGGCTTCCAGGTTGGCCGGAACGGTTTTATCCTTGTCTTTGCCGATGAAAGTACCCACGACCGGAACCTCCAAAAGCGCCGCGGCCTGGATGACTTTTTTCAAGTGCGCAATGACTGTCTCCCGGTGCTCGGCCTCCGGGTGGAGCGGGTTGGGATAATATCCCAGCGCGGAGATCATCAACCCATAGCCTTGCAGCATTTTAAGGATCTCCTTCGCCCCGGCTTTATCCAATTGCTCCACATCAATATGCGTGACACCCGCGTAACGGCGCGTCGCTTTTTCCTTCGGCCAGCAGGCAATTTCGATGCTTTGGAAACCGCTTTCAGCGCCCCATTGCGCGGCTTGTTCGAGTGTGCTTCCTGGTAAAGCTGCGGTAAAGAATCCGAGTTTCATACTGCCTCCTATTCGACCTTGATCCACGCACCACTGCGGGCGCTGCGTTCGATCGCCTCGCACAGCAGCATTTCGTGGTGTCCGTCCTCAAATGTGGCGAATTTTCCAGCCTCCGGCAGCTTTCCTGTGGCGATTGCTGCATAGAACTGGCGGAAGACCTGCACAAAGGTATCCGGATACCCCTCGGCATGCCCGCCCGGGAACCCTGTCAGAGCGCGTGCTTCCGGGTGGAACAGCGCTGGGTCCTTGGGCAGGATCTGGTTGGGACTGTCGCGGTGACCGATCCATAATTCATTCGGGTTTTCCTGTTCCCAGTGAAAGGAAGCTTTTGAGCCGCTGATCTCGAACCACAGGTGGTTCTTCCGGCCCGCCGAGACCTGCGAAAGGCTGACATTCCCCAGGGCGCCGTTCTCGAACTGGAACAGGATCACTGCCGCGTCTTCGGTCTGGATGGCGACTTCATTCGTAGATGCGTTTTTTTTGATTTTTCCGGCAAAGGTTTCCACTTCACCCGCCGGCTGCAGGCGGGATGGATGGACCGTTGCAAAATTGGCCATCACGGCTGTGATCTTCAAACCTGTCAAATACGTAACCAGGTCCATCCAGTGCGTGCCGATATCTGCAACCACCCGCAGCTTTCCGCCTTGTTGAGGTTCCAGCCGCCAGTTCCAGTCGGTCCTCAGGAACAACCAATCCTGCAGGTATGCGCCGTGGATGAGATAAGGAGTCCCCAGGTCACCCGCCGCGATCCGGGCGCGTGCTTCCTGGCAGATTGGGTAAAAACGAAGGTTATAGTTGACAGCCGTCATCAAACCGGCCTTTTTGGCAAGTTCAACCAGCTCACGGCTCTCATTCGATGTCATGGCAAGCGGTTTTTCGCACAGCACATGCTTGCCGGCTTCGAGTGCTTTTTTGGCCTGCTGATAGTGCAGGTTGTTGGGGGTGCAAAGGTGAACAACTTCTATTTCTTTATCTGCGATGGCTTCATCAAAATTCCTGTACCATTTTGGGATTGATAATTCCCCGGCAGCCTTTTTGGCTTCATCTTCCGTAATGCCAGCCACGCCGGCGACTTCCACACCCAGCCGCCTGAGCGACTGGATGTGAGTCCTGCCCATAAAACCAAGCCCAATTACTGCTGTTTTTGGAAAACCCATACAACCTCCGGAGACCGGTGTATTATTTATTCCTGATTTGTGCCTGCGTGCCTTGGCGGTTAGGTTGTTAGTTTATTGGTGGGAGAGACACTTGGGTGTCTCTCCCACCAATCGTTGCTAGATCAGTTTGCTTAAATGCTCGAAACTGCGGATCGCATCCGGCACGGTCCCGCATTCCACACTGAAGACGATGTCCACCGGGGCAGTTTTGGCGATCGCGATCATCCGTTTCCAATCGACAACACCGTCTCCGCAGGCGCAGCCCACCGGGGTTCCGCTGACTTTGCCGCGCTCTTCACCACTCTGTTCAAAACTGATGTCCTTGGCATGCAAGTGCACCAGGCGGTCCTTGACATGCGTCAACCAGTCATAGGTATCGGTGGTTCCGGCCAGGTAGCTGTTGCCGGTATCATAATTGATCCCGATGGCTGGCGATTTCACCAGGTTATAGATGCTGTCGAGCCCTTCCTGGGATTTGCTGTACTGCTGGTGGGGTTCGAGGCCGATCTTGATGCCATAGCGCTCGGCCACCATGGAGGCTTCCGTCAGCGTGTATGTCATCAACTCGTAATCCATCTCTTTGGTTGTCCATCCGGGTTTCGGGCCCTCGTCTGTATTGACCACGGGCGCACCCGCATCGGAGGCCCAGCGGATGGCCTGCTTCAAATATTCCACGCTGATCTCCGGCTTGCACAGGGGCGTGTGAGCCGAAAGGCCGGACATTTTGACATGATGTTTGTCACACAGGTCCCTTGCCCAGCGTGGATCATCATACATGGAGACACTGTGGAAATAACGTGCTTCGCTCAAAAGCTCTCTTCCCCAATGCACCATGGGTTCGATGTATTGGTAGCCGATCTCAGCCGCCTTGGCGACGCCCCAGTCAAACGGTTGATCGTGATGGCGCACAAATTCCATATTTACACCCAGAAATATCTTTCCCATATCAGGCTCCCTTCAAAAAGTAAGTCAAATGGATTACTTTCCGGCCATGCGTTTATTCGCATCGGCAACCACTTCACGCACGAAAGCCAGGCTTTTCTCGATCATTGGTCCACCCTGTCCTTCACATTCCAGGCTTACCACGCCGTCGTATTTCAGGTCAACCAGGATATCAAAGCACTTCTTGATGTTTTCCCGGTTCACCCCGTCACCGATCGCACAATTACTGACCGCGATGCCTGTGAGTTCGCCGCGCAGCGATGCCGCCAGCGTGTCACTGACATCCTTGACATGCACATGGCTGACCTTGTGTTTGAATTTATTCAGGAACGCCACCGGATCCTGCCCGGCGATGAAAGTATTGCCGGTGTCCATATTCATGCGCAAATACGGGCTGTCCACAAAGGCCAGCATTTTTTCCATGAACTCGGGCTTGGTGGTATAGAAGCCGTGAGGTTCGATATCTATGATCGTTTTGTAACGTTCTGCCACTTCCACGATCTGCCCGTAGGATCGCTTCATCATCTCCATGGCCTGCTCGTTGGTGAGTCCCTTCGGGGCAAAGCGGTCGTCGGTGGTGTCGATGTGGTGGCAGCCGGCCAGGTGGGCCCAGCGGATCGTTCGCAAGGCATATTCCACACCCAGCGTGGCGCCTTCGGGCAGGGACAGCGGAAAAGCTGCATCGATCTGGGAAAAGCGCACGCCATAATTGGCAGCTTTTTCCTGCCACATCATCGGGTCTTCCCATGAGGCCACATGCGGCTGGTAACCCAGGCCGTGGATCCAGCTTACGCCGTCGACCATGCCACATTCGATCCAATGCACATCATTCTTCTTCGCCCATTGCAGAGCCTGCTCAAAATTCCAATAAGCGCTATTAAACGCATCCGTATGAAAACCAATTTCGATCATGGATATCGAACTCCTTTCATGGAATGGTTCGTTTCTTCCCAAAAATCCGGGCAAGGGGTGGTGTCTGGGCAGCGGAGCCAATTGGACGCCACTCGATCCTCCCAATTTATTGAGGATTTACAATGGTTCTTTGGAATGAGCCCGCCCGAAAATCGAGCGGGCTCAATCCGACAAGATTATTTATTTAAAGCTTATTTGGGCACGTCGACGTATTTGTTGATGTCGGGCTTTTCCCAGGCGGCTGGATAATTGGTCATATCCTCGCAACCGCACAGTGCATAGTGCAGAGGGGGCATGGCGGTATTGATGTACTTATCCAGGTTGGCGGCGGTAATTTCCGGCTGCGGCATGATCCAGTGGTGCTGAACGGTCTTGCCCTGCAGGAACATCACGGCCGACAGTACGGCAGTGCGCCACTGGTAGGTCGGGAAGCTCGGGGAGATGGCGGTCAGGTTGTTCTTCTTCCAATATTGCAGATAGTCTTCCTGGTCCTCACCAACCATAACCTTTGGATAGGGGGCTCCGGCATCCTTGAAGGCTTCCAGGATGGTAACGGCGGTGCCGCCAGCATCCATCCAGACTGCGTCGATATGTTTGTACTTGGCGATGTAATCGCTGACCACGGTGCTGGCCTTGAAGGAATCATAGCCAACGAATTCCACACCGACGATGTTTAGCTGTGGATTGGCTTCGAAGATCTTGCGGGCCGCACCCCAACGCTGTTCCAGCACATCCACACCCGGGAGGATGCGGAAGGCCAGCACGTTGCCGCCCTTGGGCAGTTTGTCAACGATGAACTGGGCGCCGGTAATGCCAAAGGCATAACCACCGATGGTGCGCTCTGAGACAACCGGGCAGTCGGTCTGGGCATAGCGGTCAAATTGGACCACTGGCATGACGGCACAGGCCTTCTCGACGATCGGGGTCAGGGCATCGCTGGTGTTCGAAGCGACGATCAGGATGTCGCATTTTCCAGGGGTGTTGATGATGTCCTGGATGTCGGCGATCTGCTTGGCATCATTGCCCTGGGCATCCAGGTGGTAGAAGTTCTTGACCAGGCCTTCGGTGCGAAGCTGCTCAACCTGCTCGCGCATATCGATATAGCCAACCACACGCCACGGGTTGTTGACGCCGGCATTGGAGAAGCAGACGTTGTATGGGGGCTTCTTGCCAGCAAATGCAGCGTATTGGGGGAACTTGGTGATATCAGTTGGATTGTCGATCAGGTATTGCAGGTAGATCGGGTCGCTGGGATTCAACGCCGCCTGCTTCATCTGGGCCAGCGATGCATTGTAATCAGCATCAGTGAAGAACTGCGCGGCCACTTTGGCCTGGTCCATTGCTAGACCGGGATTCTTGGCTGCCGGGGCACCGCAGGATGTCAGGAGCATGGTAAGAACCACCACCACTGACACAACGAAAAGCATATTCTTTTTCATTTGGTTTACTCCTCCAGAAAAGTCGATGACAGGTTAGTAGGATACGAACACACTATTGAGTATTGCATGATTTAGTACCTGCGCACCACCTCCTTTTTGAATGATCTCGTTCATAGCTGTATAACCATCGGTGATTGCGAATCTCAAATCGAGCGTTTACCGTTTTCTCATTGAAGTAAGTCCAACATAAGCAACCGCGCCGATGATAATCAAGCCTTGTACTGCATCGGTGTAAGGCTTGGGTAAACCAAGCAAGTTCAACAGGTTGACGATCGCAGCCAGGGTAAATGCTCCAAAAATAGCATTAAAAACATTGCCCTTCCCTCCACCCAGGATAACCCCGCCAACCACGCATGCCGCGATCGCCTGCATTTCCAGCCCTTCTCCGATCGTCACGTTTACTCCACCGTATCCGCCGATCATTATCCCGCCGATCACTGCAAAGACCGAACAAAGCACAAATGTGATCACGCGCACCAACCTGACCCTGACACCCGAAAGCTGGCTGGCACGCACATTATCGCCGATCGCCAGGATCTGCTTGCCGTAATTGGTCCGGTGGAAGAGGAAATAGGCAATCCCCGTGATCACGAGCAGGATGATCAACCCATACGGGATTCTGCCAAGCAAAGGGACGTTTTCGATGTAATTTCGGCCAAAAGCTCGCCAGTTATCCGTCAGATAGCCTTGCGGCGCGCCGCCCACCCAGTACAGTGCCCCGCCACGTACCAGCAGCATCATCCCGAGGGTGCCAATAAAGGATGGCACCTTCAAAAAACTGACTATCAGGCCGTTCACCAGGCCGATCAGGATCGCAAATCCCAGCATGATCAGAATGGAGGGATAGGCATTGGCCGGGTCATTGGCCAGCAGCTTTGAGCTTACCAGGACAACAAAAGTGACGATCGCTCCAACCGAAAGATCGAAACCACCCAGCGCCAGGACGAACATTTCCCCGATCGCCAGCACCGCCAGGGGCGATGCCGTGCGGAGAAAAGTCATGATCCCGATCGATGGTCTGATATTTGCTCGGGTTGAGGAACCCCAAAACGATGAAAATGATAAAGAAGACCGGGTAAACCGGCGGGATCTTCTTGAAGTCCAGGTCCATGCCGAACGGAGCACCTGTGCGAAGCCTGTCTGCCGAAGTAACTGTAGATGTCGTCATTCGATCCACTCCTTAAGCCGCTTCTTTTCTCGAGCGCAACGTGTAGCTGGCTACGGCTATGACAATGATCGCTCCCTGCAGGACCGTTTTTAGATAAGGGTTCACACCCAGTTGGTTGAAAACCGTTTCCAGAACTCCAAAGATCAGCACTCCACCCAGCGTGCCCCACACTCCGCCTTTTCCACCCGCCAGGGCGGTACCGCCAATCACGGTCGTGGCGATCGAATTCAGATCGTACACGCCATTTGGGCCAACCCAGGGAGCGCCGGATCGCATCTGGCTGACCAGGAACAAACCTGCCAGGACTGCGGTCATACTGCAGATGATATGTGCGCCGATCAATACCCGGTCGGTCCTGACACCGGAAAGGCGCGCTACTTCAGAATTACCTCCCACTCCGTACAGGTGGGATCCGAATTTCGTCCTGGCTAGTAGGAACCAACCTACCAAGTAACGATCAGCAGCAGGATCAGGATGGATACGGGTATCGGACCGATGGTTCCATATCCAAAGAATTCAAAACTTTCCGGAACGCTGCCGGTGTAGTTGGAGAACGTGGCATTGATGATCCCTTTGATGATCAGGCTGGTTCCCAGGGTGGCGATAAAGGGATTGACTTTCAGTTTGGTGATCGATCAGTCCATTTGACCAGGCCGATGACTGCACCGATTGCAAAGACTGACAGCATGGCGATGGGCACATTGGAGGTTTTTCCCTGCATGATATAGGAAGACATGACTGCGGTTATGCTGATGGTGTAGGCTACCGAAAGATCAATGGATGCGCCGATGATCACCAGGCTTTGTCCCACTGCCACAATTCCCAGTGCAACCGACCGGACAATAATATTCAGCATGATCGCAGGATTGCTAAAGATTTGCCCATCTGAGAAAAACTTGGTCCAGCAATCCGCCAGCCACGAAGATCAGGATCAGGAAGAAATATACGGGAGGTATGTGAATGGAACGCAGGACTCGTTTAAACCCGTTCATCTGAAGCAGTAGCAGTCGTCATTTTATTCCTTTCCTGCCGGGACCGTAGTCTTTATTTTAGAGTTCGTGTGACCGGTGGCCATCAGCATGATCTCCTGCTCGCTCGATTTTGCCGGGAGTTCACCGGCAACCTTCCGGTCTGCCATCACCAGAATGCGATCGCTCATCCCAATGATTTCCGGTAGTTCTGAGAGATCATCAGGACTGCGATGCCTCGTTTGGTCAGGTCCCGGATCATATCGTGGATGCTGGCTTTTGATTCCACATCGATGCCACGCGTGGGTTCATCGAAAATGAACACGTCTGCATCTGAAGCCAGCCACTTGGCCAGCACCACTTTCTGCTGGTTGCCACCGCTCAGGTATTGGGCTTCCCGGTCGAAGCGAGTCGGTTCTGATATCGACCTGTTTGCCCAGCATGGGCACCAGTTTGCGATGCTTTTCTGATCCCATCCTTGAGGATAGCGCCGAATAAGGTTCTGAATGGCCCGTACCGTCAAGAGCATGTTATCCCGGATCGGCTGCCTGGCGGCAATCCCTTCCGATTTGCGGTCTTCGGTGACAAAGCCCATCTTGTTCTTGATCGCCTTGGCAGGGCTTTTGACCGCAATGGCTTTTCCATGCAGCTCCATGCGTGCCTGATTTGAAAGGCACCACGCCAAATAATGCCTGGGCCAGTTCCGTCCGTCCGGAGCCCTGCAGCCCGGCAATCCCCAGCACCTCTCCTTTGCGAAGCTCAAAATTGATACCTGTTAGTATTTGGTTTGAAGCGTCCTTGACCTTCAACACCACCTCGCCAAAGTCTTCAGGCTGTGCCCAGCGGCGGGAAGTAATGGTCGAGGGCGCGTCCAACCATCAGGTAGACCACGTCGGCCGGGGTGACATCTTTCTTGTTGACGGTCTTAATGAACTTTCCATCTTTTAACACCGTGATCTTTTCAGCGATATCAAAAACCTCGATCAACCGGTGGGAAATGAAAATGATCGCCATGCCCCTTTTGCTTCAACCGGCTGACCAGGTCATCGAGCAGACCTACTTCTGTATAGGTCAGCGCGGCGGTGGGCTCATCCATGATCAGCACTTTGGCCTTGAAGGAAATGGCTTTCGCAATTTCAACCAGCTGCTGCTCAGCTACCGAAAGGCTGCTGACAAGGGCAGTCGGCGAGATCATTTTTTCCACCCCGATCTCCTTCAAAACCTCCCGGGCTTGTTTGTTCATCTTGCCGGATATCAAGGACCCCAGATTTGGAAGGTTCCCGGCCGAGGAAAATATTGTGCGCCACGGTCCGCTCAGGCAGCAGGTTGAATTCCTGGTAAATGATGCTGATGCCCTTTTCCTGGGCTTCCTGGGGGTGGGAGAAGGATACTTTTTCACCGCTCAAATAAATTGTTCCGGAATCGGGCGTATACGCCCCCGACATGATCTTCATCAGCGTGGACTTGCCCGCGCCATTCTCTCCCACCACGGCGTGCGATCTCACCCGGGAAGAATTGGAGCGAAACATCATCCAGCGCAACCACACCTGGAAAACGCTTGGAGATATGCTGTACTTCCATCAAGGGCTGCACAGTTATTTCAGGCGGTTGTTGGATTTGTCTCTTGCATTTCATTTTCCATATCTAAAAACCTCATCGATAATGACCTGGTGATCATGCAAATAATGTCTGCAGGAATTGCAGACCTTGCTGGGCAATCGCATCCTGGCTCGGAGCGATCTCCCGCCAGATGCAGACTGCCCTGGCGATCTCTTTCACCTGGGTCGTGAAGGACTCTATCACGACCGGACCTTGATAATTGACATCTCTTCAAAGCGCCGTGCAATCTCCTGCCAGTGCACCTGACCGGTTCCAGGAACTCCCCGGTCATTTTCGCAGGCATGGAAGTGAAAGATTTTCTTACCTGCCAGGCGAATGGCATTGCCGCTGTTTTTCTCTTCCAGGTGCATGTGGAACGTATCCAGGTGTAAACCAACATTCTCCATGCCGACGTCCTTGCATGGAAAATCCAGGCCTTGCGAGACGATATTGATCATGTCGGTTTCGAAGCGGTTTAGAGGCTCGAGCGCAAGCGTACGCTCTTTGGTTCGGCAGTATTCAGCCATTTCGCGCGACACCGCTCACGGATCGATCCCATTCCTCTTTTCGAGCCTGCTCCTCTTCCAGATGCGCTTTACCCACTGCTGAATACATCGGCCCGCAAACAACCGGGGAACCAATTTCCGCCGCGGCATCGATCAGCCAGCGGATATAGGTTTTCGCGTTGGCAACGTATTGGGGATCATCACTGCCTAATATTCCGATCAGGACCAAAAACACCGCAAATGATCGCTTCCAACCGGTTTTCCTTCAAAGTATTCTTGACAGCTTTGACATCAATTAAAGCCGGGTTTTCACACTGCAGATCTCAAGAATGTCAAATCCCATGGCTTTCACTTTCGGCGCCAGGTCTTTCACAGCTTCCGTTGTGCACGGTGCTCACCCAGACAAAAGTATTGACACCAAATTTCATCACATACTCCTCATTCTCCGTTTCGACTCAGCGCTGCCTTCAGACAGGGTGAATATATTATCCATGGCAAGGTTGATCGCACCGATCACACCTGCATCCGTGCCGATTTCTGAAAATACAATCATGAAGATCACGCGTCGCCAGGGCAGTCGAACGACGTAAGACGGTCTGGCGGATGGATGAAAGCAGCAGGTCGCCGAGATTGCTGACCCCTCCACCGATCACGATCATGCTCGGGGTTGTAGAAATTTACCAGTCCGGCCAGTACATCGCCAATAAATTGTCCACTCTCGCGAATGACTTCGATCGCCACCGCATCGCCTTCTCGTGCCGCATTTCCCACATCCTCGGCGCGCAGGACATTTCCATTATTTTCATAATATTTCATCAGGATTGGGCTTTTTCCCGCCTGCGCCGCCAGCTAATGACCGTTCGGCGATCGCCGGCCCGCCAGCTACCGCTTCCAGGCAGCCCTTGTTGCCACAATGGCACAGTGGGCCATTTTTATCAACACCGATGTGACCGATATCCCCCGCGCACCCGCTGGAGCCGCGGTAAATTTTTCCTTCGCAGATAATCCCTGCGCCGATGCCTGTTCCAATCTTGACGAAAATCAGGTTGTCAACTCCTTTGCCGGCACCCTGATAGATTTCGCCCAAAGCCATCACATTGACGTCATTATCAACCACAACATTGGCGGATGGGAACCACTGCTGAACTGTCTGGATGATCGGATAACGATCCCATCCGGGCATGATCGGCGGAGATACCAGGTTGCCCACCGAAAAATCCACCGGGCCCGGAACACCAATCCCGATCCCGTTCAGTTTTTTCGAGCTCAAGCCACCCTCCTGGATCAGTTTTTCAAGCAGGGAACATACTCGCCCCAATATCTTTATCGGTCCATCTTTGACCGACGCTGGTTCAGAATAGCGCACCAGTGAGTTTGCCGGAAAAATCTGCGATCGCCAGATCAATACTGGTTGCACCAATATCGATACCTGCCACCAGGCCCAAATTTCCATTCAGGCTGAACGTCTTTCGATCGCCGGCCGCCCGGTATACTCCGGTGATGTTATTCGCAACAATAATATTTTTGTTGAGCAGGGAGTTCGATACAGCTGGTGATCTTGGTTCGGGAATAATCCGTGAAAGCGACCAGGTCTGATTTTGAAAACTCCCCATACTTTCGGATCAGGTCGACCAATACTTTTTCGGAAGTGGAAATGAAGTATTGGTTGGGTAAGGATGTCAACCTGGAGACTGCCTCACCGGCTTATCCAGTGAGGTGATTGTCCGATATTTCTTATGCAGCACTTCACGTGCTGATTCCCATTTACAGATTTGGCTCACTTTCATCACTTACGAGATAGTCATAGGTCAGGAGATGCTAAAGAGCATACTATCAACGTAAAATAACCATCACTTGATCAGTAATTCACGATTCGAACAATTGCGTTCAAAAAAACTTATACCGGAAGAACTTCCGGAGAACGAACTGTTAATTACAGGATTACATATTCATTATAGCATTTTTGTCAGTTTGTCAATATCTTTTGTTCAAATTTCAGTCTACTTACAACATATTCGGTTATTAGTTGATGACCTTTATGGACATGACCTGTTTTCTCAGGCAGTCCATCTAAATTCAATGATCTTCCGCTGCTTAATCCGTGACACACTCCATATCGAACACTTTCGAGACCATTTCCAGTTCGTTCAGGTTGTGCCCGGTGGTGATGATGTAATGATGTGAGACCAGGTCGTCCACCAGGCTTTTTGCCATTTGGAACACGGATGACCGCGCCATTCAGACAATGGCTGAGTTCTCGAACTGTGCATATTTGGGCAGAGTCACCTTCTACCACGGACCAGCGGTCGAAGGGCGGCATCAGTTTGACCAGGGTGATATCTCCTTCCGGAAGGCGGCCATCAATCGCATTGGCATTATCATCGACGATCGCCAGCACTTTCTTCTTCAGCGTCCATTCCGTTGAAAAAGCTTGCGGGACCACCCCAAGATATCCACAGTGTGCAGCCAGGATGTAATTTTCCGGTGCGCCCTCCACTTCGGGGAAGTATGGGATGTGCTCATGTTTCAATGCCGCATCTCCCATCTGGAATGGATACAGGTTGGTCATCATGAAAGGCACATCGATGGTTTTTCCGATCAAGACCTTGGTCAGCATCGAAACCAGGTCCGCCTCACAGCCCCACACCAGGCGTTGATCTTCATACAGGAAATTCCACGCCAGGCAGGGAGTGGTATCGGAGAACATCGATTCATTCAGGCAGTTCATTCCGGCCGCAATGATATCCGGGTCCTGGTCCAGGTCTCTCTTCACCGCCATGTAGAGCTTCACCGCGCTCAGGATGGCCCGGTTGGTCAGATTCTCAATCGGGGTCTTGGCTTTCCGCTGCTCCCAGACTTTTTGAGCAGCTTCATCAGGGATGGCACTGGCTTCCTCGCCCAACTTCTTGAAACTCTTCTTTACGACACTGACCCCGTATTTTTTCTCGATGGCTTCAATACATTCCGGTTCCCACCAGTAAAACCGTTTGAAGATTTCATCCTGTTTTCCCGCCGCTGGCAGGATTATCCTGGTAGACCAGCAATTTTGAATGTTTCAGCTGTCGTTTTAATGCAAACGCCCGGCAGACCTGCTTGGTCTTTTCGAGGTTGGTGGGACCGATCACTTTCACCCCTTTGCAGCTCAGGTAGCTGTTGATCTCCCAGTCCCACATCGAGACGGTGCCAAATTCAGAGGTCACGATCAGCAGCGGCTGCGGTAGTTTTTTGATCTTTTCCAGCTCCCGAAAGGCAGCTCCCAGCATTTCCGGGAAGATCACCCCGTCGGTGTCAGGCAGACCTGCCCCCAATAGCACCGGCTCCAATATTTCTGCGTCGTCTGCCAGCAGTTCATGTAGTTTTTGCAGCTGGGTTGAGAAAGTCCGGATCATCGGCTGATCTTAAAGTAAATCGGGACAAGTTTCGCTTTCATTTTGCTCTCCTAATCTGGACTAAAATCAATGCACTGCCTGCAAGCAGGGCAATACAAAGGAGGAACAGGTTGCTGAGATACCAGCCTGTCCCTCCAGCTCAGAAATCTATCCACTATGTAGTATGGTACCGAAACCATCGATTTACTTGATTTCAGAAACGGTTACTTTTTTACCTGTCTCTGATGATTTGATCGCCGCTTCCAAGCACCTGCATGGCTTTCATGCCATCATAGAAGTTGGGCGCAATCTTGGTGCCTTTTTCAATGGCGGTCAGGAAATCCACGATCGCATGCGAGAATTCGTGCTCGTAACCGATGATGTGCCCGGGCGGCCACCAGGCAGCCGACGTACGGGTGGGTGGAATTGGTCACCAGGATCGTCCTGAATCCCTGCTCATCCGCCGGATCCGACAGGTCCAGGTATTGAAGCTCATTCATGCGCTCGAGGTTGAACATCAGGCTGCCTTTGCTGCCGTAGATTTCAAAGTAGTTGTAATTTTTGCGTCCACTGGCAAACCGGCTGGCTTCAAATGATCCCAGTGCGCCATTTTCAAATTCCACCAGCATGAAGGCTGCATCGTCCACCGTCACCTGCGCCATATCGGTCGCCGCCGGTGCCGGCTTTGAAGGTACCGGCACCTTGCCGGGCAAGGGTCGTTCGGTGATGAAGGTCTTCATCATCGCCGTAACCGCCTCGACTTCACCCACCAGGTAGCGCGCCAGGTCAACGCTGTGGGAATTCAGGTCATAATGCGGACCGGCTCCGGCGAATTTCTTCTGCAGGTGCCAGGTGAGGGGGAAATTCGGGTCGGTGATCCAATCCTGCAGGTAGGTGCCGCGCCAGTGGAAGATCTGTGCCAATCTTTCCCTCGTCGATCAGCTGCCTGGCAAAAGCAACCGCCGGCGCCCGGCGATAGTTATGGTTTAGATAATGCACGACGCCGGCTTTTTCCGCCGCTTCATACATTTCCTTGGCGCCAGCATAGGTCAGGGTGATCGGTTTTTCGCAAAAGATATGCTTGCCGTTCTGAGCCGCGGCGATCGCGATCTCCTGGTGCAGACAGGTCGGTGTGCAGATATCGATGATATCGACATCCTTTCGCTCGACCACCTTGCGCCAATCCGTCTCACATGTTCTCCCAGCCCCAGTTGTCGGCGAAATCGTGGTGCACAGTCTATTTCCGTGTCACATGCCACCTTCATCACCGGCTTTATTCCCAGCTTGAAAGAACTTGGGTGCCTGACTCCAGGCATTACTGTGGGCTTTGCCCATGAAGCCGGTTCCGATAATTGCTACATTTACTGTTTTCAAGGCATCCTCTCCTTTCTAAATGGATTCCCGGAAGGTAATTGTCCGTTCCCGGGAATGCTCGGTTTAGTTCAATGCGCAGCAATCTTCTTCAGTTCTTTGACGCTCAAGCCCACTGCCTCGTCTTCCCGCTCGGTCCAATCGGTGTGCGGGTGGTCGATCTCCACCGCCAGGAATCCTTTGAAGTTGGCCTTGTGCAGCATCTGGGCCAGGGCCTGGTTATCGATCAAACCCATTCCCAACCGGGACTCCGGCGAAGAAGATGCCAATCGGTCGGTCGGGCATTCTTGTCCGGCATCAGGTCTTTGACATGGGTCGCCAGGACATACGGAGCCAGTTTTTCCATGCCCTTGATCGGGTCATCCAGCAGGCGCAGGAAATTGCCGGTGTCAAAGTTCAATCCGAAATATTCCGAATCAACCATCTCCAGCAGTTGCAGGATCTCGTCTGAGGTGAAATCGATGTGGTTTTCCACCGCCAGTTTTACACCATAATCTTTGGCAACTTTGACGGCTTTTTTGAACATCTTTGCCAGGGCCTCGACCTGCGGGCCGTGCGGTTCGTGGCGGAACATCAGGCTGCTCCCCACCACCCGCATCACATCTGCGCCGATCTCCTTCGCATTCGGGATGCCTGCCACCATCTCGTCGTAGGCAGTCCAGTTTTGACCGCGCTCGAGACCATCCGGGTGACCCCAGGCATAAACCCGGTCGAATTTGTAATCATCCAGTTGAGCT
Organism: uncultured Chloroflexia bacterium; assembly: GCA_963830665.1. Taxonomy (GTDB): domain Bacteria; phylum Chloroflexota; class Anaerolineae; order Anaerolineales; family Villigracilaceae; genus UBA877. The sequence continues at coordinate 159,287 of CAWHNM010000012.1, forward strand.
TTCAGGTCCTTGAACCAGGTCTTGCCAATTTTCGATGGGAAGAAGCACGATTCAAGCGAAACGCCATCCACATTCAAGTTCCCTGGCGCGTACCAGAAAGTCCTGCATGGTCATATTCTTCGCAGGCGGTTTCTGGTCCGGATACACTTCGCCAAAGAAACGGTGGTAGCAATAGCTGTCAATTCCGACTTTCATTTTTGCCTCCTTATGATTTGATGGGTGGATTTTTTGGGTGCATTGGCTTTTATTATGTGATCAGCGACAGGTTGTCAGGGTAATAATTTGGATCGCAAATCCTGATTGAACTGCATAATCCTCGGAACTTGTCATTACAGGATAACATTATTATAACGAGTGTACTTCCAGATTACAAGAGATTTAAGATTATAAAACTCCCGCACAGGCACGCCGGAGGTTTGGTTTTTTAAGCTTATTCTATTGACAGGTTGGATGGTCTTTCTTATAATCAGTTGTAATAACAGGATTACAACAAATCATCTGCTTTTCATCTCAATGATCTGGGGAGCGGGGCAACCCCATCCTCTGTATATATTGAGAAACTCCATATCATCTTTAGGTTTGGGGAGGTTGGGCATGAATGAACGGATCAATTTTGACAGTCATATTCCTTATTATATTCAATTAATGGACATCCTGAAAGAAAAAGTGCAAACGGGCGTCTGGGTCCCGGGCGATCAAATCCCGGGTGAACAGGACCTGTGCGCTCTTTACCAGGTCAGCCGGACAGTCGTCCGGCAGGCCTTGCGTGAACTGGAACTTGAAGGCGTGATCAACCGCCAAAAAGGGAAAGGCACCTTCATCTCCCTGCCCAAGATCAGTGAAGGGCTGGTGCAAAAACTGACCGGTTTTTACCAGGATATGGTGGAACGTGGCCTTAAGCCAGGCACAAAAGTTCTTCACCAAAATGTGACTCCTGCGAGTCGAAAAAGTGGCGCATTTTCTCAATATCCGCACGGGCGAAGATGTGATCGATATCCAGCGCTTGCGCTATATCAATTCTGAGCCGATCCAATTGGTCACCACCTACATTCCTTTTGAGCTTTGCCCTTCTCTCGCCACGGCTGATCTGTCCAACCAGTCTCTGTATGAATTCCTGGAAAACGAATGCGGTATTGTGCTTGCCAAGGGTCACCGTTACATCGAGGCCGTTCTGGCGAATGAGAACGAAGCCGAACTGCTCGGTATTGAACGGGGAGCTCCTTTGTTAATGCTGGACAGCATCAGCTATTCTGAGGATGGACAGCCGATTGAGTATTATCACGCCCTGCATCGTGGGGACCGGTCACGCTTTGAGGTCGAACTGGTCAGGATAAGGGACTCTGAATTCGCCCAAGATCCCTTCAAGGGAAGGTGTTCTGGAATGATCAAGTTTTGTGTCGGGTTCGTTTCCTATTACAGTTGTTGGAGACAAGAATGCCAAAGAAATACCTGATCGGCGTTGACCTTGGGACAAGTGGAACCAAAGCCGCGCTTTATCAGATTGACGGGAAACTTATTTCGGAAGCTTCAGTCGAAGTGCCGCTCTTTTATCCCAAACCGGGTGTGGTGGAACAGGAAAATGAGGATTTCTACACATCTGCAGCCCAGACCGTCCGGGAATGTATCCGCTCCAGCGGAGTGGAACCGCAGGCAATTGCGGCGATAGCCTTTGATTCTCAGATGGCCGGGGTTGGGCTGGTTGATGAAGATTTCAAACCCGTCGCCAGGTTTGACTCCTGGTTGGACATGCGCTGCCAGCCATACATCGAGCGCATGGATAAAGAGGCCGGTGATCGTATCACCCAGCTCACCGGCTGCCCCCCCACCTGCGATCATGGGCCCAAGATGCTCTGGTGGAAGGATCGAACAACCTGCAATTTATCAGCGCACCGCCAAATTCGTGATGCCCGTGGCTTATGTGGTTGGCAGACTTGCCGGTCTAAAGGCAGACCAGGCTTTCATCGACCATACCTACATCCATTTTTCCGGTTTTTCGGACGCCCAAAAGGGAACCTGGTCCGGTGAACTTTGCGAACGCTTTGGTTTGGATCCGACCAAGCTCCCCAGAATCGTTGATCCATCTGACATTGTCGGGGAAGTGACCCAGGCTTCTGCAAAAGAGTTTGGATTGGCCCCTGGTACGCTCATTGCAGCCGGAGCTGGAGATACGGCCGCAAATGCACTCGGGGCGGGTATCGTGCACGCCGGAATGCTCTTTGACGTGGCTGGCACAGCCGCCGTTCTGGCCGGATGTACCGATAAATTTGTGGCGGATACCAAAAACCGTGCCTTGCTGACCATGCGGTCGGTTATTCCCGGGTTATGGGATCCGCTCGCCTATATCGGCGGCGGGGGCATCGCCCTGCGTTGGTTCCGCGATCAGTTTTATAACACCAGCCTCGCAAAGAGCCTCCCTGTTTCTGATGACCTTTACACCCGCATGATCGCATTGGTCGAAACTGTCCCGCCTGGGTCCGAGGGCTTGTTCTTTTCGCCTCACCTGGGCGGACGCATTTGCCCTTCCAGCCCTGAAATGCGTGGTGCATGGGTGGGTGTGTCATGGTCGCACACGCAGGCCCACTTTGCCCGGGCAATTTTGGAAAGTATCGCTTATGAGTACGCCTATTATCTAAAGATCCTGAAGGAACTGCTGCCGGAGTTGGAACTGGTGGAAGCCCGTGTGGTTGGCGGCGGAGCGCGCAGCGAGGTTTGGAACCAGATCAAAGCGGACGTGCTCAATGTCCCTTATCAAAGGCTGAAGGGGAATGAGTTTGGCGCCTGGGGAGCCGCCATGATCGCCGGAAAAGCCGCCGGGTTGATCGACGATCTGGCCGCACACGCTGAAAAAACTGCCATCCTGAGTGGAAAACCATCCATGCCGTCCAAGGCTGAGCATGAGATCTATGCACCCATCGTGGAAAAATATATTTCGCTCGAAGAGACGCTGAACGAGTATTTCACTGGTTGATGTTTTTTATCTCGAACTACACAAATGAACGAATGGCCCGAATTTCTAAATGACCATTCGCGAAATTCGGTGAATTCGTCCCATTCGTGATAACAATTCGCTTTTAGCTTCCTGGATATCGGATGGCAAATTGGAAAGAAAAAATTTAGAAATTGTTGAGGAGTTTTGATGAAAAGACCAATTCGAATTTGCATGATCGGTGCAGGCAGGGTTGGAAAAAACCATTCCCGCTCGATCGTCCACCATATCCCTGGTGGAAAAATTGTTGCGCTGGTTGATCCGATGAAGGAAGTGCGTGAAGGAACCGCAAGCGAGTTTGGGATCGAGAACCAGTACGATACCCTTGAAATGGCGCTTGAAAAGGCTGACTTTGAGGCCGTGGTCATCACCACCCCCACCCCCACCCACCTGCCGATGACAGCGCTGGCAGCCGAAAACAAAAAACACGTTTTCCTCGAAAAGCCGATGGCGCTCAATTTACTGGAATGCGATGCGATCCTGAAGGTGGTCGAGCAGAACTCTGTCCTTTTGCAGTTGGGCTTTATGCGCCGCTTTGACCCCGAGTTTGTTGCGGCTGCCCAGCGCATCCAAGCGGGTGAGATCGGTCAGCCGATGATGATCAAATCCAATACCCATGGTCCCGGCCTTCCACCTCCCTGGGCGCGTGATCTGCGTACCTCCAATGGCATGCTGGCGGAAGTCAACAGCCACGATTGGGATACCATGCGCTGGTTGATGGGCTCGAACTTCGAACGGGTATACACCGAAGTGGCTAACTTCAAAGGCGCAGCCAACAATGTGGATACCCCCAATTTCTACGATAATGTCCTGGTCAATGTAAAATTTGAGAACGGCGGCCTGGGACTGATCTCAGGCGTGTGCCCATGCGGGTATGGATATGATGCCCGGGTCGAGATCGTCGGCGAAAAAGGCATCCTGCAGATCGGCGAGCTCAAGGGTCAATCGCTTGTGGTCTGCACAGACCGCGACCAGGGATTGATCACCCCCATCTTCAGGACCTGGCCGGAGCGCTTCAAATGGGCCTATATCAATGAATTGGAACACTTTGTCACCTGCATCCAGAATGAGACCCCTCCACTCGCCGGCGGTGCTGATGGCCGCTGGGCGGTCGCGGGTGTCCTGGCAGGGACGAAATCCTTCCTGGAGGAACGTCCGGTTTATCTGCAGAGATTACCGGTGATCATCTGAGATTCTGATGTATGAAGTTCGGGTGAATCGAGGAAAAATGCTAGCAGCTGTTTATCATGGTCCGAATGATTTGCGTGTGGAAAATGTACCGGTTCCCAGGATTGGGAAAGGTGAGATCCTGGTCAAGGTCCTCAGCGCCAGTATTTGCGGGACCGATCTGCGCATCCTGCATGGAAATCATCGCATGTACCCGCCTGGCACCGTGCGCATCCCTGGCCATGAAGTGGTTGGGACGATTGCGGAGGTGGGTGGCGAGGTTGACAACTATTCGATCGGCCAGCGTGTTTTTTGTGCGCCCAATACCGGCTGCGGTCACTGCCTGCAGTGCATCACTGGCAACAACAATCTTTGTGCCAATTATGACGCCATCGGGGTGACCTCGGATGGTGGTTTTGCCGAGTATGTTCGCATTCCAGCCAACTCGGTCCGACAGGGCAATGTGATCCCGGTCAGCGAATTGATCGATCCGGCCGTGGCAGCCCTGATGGAACCTTTCGCCTGCGTGCTGCGAGGGCAGAACGCACTGCACATGAAGCCTGGTGAAGTCGTATTGGTCATCGGCGCCGGTCCGATCGGTGTGATGCATGTCAAGCTTGCCAGAGCCCGTGGGGCAGGGCGCATCATCGTGAGTGAACCCATCCCGGATCGGGCTGTGCAGGCCTAACGCATGGGTGCCGACCGGGTGGTCGATCCTGCCTCCGGAAATCTGAAAGCAATTCTGAACGAGGAAAGTAGCGGGCACGGCGCAGACGTGATCATCGTCGCCGCGCCGGTGCATGCCGCCCAGGAAAGCGCTCTCGATCTGGCAGCCATCAGCGGCAGGATCAATTTTTTTGGCGGGCTTCCCAAGGACCGCCCAACGATCAATTTTAATTCCAACCTGGTGCATTATAAGGAGCTGGTGATCACGGCTACCACTGCCTGCAGCACTGCTGATTGCTGGCAGGCGACCCAGATCGTCAATTCCGGTCTGGTCGATCTGTCAGAAATTGTCAGCCAGCGTTTCCCACTAAAAGAAGCGCTGTGCCGCTTTTGCTGCCGCTGAAGATGGAAAGTCATTAAAAATCGTTTTGGAACCATAATCCCGATGCCTAACCTCTCGCTCCCACCACGCGCCCGGTCATGACCGTTCAGGGTCCCCTTCCTTACGAGCATCTGGGCATTACTGATGCCCATAACCACGTGTGGATAGCACCGTGTTATGGGCGCACGAGCCCGGCGCGCCGGTTCTGGACCAGTACGACCTGATCCTGAAGGAACTGGTCGAGTACCATGACAAGGGTGGCGAAAGCCTGCTGGATTGCCAGCCGCAAGGTTGCGGGCGGGATGGCAACCAGTTATTGGCACTTTCCAAGGCCTCCGGGGTCAATATGATCGCCTGCACCGGTTTTCACCGGAAAAAATATTACCCTCAGGATTATTGGCTTTGGGAAGCTCCAGCCCAAAAAATCAGTGAATTTCTGAGCTCAGACCTGGAACACGGCTTTGCTCGAGACACTCGAACTCCCACCCCGGTCAAGGCAGGTTTTATCAAAGATTGCTCTCGAATCCACCTGGTCAGACTGCCCTCAGGCCGCCCTGGAAGGCGCCGCCTCGGCTGCGCTTCCAGACCAGGGCGCTGATCGAGATCCACACCGAAAAAGGCGCCCTGGCTGAGAAAGCCTGTATTTATTTCATGGACCTGGTGATTGCCTCCCGACCAGCTGGTGTTATGCCACATGGATAAACGTCCGGATGACGGGCTCCACAAAGCGCTTGCCCGCCTGGGCGTACTGCTGGAATATGATACGTTTTACCGACCCAAATACGACCCATCTGAGAAACTCTGGCCGCTGATCGAACAAGATGGTAGCCGCCGGGCTTTGCCGACCGGGTTGCCCTCGCCACCGATATGGCAGAGCCGGCACTGTACCACCTCATCGGGGGCGGAGCCAGGCTTGGCCAGCCTGCCTGGTGAGATCCAGGAACAATTAATCCAAAAAGGAATCCCGGAGACCGCATCGCAGGCAAATGCTGGGTGGGAATATCGCCCGCCGACTGGCCGGGATACATTAAACCCATTCAGGAGAATGAAATGATCGATTTACCTTTTACGTTTCACACTCCCCATGCCCCAGGTGATCCCATCCAGGGTGGATAACCACATCGAAAGGCGCTTATCCGCGCTGCGCGGTCAATTCCTGGACCAGGATACCTATACCAAAATGCTTTCCGAAGAAGACAAGTTGATCTATGAAGTCTATGAAATTAAAACGTCCCGAGGTGGAAGGCGAATTCCTGATGGGCATTTCGATCGTCCATCCGGGCAAAGTGGGCAATGAATTCTTCATGACCAAGGGGCATTTCCACTCCGTCCTGGATACCGCAGAAATCTATTATTGCCTGCGCGGCGAAGGCTACATGGTGATGGAGACTCCCGAAGGGGATACCTCGGTCGAAGCGCTTTCGCCCGGGAAAGTTCTGTACGTGCCGCCGCGCTGGGCGCACCGGTCCGTGTGCACCTCCCGGCAGGAAGACCTGGTCACCTTCTTTGCTTACCCCGGCAACGCCGGTCATGACTATGGCACCATTGAACGGCAGGGCTTTCGGAAGCTTGGTCGTTGATGGCGTGGATGGCCCTGAAATTGTCGATAACCCGCGCTGCCAAATAATCCAGAGGACCCATGAATCTGAAAGAATGTCGACTTGCTGGTCACTCCCACCTCATATGGGAAGAATGATCCTCGCCTCAAAACCGAACTGGAGGCCCAGGTGGGGGAAGTGATCTACAACCCCACCGGTAAACCGCTTACTTCAGCCGAGGTTGCGCGACTACTGCCCGGAATTGACGGATATATTGCCGGGTTGGATGCCATCGACGCACAAGCCCTCCAGGCGGCTGACCGGCTTAAAGTCATCTCGCGCTACGGCGTTGGCGATTGACAACGTGGACCTGGATGCTGCACGCGGCAAAGGAATTGTGGTCACCAATACCCCCGGAGCGAACTCTGTTTCGGTGGCCGAGCTCGCCCTCGGATTGATGCTGGCGCTGGCGCGCCAGATCCCTGAGGCAGTCGAAGCGGTCCACCAGGGCAAGTGGCCGCGCTATTCCGGGATCAGCCTGGAAGGAAAGACCATCGGGATCCTGGGGCTGGGCGCGATAGGAAAACAGCTTGCCCGACGTCTGGCCGGTTTCGACTGCAAAATATTGGCCTACGATCCATATGCTGATGCCGCTTTTGCCCGGGACAATCATATTGAGCTCACCCTCATGGACAAAGTGATCGAAGAGGCGGATTTTATCAGCCTGCATCTCCCGCTGCTGCCTGAGACGCGTGGCTTGGTCAATGCAGCCTTTTTGAACAGGATGAAAAAAGGCTCGTTCCTGGTCAACACCTCGCGCGGGGAAGTGGTGGATGAGACCGCTCTCTTGAATGCGCTCCAGAGCGGTCACTCAAAGGAGCCGGGTCTGGATGCCTTTACGGTCGAGCCTCCCGGCTGCCGGGAATCCTCTGCTGGCTTTACCGCAGGTGATTGCCACACCCCATCTGGGTGCGCAAACCGATGGAGCCACCAGCAATATGGGTTGGTTTGCCATGCGCGATTGCCTGGCAGTATTGAAAGATGAAGAACCGGTTTACAAGGTGGTGTAAATCATAGGAAAAATCTTTCATCCTGCCTGTACCGTGTTCCTCAGCGGTATTCATCTGTGGTTGATTAGATAAAACAAACTGACAAAAAAGATTTGGAGAAATGATGAATAAAGCTGAAGTACTTGAAAAAGTCAAAGAACTGGGCCTTGTTGGCAGTCATCCGCGGTCCATCGCCTGAATTAACCGTCAAAATGGTGGAAGCACTCATTGCCGGTGGTGTCTTGGGCATCGAGATCACCTACAGCACTCCCAATGCAGAAGAGGTGGTCTCGCACCCTATCCGGCAAATTTGGCAGCAGTATCGTGCTTGGCATGGGCACCCTCACCAAGCCCGAACAGGCAGCCCAGGCCAAGCAGGCCGGTGCGAACTTCCTGGTCAGCCCGATCTGCGAACCGGACCTGGTCAAGAGCATGGTCGCCAGCGGATTGTTGAGCATGGCTGGCGCGCTGACTCCCACCGAGGTTTTCCAGGCCTACAACCTTGGCGTGGATGTGGTAAAGATCTTCCCGGGTTCCTTGGGCGGCCCGGCTTATATTAAGGCTCTCAAGGGGCCCTTCCCCTATATCCCGATGATGCCCACAGGCGGGGTGAGCGCCGGAAATGTGGCGGAATGGTTCAAGACCGGGGTCGTGGCGGTCGGCGCGGGCAGTGAACTTTGCCCGCCGCAACTGGCCAAAGATGGCAAATTCGACGAAATAACCAAACTGGCTGCAGATTTCGTGCAGGTTGTCAAAGCTGCACGTGGTTAAAATAAGTTAGAAGGAGCATTTATTAATGAACAAGGAAGAGTATCTGGTAGTGAAAAAGGCAGTTCCCACTTTTTATTTCATCGGCGTGACCACCGGAAAATCCTCGATCATGAAGGTATTTCCCTTGTGGATGAAAGTGCTCGGCCGGGAAGAGGTCGTCATGGAAGGCATGGATTGCAAGATCCATGATGAACCCGAGGCCTACCGTAAGGCGGTCGCCCAGATCAAATATGATCCGCTGTCGCTGGGCGCTCTTGTCACCACTCATAAGATCGACCTGCTCAATGCGGCCCGCGATATGTTCGAGTATCTCGATCCCTACGCCTTGATCACCGGAGAAGTCTCCAGCATCTCCAAGCTGGAAGGCCGCCTGGAAGGTCATGCGAAAGACCCGCTCACTTCCGGCGCCAGCCTGGATGCAATCATCGAGAAAGGCTATTTTGGAAAAACGCATGGCGAGGTGTTGTGCTTTGGAGCCGGTGGGTCCGGCGTTGCCACCCTGCTGCACCTGATCAATAAGAAGGATAAGGCTGACCGCCCGGAAAAATTCACGTTCGTAAACCGTTCCCAGGGCCGGCTGGATCATGCAAAGGAGATGGTGGGCGGCTTGCAGACCGATATCCAGATCGAATACATCTGCAACTCCGATCCCTTGGTCAACGACAAGATCATGGAGAAATTCCCTCCATACAGCGTCATCATCAACGCCACCGGGATGGGCAAGGATACTCCCGGCTCGCCCATCACCTGGCAAGGGACATTCCCGATGAACAGCGTCTCCTGGGAATTCAACTACCGTGGAGAATTGGATTTCTTGCACCAATCCCTGGCGCAGGTCGAGAGCCGCAAGGTGAAAGTGGAAGACGGCTGGTTGTATTTTGTGCATGGCTGGACCCAGGTGGTTGCCCAGGTGTTGCATTTTGATCTCACTCCGGCCCTGTTCGACAAGTTGAATGAGGCCGCATCAACCGTCAGAGGCAAGTAAAGTCTAGAAGGATATACCGCATGAGCGAAAAACCGACCTTGCAGAACAATACCATGAACGCGGCTATGGTTGTGCTCAGGCTGTGCTGGCTTCGTTTGCCCAGGATTATGGATTAAGCGAAGAACACTGGCCTTAAGAATGTCAACCGGGTTCGGTTCAGGCATGGGCCGGATGTGTGAAGTCTGCGGAGCCCTGACCGGGGCGTTCATGGTGATCGGTCTGAAGTACGGAAAAGTGATCACGGATGGCACCCGGTACGGCAACGAGACGGAAACCACCTACCGACTGGTGGCAGAACTTGCCAGGAAATTCCAGGAAAGGAACGGCTCGATCTACTGCCGGGACCTTGATCGGTCATGACTTGAGCGATCCGGATGAACGGGCAAGGTGATTGAATTGGGATTATTCAAGACCACCTGCGGTAAATGCCATCCTGGATGCGGTTGAACTGCTGGAAGAAACTCTCTAGTTCTCATCATGGCATGGACTAACGATCTGGTAAACAAAGGGTCATACGGTATGCACCTGACTGGAAGAGATCGCCAGGATGATCGACCTCTCCTGCGTTCGCACATCATCCAGCAAGGCGGATATCGAAGAAATGGTGCAGGTGGCTCGCAAGTACGGATTCGGCCAGGTATCGGTTTTGCAGTGCTTTCATCCCTTACACCAGGCTGCTCCTCAGAGACGCACCGGAAGTCCGCGTGGTTGGCAACGTCAGTTTCCCATCCGGCTCCGATTCCACCTCGATCAAAGTCGCCCAGGCCAGGGAAATGGTCGCCGCCGGTTGTGACGAGATCGACATGGTGATGAACATCGGAAAGCTGCGCTCCGGACTGCTCGCCGAGGTGCAGGCAGATGTTCAGGCGGTGGTCGATACCGTGCGTCCAATTCCGTTGAAGGTGATCATCGAGATCATGTGTCTGACCAGGGAAGAAACGCAACAGGCCTGCGAAATTTGTCTGCACACCGGCGCCGCCTTTGTAAAGACCGGCACCGGTTGGGCGGAACGCGGCACCACCCTGGAAGATGTTCGTCTGATTAAATCTTTTGTGGGAGACCGTATCAAGATCAAGGCCTCCGGCGGGATCCGCAGCCTGGATATGCTGGTGGAAATGTACAAAGCCGGGGCGCGCCGCTTCGGGATAAACCTCAAGAGCAGCATTGGTATCGTGGAAGAGTGCCTGTCTCTGGGGTCCGGGATCGAGATCTGGCAGTCTTAGACATCGGGAGCAGTATGGGCAAAAAAATCATTTCTTTCGATCTTGGGACTGGCGGAAACAAGGCCTCGCTCTATGACATTGAGGGCAATTGCCTGGCAAGCGCATTCGTCGCCTATCCAACCCACTATCCCCAGGTGGGTTGGCATGAGCAGCGTCCCACAGACTGGTGGAATGCCGTTGTGGACAGCACCCGCATGCTGATGCAGTCGAGCGGAGCGAATAAAGATGACATCGCCTGCCTGGGTATCTCAGGGCACAGCCTCGGCGCCGTACCGGTGGATAAAGACGGCAACTTATTGCGGGAAACCACGCCCATCTGGTCCGACATCCGCGCCCAGCCAGGAGGTCGAAGAATTCTTCAAGAAAGTGGACCCGGACGAGTGGTACCTGACCACCGGCAATGGTTTTCCGGCGGCCTGTTACACCATCTTCAAGGTCATGTGGTACCAGAGAAATGAACCGGAGATGTGGAAGAAGGTCTATAAGATCCTGGGCACCAAGGATTTCCTCAACTACAAATTGACCGGCAGGTTCATTACCGATTTTTCGTACGCTTCAGGTACAGGTATTTACAACCTCCAGCAATGGAGCTATGAAGATAAATTTATCGACGCCAGCGGTATCCCCGCGGCAGTTTGGCCCAATATCGTCCCTTCCACGCAGGTGCTCGGCGGGATCCTGCCGGACGTGGCAGAAACGCTCGGATTGAGCGACCACGTGCAGGTAGTCTGTGGCGGGGTGGATAACTCTTGCATGGCGCTCGGCGCCAGGAATACGCCGTGACGGGCGTGTCTACACCTCCCTGGGTTCGGCGGCCTGGATCGCCGTTTCATCCGAGCAGACCGGTTTTGGATAAGCATCTCAAGCCGTATGTGTTTGCGCACGTGATGCCCGGAATGTTCACCTCTGCCGTCAGCATCTTCTCGGCTGGCACTACCTTTACCTGGGTGAAAGACAACCTGTGTAATGACCTGGTCGAAGAAGCAGAGAAAACCGGGGCAGATGTGTATGCGCTGATGAACCGGGAAGCTGAAAAAGCCCCGGTTGGTTCGAACAAATTACTCTTCAACCCCAGCCTGGCCGGCGGAAACTCACAGGATCCGGGCAGCGCCCTGCGCGGAGCCTATATCGGGCTCGATCTCAAGCACGCCAAACCGGAGCTTATCCGGGCCGCCATGGAAGGCATTGCCATGAACCTGCGCCTGCGCCTTGATCTTCTCCGCAAATACACCCGGCTGGAAGATGAGATCCTTTTCGTGGGAGGCGGTGCAAAAAGCCGTTTCTACCTGGGCATTTTTGCGGATGCGTTCAATACCCGCATCCTGAAAACAACCATCGACCAGGATGCCGGGGCGCTCGGTGCAGCCGCCATAGCCGCAGTCGGCGCCGGTCTCTGGAAGGATTTCAGCCGCATCGATGGTATCCATAAGACGGTTGAACTGGTTGAACCGAACCCGGAAAACAACCGCATCTACGAAGCGCTCCTGCCGGTCTTTGCCCTCACCACCGGTTATCTGGCAAAGATCAGTGATGCTTTGCAGGAGTTGGTCCTCCAGTGAATGGCCGGTTTCCCCTCGGTTGGAATAATGAGACCCTCCGGATGTTTGTCATATTGACATACACCAATCAGTTCCCTATAATTATTTGTAATGTTAGGATTACAGCGAGACCTGACCGTATTTTCTCCCCCACTGATAACAGTCAACCGTCGAAAAGGCCCAAATAAGCTTAACGTTTCCACGTTCAAGCGTTCCAACCACTAAACGTTTCCCGGAAGAATCAACAGGCGAAAAGGCCTGAAAAAATATCCAATCTTTCGAAAGGGAAAAATTATGAAAATCGGTTTGTTCACAGCTACTTTTCTCGACATGGAATTGGAAGAGGTCTTCAAGATGGCCTCCAGCCTCGGGTATCAGGCCGTGGAAATGCCGGCTTTCGCCAACAATCCGCACCTGGATATTGAAGAGATCGTCAAGGGCGACAAAGCCGCCGATCTTAAAAAAATGCTCAAATCCTATGGGTTGATCATCTCGGCGCTGGCCAATCACCCGGAAGGCCAGATCGTGCTGGGTCCTTACGGAAAAGACACCGATGCCATCTTCCCAGGCACCAAGGAAGAGAAGATCAAATTCGGCACCGAGCGCATGATCAAGACTGCCCAGGCTGCCAATGCTCTGGAAGTGCCCGTGGTGACCGGCTTCATCGGCTGCGAGAACTTTGGGCGCTTCTTCCCCTGGCCATATTCCAAGGGTTGGGCGGATATGGAAGCGGAGTTCGTCGAGCGCTGGAGCAAAATCCTCGACAAGTTCGGCGAATATGGGATCAAATTCGCCCACGAACCTCACCCGAATGAACTGGCCTATAACGTCGAGACCGCCCTGCGCGCCGTTGAACTGATGGGTGGACGCAAGGAATTCGGTTTCAACTTTGACCCGGCCAACCTGACCTACCTTGGCATCGATGTGGAATATTTCATCGATGCTCTAAATAAACACATCTACCACGTGCATGCCAAGGACGGTGAGATCGTTACCCATAACGTGCGCCGCTCCGGCATGATCCCGCAGGGCGACTGGCAGCGCCTCGACCGCGGCTTCCGCTTCCGCATCCCCGGCTGGGGCTCGGTACCCTGGAAGAAGGTCATCACCGAACTTTCGTTGATCGGCTATGACTATGTGATGAGCTACGAGCATGAAGATGTGACCATGAGCCGGCAGGATGGCATTACCAAGACCATCGCCTATCTTAAGCCGCTTTTGATCGATAAGCCCTATGAAGGCCGCCACGACGTTCTGTTCAACTAACCATCTCTGATTTTTGAAAACAGATTTTTACAAACCAGGCTATTTACAAGCCAGGGACAAAAAAGGATTATCTCAGCGCTCTCTGCGGTCTCCGCGGTAAAACTTTGAACCATTTCCGAACCTGGAAAAATTATTTGTAAAAGGAGCATAATTTATGGCAAACACAATGAAAGCGGCTGTTTTCGATGCAGTCAAGAGCATCAAAGTCAGGGAAGTACCCATCCCCGAGATCGGCGATGATGATGTCCTGATCAAGGTCAAGAATACCGGCATTTGCGGCACCGACTGGAGCATCTACAACGGCTGGTATTCCTCCGATAAGCTGCCGATGATCGCCGGACACGAATTCTCAGGCATCATAGCCAAAGCCGGCAAGAATGTCAAAAAGCATAAGGAAGGCGATCGCGTCACTGCCGATATCAACATGTCCTGCGGAGAGTGCTACTACTGCATCCGCGGTGACCAGCTGTTGTGCAACGACTTTACCCAACTGGGCATCCACACAGATGGTTGTTATGCTGATTACGTCAAGGCGCCTGCTTACCTTGTCCATACCCTCCCGGACACACTTAGTTTCGAGGAAGGTGCCTTCATCGAACCGTTATCCTGCTGCATCCATGCCGCCAAGGCCATGAATGCCCGTATTGGCGGCAGTGTCGCGGTTGTCGGATGCGGCCTGGGTGTACTGCATGCCCGCATGGCGGTATTGCGCGCTTGCGCACCCGTCATCATCATCGGTGACAACGCCAAGCGTTTGCGCATTGCCAAGCAAATGGGCGCCGATTACACCATCGATATCCATGAAGTTGCCGACCCGGTCGCCGAAGTGCGAAAATTGACCGACGGCCGCGGCGTCGATTACGCCATTGAGGCGGTCGGCACCACCAAGACCTACGAACAGGCCTTCGCCATGCTGCGCAAAGGCGGCGTGCTTTCCGCCTTCGGTATCACCGGCGAGCAGGATCTCATGAATGTCCGCCCGTTCGAGTTCGTTCTGGGCGAGAAGAAGATCACCGGTTCGTGCGCCGGTATCGGCGACGACTGGCCGGATGCCATCACCCTGCTGGCCAACAAGCGCATCGACCCGAAGCCGCTCTTCTCCATGAAAGTCCCATTGGAAGACCTGGAATGGTCCCTGCATGAGCTGCGCAAGGATCCCAATCTCTTCAAGATCTTCGTTTCCCCCGAAGTCTCCAAACGGGAAATTCTCAACTAGTCCTGAAAGGCAGCCCATGCCCGGGCATGGGCTGCCTTTATCTTAATTGGAGACCTCACCTTGAAAATAGGCCAGCTCGACCATATCGCCATCAATTGCATCGACATCCAAAAGTCGCTCGATTTCTACGGGCGCATGCTCGGATTCAGGCAGCTCCAGACTGTCGATTGCGGTGACTTCGACATCATTTACTTTGCACTTCCGGACGGAGCGCGTCTGGAATTGTTCGATTACCATGCGAAGAACCTCAATCCTATCCGCCAGGAAAGCGACGGCGGGCTGCGTCACATCGCCTTTCAGGTGGAAGACGTGGCTGCCCACGAAAGCCAGCTGAAAGCCGCCGGCGTTGAGATCACCCTTTCGACCTGCGATCTGCCGGCCCTGGGCGCACGTGTACTGCTCTTTCTTGACCCGAATGGCGTAACCATCGAATTCTGCGAAAAGCTGGCCGCAAAAACCATTAAACACGACGGACACAAAGGACTCGAAGGGGAAGACCTTTAGCGTTAACCGTTTTTTCCTTGGTGTCAAGCTTGCATGCCAGAGCGAAGGTAGTCCAGGTTTAGAAAAGAGATTTGGCTGGTCAGCATCTTTTGTAAATCTGCTGCGCTTGTAAAGGTTTGCCCAAAATGGCTTGGTTTGTAATGGTCTATATATGCTTGATCTGGGCGTGTTCTGCGGGTGGCGTCTTGTGGATAAATCGGACTTCAATCCAAGGCTAATCAACCAGAGATGCAACACTGTTGGAAAGGCGAGCCGGTTTATTATCGTAGAAGACGCTATCATGATCGAGACTGATCACTTCTGGCAGACCGTATTGGACAAATGCCCGGCGGAGAACCAATTGATAGTCTGACGTACTGGCATGCGAGGTGCGTAAACAAGGCAGACTGTCAATCTTCAGATGACTGAATACGTCTCCAATGTTGATGATGGAGGCACTGCCTACTCCATCAATGCTAATCTTGCCTTGTGCATCCACCTCCCACTCTTGGTTAGGCTGTTGATAACCTGAGGCTTAGGCTCCGGTAATTTACGATGCCGCTCATACTTCCTAATCCGCTCTTTTTGTATGAGATAAGCCGCAATTCGAGAACGTCTGGGAAGGGGCTTCCTAACAAAACGAGCCTCCTTCTTCAGTTCCACCAAGAGCGTGAGTGGACCCCAGCCCGGATGGGCTTCCCGCATGTGCAGAACCTCCTTGGAGATCTCCTCAGAATATCGGCTCAGTGCTCCGGTCGCCGGTCTTCCCATCTGACTGGACAGCCCAGCACGACCTTTATTCTGAACTCTGCGCCGCCATTTTCGGATGGTAGCAATGGGCCGATCCAATGCAATCGCTATTTGACCATCGCTTTCTCCGGCTTGCCAACGCTCTCCAATTTCTATCCGTTCGGCAAGACTGGTCAGTTGTCCTTTCATGCTCATGGTCGCTCTCCTGCTTACCACACTCGTGAATCCAGAAGAGTGATACGACTTTTCGAGACAATTGTTAAGGTGCTATCGGTCTTAGTGTCCTTTGTGTTTAGATCATTTTCTTATTCTTACTAATTCAGATATCCTATAAAAACGAGGTAAAAAATGACCGACAAAAGAGATATCCTGCTCACCCCCATCAAGATCGGCACGCATACCAGCCAGAACCGCTTCTTCAGCCAGGCCATGGAGTGCAACGATGGCGACCCGGATGGCAATCCGACCGATCTGAGCTACCAGCGCTATGAGAACCTCTTCAAGGGCGAAGCTGGCCTGATCAGCCTGGAGGCCATCACCATCACGGACAAGAACCGCTCGCGCATGAACCAGTTGTTCATCATGCCCAAGAACCAGGCCGCCCTGGCTAAATTCGTCAAACGCATGCGTGAAGTCAACCCGAAGCCGCTTTTCATCTTTCAACTGACCCACTCGGGCGAGCTCAGCAATCCCGAGTTCTCGAGACCCCTTTCAGTCAAACCGCTGCCCGGCTTTAAAGCAGACGTTTTCACTGAGGAGGAGTTCGAAAAGATCATGGCGGATTTCGTTCTGGCCGCCAGGATGACCTATGATGTGGGTGCGGATGGCATTGACATGAAGTTCTGCCACGGCTACCTGGGTTCACAGATCCTGCGCCCCTACAATACCCGCAAGTGGAAGTATGGCGGACCCTGGGAGAACCGGCGCCAGTTTGCCTTCGACCTGTATGAACGCATCCGCAAGGCCGTGCCGGATAAGAACTTCCTGATCGGTTCCAAGATCTCAGTCTGGGAAGGCTTCCCGGGCGGCATGGGCACCGCCGGACCCGATACCCCGGTCATCGACCTGACCGAGCCAATCGACCTGGTCAAGGGCCTGGAAGAGCGTGGCGCGCAATACTTCATCCAGTCCGCCGGCAGTCCGTCCATCACCATCAGTCTCACGCAGGCGGATAAGGAACATCCTTATTTTGCCTACCTGCACCAGTATTTTGCCAAGGTGCTCAAGGAAAATGTCAAGCCTGAAACGGTGGTGATCGGATCGAACTACTCGGTCTTCGGCAAGGGCTACAGCAAGTTACAGGCCGTTAGCAAGGCTGATAGCTCCTTGTTGGCGTACGGCGCCCAGAATATTGAAAAAGGCTATGTTGATATGGTCGCCCTGGGACGCCAGTCCATGGCGGATCCGTTGCTGCCGCTTAAGTTCCGCGAGGGCCGCGAAAAGGAGATCAAGTTCTGCACCGCCTGCGACAACTGTCTGGAACTGCTCATCCAGCAAAGTCCGATTGGCTGCTGCACATACAACAAGCTGTATACGGGCGTGCTGCTGCAAACCCGCAAGGAAAAAGGCAAGCTCAAGGTCAGTCATACATAGGGTTTAACCAAATCTCTCCTATTCGGGGCTGTCCAAAAAAAGTGGACAGCCCCGTTTTTTGGGGGCCTCTGACGGTATATGCTCAGGAGAGCGGGTGGACAGTTTCTTTTCGCTTCAGCATTCGCCTCGCGGCCAGCCTGGAACAGTGGGGTACGCAGGTTGTGGCTTTTTACAACTTTACTGGCAGACCCTCAACGGCTGCCTTATCTCCCTCCGTGTGAGCGACGTCATTTCGGGTTGTACTGGCTATAATCATACGACAAGAATAAAAAGACCCTCGCTCTGGCAGCGCCACGTTGATCTCCTGGGTGGATGTGCATCAACTTGCCCAAATACTGCATGCCATTAAACCGCCTCCGCTTCGGCCCGGCTGCGCTGCGGAACGCAAAGGTCCATGGTATGATTCCCTTTATACATGGTTCCAATGGAGATGAGAGATGATCACGGTTGAGATCAAAAAGGATAACCAGTCTGTGAGCATTCTGACGGCCGCTGAGAAAGTTTTCAAGACCGGTTCGCGCGGCTTCTTTGGGATGGGCAAGATCCAGATCGACGAGAAGCGCTACCAGGTGCAGGTTCAGTTGGTGGAGATCGGCTCGAAGCCGAAGCTCGATCCGCTCAAAGAATAAAAAAATCGCTCTGGCGAGGGTCTTGGCTAGGCTGGGGGCAAAGGAGAATCTCCCCGTATGGGGATCCGAACCTCTCATGCGAATAAAAAGACCCTCGCTCTGGCGAGGGTACTTAGGAGGCTGGGGGCAAAGGATTCGAACCTCTATCGACTGATCCAGAGTCAGTTGTCCTGCCATTGGACGAGCCCCCATCACATCCAGCGGGCGGTATTTTACCATGCCGGGAAGTCATCCGTCTAGGGTTCATACTCCCCACTACTTATCCACTTCATGGACATGCTCACCTGGATCCCGGAGCGCTCGTGTGTCGCTCTTTTGTGCAGCATACCCTATCGGTAGCATGGCAATCGGTCTCAGGTTCAGGGGGATGTGAGTAATTTCCTGTACCATGGCTTCGTCGAAACCGCCGACCCAAACGGTATCCAATCCCAGGGCTTTGGCAGTCAGCATGGCATAGGTGCATGCGATCGTGGCTTCCTGTAGCGAGTACAGGGTTTCGCCGCGTTCTTTATACCAGACTGCCAGGCGGGCCGGGTTGGCGCAAAAGACCAGTATTATGGGCGCTTCGGCCAGGAAACTCTGCCCGTTTGCCGCTCTGACCAGTTCCCTGCGCTGTTCCACTGAACGTACCACGTATATCTCGTAGCCCTGCAGGTCGACGGTCGAGGGGGCTTTGGTGGTTGTCTTCAAGATTATCTGGAGTTTTTCCTCTTCCACCGGAGTCCTGGCATATTTGCGGATCGAGTGACGGCCATTGATAACTTCGAAAAAATCCATATAACCTCCGAATAGAATAACAATTTACCACACCATTCCAGTTTGACGCAAGCCGGTTTCTACTATAAACTAGGAGCTATTATTTCTGAGAGGTGCTCATGCAGTCTTCAATAAAAGGCAGGATCGTTCTGGTCACCGGCGCCACAAATGGCATCGGACTGGTTACGGCGCGTGAACTGGCGCGTATGGGTGCGCAGGTCACCATCGTGAGTCGTAACCCGGCCAAGTGCGCGGCGGTCGCAGAAGCGATTAAGGCTGAAACCGGCAACCCGGTCGAATTCATCGCCGCCGACCTGTCGACGCTGGCAGGCATCATGCACGCAGCCGCAACCTTCAAACAGCGTCATACCCGCCTGCATGTCCTGGTCAACAATGCCGGGGCATTGTTTTTCCGGCGCTCCTTGACGGCCGACGGATATGAAATGACCTTGGCCCTCAACCACCTCAACTACTTCCTCCTGACCATCCTGTTGCTGGATATCCTGAAAGCCAGCGCTCCGGCCCGCATCGTAAATGTTTCATCGGATGCTCATGAGGGCGGTTCGATTGACTTTGACAACCTGCACGGACAACACCACTACCGGGGCATGCAGGCCTACGGACAGTCCAAGCTTGCCAACGTGTTGTTCACGTACGAACTGGCCCGCCGCCTGGAAGGCACCGCTGTCACCGCCAACGCGCTGCACCCGGGTTTCATCGCCACCGGTTTTGCCAGCAACAATGGGCCGGTCTATGCTTTTGGGATGAAACTGGTCGGCCTGTTCATTCGCAAACCCGCCCAGGGCGCCCAGACCAGTATCTACCTGGCCTCCAGCCCGGACGTGGAAGGCGTCACCGGAAAATATTTCATAGACTGCCGGGCCGTCGATTCCAGCCCGCTCTCGCACGACCAGGCCCTGGCCGAAAAACTCTGGCAGGTCAGCCTGGAATTAACCGGGAAAGCATTGTAGGCATCAGTGTCATTGCGAGCCGTTCTAGTGGCGAAGCAATCCCCTCGTAAGTGGAGATTGCTTCCTCGCGGAAAAACGGTTCTTTCAATGACAGCTAGAATATTTTAATTCTTCATCCCAGGAGACCCTCATGGCAGAACAGAAATCCGGCGCACAGATCAGCACGAAAGCCTTTATCCAGGCCGTTGCGATCATCTTCTTCCTGATGATCGCCGCCGGCATCCTCACCCGGGTCGTCCCGGCCGGGCAATATGCCCGGGTGGAACAGGACGGGCGCCAGGTCATCGACGCGACCTCCTTCAAACTGACCGACCGGCCCAATTACCCGGTCTGGCGCTGGTTCACTGCGCCGTTCGAAGTGCTCGGAGCGGAAGGCAACATCACCGTCATCGCCATCATCCTGTTCATCCTGCTGGTCGGCGTGGCCTTCGCGGTGATGGACAAGAGCGGCATCCTGAAGTCGGTCATCTCGCGCATCATCAAGGCCTTCGGCGGGCGCAAGTACGCCCTCCTGCTGGTGATCACCTTCTTCTTCATGGCGCTGGGCGCTTTCTTCGGCATCTTCGAGGAAGTCATCCCGCTCGTGCCGATCATCATCGCCCTGGCCTTCTCGCTCGGCTGGGACTCGCTGGTCGGCCTGGGCATGTCCATCCTGGCCACCAATGTCGGTTTCTCGATGGCAGTCTTCAACCCGTTCACCATCGGCGTCTCGCAAAAGCTGGCCGGCCTGCCGCTGTTCTCGGGCGCCCTGCCGCGCCTGGTCCTGTTCGTGGTCGGGTACGCCATCCTGGCGCTGTTCCTGCGCGCCTATGCCAAAAAGATCGACAAGCACCCCGAAGCCAGCCCGGTCTATCAGGAGGACCAGAAGGAACGCCTGCGCCTGGGCAATTTTGAAGTGGATCAGACCGACGATCCGCGCATGCGCAAGGCCATCATCTTCCTGGCGGTCTTCTTCGCCCTGATCCTGGCCGTGCTGGTGGCCTCGCCCTTCGTCACCTTCCTTTCGGACTACGCCCTGCCCCTCACCGGCCTGCTCTTCGTCATCGGCGGGATCGGCGCCGGGCTGATGGCCGGGGTGGGCAAGGCTGTCTGGAAAGCCGTCTGGGATGGTTTCCTGGGTATCGCCCCGGCCGTGCCCCTGCTGATGATGGCCGCCAGCGTGCGCTACATCGTCCAGATGGGCGGCATCCTGGATACCATCCTGCACTGGGCCTCGACCGCTTTCACCAATGTCAGCCCCTTCGCGGCCGCGCTGATGATCTACGGCCTGACGCTGGTCATGGAGCTCTTCATCACCTCCGGCTCGGCCAAGGCCCTGCTGCTCATCCCCATCCTGATGCCGCTGGCCGACCTGGTGCACGTCAACCGCCAGATCGCCGTCAGCGCCTACTGCTTCGGGGATGGCTTCTCCAACCTGGTCTACCCGACCAACGCCGCCCTGCTGATCACGCTCAGCCTGACGGTCGTCCCCTATCACAAGTGGGTCAAGTTGCTGCTGCCGCTCTGGTTGTGGATCTTCCTGGCAACGGTGGTCTTCCTGGGCCTGGCCGTGGCCTTCGGCTACGGGCCGTTCTGATTTATTCCGGATGTGACAGCCTGCCCTAGACGGGCAGTCCAGGGTCATCTTTTTTCTGGTGACTGTCACATTTTCATCTCTCCTTACGAAGGCTAACTATGGCCAGACCTTCGCAATGATAAGAACGAAGGATAGGCAGGTTGGTTTTCCGAATCAATTTCCCAAGCTGCGCTATAATGAGTTTGGTTCGAGAGTGAATAGGTCACTGAAATCCAACCTCCTGATTGGTAGAGTTGCGTGAGTATGAAAAAACAAATATTCCATGGTCGCTCAGAAGAGACCCCTGAGGCAAAAGCCCGCTGGTTCCAGTCCCTTCCTCTTCGGGAGAGAATGGAATTATTGGATTCCTACTCGGATATGATCCTGGAGATTAATCCCGGGATAGTGGAGCAAAAACGTGCTCAATCGGTTAAAGGAAGTATTCGCGTCGTTTCAAAACCATAAGGTCAAGTATCTCGTCATCGGGGGGATTGCGGCTGTCCTGCATGGAGTCCCGAGGGCCACCTTTGATCTGGATATATTAAATCGAGGCAACCCCTAAAAATGCGCAGAGATTGCTGGAAGCGATGCTGGAAACCAAATTGGGTACGGCTGAATTAATAACAGCCGATGAACTGGTAAAGCATGAAATCACGATATTCCGTGACCGGGTAAGAATCGACGTTCAAACGAGTACACCCGGTTTGGTGTTTGCAGATGCCTGGAAGAAACGCCAGACCATGCAATACCAGGGCCAGAAATTGTATGTGGTATCGAAACAAGATCTTGTCGCATCGAAAAAGGCTGCCGGGAGGCCGGTCGACCTGGAAGATGTTCGCTTGCTGACTCTTGACGATCATAAGTAAACTGGTCTGACCGTAGCCTTCGGTTATGGGCTGTTTTGAAAAAAAAACCGCCCCGGCGTATTTTTCGGGGCGGGTTTCATTACATCTCCTCCAAAATCCCGATCGCCTTCCTTCACCCTCTCCAGCACCTTTTCCTTCCCCACGATCTCCATGCTCTCGAACAGCGGCGGGCTGACGGTTTGACCCGTCACCGCCACGCGCAGGATGCCGAAGACCTGGTTCGGGCTGAGGCCGAGTTGCTCCACCAGCGCCCGCATGGGCGGCTCGGCAATTGCAGGGCTGATCTCGGGCAGCCCCGCCAGGATCGTCGTACGCCTTCCGGGCAATCTCGGCGGATTGCGCTGCGCTCAGGTTTTTCGCGATCAGTTCTTCCGGGTTCGGGGTTACTGCTCTCTTTGAAGAACCAGGCCGCAAAAGGCAGGCAGTCATCCAGCGTGACCAGGCGCTCGCGGATCAGCGGGATGACCTTCAGCAAGGTGTCATTATCCACTTCCAGGTTCTCTTTGATGAAATAAGGTTTGATGCGTGCGGCCAGGTCTGCGGCCTGCAGCTGGCGGATATGGGTGGCGTTGAAGTGATCCAGTTTGGCAAAATTGACTGCCGCCGGGGAAGGCGTCAGGTTGTTCACGTCAAACCGGGCGATCATCTCATCCAGGGTCATCACCTCGTCTTCAGAAACGCCCCAGCCCATCAGCACGATCCAGTTCAGCACGCCCTCGGGGATGTAACCCAAATCCTTCATATCACCCGTAAAAATGGAATAGCCATCTTTCATGGCCAGTTCCTTATCGCGTTTGCTTAATTTGCCTTTCCCGGAGGGCTTCAGGAATACCGACAGGTGCACAAAGGTCGGCTCCTCCCAGCCAAAAGCGCGGATGACATGCACATGCAGTGGCATGGATGGCAGCCACTCTGAACCGCGGATGACATGCGTGATTTCCATCAGGTGATCGTCCACCATGGCAGCCAGGTGATACGTGGGCAGTCCATCCGATTTGAGCAGGACGGAATCATCCAGGGCGGCATTCTCGGTGACGATCTGCTCCACGCAGCAGGTCGTGGTGGTAATGGAGCCTTCCTTGGGCATCTTGAAGCGGATGACATGCCGCTCCCCTGCCAGGGCACGCCGGCGGGCTTCGTCCGGATCCAGGTTGCGGCAGGTGCCGTCATAACGCGGGTTCTGCTTGTTCTTCATCTGCTCCTGGCGGACCTTGTTCAGCCTTTCCGGGGTGCAGAAACAGGGGAAGGCATGCCCCAGTTCCACCAGCTTCCAGGCATATTCATTGTAAATCTCACGCCGCTCGGTCTGGCGGTACGGACCGTAGGGTCCACCGATATCCGGGCCTTCGTCATAATCCATGCCCAGCCAGTGCAGGCCATCGATCAATTCCTGTTCGGCGGTCGGGCTGTAGCGTTTTTGGTCGGTATCCTCGATGCGCAGGATGAAGGTCCCGCCCGTATGGCGCGCCAGCAGGAAGGGATAGAGCGCCGAACGGGCATTGCCGATGTGCATGCGCCCGGTGGGCGAAGGAGCAAAGCGTGTGCGAACAGGTTTCAGGTTCAAATCTAACCTGAAAAAACTTTTCGAATCCGCTCAAGCGCTTCTTACTCTTCCAGGCGCTCTAATAATCAATTGGCTTGTGCCGCAAAACCACACTTTCAACCAGTCCGATACCCAGCATCAGCGAGATCAACCCGCTGCCGCCATAACTGATAAATGGGAGCGGAATGCCGGTCACCGGGATCAGGTTCAGGTTGACGGCAATGTTCACCACGGCCTGGAAGAAGATGAGGATGGCAACACCGTATGCGATCATGGATCCGAATGGGTCACGCGCCAGCCGCGCCGCCCGCAGGCAGCGATAAATGATGAATCCGATCAAGAGCAAGCACGAAGATCGCACCGACAAGACCCAGCTCCTCGCCGATCACCGAGAAAATAAAATCGTTGTGGCGCACCTTCATGAAGCGCAGTTGGGTCTGCGTGCCGTGTCCATAGCCCTTGCCCACCCAGCCGCCAGAGCCGAGCGCGGCCAGGGCCTGAAGCACATTATACGTGGCACCATAACTGGCATTTGCAGGCGGAAAGATAAAAGTTGTAATACGCAAGCGCTGGTAAGGTTGCAGGAAGAAAGAAAAGGCTACCACTGCCAGGACAACGACCACCAGGAGCCAGGATCCCCAATTGCTTCAACTGCAGCCCGGCCACCCAGGTCATGGCTGCCCACAAAACCATGACAACGATGACATTGCTCAGGTTCGGTTGGATGAAGATCAGTCCGGCGATGCCAAGTGCAATGATCAGGCTTTTCAGCAGCCAGCCCCAGTTCCGCTTCGATTCAATGTTCCTGTCAAAAAAATTTGCCAGCGCCAGGATGACGACGATCTTCGCCAGCTCGGTCGGTTGGATGGATACCAGCCCGGTCTCGATCCAGCGCGTGGCGCCAAAGCGGGTGCCGCCGACAATAAAAAGCAGGAGCAGAAAAACCACGATCACGACATACATCGGCACGATCGCCCCGGACCAGAAGCGATAGTCGATCGCGGCAGCCAGGACGATGACCACAAAACCGATCCCGCCGAATATCATCTGGCGCGGTACCAGGTCCGCCAGGTTCTCGTTCCCGGCAATCGCGGAACGGATCATGGTTACCCCAAAAACCAGGGCTATGATGACCGCCCCCAGCAGCCAGAAATCGAAATGTCGCCAGAAGTTGCTTCGGAACATGATGGAAAAAGCTTTGCTGCGCTCCCCGGGCTAACGTGCCCGCCGGCGGGTGGCGCTCTTTAAGGGAATGTCGGCCACCAGGCGCTGTTCACGCCCATCCTGCGCCATGTTGATTCTCACAGCCGTGGGATCAATATCGATATGACGTGAGATGGTCTCGATCAGATCATCCTTGAGCGATTCGAGTTCGGCGGGTGTCAGGTCTGTACGGTCGTGGATCAATACCAGTTGCAGACGTTCTTTGGCGCTGTTGGCGCTTTTCTTGCGTCCAAAAAGGAAAGATATCATCACTTCCTCCACAGGAGACGTTGAAATACATTTTGCGTTTCGAGGTCAAGGAATGGCACCTTTTCTCCCATCAACCGCCGGGCAATGTTCTGGAATGCCTGCCCGGCCTTGTTTTTTCCATCCAGCGCCAGCGGCATGCCCTTGTTCGATGCCACCACGACATTTTCATCTTCGGGCACGATCCCGATCAGTTCGATCGCCAGCAGGTCGAGTACATCCTCCACCGAAAGCATGTCGCCGCGTCTGACCATGGCCGGGTTCAGCCGGTTGATGATCAGTGCAGCCGGGCCTTTGCCTTCCGCCTCCAGCAGACCGATCACCCGGTCTGCATCGCGCACTGCCGACACCTCCGGGTTCGTCATCACCAGCACCCGGTCGGCGGCAGCGATGGCATTCTTGAAGCCGCGCTCGATGCCGGCTGGAGAATCGATGATGATCCAATCCACCTCGGGTCGCAGTTCATCACACAGGCGCACCATGTCGCTCGGTGAGACTGCCGTTTTGTCACGCGTTTGTGCAGCCGGGATAAGATAGAGGTCAGACAGACGTTTGTCACGGATCATTGCCTGGCGCAAGCGGCAGCGACCTTCGATCACATCCACCAGGTCATAAACGATGCGGTTCTCCAAGCCCAGCACCACATCCAGGTTTCGCAGGCCGATGTCGCCATCAATGCAGGTCACTTTCTGGCCACGCGTGGCCAGGGCGACAGCAATGTTGGCGACCGAGGTCGTTTTGCCAACCCCGCCTTTTCCCGAAGCAATTGTAATTACTTTGGCTGTCATGTCACCGTCCTGTCTACATGTGCCAGGGTTCGGCAGTCAGGTTCCCATCCTGCAGCCGGGCCACTTCTGGCTGGCTCTTGCCCTGTTTCTTCGGTGAAACGGCGATCTCACCGGCAATACGCAACTGTGTGGGAGCCAGCTCCAGCGCGCAAACAACCGCATTTTCATCGCCTTGTGCTCCGGCATGTACCACGCCGCGCAACCGCCCCCAGACGATGATACTGCCACCGGCTACGATTTCTGCGCCGGAATTGACGTCACCCATTACAACAACATTGCCTTTGAACGTCGATCCGCCCGCCGGAACGCAGCGGTCCTTTGACCCATTTCGCCGCATCCTCCGGCAGTTGCTCGGGTTCTGCCCGGACTTCTACCCGGGCTGGTTTTGAAAGGCGGGTCGCCAGCCCCAGGTTCTGGGCAGTCCTCTCGGTGAGCGGGGATTCGCTCAAGACCGCCCAAAGGGAAACGCCCCGTTCTGAAAGCTGGTCCCGCAAAGCTGACAGTTCAGCTACACGCAACTCCTGCGAGCCCACATCCAGCGTCACCCGCCCTCCTTGGAAGAAAGCCGAACGGCTGTCCATATTCTCGATGAAAGCCTTTACCAGGTCAGGCCATTCTGCACCTGCCAGGGTGACCAGCAAGCCGTCCCGTATGCCTTTGATTTGAATCAGGGAGGATGTCTCGTCCATATTTATCAGAATTATACTTCCTTTGGGGCTTCCTGGATAAATTTTGGATGAGCTTTCGAGATTGTTGGATGGTTTTTATAGAAAAATCTTCCTCCTGTCGCCATTTTTTACCGGTAGGTCTGAAAGGAATCCATTTAATGCAGAACGATAAGTACGAAAAGCTCAAAGAACTCCTGGCTGGAATGGGCAGTGTTCTGGTGGCGTATTCCGGCGGCACCGACAGCACGCTGGTGCTCAAGGTGGCTCACGACGTGCTTGGGGATCGGGCCATTGCCATGACGGCCATATCAGCCAGTTTGCCGGCTGCCGACCGTCTTGAAGCCGAAACGCTCGCCCGCCAGATCGGGGCAAGCCATATCCCGGTCGAATCTGCAGGAAACCTCCAACCCGGAGTATCTTGCCAACACGCCCAATCGTTGTTTCTTCTGCAAGGATGAAACCTACGGCAGACTGTCCGCCTTTGCCAGGGAGCATGGTATCCAGGTTATCGTGGATGGCACCAATGCTGACGATACCGGTGATTATCGTCCCGGGCGAAAGGCCGCCAGCGAGTACAATGTCCGTAGTCCGTTGCTGGAGGCCGGTTTCAGCAAAGCTGAGATCCGCCAGCTCTCCAGGGAACTTGGCCTGCCCAACTGGGACAAGCCTGCTGCGGCCTGCCTGTCCTCACGCATCCCTTACGGGACACGGATCACGCTCTCGGCGCTGTCCCAGGTGGAACGCGCCGAGTCCTTCCTGCATGGTCTCGGCCTGCGGCAGGTGCGTGTCCGCCATCACGGTCCGGTGGCCCGCATCGAGGCCGAGCCGGACGACTTTCCCGTACTGTTCGAACACCGCAGCGAGATCGTTACCGCCCTCAAGGCAGCCGGCTATACATACGTATCGCTCGACCTGGCCGGGTTCCGCAGCGGCAGCATGAACGATGTGCTGCAGGAAACTGCACGGAAGGAAATTGCTTAATGGATGTCGAAAAGCTGCGCCGGTTGCTTGACGCCGTCCGGCAGGGCGAGGCCACGGTGGAAGATGCCCTGGAGCGCCTGCGCCAACTCCCCTATGAAGATCTCGGCTACGCCCGCCTGGACCTGCACCGCGCGCTGCGCAACGCCATGCCTGAAGTGGTCCTTTGCGAGGGAAAAACCACCGAGCAGGCGATCGCCATCCTGAAACGATTATGGCAGCATCATGACCGCATGCTGGGAACGCGTGTCTCACCTGAAATGGCAGAATCCATTCTGAAGGAAATCCCCGAAGCGCGCTATGATCCGGTTTCCCGGCTGGTGATGCTCGTAAAAGGTACGCCTCCGTCACTGCCGGAAGCGTCCCCTTTCGCCCTGATCGTTACCGGCGGGACCGCAGACATGCCCGTGGCTGAAGAAGCCGCCCAGACTCTCGAATTCCTCGGTTGACGGGTGGAGCGCGCCTATGATGTGGGCGTGGCTGGCATCCACCGCCTGTTCGATCAATTGGAAATCATCCAACAGGCCGCGGTTGTGATCAGCGTGGCCGGAATGGAAGGGGCGCTTACCAGCGTGGTTGGCGGTCTGGTCAGTTGCCCGGTGATAGGCGTCCCCACCAGCGTCGGTTACGGCGCCAGTTTCAACGGTCTGGCCGCGCTGTTGTCCATGCTCAATTCGTGCGCGACGGGCGTCTCGGTGGTTAATATTGACAACGGCTTCGGGGCAGCCGTGGTGGCGCACCGTATACTGCAGGCAGGCACACCTGCCCATCAACCAAAGGAGCAGGTATGAAGATCGCTTATTTCGATTGCATCGCCGGCGCTTCCGGGGATATGCTGCTGGGCGCGTTGGTGGATGCCGGTCTGCCGCTGGAAACCTTGCAGGAAAGACTGGAGCTTTTAAACCTTGGAGACGAGTTCGAACTGACGGCGCACAAGGTCAGCAAGAACGGTTTCGCAGCCACGAAGGTGAATATCGAAATATGGGAAAATCCCCGCACCCAGGAACATCCTCATGGCCGCCATCTGGCCGAGATAACCAGCACCATCCGGAAGAGCCGCCTGCCGGAAAATATCCAGGAAAAGGCCATCGGGCTGTTCCGGCGGCTGGCCGAGGTGGAAGCCGGCATCCACGGCTTGCCGGTGGATCAGGTGCACCTGCACGAAGTGGGCGGCGTGGATACGATTGTGGATGTGGTCGGCGTGCTGATGGGGCTTGAAGCGCTGGGCGTGGACAAAGTATATGCATCGCCGCTCCCGCTCGGAAGAGGCTTTGTGAAAAGCTCGCATGGGCTGATCCCCCTGCCGGCTCCGGCCACGGTGGCCCTGCTGAAAGGCATACCAGTTCGTGGCAGCGACATCGAGATGGAACTGGTCACCCCTACCGGCGCGCTGCTGCTTTCATCGCAATGCAGTTCCTTCGGTCCCATCCCTGAAATGACCCTCACAGGTTTGGGCTACGGCGCGGGCGGGCACGACCTGCCCATCCCCAACGTTGTCCGCCTGCTGCTTGGCGAGCAGCCGGGAGGCCAGGGCATGGCCAATGAAAACCTGCTGTTGCTCGAAACCAATATCGATGACAACAGCGCCGAGATCAATGGCTATGTGATGGAAGGACTGTTCACCGCTGGGGCCTGGATGTGTTTTTTACTCCCATCCAGATGAAGAAGAACCGTCCGGCTGCACTGATCTCCGTCTTATGCAAACCTGCAGACGCGGCCGTTCTGGAAAGCATCCTGTTCCGCGAAACCAGCACCCTGGGTGTGCGCCGCCATCCGGTGGAGCGCCACTGTCTGGAGCGCACCAGCGAGACGGTGCAAACGCCCTACGGCCCGGAACTGCCGGATGGATCCACCAAGCGAGCCCCGGAATATGAGGACTGCAAGCGCCTGGCGCAGGAATTTTCTGTTCCCCTACGCACAGTATATCAGGCCGCCCTGGGTTAAATTTTATAAATGAAACCTTCCCATCCGGATTGGTTTTGAAAAAAACTCCCCTTGCTCGTTGGTAGCTGGGGGTATTCCGTTGCGCCTGCTCTGATGCACCAAAAAGTGACAATCACCTTGACTGAAATCCCCGAAAAGGGTTCAAGGTGACTGTCAGATCGTGATCGAATATTTCCGGCACGCCCTTTGCTTTCCTCCTCTTCAGGAGGTAGGCCTCTGGGGTGGAGCACCGGAGTTTCGCTCCGAGGTAGCTGGCATCAGAGCACTGGTTCTTTTGGGTTAATTACAATCTACTTCGATTGCCGGGAAACGGCCATCCGGGCTGGCAGGGAAAGGCACCGAAATACACCGGTCGGAATTAACATTCTGTATCCTGATCCCTTCCCAAACCTGTCCTGCGGCAACGGTTAAAAAGCCAATCCCGGATCCGGTGGTATATGCGGCGGCAGGACGGGAGGCTTGATTTTCACTCCCCACCGGGAATGCAACCAATTGGTAGGTCCCCGGAGCCACCTGCATTTCAAACGTTGAAACCGGGCTTCCACCTGGCACTTCAATCGAATACCAGCGCTCGGGGCTGATGATATACAACACGGAAAGCGGCGTTGGCGGGGCCTGGTAGGTGATGACCGTTCCTCGGATGGTCGCCTGCGGTACTTCGGTTGGGAGTTTGCTGCAGTTTTCCTCGATCGCCGGGAAGCGTCCATCCGGGCTGGCCGGGAAAGGCACCGAAATACATCGGTCCGAATTAATATTCTTTACGTGGATCCCTTCCACAACCTGTCCGGCGGTCACAGTCAATAAACCGATCCCGGTCCCGGTCGTATATGCAGCGGCGCCGCGGGAAGATTGATTTTCGCTTCCCTCGGGGAAAGCGATCACCTGGTAGGTCCCGGGAGCCACTTGCATTTCGAAAGTCGAGGCCGGGTCTCCAGTCGGCACTTCCAGGGAATACCAGCGCTCGGGGCTGATGATATACAGCATGGAGGTCGGAGTTGGCGGGGCCTGGTAGGTGATCGTTCCGCGAATGGTCGCCTGCGCTTCTTCGGTTGGGAGTTTGCTGCAGTCTTCTTCGATCGCCGGGAAACGCCCATCCGGGCTGGCCGGGAAAGGCACCGAAATGCACCGGTCCGAATTAATATTCTTTACGTGGATCCCATCCGCCACCTGGCCGGCAACAACTGTCAGAGGGCCGATCCCCGATCCGGTCGTATATGCGGCAGACGGGCGAAACGACTGTGTTTCACTCCCTTTGGGGAATGCGATCAACTGGTAGGTTCCGGGAGCCACTTGCATTTCGAAAGTCGAGGCCGGGTCTCCAGTCGGCACTTCCAGGGAATACCATCGCTCGGGGCTGATGATATACAACATGGAGGTCGGAGTTGGCATGGCTTGATAAGTGATTGTCCCGCGCAGGATTGCCGGAACCTGGGTGGCTGGAGGATCCTGCACCGGCGCTTGCGTGGGGGCTGGTGTGGCAGTGGGAGCGCCGCAACCTGCCAGGCTAAGGACAAGTCCTATGGCGGGAACCAGCCAGAAAATCGAAGAAATATTTATTACCCTTTTCATTCTGTAAACCATAATGTTTTCCTTTCTGCATTGCTTGGGTTCAGCATGATACGGACTTTTTTATCATAGCCTCTACAATGAAAAAACTCCCCTGCCAATGGGGGAGTTTTTAACTGGTCTAGTGGATAGGTATCGATGCTTACTGTGAAAGCTTGGGCTGTAAATTCTCAGCCCAGGCCCGGATGGCATTCCAATCCCGGTGATCGCCCTCTTTCCAGACACCCAACAGGACGCTCACACGGAATTTTAGCCGGTTGGCGGCCGATGGGACTTTGCGAATATCCAACCCCCCGGCAAAGCAGCCCTCGCTGATGGGTTCGACCAATCCCCGTACCGGCGCCATGAATTCGGCTACGAACGGGCGATAAGTCTCTCCATTGCGCATCGCCAGGGTCATACAAACCAGGAAGATCGCACACTGCTTGCGACGTAGTTCCACCTGGTGCGCCTGAACGAACTGCGTAGCCTCCGGGAGCCATTGTTTATTCTGGATGGCGCTGCCTGCCACCACTGCGCTGTAGGGGGACAGATCTTTGACTGCCTGCATTGGCAGCACATCCACCTGCGCGCATTTTTCCGCCAGGCTCTTTCCGATGGCTTCGGCCACACCGACGGTCCAGCCGGTGCAGGAGGCGTAGGTGACCAAAATTTTATTGTTCATTATAAATTATTCCTTCTACCCACTCACCCAAATACCCATACTATGGGTGATGGGTGCCCTGGGTGGCAGGCGTACCTGATCTCATGGTACGGGTGTCCCACCATGATATAAGCAGATATTCGCTGAAACACCCGGCAGGATTAAGATCCAACCCGGTTGTGTAATACCTGGACTGTCCGCGTGATAACTGCACTTTAGATTCGATAGTAAAACCGCACAGGATATTCTTGCGTAATAGTTCTTTAGAATTGGGATATTATCATTTATATGCCAATTCCAATAAATTGAATAGAGGAAATCTTTTATCCCCGGTTTGAGTGTATATTGGCATGCTCCATAAGCAGGCGTGAGACTTGGCGTAGGGGATGTTGACGAGGCTGGCGTTTCAGTAAATATTGGCGTTTCGCCTGATACAGGTGTTTCAGTCGTGGGCGTTTCAGTCGATGGGATTTCAGCGGAAGGAGTTAGTGTCGAAGCGATTGCCCCCGAATGGGCTCCATTAAATACCCTGCCTGATACCATTGTCTCAGTCGGCAGCGTTCCAGTTTCCGTAGGGGTTGCTGACAATGAGGTTGTCGGAATTAAGCCTTGATTGAATATCAGCTTCACGACGATGAGGTCAGCAACCAGGAGCAAACTTAAACCCAGGATCACATACGGGATGGATTTCCTTGGAATGGTATTACGCTGGCGAGGGTTTGGCGATTGTTCAGTCATCAAATATACCCAACTGGCCGGCTGTCGCAGCAGCATGATCGAAGAGCCATCCTCCTCATTATCACATAATTTCTATAATTCGCGCCAACTGGTTGCATCTCCCGCCCTGCAACCCAGCCACCCTCTTATCTCGCTACCCCAGTTCTTTTCAGAGTTGCCTCCTGCTCCTTTTTGTTGCATCATAAGCATAAGCAGACCAGACTGAGACCGGCAGCATGACCAGGATCAGCAGCAGGCCAAATCCAATGATACCCTTTAGGAAATCGTTAAAGAAATAGCCCACCGGGAATTGTCCCAAAAGCCATGTGACAAGGATCGCCAACGGCCACGGCCACAGCCTGGCAGTAAAGCGGGTCAAGCCGCCCGGTTTGGTTGTGAGCGGTTTGTGGATCTGCATTCCGGCCGCACCGCCCACGATTCCGATCACGGGCGGGAAAAATCCTCCACCCGCCAGTAGCAGAGCCACCGAAAGCAGCAGCAAAACCAGCCCACCGTTTTTGCGTTGCACAAAAGCCAAAGACCAGGCAATCACGACCAGGCTGAGGACGATCGTCAGGATGCCCGCCGCCAGGAAGTTGGGCACCACGCTCATGGCTGGTTCGCAGGCGTGCCAGATCTTCGCAGGATCGCATTGCTGCGGCCCCCAGGAAGGGAACATCAGGCTGGCAGGGCGGACATTGCCCTGCAAGGTTTCAAAATATCCATGTTCCAGTCCGGCCAGCCCGGCCAGCACGCCCAAACATACGGCAACTATTCTGGTTGCTTTTCTCATTACTTGCTCCTCTTTCGGGTGTAGGTTTGCCAACCAGGAAACCTGATAAATCACGAACGGTTTTTATGAGAGGCTCATTTTCTTTTCCCGCCCGCGCAGGATAATGCCAGTGAGGTAAGTTGAAAGGAAGATCAAGCTGAATGGGATCCAGGTGCCGATCAGACTGGTGAACATATCCAGGCTCTGGTTGATCAGTAATGCCACGATAAAGAAATCTACCATCATTGCAAATCCGGTAAAAATGGCGGCAGTCTGGAGGGGTGCAGTGTAATTGAACTTAGTGAAGTACACCAGTGAAATGGCGCTGAAGAAGACCGGTGCGGCAAACATATGGACAATAAGGGCAGTGTTCAAAGGCCACAGGCTCATGCCGATGCCCATCGTTGCTGCGCAAAGGATCCAACCAATAAAAGCATGCAAGCAAATAATGATTATCTTCTTATTGTTCATTTTTACTCCTTTCCAGACCGTCTGTATTGTATACGTAACAAACGTTCTCCGGTTGGTAAAGAGATGGATTATTTTCCAAAGTTTATAACAAACTCATCGCAGTCTCACCCGCGACAAGCGTCGCAAACGAAACCATGGTATCATCAAACTGGAGGCTTTATGACCAGGATCCAGGAATTCGCCACCGCAAATCACCAAAAATGTTGAAAAAGTGATCATTGGAAAAGCCGAGGCCATCGAACTTGTGATGGTCGCTTTGTTATGTGACGGCCATATCCTGATCGAGGATGTTCCCGGTGTAGGGAAAACCATGCTGGCGCGCTCCGTTGCCATCAGCCTGGGCGGGCAATTCAAGCGCCTGCAATGCACCCCCGACCTCCTGCCCAATGATGTGACCGGCGTTTCTGTCTTTAACCAGCAGACCGGTCAGTTCGAATTCCGCAGCGGTCCGGTTTTTGTCAACATCCTGCTCGCCGACGAAATTAACCGCGCCACCCCGCGTACCCAGTCCGCCCTGCTGGAAGCCATGCAGGAACAGCAGGTCACGGTGGACGGCATCACGCATGCGCTGCCGCGCCCATTCCTGGTGATGGCCACCCAGAACCCGATCGAGTATGAGGGCACCTTCCCGCTGCCCGAAGCCCAGCTCGACCGTTTCCTGATGCGCCTGTCGGTCGGTTACCCGGCCTCTGCCGACGAGAAGGCCCTGCTGACCCACCTCCAGCGTGAACACCCCATCAATACCCTCCAGCCCGTGGTGGATGGGAGCAACCTTCCGGAATTCCAGAAAAGGTCTGGGATGTCCACGTGGACGACACACTCCAGGATTACATTATCCGTCTGGTCTCTGCCACCCGCAGCCACCCGGATCTGGCGCTGGGTGCCAGCCCGCGCGCCAGCCTGGCTCTGTTCAAGGCCTCCCAGGCCCTGGCTGCCTTGCGTGGTCGCGACCACGTGATCCCGGACGATATCAAATACCTGGTGCCGGTGACCATGGCTCATCGTTTGATCGTCACATCCGAGGCGGAACTGCGCGGGCACAGCGCGGCCGCGATCATTAAGGACCTGCTCACCAACACGCCCCTCGACCTCGGCTCGCTCAAAAAGTAGTCGAACTTGCTGATCGAAATTGTCTTCCTACTGGCAGTTCTGCTTGGGTACCGCAGCCATTGTGAAGGGCGGGTTCGCCCTTACGATCATTTACCTTTTCCTGGGGATATATATCATCAGCCTGTTTTGGACGCGCCAATCCTCCAGGAATATTTCCTGCGAACGCAAATTCGAGAGACGGGCTTTTTTGGGAGAGGAAGTTCCTGTCCGGCTGGAGATCCGTAATTCCGGCTGGCTGCCCATCCCCTGGCTGCTTGTATATGAAAGCCTGCCGGTTGAACTCGCTGCTGGCACCTCGATCAAACGCGTCCTCAGCCTGGGCCCGCACGGCCACACGCAGGTCGTATACAACCTGGTGGCCTACAAGCGCGGCTATTATCCGGTTGGGCCCTTCACCACCAAACTCGGCGACACTCTCGGCCTGGCAGATCTGCTCGACCTGGAAAAGCAGTCCGATTTCATCACGGTTTATCCGCGCATCATTCCCCTGACCAATGCAAAACTGCCCTCCCGTTCGCCATTGGGAACATTGCGCCATCACCTGCCGATTTTCGAAGATCCATCGCGTGTGCGCGGCAAGCGTGACTACGTGGCCAGTGATTCCATGCGGCGCGTTGACTGGAAGGCCACTGCCTCGACCGGCCGCCTGCAGGTCAAGCAGTTCGAACCATCCATCGCCTTGCAAACGGTCATCTTTCTCAACTTGAACAGCGCTGAGTATGGAACCAGGCGCTACATTGACTCGACCGAATTGGCCATCGTTATCGCAGCCTCCCTGGCGAACTGGGCGGTGTCCCAGAAACAATCCGTTGGGCTGACCACGAATGGTGTGGACAGTCTCACCAACAACCTGCGCGTCCAGCCCATCCCCTCCCGCAAGGGACGCGGGCAGCTCGTCCATATTCTCGATCTCCTGGCGCGCCTCCGCACCACTGAAACTCATCCGCTCACCGAATTGCTCAACCGTGAGACACCCAACCTGCCCTGGGGAACCACGGTGGTGATCATCAGCGGTTCCATAAATGATGCCCTGTTCGACGAGATCTTCCAGATTCAGCGCCGGGGCCAGAATGTGGTCATGATCATCGCCGGTCATGGCGGCAACATCAAACAGGCGCGCCAGCAGGCCAGGCGCTTTGGATTTCCCGATCTATGCATTCCCCAATGAAAAAAGCCTGGATAACTGGAGGCGAAAATGACCGCAGCCGCCGGTCAGGATGCAGGCAGGCGGACCTGGCCGATCTATGCCAGTTACGCGGTCGCTTGTGGCATGATGATTTGTTTCGCAGCCGTCTTTATCCAGTTCCTGCTCTGGCTGTTCCCCGCTTTGGATACGCGTGGCATGCTCCTGGCCTGTACGCTGGCAGCGCTGGAGGCCTTCTACTCGTTTTGGCTGGTCAAGCGCCTGCCAACCGCGCAAAGTCAGATCGGCTGGTACCGCGGAACGGAAATGGTGATCCTGCTGGTGGCTTTGAAATTATTTACCGAACTGCGTGCCGGTCCCGCAAGCTTTTGGAACAACTTCCTGCTCTGGCCGGTGCAGTTCCCGTTCAATATATTTAATCGTCCAATTTTTTCTCACAGCCCTGCCCGTCCTGGCTGCCTGGTGGACTGGCAACCTGTTCGCCGCCGATCTCTCCATGCTGGGGACGGATGACGCTCCTGCTCTGGATGATCGCTTCAAAACCATACCGGTCCGTACCCAGATTTTGCGGCGCTTTTTGAGCCTGGGAATGATTGTTGTCATTCTGGCGGGCATCCCGGCCCAAAACGTATTCCTGATCTCCCTGCCGGTAGGCGCCAATGCCGTCCCGACGGTTATCGCATATTTCGTACTCGGCATCATCCTGCTCAGCCTGACCAGGTACATCAGCCTGGAAACCACCTGGTGGGAGGCCAGGCTGCATATACCGGCCCAGATTCCGCGGCGCTGGTTTGCCTACAGCGCGTTGATTCTTGTCATGCTGGTCCTGCTGATAGGCTGTTTTACCCACAAATTATGGGATGGGTTATTCGACACATTGAATGCTGTTTTTTACGTGATTTACCAGTTTATTCAGACGTTATACGGTTTGATCCTGCTGCTCATCACTCTCATTATCCACCTCCTGTCGAAAGCCATTCCCGAACCACCAACACCCCAATTCCTGACATCACCCCTCCAGCCCGAGATTTTACCGGCACCGGCTCTCAGCACATTCAACTGGGAACTTGTGAAATCGGTTCTGCTGTGGGGCAGCCTGATCGTTCTGGTCATTATTGCGGTGCGTCAATACATTGCCTTCAACCGCGATCTGTCTGAGGAGTTGCGCCGTTTCCGGCCGCTGCGCTGGCTTTTGGCTGCCTGGGACCGGTTTAAAGCCTCCTTCAAGAAAGCCAACAAATCTGTTGGAACGTATATCCAGAACAGTCTGAAGCGTTTGCGCAGGCTGGTCCCGCAACCTTCCAAACCGTGAATGGGATTTTCATCAATCCGCGCCGGCTCTCCCCCCGTCAGAAGGTGATTTTCTACTATCTTGCCATGGTCAGACGCGCCAGGGAAGCCGGCCTGCCGCGCCAGGACGATCAAACCCCTTACGAATATGCCCGCTCCCTGACCTCCAGCCTGGAAGACGGCAAACAAGATGTCTGGCGAAATGACCGAGTCATTCATCGAAGCGCGTTACAGCCGCCACGATATTCCGGCCAAGGCCGCCATTCGGGCTGACTCCATTTGGGAAATCCATCCGTCAGGTGTTCAAGAACGTTCGAAAAGCGCGCCAGGCGGAAGACGAGCCAAAGAATGGCTAGCGGATCAAAAGGTCACCCAGGGCCGCCTCCACACTCCCAAAGCGAAAGCTAAACCCCAATTCCTGCAGCCTTGCGGGCAGCACATACACTCCATCCAGTACCAGCGTTGCCATTCCACCCAATATTAGACGCAACAGCAAAAGCCGGGACAGGCAGCCAGTATGGACGATGGAGCGCCTTTGCCACGCCACGCATAAATTCGGCGCTTGAAATTGGGACGGGGGAGGTCAGGTTAAAAGGTCCGCTGGCATTTTGGTTTTCCAACAAGAAGCGGATGGCGGCTACTTCGTCTTCAAGGTGGATCCAGGCCAGGCCCTGCCGTCCACTGCCCAGCGGTCCCCCAGCGAATAATTTCACCGGCAACATCATGATCGGCAAAATGCCATCCTGCGCGGAAAGTACGATCGCCGAACGAACAATGACACGCCGCACACCCATCTTTTCAACCGGTTCTGTGGAAGCTTCCCAGGCCTTGCAAAGATTGGCCAGAAAATCATTCCCAGGTGCAGTCTGCCTCGGTAACTGGCTTCAGGTCACGCGGTCCGTAATAATTTACACCGGATGCCTGGATGAGCACCTTCGGGCGCTGGTGAAGCCGCCTGGATGGCTTCAACCAGGGCATGCCCGCCTTCCACCCGGCTGTTCCAAAAACGACTTTTTTGTCTCTTCGTCCATGGCCACTTCGAGAGACGTTCCCCGACCAGGTTGACCACTGCATCCATCTGGCCAACCATTTCTCCCCAACCCGCGCTGGTCCGTCCATCCCAGCCAACCGCCCTGGCGCCCTCCGGCAGGTGGGCCGCCTGCGGAGTACGGGTTAATACCCAGACCTGGTGACCATCCGCCAGGAGGGATTTTGCCAGGGCCGTGCCGATCATCCCGGTTCCACCGGTCATCAAAATGCGCATGCTTGCTCCTTTCATCAATAATCGCAGCATGGCCCATGGTGACTCGTCGAGGATCTTCATAAAATTGCCAATGCTCTCAGATTTGGTCTGGAGTATAATACACGCCAACGTGTAAAACTATGAACGCGCCGGTACTGGTTCTCAACGCCAATTTCGAGCCTGT
Source organism: uncultured Chloroflexia bacterium (assembly GCA_963830665.1). Taxonomy (GTDB): domain Bacteria; phylum Chloroflexota; class Anaerolineae; order Anaerolineales; family Villigracilaceae; genus UBA877. The sequence continues at coordinate 198,208 of CAWHNM010000012.1, forward strand.
CAATGTTTGCAATACCCGTCGCGCCATTGGCTTGATCCTTTCCGGGAAAGCCGACATGGTGATGAATGGGCGCGGCTATATCCAGACCGTCAAACAAGCGCTTCCGCGGCCATCCGTCATCCGGCTGGAGCAGATGATCCACCGTCCACGCCTGCAGATCAAGCTGACCCGCCGGGAGGTTTTTCGCCGGGATAACTACACCTGCCAGTACTGCGGGCGTCACACCGGCGACCTGACGGTGGACCATGTTCTACCCAAACACCTGGGCGGAGAACATATCTGGACCAATGTGGTGGCAGCCTGTCCGGCCTGCAACCATCGCAAAGGCGGGCGCCAGTTGGGGGAAGTCCATATGAACCTGCTCCACATTCCCAGGCAGCCGCCTGTCAGCGCTTATTATATTTTTGGGCGCCACCTGGATGAGAACGCCGAATGGGAACAATTTATCAAAGGTTGGTAAGAAAAGAGCCACCTTCCGGTGGCTCTATTTTTTTATAAAATCCAGTACCATATAATCTTCTGCCAGCGTCACCGGGCCATCAAACTGTTCCCGGGCTTCGGCCACCGGGTTGCCGGAGGCGAATTGCCCGGTTGGATAATGGATCAGATATAAAGATCCCACTTCGGCCAGGCGTGCCGCTTCCCCGCCTGCGCTGCAGACGAATGTCCCGGCAAGTGCGCCGGAGGACTCGTGCACAAGCACATCCGCCCCTTCGGCCAGATCGAGTCACTTGTGTGCAAGGCTCGGTATCACAGGAATAAGCCAGGATTTTCTTCGATGCTGGTGAATTCGATCCGCAGACCGATGGTCGGGATAAAATGCTGCACCGGAGCAGGCCAGGATGCGGAATTCGTCACAATCAAGTACTGGTACCAGCTCTTGTTCAGGCACGCGATAAAATGCCACCGGGAAGAAATCCGGCCATTCGGACCAGTCATATAATCCCATTAGACTTTCAATGCGGTCGATGGTATGTTTCAAACCATGGATACTCAATGGCTGTCGGCGTCCCATCAGCCACATATTCATCAATAGCTGCGGCACACCCGAAACGTGGTCAGGATGGAAATGGGTCAGGATCAGATCGCTCAGGCGTTTAAAATCCACGCCGGCTTTCTGGAAACGCAGGAATGGGCTGTTGGGGCAATCAATTAAAACAGTACGGTTCTCCCCCACCAGAACCATATGGGTGTTTTCGTGATCCTCGCCGGAGATGGCGTTCGATGTTCCCAGAAAAATCAATTTTGCCATCGTGGCACAAGCGCCTTTCCTGACTTCCATCCTACCCCTATTTCAGCATGGACAACAATAGTACAGGAGTAACCCATGTCTCCACCACGGCCGCGATGGTCAGCAGGGGCAGCACCAGGCCGATCCCAATCTTCGTCCAATCGGCAATTGCCTCGATCAGTACCTCACCAAGCGTCCGCTGGGATCGTGGCGTCACCAGCGCTATACCAATATACAGGACGGCTGCGCTCGAAAGGATCAGCGCAGGGATTTCAAAAATGCCATGTGGCAGGATCCCAAAGACTACCAGCTTCAGCGGTGAAGCTCCCAAGGCGCCTTCCAGCGCCAGGACCGCGCCAATAACGCCCGTATTCAATAAAAAGATCAACGTGCCCAAGAACGCCAAAAGAGAACAAACCAAGTAATAGAATGACCGCAATCGCCCGCAGGTTATGACCCCATATCATCGGAAAAGAGATCCCGATATTCGCCAGCGGAACTCCCGTCCCGGAACTCAATACACCCGCCAGATCACCTGACCGGAACGCCTCGACAACCTTGTCCGTATTCATGGTCACCCAGATATATCCCCCCACTGTTGCAGCAAGCCCAAGGCCGACGGTCATCCAGATGGATCGCGCTTGTTTTCGCACCGTACCCAGGACTTCGATCCGGAACCAGGCCGGAAGCGATCTCGCATTCCCTTTGAAAGCCCGCCAGAAAGTCTGGCCGATCCAGCGAAGATTAAGCACATCAATTTCACGCCCAAGCAATGCTTCACGCTGGAAATGGGCAATCCCGACCCGCGCCAGCAGCACCGCCAGGATAGTCACGCCCGCAACCGCCAGCCAGAGCGCCTTGTCATTTCCCCAAAACAACATGACACTTTCGCCCTGGATGAGCAAAGCCATCGGGATGACGATAAATGAAGCCATCAGGTTCGATGCCCGCACCGAAGTGGCCTGGGTTGAGATGAGGATGGCTCCGGTGACCATCAGGAAAGCCTGGACTGCCGTCAGGATCAGCGTTTGGGCCATCCGGTTGGCATCCGGGAAGGGAATGTGCTGAAAATGAAGACCGATCAGATAGACCGTGATACCCAGATAGGAAGTAAACAGCGGCGCAATTGTCCCGGCCAGCAGCTTGCCCATAAAGAGCTGCCAGTCTTTGAGCGGGACTGCTCAGGAGCGGCTCGATCGTCCCGCGCTCTTTTTCACCGACGAACGACTCCAGGGCGATCACCAGCGAAATCGTGATCGGGAAATAACCCACCACCATCAACAGGAAGGGTACCAGCCGCTCGGCGATCAGGGGCGTGCCGTATTTCGTTGTGAAATTGATCGCAGCCTGTGCACCCAGGTCTGCCAGGAACGGCAGGACCAGGGTCAGAACGATCATCGGGAAGATGATGCGCCAATCGCGCAACTGGTCGCGCAGTTCGCGCCAGGCTACCAGCCAGGTCAGGCTGAGTTCGTCCTTAAAGTTTTTAATCATGTCTCACCTGAGCCATGGCTGCCAGATATACCTGCTTCGAGCGTGCGCGGCAATTCCTGCAGCGCCACCACTTCCACGCCGCGCTCCATCAATTCTCTTAAGCAGGATGGGATTGGCCATTTGCGGATCTTCGATCCGGAACCGGGGCCCGCGCTCACCTGCTGGGAGCGCGGTCACGCCTGCCGGCAGGTCGAAGGTCGTGCGCGGCCACTCGCCCTGCACTCGCACTTCGTACTCGGCCGGCCCAAGTAAGCTTTTCTTCAATTCTTCGATCGTTCCGCTGGTTAGAACGCGCCCGTGGTAAATGATGGCAATTTTATTCGCCAGCATTTCGGCTTCGACCAGGTTGTGTGTGCATATGATGATGGTGCGCTGTTCAGAACGCAGGCTTGCGATGGCCTTCCGCACCAGTTGGGCCGATTCGGGGTCCATCGCCGAGGTCGGTTCATCCAGGAGCAAAACCGGCGGGTCGTGCAGCAGCGTGCGTGCCAGCGCCAGTTTCTGGCGCATCCCTTTCGAATATTGTCCGATCGGTTTTTTTGCAACCTCGGCCAGGCCAAAATATTCCATCCACGCCTGGCTGCGTTTCTGGCGTGCCGGCTGTATCCAAACGGTAGATTCTTCCAAAAAAATCCAGGTATTCCACCCCGGTCATGCGCAGGTAAAGACCGTGCTGTTCTGTAAGCACCCCCACCGATGCCCGCACTTTTTCGGGCGACTGGACCACATCAAAACCTGCGATGCGCGCCCAGCCGCGTGTCGGGGAAAGCACCGATGTCAGCATCCGGACGGTGGTGGTCTTGCCGGCGCCATTTTGACCCAGCAATGCCAGCACCTGGCCGGGTTGCACGTCCAGCGTGACGCCATCCACGGCCAGGAAATCGCCGAATTGTTTGCTCAGGTCTTCGGTCTGGATCATTCCGCTTTGGCGCGGCGCAGGCGGTGGTTCAGGAACAACTATCACGACCGCCGGCGAGTGCCACAATATGCAATAAATGTCTGGTTGAAGTTGATCCCACCACCTGGAGGCATCCAGCGCAGGAAATCCAGGCTGAAACGTCCGATGGAATACATGATCATATAGATATAGAACAGGTCGCCGGGCTTGAGCCATTTTTCAAAGCGGCGGGCCATCCAGAGCAGGACCGCCATGTTGAGCAGGTTCCAGATCGACTCATACAGGAAGAGCGGATGGAAATAATTGTCATCGGGGTATCTGGATATCCGAGTAGATGCCGATGCGGCGCCGGGTCGATGATTTGAATGCTTCCAGGGCAGGTTGGTGGGCTAACCATATAGTTCCTGGTTGAAGAAGTTTCCCCAGCGTCCGATCGCCTGGGCCAGTGCCACACCCGGGATGACTGTATCCGCCAAGGTCAGGAAAGAGATTTTCTTGTTCCGGCAGTAAAACCACAGGGCCAGCGCGCCGCCGATGATCGCCCCCGGAATGCCCAGCCCGCCATTGCGGATGTTGATCATATCCAGGATGGGTGACGCCAGATACCATTGGGTTGATGATGCCCTGCTCGATCCGGAACGAGCATAGCCGGCGGTGTGAAGATATGCCAGAGCCGGGCTCCGACGATCCCGGCCAGAACGACCCAAAAAAGCGCATCCCAGATGTAATCCGGATTGATGCCGCGCCGCTTGGCCTCGGCCTGACCCAGGAAAGCCGCCGCAACCACACCCAGCATGATCAGGATGCCATAAAAATAAATATGGAAGGATGTATTGAAGAAAAGGAAGGGGAATATCAAAACCATTCGGTAAGGTTTGCATGGATTACTCCTGAGATTGGGATAATTGACGGAGAGCGTCCCGCCGTACGCGAAAAATCCGTTGTAAAGCCGTGAAATTCGCAAAGATGGCAATGATGACCAAAGCGATCAGCACCAGTGGCGGATACAGGCTGCTAAAGATCAAACCCGGGATGAGGACAACGTAGCGTTCGACCCGTGTCAACACGCCGACATTGGCGTCCAGTTTCGAGGCATCTGCGCGCGCCTTGACGTATGAAGTAAGTACCGAACCGGCTGCCGCCAGGTAGGCCAGCAGGATACCCGCCACATTGGGATGCACCATAAAGTAGATCAGGAAACCCAGGAAGAGAAACAGTTCTGAATAACGGTCGGTCACCGCATCCACGAAGGCTCCCCAGGCGCTGGCTTCGTTGCGCAGGCGTGCCAGAGCGCCATCCATGGCGTCCACCGGTCCCATCACCAGCAGCAGGATGCCGGCCCAGGTCATTTGACCGTCAGCGATCAACAAGGCAACCACCACCGTTCCCGCCAGGCCGATCAAGGTGACCGTGTTTGGGCGGATGCCGAGGCGGTTCAGGAATTCGGCAATCGGGTGATAATACCAGCGGAACCAGACCCGCATGTTGTCGGAAAATGACTTCTTTTTTTGTTCGGTTGGTTGAGTCAAGAGGTACTTCCTTCCCAGATCAATGATTAAAACGGAACTATGATACCACATCGGTTACTAGGCTTCTTCAGGCGAATCACCGTTCTCCTCATCCGGTTCGAGCAGCACTTCCCGGTCGCGCCCGCCGCCCATGGATGGACCCACCACTCCCATCTCTTCCAACTGGTCCAACAAGCGCGCTGCACGCGGATAGCCTATCCGTAATCGCCGCTGCAGCATGGAGGCGCTGGCACGCTGTTCTTTCTTCAGCACTGTGATCGCCTGCTCCACCAGCACCTCGTCACTGCCTTCTGCTTCCACTTCAGATAACATGGTTTCCCACGGCGGCCTGGACATCTTTTTCCGGGATCATCTTCTGCCAGTGGGCAATGACACGCTCGATCTCCTGGTCGGTGACCATCACACCCTGGGCGCGGATCGGGTTGCCTACTTCCGGGTTCAGGAAGAGCATATCGCCGCGCCCAAGCAAGGTCTCTGCGCCGGGCAAATCCAGGATGACGCGCGAATCCACGCCCGAAGCCACCGCAAAGGCCAGGCGGGCCGGGAAATTGGCTTTGATCAGGCCGGTGACCACATCGGTGCTGGGACGCTGCGTCGCCACCACCAGGTGGATGCCGGTGGCACGTGCCATCTGCGCCAGGCGCACCAGGTTGTGCTCGGTCTGATCGGGCGCGGACATCATCAGGTCGGCCATCTCGTCGATCAGGACAACGATGCGCGGCAGTGTCGGCGTATCCTTGCGGCGCTGGAGGCGGCGGTTGTAGGCATCGATATCGCGCGCTTTGGCGGCCTCCAGCAATTTGTAGCGATGCTCCATCTCGACCACCACCCAGCGCAACACACCCAGGATGCGCGTGACATCCGTCTCGACCTTGCCAAAAAGATGCGGCAGGCCATTGAAACGGATCAACTCGACCATTTTCGAGTCGATCATGACCATGCGCAGATCTTCAGGGGCATTATTCATCGCCAGGCAGGTTGCCAGCGCAGCGATACAAACCGACTTGCCCGAACCGGTCGTCCCGGCGATCAGCAGGTGCGGCATGCGTGCCAGGTCGGCCACCAGCGGTGCCCCGGAGACATCCCCCCCAGCGCAATGGTCAGCGGCGAACCAACCTTGTAAAACGCATCCGTCTCCAATAACGGGCGCAGCCGCACCAGCGCAGACCTCGAGTTTGGCACTTCGATCCCCACATACGCGCGACCCGGGACCGGGGCTTCGATGCGCAGACGTTCTGCCGAGAGCGCCAGGGCCAGGTCCTTTTGCAGGCTGGCAATTTGCGCCACCCGGACTTTCATCTGCTGGGCATCTTCTTCGGTGCCCTTCCTGATAAAACCCGGCTGGACGGCGAACTGCGTCACGGTCGGGCCGATGCGGAATCCAACCACCTTGGCCGGGATGCCAAATTCGGAAAGCGATTTTTCGATCAGGCCGGCCGTCTGGTTGATATTGCGTTCATCCGGGCGGACAGACTGTTCACCCAACAATACATTCAATGGCGGCAGGCGATCACTGCGCGGCTGTGGCACTGCCGGACGGCTATCCTGCCGTTCCGGAACCTTGAACGATTTGCGGAATTCCGGTGGTAATTTCTGTGGCAGGTTTTCTTGCCTGCCGTTGCTTGCCACTGAAGCACTGGTTTATCTGACGGAAGCGGGGAGATCACCGGATTCTCCGACGTGGCATTTGTACCGGAGCCTGCCGTGCTGCTCCAAGCTCGACTTCGCGCTGCCAGCCTGTTGAAGCAGCCAGGTCTCGAGCGGACGCCAGAGTCCAAAAGCAGGTCAAGACCGCCAATCCCCACAGGATAAAGATGATCAAACCGCCCCAGGATTGGACCGACATACCGGGCAATCAACATCGCAAGTCCCCAGCCCACCTGGCCTCCCCACATGTCTCCTATCGTCAGCTTGTTTCCATTGACCGCCGATAACAATGCCAGGGTCAGGAATGCCGCCAGTTCCAGGGCGATTACACGACCCCAGTGAATTTCGAATCGGCTTGACGCTGCGCCGGAAAGCCAGTACGCCTCCCGCCCCGGCAAAGAGCACGACCAGCAAATTCCCCCACCCAATCCAGAGATACAGCAGGTTCACCCATTCTTCGAGCAGGCTGCCTTTCGAAAGCCCAAAAATCCCCAGGAGGGTCATTAAAGCAAAAGCAAGCAGGAAAACCCCCAGGATATCCCACAGAAAACGCCCAAAATGGGTTTCGAAGCGCGCCAAGCGATCCACCCAATCGGAGAAGCGTGCGGGATTGGGACGATCTTTCGGAGGAGTTGGAGCAGGCTTGCGCGAGGTTGAGGACGGCATATTAATCCAGCTTCATGCTCAGGCCAAGACGTTGGCGGGAGGCATCCACCTGGAGGATCCGCACCTGCACGCTCTGACCGGGCGAAAGGACATCTTTGATCGCATGGTTGGGCGGCAGTGGGATTTCCGAGGCATGGATCAATCCTTCAAGCCCCTCTTCGAGGCGGGCAAAAGCGCCGTAGGGTACCAGGGCCGTCACAACTGCCGGCACAATCGATGTTGATCGGATAACTCTCCTGGGCTGTTTCCCAGGGATTGGGCATCAGTCGCTTCAGGCTGAGCGCAATCCGGCAGCGTTCCGGAGAGACTTCCATCACCAGCACTTCGACCTGCTGCCCGACTTTGCAGATCTGGTTGGGATGGGATACACGTCCCCAGGAAAGCTCGGAAATGTGGATAAGACCTTCAACGCCGCCCAGGTCCACAAAAACGCCAAATTCGGTGACATTCGTCACTTCACCGCTCAGGCGTTGCCCGACCTGGATGCGTATTAAAGAGTTCCGGGCGTTTGCCTGCCTCAGCCCGGGCTGCCCGCTCCGAAAAAACCAGGCGACCTTCTTCCGGAACACATTCGATGATCTTCAATCGCAATGTTCGACCAATATAAGAGGCAAGATAATCTTCGCGACAATCTTCATCAGACTGGAAAGGCAGATCCACCAGATGAGAGCAGGGAACAAATCCATTCAAACCATCCCCTTCGACCAGCAACCCTCCCCGATTATGACCTGTCACAGTCAGTGAAACGATCTCATCCTGACGATAAAGCAACGAAGCCCTTCCCCAATCGGATGAAGGTTTTCCCGTCTCTTCGGTTTTTTGAGCTTTTTCGGCCGGGATGGACGCCCGGCTTTCTTCTTCTGCCAGAACAGACGCCCACCAACCATCATCCTGGACCGGCATATCCTGTTCGGAATATTGAGTGTTTACCATTACATTTATCCAACCTCCTTCCCGTTTACACGTGCCTGCGTCTGACGTTCCATTTCAAGGATAACCCGCGCCACTTCCTCGATCGCTACACGCTGTTTGCGGTATAGATCCGCTTCTGACATTGCCAGGCGGGTGGCAACTTCGCGCACCTTTCTTCCTTCGACGAATTTCATTTCAAGGATGTTGAAAAGGATCCATTCGCCGGTAAAACGCCGTTCCCCATCCGGACGGACGTTGTCCATGGCCTGTCGCAGAATGGATCGTAAGGCATTGGCAGGGTTATCGTTGTGTTCTTTGAATGCCTGTTGGACGATCTGGAGGTTGAGCAATGGATTCTGGGTCAGCTTCGGGCCACCCCAGTAATGCGTCAGGGCATCCCGCACCCATTCCGCCATATCCGATTCGGGAGGCAGGGTTTCTTCCAAAAGGCTGGCCTTGCTGTCATAACGCCCGACCGCGCGCAGGCGCTGGAACATATCCACCTGCGGACGCAGATCTTCGAGGGAGCGAAAAACACTTCGCTGCAGACGACGGTCCTGCAGGGCCACCAGGGCCCGGTGGAGAAGCAATGAGAGCGCCTGGCGCTGTTCATGCAAAATGACCTGGTCCGGTTGATGGACAACTCCCAGCAAACCGAGCAAGATCGGTGAACCTTCCATCGTCTCCGGCGGCTGGTGGAGGGGAAACAGCCAGTAATCGCCCCAGGCATACTCCTCGCCATTCCCATTGCCTTCGTGATTGACAACCTGTAAGACTTCTGAAAGATTCGATTCTTTGAGCAGCGGCGAGCTGCCTGTGGCAACCACCAGTGATCAATTCCTCACCATCCAATGCAGCCACAAATGCAGCCGGCGATTGTAAATGATCACGGACAGCCGCCAAAACAGCTTCCAGGAACTGCCGCAGGTCGTTCTGCGTGATCAACCGCTCTTCCAGGTTCTGCAACAAGGCCAGGTCAGCCCGATCGCGGCCGAAGAAGATAAATCGTTCCCAGAGCGGCGCGACCAGCGTGATGGTATGCTCCAACAGCAGCACCGTGGCCACCATCACCGCCGGAACTGCCGCCGAATAGATCGTCCCAAAAAGTTCACCGCTGCGCCGGACGATGGTCATTACACCCAGGGCGGAGGAAGCTACCACGGGGCCGCGCATGATCCATTTAAACAAGCGGCTTTTCACAACCCGGTCGGGCCAGGAGACGCCAAAAAAGGCCACCGCATATGCCATGATAATGATCAGACCGGCAACAAATAAATTGCTGACCGTCGCCATTCCCCAGAACAGGAAGGGATAATTGCCAGCCAGGCTGGAACCATATAATAGATAGGGGAACGAACCAAGCGCCGGTGCGGCGGCTCCTGCCAGCAAATAGACCATGCGGCGGCGTCCTGAACGCGTCAGGGTGCGTCGATAGGCCCGCCCAAAATTGATCCATGCCAGCACCATGATGACAATATAATATGCTGTAAAGATCTCCGTCCAGAGGGTGCGCTGGAGGAACGGCGCAGGCTGTCCGTCCGATCACCATCGGGCCAAGCAGGTATCCAAATGCCAGCAAGCAGTAGGAATATCGCCGAGATGGCATACAATCAACCGGACAAACACACGCCGGCGTCCACGCGATGGACGACCGGTGGTTACGAGAATGGCATCCGATAGATGCAGATAAGCCGGGGGAAGGAAGATGATCCCAAACCATTCCAGGCGCAGAAACAGATCGATCACCTGGGGAGAGCTGGATGAACTCTCCAGCGCTTCCGATGTAAAAACCGTTACCACGCACAACAGAATGATGGCAAAAGAACGCGCAACCCGATCACGTAAATTGAAAGACAGGGCATATAGGAATAATGAAAAGGCCGTGATGGCAATCCCGGCAGTGAGAATTTGATTAACAGTAATAATCCCCGTCAGTAAATCCTGCATCCAACCGCTAAGCATACAAACCTTTCGTAGAACCTTCTCAGTAAATGAGGAGCAGGAGTACCCCGCTCCCCACTCTAAATTGTAGTTCCCTGGTGTACCACTAATCGGATCGAACGTCCAAAAAATAAGGCGATATCCTGAGTTTCGTAATACATGGTCATTATACCCGCAGAATTCATAGCCGAGTTTCCGGGCCAGGCAAATCGCCGGGTTATTCTTGGACGCCATTTCCATCAAGTGCCCGGTTATCCTTGCGATCCACCGCCCAGGATTGCGCCGCCAGGATAAGAGCCATGCCAACCCCCTGACGCCTGAAACGGGGCGAGACGACAATATCTGTCAACCAGGCAGTGTGCGGCAGGATCAAGTCGTTCATCCGGATATATCCGATCACCTGCTCCTCCATCATCGCCACCAGCATGCCCGCCCGGCGGTTCCAGGAGTCCGGCAGGGCCGAAACCGCCCGCGGATATGGAACGGATACGGGATGCGGCAGGCGGATCTCCCGAAAAATGGCTCCAAGCTGGCCTTCCTCGCGTTGAACATCCATCTGCCAGACATAATCTGTCTGGCAGGAATGGTCGATCGCCATCAGGATGGTTATATCGGTTGCAACGGCAGGGCGTATCTGAACCTCAGGCATGCTTCACCTCACGGGGCCTTGATCCGCACCGGGATGATACAGGCGGGTAACTCATTCCCTTGATTATCAGTGACCACCAGTCGCAATTGGTAATCTCCGGTCGCGATCGCGGATGGTATCCCAATTTCCAAGATCACCATCCTGGACAGGTTTACGGTTTGCCAGGATGGCAGCCCAGGTGTCTGACTCCGATCGGAGAAAACTCATATTTATAAAACCCGAAGTTGGGGATCGTTGCCGTCCCTATCAATGTGATCGAGCCTTGGATCTGATCACCCGCTTTGGGCGAAGTGATATCGATCTGACCCGGAATGCAACCAGTCGCCTGCGCGGTTGGAGTGGCAGCGGGTGTGCCTGCCCCAAGTGTTTCCACTAATTCGAGCGGGAACGTACTGGTTGGTGTGAGAAGCGGATTCATGGTTGGGGTGGCGAGTCGCGAAAGCGCCGGGATATTCGGGACCAGAAAAACCACCAGGACGAATTCTGCAAATGCCAGGAAGCCGACCAGGACCAGGGTGGAGATGGCCTGGCTCGTGTGACGGTGCGCAATTTCACGTTCCAACCCAAAAGCCGCTGCACGCATCTCGGTGCGCGCTTTTACCATCCGCCGGATGCCAAATAAAACTCCCAGGGCCAAGAGCAAAAAGATGAGCGGAGCCAAACGGACAAAAAAACTCAGGACCGCTGCCATTCCACCCCGGTCAAAGTGCCCTCAGGACGCCGCGGATAAGCGTTTCCAGTTTTGGAACGATCAGGCTGCCAGCCGCAAGCACTTCTTCGTGCGAGGTGACGGTATTCCCATCCAGGTTGGCTTTGTTGCTGATCCCGGAGAAACCCAGCACGCGTGTCCCACCGTGGCGCGCCACAATGACCTCCGGGACGGTCGACATGCCGACCGAGTCCGCTCCAGCCGTGCGCAGGAAACGTAAATCGGCCGGGGTTTCGAAGGATGGCCCACTCAGGCCAACATAAACACCCTCGTGCAGAAGGACATTCTTCTCCCTGGCAACCTTGCGGGCCATTTCGCACAACTCCCGGTCATAAGCCTGGCTCATATCCGGGAAACGCGGCCCAAATTCATCCAGGTTCGGCCCGATCAACGGGTTCAGACCAGCCATCCCGGCCAGATTCAGGTGGTCGGTGATGAGCATCACATCACCGGGCTCAAAATCCGGGTTGATCGCCCCGGCTGCGTTGGTCACGATCAGGATTTCAATCCCCAGGCGCTGCATCACCCGCACAGGCAGTGTCACCTGGGCCATATCATAGCCTTCATAATAATGGATGCGTCCCTGCATCACCAGCAATGCCTGCCCATCCAGTTCGCCCACGACCAGGCGCCCGGCATGCCCCTGCGACCGTGGAGAGCGGCCAACCGGGCAATTCGGAATATGGAATGATGGTTGGTTTTTGGACCGCTTCTGCCAGCCCCCCCAATCCCGTGCCCAGGATCAGGCCGATGCGCGGCTGGATTCTTTATTTTCGAACGAACCACCCCGGCAACGCGATCGATCGTTTCCAAGTTGATGGACATGCCCTTCCTCCGAAATCCTTAAAATACCCTTGAATGGACAAATTATATCTTAACTCTACAAAAGGGATGAAATGCATAAAATCCCGCAACTTTCTCCCGCGGCTGTACCGATTTCCTCAAATTTTCCAGACGATTAGGACAAATTACGTCTTACGTTTAACGTTTTACTCACCACCCCCCTGAACGCTTCCACCGTCTTCTCCACCCCCTCATCATCGATCCAATAATGGGTCACCAGTCGATATGCCCGCTCGCCGGTCGCACCGATCAGCACGCCGCGTTCTTTCAGCCTTTCGATAAACTCCTCGGTGGTGCACTTCACATCTGCTGTCAGGGAAAGAAAGACCATGTTTGTCGCCGGCGTGCCCGGGTCGAGCGCCAGACCCGGGACCTGCCTCAGGCCATCCGCCAGCTTCTTCGCCCGGGCATGGTCCTCCACCAGGCGTCCGGTCATCTGTCTCCAACGCAACGATCCCGGCCGCTGCCAGGATGCCGGCCTGGCGCATCCCGCCGCCCAGCATCTTGCGCAGGCGCTGGGCTTTGGCAATGAACGCCTTCGACCCGCACAGCACCGACCCGACCGGCGCGCACAGGCCCTTGCTCAGGCAAAACGTGACCGAATCGACCGGCCCGGCCAGCTCGCTGGCTGCCACTCCCTGGGCAGCCGCCGCATTGAAGATGCGCGCCCCATCCAGGTGCACCGACTAAACCGCGCCCATGAGCAAACTCCACCACCTGGCGCGTATACTCCGGCGTCTGGTATACCCCGCCGCAGGCATTATGCGTATTCTCCAGGCAGACCAGGCGTGTGACCGGTTCGTGCGGATCGTCCGAGCGGATGGCTGCTGCAACATCTTCCAACTGCAGCGAACCATCCGCCTGGTTGGGCAGCTGGCACGAATGCACGCCGCCCAGCGCGGAAATTCCGCCGGCTTCATGCAAATACATGTGGTTCTTCTTCCCGACGATCACCTCGTCGCCGCGCTGGCAGTGGGCCAGGACGCGCGATCAGGTTGCCCATCGTCCCGGAGGCCACGAACAGCCCGGCCTCCTTGCCCATCCTTTCGGCGGCCATTTCCTGCAGGCGGTTGATGGTGGGGTCCTCGCCATACACATCGTCGCCCACTTCGGCGCGTGCCATGGCTTCGCGCATCTCAGGCGTGGGCTGGGTGACGGTATCGGAACGCAGGTCGATGATGTTCATGGGGGACTCCTAGTATAGGAAGAAGTATAAAGTAACGAGGAAACAAGTTACGAGTGACGAGTAATTCAGGATGGTCTTCAGTCTTCAGCAAGCGTAATATTCGGCAGGGAATTTCGCGGATGTGGAGATTCGCTCCTGGTTCTTTCTCACCAGTCTTTTGAGTTTTGAGCCAGGCAATGTAACCGTTAAGTAGTTCGCCGTACTTCTGCGGCCTGGGCTCGGAAATCAGTGATAAAGTTCAGTCGGACAATATCTCAAATCACAGGACAACACAGGATATGATTTAAGGTCTCATCCAGTGAGCCGCGAGCATTGTAACAAAAACGAACGTTATCCATATAATAGAATCGTCCATATCCTTCTGCGATGTTTGCACCAATACTCTTGGAAGAACGCCGTGATCTGATCCGTCAGATCCACATTTCTCGTCTTTTGGCAACAGCAGGAACAAGCTTGGCTTATGAATATCAAGCATGAACTTATGCGCCTTCTGCCACACTTTCAGCCTCTCAAACCCTGTTCTGCCATTATCTTCCTTCTTCGCAGCCCACTCCGTACTCTAACTCGTTTCTCGTTACTTCTCACTTGTACTTGTTACTTTTCACTTCCTAAGTCTTCCAATACTGTCTCCAATTCACCCGGCAACTCTGCTTCGAATACCCTTGCCTGCAACTCACCAGGCAGAATGATTTTCAACTTATACGCATGCAGGAAATGCCGTGTCAAACCCAGACTGTCGGCTTTCTTCTTCCCATACACGGTATCCCCCACCACCGGGCACCCCAAAAACGCCAGGTGCACGCGGATCTGGTGCGTGCGCCCGGTCAGCGGATGGACTTCCAGCAGGGTATGTTCGGGGAAACTTTCCAGCGTTCGGTATTCGCTGACCGCCGCGCGGCCCTTTTCCAGCGGGACCACGGACATCAGTTTGCGGTGGGTGGCATTCCGCCCGATCGGGGCTTCCACGCGCCCGCTGGGCGTGGGCGGTTTTCCATCCACCAGCGCCAGGTAGATTTTCTCCACCGTGCGCGTGCGGAACTGGTCCTGCAGCCAGCGATGCGCCTGTTCGTTCTTGGCGATCACGATCAGGCCGGAGGTGTCCTTATCCAGCCGGTGGACGATGCCCGGGCGTTCCTCGCCGCCGATGCCTTCCATCTCCGGCGCATGACCCAGGGCGGCATGCACCAGCGTGCCGCTGTCGTGTCCCGGCGAGGGGTGCACCACCATCCCGGCCGGTTTGTTGACCACCAGCAGATCCTCATTCTCGAAAATGATATCGAGCGGGATATCCTCGGCGATCAACCCGCTCGGGACCGGCGGCGGGATGCGGATCTCGACCCGCTCACCCGGTTCCAGGTCCCGCCCGGTTTTCGTGACGGGTTCGCCATCCACCGTCACAAAACCCTCCCGGATCAATCCCTGCAAGCGCGAACGCGAAAACTCCGGCAGGCAGGCGGTCAGGAAAACATCCAGGCGCTTGGGTTCTTGCTTTCTCAAACAGGAAGACTTCCAGCCGGTCACTCACCCTTACCCTCATTTTTGTCCGGCATGGCGGCCTCATTTCCAGTCGACGCTGGAGGACTCGGCTGCCTGCAGCGGCCAGGCGGCGCTTATCATTCCGTTCGGTGATCCAGACACCCAGGATCAGCACCGCCACCCCCACCGAAATGCTCGCATCGGCAACATTGAAGATCGCAAAGTTGCCAACGGAGATGAAATCCGTCACATGCCCGAACTGGAACCGGTCCACCAGGTTGCCCACCGCGCCGGTGAACTGCATGGCCAGCGCCAGGCGCAGCCACCAATCCTTGCGGGAGGTGCGCGGCAGGTAATAAAGGATTGCCCCGGCAACGATGATCGCCAGGATCTTGAAGATCGTGTTGCCGTTCTGGAATAATCCGAAGGCCGCCCCGGAGTTGTACCAGTAACGGACACGCGCAAACGGCATCAGCCAGGCCAGCCAGGCGGGCAGCCAGTCGCCGCCCAGCGGGACGTTCGCCCGCACCCAGATCTTCGTCCACTGGTCGAGGCCGATGATAGCACCGGCGATCAGGAACATGATCAGATAATCACTCCAATATTTCTTGATAAAGTTGATGATCGAGTCCAGGTTGAACCGTCCTGGCTGCATTTCAGGCTGGGTAAATATCCATTAATTTTCATCCTCCGTGATATAGACGCGCGGCACGCGCGTATTGATGTTGGTTAAGTATCTCGTACGGAATTGTACCAGCCCAATCGGCCAGGTCCTGGGCAGTGATGGCAGCGCCATCCGCCTCACCGATCAGCGTCACTTCATCGCCATTGAAAGCCGAATCGGCCTCGATATTGACCATCATCTGGTCCATGCAGACCCGCCCCACCTGCGGATATTTCTTGCCCCGGATGATGCACCTGCGCCTGGTTGGACAGGCTGCGGAAATAGCCATCGCCATACCCGACCGGCACCGTGACGATGCGCACCGGGTGGTCGGACTGCCAGGTGGAGCCGTAACTGACCGGGTGCCCGGCCCTGACCACCTTGAAATAGACCACGCGCGATTTCCAGGCCAGGGCCGGCTGGACCGCCACCGTGCGCTGCACCTGCGCGGCCGGGATAGACGCCATACAGCATGATCCCGGGCCGCACCATGTCGAGGTGGCTCTCCGGCAGCTGCAGGATCGCCGCCGAATTCGCCATGTGGCGGATGGGCATCGGCAGGCTGTTCTTTTCATAGAAACGCAGCACTTCGTTGAAGCGTTCCAGTTGCAGGCGGGCATGCGTCAGGTCCGCTGCGTCTGCATTGGCAAAATGCGAGAAGATCCCTTCGACTTCGACATTCCTGCAGCGCAGCGCAGCTTCCTGCAGGGTCTGGGCGCTGTAATAATGCACCCCGATGCGTTCCATGCCGGTGTCGATTTTCAGGTGGACTTTCGCCTTCACGCCCATCCCGGCCGCCACGCCATCGATCTGCTCCAGGCGTTCCACCGAGGAGGCCGTCAGGGTCAGGTCGTGCTGCAGGTACTGCGGCACCTGGTCGCCCCAGATCCCGCCCAGGACGAGGATCGGCGCGTTGACGCCCAGCTCGCGCAGGAAGATGCCCTCCTCCAGCACCGCCACGCCAATATAATCCGACTGCGGGCCAAGCTGCTTTGCCACTTCCGCCAGGCCGTGCCCGTAGGCATTGGCCTTGACGATGATCATCACCCTGGCCGGCGCGACATGGGCGCGGATGGCCTGCAGGTTCCGGCTCAAGCGGCTCAGGTTGACCTCGGCCCAGGTGGCGCGCACACTGTCGCCGGTGGCAATGACAGGCTGGTTGATTTGCATGGGGGTGATTGTAATGCTTCTTGGGATAATTTGGAGATTTTTCCAGTAGAAAGAAGGAAATGGACGGATGGGCAAAAAAACGGCTTCCGCGCGATCGTTGGGCCCAAACAATGAGGAACAATTCAGGAGAAAGGGTAGGTAATGAGTAATAAGGGAAAAGGATGAAGGAAAAAGCAATTTAACAGCAGGTTTTGGGCATTTTTAGGGGTTTCGTGCAGGGTCACGGAGGAAAGGATATGATCTGGCGAAGCCGTTGAGGAGTCCACTGCAGGAATTGATCCTCCGGAATCAGGAGAAAAAACGGAGCAATTTGGCGTTTTGAGCATTGTTTTGCGCAATTTAAGATATAATCGCGCCGCTGTTCGGAGAGGTGCCAGAGCGGTTGAATGGGACGGTCTCGAAAACCGTTGTGGCCTTCGGGCCACCGTGGGTTCGAATCCCACCCTCTCCGCTAATTCAATTAAACAATTCGTCCCGAAGGTTCGTTAGGCAGATCAAATTGCCTGAATAAACCTTCGGGACGTTTGTTACCCTGTGCGGGCAGCAATCCTATTTCTCAGCCGGGGGTGCCGGATTCTCTTCCGGCTTGGTATTTTTCCGGAGCTCCTTGAGCCGCTCTTTTTCGGCCTTCTTCTTTTTCTTGTCCAGCTCTTTTTGACGTTTTTCGTATTGATAGTTTGTTTTTGCCAAGGGGTTATCCTTTTTTAGTTTTTTTCACATCGAACCGGGGATTTATTCCCGAGTCACGCCTTGTCATTATAGCACCCTTACAGTCTGCCTGCCCTGATCCTCCCTTTTCTTCCTTTTTACTCGTCACTCATTCCTCGCCCTTCCCCAAATAGAGTAAAATCAACCCGCGAGACCACTGAAATCCGGAGCTGCCATGAGCGAAAAGACAAAGATCCGTGTCATGATCGTGGATGACCATGCCGTCGTCCGTTCGGGTTTGGGGGCATTCCTGGCGGCGGCTCAGAACCTGGAGCTGGTTGGCGAGGCCGAGAACGGCGAACAGGCCGTGGTGCGCGCCAAGGCGCTCAAGCCGGATGTCATCCTGATGGACCTGATGATGCCCGGCATGGATGGGGTGACTGCCACCCGCCTGATCAAGGCCCAGGACCCGTCCGTCCAGGTGATCGCCCTGACCAGCTTCCAGGAAGATGAGATGGTCCAGAATGCCATGAAAGCCGGGGCGATCGGTTACTTAATGAAGAACGTAACCACGCATGAACTGGCAGCCGCCATCCAGGCCGCCCGGGAGGGCAAGATGACCCTTTCCCCGGAAGCCGCCCAAGCCCTGGTGCGTTCCATGCAGCATACCAGCGAGACAGAACTCCTGACCGGTCGTGAAAAGGAGATCTTGAAATTAATGGTCGAAGGCCTGAATAATTCCGAGATCGCCGAGCGGGTGGTGGTCAGCCTCTCGACCGTCAAGTATCATGTCAGCAACATCCTGTCAAAACTGGGCGTGGATAACCGCGTGGCTGCGATTACCCAGGCCATTCAAAAGAAATTGGTTTAATACCAATAGGCCACCTGACCAGTCGGAAACCCATCCCGAGACCAGTGTATAAAAAGGGGCGATACTTTACACTGAGGGTAATGAGGCCAAGAAAAGCGCGCATCCTGCTCGCAGATGATAATTCTGCCATCCGTTCCGCCCTGGCGCTCCTGCTGGAAAATCGCCTGGATGTGGATATTGTCGGCGAAGCCGAAAGCATGGAGCAGCTTATGGCAAATGTGAAGAGTTGCAATCCCGATATCGTTATCCTCGATTGGGACCTTCCCGGGCTTCCCAAAGACGGCCGGGTGAGTGTGCTTCGATCAGTCTTTGCGCCTCTCAAAGTGGTCGCATCCAGCGCCCGGCCGGAGGTTGCGCAGCAGGCACTGGAGGCTCAAGCGGATGCCTATGTCTGTACCTGCGAGCAGCCCGAACTCGTGGTGCAAGTGCTTCAATCAATCTGGAAATTCCCTCACGAATAAACTGTCCATCTGGCCAGGTTCAAACTCTCCCGCCGGCCAGATACAAAATTCCCGTCATCCAGTACACTAAACATAAGCAAAGCGATGTTCATTCTCCTCCTTTTGTACAACTCTCCCTGGTGCGGGAGAGTTGTATAATTATCCGTACATCTTCGAGGAAAAAAACCTTGCGCCGCTTTTTTTTTGTCGCTTTATCAGTTGGTATTCTGTGCCTGTTCAGCCTCCCGCCGGCCGCACTGGCGGCCTTCACGCAGGGTGGCATCTTTTATCCCGGCATGAGTTTGCCTTTCCAACATCTAACCATCCAGGATGGGCTCTCACAAAACGACGTTTCCGCCGTTCTGCAGGACAGCCAGGGCTACATCTGGATCGGCACCCAGGATGGGTTGAACCGGTATGATGGCTATACTTTTATCCATTACAGACATGACCCGCATGATCTAAATTCCATCAGCTACAACAATATCTCGGCCCTTTTCGAGGATGCGGATGGCCGGCTTTGGGTTGGCACCTGGGGCGGCGGGCTGAATCGTTTCGACCCGCTTACCGGTAAATTCACCCATTTTCTGCCGAATACCAATAACCCGGCCGGTCCTGGCAATTCCAACATTACCTCCATCGCCAAAGCCGGGGAAGGCCGGCTTTGGGTGGGTACGCTGGGTGGGCTGGACCTATTGGATCCCACAACCGGCAGTTTCGCCCATTTCCGCAGCGACCAGGCCAATGCGACCACGCTCAGCAGTAATGCCATCTCCACGATCACGCCCAATGGCGATGGAAGATTTTGGATCGGCACCGGCGCGTACGGGACCACCGGCGCCGGGCTGAACCTCTTCGACCCTGCTACGGGCCAGGCGCTGCGCATCCCGTCCAGCGGCCCATGTCTAAAAAGCCCGAACGTCTCCACCATCCAGGTCGGGAGGGATGGCACCTTGTGGGTCGGTCATGGAGGCAGCGGGTTGCCGGGCGGCGGGCTCGACCATTACAGTCCTTTCAGCGGTAGTTGCGACCATTACGATACCAGCACCACGCATGGCCAGTTCACCAATGACAATGTGATCCAATTGCTTTTCGACCGTGACAACCGCCTGTGGGTCACGCTGTGGGGCGGCGGCATCCTGCGCATGGAACCTGGCACGCCGGGCAGCTTTGCCAGTATCCAGCACGACTCAAGCGATCCGGAGAGTCTCTCAAGCGACAATACTTCCAGCCTGCTCCAGGATCGTTCCGGCGTGCTGTGGGTGGGCACATTCGACGCCGGGATCAACCTGCTGACGCTTGAAAACCTGCAGTTCCGTTCCTATAAAAACAGCCCCGCCGATCCGGCCGGCCTGGTCAGCAATAATATCAGCGCCTTTGCCCAGACCCTGAATGGGGATATGTGGATCGGCACAGCCGAGACCGGCCTGGCCCGCTTCGAACCCGCCACGGGCCATTTCACCTATTACCGCAACATCCCCAGCAATCCCGCCAGCCTGAGCAGCAACCGCATCATGAGCCTGTATGCCGATCGGGATGGCACGTTATGGGTGGGAACTGTTAACAGCGGGTTGAACCACTTCGACCCTTTGACCGGCAAGTTCGAGCGCTTCCGGCACGATTCAGCCGACGCCACGAGCCTCATCGATGACGAAGTCACCACCATCCTGAGGGACAGTGGGGGCTTTCTGTGGGTGGCCAGCATGGCAGGTCTCTCACGCCTCGATCCCGACCGGCCGGGTTTTGTAAATTATTCCGGGCTGACCGGAGCGCCGGTCGCGCTTGCGACGGATGGCAGCGACCTTTGGATCGGCACCTGGGGAGGCGGCATATCCCGGCTGCGGCTGGCGCTGCCCGGCATCCTGCCCCCCGACCGGACCCGCTTATCCATCATGGACACATTCCTGCATGATGCCTCCAATCCCAATTCGCTCAGTGAAAACAGCGCGTGGACGATCCTCAGAAGCTCCGACGGATTGTTATGGTTTGGTACTGCGGATGGGTTGAACCGCTATGACCCAAGGACCGGCGAATTCAAACTTTACAACGAGAACAATGGCCTGCGGGATGCCTCGATTGCCTGCCTGGCCGAAGATCCGCATGGATATTTATGGATCACCACCTCCAACGGTCTGGCGCGCTTTGACCCGAAGTCCGAAACCTTCCTCGTATACGATAAAAGTGACGGTTTGCAAGGCAGTGAATTCAACCGCAGCGCCTGTTTTTACAGTCCAGTCACCGGTGAACTGTATGTCGGCGGTACGGGTGGATTTAGTGTGTTCAATCCCCTGGATGTGGTCAGGAACACGACACCGCCAGCCGTGGTGATCACGGGCTTCAAGGTGTTTGGGCAACCAACTCCGTTCGACCCGCTCGGCAAGACGCCCATCCGGCTGAGTTACACGCAAAATTTCATTTCCCTCGACTTTGCTGCGCTCGACTTCCACGCCCCGGCCAGCAACACGTATGCCTACCGGCTGGATGGCTTCGATAAGGACTGGGTCCAGGCCGGTACGGACGCTCACGCCACTTACACCGATCTGCCGGGAGGGGATTACACTTTCCACGTGAAAGCCGCCAATAACGACGGTACCTGGAGCACCAGCGATGCCAGCCTGCAAATCCAGATCATTCCACCGCTCTGGAAGCGCTGGCAATTCCAGGTGGGCCTGGGGCTTGGATTGGCCATGCTGGTTCTGGCGGGATTCCAATGGAGGCTGGCAGCTACCCGGGCCAACGCCCGCAGCCTGGAAAAGCGCATTGCCGAGCGCACCGAACAATTGAACAAGGCCAATGAACTGCTGCGCGAAAAGGCCACCCAGGACGCGGTCGCGGCCGAGCGGACACGCCTGGCGCGTGACCTGCACGATGCGGTCACCCAGACGCTCTTCTCCGCCACCCTGATCGCCGAGGTGCTGCCCGACCTTTGGAAGAAGAACCGGCGTGAAGGCGACCGCCGCCTGGAGGAATTACGCCAGCTTACCCGCGGCGCACTGGCCGAGATGCGCACCCTGCTGGTCGAACTGCGCCCGAACGCCCTGGTCGAAATCCCGCTGCCGACCCTGCTGCGGCAGCTCACGGAAGCCTTGACCGGGCGGGCCAGGATCGAGATCCAGTTGAACTGCAGCGGCGAGCGCAAAGCTCGCGCCGGATGTGCAGGTGGGTCTCTACCGCATCGCCCAGGAAGCCCTTAATAACATCGTCAAGCACTCGCATGCCACCCAGGCAGTGGTCACATTGAACTGCACCGATACCCTGCGCCTGACCATCAGCGATAACGGCACAGGCTTCGATCCGTCCAACGTGGCGGCAGATCACATTGGCCTGCGCATCATGCGTGAACGCGCCGAAGCCATCGGAGGACAGTTCAAGGTGGAAAGCAGCCCTGGCGAAGGCACACAAATTTCCGTGATATTATAGGCTCGGACCAAGAAAATGAAACTCAAACTCGCCCTCGCTCAGATCAACACCAAACTTGGGGATGTACAGGCCAACCTGGAAAAGCACCTGACCCTGGCCAAACAGGCCTCGCAGGACGGGATGGACCTGCTGGTCTTCCCGGAACTCTCCCTGACCGGCTACGTGCTCCAGGACCTGGTGCCGTCGGTGGCCTGCCGCCCGGATGCCGATGACCCGGTCTTCCGCCAGCTGCTGGAAGCCAGCCGGGAGATGGACCTGATGGTCGGTTTTGTGGACGAGGACACCCGCCACCGCTTCTACATCGCCTCGGCCTATCTCTCGCAGGGCCAGGTCGTCCACGTCCACCACAAAGTCTACCTGCCCACCTACGGCCTGTTCGACGAAGGCCGCTTCTTCGCCCCGGGCGACTGCTGTGCGCGCCTTCGATACGCGCTTCGGGCGCTTCGGCATGCTGATCTGCGAAGATTTCTGGCACGCCTCCCCGCCCTACCTGCTCTGGCTGGATGGCGCGGACGTGCTGCTGTTCGCCTCGGCCTCGCCGGGCCGCGGCCTGAACGGCGAACCGAAACTGGAATCGTCCGCCTGGGTGGAACATACCAACCGCGCCTACGCCGGCCTGTTCACCACTTTCGTCGCCCATGCCAACCGCTGCGGGTTCGAGGACGGCCTGAATTTCTGGGGCGGCTCGACCGTCTTCGACCCGAACGGCAAGCTGGTGGTCCAGGGCCCGTATTTCGAAGAAGCCCTGACCATGGCCGAGATCGACCTGAACCAGCTGCACCGCACGCGCGCCCGCCTGCCGCTGCTGCGGGATGAACGCCCGGCCCTGGTCCAGCGCGAACTGGAAAGGATCCTGCATGGGAAATGACCTTTACCATCGATACCGGCCTGGTCCGCAAGATCCTGACCGGCTTCATCCATACGGAGATCACCCGGGCGGGCTTTTCACACGCGGTGGTCAACCTGTCCGGCGGGATCGACTCGGCCGTCTCGTTTGCCCTGGCTGCCGAAGCGCTCGGGCCGCAGAATGTGCTGGCGATCCGCCTGCCCTACAAGACCTCCTCGGCCGATTCGCTCGAACATGCCCAGACTGCTGATCGACCAGTTCGGCAGTCCATCCGTGACCATTCCCATCACCGGGATGGTGGACCCGCTGATCGAGCACGATCCCGGACATGTCGGACATGCGCAAGGGCAACATCATGGCGCGTGCCCGCATGATCGTCGCCTACGACCAATCCGAGGCTTTCAAGGGGCTGGTGGTCGGCACCGGCAACAAGACCGAGATCCTGCTCGGCTATACCACGCTGTACGGCGATTCGGCCTGCGCCCTCAACCCGATCGGCGACCTGTACAAGACCCAGGTGCGCCAGTTGGCCCGGGCGTTGGATATCCCCGAGGTCATCATCGCCAAGCCGCCCTCCGCCGACCTGTGGACCGGGCAGACGGATGAAGGCGAGCTGGGCTTTACCTACGAAGAGGTGGATCAGCTGCTCTATCTGCTGGTGGACCAGCGCTACCGCCCCGAGGAATGCGTCGAGGCCGGTTTCGCGGAAAAATTCGTGCGCAGTGGTGGTCGAGCGCATCCGCAGCAACCAGTTCAAGCGCATCCTGCCGCCGATTGCCAAACTTTCCAACCGCACCGTCGGCTACGATTTCCTGTATCTGCGTGATTGGGGACTGAACCATTCGAAAGTGCGAATCATCATTCGTTACGAATGTACCTTACGTACTCCACATGAAACTTCACATTCCCCCCGCCTTAAAAAACCGCCGTTACTTCTACCTGTGGCTCGGCCTGCTCATCTCCATTGCCGGTTCGCAGATGCAGATCTCGGCGCTCTTCTGGCACATCCGCACTCTGACCGGCAACCCGAACCCGCTCGCCCTGGGCGGGATCGGGCTGGCGCGCATCCTGCCGGTCATCGTCTTTTCCCTGATCAGCGGACCGGTGGCGGATGCATTCAACCGCCGCCAGATCCTGTTCATCACCCAGAGCCTGCTGGCGCTGATCGCCCTGGCGCTGGCGGTACTGACTTTTACCGGCCACATCAGCCTCTGGCATATCTACGCCCTGACCGCCCTGCAGGCCGCCACCGTCGCCTTTGACCTGCCGGCCCGGCAGGCCATGGTCCCCAACCTGGTCCCGGCCAAAGACCTCCCCAATGCCTTCAGCATGCAGTCGATCGCCTCAAATACCGGCTCGGTGATCGGACCGATGCTGGGCGGCGTGGTCATCGCCACGCTCGGCCAGGGATATACCTATTTCTTCAATGCCATTTCATTCCTGGCGGTGATTGTCGCCTTGATCCTGATCGGCCCCGTGGCGCAGGAAACCAGGAAATCCGCCGGGGTCAATCTCTCAGCGATGAAGGATGGCTTCCACTTCATCTTCACCCGCCCGATGATCCTTTCGACCATGCTGCTGGACTTCGTCGCCACCTTCTTCGCCTCGGCCAATACCATGATGCCGATCGTCGCCCGCGACATCCTCAAGGTCGGCGAAGTGGGCTATGGCTTCCTGTCGGCCGCGCAGTCCGTCGGATCGGTCCTGGCCGCACTGGTCATTTCGCAATTGCACCGTCTGCGCCGCCAGGGACCGGTCTTCCTGTCGGCGGTGGTCGTTTTCGGCCTGGCAACCGTCCTGTTCGGGCTATCCCACGCCTTCGTCCTGGCGTTCCTGGCCCTGATCCTGATGGGCGCGGCCGACGCGGTCAGCACCATCATCCGCAACACCATCCGCCAGTTGCAAACCCCGGACAACATCCGCGGGCGCATGACCAGCATCAACCAGATCTTTTTTCAGGGCGGGCCGCAGTTGGGTGAGGTGGAAGCCGGGGTGGTGGCGCAGCTGTTCGGCGTACCTTTTGCGATCATCAGCGGGGGCATCGGCTGCATCGTCGGTATGGTCCTCATCATCCTGAAATGGCCGCAACTGCGCTTTTATAACGGCGATGAGCCGCTACCTGCCGAGAGCCCTGCTAGATTGACATTTCCCCTACGCCTGCCCAACAATCCCTATACAATTTCATAAATCGTTAATATATTGATTGACTTTCATCCCGATTCGCACTATACTGACAATAGAGTACCCGCCTATGCGAGTTTTTGACTTACATACCCATTTGGTTTCCTGAAAGGCACGCTATTATTTCGCGTGCCTTTCTTTATTCGCGGTTCTTTGGGAATCTCTGGAATTCCCAACCACCCTATCTTCTACAGGAGATGAAAAAATGGACTCTGGAATGATCGGAAAGATCGAAAAAGCCAAACGGTACGCCCAGGAACGTGAAAGATTCCACTTCGAAGCCCTCACAGTATTCAATTGACGGCGCCAATAATTCCCACCATATTTCCCTTGCAGATGGGAAATGGAATTGCGACTGTGACTTCTTCCACAGTCACGGCCTCTGCACCCACACAATGGCCCTCGAAGAACTCCTGAAAGGCATGCTCCCCGTTTCCGAGAAATCCTGAGCAGACTACCAAGATCCGAATTTCAGACCTCCGAGGTTCTCCGACCTCGGAGGTCGCTTTTTCAGGTACAATTCCCCCTTATGAAGAAGCTTTCTCGTCGTGACTTTCTCAAGCTGGGCGGCCTGACCCTTGCCAGCCTGGCTTTCACATCCTTCCTGCCGGAATTTACCGGATTCGAAGATATGGACCTGGTACGCGTGGCAAAAGACCCGGTCAGTGTTTACAAAGAGCCTTCCGACAAGAGCCTGATCGTGAATACCTGGCCGCGTGACAGCCTGATCCACGTTTACGATACGGTCCAGGTCGAGACCCCCGGCAACAACCCGCACTGGTATCGCGTCTACGGCGGCTACATGAACGCGGCGCGCCTGCAAAAGGTGCGCATCCATTACAATGTCCCACTCATCCAACATCCCGGCCGACAAGCTTTTATCCGAGGTCACCGTTCCGTATACCGAGGCGTATCGCTACAACCAATGGGACGGCTGGGTTCCAATCTACCGCCTGTATTACAGTTCCACCCAATGGATCACCGGCATCGATACCGGCCCGGACGGCAAAGCCTGGTACGTGGTCCAGGATGAAGCCGATAAAAATCTTGCACTATTTCGTTCCGAGCCGTTCAATTGCGCCCCATCAGCCCGGATGAGTTCACGCCGCTCTCTCCGGATGTGCCAATGGCCAATAAACGTATTGATGTCAACCTGACCACGCAAACCCTGACCTGTTACGAATATGACCAGGTCTTTCTCACCACCCAGGTCTCCACCGGCGTGACCAGTGTTGTACGACACCCCGACCGGGAACTTCAACATCCAGGTCAAACTTCCCTCCAGGAATATGAGCACCACCAGCCCCCTGGCGGATGATGTCATCCCACTGGTGGGTGTCCCATGGACCAGTTTCTTTACCGACAAGGGCCACGCCTTCCACGGCACCTACTGGCACGATAATTTCGGGTTTCCAATGAGCCACGGCTGTGTCAATATGCGCAACGAAGATGCCTTGAAGCTTTTCCGCTGGACGCGTCCCACCGCCGGATTCGAGAATATCAATAAGCAAACCCTGGATGTCAAGGGGTATGGCACCTCTGTGGATATCCATTATTGATCATGCCCACCCTGACCTGGCCTTCGAAAGCGCTCCCCGATCCGCAACCCGCCGATCTGATCCTGGATTCGGTCATCTACCCGCAGGGCCAGGGCTATCCGTCATGGCATTCCCGAAAGCCAGCTCTTTCTGGGGGATAACCTGCGCGTGATGGCTGCCCTGCTGCCGGAATATGAAGGCCGCATCGACCTGATCTATGCCGACCCGCCTTTTTTTACCAACAAACACTACCCGGCCCGCATCGGGCGCGGCGAAGATTCCCGCCACCCGCTGGAGTGGCAGTTGGCGGAAGGCTATGGCGACCATTGGGAGGATATGGATGATTATCTGGATTTCCTTTATCCGCGCCTGGCGCTGATGTACCGCCTGCTTGCCCCGCATGGGACGCTCTACCTGCACCTGGACTGGCATGCAGATGCCTGCGCCCGCCTCCTGCTCGACGAACTCTTTGGCCGTGACCGTCTTCTGAACGAGATCATCTGGACATACCACGGACCATCCCCCATCCGCAGTGCCTTCAACCGCAAGCACGACACCATCCTCGTCTATACCAAGGGCGACCATTACACCTTCAATGTCGATGCGGTCCGGGAACCTTACCATCCCAATACGGTCAAGACCTTCAAGTCATCCAGCCAAGGCCGGGTTCGGAAAGATCCCGAACCTGGAACGTGGCAAAGTCCCGGAAGATTGGTGGTATTTCCCGGTCGTGGCACGTCTGCACAACGAACGTACCGGTTATCCCACCCAAAAACCCGAAGCGCTGATCGAGCGCATCGTGCTGGCCAGTTCCAATCCCAATGACCTGGTCGCCGATTTCTTCTGTGGCTCCGGTACCACCCCGCTGGTTGCGGCCCGGCATGGGCGGCGGTTCCTGGCCTGTGATGGCACCTGGCGCGCTGTCCACACGACCCGCAGCCGCCTTTCCGAACAAGGCCGCCCTTTCACACTGCAGACGGGACGCGAATTGTGCCATCCCGGCATGGCTTGCTTCCATAAAAGTGGAGATGCTCGCTGATACCATCCGGCTTGTGGATGCTCCCGATCTGGATTATTGGGACGTGGATCCCGCCTGGGATGGGGTTTGCTTCCGCAGCGCCATGCAGGCCCGCCGTCCGAACCGTTCCGGAGAGATCCCCCTGGAAATAAAACTGCCCGCCGCGCCGACGAATGTCTGCGTGCGGGCCGTTACCATAGACGGACAACAGATCCAACTAAACGTCTAGCCGGTATCCCACTCCCCTGATCGTCTTTAAAAACTTCGGCTCTTCCGGGACTTCCTCGATGGCCCGCCGCAGCCAGGAAATGTGCACATCCAGCGTGCGCGTGTCATCGGTGTAGTCCGTCTCCCAGACATGGGAGAAAAGCGCCTTGCGTTCAACCACTTCGCCCTGGTGGTCGATCAGGGTTTTTAACAGGCGCATCAAACGTGGCGTCAGACGGGTCTGCTTGCCCAGGCAGCGGACAATGCGCTTTTCAACATCCAGGCGTACCGGCCCGGCGTGGATGTTGTCGCTGTCATCTCCCGGCAGGAGGTGCCGGATCCGGTTGACCAATTTTTGGGCGGTAAAAGGCAGCGACAGGATTACGTCTGCATCCACCTTCTCGATTTCCTGGTCGGGATCGAGGATCAAGAGGATGGGCAGTTTGGAGGCTTTGTCCCGCAGCGATTTGCAAATACGTTTTCCGCTGGTGCGCAAGGAAGCCGCGTTGACCACAACCACATCCGGGTTGAAGTCCGCCGGCAAGACGCGCCAAAGCTTCGCTGCCGTTGGATACCAGTTCGACAACGAAGCCTTTTTTTCGCAGGGCAGGTACAAAGGCAGGATGGTCTGCGTGCTTGCCCTCAATGACCAGAAGTGTTGAATCTCTCATGAGAATAAGGTGGAATAATCCGGGATGACTTATATCGCATTATACACCAATGTTAAAGAATTCGTCTCCACCCATAGTACCATTGCCTATGCCTCCCATGCCCAATCCTGCGGTTGCCAGCCCAAAAGTGCATTCCCAAAGTCCAGGCGAGGCTGTGTT
This sequence comes from uncultured Chloroflexia bacterium, assembly GCA_963830665.1. Taxonomy (GTDB): domain Bacteria; phylum Chloroflexota; class Anaerolineae; order Anaerolineales; family Villigracilaceae; genus UBA877. Next base: position 227,223 of record CAWHNM010000012.1, read on the forward strand.
GCCTGCGCCGGCCTGTCCTGGACGACGGCCAGTCCACCTGTACCTGCGGCGGCAGTGGCGCAGGCAGGGTGCCGCAGGGAAAAGGACAAACAGGAAGTCTGCGAATTCAGGCAGGCAGCGCCATCTTCCAAAACCCGGCCTTCCCAACCCGGCTGGCCTCTGGTAAAATCAGCCCCCGGAGCGTTGTACCCTTCGCTCCCATCTTCCTGAAAGAAAGGGCTTGAAAAGAAATGAAAGTACTGCTTATCAAGGACGTTTACAAACTCGGACGCGCCGGCGACGTGAAGAAGGTCGCCGATGGTTATGGCCGCAACTTCCTGCTCCCGCAGGGAATGGCGGTGCTGGCCACCCCTGGCGCAATGAAGACGGCGGAACGCATCCGCCAGAAGGCCACCGAACGCCGCGCCATCCTCAACGATGAAATGAGTGTCGTAGCCGAAGCGCTGAAGAAGGTCCAGATCTCCTTTGGCGCCCGTGCCGGTGAAACCGGCAAGTTGTACGGCTCGATCACCTCGCAGGAGGTTGTGGATGCCATCCAGCAGAAATGCGGTATTACCCATCAAGCGCCAGCAGTTGGATATGCAGCCCCTGCGCACCCTGGGCGAGCACACCGTCCGTATCCGCCTGACGATGGACCTGATCCCGGAGATAAAAGTTACCGTTTACCGGGAAGGCGAAGCGGAACCCAGCCTGCCCATCGAAGAGCCTGCTGCCAAGGCGGAAGAAAAGAAGCCTGCCAAGAGCTGCAGCCAGAAGAGACTGCCGAAGCCTCCGCACCCGCCGAGGCCTGATCTCTCCAAACCGAGCAACAACCTACCATCACCGGTCCAACCTGCAGGGGAAGCCGGTGATGTTTCGTTACTGTGATGCCAGAGACAATCGGTCAACAACTCAAGCAAGCCCGTGAAGCGCGCAACCTGACTCTCAATAAAGTCACCCAGGCCACGCATATCCAGGCGCGTCTGATCGAGGCGATGGAAGCCGACGATTTCGAATCCCTGCCATCACCGGTCCAGGCGCGCGCTTTCCTGCGGCTGTATGCCGAATTCCTGGAACTTTCGCTGGATGACCTGATCGCCCGCCAGCGCGTCAGCGTCGAAGAACCCCCGGCCGCCTTGATCAATCCGCCGCCTGCTCCAGGTCAGAGCCAGCCACCCGGGGAAGTCCCCGGCCCAGCGCCCGCCTCCGGACCGGTCCGTGAAGCGCGGACAGGCAAATTGCTGCCCGGCCTGCAGGAAAAGATCAAGGGTGTGCTCCTGCGCATCCGGCAAAGCCTGCCTCAACCAAAAAAAACGCTCGAACCTCACGAACCCGACCTTCAGGAACCGTCTTCCGAGCCGGAGCCGATTCCCACCGAGCAGGTCGAGATCAGTGAAATGCAGGTTGAAGAACCCGTCCCAGGATATGGCAGAAGGGCTCTTCCCGCCTGGCGAGATCCTTCCGGTATCCCAATCGCAAGTCATCTTCACCAATATCGGGAAGGCGTTACAAAAACGTCGTGAATCCTTGAGCCTTACGTTGGATGAAATCGAGCAGCACACCCACGTCCGCAAGCATTACCTGCAGGCATTGGAGCTGGGAGATTTCGACCATCTGCCATCCTCGGTCCAGACACGCGGAATGTTGAATAACTATGCCCGCTTCCTCGATATGGATGTGGATGCCATCCTGCTGCAGTTTGCCGAGGGCCTGCAAGCCCAAAGGCTGGAGCGCCAGCCAACCCAGGTCGATAAAACCAAAGATCTCGAAGGTAAAATCCGCCTCCAAAACCTTTCAGCCGCCCGGCCTTGCAGCGTTACCTTTCCATGGATGTTATTGTCGGTGTCGGATTGATCCTGGTTCTGCTGGTTTTCGCCATCTGGGGTACCAGTCGCATCATTGGACTGCGCTCTGCCAGTACGCCTCAACCAACCGCCCAATCCATTTCCGATATCCTGGCCGCCGCAACGGATGGCAGGCACCCCCACCCCGCTGCCGACGAACCCGGCGGGCACTGGAGCGGTCATTCCGGAAGTGAGTTCCACCGCCATTGTGACGATCCCGGCTGCCGGTCAGGGACCGGTGCAGGTTGTTCTGGTCGCCCTGGAACAGGCCTTTGTGCGCGTTACCGTGGATGGGAAGAAGCTATTCGAGGGGCGCGTCGTCAGCCGGCACAGCTTACCCTTTCGATGGGAACACCCAGATCGAGATCCTGACCGGAAATGGCGCGGCCGTCAGCATCCTGTTCAACCAGAGTGACCTGGGACCAATGGGAAGCATTGGCGAGGTGGTGGATCGCATCTACACCGCCAATGCCATCCTGAACCCAACCGCCACCTCCACACCCACCGCGACCAATACCCTCATCCATTCCCTGACGCCCACTCCAACCCTGACGCCAACCCTTACCCCCCGCTCGAGCAGCACCCCTATACCACCTGCCGCAACGCCATAAAATCAGGCAGGCAGCCTTTGCCCTGACTGCCGGTTGGGCAACCTCGGCAAAAGAGAGTACGCGTGCGGGCAGGCTTTTTGCCCGGAACCTTTATCGTTATGAACCGAAAAACATTTCACCTGACCTCACTCGGCTGTGCCAAGAACACTGTCGATTCCGATTCCATGGCCCAACTGCTGGAACGCGATGGCTACCGGCCGGTCGAGCGCGCCTCAGCAAGCCAGCGTCCTGGTTGTCAACACCTGCGGATTCATCGGACCGGCGCGCGAAGAATCGTATTCCGTCCTGCGCAGCCTGGCCGAAGCCAAACGTCCGGACCAGATGCTGATCGCTGCCGGATGCCTCACCCAGCGTTATGGCGCGGAGGTGGCCCGCCAGGTGCCCGGGGTGGATGGCATTCTTGGCACCCGCCGCTGGATGGATATTGTCCAGGTTGTGCGGACACTGCGGAAAGGCCCCCACCCCGAACCGCTCTACCACCTGCCGGAAACGCCCACCATCGGGCTGGACGAAAACGGCGCATTGCGCGCCAGCATCGCCGGGGCCAGCGCTTACCTGAAGATCGCGGATGGCTGCCGGCGTCCATGCGCGTTCTGCGCCATTCCGCTCATCAAAGGCACCACCGTCAGCCGCCCACCCGGAACGATCCTGGATGAAGCCCGGCGCCTGCATGAGATGGGCGTGCGCGAACTGGTCCTGATCGCCCAGGACACCACCGATTACGGTCACGACCTGGGAATGAAGGATGGGCTGGCGAGCCTGCTCGAACGAATGACCGAGGTCGTTCCAGACCTGGACTGGCTGCGCATCATGTACGCCTTCCCCGGCTACGTCACCGACCGGCTGATCGATGTCATGGCGGCGCACCCGCAAATCCTGCCGTACCTGGACATTCCGCTCCAGCACGCCCACCCCGAGACCCTCACCCGCATGCGCCGTCCTGCCAACGTGGACTGGGTTTACGCGACGATCGCAAAAATGCGCCGGGCCTTGCCAAAACTGGCCATCCGCACGACTTTCATTGTCGGCTATCCCGGCGAGACGGAGAAGGAATTCCAGACCCTGCTGGATTTCATCCAGGAACTGCGCTTCGACCATGTCGGGGCTTTCCAGTTCTCGTTCGAACCGGGCACAACTTCCGAAGCGCTCGGGGACCCGGTGCCGGCCGAAGTCAAAGAGGAACGCTACCAAAGGCTGATGGAACTCCAGCAGGCCATATCGCTCCAGATCAACCAGTCCTATGTCGGGCAGACACTGGATGTGCTGGTCGAAGGCTTTGACAACGGCCTCTCGATCGGGCGCTCCTACCGGGATGCGCCTGAAATTGACGGCATGGTATTGGTCGAGAAGGGGGAAAAATTGAAGGATCCCGTGGAGGAACTGGCGATCGGCAGTATCGTCCCGGTGAAGATCACGGGAGCAATGGCATACGATCTGGCAGGTACTCCCGCGTGTAACTACCCGGCAGCCGGATATTCTCCACAGCAAGCCCCGCTGAGTCGGCTGGTCTATAAAAAATGCCTTCTCATGCTCCAGGCGGCGGGAGCAAGATCAGGATAGCATCCCACTCTCTTCGGCGGGAGGCTTTTCCGCCAGAACCTGGCGAACAGGCATATGAAGATCACCATCCCGATCAATGCCGCCGGGACAGAGTAAAACGCATCGAGGACGGTGATCGTGAACAACGAGGGACTTGGCAGCACGGTGATGGTGTAATTGGCGAATATGACCGAGAAAAGGTTATTGGCGGCGTGCGCGCCCAATGCCAGTTCCAGACCGTCCATCCCGCAGGGTGATATAGGCCAGGGAAAAACCAAAGGCAAAATAGTAGAACCCAAACAGGGGATAATTGACAGAAGCTTCCGGGTTCAACAAATGCGGCAGACCGAACAAGAGGCCGGAAATGGCGCTTAACACCCAGATATTGCGCAGACGCAGCCCAAAGCCCTGCAGGATATAACCCCGGAAGAACAACTCCTCCGCAGAAGTCTGGATGGGGATAAAGAACAGGGCCAGGAAAACGAACGGGAACAGGTGCTGGAGATCCAGGGTCCAGACATAGCGGCCCGGATAAAGGAGCGCCTCCACCACCGACATCAGCGCAGCCAACAGGAACCAGACGCCGAATCCCTGGAAAAAACGTCCCCAGGCGATCGAATTGGCAGGGCGTGATCAATGTCAGAAAGCGGCGTCGATGGATGAAGTGTATGGCCAGGTAGATGCCGACCATAAAGAACACGGAAGCCAGCATAAGCCCGATGAAACCGGTCAACGGGTCGGTGCCAGGCAAAACACCTGTCTCACTGCCAGCCTGCAGGTTGCCCCGCAGCATACCCAGGATAACCAGGGCCGCGGCTGGCAGGCTCCCGATGATCTGCCACATGAACAGCATCAGCAGCACCGCAAGAACGTAGCGCCACCAATCATTTTTGCCCCGCCGGGCGAGATCCAGATAGGTCTGCATGCTCTCCTTTATCAAAGCGCGACGGTCTCCCGTCGCGCTGAAATTATCCGTATTTAAAACTTGCACATCCCCTCAGCCTTGCCTGAACCGGCGAGGAGGCCGCCTGGAGCGAGGTTCTGCTAAGGGGTCGAAGGCGTCGGGGTCTTTGTCGGACCCGGGGTCTTGGTCTTTTTGGGTTTAGGCGTGGCGTTGTCTTCGCCATTACACTGGTTTGAGACTTCTGTCGCGGTCGGGTAAACAGTCTCATTCTTCGGGGTGTCGATGGAGAAGGCATCCAGGAATCTGTTGTTCGGCTCCACAGTAATCGCCTTTGGCCATCAATTGCTCCGCATAACCGATGTTGGCCAGCCGCCAGCGTTCAGTGGCCGTTGTGCAGGAGGAATCCGACAGATAAGGAAAACTGGCCATGACCTGGGAGAAATAATCCAGAACCTGCACCCAATCCTGGTCCCAGAAGCTGGCGCCGGCGATATACATTCTCGCCCAGGTGCGCAAGCCATCGGCATTCGTATCGAGGGGGCCAAAACGTTCCGCCAGGGTCAGATCGTAGATGCCGCCCTCCAGGTTGATCTTGAGGTCCTGGCAGGATACGTTGGGTTCATAGGTTTGCGGGTAGATCTTGCAGATACCACGGTTGCGCAGGGAAATATAATACATCCCATCCACTTCGGCGGCATGGTAAGTTATATCCGCCTTGCGCAGGGAATCGAGCTTGCCGATGATGGCATTCCAGTCGCGCCCGCACAGATCCGCGTTGGGAGCGGAGAGCAGCGCAACGACGTCGCTATAGATCTGATCTACAGCTGCGCGTATCGGGGGTTGGGCTGACTGTGGGGGTAAGGGTGATCGTGGGGGTCGGCGTGATCAGCATCTGCACGAGCAGGTTCGCATACGCGGCCTGCACGCCCGGAAAATCCGGTTTGTGCTGGATGATGAACTCGAAGTGCTGCTTGGCAACTTCATATTGGCCGGCTTTCACGGCCTCTTCACCCAACTGGAACTGCTCCTGGAGCTGACCGGTCACCAGGGTGCCCTGGGCGGAAATACCGCTGGCCCATGCCGGAACCATAGCCCCCCAGAACACCTATGACGATCAAGACGATGAGCACCAAAATTACCAGCCAGATCGGGAATTCTTCTTGCGCGGCGACGGGGGAAGCTGCCGCGTTGACGACACTCGGTTGTGTATCTTTCAATTCGTTTTCAGACATGGGCGCGATTATACTCGATGTTTACAGGTGAACCAGCAGGCGTACTTCCGGCCAGATGAACGGCAGGCAGGCGGCAAAACCCAGCGGCAGCGCCAGCAGGCTGGATACAACGCCCGAAAGCGGCAGCCAGAGCGCCAGACCATAGGCCACACCTCCACCGATGAGCGCGCCCGCCAGGCCGCGCAGCAGCGACGAGCCAAGCGTCACTTTCGCCGGGAGCAGGCGGTTCAGCCAGACCAGCAGGATGGTCGCCTCGATCGTGAAGGCCATTTCGATCAAAGCGATCCCGGGTGCGCCCCACTGCGGCCAGCGCAGCAGGATCAGCGCACCTCCACCAATGAAAATGAGTGTATTCAGGAAGGAGGCCGCCAGCGGACGCACGGCATCCTTGCGGGCGTAGAAGGCGCGTGCCGCCACCTCCAGCACGGATTCCCCGGCCAGCGCCAGCAAATAGACGCGCACCGTCCAGGTCACCAGGGCTGTTCCGGCCTCATCCAGGCCAAAGACGGCCCGCACCAGCGGATGCAATACCGCCGCCAGGATGGCCGCCACCGGCAGGCACAGGGCCACCAGCACACGCACGGCCCGTTCGAGCGTGGCACGGAAAGCATCCCAGTCCAGCCGGGCAGCCTGCTCGGAAATGGTCGGCAGGAGCGCCGTCCCGATGGCGGTGCCGATCAGCGTCTCGGGCACCTGCATGATCATCCAGCCGATCGCCAGGGCCGAGATGGCGCCCGATCCCGGCAGGCGGGAAGCCAGGTTGTCACGGGCGATGAAAGTGGCCTGGATGAAGAACATGGTGATCAGGCGCGGGCCAACCAGCCGGAGCACCTGACGGACGCGTTCATCCTTCAGGCTGACCGAGGGAGTCCAGTGGAACTGGTACTTGACCAGCCCCGGGATCTGGATGGCCAGGTGCAGGAAGGCGCCCAGGATGACGCCGTACACCAGCCCGTAAACGCCCAGTCCGAAAGCCGGCAGGGTCAGCGGTCCGAAAGAATAGGGTTTGGAGGGGGCCAGCACCAGCGCCCCGAAGATCTGCCCGACATTATAGAAAATGGGCGCCAGCGCCGGGAAGAGGAAGTGCTGGTTGGCCTGCAGGCCCGACATCACCAATCCGCTGATGGAGAAGGTCAGGGTGGCGATCAGGTTCAGGCGCATCAGGTTCGCCACCAGGACATGCTGGGAGGCCGTAAAACCCGGCACGATGCCGATCTGGCGATTCCACGATGGGCCGGGCAAAGACGGCGATGCCGGCCGCCAGCAAAGCGGCTGCCAGGAAGAAGATATTGGCGACGCGTGAGAAAACGTTCCAGAGATCGCGCCGGCCGCTGGCGGTGAGGGTCTCGCTCAGGACCGGGATGAGCGCCATCGCCAGGGTCCCGCCGGAGATGAGCGCATAGAGCAGGTCCGGCAGGTTGTTGGCCGAATTGAAGGCGTCGAAGGCGGGCGACAATTGGAACTGGCGCGTGACGATGATCGAGCGCACGAAAGCCAGGGCCTTGTCCAGGCCGAAGAGGAAGAACAGCAGGAGCGAAGTGCGGGTGAGGAAGGTGAGTTTTTTCATCAAAGTAAGGTCGGACAGGTCTGAAAGTCTTACAGGTCTGACAGGTCTCGCATGTAGATGAGGTTTCTGAGGTGTCTGAGGTTGTGGGTAGCAGCGGTGGACAAGATTAAGCGGGGACTGGTTCCTGCAGAGGCAGCCAGGCGAGGACTTTCTGGATCTCCACATCCCAATACTTCCAGTTGTGGTCGCCGGGGGTTTCTTCATAGGTGTAATCGAAGCCCAGCGGGCGGATAAAATCGCGGAAGCGCAGGTTATCGGCATAGAGGAAATCTTCCGTCCCGCAGTATTGGAACAGCCGGGGTTTGATTGCGGATTTGGAGACTTTCTGCGCCAGCGTAAACAGGTCATGCGGGCTGCCCGGGACTTTATCCAGGTCGCCGAAGATATTGCGCATCGATCTCAAGCCAGACTTGGTCGTTCGGGATCGCCATGGTCCTTGACCACTTCGCGGATATCCAGCGCGCCGGAGAGACTGGCGGCAGCGGCATACAGGTCCGGGCGGGTGAGGGCCAGCTTGAAAGCTCCATAACCGCCCATCGACAGGCCGGCTACGAAGGTATCGGCGCGTTCGGTCGAGAGCGGGAACAGGTCGTGGAGCCACGGCAGGCAGTTCTTCGGTCAGGAAGGTGAAGAACTTCCCGCCGTGCACCATATCGGTGTAGAAACTGTTCTGGACGGCCGGCATGATCACGGCCAGGTTGAGGCCTTCAACGTAGCATTCGATGGAAGTCCAGCGCTGCCAGGCGGTATGGTCGTCCGAATAGCCATGCAGCAGGTAGAGCACGCGGAAAGGCGGGCGGTAGGCTTCCGGCGGGTCGGTTGGCCTGCGCTGCGGCAGGATCACGTTCATGGTGCAGCGCGCGGCCAGGACATCGGAGAAGAAATGGACTTCGATTCAGGATCATGGAATCTCCTTGAAGTAACGTTGGTACGTTGAAACGTTCAAACGTTCGAACGTCGATCGTAGACATGCTAACGCATTGGCGGCTAACCCAACTCACCAATTTCCGCCTCAACCGCGGCGAGGATCTCGCCGGATCTGTACCAGCGCTTTCATGGCATTGTGGTCGGGGTAGAGCGGACGGTCGACTTCGAGATGGGCAACATGTTTGCGGATGACTTCGCGGGCTTTTTGCGTGCCTTTGCCGGGGGTGAACGTGCGGAAATCCAGCGCCTGGGCGGCCGCCATGAACTCGATGCCCAGCACGCCAAAGGCGTTATCCAGGATCTGGCCGTTCTTGAGGGCGGTGTTCATGCCCATCGAGACGAAATCCTCCTGGTCGGCGGCAGCCGGGATGGACATGGATGCTGGCGGGCGCGCTCAGGATGCGCTGTTCGACGATCAGGTGGTCGGCGGTGTACTGGGAGAGCATCAGGCCGGAATAGAAGCCGGGTTCGTGGGCCAGGAAATCCGGCAGGCCCTGCGAGAGGGCCGGGTTGGTCAGGCGGTTCAGGCGGCGCTCGGAGAGCACGCACACCATCGTGATGGCGGCGCCGGCCATGTCCATCGGCAGGGCCACCGGCGAGCCCTGGAAGTTGGCGCCGGTCAGGGTCAGCTTGAGCTCGGGCACGAAGATCGGGTTGTCACCCACACCGTTGAGTTCGATCTCCACCTGCGAACGGGCATAGGCGATGGCATCCCGGGCCGCCCCGATGACCTGCGGGGTGGAACGCATCGAATAGGCATCCTGCACCTTGGTCTTCATTTTGCCGGTGCACAGGTCCGAGCCGTCGACCAGCTTGCGGATGTTGGCGGCGCTGGTCACCGCGCCCTGGAAGCCGCGCAGTTCGTGCAGCTTGGTATTGTAGGGCTTGAGGTTGCCGAGCAGGGCTTCGATCGACATGGCCGCGGCGATCTCGGCCTGTTTCAGGAAGCGCTGCATATCATAGATGTGCAAAGCCGACATGGCCGTCAGCAGGTTGGAGCCGTTGATGGCCGCCAGCCCGTCACGCGCCATCAAGACCAGGCACGGGGATGCCGGCCCGCCGCATGGCTTCGGCGCCCGGCAGGCGTTCGCCCATGATAGAAGGCCTCGCCCTCGCCCAGCAGCAGCAGGGCGGCCTGGGCCATGGGCGCCAGGTCACCGGAGGCGCCGACCGAGCCTTTCTGGCAGACCACCGGCGTGACGCCCTTGTTGAGCATCTCGATGAAGGTCAGGGTGATCTCGGGCCGGCAGCCGGAATTGCCGTGGGCGTGCACGTTGATGCGTCCCGCCAGGGCGGCGCGGACGTGTTCGACGGGCGCGGGGTCGCCGATGCCGGCGGCGTGGTTGTAGATCAGGTATTTCTGGAATTCCTTGACCTGCTCATCGCTCAGGATCTTCTCCGAGAACTCGCCGATGCCGGTATTGGTGCCGTACATGGTCTCGTGGGCAGCCAGTTTCTCTTCCAGCATGGCCCGGCAGACCTTGATGCGCTCCAGGGCGGCGGGAGCCAGCTCCACTTTTTCGCCGTTGCGGGCAATGGCGACCAGTTTTTCGATGGTGAGGGAAGAACCGTCGAGGATGATGGGCATATATTCTCCTATAAAAAGTTGTCAGGCAACTCGATTGTACACCGGTTGGGAGGGATAGTGGGGAGTGCAGAATGATGAATGCAGATTGAATGGGATAAAAAAGATGTACAGGAAGTTTTGGCCGGTAAGGTGCGCTTACGATACGGGCTGGGTACACCAAAGAAGCAGACCTTTTTTAGAGGGAAGGCAAGCTGTGCTGATCTGCATGTTCCAGGATGCGCTGGAAAGCACCCAGATAGCTGGGGTCCTGGCCTTGCTTGCGCAGCAGCCAGTACTCGGCGCCCCAGAAGAGATAAGCATACAGCGGCGCGGCTGGACTGACCTGGCCCAACCAGGCGTTGTAGTTGAGGATGACCTGCTCAGGCAAACAACTGTACATGGCCTGGCTGGCCGGGTTGGGTGGAGTCGTGACCGTTTCCCACGGCTCAGCCTGGCCTTCCGTGACCAGAAGCTTTTGCCGGTGCCCGGCAGCCCATGTGAAGAGCTGTTTCTGCCTGGTTTGCAGCCAGGCGCTTTGACTCCCGTCCAGGTAAAGCGTCCTGCCGCCGACATTCACGAGGGCATTGCGCGGATAATAGTCGATCCCGACCAGATCGGCCAGGCGCAGGGCAAGCGCCAATGAATCGCCCTGGTCACGCGTCTGCAGCCACTGGTTGAAACGCACCGGCAGCGAGGCCGGCAAATATCCGTTCATCAGCAGCGGCCGGGCCGGATCGGCTTTGCGGATTACTTCGGCTTCCCGTTCCACAAAATCGACATCCAGGCGCCAGGAATGTTCCACCCCAAGCGGATCGACGGCTTCATGCTCGAGCTGCCAGGCAAGGATGCTTTGGCGCTCTGCGATAGCGTTCCACCAGTCGGGTGATGAAGGCGGCCGCCGCGTCCAAAAGATCCGGGTAGGCGGACGGCTTGATCAGGGTGTGTTCCGGAAAGGGAGACGCGCAAATGGTGGGCAGGCGCAAAGAACTCGGGATAGCCGAAGGTCTTCAGAGGGCCGACGCACAGGATGATCTGTTTGCCAGCCGCTTCAGCAGCATCGATCTGCCGATCCAGCTCACCGGTCAGGAATTTTCCCGGTCCCGGTTCGATCTGGTTCCAATAGGCCCCCAGGCGGATGAGTTGAAAAGGATACCCAAGCAGTGTTTGCAGCGCGGCGCGTGGATCCAGGCCAAAGGCAGCCGCCTGGAGCGGGCGGAAGCTGATCCCCAAGAGGGTGGAGCCGCGTGAGGCAATGGGCATTTTCAGCCATGCATCCGTCAGAGGTTGGGTCGGGCGCTTCAGTCTGAATTCAAACACTTGCACACCTTTTTTATTTATGTTACCTGACAGGTCCTGTTGGAAAGTGTATTACAAGTCGGACCAAGCCACAGATAAACACGGATGAACACTGATGAACACTATATAATATTTTTAATACTTAAGAGTCCTGTCGAAGACGCCCAAATCCCTTTTATCTGTGTTCATCTGTGGTAAAAAAATTTAGAACAGCATTGGAACAAAACGCCGGGTCCGGCGCATATAGTCAAGATAGGGCTGGCCGAGGGTGCGGACCAGCGCCTGCTCCTCTATTTTAACCCGGTAGAAATGGCCGGAAAAGACACACAGCAGCAAGACGACCAGGCCGGCCCAGTTGCCGACTGCCAGGCCCACGCCAAGCATGGTCAGAAAGGTGCCGCTGTAAGCGGGATGGCGGATAAAACGATACAGACCATCCTGCACGACCGGCTGGCCGGCGGACACAGCCACATCCCGGGTGAAATAACGCCCGAGCGTGCGGATGGCAGCCCAACGCAAAGCCGTCCCCAGGAGGATGAGGAGCACGCCCAGCCCAAAGGTCAGCGGGCGCTGCCAGGAAAACGCCGCAGCCGGGAACAGGAAGGCCAGTGTAAAATCCAAGGCCAGGCCGGTCCACTGCAGCCCGAGCAGGATGATCAGAGAGCCGCGATCCTGGATCAACCCTGTCTTCCTGGCAACCCTGGCCATTTGGCGGGGCATGCCGATACTTTCGGGCAGGATCCAGATCAGGCAGGCGGCAATGAAAATGGCGAGGGCACCCGGGTTGGTATAAAAGACAGGCAGCAAGGCCGTTTTCCTTATTACAACGCCGGCCGAAAGAGGCGCCGGTAGAGATCCGACTGCAGCAGATTTTCCGGATCAAAGCGCTGCTTATGTTGGAGAAAAGTATCAATGACTTCATCACCAACACTGCGGCGATACTGGGCATGCGTCAGGAAATGATCCTTGGCGAGATAAAACCGTCCGCCCGCCTCGATCACGATCGCGAGCATGTCCTGAAGGACCTGCTGCAAGGTTTGGGCGGTCTGGCGGGTGCGCTGGTAATTTAATTCCAGGGACCAGCCATCCACCTGGTAACTCAGCAGAAAAGGGTCACGCCGGTGCTTTTTAATGATGCACCAGATCGGCAGGCAGCCGTGCTGCTGTGAGTAGCGCAGCACCTGCGAGAAGACTGCCTGGGCTCGAGCATCCGGAACAAAGGCCTGGAAGGTTTCAACGCCGTCCAAAAACATGGCGTGATACCAGTCAAAGGCTGCCGAGGGCCAGAACATGTACGGATAGAGGCTGCGCGAGCGCCCGGAGGTTGAATGGCTTCGACGGCCCCAGGAATAATTAAGGCGGTTGAGCATTTTCACTCCCGGCTGCAGCAGCGGGCGGGTCAGGCTGGAACCAAAGCGGGCGAGTGGTTTTTCCACCAGGCCGGGCGGAGCGGGCATTCGGAATGGGGAGGGCGGCGCATCGCTGGATTCTCCCAACTTTGCAACCGTGACGTGACCGCGGCCAAGATCTTCCCCACTGGCAAAGCCATCCAGCCAGGCCTCCATGAAGTCGCTGTGTCCTTCTTCTTCAGCGAAAATGGAAAAAATCCCGGCCAGGTTCGCAGCCGAGCGCCTGGAAACAAGCACGGACCCCGAGGGGATGCGCTGAAGTTGGAGGGTTATGGAGGTGATGATCCCCAATAAGCCCAGGCTGCCAACGAAGGCATGGAAGAGCTTCGGATCGCACTCCCATTCCAATGCGAGGGTTTCTCCAGTAGTGAGCAATATATCCAGCGCAAGGATGGTATTGCCAAAGGGGCCATACTTCCAGGAATTGCGGCCGTTGACATTCATGGCGGCACATCCGGCGATGGTTACATCCGGTGTGGAAGGAGCAATGGCAGGCCACCAGCCCTCCGGCGCGGCCAGAGCGATCATATCCCGTACGGTCACCCCTGGTTCGACACACATAACTCCCTTTTCAACATCCCAGGCGAGGATCCGGCGCATGGGAGTGGTATCGATCACGACCCCGCTGGTGTTCAAAGCGGCATCCGTATAGCTGTGCCCGGCGCCATGCGGGATCACGGTAAGATGCTTTTCACGCGCGTCTGCCAGGGCAGCCAGGATCCCGGCTTGATCAGTGACAGGATAAACCAGGCAGGCTGAGCGGGCGGTCTTGCTCCAGTTGGTAAGCTCAGTCTGAATCCGCTGAATAGCCATCGTTCATCCTTCGGGGTGTTGCAAGGGTTTCTGACCCGGCCGGGTTCCTTGCTGTAATTACCAGTATATTCTGAGAAAGTTAATTAAATATGAAGGCGATCACGGACAAGTAAAGGTGCGAATCGGTTGGAGGAAAAAAGATCTCAACACTAAGGACCCAAAGTTACACAAAGGGAAAGGATTTTGGGTTGGCGAGAGAGCGTGAGTGCCGGGTTACGAGTAATATGTGATCTAAAAAAACGAATTTTAGCGGAGATGAACGGAGATGAACGTTTTTCGGCCGGATATACGGGATAGAACTGGCTTTTCGGAGGGGAAAAAGTCGTTCCTCGGATCGACGGAGGAACGACTATTCCTCGCCGTAAAAAGCAGGCGTATCTGGAGAAGAAGTAGAGCGCCCATGCAAGTCGTGCGAATTTAGGTCACTTAATTTGAAAATCGCGCGGAACGAATGCACTTCCCGTAAGAACATCGGGACGCAGCCCTGTAAGGACATCAGGACACGGCGGCGGGTTTACGGAAGTTCGGTTGTCAAGGTGCCTAAGAAAAGGCGGCAAGGATTCCCATAGGAAATCCTGGCCGCGCAGTCATGATAAAACAAATGTTCTAACTCGTCAAGGTTAAATCTCTGAGCGGTCCTTGACTCGCAGGTGAAAAACCCTATAATGAATTGCAGACAAGGTGGATGTATTATCGGTACGGGTCGATGATAATGGTTGTCTTAAATGGTTCACCCAATGCGGCTTAATATCCCAACCTGGTTCGACGGTCATGCAGAGCACCCATGCTCGGTTAAACAAGCCGTAAAAACAAATGTCAGCCGGCTCACCTCTTTACTACACACATGACACACAGGACGAACCCGCAACGATTCGTAAAAGGGCGATGCTTCACATCGCTGCTTAATCCGTCGATTCAAATCGAGTTCGACCCGGCTTTTACCTACGTTGGCAATGTCGAATTCGACCTTAAAGGCATTGCATACGTGGACCGCCACGTTTTCGTCGTGGCGAAAAAGCAGCAAGTCGAGCGCATGATCGTTCTCCAATTCGAAGGATTTCTGGACAACAATCAGAAGACCTATAGCTATCTTCCGCGAAACCCGGTGGACCTGGGTGGGAAGATTTACGGCCACGACAATTACTTTTTCAGCATAGCCGACGACGTGGCTGCACAACCTGGAGCTGAGATTGACCACACGGCGCGCCTGCTCGAAAGCCACGGTTATCATTTGGAAGATGAGCAAATGACTTCGCGCTTTGAGCGGGTAATTGACGCAGCGCGCCGGAACGAGTTCATCATTTTCTACCACGAGAATGTCAAGGTCACGGGCCATACCCTCGCGGTTATCGCGAAAGACGATATCATTCTGAAACAGTACCAAAGTATCGCGCTGGATTTGACCAGGCGGTCCCTCGCGAGTTTCAAAATCCTGAGTCAAGTCCAAACCGGCTAACCCTTCTCTCCAATGGACAGCGGCTTGACGCTCGAAAACTGGCGCGTTTTGCCAGAATTGGAGCGATAATTGAAGAGTCTCGCCGTTCCCGCCGCTGCCACTAAGCCAATCCGTTGGGCAGCCGATTTACCAACCGAATTTCGGGAGGTCGATATGAATAATTTCCTGAAGTGGCAGAATCAAGATAATTCAAACAAAAACCGAATATTGGCATTGGCAATCGGCGCATTAATATTTCCAATAACGATTCCGGTTCTTCTGGTTGTTGTATTACCGCGTGTTGACAATTACTTCGGTATTGGCTCGCTTTTCCATGGATTGGGGAATATTATTATTGGCGTCATGGCAATCATAATCGGCGGTATCGTCGCAATATGGACAATCGTAATTCAAATCACCTTAGCATCGGGAACTCCCTTTCCGATGCTACCAACTAAAAAACTTCTGATCGTTGGCCCATTCAAATACTGTAGAAATCCAATGACTTTGGGGACAATAATTGCATATGGCGGAATTGCGATATTGATCGGATCGTTCACCGCGCTATTAGCAGTGGCAATTTTTGCAGCTATCTTGATCGGTTACTTGAAAATAATAGAGGAGAAAGAATTGCAGATAAGATTTGGAAATGAATATATTGAATATAAAAGGGAAACGCCCTTTATCATTCCAATCAAAATTAGAAGAACCGATTTGAAAAAATAGACATATGAACAATATCAGGGCTGTCCAGCGCCGTCTCTCCTTGAGAGAACGCCAAGTAGAGGCAGCCGGGGGACTAAAATCCCCGGCTGAGTGACAAAGCCCGCTTAGTGGGCTGGATAGCGAAACCAAACCTTCAGGGACCAGGGATGATCATTATGAAAGAACAAAACGCTGCAAGCAAAATCGCCAGGAAGGCTGCCCTGCCTGGCACTGCGGTCTGGCTGTGGCTCTCAATTGGAGCAGTCCTTTTGGCTGTCGCTGGAAACATCATTGCGCTGTCTGTAAACAGGATCTACGCGGGCCTGACGCCGGCCTTTTTCCCACAGGCATTGGCACAGGATATCGCCAACCTGGCGATCGTCGCACCGCTGTGGCTGATCCTGGCGGTGCTGGCATTACGCGGTTCGTTACGAGCTTATCTGCTCTGGCTGGGCGTGCTGACATTTACCGTCTATAACTATGTGATCTATACATTTTCAGTACCGTTCGGACCGCTGATCCTCTTGTGGGTCACGGTGCTGGGTTTAAGCCTGTTTTCGTTGATCGGCGGCGTCACAGCCATCGACCACAAAGCGGTTGAATCAGCTTTCACAAGCCGGCGGGCAGTCCTGGTGGTGGCCTGGTTCCTGCTCATTACGGCGGGTCTTTTCTATCTGCTGTGGCTTTCTGAAGATGTACCGGCCCTGCTTTCCAATAAAACACCCCAGAGCATCCTTGACATGGCTGTACCAACCAACCCGGTCCATATCCTCGATCTGGCATTCTTCCTGCCAGGTGTCATAGCCACCGGCATCATGCTGATGAAAAGGAAATCCCTGGCGTATACAATTTCACCCGCTTTCATTGTCTTCCTGATACTGACCGGCATACCGATCCTGATTACACCCATCGTTCAGACAACCCTGAGCGGCACAGCCGCCTGGGGCGTGGTCCCACCGATCGGCACGCTCACCATAATATTGATCGTGCTGCTGGTGTGGCTGCTCCGAACGATACGCCACCCGGAGAAATCCGAATAACAAAATGCGTACCCGATCGAGTTGCGTGAAAATGCAGACTGGAAAATAATATGGACATGAAAAATATCCCCTTTGGTTTGACTGTTTGGTCGCAAATTGACCCGATCGAACACAAAGGCAAATCAGGGATGGCCTATTGGCGCACGCAGCAATTTGATGATATCCGGGTCCGCCTGGTCGAATATAGTCCTGGTTACCTGGCGGACCATTGGTGTACAAAAGGTCATATCCTTTTATGCCTGGAAGGTGAACTGCATACCGAGCTCTCGGATGGCAGGAAATTTATTCTATCGCCTGGCATGAGCTACCAGGTAGCTGATCATGCAGAACCACATCGGTCTTACACCTCGACAGGAGTTAAGCTATTCATAGTTGACTGATAGGGGGTTGGTGAGATATGCTATTCAAAATATGAGTATTCGGAATATAATTATACGTAATTATGAGGTGGCCGATGAAATTTCTACGCTACGCACTGTTCGTTGGCGGGGCTTTGGTCCTGTTGATGAGCCTCGGTTTTATCTTCCGTTACCCCATTGCAACGGCTGTCTGGCCCTGGCCGGATGGCCGGCTCTCCTATTTATTCATTGGCTCAATTCTGGCCGCCGTCAGTGCTGCCATGTTGTGGATCAGCTGGAAAGGCGAATGGGGGGTTTTGCCGGCCGGGTCGCTGAACGTGCTGGTCATCGCGGCCACGACCAGTGTTTATTTCTTCTATTTGTCTGCAAACGGCCGCCAGGAGTTGATCCCTTACAGCATTGCGGGGATTTTTTCGGTCATTGCCAGTGCGCTTACCTTCCTGTGGAGCCAAAAGATCCCGGTCAGGGACGAACGCCCCACTCCAATGCTGGTACGCTTCTCATTTGGGATTTTCAGCGTCGCCCTGATCATGGCTGGTGGAGCCATGGTTTTGCGTTTACCGGTTTTTCCATGGGATGTGAATCCGGATTCGTCCGTGATATTTGGCTGCATTTTTCTGGGCGACGCCTTTTATTTCATCCACGGGCTGTTAAAACCGCGCTGGTTCAACGCCCTGGGACAGTTGTTGAGCTTCCTGGCATATGACCTCATCCTGATCGGACCCTTTTTAATACTCTTCAGAACCATCCAACCCGAACATATCCTAAGCCTGACCATTTACACAATTATTCTTGTTTACAGTGGTGTTCTGTCCATTTACTACCTGTTCCTCGATAAGCGCACCCGCAATTGGTCCGGTCAAAAAGTGCAAGCGCAATAAAATAGTGAGCCGCCCGGCCCGCAGGCTTTTACTATTCGAAATCCAACTCCTGCCCCTGAGCTGATCCTTGATGTCGCACAAACCCCCCTTTGGCAGCGCAAGCAGCCTCGCCCAGCTCCTCCTTGTCGCAGCACTGGCAGCTTGCGGGACTGCCCGGATGCCTTCACCTACACCCGCCGTTCTGCCGCCGCCTCCAACGCTCACCTCAGCGGTGGTGAACTGCCCTGCCACCTTCAATGATGGGGTCAGCCCCACCTACAAGCCGGATGCGCCTGTGCGCTCAACCGTCGGAAGCGGACACGTTCTTACCGGTGTCGTTTTGTCCAGCCGCGACTGCTCGCCGATCCCGCACGCCAAGCTTGAGTTCTGGCCAGAGTATCCTGATCGTGGTCATCCCGATGAAGCCCGGGCGACACTGTACACAAGCTCCAGCGGATTTTACCGTTTCGAATGCGACCCTCCGGACCATATTCACATGCAGATTTCAGCTCCAGGTTTTATCACGATCGGCCAAAACAGCTACCACCCAAACGGGCAGGCGACAGGCACATTCGACATTGTCCTGGAGCCAAAGAACCCCTAACAAAACCGCTCCCGCCGCCGTGCCCATTCTGGGTACTTTCCTCGGCGGCGAGGACGCCGCCTAAAGCGAGGATTTGTTAGGCACCCTAAGCACTAGCAGATTGATCCTGCTTGCACGGCGGCCTAAAACCGGCTTCCCCTGCAGAGCGAGTGCGGAACACCCAAAAGAACCGGTTGCCCTGCCAAAAACGCAGGACAGGCCCTGCCAAAAACGCAGGACAGGCCCTGCCAAAAACGCAGGACAAGCAGGCAGGACAGGCCAGCCGGGACGGCGCCGGAGACTCTGGTAGATTTGTGCAGCGTCACCCAGGAGGCCTGGATATGGATCAACACAAGCAGCAACCGCTGAAGAATCATCCGCCTGCCCGCAAGCGCAGGCGGGCCTGGAAATGGCTCTGGCTGGCGGCCGGCCTGGGTCTGGCAGCTCTGTACGTGGTGAATGCCAGCATCCCCGGGCGGAGAATTGAAGGCTGCCCGGCAGGCTGCG
The DNA here is from genome assembly GCA_963830665.1 of uncultured Chloroflexia bacterium. Lineage (GTDB taxonomy): Bacteria > Chloroflexota > Anaerolineae > Anaerolineales > Villigracilaceae > UBA877. The sequence continues at coordinate 246,400 of CAWHNM010000012.1, forward strand.
CCGCAACGGCCCGGGACAGGCGCCCGGGTGCGCTGCGGGTGGCATCGCTGAACATGCTGCACGGCTTCCCGGATTTCAAGAACCTGCCCGTGCGGATGGAACTGATCGCGGCCGGGATCCGCCAGCTGGACGCGGACGTGGTGCTGCTGCAGGAGGTGCCCTGGACGCTGCGGACCGGCAACGCGGCGGCCGTCCTTTCCCGGGAATTGGGCTACAACTACCTGTATTACCGGGCCGAAGGCAATCAATATTTGATCTTCTTTGAGACCGGCCAGGCCATTTTGAGCCGCTTTCCATTGAAGGATGCGCGCTCCATCAGCCTGGCGCCGCAGGTCAACCTGTTCGAAAGCCGGGTGGCCCTGTCGGCAACCGCCCTGACCCCCTGGGGTGAAGTGACCTTTGTGGATACCCATCTGACCAACCTGGCCGCGCAGAAAAACCTCGGGCAGGCCGGCTCGCTGCTGGCGTTCGTTGAGAGGCTGCCAACCGGCCTGAAGCTGATTGCCGGCGATTTCAATGCCCGGGAGGACTCCCCACAGATCCGCCTGTTATCCGGCGCCTGGATGGATGCCTTCCGGGCGCTCCACCCGGACGAGCCCGGACTGACCTGCTGCATCGACGATCTTAACGCCGGCCCGGACGAGCCCCTGGAGGAACGCATCGATTACCAGTTCCTGGCGGGCGGGAGCGCCAGGATACTGCGCGCCGAACTGGCCTTCAACCAGCCGGCTGACCTGAAAGGTGAATGGCAGTGGCCCTCCGACCACATCGGCCTGCTGGTCGAGTTGGAACGCTAGGGAGTTCTATGAGCCAGCGGCCAGTGGACGGCAGAACCAACTCATTTAATTGACCGGTTGGGATAAGAAAATCAAGTAGACACGTTCCACCCAACATGGGGTAAGATATGCCAAATGCGTACAAAATGAGACACCCTGGAATCGAAGCGTTATGATCAATTAACAACGCGAATACCGGCCAAAGAATTATCGACCCTGCTTAAGGTCAGCAGTTCCCTGGCTTCCACCCTGGATATAAGCGAAGTTCTGCAGATCGCGATCGAGAGCGCCACCGGTCTGTTTGGCCTGGATACCGGTGCAATTTACACGCTTGAGAACGGGGACTTATACCTGGGGGCAGCCACCCCGCCCTTACCTGCGCAATTCCCGGATGAGCTTCGCCGTGCGCGCCTCACGGATCACCCGCACATAAACAAGGTCGTTTCAACGAAAGCGCCCGTCTACCTGGATGACGCGAGAAAGGCCCGCCTGTCGGCTGCCGAAAAAATTGTGGTGGATTCACGCCAGCTTGTGTCGATCCTGTATTTTCCGTTGTTGTTGAAGGAAGATGTGATCGGTGTTTTTATCGTTGGAACCACCAGCAAACCCCGCCAGTTCTCCAAAAGTGAGATCGATCTGAGTTATATTTTGTCTTTTCAGGTATCCTTTGCAATTGCAAATGCGCAATTATACAAAAAAGCCCAACAGGCCACCGTAGAGCTCAGCCTGGCTTACGATGCAACCCTGGAAGGATGGTCACGTGTGCTGGATATGCGGGACCATGCAACGGATGCCCATACCCATCGGGTTGCGGACCTGACGGTCGCCCTGGCAAGCCGGATGGGTTTACCCGAATCTGAAATGGGAAATATCAAAAGAGGTGCACTCCTGCATGATATCGGGAAAATGGCAATTCCGGATGCGATTTTACAAAAGTCCGATGGGTTGTCAGACAAAGAATTGGCTATTATGCAAACGCATCCCGAAAAAGCTTATCAGATCCTCTCGCAGATCGAGTATCTGGGTTCCGCCATGGATATTCCTTACTGCCATCATGAAAGGTGGGATGGAACAGGTTATCCGCGCAGACTTAAGGGGGAACAGATCCCCCTGGCTGCGCGGCTCTTTGCGGTAATAGATGTCTTCGATGCCCTTACGTCGGATCGTCCATACCGCAAAGCCTGGAAGATGGAAGAAGTTGTGGAATATATTCGAGCTCAATCCGGCAAGGCCTTTTGGCCGGAAGCTGTCAACGCATTTCTTGGAATGATCGACGAGCAAACCATTTGATCGCAGGTGATATTATGCAAATTACAGAAAAATTCCTGCTAGCCTGCCTGCCAAAGCCTTTCCACTGGTTCAACGAACCGGCCAAATTCCGGTTGGGCGCAGGCCTGGAGATCTTTACGGATGAGAAGACCGATTTTTGGCAAAATACCTACTATGGTTTTCAAAGGGACAATGGCCATTGCCTCCTGACACAGCTGCCGGGCGACTTTTCTCTTATGGCGCAGGTGGAATTTCGTCCCCAGGGGAAGTACGATCAATGCGGACTGATGGTACGCGGCGACAGGGAGAATTGGATCAAAGTATCTTCAGAATATGAAAATGAGGAGACCAGCCGTCTTGGGTCGGTCGCCACCAACCTCGGCTTTTCCGATTGGGCAACGCAAGACATACCTGCGAGCGTCAAGGAGATGTGGTACCGGATCAGTAAAAGCGGAAGCGATTTCCTGCTTGAACACTCTTATGATGGCCTGAATTGGCTCCAATTACGCATCACGCACATGCACAAGCAGTTTGAGCAGCTCGAAGTGGGGGTGTATGCCTGCAGCCCGATCGGGAAGGATTTTTGGTGCAGGTTCAAAGTGCTGGAGATCTCACCCAACGAAATATTCCATCGGGCAGAATGACCGGCGGTCTGTCGAGGCAGGCGGACCAATACGAGACGTGAGCGTACTCCCGGAAGAAGGCCGAGAACTGGCCTCACCCCGTGCCCGGGGCTTGCTCCGGCCCATTTCCTGGCCGCCATATCTGCATTCACAGCCAGGAATGGCAGGAAATTATCGCGGTCGAGCGGGTCCCGCCGCGCAGGCCTGGTCAAACCATTCGGGGGCTGAAGGATCTTTTCAAGTAAAATCAAGCTACGATGACATCCTACCGTTACCCGAACGAACAGATCATCCTGGCGCTGACGTTGATCCTGGTCTGCGGGGTGATTGCCGTCACCGCGCTGGCGACGCTGTGCGGCAGCGCCCTGTTCGTGCTGGCCATGCTGGTGATCTCCTACCTGCTCAATCGTTCCCACCACAAAGAATTGATCGAAAAAGCCTACCCGGTCACACTCCAGACCCAACCGGAACTGGCAGCCCTGGTGAAAGAGTGCGCGGTGCGACTGCAATCCGGCTCATTCAGTACTTTCATTGCGCCGGGAAATACTTTGAACGCATACACTTTCGGGCTTGGGGAAGCTCCGGTGGTGGTGGTATATGCCGGCGTGCTGGGCCTGATGGACGTGGACGAGCTGCGCTTCATCATCGGGCACGAGTTGGGGCACGCCGGCCTGGGGCATACCTGGCTCAATTCGCTGATCGGTGGCATGTCCGGCGTTCCCAGCCCATACCTGGCTGCGGTCGTGCTGTATTTCTCATTCCGCTGGTGGAACCGGGCCTGTGAATATTCCGCCGACCGGGCCGGGCTGCTGGCCTGCGGAAAACCGGAAAAGGCCGCCTCGGCGCTGATCAAACTGGTGGGCGGCGCCTCGGCAGCCCGCTCAGCGCAAGCCCGGCAGCTGGCCCTCCGCCGCATCGAAGCGGAAGACGATCATCTGGAGGATAACCTGCGCGAAATGATCTCCACCCACCCATTGACCGTCCGGCGGCTGGAGGCGCTGCGCGCCTATGCCGCCTCGCCGGAATACGGCGCCTGCAGGCGCAGGTAAACATCGCGCATCCGATTGGATGATGAGTATATAGGTGTACAAGAGAATTCGAGGCTAACAATGAACAAGCTGGGTCAACGACATTCAATTGTCTTTTCAATCCTGGCAGTCACCCTGGCAGTCGGATTGATATTTTTCCTGGATGCAGGCTTGACTTACCTGAAGCTTTCAGAACTCTCCAACCGGTTGATTGTCGAATTCGTGTTTTGTGCATATGTCATCTGGCTGCTCACAAGCCTGGGGTGGTGGCGTGAGGCCGGCTTCAAACACACTACATCTTTACGCAAGTTATCCGCCTGTCTTCCTTTACTATTTTTACCAATCCTGGTGACAGTTACCAGTGGTTTTAAAACCGCCAGGGCAAGTCAAATGATCTGGTTCGGGATGCTAACATTGATGGTCGGTTTTGCAGAAGAAGGGTTGGTCCGCGGAGTTGTACTGCGTGCATTGGTACCGGGCGGCGTGAGACGGGCCGTCTTGTTGTCCTCGCTTTTCTTTGGAATCAGTCATGTGGTTAACATATTGCAGGGCGCCTCTGCCACGGCCACGATAGTCCAAATCATCTATGCCACGTTGCTGGGCATCGGATTCGCAGGAATGTGTCTTTACACTGGCACAATTTGGCCGGCCATCCTCCTGCATGCCCTGATCGATTTCGTGGATATCGCCAGCCGCGGCTTTGCGCTAACTCCGCCTCGATCCCTTTCCCTGGCTGGAGTGATCGCGCCGATCGTTCTCACCGGTCTTTTTGCGTTATATGGTTGGTGGTTGTTACGGCGCACGGCAAGGAGCAGTTCCGCTGCCTGAGGCATGAATTGGAGAATATATGAAAGATAACCGGGCACGAAAAACGATCTTACCCAAGGGAAAAGAGCCTTTACGATTGCTCACACTGAGCGATGGCTTATTTGCCACGGTGCTGACACTGCTGGTCCTGGATCTGCGAATTCCGGATGCGCTCAATTCCGCCGGTGGGGATGTGACCAGCTTTACCAGATGGCTCGGTCCGCATCTCTTCAGTTATCTGATGACCTTTTTCGTTGCCGGGAATTACTGGTTGGCACACCACCGGGATTTTGACCATATTATTCGCTACGATCGCAGCCTGTTGGGATACAACCTTTTGTTTTTGTTATTCGTCGGCCTGTTGCCATTCACCACAGCCACCATCAGCCTGGTGAGTTCCACACCCGGCAGCTATCCACCCTATTGGGCCATGTATGCCGCCAATTTTATCCTGGCCGGGATCATGCTGACCCTGACCTGGCTGTATGCTGTCAGCCATGGCTTGGTTGATCCCGAGATCACCACCAAGGAGAAGCAGTATATTTTGGCGAGGCAGATCTCCAATCCGGCCGTATTCCTGATCTCGATCGGCGCGGAATACCTTTTCCCGCAAGCCTTTCTCGGTCCGTGGATCCTGCTGACGCTTTTCCCGGTACAATTGCTGGTGGAGCGGATGTATGCTCACGCCGAACCGGAGCGGCCATCCGGTCTGGCCGTTTGGCCCAGGCGATTGTGGCAAGCCGGCACTATCTTGCTTTGGCTCCTGATCTTTGGCTTTGCAATCTGGGTGCTGACGCGTTGAAAACAAACTGGCGAAAATGATCGTGCGCATTGTTGTATGGCTCATGACATCCGGTTTATAATCATTTAGCCACTTGAACCACAAAAGCGAGATGTTTTTTAAGGAAGGGCTTATATGAATGCAATGACCACAGCACAACCCGCGGAAAAGCCAGGCCCGGTGATCGAAACGCACGGCTTGAGCAAAACCTATAAGAATATTAATGCCCTGCAGTCGCTCGATCTGACGGTGCAGCACAATTCGATCTTCGGCTTCCTGGGACCGAACGGCGCCGGCAAGACCACCACCATCAAGCTGCTGCTCGGGCTGATCGCTCCCAGCGCCGGCAGCGCCTGCGTCTTCGGCATGGACAGCGTGCGCCAGAGCGAGGAGATCCGCGCCCGCATCGGCTACCTGCCCCAGGAACCTCATTTCTACGAGTACATGACCGCCCGCCAGACGCTGCGCTTTACCGCCCGCTTCTTCTACAAGGGCCCTGAAAAAGCCATTGAAGAGCGTGTGGACGAGATGCTGCACATGGTCGACCTGGCGGAAAAGGCCGACCGCGCCATCAAGACCTTTTCGGGCGGCGAACGCCAGCGGCTGGGCATTGCCCAGGCCCAGGTCAATTACCCCGACCTGCTGATCCTCGACGAACCGGCTGCCTCGCTCGATCCGATCGGGCGGCGGGACGTGCTGGAAGTGATGTCGAAGCTGCGCAAATACTCCACCATCTTCTATTCCACCCATATCCTGGATGACGTGCAGAAGGTGAGCGACACGGTGGTCATCCTCAATAAAGGCAGGCTGGTGGTGCAGGGACCCATCCAGGAACTGCTCGCCGGCAGCGAAGGGGTGGTTTATGTGATCCACTTAAAAGGAGATGGGAGCGCCGCCCAGGCTCTGGTGCAGGCGCAGCCCTGGGTTTCAAAGATCACCGCCGGACAGGTCAACGGTGAAACCACCTGGCAGGTCAGTGTGAGCGACCCGGCCGCCGCTGAAGCCGAGTTGAACAAGCTGTTGGTCAACCAGGGAGTGGTGGTGACCGAGTTCAACCGTAAAAAGTATGAGCTCGAGGATATCTTCATGCAGGTGATCGAGGGAGGCCAGCATGGCAAATGACAGCGAATTAACACTGGTCAGCCAGCGCGGCTGGCGGCGCGGGTTCGACAACCTGTTGGATAATGAGTTCGGACGCTGGTGGCGTACGCGCCGCTGGTGGATCCAGTCCTTGATCTGGGTGGCCGTGATCGGTTTCCTGATGGGTTCCATAATCATGCAGGGCGGCAACGACAGCGAAACCGTGACCCTGATTTACGGTATCTTCGCCAGCATATTTCCGGCGGTAGCGGTGATCATCCAGATGCAAAGCTCCCTGATCGGTGAGAAATCGGATGGCACGGCTGCCTGGGTGCTCTCAAAACCCGCCTCACGCCCGGCCTTCATCCTCGCCAAGCTGGTTGCCAACAGCCTGTCCGTGCTGGTCACCACAGTGCTGATCCCGGGGCTGGTGGCCTATCCTCTGCTCAGTTATCGCCATGGGCCATTTATTGAACCCGCTGATTTTCCTGGCCGGCCTGGGCGTCATCTGGCTTTCCCTGCTCTGGTACCTGGCTTGCACCTTGATGCTGGGGGCTTTCCTGAACAGCCGCGGCGCGGTGATCGGCATTTCGCTCGGGTTGCTCTTCATCCAGCAGTATTTGTTTGGACTAACGCCCCTGCTCAAGTCTGTCCTGCCCTGGACTCTGACGGTCCCGGTAAATAACAGCAATGATGCGCTGCTGCCAGTGCTGCTGCAAGGCGGGCCGGTGGCGGCTTTCCTGCCCCAGGTCATTATCATTTGCGTGGAGATCGGGCTGTTTGTCTGGCTGGCAGTCTGGCGCTTTAATAAGGAAGAGTTATAGAAAGAATCCGAATAATATCAATCGAGATGTGCGACGCAATCCCAAAGTGCGTCGCACTTTTGTAATAGTTATATAAATACAAGAGGAAGTGCTTGCCCGAGAACTTGAACAATGTCAAAACAAAACCCGGATCAATTCATCATCAACCATGCTCTACTGGCACAATCCCGCGCTGTACTCCAACGGCGTGACAAGCTGTATTGGATCGTCGGAGGCGCCGGCTCAGGTAAAACGACCATTTGTCAGGTCCTTTCCGCCAGGTTTGGTATCCCTGTCTATGACCTGGATGCCCATATTTATGGGACTTATCACAACCGATTTACTCAGGAACGTCACCCTGTCAACACAATCTGGTCGAAGGCCGATAACGGACTGGCGTGGTTGCTCGACATGTCGTGGGAAGAGTTCAACCATTTTAATCAGGCTGCGCTTCCTGAATATTTGGACTTACTGGCCGAAGACCTTGGCGCCTCCGACCTAAACGCCAGCGTTTTGATCGATGGTGGGATTTGCAACCCCGGCCTCATTACAAAGGCAACCCCTCCCCGTCAGATTGTTTGCCTGGCGAGACCGGGGCGGTCAAGTGCCGAAATCTGGAACGAAACCGATGAACGAATTTCCATGAAGGAAATCATCCATCAATTACCGAAGCCGGAGCAGGCCTGGCTAAAATTCCTCAAATTTGACAAACGGATCACCCTCACGATCCTGAAAGAATGCCAGGAAAACCACATCCCGGTATGTTCAAGGAGCGAAATCGAACCGCTGGATGGATTCGCCGACAGGGTCGCCCAAGTATTGGGTATTCCAAAAGGTTGGAAGAAGCCCGGTTGAAATACTCGGGGTTTTAGGTTACGCCCTGATGGGGACCGGTGCATGGTATCATACGAACTGGCTCATCCTGGTTGGATTGGTGATCCTTCCGCTGGCGTGGTAAGCGGCGTGATCTTTCCGGGCGAGTCTAAATAGGTTCGCCCATACCGTAAAGCCGCTCTGTACCGGTTTTCCCATAAACGACATGGAACAGGCAGCTGGTTTTGGGCGATCGACATGGCAAGATTCTCTAATCTGGTGCATACCAGCGGTGGCAAAACATGAACGGGATCACAGGCAATTGGAACAAATCGATCAAGGAAGAATGGTCATGAAGAAAATCATCCTGTTCGCTTTACCCTTCCTGCTGGCCGCCTGCGTGCCATCCCATATCAGCGTGGGAGCGGCAACAGCTACACCTGCCTTCCTGCCGCTCTCCTCGACATTGACAAAGCTGCCTTCCGGCTCGCCTCTGGATACCCCGGCCCCAATTTCCGACGGAGCAGCTTCCTCAGCCACCCCACTGCCTACGCGCACGCCCTTCCCGACCTATCAGCCGGATATCCCGATCCAGTTCTCCACTCTTGGGATGCTGGACGCCGCCAGCGGTTGGGCGATCGATTCCGCCAACCATTTATTGAGAACAAGCGATGGCGGAAATACCTGGCAGGATGTCACCCCACCGCAAGGCGGCTTCTATGCTTTCAGCAACTCCAGGCATGCCTGGGCTGTGGTCAACACCCTGGATCCTTATATCATGGCAGGCTGCAAGGGGTGGCCTTGCAATCTCACCTGGCAGACCACAGATGCAGGCCGGACCTGGCAGCGGGGTGTTCCTTTTGTGGCTGGCGGACCCGATTATCGACCGATCGCCATGGAATTTTCCGGAGGGACGAGCGGGTGGTTCCTGCTTGTGAACCACATCGGAATGAGCAATACCACCTATGAGGACCTCCTGAAGACCGGGGATTCAGGAGTCTCATGGACATTCGCCCGTGGTGACGTTGCGAGCCTGTGTCTCTCGGGCGGGATGGTATTCCTGAACGAACTGGACGGGTGGATCGGCGATAACTGTTCGAATGTCGGCGCAGTCGAGGGTACGCGTTTAGAGGATTTTCTTAACGGCAAGGCTGCGCCCACGCTGGCGCGTACTTCCAGATGGGGGTAATTTATGGGTGCGTGATTCCCCACTCCCTGCTCCAGAGGTATTTCCACCTGACATAACAGATCCAAATGTCGATGCGAACGTCCAGGTGCGCTGTGGGGTAACCAGGATGGAGAGGATATCCGCACAGGCATTTGCACTGCAATGGAGTTGTTTTCTGAATTACCCCGGGCAATCACCCGTTAATTTCAGCTACGGCTATCTAACCGCAGACAGCGGCCAGACCTGGCGCTCCTGGCTGGCAGCCGGTAACGAAAGCTTTGTGGATGCCAGCACTGGCTGGCGGCTGCTCATTTCAGGTGCAGGCGACCCCAACCAGCTGCAACAAACCACGGATGGCGGCATGACCTGGACAACCATCCGGAAAGTTGACTGGTTGACGGCACAGTTCGACTTCATCAACGGGCAGGTTGGTTGGGCGATCGTCAGCGACGGCGCCAACCCTGCCCTCTTCCATACTGTTGACGGCGGTACAACCTGGACGGAGATTAAACCAGTGTCAGCCCCATGAAACCGCGTGCTTCCGCCGAAGGCACGCGCAGTCTTATCCCACTTTGATGAACGCTCGCAACATTATGAGATCAAAGCCGAGAGGAACGGAGAGCAATAAACCGAATTGCTTTTGCAGCCAGCCTTTGCCAGAGACCATACAAGCCACTGTTGTCAACTTAGCCTATGGATCAAAGGCGCGCCACTAATCTCTGGGCTAATCCCGATTTTGTCAAACTTTGGGCCGGGCAGACCGTTTCAAAATTCGGCACGCACATCACCAGTGCAGCCATGGCAGCCACCGCGGTGATGGTTTTACAGGCCACGCCTGCGCAAATGGGCTGGCTCGGCGCGTTTGCCGGCTTGCCGGTGTTATTGATCAGTCTGCTGGCGGGTGTATGGGTCGACCGGCTGCGGCGCAAGCCAATCCTGATCGCTGCCGACCTCGGGCGGGCATTCATTTTGCTCTCGATCCCAATCGCAGCCCTGACAGGCATATTGAGTATGTCGCTGTTGTACGTAGTAGCCGGGCTGGTAGGCATACTGACTGTGTTCTACAACGTTGCTGATCAATCGTTTCTGCCCTCTGTGGTAACACGCGATAGTTTGATGGCAGCCAACGCCCGCATTGGTGCAAGTGACTCCCTGGCAGAGATCGCTGGACCATCCCTGGCCGGTACATTGGTGCAATGGTTAAGTGCTCCTTTTTCCATTTTCGTGGACGCGGGCTCCTATCTTTTTTCGGCGGCCAGCCTGGGGTTGATTCGCACCCCCGAGCCAACACCTGCAGCACGCGAAACCCCTCACGTTTGGCACGAGATGGCAGAAGGGCTGCGCATCGTTGCACGCCATCCTGTATTGCGTGCGCTGATGGGTGCCACAGCCACGCACCGTTTCTTTGGTAGTTTCATTGGTACGATCTACTGGTTGTTCCTGGTACGGGATTTGGGCTTGTCGCCGGCGATTGTAGGTGTGAGCATTGGTATTGGTGGGATAGGCGCGTTCATTGGGACTTTGGTAGCCGGACCCATCACCCACCGTTTTGGGATGGGGCGCACACTCATCGGTTCGCTGGTCATCATCCCCATGTGGAGTGGATTACTTTTATTGCCGATCACGACCTGGCAGGTGGGGAGGCTGGGTGGTCTGATCTTTGTCATACAGTTGATGGGCGATATCTTTTGGTCGGTGTTCTTTATTAATGTCACCACCTTGCGGCAGACGCTCATTCCCAATCATCTGCTTGGGCGGGTCAGTGCCAGCCTCGACTTTATGGGGGAAGGCGCCACGCCCATTGGTGCATTGGTAGGTGGCATGGTAGCAACTGTAATCGGGGCGCGCTGGACATGGTTGGTGGGCGCAGCAGGCATTCTGATGGCGTCTGTGTGGCTCATTTTCTCGCCCGTACGCAGGCTAAATGAATCGCCGGGCGAGCAATAACCCCGGCCCCCCAGATTTAGGGTTGCATCCGGTCGGAAATAGTGCATAATTGGAAGGATGCTGCCAATCTCGCTGCTGAGTCCGACCGTTGGGCTCGCGGGGGACGAGCCGTGGATCAGGATATAGAGCGAATGACTACCATGAAAAGATTCAATGGTATTTGCATTGTCACCCAGGATGTGCGGCGACTGCGCGACTACTATCAGAACGTGCTGCAGGAATTGGCGGAAGGTGATGATACCTTTGCAACCTTTTCAATCCCGGGCTCAAAATTGTCCATATGCTCCGCGCACCTGGTGGAAGATATGGCAGCCGGTGCGACAACCGGCGCGCGATCCGGAAATTGTGTGCTTGAATTTGAAGTTAAGGATGTCGACAAGGAATACGAGCGCTTGAAGGCACTGGATGTACCGTTCGCCAAGCTCCCAACCACCCAGCCCTGGGGGCTGCGGTCCGTCTGGTTTCGGGATCCGGATGGGAATATGGTTAATTTCTATGCTAGTGTAGCCATCAACAAGGAGCAA